>NZ_WVHO01000010.1 GCF_009834805.1 Saccharibacter sp. 17.LH.SD
TTGAGGTAATTTTGAAATTCCTCATCCTCAACGCCAATCGTCCAAATGGATTCAGGCATCTCCGAAAATCCTTTCTCTCTCGCTTTTGAGGCGTTCAAAGCGCTGTAGGCTGTCAATCCAGTCCAGAGGCGCTATGTGGGCCATCCAGTCGAAGAGATCAGCGATTATGCCGCCGCCGTCTCGCCAGAAGGCGCGTTTGTTGTTGACTTCTGCAAAGAACCGGCAAATTCCGTAGCGTTCAATGAGGTCATTTCCGCACCGCGCAACACAGGCAGAAAGCGAAAAATGAAGCTTTTTCGTTGTTTGGGCAGAACCCGCGAGGCGAGCGTAAAAAAAACAAGGCCGTTGAGAACCTCGTCGAGATCATCCTCATCAATCCAGCCTTTATTGATGGCGGAGGCGAGAGGAACGGGGATATAGCCTTCTTGTGAAGGGCGAATAAAATTGGCCGTGCGTTTAATCTCAGCAAAGAGGGCGCTCGCTTTAGACGCTTCTTGGTCACCGCTCTCTTGGTCTGCTTGCTTGAGCGCCTTTGCAGCCACGGCTGGGGCGGCCGTTACGCCAATTTCATCGCCTTCAAGCAGCGACCAAGTTTTCGCAAAAAGCCGCCAATTCAAATCAAATACATCGCGTGAGAGTGGCGCGCTATGCACGATAGTGTCCTCACCAATGGGAAGAACAAGATTAAGCTGCGCGTTAATACGGATGTCACTCATCTTATGATAGGCTCCACATGTCACTATTGACGATCTCATAGCCGGCAATCACGATATTCCACCGGGCTTGTGTGCCGTTAAGGGCCTGTTCTGGCTGTGTCATGATGAAGCAATTGAGGATAGTGCGGTCATCTTGCACGGGGCTGTCGCTGATGATCCGCATTTGGCCGATGTAAGTATTCTTTTTGATTTGTTTAAAGAACTCATTCGCTAAGGCTTGGGCGCGGTTGAGATTGATGGTGACATTGACATTCTGTTTCGCTGCTGGGCTCCCCACGCGTCCGGTGAGGGTCTCAATCATATCGGTAACGTTCCCTTCTGGCGCGACCGAAATACCCTCCTGCGCGAGGAAATCTGATGTGATGTTGAGAGAGGAATGGTCTGGGAAGACAATCGAGCCACGAAGGCGGTTAAGCATCCCTTGTGGGGTGGCGGGATTAGCACTCATGAGGGTTAGGCTCCTGTGACCGTCGCGGCGGTGGTGACGCTCTGGCCACTAAAATCAATCGCAAGGTTAAAGGTCAGGCTCGTAAAGCCGCGAATAGGTACAATCGTTGCGGCCAGCCCGTTATACGTGCCGGTCGTGTAATCGGAGGGGTTCGCGGCGATATAGGTACCGAAATCAGTAGCGGTGAGCGTATATTGGGCGAGAATGCACCCGCTAATGACGGCCCCGTCGAGCGTTTGCTGAGCGCGGGCGGTGAGGCGGCTAATGCCTTCTTGATTGTAAATGAGGGGGCGTTGGCCGGGCTGGCTGCCTTCGATCAGAACATTAGCGAGTTGACGCTCTAAGGTGATCGAGCACCAATCCGCGCCATACCATCCGGTGAGCGTATCGCCATTGAGGAGGGTTCCCCAGAAGAGGATAGACCCGGCAATACCGCCTTCGGACGCTGTGCCTGCGAAGCCGACATTATTACGCTTCATCTCAGCAAAGACGGTGCTATGCCCGGCCTCGGGCCAGGGTGTAATCCCGACCAATTGACGGAAATTCATCGGGGCGAGGCGGTTGAGGCCACTCGGGCGGGCGCTGCAAAATTGGGCGGCAACCGCAGAAGCGAGATGCTCTTGTGTAAGTGTTGCGGCACTGGTCCCGTTGGTGACAGCCGAGCCGACATATTCCGCCCCATAGAAAACGGATTTCTGACCTTGGCCATTGACGAGCAGGAGTTTGTAACTGTCCGCATCGCCACAGAGGAAGAAATAACCCCGCGCGTCACTATTGGACTGATTGGCGAAAAAAGCGGGAAGATTGGCGTCATGTGTGGCCCCGCGTGGCAGCACATAGGCGTAGAAACTTTGCGGATACGTGGCGATAAACGCGCTTAATGGGGCTTCAATAGCTGTTGTGCTGATGGGGCCAAGTTCTAATATCCAGAACCCTGCTCGCGTATTGGCAAACCAGGATTGCGCCATGGCCTGAAGTTCGGCCATCGCGGCCTTGTTCCCGCTGGTTGAGCGGATCATATCGTCAACTTCTGGCGTGCCATCCGTCGGGTCTATCGTGCCGTGGGCGATAGGCTGCCCATTCTCAGAGCCGCCTTTGATATTGACGGTAGCGAGAGGCGAGAGCAGGGCCATGACATCCGAGAGAGAGGTCACTTCCGCGGCTTGACCAACCGGAATTGAGGTTGCGCCTAAGCTGATCAGGCACGCTTTTTGTTGTAATAGGTTCGGCATTGCGCCACGGGTGACGCTTTCATTAATCGTGACAATTTGGGGCATTAGAGGGAGGTCCTTAAAGCTACGTGAGCGTGGGAAATGGTTTGGAGCTTGGGGTTCTTAACCGCGCTCTGAAGGGTGAGTTTCGCGCTTTGAATGGTCTGAAACGCCACAGAACGCGCCGCGTGCTGGCTATACATCACGTCTATATCCGCCCGTTTGAGGGAGGCGAGGGTATTGAGATCGGCAAGTGGCTGTTTGTCATCGCGTAGCACAGGAGTGTTAAGCACCCCCATCTTTCCCCAATTGAGCAAGGCCCAGCGCGGGATGAAGGTGAGAATTGTTGATGCGTCTTGATGGTTAAGGCCTACAAAATGTAGCCTTACACGCTCTTGCACCAACGTATCTGTTGATGTGCCAGTTATATCTACCGCGCCCATATGTGTGGCTTGAAGGCTGTCTTCATCATTATGCACACTTACATAAGGCGGAGGCTGGTTATTAGGCACACTAAAGCTTGGGAATACGGGGATATTCTGAGGCCAGGCACACCAGGCCAAAGCTGGGTTTGTGTCGTGCTTCATTGCTAAGAAGAACGGTAATGAATTGCTGACAATGGGGGATCGTCCATCCAATTCTGCTTCTGTTTCGATCAGTTGATGAACAAGAACAGGGGGAAGGATGGTGCCGTCATAATGTTGTAATTCAGCTTGTGCGTAATGGGTTTCTTGAGTGCTGAGTGAAAATTTGATGGTGTCGTATGATCCAATCCAGAGATGATCAACTTCATGTTCTTTATTATAAAAAGGTCGAACATCATCGCGTGTTGTGAGTGTGACCGTTCCTTTATCGAAAGATTGCCATTCTTCTTGTGTGGCCTGATGACGGATATGAAGACTGCCATACACATCAATTGCTGGGGAACACGCGACCCAGAAGACAAACCCATCGCTGGGGAGGATAACGCGCCGAAATTGTTTAAACGAAACACGTTGATTATAGGAAATATCACTCAAACCAGCTTTTAATGCGGCTGAGAGTGGGGTGCCATGTGTGTTTGAAATTTCATCTAAAGAAGGCATGGAAGGCTCCAAGGGCCTTAGACCATCGTCCAGATACTCCCAAATTGCTGAGCAAGGGAAAGGTAGAATTGGCCATAGGGGTTTTTAAGAGTTTGAAGGTCGGCCAAGCTGAGATCTTTGAGGGTATTAGGGATAGACCAGCTCTGCGAGGTGCCACCATCTGAGCTTGAGGCGATTAAGCCAGGTGTAAAGCTATTCATTCCCAATGAAAGGCGTAAATTTTTCCAAAATCGCGGTGTGGCCGATTGAGGTTGATCTTGAGAAAATTGAATAAGGTTGGACGCTGCTAGATTGTAAAGTGCTGCTTTGTAAACGCGTAAAGAAATGCATTGAATATCAGGCAAAGCGAGATCTTTCGCTAAATCAAAGGCAAATGCGAGTTCATCATGCGTTGGCATGGCAGACATTGGCACTTGCATGACCGTGCGTACAAAACTTTCAAACCCCTCTATGGTTGGGGGGGTGTCTGACATGGTTTAACCCTCTGCTGCTTCGTAGGTTTCCTGCGAGAAGGCACTGGTATTTTTACCGCTATCATCATGTGCTGAAATCTTTACTTGCATGGACTTTGTACGGTTTTCTTTTTTCCCACGTCTTGCTTGAGCCATTGTTTGGCCCGTAATCGTTTCCGCTGTCCGGCGACGATTAACGCGTCCTTCTTCCGTGAGCTTATCGTAATTATCTTCTAGTCCAGAGGCGAGTTCTTTGAAATTAACAGCTTTATCTTCGTTATAGACTAAACCCCGATAATGTGGGCGATGACGTGCTTCAGAGGCACGGCAAAACCCAAAAATAGCGTGTTGATCGACAATATCACGGGCGTCTTCTGGGTCTAGATCACGAATGACCACCTGTGCACCGGGGCGAATAGTCAGGCGGCTGGGTTGATCAGCACGATCACCAGGGCGACGGAAGGTGAAAATATGCGTTTGATGGGTTGGATTACCGACAAAAAGCTGCATGAAGAAATGATCCTTTTAAAAAGAGAGCAGGGAAGTTCCCCACTCTCTTTTTGATGACAGATGAGCGATCGGCCGTTTAGTTACCTGCCGTAGATGATGCGGTGGTGCTTTGTGGTCCTGCGGCAGAGAATTCATTAGCCTCTGACACACCGACAGAAAGGATCGTGGTTGCCTCTCCGCGTAATGCCCAGCCGCTGGTGGAGCGCATAAATGTCACAACATCCGTTGCTTCAGCCCCCACAGGGCCTGTAATTTCTGTTGGAATAGAACGATCTGCAAATAAACCATTGCAGCTTAAATTGGCTTGGCCAAATTCATCTGCAAAGACGTTGGTATCAATCTTACCTTGTGCGGCCATATTGGGCAGCTCTGGAATGGTAAAGAGCATGACGTCTGTGCCATTTGTTCCACGACCACGGAGTTCATCATCAGCGGCGAAAATGACCTCCACATTCGCTGCTTTCATGACATCAATCACCGCTTGTACAATGGAGGCAGAACCAGAACCAACGCGCTGGTAACTGGTGAGTTCCACAATCTTGCTGACCAAAGTCCCTAAGACGCGCTGGGGCGCAAGACAGGTGACCTTAACCGCAGGGCCGCCATCATTATAACGCCCTGTGATACCCAACAAGTTACACCGGTTGAGCTGGCCGGTAATGATACGGTTGATGGATTGGAAAAGCTGCCCAGCATCGTAATCATCAACCGTGCTTTTCCCGTTGCTATCAGCGGGGAGAAGTTCACGCACGGTGCCACTGCTGCTATTGAGTAAACCTTCTCCATTTTGTGGGTTAAACCCAAAGAGAGCGGCATCACGTAAAAGCTGGAAATGTCCCTGTCGCATGGCGTTGGAATAGGCATCTGTCAGTGACATATTCCAATTGGCTGCAGCATTGAGGTCTTCGCGCGAATAAACGACACGAATTTTCTGCTCATAGGTAGGCGTGGTGATATAGTCGAGGCTTAGGCTGACAGAAGGGAGCTCATTATAACCGCTCTGCGCTGCCTGCGCGATGGTGCGAAGGTCCAATACTGGAACATAAACGGCTTGGTCACGCTCAGTAAGGCGAACATCCAATTCCTGACGTGGGAAGAGGTGCATAAAGCCAGAACGCAGGGCATAATTAATGAGGAAGCGGGGATCAGTATATGACGGATTAACCGTCATTCTGGTAGGAGCAATAAGCGCCATATTTATATATCCTTAAAGGGAATTAGAATTGGATAAGAACTAAAATAGAATCTTTAATATCTTCGCTTCTCTGCCAGCGTGCGGCCCCTGTTGCCTGGTCAATCGTGACAAGCTTTCCACCTGTTTGGAAAACATCAAGAAGACGCACAGGGATTGTATTGGCGCTTGATCCCGCAACGAGACGTTGCTGAGAAAAATCCCATCCGTAGGACCCAGATGTCAGGTTCCCCACCTGGCTCAGTAAGGCAGGGTCTGCCTGTACGGGGAGACGCGTATCGGAACCGAAGCGCACAAACCCGATAGACATTCCTGGGAAAGACTGAGGGACGGGGCTTGATGGCGTAATGACCATATGATTGGCATGGTCAAAGACGGCAAATCCCGTCATGTCACTATTGGATGTCGCCCGTTTAAGCGCATTACCCATACGACCATTATTGGGTGAGCGCCCTTCATTGACCGTCGCCCCCATGCCAGGAAGTTGACCGATACGTTCTGAAATAGCGATGCCGCCCCATAAGGGAAGGGTTTCGCTTGGGTCAACATAACCAATAGAGAGGCGGTAACGAGTGGCCGGGTCCGCCCAGGAAAGCCCCTGAATGGCACCTGTGGTGGAACTACTAAAAAGCCCGGATGCCTGGGTAGTGGCATACGGGTTGATGGAGAGCGTATTTACCATGAAAGAAATCCTTTAAGACATGAATGCGCCGAAAGCGCTTCGGAAAGAGCCGCGATATTCTGTACGTGTGTGGCCGGTTGGGCTGCGTTGTGTGACGGGGCGGATGGGGTCACTATCTTTGTAACGCATGGGGCGAGAGGCGGCTTCTTGAGCGTCTTTATGGATTTGACGGGATGCAAGCTCGAACACTTCCGGAGGAAGTTTTGAGAGGTCTGTGTTCTTCCAGTCTGCGGAATGTGATTGAAGAAGCTTGGCGCAACGGCGCTGATACCCTTTTACGCTTTCGCCTGGAATATAGCGAGGTGTTTGGAGGCCAAGGGACTGAGCAACAGAGTCCGTTTCAGCTTCAGACTTGCTGACCTCATTATGTTCATCATCCGTCAGCGGACGGGTACGGCGTGAGAGACGCTCTAACTCTTGGCGCTGTTCTTCATCACGGCGGTTCATGTCATCCAAACGCTGGCGAATATCACGATTTTCTGCGCTATCATGAACATAATCGTCAGGATTACCGCCGCATTCTGTAATGCAACGCGCGATCGCTTCATCAGAGCAGCCATTCTCGCGCATCGTGTTCACAACTTGCGTCAGCACACCTTGGGGAAGTGTTGCATCATGGGCGGGCATGGTGGGGGAATCCCCTTGGTTCATGAAGAGATAATATGGGAAATTATCCTGCTCTTCCTCATCTGCATCAGGCGTTTTCTTGGCAGATGCTGGTTGTGCGTCGTCTTTCCCCCGTGGGGCAGAAATTTTCTCTAGTGCAGCGGCAAGACCATCTGTGTCGCTGGGCTTTTCAGAAGGCGCTTGTGTATCGGTTGTCTGTTCAGGAGCAGGTTCCCCAGGAATATAGCTTGAAGGAAGTCGTTCTTTCGTCGCATCATGCTTCGGCTCAGTTTTTTTATCTGTTTCACGCGCGATACGAACAATTTCTTGAGCGATAGCCCCATGATCAGCAGGTTCGTCATCAGAATCATAACGATGATCTGTTTGTGCACCTTCGAGCAACCCTTTGAGTTTACTGAGTTCTTCGAGAGCTTTTTCAAATAATTGCTCTTGATCTGCCGCATCTTGACGGATGGCGGTACGACGGCCTTCTTGATAACGCTGTGTGAGTGCGTTTAAAGCAGCTCGGTTATTGTCGGGGGTAAAAGAAGCCATAATGGCTGTGTCTCCAAATTTAAGATGAATGTGATGTATCAATGCCGGAAGGAGGGCCGTATTTATCCCAAACTCCAGCAGAGACGATTGCGAGATGGTCGGGATGGAAAGGTTCATCCTCCAGGATAAGGCTCTTTGTTCCATGACCGAGTGGCATGCTGACGCTATTTTTCCCTGTCAGCACGCCAGGAGAGGTAGACCACGATGCTTTCATGAGTGCGTCTGCCATATGGTCATCCTGGATACGGACGATGGCCCAAAGCTCTTTATTTTTAATGTAAGGATAAACCACTGAACCTACGACCCGATGACGATAAAAATGGCTATCAATAACAGGTGAGGTAGGAGGATGATCGAGCGTAACAGGCATTCCCTGGCACGCTTCCATGACCCTTGGGGTGAGCCATATATCCCGGTTGCGGTAGGTGTATTCTTGCCGCTTGTCACCACGATAGGCCCATCCAGTTCCACTGATACGCATCGCAAATAATGTTACGTTATAAAATCGTTCTGGGCTGGTATATTTTCTTTCTGCAATTTTACGACACATTGTCCCCATATTCGCCGTAAAACGTTCCAAAATATCGGCAACACCGGGAGAAAGTGGGGAGGGAAGCGCATCTGCCTTAAACCATCCAAAGTCACGATGCTCATGGTTTAAGCGTGGCATAAAGGGCGTATGGACCTTGACAGCATACGCACAAAAGCGCCCTTTTTCTCGTGAAAGTGGAATTTCGACAGACCACAAAACGGTTCCTAAATGAGCATGACCGACTTCTTCATGTGCTTCACGCAACGCTGTTTGGAATAATGTTTCATTGGGGTGATTTTTCCCTCCGACAATCCCCCAGGAACCATCATGTCGTTTAAGCAACAAAACACGTCCTTCTGTTGTATAAACAATACCTGCAGAAAGTTGATTGCGGGATGAAATAGAGGGATCTTTTAAGAAAGGGCGTTTATTGCGAGGTCGCTCGCGTGCTTTATGATAATGATGTGACATGAGAAGATGTTATTCCAAACAAAAAAGCGATAGCCTTCATGAAAGAAGAGCGATCGCTTTAAAAAACGTGATAATAGCGTGATGCTGAAGAGTCATGATAAAGAAGGATAGAATATTATAGAACGAGCATTCATCATCCGTAATGGGAGCGTAAAAACATAAGAGGAGAATAATATTACTGCTTCACAATTTACTATGAAATCATCACAAAGAGAAATGAAAGCCCAATGGCAACGACTTTAACAAGAGTAAATTTATGGACAATTCGGCATTAAAAATACTTTTTACAGGAATAAACTATTATATGTGACAAAAGTCACTATAAATATCTATATCTTATAAAATATCATCACTTAATGTGGCACACAAGAAGTTTTTTCTGTTTTTTGAAAAAAATCAGTTTGTTATGAAAGCTGCCAAGAGAGATTCATCAATATGGCGGAGATCATTGAGCCCGAAATAAGGTCTTCCAACATGGATTGTCATAAATTTTCCTGAGATTGAGGATTATAAAGGAGAAGCTCGGTCGCCCTAACTATTTGATTTTTTAATGATAGTTAAAATAGATGACGGGAACCAAAACACGTTTATCTCCGGGGTGAGGGAGTTCATTTATGATAACGATTTCATGATCATATTCACCATCCTCCGTAGATTCTTTTACAATTCTTTCCCACATTTTGCGCCATTTATAATGGCGAATGACGGCATCTTTCCCCAACTTCCAAATGGGCCTACGCTTATAGGTCCCGAGGGTTCTGATAAAGCGTTCAGGAATATCGTCATAATTGGGCGTCGTTACATGGAAACACGGATGGCAAGGCGGACAAAGAGCCCCATAAATACTACCAGGATCAGCTAGGTATTTGTATCGGTCTTCCTGCGAAGAGAAGATAATATACCGAAAATATGTATGATACTCTACTAAATCTATAGCAGGTTCTTTCTCAAAATCGATTGCATATACATCGTCATTGGACATGATAAACATCCTTTTTATTGGAGAAAATTTTATTAGAAAAGATCGAATAAGCTATAGTCATTTCCATAGACGACGATAGGAACAAATTTATATTTATTTCCAGGATGAGGCACTTCTTCCAAGACAAAAGGCCGTAATAATAACGCGGCATTATCCTTGCATAGAGGGGCTTGCTGTTCTTCAAGACGATTGAGGAGCTCTTCATATTTAAGTTGCAAACGCTGCCCCCAATGCCCCAATGTTGCAACATGCTCATATTGATTTTTAGGGATCTCGTCTTCTGAATAGCTCCACCGTGCGGGCATAAGTTCACGAAAGCAGTCATCATCAGGAGAACGTAGGGCGATAGGCGTGACAGGGTCAGTAGCGTATCTACTAATTCTGCCGATAGTTGTACCAATCGAAGTAGTAAACTTTATAGGAATTATTTTATAGAGCATGGCCACCGCGTAATGGTCACCCTGCTCGATAAGAGTAAAGGGGGTTTCGTCAATATGGCGAAGATCATTGAGCCCGAAATAAGGTCTTCCAACACGGATTGTCATAAATTTTCCTCAAGTTGCGGATTATGAAGAAGAAGTTCGGTTGCCCTAACCATCTGATTTTTCAATGATAGTTAAAATAGATGACGGGAACCAAGACACGCTTATCTCCAGGGTGAGGAAGTTCGTTGATAATGACGATTTCATGATCATATTCACCATCCTCCGTAGATTCTTTTACAATTCTTTCCCACATATTGCGCCATTTATAATGGCGAATGACGGCTTCTCTCCCCAACTTCCAAATGGGCCTACGCTTATAAGTGCCGAGAGTTCTGATAAAACGTTCAGGAATATCGTCATAATTGGGAGTGATTAATTGGAAACAAGGATGGCAAGGTGGAAAAAGAGTCCCATAAGTTCTCCCGTGAATACCTAATCTCTTATGTCGATTCTCTTGCGAAGCGAAAATATCGTGCAGAAAATATGTATAATTTTCTACTAAATCGATACCAATTTCTTTCTCAAAATCCATTTTATATACATCATCATTGGACATGATAGATATCCTCCTTATAGCATTGACTACATTATGGAACAAAATTGTCCTGTAAGAAATAACTATTCTGTTTCTTATGAGGAAAGACTCTGAAAAAATATTTTTCTAGTCTTTCTTTGGTTTACGTTGTTCTTGTTGTTCTTGTTGTTCTTGTTGTTCTTGTTGTTCTTGTTGTTCTTGTTGTTCTTGTTGTTCGTGGAATTTTTGTTTGAATTTTTTGATCACTTTGGGATCATCCACATTGTTATTTTCTAAGAATTCTTGAATCTTTTGTAGAGTATGTAATTTATTTTCATTTAGGAATTTCTGCACATTCTTGATATTGGATGCCCTGTATTTAGGTTGCTCACGATCTGCATAATTCTGATAAGTCTCGTATGGATTACCCTGGATTTGACCTGTTTTTTGTAAGAAATTGATTAATTTCCTATTTTCCAAAAGAACAGGCTGAAAGGAATTTGCTTGATCGGCCTCAGTCAATACTTTTTCTTCAGCTTCCGCGGCAGACAGAGGTTTAAACGTTACGGTTCCATCAGAATTTTTTAAACGATATACATAGTGAGGTTCTCCTTTCGAAGAAGTCTTCTTTGATATGTCTTGAGGGAAATGGAAATCAAGCATAGCGGATGACGCGCTTCCATGAGGGATCAGTCTCAAAACGCTGCTTAATTTATGAGGGTATATCGTATGGATGGAATAATAATTTCCTTTAGAAGTATTTTCTAGCGTGTATTCTTTTTCTTCTGGGGAGTTGTTAAATGAGAGTACGGTCATCGGTACTTTATTTGATGGTGCCATCCCTTCTTTGGGCATGCTGATGACATTTCGTGTTTCTTGATCTGGACGATAAAAATCAAGTCTTCCCTTATCGTGAAGCGTATCATAAGCAATATCTAAAGGGGATTTATAGCCCAAATCGCGTAGTTCTTGGCCATGACGGTGCTCAATATGAAGACGACCATGCCCACCACTTCTCGGTGCATCTCCTCTTTGAATACCTTCTTGATAAATGGCGGGTACCATAACATTGGGATCCTGAGAATGAGAAGTTTCTCCGATAACAATGGGGCGTAATAAAGCAGGCTCCTGCATTGGGTTTCGGCCCGTCTTAGAGGCCCATTGCTTCCCTGAGTGATAGGGATATTCTTTAGAGGTCTTTTTTTGTTCCTCTACTAAGCGATCTAATAAGTCAGCATATTTATGCTGTAATGCTTCAAATTCCGGTCCTTTGCTTTTAATCCATTTTTCATGGTCAGGGTGATGGACGCTTCCTTGTTTTGTCCATTGTCCTTTGCTGTTGCGTGGTTGATTAGGGTTATAGCTATCATGAGCAGCAAAAGGGAAAGCAACAGGGTCAGGGCGATGAAAACACGGATGGTCAGGGCTAAAGAGAGGGATGGCCTCTATCCCTGGTTTTTGAGGGTTGATCGCCTTTTTCCACGATAAGCGCCCATCATGCCAATCTGAAGCTTTCGGGGTGTAAAAGCTTTCGACTATATAATGATCTCCACGTTCAATCAGACGAAGTGTGGGGAGGGGCGGGCGTAAAAAGAACAATGTGGATGCATGCATCATGGCGTGTCTTTCATCCCCTACGTACAAGCAAAAGCGCACAGCGCATCACCGTGTTGTGTAGGAAGATTTAAAAAAGGGAGAGGACATAAAAAAAGCGCCCAAAAGGGCGCTTAAAAGAGCGACGTAACCCGTAAAATATGGGGTTACATGATCTGCATGAAAATGAATGAAAGCGTGCGACTAAAAAAAATCAGGTAGGATCCATTATCGTCAGATGAACGATCAAAGACTTTCAATACAGAAATTATTGATGAGACCATCAATAACCTTGAGGTTGTATATAGTTAAAAAAGAGGAGAGGATTTCTAGACTATAGCTAGGGGGGCCGTATGTTCTTACCGTCAAGGATTGAGTATCACATGTTAAGAAAACCCAGGAAGCTTGAGAGAGGAGACGCAATAGCCATTATTAGCTTATCAAGCGGGGTGCTGGGAGAGAGTTTTGTAAAGCATCAACTCGATTTAGGAACAAAAAGGATAAGGGAATTTGGATTACATCCCGTTTTTATGAAAAACTCTCTAAAAGGCATCGACTATATCTCTCAATATCCATCAGCTCGTGCGGATGACTTAAAGCAAGCTTTTTCAGATTCTTCCATCAAAGCGGTTATATGTTCGATAGGAGGGGACGATACATATAAAACGATTCCTTATTTGATGAATGACCATGCATTTAAAAATTCAGTTCGTGAAAATCCTAAAATATTCAGTGGATTTTCTGATAGCACAATCAATCATTTGATGTTTTACAAATTAGGAATGCAAAGTTTTTATGGCCCATCGTTTTTGACGGATTTGGCTGAACTTTCCAACGATATGTTACCTTATACAAAGGAATACTTCTCATTATATCTTTCAAATAGGAATAATGTTCACATCAAGAGCAGTCCTATCTGGTATCATGAAAGGGATAATTTCTCTGCACAATCCCTGGGAATACCTCGAAAATCCAATCGAGAAAAATATGGACACGATATATTATATGGTACGGGAATTGTTAGAGGATCCCTTTTAGGGGGATGCTTACAGAGTATATATGCATCTCTCACTGGAAATCGTTATCCAGATCAAGCCGATGTCATGGAAAAATATCATATCATTCCCAATCAGGAGGAGTGGTATGATAAAGTTCTGTTCATAGAGACGAGTGAAGAAAGATTATTCCCATATGATTTTAAGAAAATGTTGCGCTGTCTTGTTGAGAGAAAAATTTGGGGTAACGTAAAAGCCATTATGGTTGGCAAGCCTCAAAATGAAATATTTTATAATGAATATAGAAATATTCTTCTTGATTTGGCGCGTCTTACTGGAAAACCCATTATATATAATGTAAATTTTGGACATTCTTATCCGAGAACAATTCTACCATATGGAATAAAAACAGAAATAAATTTTGACACAGGAAAGATATCAATCATAGAGCCATGGTTTAAGTAATATATAATGTTACATAGTAATTAAATTATTTCTCCCTTATGACTTAAAATATTTTCAAATTTTGTCCGAAAAATTTAGAAAATGCCAAGAAAGTACTTTGGGATTGATATAATAGTGAGGATAATCCCTTTTATATCATTATCAAGTGGTCCGTGTCCTTCTTTCCAGAAGGAATGACCTCAAAATATATGGTGGCTGACCATCAATCTGCTTATAGGGTTATCATACTCTATGGATTTATTGTCTTCTTTTCTCGTGAGTAGGGCAGCTTATCTGAAAAGGTCAAACAAGCTATAGTCATTTCCATAAACGACTACGGGTACAGGAAGCTCTTCTTCTTCAGGGTGACGCACTTCTTCTAAGACGAACGGACGGAATAATAACGCCGCATTATGTGCGCATAGAGGGGTTTGTTGTTCTTCAAGACGGTCGAGAAGCTTTTTATATTTGAATTGTAAACGTTGTCCCCAATGGCCTAAGGTCGCAACATGTTCGTACTGATTTTCAGGAATATCATTCTTTAAATACTTCCAGCGTTCTAACATGGGATAATAAAAACAGGGATCATCGGGAGGGAATAATGCAATGGGAGCCATGGGATCAGCCGCATATTTGCGAGGATACCAATGGTAACTTTTACCATCGGGTTGGGCGTCCCTCACAATTTTATAAAGCATGGCCACAGCATAATGGTCTCCCTGTTCAATAAGGGAAAAAGGTGATTCATCAATATGACGGAGGTCACGAAGCCCGAAATAGGGCCTTCCAACTGGGAATGTCATAAATTTTCTGCGATCCTTGATCATATAAAGAGAAGTGAAGTCGTTATACTATCTTGATGTTTTAATGATAGAGTGATTACAATATAAGCTTGATAACGGGAACCATAACACGGTTATCTCCAGGGTGGGGAAGTTCGTCTATAATAATAATATCATCCGTATATCTATCATCATCTGTACATTCTTTTTCAAATTCTTCTAAAATATCACGATATTTATAATGAAGAACGGCTGTTTTTTCCCCAAGTCTGCGTAGAGTCCGAGGGTAGATTACTATCTCATCAAGGAAGTCATCAGGAATGTCTTTATACTGGGGGGTTGTCAGTTGAAAACATGGATGACACGATGGCAGAAGTGTCTGAGTTCTAGCCCATTTATGCCCTAATGACTGACGCCGATCTTCTTGTGATCTATAAACCGTATGATAAAAATATTTATAGTTTTCTTCTAAATCGATAGCAGGTTCTGGATCGATTTCATAGTCATCTTCGTCGAACATGAAAAAATCCTTTCTAGATTATCAATGTTATTATATATAAAAATAAATCATATAGAATAATTATTTATAGTTTCCCCTTTGCCATTTCCTATATAATTTTACTCTTTTTTCATCTGGTATGTCTTTTATTATGTTACGGAAAAATTTCTCTGGACTAAGATCGTTGACTGTCGGCTCGATTGAGTTTTCTAACTGTGGTAATTTTCTATCTTCCCATGGTACAGAGTAAAGAGAGTGCATTTCATCAGACTCATTCAAACCAAGGGTTGCCGCTTCGTCCTTTGAAAGAGGTTTAGTCGTTGTCGTCCCATCGGCTTTTTTGATGCGGAAGATACGCTTAGATACCCCTGATGGAGATATGTCTTCAAGAGGTTTATGACCTATTTCAGAGCTAGGTATGGCAAGTGATGAACTTCCGTAAACAGGATTTTTCATGAGTTCCTCTAATTGTTGAGGGAATATCGTATGGACTTTATAATAACCTCCAGAGAGATTATTCCCTTCTCTATGGTTTTTATTTTCATGCGCATGTTCAAATGTTAGTACAGATACCGGTAATTTGTTGGAATAATTTATGTTTTCGTCCTGAACTACAACGAAATTACGTGAGTTATGGCCAATATTATAAAAATCCTCTTTTCGCGCATCAGCAAGAGTGTCGTAAATAATATCTAAGGGGGAATTATGCCCAAAATCACGTAGTTCTTTTCCGTGGCGATGTTCAATATGAATACGGCCAGATCCCTTACCAGTAGCGCTATTTCCTCTTTGATAGCCTTCTTCGTAAATCACAGGCACCATAACATGTGGATCTTCCGGATGTGATATTTCCCCAACCACGATTGGACGTATGAGAGATGGGTCTTGTGTTGGGTCGCGGCCTGTATCAGGGTCTCTTTCTTTTTCTCTTGGGTCATATGGTTTTTTTTTATTTTCTCGTTGTTCTTTTTCTAAGTGATCTAATAAGTCAGCATATTTATGCTGTAGTGCTTCAAGTTTTGGTCCCTTGCTTTTAATCCATTCTTGATAGGCAGGGTGATGGCCTCTTCCTTGTTTTGTCCATTCTCCTTTACTGTTGCGTGGTTGATTAGGGTCATAGCCATTTTTATGGCTATCATGGGTAGCAAACGGAAGGACAATAGGATCAGGGCGATGAAAACACGGATGGTCAGGGCTAAAGAGAGGGATGGCCTCTATCCCTGGTTTTTTAGTATTGATCGCCTTTTTCCACGATAAGCGCCCATCATGCCAATCTGAAGCTTCAGGGACATGCAAGCTTTCAACGGTATAATGATCCCCACGTTCAATCAGACGAAGTGAGGGAAGAGGCGGGCGTGAAAAGAATAATGTGGATGGATGCATCATAGCGTGTCTTTCACCCCCTACGTACAAGCAAAAGCGCACAGCGCCTCGCCGTGTTGTGTAGGAAGATTAAAAAAAGGGAGAGGACATAAAAAAGCGCCCCAAAGGGCGCTTAAAACTGTGCGTGTAATAACGTAAAATAAGCTATTACACTCTATATAAAACAAAAATCGTAATAAATAATAATGATTATTATTTTGTATTAAGAGGAAGATGTTTTATATTAACAGGATAGGCGTATTCATTGCCGATCATAACAATAGGGACCTTCACGGTGTTATCTTCAGGGTGAGGATATTCATCAATAACAAATGGGCGTGGAAGAGCGGCTCCATTATAGGGGCGTTTGCTTTGTTCTTCCTCCATTCGGTCTAAGAGGGATTTATATTTAAATTGGAGGAGTTGTCCCGGATTACCAAGACGTTCGATGACAAAATCACTTTGATTCGGTGGAATAACGTTAGATGGATCATTGGCTTTGGGAGTATCAAGATAAAGCATGGAGAGGTGGGCGGGGCAAGCGGAATAGGGGTAACGGGTTCAGCGTCCTTGTGCTGATAAGCTGGCCCGTCAGACGTTTCAATAATCTCACCATCATAGAATTTTGGGATTATAAAATGGTCGCCTTGCCTAACAAGTAGGAACGTTGGATCCTCATCGAGATACGGATTTCCACACTTTGATATCTAAATCATATCAGTCACAGTGTAGTGGTCACCTCGAAAAAGCATTTCAGTAGCAAATTTTCCAGCACTTTCTGACCAGGCATAAAATACATGATAGGGCTTAACGGCATGTGACATAAAGCGACGCCTTGATTGTCTGTTGGGCTATTCCAACTATCCCTCAGATAATAGAACATTTATTAAAAAAGCTTTCCAAAAAGAGAAACATTGACGAGGTTTCCTTATTTCTTTTACTAATTTAAAGAGTAATTCATAAAGAATGAGATCAATGTCGTATGTTTGGTGCTATCACAGGTAAAATATTCCTCACAGCCGCTGTTGTTATTATAAGTGCGCTGTCTATTGCTTTGACTTTTTACCGGTATTCCCAACGCAATACGCCAGACTCAGGATTGGTCCCAACGATTATCCGTGTGGTTGTTCCATTGCTCGTTTGTGTTCTTGTCTGGCGTTTGTTCTGGCATTAACTGAGGGGATAGACAGCTTTTTTTGTGCCAATAAACTGATTTTATTCCCCCTCAATCTTGAGGAAGTTTTTCTAAACCAGCAGCTACCTGACCAGCTCTTGGAGGCACAGCAGCCCCAGGGGAGGTAGGGGGTGTTTGTCCACCGGGAGGCGGGGGCGATGGGTTGTGCATCATCGCTTTAATGTCGATATTCAATGACCCCGCAAAGAGATCCTCACCGAGATTGTTGATATTTGTTTGAATAAAGGCGAGGAGTTCCGCAGAGGCGGCTGTATTTTCCTGCACCATGGGGTGCAATAAGCGTGCTGTATCGAGCATGAGATGATATTTCTTTTCTAGAATATCAAAGGCATTTTCCCCCCCTTGCTCGGAGGGGAACACAGAAGAAAAACTATCCCGCCATTCTCGAAAAATCGTCTCGTCGCTTTTTGTGCCATATTCTTTAGGGTGTTTATCACGCATAGCCGCAATAAAGCCTGGGTTCCAGGCACGTCTCATGGTGACAACATCACAATAATTATAAATACTTTTCAACCAACGGCGGATACGGGTGACATATTGTGCAATCTGTTTTGCGTCCTCTTTCCCTTCACCAAATCCTTGTGCCAATGTTTCAGCTTTAAGAATTTGAGCCGGCATAGTCGCTGCGGCTGCAATATCTTCAAGGATGTGTTGGCGCACACCTCTGAGAGAATTATCAACATTCATAAGGTTGAGGGTTGAGACGTCTTCATCATGGCCAATTGTAATCGCGTTTTCATTGGTCGCGAGACGAAGTTTCTCAGCTTTTTCAGTTGAAAAAACCTGCATAGCGCGGTTGGCGATAGACGTAGGTTGTTTTAGCTTTGCAATAAGCACGCCCGCTTTATGCGCGACCTGGTTATTCGCAATTTGGGCTTCCAAATAGGATCGTAAGGGATAGACACAGCGTCGAAAGCTTGAGCGGCCGGAATAGCCAAAGGCTGAGCTTTCATAATCGAGATATTCAGGCTCTTCATTCATTAGAACCAAGAAACGCCCTTTTTTATAGGTTGTTCCATTGATGGTGACGGCCGCGGGTGGCTTTAGAAAAGAGGGATCATTCGGGTCTTGCTGAAAAGTGATGGATCCTGCTGTATTCAGTGGGTCTACGACATTAAAATAGATATCAAGTTCATGAAGAAGATGCAGCGGAATGTCTTGATCAGGTGGAATACGCTCATTTGTTTTGGGGTTTACCGCCCCGAAAACCACCACAGCGGCCCCATAAACACGCGCCTTTGTGCCCAGTTGAGCAATAATATCGTCACAACCAATAAACCCCCAATGGCGTTTAAACTCCTTTGCCGGCTCATCATCTAATGCCGCATCAATACGGATAATGCGTTCTTCCCCCATGGCCATATCAACCGGCATACGCGCAATTTTAGCCCCTAAGGGATGAGACGTATAAAGCAGTTTGCACAGCTCATAAGAGGGGGCATGGCCTGGAAGAATAGGGGCATTCAGCATTTCCCGCCATAAGGCGTTACTGCCAAAGTCCATTGTTATATCAGACATGAATTATAATCCTGTTTCGTCGCCCAGTCCGATAACCACCCCATAGCAAAAGCAATCGAGGAGATCGTCAGAACGGCGGGCTGCGTCTTTATCGTTAAGATGAAAGGTAAAAAGCTGGGTGAGGAGGTGATTGCGGGACTGACCGCGAAAGATGGATGTTTTATCAAAGGCGTGCTGTGTGAGTGCGATCTGTTGGCGATGCACATAGGGGGACACATTCAGCGCCCGTTGATCTTTCCCCATTGAGGTGAGTTTTGATTCAATGGGATGAACCGGATGTCCATTGCGTTGTAATTGTGGAATAATGACGGAACCCGCGGCACGGTCTTCAATAAAAAGCCCTAAAGATCCACTGCGTGCTTGGGTCAAGCGTGCATAATACTCGATCTGCTGGAGAACCGTTGGCACCCATTCTTCCAGCATCCCACCTTCAATCTCAACAAGATCCCAATCAAGAAGGGTGAGTGGGGTAGTTTGATGATAATTATCGAGTGAGAAATAGAGAACAGCCGTGCCGTCATGGCCAACGCCACCTTTTAGCGTGGTATCCATCACAGCATACACACAATCACAATGTGCTGGAGGCGCTATGGGAGAACCTTCAGGTAAGAAATGAGAAATTTTAAAAAAGCGTGCTTCTAAAGACCGATAATCCCCATCCCAAATATGGGCATAATTTTCTGGGTCATGATGGAAGCAACGCAATCGTTCGTCATTTAACGTTGCAGGAAACCAGGGATTATCTGACCAATTAATTTGGTTAATAAAAGCCCGTGGGTTATGAAGAAGACTTTCACGCAACTTCTCAATAGGGGCCCCTTCTTCAAGAGGATTCCACGAAAACCACACCTCCGATCCTTCTTTGCGAATAGTCGGCAAGAGAAGCTCGATAGAATCCTGGCTTAATGTTTGCGCCTCTTCGACCCAGGCAATATCAATACCTTCTGTCGATTTAATGCTCTGAATATTACGGGCTAACCCTTTAAACAGGAACTCAGACCCATTATAGGCCCGAATACTATTTTCGAGAATAGTAAACCATGGGGCAAGGCCAAGTTCACTAATCTGATCTGCCAGCAATTTATGTACAGAATCTGCAATAGAATTTTGATATTCACGACAGCATAAAACACGAAGTGGGCGTGTGAGAGTCAAAGTAAGGAGTGCACGTGCCACGGCCCATGATTTACCGCCTCCACGGCCTCCATGCCAAAGGCGATAACGATAGGGTTGATCAAAATCTCCAAATTTTTCAGGAAGATGAATAATCGTTTTTGTCATAACAAATATAAAAATATGATCATGATGAGGATGTTTTTAGTGGATGAGAAATGCGTTTAATCACTAAATGAGGGGATGAGAGGAGAGGGGACTCTTCAGGTTCAGGTAATTCTTGCGGGGCTTTTACTTTGCCGTAACCCCGGTCAAGAAGTTCCCTGATGGCCGCAATGCGTGCTGTCTCGCTTTTTCCATTTAGAGCAATATCCGACAGAGCATCAATCATGGTTGGACCATGCTTTTGTGCCAATGTCCGCATTGTGGTTGCTGCTTTTGCTGAGGGAGTTCGTTTGCGGCCCGACGCAGTGGATTTATCTCGAGCCATATCCCAATACTCCTTTATGATGATTTTTTGATGTGAGATTTTGGTGACAATTGCTCAAGAGAGACAGAGACACTTTCGAGCATGACGCCACAAACGGCGCATTTATTGTGTGGAACCGCCATAAAAACATGACCATAGCGTGTGCAGTCATAACGAGGGCGCCAGAAATAATAGAAGCAAAGTTTAAGAAATTTTGTCACCATTATAGCCGCTCACCAAAGAGGCTGTTCGGCCTAAGGGGAATAGGTGTGTGAGGACGGCCGAACATGGCCCATTCCTTCCCTCTGTGGGAGGAAGGAATGAAGTGCCTGTATGGGGCACGACCATGTTTTGAAGAAGGGAAGGTAATGTTCACGTAGATAAGCATAAAAAACACTACCTTATGGTGATGATGTCATGTTTGTGGCACACATGCAAGACTTTTTACGAGGGCTTCTTTCTTGCGTTTTTCAATATAAAAATTGGCTAGTTGCTCAAGCAGGAGTGCACATTGAGAGCGTGCCATTTTGGCGGCTTCCGGTCGCGTTTTATGGGGCCATAATATCATCCCCAAAGCAGAGAAACTCAGTCCTTCAACCAGTAATTTTTCCAACCGTATGTGAGAGCATAGGCCAAGCTGCTCCTGTATTTCGCTCACACGAGAGCCAGCTTTACCACGCGCTAAAGCAAATGTATGAGCATCTCCTAGAAGATAATCTCGTGGGAGAGAGTCCTTCAGATAATCTGCATAACCATGCATGCTAAAGAGATAGTCTTTGAGCCATCGTTCTGATGCCGTTACAGCTTCACCGTCTATATCACCACTTTCATGAAGGGTCTGAACGGTTTTGGATTTAACACGGCGTTTCCGCTTGCCGCTGCCTATCGTCTCATAATCAGGTTTTAATGTGCGCTCTTTTGTAGGAAAATAATACTGACAAGAGGATTTCATGGTCTATCTCCTCCGATATAGTGCTGCCATAACGGCATCGTTATTAAGCTTATGATGCGTAAAAGAAGGCTGAAGGGACGTTGAAGGGATGAAACGCCATGTGATCTGCTGCGCAACCTTTGGAATAGATTGATCGGATTCATCGTTGACGACTATTTCATTACAGAATGTAATCATTCCTTCGACATCACGCATGACATTCCTCCTGTCTCTTTTGTGAAGAGAGATGGCTTAAATGGCATGTCCCTTTTTCGGATTGAGATGGACGTTCTGGAGATGGGATTGGATGATAGATAGGCTCTTGAATGAAGAGCTGTAATATGGCGCGTTTATTACGATTTTCCTGAGCGCGCTCTTCTAGTAGCGTATAAATTTCTGCCGGTGTTGGCATAAATTTGAAGCGACGCATTGCCTGTTTTGCCAGTTCGGTTCCCCAGGCAACGGAGGGTATATCTTCTGTGATCATAACGGAGGCTTCAAGCCAGGGAAGCATCCGCTCTGGAATGGGCGGGTTGGAAACAATAGCGCCTAATTGTAGATAGAGATTCTCTAATTGGCGTCTCCGTGTCTTTTCAGGCAAGAGAGCCATATTATGTTTCTCAATGCCCCGTAAAAGCATTATAGCTTCGTTATGAAGTTCTTGGCTTTTTCGGGTTTTCTGCCCATAGAACGTTATTCCATCAACATTTTTC
Source organism: Saccharibacter sp. 17.LH.SD (assembly GCF_009834805.1). Classification (GTDB taxonomy): domain Bacteria; phylum Pseudomonadota; class Alphaproteobacteria; order Acetobacterales; family Acetobacteraceae; genus Saccharibacter. The sequence continues at coordinate 22,056 of NZ_WVHO01000010.1, forward strand.
CATTGACGTTGTTGAAGAGCATCATGCAAGGCAAGGCTGATCGTTTGTGGCGCGAGCTGAGTCATTTAAACATCGGCCCCCTTATTTTTTGTAATATAGGCTTTCTTTGCAGCATTAATCACCCATAGGCGGTTTTGCTCTGTTGGTGAGAGTGTGCGCGATAAATGGGGTGATGTACGGGTTGAATGACGATGGGGTGATTTGTCCCATTTTTGGAAGTCAGCACTCTTGCGGCACCATAAACGAAAAGCTGCATCCCAATCACATTTGATAGCGTTCTGTCCTGTTGCGCTATGCCAATAATCACGAAAATCCTCTACTTGTCGGTGTGGGTCTAGTCCATATTGACCAGCATAGTCGATTAGTTGGCTGTTGGCGTACCATGTCTGAGGGAGGCGAGAGCCTTGATGAGATGGCTCTGAGGATGAATTTTTCTGTGTTCGTTCAGGGAGTGAAGCACTCTGTTCTTCCTCTGATGGTGAGGGAGTAGGATCACAGGCTAAGCGTACCGAACCACGCCGGCCATCAGGAGCAGCAAGAAGAATTTTCTGTTGTAAAAGGGCCGTTTTTGCTCGAATAACAGAACGTTCTGAAAGACCCGTTTGGTGTGCAACAAGACGTGTTGAGGGGAATGCCAGTCCATTTTTATTCGCAAAGTTTGCGAGTACCAACAATACATGTTTCTGCGTAGGGGGAACAGGGACAGAAAGCGCCCAATTGATAGCATGAAGGCTCATGGCTCCATCTCTCCTGTATCTTTAATGGTAACGACTGTCTTTTGCTCAGAGAAATGACACGGGATGGCGCGGTATTCGACGGTAATATGCGCCGGAGAGGCATCTTTTATGATCCCAAGCCCATAAGGGGTGCGATAAACGCCTTGCACCCCGCGCTGAAACGCTGTGAGGCTCTCTATAAGGCTCGGGGCTCCACCACCTTCCAGGGCTTCTTGGCTTGGCTTTTCAACGCTCCAACGTTCAATACGAATATGAGCATATGAAAATGGCTTAGAGGGGATGTTCTGAGGCCCGCCTAATGCAGCGATGATTGTACCGCGCATAGCCTTTTTCATTTTGGTGTAGAGCGTCGCCGGCATAAATTTTTTTGCTGATTGCAGCGGATAAGGTGCCGGCAATGTAAAATGAATTGTTTGTTTCATGACAGTTATATTCTCAATGCACGACGGTAAGTGGTGAGAAGCTCTTCATAAGCATCGATTTCTTTTTGGTCACACGATCGAATATTGATGAGCTGCTTCATAATCTTCACGTCGAAACCGGCATGTTTAGCCTCAGTAAAGATTGTTTTTATTTCGGTCGTAATAGCGGTTCGTTCTTCCTCTAAATGTTCAACACGCTCAATAAGAGAAAGGAGGAGATCAACAGCAATGCCGCCTGTGAGGGTAGTACCTTTTGTCATGGAAGAGACCTCTTGATGAATAATGCCATCATCGCGGGGTTTCGTATTTTTACGAAAAAACTCGTGATGCTGATGATAAAGGAAACGTATTCTTGCGAGGGAAAGAGTGATTTATGTACCAGGGCCTTGATGAAAGGCCGTTATTTATGGCGCGATAGTAGGGGTAGGATAGGCCTTTCTTACTATGTCATGAGCAGAGTATAATGGGATTTATCTCATAGTGCAATAAAAATGGGATATATCTCAATTGTTCTTATTTATTTTTGATGCGAATATCCGAAGATATGAAAAATGAGCGCCTCATCCATGAAATACGTCAACGTATGGAAGATAAGGGGATAGGCCAGAAGAAACTGGCACTTTCTGCCGAGTTAAATGAGACCTACGTTCGTGATATTTTAAAAGGGAAATCCAAACGCCCAGATGTTTTTAGCATCGGGCGATTGGCTGTGGCTCTGGGCTGTACTGTGGATGAGTTAATCGGAATGCCGTCCTTCGACCACGCGCAGAGTGGTCATACCGTTAGTATTTCTAAAATATCGAGTGAGGCGCTTTATACGGAGGAGGAGGAGGCTGTCATTGAGCTTTGGCGTTCGCTCTTGCCGGACCAAAAAGAGCACTTGATCGGGCTTCTTGAAGCGATGATGCACCGGAAGATCGCTTGAGTCTTCGTTTTTCTGAGACATATCCCGCTTCCTTTCATTGTTGAGGGCTCAGTCCCGATTAGAAGCAGGATTCCTCTAACAAGTTGATTTATATCATTATTTAACGTTATTAATATTAATAGAAGTTTAATTTTTAAATTATTTTGTGATATATCCCATTTTTTCTTGCCTTATTATGGGATTTGTCACACACTCTTTCTTGGACATCATGCAATCGCTTGTGATGGCATGAGGAGGAGAGATCTTATGATCACTAAAAGCCCAATGGTCATTCAACCTATGTCAGATCAATATGCTCTAGAATTTGGTCAATTTCTTCTTGGTATTCACCCGCAAAGCCAAATGCTCTGTCGGCAATACAAAGTTGTGCAGGGTGTAAAAATATATATAGATCATATCTATGGAGTAATGTTTGATAAAAGTCGTAACCAATACGATAAAAACTTAGCAGAAGAATTTAGCAATTTAGCGATGATTATTGATGAAGAATCTATGCCAGCATTGATGACCTTTATTGATAGACAGCTATATTATGATAGCTCTGAAAATAAGCGTTTAGAAGCCGCCGATATTCGCCGTAAGATAGATTGAAAGTCTTTTAGAGGTTTATTGATAGGTTTTATGTAATACTGAAATAAGGATTACTTATATGTTGGACCGTACACACTTCTCTCCGGTAGAAAAATCAACTGTTCTAAAAGATAATATAAAACAGCAAGAATTATTACTGGATCGTGCATATAATGAAGCAAAATTATACCGCTTAAAGGGATGTTATGCAGATGCGAATAGAACGCTTGATCTTGTGAATAATATTAAGAATGATATTAATATATTAAAATACTCACAATAAAATATTTATTGAATTTTTCACGCTGCTTTCTCCTTAATTGGAAAGGGATGTTATGTTGTTTATTTTATATTCTATAATATTTTATATATTTGTTGGTCTATTTTTTGCTTTTCAATTTGTTTTTTATCGACAAGAAATTGTAAAAATACATAAGGGAACTATTTTTGTGGCTTGTTTTTTATGGCCTTTATTTCTTTTTAATGCCTTAATATATCTGAAACATTATATCAAAAGACAAAAATAGTGAAACATTCCTTTTTTTGATCATTTCACAGGTGTAAACCATTATTAATGGTCCTTCTGTTTAAATGTTAATGTAATTTTTCTTTAAAAGAGAAAATTATTACGATCGGTAATGTGTATTCTCTATTTTCCCAAGAAATAGGATACATGTTACCGATCTTACACATCATAGGAGTCTATGATGAAAATGGATTTTCTTCGTCACCTTTTGCCATGAAGTCTAAAATGTTAGAAGATTCATCGGGCTCCTCTAGTAGCTCTACATCACGTAACTTACGCTCTACCGCCCGTGTACGTTTGCCAGCTTCTTCCACAGTTCGTTTTGCGGTGTCGAGTTGTTTTCCTAATCTCTCCCAGACCTGACCATATTTCATAAATTCTGACTTTGCCGCACCAAGAACCTGCCAGACCTCACTGGAGCGTTTTTCAATCGCTAATGTTCGGAAACCCATTTGCAAGCTGGTGAGAAGTGCTGACAGCGTGGTCGGGCCTTGGATCATGATACGATAGGTTGCCTGAAGGTCACGTGCTAATCCAGGACGACGAATGACCTCTGCAAACAAACCTTCAGTAGGGAGGTACATAATGGCAAAGTCTGTCGTATGTGGGGGATGAATATATTTTTCGCTGATGCTTTTAGCTTGAAGGCGTACGGCTTTTTCAAGGGCTGAGCTGTAACGTTCTATCTCTTCAGGGTTGCCTGTATCTTGTGCTTGTAGAAGTCGCTCATAATCTTCGTGGGGAAATTTCGCATCAATGGGCAGCCATAGCGGTTCATCCGGCTGACTATTCCCCGGAAGTTTAACTGCATAATCAACAAGTTTATCGCTTCCTGGGAGAACCTTTACATTGCTCTCATATTGCTCGCGCGTCAGCATATCATCCAGCAACATTCCTAGCTGAACTTCTCCCCAACCACCGCGTGATTTTACATTGGTCAAAACGCGCTTGAGATCTCCCACACCGGTCGCCAGTGTTTGCATTTCTCCGAGGCCCTTATGGACTTGCTCTAACCGATCACTGACCAATTGGAAGGACTCGCCTAAACGCTTTTCCAATGTGCCTTGCAGTTTTTCTTCAACTGTTGCACGCATGCGTTCTAGCTTGTCCGCATTATCTTTTTGCAAACGCTCAAGAGATCCTGACACGGTGTCGCGCAGCTTTTCTTGAGCCGTTGAATGCGTTTCCATGAGCGCGCCAATACGCTCCGTCACAGCTTGGAGACCTTCTTTTTGCGTTTGGACACCTTTTTCCTGTGAAAGCGTTAAACGATCTGACAATTCGCGTAAGGCATCATTCGTCGCTTTCAATTGCGTTGTCTGTGTGTGGGAGAAGTTATCAACATGACGTTGTATCGATTCCTCAAGCCGTGCACGGTGATCTGACGCTTCTTTCCTCATGCTTGAGAGTTGCCCACTTTGAAAGGTGCTCAGCTCGTTCAAACGGCGATCCATCATGTGAGTTTGATTTGCTAAAACCTGTCGCGCATCATCGCGTGAAATATGCGCTTCGTCACGAAAAGACGCAGACAATTCTGATGAAATACGTTCCAATGCGGCTAAACGCACAGAAAGATCTTGCGACATAGGAGAGGGTCGTCCTTGCCGCAGTAAGACAATAAACACCATCAAGGCGATCACTAACATGATGACAAAAGGTGCAATCACCCACACATCCATAGCCGCTTCTCCTGCTTTTTAAAGGAATGCTACGGTTCTTTTAAAACGATTATGAAGGTATTGTCATGAAATTAAAAATAACGGTTAGTATGTGAGAGAGATTACTAACGATTTGATACATTCTATTTCTTTATAGATAAGGCTTTTGTCGCTGGTACATGTCAATAAGAAACAGCTTAACGCTTATTTGCAAAGATTCCGATATGGGATTGAATGATAAAACCATATCGGAATCTTAGGTACTATGATGCAGGAGCAGAAAAATTATGGATGGAAGGAGCGTTACGTGTATAAGGCTTCCATTCAGAAATATGAGAAGATGTTGGTGTTCCGTTTTTCACGAAATTGACCAGTGAGGCGTGCATAACATCACTGACCTTCACATCTTCATCGTCGAGCTTATCCTGCAAACGTGTTTTCACCGTCGCGAAAAAATAAGGAATATCAGAGGCATGAGCGGCCAATGTCTTACCTTCTTCACGAAGAGAACGCGCTACATAAGAGAAATGGTAGAGATAGACAGGTAAGTTTTGCTGAGAATAGACGTCAGCAATGTCCTTAGCCCCTCGAATCATCACACCATCATCTCCACCAAGATCCCCACTTGTTGCGCCAATCAGCAATGGAACGCGTGAGAAACACCCAGCTTGGTAAGCGTTGATAGGCGTCTGGGCAATGATACCGTCGGCAAAGGGTGGGCTATAATTACGGAAATTACTAAACATCTCCGCATAAGATTGCATACCGCCCACCGTGCTAAAGAGTTTTTTGAGATCAAGATCTCCAACAATTTTTTCGGCCGGAAGGTCATAAAGCTTTTTAAGGGCGTCTGGATCTTCAGGCGAAATACCGACCTCAGAGGCAAATTGTACACCAGCTTGCTCAACCTCTTTCAGGGTGCAGTTTCCAAGTGTTGCATCACCCCCAGATTGAATGACGGCTTGATGAAATAATCCTTGTGCTAGAGGGGAGGCGAGTAATGCATTGATAGACATCCCGCCAGCACTTTCACCAACAATCGTGACACGAGAAGGGTCTCCTCCAAAGGATGCAATATTTTGCTGCACCCATCGCAATGCCGCGATTTGGTCTAAAAATCCGTAATTGCCGAATAGCCCATGATCCGGGTTTTTTTGGGTTAGTTGAGGATGGGCAAATGTGCCAAAACGACCTACTCGGTAATTAAAACTGACAAATACGATATCTTGTGATGCAACATTCTCGCCGGAATAAATAGGAGGAGAGGCACCACCATTGACAAACCCACCTCCGTAAATCCAGACCAAAACAGGCAAGCTAGCAGATGATTGTGTGTCATTTTGTTGGGCAGGACGCCATACATTAAGGTAAAGGCAGTCCTCTGATGGTGTTGTGCCTACAGGAGCTGCTTCATCAGCAACAGGATTTTGCATAGCATCATGCTGAAATTGGGCAGCTTGATAAATGTCAGACCATGGTTTTACTGGCTGAGGCGCACGCCATCTTAATGATCCGAGGGGTGGTTGAGCAAAAGGGATGCCTTTAAAGGAATCTACGGCGCCTTCATGTGCACCTTGGACAAGACCAGATGTGATGCGCACTGTGGGATGAGACGTAGCAGACTCTTGTCCTGCTGAATGAGAGGAGGATGTAGGTGTCATACATATATTCCGTAGCAAAAATAGACATAATCTAATTTTTTGAGGAAAGAAGCCCAAAGACCAAAGGGCCATAGGTGCCATTTCTCACTACGGAATGATACGCATGCTCCTGAGAGATTTACAATGGGAAGTGTTAAGAAGTAGCTAAAGAAACCAACCTATTCCACCACAAGAACTCTATCAGGATCCACAAATCTTCCTGACATATTGATGGGTTGCATGATGGGAAGTTCTTCGCCCGTTTCTAGATCAATGAGCAAAGAATGGTGCTCATTAGCGCTGTATAAAAACTCTTCCCCCCACTGTCGCAGTGCAACCATAAGAGGGAAAAGCTTTTTGCCTCGATAGGTAAGGCGATATTCTTGATAGGCCGAGCCGCTTTTTGTCGGAGCCGTGTACATAATGTCATTTTCGACTAATGAGCGTAGTCGATCTGTAAGAATATTTCGTGCAATGCCTAAACTGGATTGAAATTCCGTAAATCGAGCCTTTCCATCGAAGGCATCGCGGATAATCAAGAGTGTCCAGCGGTCACCGATATGATCTAACGCTCGAGAAATCGGGCATATAGCCGCTGAAAAATGTTCACGTTTCACCATGGTTATCCTCCATACATGCGGCTATTCAATATTTTGGTAAATTATCAATGATTACTCTATGTATAATGAAAGAAAGAAAACTGCAACTACTTTTAAAAAATGAATGATAACATAGATTTACCTTTAGTAAGGTCGTTCTTATGGTAGGTGATTTTCAATATTATTTCAAAATAAGTATTTTTAATATTTAAATACTATTAATAAATAACTAAATATAGGTTAATATTTTACTTTTAAAGTAAATAATATACCACATTTTTTTTGATACTACTATTGTAATTGAAAAAATATTCAAATCCTTATAGGAGAGTTTTAATCTCCGTACCGGGAAAAATATTTTCTTTTTATTGTTTTTGAATAGATGAAAAAGTGTTACCTAGAATAAAGACATTGAGAGGAATTGGAGGCGATTCTCACTCTTCTTAACCACCAAACGCTCGAGTCATCGGTGGGTAGCCTTTGTAGAATAAAGAATAAGCGTTCATTCAAGGGCTATTAGTCGGGATGACTTGCTTTATATAGGACTTTTAACATGGCCAAAAATTCTCGCGGGCATGTAATCCCAGGCACATCATCGTCTGTTAAAGAGACAGCCGGTAGGGTTCTGGAGAAGGGTAAAGTAAGTTCTAAAGACGCCAAAAGTTTGGCTGGTGCAGTGATGAGGCATGAGCCTGCTCATGGAAGGTCGAAGAAGAAAAAATAGTTGATGGAGTGAGCGGTGTGGTGGACTTTGTACCGAGCTTTCCATAAAGTCACGAACAGGCTAGGAGCTCTTTAAAGCAGGGCTTCTGGCTTTTTTGATGTTTTGAATTTTTCAAAAAACATTAAGAAATAGGAGGCTTCTCCTTATTCACTTGGAATAGGGAGAAGCTGATCGTAACGGAAATTTCTTACTGAGCGTTTTCCCCAGAAAGGGTCTCGCGCACAAAAGCGCGGTAAGAACGCAATGGGTGCCCGATGAGCGCTTCAAGTGTTTCCTGTGTATCAGCACCCGGAATCATTCCGTAACGATGGAATGCACGGAACATCACGCGCAGGTCATGCGCTTGCCAACCTGGGATGAAGGACGCCATTTGCTCTTCAAACCGTGCGAGGTCATCACCGCCATATTGCACAGGTTGTTTAAGTTCTTCAGACCAGATTTTGGCAATTTCTTCACCTGTCAGTACGTCTGGACCAACAATTTCAATGGTATTGCGTGGTAATGGAGCGGGGGCTTTGTCGCGGCGTAGCAATTCATGCGCAGCAACATCAGCAATGTCACGGTCATCGACCATGGCGACACCACGTCCACCAACGGGCTGCGGGTAAAAGCCACTCTTGATGGCTTGGAGCAACATCAGGTCATTTTGGATGAAATAAGCAGGGCGGAGGACTGTGGCTGGAATATCGTAGCTGTCAATAACGCGCTCAACAAGCCCTTTCCCAGCAAAATGCGGCACATCGGCGAAGAGTTGGCTGTTGAAGACAGAGAAATAAACAATACGCTTAATGCCCGCTTCACGTGCGAGATCAAGTGTTGTGAGAGCCTGTGTTACCTCGTCAGGAAGAACCGCATTGATGAGGAAAAGAGTATCTACACCTTTCAAAGCGGCACGAATGGAGGGAACGTCTGTCATATCCCCTTGAACGGCTTCAACACCGTCACGGGCCTTTACCTTGCTGGTGTTACGCGCCAGCGCTTTGATTGAGACGCCTTTTCCGACCAAACGATCAATGACGAGAGACCCTATACGGCCTGTTGCCCCTGTTACTAAAATTGTCATGATAAACTCCCAATAGCGAGAAATAAGGTAACGTAGCGCGTTCAAAACCAGCCAACTGTCGGAGAAAAAAAACCTTTTCACAACGCTGGCCGAGCCCAAAATTAGCCCGTTCCATCACCTATGTGGTGATGAGGCGATTGTAGTCAATCGCAGGCACAAAACAATGAGAGCCTTAGAGTGGGAATGAGATGCTTACTTTACATTAGGGATTCTCTGATGGAGTAAATGGTCTCCAAAAAGGTAAAAGTCTTAGAAAACCGCCATAAATAACCTAATATTTCGAGTGCCGTCTTGTAACTTAAGAAAAGATAAATACATCTACGCGACCGTCTGTCTCACAAAGAGACATGTCATTTTAAAAGGGTTGATAGCATGAATACGCCATTTAAATTTGATCAATCAACAAAACACGGGAAGTTTTCCGGCGGGTTCGGAGTGGAGATTCTGTATCCAGGTCTGGCCCTTTCAAGAACTGATAGTGGACTAGGGGCCATTGGTAAAATTGATCATGCCAGTTTCCATCCAGGTTCTATCGTTCCTATGCATCCGCATAAAGATGATGAGATCTTGACCTACATGAGAAGCGGGGAGATCACGCATCGCGATACGGTCGGGCACGTTGAAACCGTAACACCTCAGCGTCTTATGCTGATGAATGCAGGTCATACGTTCAAACATGAAGAGACCATTGAACCTGCTGGCGGGAAATTGAAAGCACTACAGATTTTCATGAGACCACGTGAGGCTAATCTTAAGCCAAAGGTGCAGTTCCATGATTTCGGCAATGCTTACAGCGTAGATCAATGGCGTCTTATTGCAGGGCCTCATGACGCTCCTCTGATCTTGCGGGCTGATGCGTCCATTTATGACACACGCTTAGAAGCTGGAGAGACATTAGCTCTTCCTCAGCCACCAAAGGGAGAAATTCGGCAGCTTCTCTATGTCTTTGAAGGTGAAGTGACCGTTGCTGGTCATAACCTTAAAACGGGTGAGAGCCTTTTGCTGGATGGTCATGTTCATGATGTCGAAGCCATCAAACAAAGTGACCTCGTATTATTTGTGACCGATCTTGATGCGCCGATCTTCAAAGGCGGGCTTTTTAGCGGAAACTTGTTCCAAACCAATAACCTGCGTGCTTAAGCCTTCAAAGGCGGGCTTGCTAGAATCCCACTTGCAAGCTCGTCCCTAGAACAATGGCGTTATGGTAGGTTCGTGTTGCTCCAGGGCGGATCACATATTGGATATCAGGTGTTAGGATTGTTCCTGGGGCAATATGAGCTCCGTATTGAGCTTCAAGGATGCCTGTATGGCTCTGCGCTCCTGGAAGGCCGGCCATACGTATGCGTTGGCTAAGCCATGTACTTTGTTTAGACCATATAAAGAGAACACCGATCCGATCCAATGGACGGCTTTTCCAAAACCCACGATCTTCAAAACCCACTAAACCCATATCTTGATAGATAGAAATCTTATTATCTGAATGGTCGTAGTTGAAGAAAAAGACTAGTCCCCCATTCGGGGCTTGCGTCTGACGGATGAGCATAATATCGCCACCAGCCCATGCGGCAAAAAAACCTCGATGATTTAAGGCTGGACCACCTTCTAAAGCCATCAGATGTCCATGTTGGTTAAGGGCGACATCACTTGCTTGAGATGTGGAACCATAAAATCCTGCACGTAAATGGATCGGCTTATTATCTTTTCCCCATTGGGGGGTCCAGCCGAGCTCAAAAGGGAACATAACGCCGGTGACACCGTGGCTCGACCAATTGAAACCGGAACGCCCTCCCAAGAGGCCACCAGCAGCATTAATCCCTGTTCTAACGTAAATATTGTGAGGAAGTGTTACGTTTGCGTAAAAAGACCAATTATTTTGCGGTGGCATAACAAATGCCCCCTGACTTCCACCTGTAATGGCGCGTGGAGCAGGACAAAAGCCGAACGATAGAAAATCACAATAAATGGGTGATGAGTTAAAAAGCATAGCAGAGCCCATACGGCCTGCCATCAGGTCTAAATGGTTATGGAAGAGTTTTTGTTCAACAAAAGCGTAACCTAAATGAGCAATAACATCGCCGCCTGCGCCGTAAATTTCGTTTTCGTTGAAGACACTATCGCCAACATAATCACGCCCTACGGGGCGTCCAGTTCTATTCAGTAAAAAGATATGAGTGCTAAATCCTTTTAGGCCCGCCAATACTCCCCAATCAATATCCAAACCAGCCGATATTTGTCCTGCATAATCCTCACCATGGCGCATACCGCCTGAGACGTTCCCAACAATCATGCCAAGATAATTAACGCTTAGTACAACACCATGATCAGCTAAAAACGGTTTAAGGCCCCACCAACTTCCCAGCAAAGCGTCATCATATTGAGTACCAGGACGAATAGAAGAGGGCTGTTTTAAGATAGGCCAGGTCGCATAAACAGCAGCCATCTGCTCATCTGCGCGTTGAATTTGCTTTTGTTGTTCCAAATAGTCACGATAAGCGCTTTTAGAAACGATCTGAGAGTGTGATTTTCTTTCGTGAATTCTGATTTTTTGATGGCGTTCTAACCAACGGTCATATGTATCTGCCATCGCGTCATCGGCTTGAGCTGATATAGAGGCATCGTTCTCGTTGTGTGTCAAAGAGTTGTGTGAAGAATAAGGGCGATCAGAAGCGTATGATGCTATATCAATGGAAGACAAACCGATAATAACAGCGAAAAATATAGCAAGACGCAGCAGAATCATGGATAAAGGAACATCTCTTATTCTCACAAGAAATACCCTGCTTCATAACAGGTTGAAGCAGGGTATAAAGAAATCAAGATTTCTTGTCAGCTACAATATCAATATCGACGCCAACTTGTAGTGCAACCCATTGTCCAGTTGCCCAAGGACCTTGGCCAACACCAAAAGCGGAGCGCACGAGGTCAAGATGACCCTTAGCATGTGCTGTATTATTCGTAATATCTAATGTGAAAGGCAGTGTTTCTGCTTGGCTAACACCCTTAATGGTTAGGGTTCCGACAGCCTCGTAAGCATTTCCGCCCTTCGCTTTAAAGCTTTTTGCTTCAAAGGTCGCTTGAGGAAATTTTGACGCATTAAACCAATCACTGCCTGGCATAGCACCGTCACGCTGAGCATCGCCCGTTGCAGCGCTAGCAATATCAATATTGATTTTTGCGTGACCAGCTTCAGGATGAGCTGGGTCAAAAGAAATCGTACCGTCAAACTTACCAAAATGACCAGAGAAAGGGTTCCCTGTCTGGACGCCTGAGAAGCCAATTTTGCTGTGTGCTGGATCCACTGTCCAATCAGATGCAAAAACAGGGGTTGCCGCTAAAGACCCAAGAGCGAGCGCCATAACGGACGCTTTTTTTAAGAAAGTCATGCTATTAGTCTCCTTGCTGCGTTGCTTTCCGACCAAAGGCTGGGAGCATTTGCCGCAGAACATTGTCACGCAAAACATAATGATGAAAAAGAGCAGCGGCCGCATGTACGAGAATAAGAGCGGTCAGGATCCATCCACCCCAATGATGGGCAACTTTTAACGCTGCTTCAACAGGGGCTTTGTTGGGCAATGTTGCAAGAACAGGCAGATCTGGCCAATGAACAGTTCCATACAATACCGTCGGAATTCCTAAAACGGACACTGAAACCATCGCCCACCCAGTAAGCGGCATGAAAATCTGCAAACCATAAAGGCCGAGTTGTGCCAAATGAGCAATCAAACGATCGAATGGTGGTACACTCGCAGGAAGTTCAGGGGGCTTATGGGTGATGCGCCAAATGATGCGTAATACGATCAGGAACATCACGGTAATACCGATTGACTTATGCAGCTGATAAAGCTGGAAAAGTCGCATAGGGTTGAGTTGGAGATGATCCATCACCAACCCTATAACAATCAGTATGATGATACCAAGAGCGACCAACCAATGAAGGATGATCGCTCCTTTGGTATACCGTGTTAACCCATTCGCCTGACGAGCAGGCATTGACATAAAATTAGTCCTGTTTTTCGAAAGCACCAGCAATGCGCAATGTCACGGCATCGCTCACGTAAGGAACATACATTTTTACGCCAAAGTCGCTGCGCTTAATGGTACCTGTTGCTTCAAAGCCTGTTGTGTACTTCTTGTCGAGTGCGTTAACACCTGCGCCAATGAAGTGAACTTTCAATGTTTCTGGCTTTGTAACACCATGAAGTGTCAGGTTACCGGTCACAATGGCATCGTTCTTGCTCACGCGACGAACGGATGTTGATTCAAATGTAGCATTTGGATACTGAGCCGCATCGAACCACTGGTTGCCCTTAAGTTCTTCGGTCAGCTTGGCGCTTGTTGTTTGGATGGAATCAACAGGGATCGTAACAGACAGTTTGCCTTGTGCAGGGTTCTTTGCATCAAGTTGCAACGTACCAGAAACGTTTGAGAACAGACCCTGATAGTTCGTGAACCCGAAGTGAAGAACCGAGAAGCTCACCTGTGTGTGGCCTGGCTCAACATTATAGGTGCCGGACTGAACCTGGCTTGGGTTGGTGACAACCTGAGCAGAAGCTGAATGTGGAACGGCAGAGGCAACAGCAAGGGCTGCGAGAGGAAGAAGGAAAAAACGGGTTTTCATAAAAAAACTCTTTATTCTAAATGTTCAACACAGAGACACACCTGATTGTTCTTTCCGGGGTTAACCGAAAAATCGATAATGCGTCCTCGATGATTAAGAGGTAGGGGAAACTTAACTGGGAGTAAACAGCAACGAGAGAAATTCATTGTTTCCAATTTGTACCAGTATCACGTGCTGAAAAACTTCCTTCTATCAGAGAGTTAACACTCTTTTGTTGCAAAGATAGAATGTAAAAAGACCGAAAAGAATGGCGTAAAAGTAGGAAAAATGACATTCTTTCACGCTGTTTATTCGAGAGCTTATGCTTAAAAAAACTGGATATGAGATTTAAACCCAAGCATAGCGGCATCCTTTAAACGCCGCTGCATTCCTGGATTAAAATAATATTGAAAATCCGGGGCAAACATCACACCCGGCATTACGTGGATACGATAGGTCGCTTCAAGTATGGCTCCCCAGCGTTGCACACCGTAAGATCCCCATAAAAGTGGTGCCCCGCCTGTTTGGTAAATGGGATTTCCTGCCGCTGGCGCCATCCCATGCTCAATTTGGAAACGTTGCGCACGACGTGTGAAGCGGCTCGACCCTGTATAGGAAAAAGCAACACCGATAGTATCAAGCGGGCGAGCAGGCCAGAACCCTGTATCAACGAGGCCGAAAGCATACAGCTTACCACGCATAGCAATGTCAGGTTTGTTCCAATAAGCATCGGCAAAGGCAATCAGGCCGCCACCTTCTTTGTCTTTTGTATGATGCCGAAAGATCATTTGATCAGCCAACAACCACATCCCCCAACCAAAGCGATGCACATTTCCGGTGCCTGGAATAGCCTGACCAGCACCCCAGCATGTGGGGCAATCTGGAATAGATAGGCGTGCTTCGTCTCCATGGCGTCGCCTTGGTGGATTATAGACGCCTAAATAATGATTGGATGTATCTGGAGCAAAGCCGAACTTGTAATGCCCTTGTAAATTATCTCTACCAAATCGAGGTTCCCAGCCCACTTCTACCGGAGTGAGAACCCCATTGATATTGGCACCATTAAATTTGAAGCCTGTCCGATTTTCACGAACGCCATAAATGCCGCGTTCTGGGAAATAGACTCCGACCTGAATGTATGTAGTGTTCGTCGGACGCGCACGAACACGAATAGCCCATGATGATTGCGGGTATGATGACCGTGTATAGTTATCTGTGGCGGTTTTAGGGTTTCCACAAAAAGAATTATTTTCAAAGTTACAGTAAATAGGGCTGTTGCTAAAATCACTCAGCATGGACATACGTCCAGCGGCGATATTTAGGCGCCCCCCCCACAATGTTTCTTCACCATAAAGAAAGACAAGATGGAAGAAGACATTTCCACCACCACCATAAATTTCCTGGCTTGGGTTTACATTATCTCCAAACATTTTACTGGCCGAAATACCATAACGGCCGACACCAATCATATGTGTTTGAAATCCAGGGATACCGGCCAGTTTATACCAGTCAATATCATTCTCAAAGCTATATTGCCCTGTGTTAGAAGAGCCTTGCTTTAAGCCTAAACCTCTCGTCTGTTTTGTGATAGCTCCAGAAAACTCATTTGTCGTATCCAGCATAATAGCGACGCCACGTTGCCTTAACCACGTATTCCAACGCATATCGGGCAGTAAAGATTCGGGGTGGGGCAAGGGAGGCCCGTCATCACTCGAAGCGGCTTTTGAATTGAAAGGAATATCTACACGATCCATCAACTCATGGCCATTCTCACCATAGGCTCCAAATTCTTCATTAGGATAGTTTGAATAAGCTTTTGGATGATCATTGATCTTAACGGGAGTAAGAGAACTAGGCGATAAATGGGAAGCCTCTCTCTTTGGAATACCTCGTCTTGATGGAATAAATATATGGCGTTTTTGGTTATAGTGCTGCGTCATGTGGTCACGACGCTCCGATAAGGCGTGTGACCTCTGACTTCGGTTCGATGTTAGAACTTCAACTGCGTGCGAAGAGTCTGTTCCATGAGCAGGAGAAATGGCTGACGATAAACTCAACAGGCACAGACAGATTTTGTAGGGCCATACTCGTCTTTCGGGGAAAATACTCTTCTTAGTCCCGGTGCAGCGCGAAGGACGTACTTCAATAGATACTGCCATTTCTCAAGCCCCCAACAGAACGACTCTGCTTTAATGGAGAGGGATTATAAAATAAAATTTATACCTGTCATAAAAAATCATGAAACTTAGGAAATTATATCTCATTCCTTGATAAAAGCCTCTAAAAAAGCAAATTCTCATCAATCAAAATAACAGGCTGATAATGTCTGAATTTTTGGAGATTCTCAGGCATCTACACGGAAAAAGTAAGCGTTTTGGATGCCTTCAGCAATGAGAAGACCATAAGTGATAACATATCAGTATTGCGCCTACGTCAAACAATCTATTTTCATAGACGCCAGCAAATGTGAACACGATATGCTCAATAAGTAATTTTATTCTGTTTCCGTGGAAGGGACTCTCAGGACCTCTCCTTATTTTAAGAAGGAGAGGTCCTGAGGAGAGGTTATACTTTATGCACTCTTAAGCGCGCAGGAGCGAGGCAGACACTGTATCCTGGAAAGGTCCCTCTTTTCCCTCTGTGCTTGCAAGATAGGGGCCCGCCTGCAAAATATGTACGCTTAACACCCGTGAAACGGCAGATCTCTCAACAGGTAAAAGCGCAGCGCCATTGGTCCAGCGGCAATGTGATTCTTCCATAACATCCCACCCAGGCAAGGACGCATCATGGAAGGGAGCTTCAATTTCCGTGTAATCAGTTCGCTGGAACAGACGAATATCATCGATCAAAACACCAAGGTTCCGTCGGTCATCTACGAAAGGTCCGATGACCTCTGAAGGACGCGCCGTCCGTGAGATAAGCTGAACCTGATCAATATTCTCAGGTAAATGGAAGAGATAATGATCATTCCGAACACGGTAGGGGCGAATAACGTCACCGGCCTCCGTCACCAAGTGAAGGTCAGGATCATTCACTGTCGCAGGGGTGGAATAATGAACACCTGCGCGCTGTGCAATCTCCTGCCAAACAGGCTCTACAACGTTACGGCTTGTCTCAAGAGGGGCGGCAGCATCACGCTCCCATGTCTTGACATATTGCTCGGACAGTTCTGATGAGTGCGCATTAATTTGCGCAACCACGTTGAACATCTTCCGAGACCCCGTGTCCAGATAGGTCTCAGAGAGGGCATCATTCGCCCAGACGACAGCATGCTCTTCCGTTTCGATATGATAAATATCATACTCGGTGACGTCTTCCTGATAAGCAATCGACACACCATTGACGAGCATCCGCACAGGGATGAACATCCCATTCAGGAACATACAATGTTCAGGAGTGACGAACAGATCCTGAGACGGAACCCCATCTGCAAGAGCATCTTTTTTGATGCACACAGGGTAATCAACAAAACCATTATGCGCATTAGGGCGCACATAAAGATGTTTTTTCCCTACCCAGCGAAGAGGGTGTTCTTCTGCCTTGCCATTCTGATAGGTCAGAACAGTGTCGCCCTCCTTGAGTGTTTCAACGGGTACGTCGCCGCGTGGGGTACGAATTAAAGACCCGGCTAAATAGCAAGGTTTAAATGGCTTAGTAGGATTAGGGTTATTCGGGTTGTTATTTGTCCCTCCAGGAATATTTTCCTCTGTAAATCTAAGATTATCCAGAGTATAGATATCCGGTCTTCTCCATCCCCCATAGTAATGGGTGATAGTTTTCCCCACATACTTACTTACATCAGCACTTGAATTGGCAAACATGTACCAATCATGGTCAGAGCCATAATTAGGACCTAGAGGATTACCAAAAAAATCAGTTCCCCCCGGTACCGATACAGGAGTGTAACTCTGAACAATGACAACGTTAGGATCGTTGGATGAGAATTCTCGAGAAATAGGGAAACTCACTACGTTCCCATTACCATAATCAATAGTCGCCGTATTCCCGCCTGTCTGAGGGTCATTAGGCGAAATGGTAACGGTAGCAACAGCGACGGTATTCCCATTCGATCCCAGTACGTACTGCGCCTCACCTTGATAGTAAGGGTTATCGCTCGGGAGGGTCGTGTAACCAGGTGTAACTCCCTGCTCAGTATACCCAGCTTTGAGCTTGAAAACGGTATACTGGTGCGGCTGTTGGTCTGTAGGTAAAACTGATGGCACGAGGAACTCCCCAACAATAACAAATTTCGCTTAGGCTAAGAGGTCACTTTGTCTCTAATATGACGAAGATCAACTAAAGTTTCTTCGACTAAAGGCCAAAACTAAACAGATAGCTTGCAGGTTGATCCGTTTTCCAAATTTGGCAGCCTCCTACGTACTCCTTTTATCGCGATTGGGAAGGTAAATCAAATTTTTTTTATTAATAAGTTGTTATAATTGTATTTAATTATAACGAATCTGCCCTTTTGTAGGGGAAAGTCCGGCAGCCTCCGGGAATGCGGGAATGATGTTTCGGTGACTGCCGGTATGTCACATGTTTATGAAAGCGTCGGGTAGTCTGTGTAACCCTTTTCCGCACCACCATAATAAGTCGCGTGGTCCGCTTGATTAAGAGGAGCGTTCGCTTTTAGGCGAGCAAGGAGGTCTGGGTTTGCCAGAATCAGCTGGCCGTAAGCCTCCATATCCACAAGGCCACTCGCGACATCCTTCCCAATTTCTTCACGAGGGTGCCCCGGACGATTAAGAATGAACGTACCCGCCCAGTTTTTGCGGACATATGCCAAAAGCTCTTCATTTCCTTGATGCATAATATGCACATAGGAAAGGTTCAGCTTATTCAGTTTCTCAATGAGGTAATGATAGAGATCCGCATAATCTGGGCCTTCATTAATGCCCCAGAGCGTTGTCCCTGGTGCAAAACGAATGCCTGTGCGGTCAGCCCCAATTTCTTCAGCAATGGCTGTCGCGATTTCAATGGCAAAGCGAGCACGATTTTCGATCGATCCACCATATTCGTCCGTGCGGGTATTCGCGCTTGGAGCGAAGAATTGCTGAATCAAATAGGCATTAGCGGCATGGATCTCCACACCATCTGCGCCAGCTTCAATCGCACATTTTGCAGCATGGCGGAAATCCTGAACTGTTTGACGGATCTCCTCGATACTCAGAGCGCGCGGGGTCGGGATATCCTGCATCCCTTTAGCTGTAAACATCCCTGTACCGGGGGCGATAGCTGAAGGAGCCACAGGCTGACGATGGTGAGGTGTGTTGTCAGGATGGCTCATACGGCCAGCATGCATCAGCTGGATATAAATATGTCCACCTTTTGCATGAACAGCAGAGGTAACTTTTTTCCACCCTTCAATATGCTCTTTGGTATAAATGCCTGGCGTCATGAGATAGCCTTGCCCGTCGGCAGATGGCTGTGTTCCTTCCGCGATGATAAGGCCAACACTTGCACGTTGTGCATAATACTCAGCCGCCAATGGCCCTGGTGTCCCATCGAATTGCGCACGGCTACGCGTCATAGGCGCCATGACGAAGCGATTGGGGAGGGTAGCTTTGCCCAACGTAACTGGTTGCCAAATATCTGTCATAATACGTAATACTCCTTAGTCAGCATCACACCTCAACAGAGGTTGTTCTGTTGGCATGATGCATGCGTAGCTGTTGCCGTCAGAATTGTTTCCCTAAAAATCGCGAAGAAATCACTTAAGAGAGGAAATGATCCAAACATTATGAATAACATGCTTTTGTAAAAGCCATTTCCTGAACCAACAGCGTGCACTCATTCAAGTGTAATGCCCCTTAGGAGAGGTATGCAAGGGATGTTGTTATATTATTAAATTTCTCTGTTTCTAGATGGTTTTGTCTTTACGAGAGATATGAAAGAAATTTATTTCTATATCGTAACTATTTTAATAAAAATAATCGTATATGGAATAAATTAATTTATCGGGTGCATTATATCACAGATTCATACGTAATATTGAAAGTAGGCAGATAAATTTTCTGTTCGCAAAAATAAATAATTGACAATATAACTATCATAATTACGGGGAAGATCCGTTTGTGACCATCAAATTTTGGCCGCATATTTCTATCACTATTAAGCAGGTGCCTAGGTATTTATGGGCACCTGCTTCCCTGTTACCATTATATACAGGGTGTGATTATTAAACCTAATATCTACGATTATGGTGTTTCATAATCGCTATTGGCTACGTTATTTTCCAACCAGACCATATCCCAGAATTTAAGGGAGGGTAGTGTAAAGATAATGTAGCTTCCTGAACGATCTTGATATTTAGTGTAGGCCAGTCTGATAGGTGCACCATGGTTTATGTCAGGGCTAGCCGTGTAAAGGTCGCCAATTACGCCCCCCGCTGTCACATACATTTTGAGCTTAAGAGGCCCCGTTTTGATCGGGTCGGCGGCATTAGCAGCATTATCGTTTACGTCATGAAAGGAGGCTGTGCTCATCTGCTGATAATTTAACAAGTGCAGAATATCAAAGCCGCTACGATGGTTCTGGAAGAGCCAAACTTTCCCAGCTGTTGCTGTTGTGCTCCCTATTGCCCCCGATAGAAGAGAGGGTGAAGAAGCAGTAGATGCATGAATGTTTAAGCGTAGAAGTTTCTCATACGCTACCCCAAAATTCTGGTAGTCATATTCGCTTTGTACCATATCTGGCTTCGGGCTGGCTAAGTTACCAATTGGGTAATCATCATTGCTGATGAAGCGTGCACCATCCCCAGCTTGCTGCTGGCCATCCACGATCCACGCATGATGGGCACCAGTCGCCAGAATAGTTGCTTCTTGATAGAGAACACCCGGCGTATTGAACGTGCAGAGTTTTGGGCCTCCATTGATAGAACATTCTTTAGAAACTGAAAATATTTTATTCAGTCCCATATCCCAATCGAGGCCAATATTATTGGGCTTACGATCAGCCCATCCCCAAACCTGCCGCGCTTTGGTCAGAAAATCTCCAAACGTACTAATATCGGACCAATTGTTCCATCTCTCTGTGAAATGATAGGCCTCGCGACCAGATTGAACCAGATCCTGCTCGTTATAAGAGCCCGCAGGGTTTAGAACTAGTGGTCCTTTTATATAATTTTGAAACGTTTTCAAAGATGAAGAATAAGCCGTATCCATAACAATACGGTTACCTGACCAATCCCAAAGCGCCGTGTTGATAGTACCATATGTATCTACAAACAGGCCATCAAACCCAAGATGACTCTGCATTAATTTAGCTTGCTGCCCCCAATAACGCTGCCACGCAACATTATTGGGGTTCATATAAGCAATGTTTGATTTACCCGTACTGGGAAATTTGAAAAGATCAGCTATTGTACATTTGGATCCACAAGCACGTGTGAACATGCCCCATGAAAGCAGCACATTAGAACCATCCCGAGTAAAATCCGGTGCAATACCATAGTTCACTGCGTAGAGTGGCATATACATGAGTGTTCCCATGTGGAAGAATTTTGCTGCAGCGATATGTTTTTTGATCAGGTCTACACTAATACTCTCATTATCCCCATTGACCCATGATTTCCCTTTAATCCATGGCTTATGCCACCGATAGAGCATATTATAGAGTTGCAGATTATTACATTTGTACGCGTTCAAGCTCTGAACATCAGCATGTGGGGTACTAAACATATAGGGCTTCCATCCACCCCAATTCGTAAAGGCACCAACAACCCAGCATTGCCGGGGATAAGTCCACCAATCAGAGGAAACATCAAAGGCCCCAGCTTCCTGATCCAGTTGATGTCCCTTTTGATCAGCAGCAATCAAATTGACAAAATAACCCTGCCAATTTGTATGATAGGAGGGGAACTGAAGTTCTGCCGTTGTGGTCGCTCCAGCTGCTAATCTGGAAATCATAACGGATACAGGTTTGCCTACCGGTACGCCACGACCCGTCACTGTCCCCGTGATCGTTCCTGTAAAGGGCGCCCCTGTCCGGTTAGTCAGTGTCACGAACATTCGAGGCTGCTCGCTGCCGCGGTAATGTGAAAGATCGGTATTTACCGATTGGATGAGCGCGCCTGACAGGTGAGGCTCAGCATGAGCTAATCCTCCGATAAAAAAGAAAGGTAATGACGTTAAAATACGTTTTATTACCTGCATGGCGTATCACCCCGATAGGTATCACCTGCGGCATCACCCCACATGGCGCGGGAAGTGAATGATGGCGCAGAGGTTAGAATATTGAAGGTTCGTATCAAGCTTCCGGTATCGATTTTTCTATTCCCAGACGCTTATACGTTAACCTAACTATTACCAACCTAAGAGGCAATATACATATTTTCACACGTGTTGAGTGAAATAGATGCTGGATTAAATTCCTTTATTCATCATGTGGCTGTGCGCTATCTTTTATACTCATAACATCGTCTTAAATGTGCTATTAGGTTTCAAACAAACGGGTCGAAAATCATTAGACGTGATGAATTATTGTCCTTAGATATCATTTTTCTGACATTCCGCCCGTATTTCCTGACGCAGCACCCCATAATCACGCATCATTACAGGAAGTTCCTGCATATTTTGATTGGTTTGAAGTTCCATAGCTGCTTGTTGTTGCTCTAATGCCGGATAGTTTATCAATGAAGGACAAAGAGGGGTGAAACGCGCAGATGTGCACCCCGAAGTGATGAGGAGTGCCCAAGCCACCCAAAACGCTTTCATCAAAACTTTCCTCTTTTTAGGAGAGTAAGAAGCTGAGTTGTATTGCGTATGCCATTTGCTTGAACGGCATTCATTCGTTCTGTAGCCTGAGCCAGTTGTTCCATTTCAGAAGAGTGACGCTTACTTTCGGAAAGGCGTGCATTATTACGTCCTGAACGGTACATAAAAATAAGCAAAGCCGATAAAAATGTAATAAGAACGAAAAAAACACTGACAATAAGATAAAGGCTCATATAACTCGCTTTTATAGAATTTTTCTTAAAGAAAATGGGTAAATCAATGTTGAGATTTAGAGTGTATCACTTTTAGAATCTCATAAATTCCTCCTTCAGTTTCAGTAATACCTGTTTCCACACGCTGAATGGCTGCGAGAAGTGCATTCACGTCGTACTTTCCCGCAAGTAGGGGAACAAGTTCATCTCCCACAGAGCCAATGATGGTTGAAAGTGCATGGAGACGAAGTTTAGTAGTGGCACTCTCACTGGACTCAAGTGCACCATCAATAAGCGTATTAAGCCCGGTCATAACATCAGATACTGTTGTCATATCTATTTTCCTTTTATCATATGTCAGAGAATGTCACGTAGAGGGTGGCTCATCCTGTTGCCGTGTGCGATCAATTTCTTTGATGATGGCAGGTGTGACGACTTGTCCGATCAAACGTGCTGTTGAATTGTCAGGGAGAAGAGTTGGAAGCGCGGCAAGGAGCAATGTTGTGCTCATTCCAGGAGATAAAGCACCCGTAAGTGCTCCAGTAATTCCACCGACAAGAAGAGAGAACCCTGTTAGGGTCGTTGGCTGCTGCACCCATTGGCGCAATCGTGTAAGAATTTGAATCATAAATCATCCAATTATAAAAACCGCTCTTACAAGCGTTAGGTCATATAAGAATGAAAAACGTGTCATGATCTTTAGAAACACAATAATATTACACTCTAACCACCAATAAAATTTCTTAGTAGAGAGTAAAGGCCAACAGCCAACCCACCACCAGCACCACCACTAATTGTTAAGATCATTGTTTTTTGATTTGTTAATTTTCTCATTTGAAGAGAAATATCTGAAAAACCTTGACTCATTTGATTAGAAAGAATGCTAACTTTATCAGAAAGAGATTGGATACTTTCTTGTGCATAACGTTGTTTTGTTTCTAACGTAACAATACGTTCTCGAATTTCATTCACTTCGTCGCGTGACACATGGTCATCGTCTACCATTTTAGAAATAACCTATTCATCAAGCGACGTTGGTTGGGGAGGAAGATTTCCCCAAGCGCGGTTTTCAACCGAAAGAGCGAAAAGACCTTGATAATAAGCAAGAGTCCTTGGCCCACAAAGACGCTTAATCATATGGATTTCAAGTTGCTCTCGAAGATCATTAAGATCGTTTTGTGCAACGGTAGAAATCATATTTTCCATATTAAAACGTGGATCTGATGTATCGGGGTCACCATAATTATGACCCCCTAGAATTTGGTCTGCCATAATATGGCTTCCTTTTGAGATGTGGTGGAATAATCAAGATGATAGGCGTTAGATGACCGATATTATATCAAGTGTTACTAAAGAATTCAGAACACCCACCTAACATACTAATATCCCAATATATTGGATTGGTCATAGATATATTCCTATTTTAGATTGGTTTACGTGATCATACAGGTGATATTTTAAGTATTTTGTTAAATACTTATATAATATCTGCTATATTTTTTCTAAAACTGAATATATTTTATGGTCTTCGAATTTGGATTTATTCGTTTTTTTGAACTTTTTAGAGAAACTATCGCGACGATCACTTTCCTTCGCATAATTGAGGCACACAGGAAAGGTTTTATCCAGAAAATAATTACAATATAGAATAATACTGAAATTAAAATATCATTAAAATGCGGCAATAACATTTGATGAGTAAGTATTAAAATCACGTGGAGATGACGCACAACGCGAATACTCATTCCCAAAAACTTTTACATTTGTGACACCTGATCCAAGCCATATAGAACCTTGAACAAATTTCAAAAATGACGCATTCTCGTTCATCAAAATTTGCTGGCCAGAGGCTTCACATAGAATATTCCCTGTAATAATGCCTCGTGTTGGTAATGTTGTGCTCCCATTGGCAGATATTTCAATATTTGGTGACATAATTCCATTGTATTGATCCCTAAGATTAGACGCAAAGAACTGCCCTCCATCAATAACAAAATCAGCAATGCCCATATCTAAAACAGAGAGGCCAGAATTACCAAACCGACCGCCATGGAAACGAACTGCTTGCGCGTAAGATCCTATGGATGCTGTCGTCGCTGCCCCTCCATAGTTCTTGCTATAAATATGTACAACATGATCGCTAACTTGGTCCTGACCTAGGAAATAACCATCATAAAACTCCCAATCCTGAATATCGGAAGCCTCTACACAATGTGTGCAATTTTCAGCTTCAAAGTCATGAAAACGCGAATAAGCCGGACAAGCCTCACCATTATTACCTTCTATGGGTGAACAATAAGCAAGGATACCATATTTAGCATCTTCACAAACCGAATGGTCAATGATGATACTTTGAGCAAAATCATGATATAAAAAGCACGTTGAGTAATGTATATCGTCCTTATTGGGGATATGCTTCACAACCCCATTAAAAGACACCCGAGACACACGCAAAAGGTCGGCGCGTTTATGACAATCTGCGATAAGAAGGGAAGGGTTATTGGTACCACACTGTGATGCATCTCCGAAAAACTCAATACCAACCCCTTTGAGATTCATAACGCTGACATCTTCAATCAGATTCCCGGCACCACCTTCTTCACGGAAAAGGTTTGAAATATTAATAGTTGCAATATCTGTAATGCTGGAATGTTGTAGCCACGAGAAATCAAAGACTGTTGCGGTAGGAGACATTGCGGTGCCATCAACAGAAGCATGGGAGATGTGAATGCCGCTTCCATAATCACTCTGTGTCATACCGGTAGCAAACGCTGCTTTATGGTCTCCGGTATTGAGTTTGAACACTGTTCCACGCCAGTCTTTTTGTTCTGAACTTGTGTTTCCGTTGTTATTACCTTCCAACGTCACGCCATTACAAGGAAATATAACAGAGGAAATAACATAAACCCCAGACGGAAAGAAAACAGTCCCCCCGCTTCCTGTGTAAGCGGGGTTACAGACGGCATAAATAGCTTGTTGTATAGCGTATGTGTCATCTGTAATGCTGTCTCCTTTCGCACCGAAATCTTTTGCAGAGAGGCGGTCATTCAGTTTATCCGCAACGGAACGTGAAGGCACATTTTGCCAATTCGGTGCGTAGCTAACAGAATTAGCGTTTATATCATTCGCTAATGCCGGAACGAGACTTAATAGTAAGAGACATCCAAAAATGAAGGA
Source organism: Saccharibacter sp. 17.LH.SD (assembly GCF_009834805.1). Taxonomy (GTDB): domain Bacteria; phylum Pseudomonadota; class Alphaproteobacteria; order Acetobacterales; family Acetobacteraceae; genus Saccharibacter. Next base: position 47,620 of record NZ_WVHO01000010.1, read on the forward strand.
TAACCCTTTAATAGAAGAGAATATTTTTCTCATCGTTATATCCTAACGGTTACAAAACGATTCATGGCGAAATTCGAATGACGAACTCACGTGAATCAATATTTATGCGATAAGTATGAGGCATCGCATTAGATAAATAAGGTAGATATAAAATGAAACATTCATAGTATTATACTTATCATAAAAATACTTTATATCTGGTATGTTTATATAGATAAATAGTATCATTACCCAAGTATTATGGCATAATATCGCACAATATTAACTTTTTTATAACGTAAGTGTTCCAGACATAACCGGAACACACGAACCCCGTAAAAGAGCCGTTATGCCTTTAGAGGATCGCACAGCCTCAATATCCATTCTGCTAGGGCGTCCCATTTCGATCCCCTGATGGATGATAAAATGTGCTTTATCTGCCGTTGGCTCAAGCGATAACAGTAAACAGGCGAGCGAAACGTTCGCGCCTCCCGTAGCCGGATCTTCCCATGTTCCAGTCAGTGGGGCGAACATACGTGTATGAAGCGTATGGCCTTCTTTCGCATAAACATGAACAGCAAAATCATTATTGTCCTGAGGACGTGCTGCAAGAGCTGCTTTAAAAGCCTCATGATCGGGAAGACAACGCCCAAGGGCGTCATGCGTTATCTCCGCCATGACATAAGCTCTGCCATTAGAGGCAAGAACCGGGAGATGGCGCGACGTCACTATGTCACGGTCATTCAAACCCAGCACATTGGCAATAATCTCGGCTGAGAAAGATTCCCCAAGGCTAAGCGGCTTTGGCGTTTCTAATTCTACGGAAAGAGGGAGACCACCATGATCTCGTTCAATACGGATCGGCACACAACCTGAAGGAATTTCAAAGAACATCTCGCTGAGTGTTGGCTCTTTCATAGCCAACATAAATGCTGTCCCGATGAGTGGATGCCCAGCAAAGGCCATTTCAATCTTTCGATTAAAAATACGAATACGTGCTGTATGAGAAGGGTCTTCTGGCGGGAAAACAAAAGTCGTCTCGCTTAGATTAAACTCCGCGGCAATGGCACGCATCGTCGCCTCATCGAGAGAACTATCTCCCATAACAACGGCTAAAGGATTTCCACCAAAGCGGGTCTTCGTAAAAACATCGACGGTAAAAAAGGGAAGCTGAGGCATAAAGATTCCGTTTAAAATTCACGAAAAGATAGGCCAATTTTTTATCCTGATAAAGATCTTTTTGGATCACCGGATAAAATATTCTGCAATCAAAACTAGCTCTGAATAGCTTCTAGGAAATGTGGAATATTTGTGTGTTCATCAGCCGCTCCATTTTCCGTATTATACCATCTTTTGTGATAAGCACTCAATGCGGCGGCATCAGTAGCTTCAGGAAGTGGGGCAGGAGCACGAAGATACTTCACGCGCGCCATGGCACATCCATAACGCAAATTACTCATTAACTGATTAACCGGCGTGTCATCATGGCTTTGCATCGCTAAAAGTGCATCCGTAAGGCTATGATGCGCAGGGAAGTTCAAAAAATTTTGCCAACAATCATCATGTGTAAAAGGCTCCATCTGCCATAACCCTAAAGCAGGCCCAGAACCAAGTTGGCGAAGATAAACCCCACCACTTTCAACCAATGCCGTGCCTGTTAGGAGATTTTCAGCAGCAATAGACCATAACCCAATTGCCTTAAGAGTTGGGCGCACAATTTCCGTTTTAAGTTGGGAGAGGTTTAAACCAGACATAATATGGACTGCAATTTCTATAAAAAAGCCACCCTAAAGAGGGTGGCTTATAAAAAAACAAAGAGATAATATCTTATTGTTTTAGATCATGAGGCACGGGAGGCAGTACAGTACTTACCGTATCAGACCCGTCCACAATCGCTTGAAGTTTTGCCACATAATCACGTGTTTGTGGTCCAAAACTCCCCCCCATAGCGACAATCATCACCGCACTATTATGCACGTGATGTAAAGCATCTTTCGCCTGTTCTTTCACCGTGGGAACAGGGCGCTCATAAGGTGATAAAACACCTTGATAGAGTTGGGTTGGTGTTTGTGGTGCCACCAAACGAGCAGTCCATGCTTCATCCGCCATATCCAGCTTAACGGCTTTATACCCTGCAGAAGCATGATATGGGCGTGATGATCCATCCTTCTCATGTGGCTGATCATCCCATCCATAGACTAGAACCGGTTTAGAAAGATCAGCATCTTCTTGAACAAGAGCGTAATAATCTGATGTATTCATTGCACTGATCCAATCGCAATAATAGAGAGATCGCCACGTGTTGTTTTGGGGGTTCCATCAGAAAAGATACGTGTTAAATTAAATCCATTACGATCAAGGCTGGTATAACCACATAATGGAGGGGTGTAAGTTCCTGATGGCGTTGACGTTTTTGCAGTGATGAGAATTTGCACATCATCTGCCGTAAAAGCCTTTGGAAAGGTAATACGATCGGCATCCTGAACATTCACAGATGTAAAGCTTTGAATCAACGTACGTCGACGCACAGGCATTTCAGGAACATTATAGCCTTTATCGGTCAAATAAAGATCTTCATTATTCGTCCCAAGTAAAGAAGAATAGTATATTCGGTTGTATGTACCATAGACAAACATTGGGCTATCACCATCGCCATTCCAATGCACTCCAAGTCCGGAAAGATCTCGCGGTCCTAACGCGAAAGTACCCGATAAAAACTCTGACAACATATCGGTGGTTGCCATATTATCTGGCAAGGTTGCTGCCTTTCCTGGCGGAAGCTTAACGTTAATGGATGTAATATTTCCATTTTCATCTTGTCCCAAAAAGGTCGCTGTTGACGCTTCACCAGGGACAATAGGTGTTTGTGACGCAAGTTGCATAGTTCGTCTCTTCTTAATAAGAAAGTCTAAAGTTTTTTATAAAAGTTCCACCGGCTCCAAGGTGAGCGATCTTGATACCGGTGGCATTATCAGGGGGGAAAATAAGACTAGAGATATAAATCTCATTATTAATGATAATCTCAACCGTCGATACATCGTAAATAATGGAGATATTATAGAACAACCGCATTGGTAACGGAGCTTGATGATCTTGCAACCATGTTTGCTGGGCATTCTCATCATTTGTAACGAGAGGACGGTTTCCAGACTGCGCACGTGAAAGCGTTACAGTCCCACCATTTGGATCAAGCTCTAACCGTGTAAAATTGTTGTCCTTAATGCAGAAATCAATCTGAATTTTATCAGACCAATTGCGAGGCATATAACGTTTCAGAATAATATCAGCGCGCCAGGCAATACCAGGGTCAACAATAGAGGGAGACCATGTTTTATCTGACGTATCATCGGCAATTCTGATATCCCAATAATCCTTGTAGGTGGAATATGTTTCATGCTGCCCTTCAAGAAATGACATGTTTAAACGGTAAAATCCATCATCAGCACGAGCGAGAGAAAGCTCCGTGACAAGTGTCTGATTTCCTGTAAAACCTTGAGTTGGTAACTGGCTATAAACCCAGTTATCCATCCATCCCCAGCAATAGGTATGTCCATCATGCTGGAAAGCCGCTTGCGCGTAATAATCCGGACCATGATTGAAGAGGTGAGGCGTTGGCTCGTCTGGTGTGAAATGCGTACCATCCCAGGTGCCAACAAGGTAAGCAACACCGGCATAAGGCTTGCTATCCCATGTTTTGAGACAGAAAAGTAAAACCCACTTTGTTGTCCCATCTTTTGCGGTTATTTTCACAAAATCAGGCGTTTCAACCTGGCGCCAAGCGGCAAGGTTTGTAACGCTTAAAAAGGTCCAATGTTCTAGGTCTTTTGATGCGTAGAAAACAATTCCGTAATCAACAGTCTGCTTCATGAGCCATTGTTGATGCTCTTCATCCCAATCAACACGTGGATCACGGAAATCCAAACCGGCATGAACAATATCACCAGGCCCAGGATTTTCGAGAACGATCTTATCGAAAACAGGTGACAGTCCAAGATCAGGCGCAATAAACCGAGCGACAGATTGGTAAGGAGATGTACCACCCACTGGGAGAGTTATGAGATAAATAACAGCCCCAAACCCGTAGCCGGCTGTATTATTATGATCAATAACAACACTTCCGCCCCAAAGCATCTGTGTTTTAAGATTTCCCTGATAGAAAGGGAGGCGGTTAACCGTCCAGTTTTTTAGATCAGGAGAAACAATCTCAGACCATGTTGAAATAGGATAATCAGGGTTATCGTTTGTCAGCATCCAAGCCCGCCAAAAACGACGTTTTTCATCCCATACCGCCCGGCATGGATCATTAATCCAAGGGCGATGTTTCCCTTTCCAAAATAAAGTTGAATAGATTGACTGAGGAAGAGGTTTCTCTGTCTGTTGAAAAGGACCAGATAAAAAATCATTCCGAAAAGGTTCAGCCGTAATGTGGTTCAAGGGGCGATATTGAGAGAAATCAAGCCCTTCTTGAACTTGCACAAGGTCTGACAAAGCCGTTGCGGGTTGCCAAATAGCCGTCATAATGTGATCCCTTGCTTCTGAGCAGCCGCCATGAGACGCTGGCTCAAACGGGCCTGTTGTTGCTGGTTTCTAGCCCATTGCTGTTGTTGGCTAATTTTCACCATCAACTCCGCTTTTTCATTGAGGAAAAAAGTCTCATCATAGGCATCAAGCGTTGAGCCAATCATACGGACAGGTAATTTTGGCCCACCGCTGGCGGAAGCATTCCCGCCATATAAATTCACATTAGCCCATGATTTTGCTTGTGCTGTTTGTGCGCGATCCTGAACAGGATCTGTCATATTGTCATCAACGAGTGAGTAATAAAGCTGCGCAATATTATTCTTATCGCGGACAAGAGCGCCCTGAGGATATCCGCCAATATCTTGTGCATAAGCGGCATCATAAGAGCGTATTTGTCCGGCCTCACTCGCTTTTGCAACCACAGACAGCATTTTAAAGAGACTTTGTGTATCTGCCCCATTAATGGCAACGCCGCCCGATGTCAGTGGAATAAAGTTTTCGGCCGGGTATCCTTTCAAAATCGAGACACGACCACGCGCCTCAGTCGATGAAGGAAGGGGATAATTGACCAGACGTGGGTCAGCATCCCGCGCAAAGACCTCTGGAAAGAGAGGCGGTGAATCAGTTTGTTTCATGATATATCCTGAAATATCTGCCGGAATAAAACTGCTATAACGATCTATAAATGGAGTAATTCATAGTGTTTTGATTAATACTTAAACGATATAATAATGATGGAATTATATTACGTTAATATCATTAGTGATAATATAAATTCGATATAAAAACTATATGTCGTCATCAAGTCTTACAATGTAGGATCAGAAGGAGCTGTCGGTAACACAGTGCTCGTTGTGTCAGAACCTTTCATAATCGCATAGAGCTTTTTAACATAAGCCCGCATGAGAGGACCAAAAGTTTCCCCCATAGCAAGAACTACAGAAGATTGACTCTCAACGCTATCCATAGCCCGTCGCGCTTTTCTAGAAAGAGGAACAGGCGCTGGAGGTGGCGGCATATAGCGTGATACCGTTCCATCTGCATTAATCTGTGCTTGACTATTCCCAGACAAAAAATGCCAATCCCATTGCTCTTGTGTGAGTGGCACCATCTTGTTTTGGGGTAGGAATAGCGTCGATTTATATCCTAAATTCCACGTATCATACCACCCCAAAATTTGTTGTGGTCTAGGATGGCTTGGGTCAATAACTCCATAATAACGATCAGGCCAGGTAATTTTACGACTATCTAATGTATCATTATTCATTGTCTTATCCTCAAATACTAACAGCTCGAACCATAAACCATGTCATATTATCGAGCGAATCTTCGTAGCCATCAGGACCATGGCCTGTATAAAAATGGTTTATTCGAGCACGAAACCCAGTTCCATCCATATCAACCACCTGATTGTTCTTACGGTTAACTGTAGCAACCACGGAATTATTGTCATTATCATTACCATCTCCCCAAACAGGAGAAGGCGTTATGAAAACACAAATATTACCATTTCCATTAGAATCTAAGGCAAAATTCGCAAAAGGAGTGGGAAATGGTATCCAGATATCATGTTTCGTTTGTACCCAAAAAACCTGGTCTCCACCTCGTCCTGTTCCTTGCAATGTAGGAACAAGCCCACCATCGGATGTCGTAATGCTCTCATCCGAGCCAAAGAACCAGCTATGTTTTTTTCCGTCATTCCCCGTTACAGAAAGTGCTGCTTTTTCGGCTCCTATATTTCCCAAAAGTTGCAGGCTTGCCGCAGCTTGTGATCCAGGAACATTACTATTAACGGTCCGACCGTAATAATTATTTCCCTGTATATTACCCTGTAAATTCAAATCCCCCGTCATGGTATCACCAGAACGGGAGACCTTATTCCCCAGCTCAGCATCAATTTGATTATGGAGACTTTGAAGAGCCGCGTTACGATTTTGGGACTCATTATTAATCGCTGCAGCTGTGCTATCAGAAAGAGAGAACCAGGCTCCAGAATTGTCATTCGTCGCATTAGCAAGGTTATCATCAATCGTTGAGATAAATAAACGTATTGGATTTGCGGGATCAGAGACTAATGCCGATTGCGGATAGCCGCCAATTTCTTGTGCGTAAGCCGCATTATAGGGGCGGATAACGCCGGACTCACTGGCACGAATAGCCTCAGACAATGTCCGAAATAGACCGTTAAAATCAGCTCCTGCAGGAGGAATCCCCCCCGATGAAATCGGCGTAAAATTCTCAACAGGAAAACCTTTGAGAATAGAAACACGGCCTTTTTCTTCTGTATTCACAGGGATAGGGTAGGTCTCTAGGCTTCCATCAGCCTGAGCGCCAAAAGGAATAGGAAAGACCGCTGCTGTATCGCTTTTTTTCATGTTACACTCTTTGATAATGAACGCTAACGCCGGATGGGCGAGGGAAAACACCTGATTCAATAATGGCCATTTCTAAAGGGGATAAATCCCAACTATAGCAAATTGTCATATTCATTGGTCCGCCCCCAAAGGCGCTGCTATCTCCCCACGTGCCAAAATTAAATGGTTGAACAGGCAGTTCAGGAGACTCTTCCTCAGAAAAACCAAAATAGTTGCTCATCGTTCCTTCAGAGACAAAAATACGGCCTTTATCCCTGAAGAGGATCATCAAAAGCCGGTTAATATCGGCTATAGAACCATTAGAAATATTGGCTGCCGCCTTTGTAAAAATAACCTTCCGATAATCATTATCCGACAGAACATAACTATCAGCGGGGATATCTTTGCCGTAGAAAATACCATTATTAAACGGGCGCGCTGTATCAGAACCATCATCAGCTTCTAGAAAACCGAAATATTGTGGAAGATTCACTTTAAAAACACGGCTGACACCAACAATACGACCCCACACATCAAGGCCCCATCCTGTGGCCGTGCTTGGGTTCCAGACATGATTGTAAAAGGTGTCTATAAGCGCATAAGGGTCGATAGCAGCATTAAATTGCTCAATAATACTCAATAAAATAGGGCTGTTCGCATATTGAGCTAAAATAGTTGCACGAATATCCTTCATCACACCATCTCGATTGAAATCGTCTCACGGGTTGCCGTAGCAATCTGATTGATAGGAAGGGTAAGGCGCTGCACATTTTTCTGCGTGCCTGCTGATATGGTGAGGGATAAAACCTCTGCCCAATCGCCTAAGGCATTCACAACGCTCGAGAGACGGTAAGCATAAATCGTGCTTCCCATACGCGCACGTAATGACCCACTGGCTAAAGCAGATAATAACGCATCACGCACAAGATCACCCCCATTGAGAGGAACCCCAGCCAGTTTAGATAATGTAATGGAAATAGACAGCGGTGAGGCCTGAGCACGGTCAAACGCAAATGTGTAAAACGGTCCACGCCCATCATAAGCAGGGTTCGTGTCTTGAACAAGAACATCCTGACCACCGATCATCGCACAGCCTGGGGATTTGCGTGAAAGAATAGCCTGACCGATATCAGCGTCTTTTCCACCTTCCACCACACAATAAATCGCGTGCGCTGGCATGGAAATACCATTGATAACGGTTACATGACCACTTGGGTTATCTTGCACATAAGCATCCGTTACACCGTCTACTTCCAGTAAGGCACCGAGGAGGGAGGCATTCTGTCCTTCACTATTCGCCGCAACGGTCGCTTGGCGCCGTTGCTCAAAATGGGCACGGTTTTCAACATCCTCTCCTATCGTTCCCGCTTGTGGGTTGGTGAGGGAGGCAATCCCTACACCGCCTTGATAAAGCTGCAAACTATTAGGAGGGCAGGCGATCGCCCCAGCCGTTTCACAGGAGAGTTCAAGAGTAGCTGGCCCCGTGGTAGGCAGTGTGACAGACGATAAGGTGAGATACCGATTACCATCCGGGTCTATCGCAAGCGCTGTGCCGACTGGAATATTCTGTCCACCCGCTGTCACTACGGCTTGCACGCTGACGGTCGTTGGGGTGGCGGGGCGGCGCTCCATAAAATAAATACGCCCAATTGCCTCTTGCATACGGCCTGAGGCAATCGCGGGGTCGATACCGTTAAAAACCTCTAAGATCGCCGCGAAAGCATCGCCCAAAATAGCGGTTTCACTTAAAGCAATCTGCCCTTGAGGGGTGCTTAACGCCATATTGGCGTTCCCCCCTAGGGCCGTGTTGAGGTCATTTTGTCTACCGTTTAGAATATCTTGTTCTGATGGGGCAACAAACCCAGCATCCGTTAAGCGCGGGGCCGGTACGGATGTCGAGGGGCTAGAAAGCGACATAATCTGTTTCTCCATTGGTCATGGTAACGGCTAGGACGCCGGTAAGCCGACGGGTTGGAGTAAGCGAAAGGCTGTAACATGTGGCTGATGAGACACCAGGTACTTGCCCCGCAGTATCTTCAACATCAGACGCATAAAAGGCGATCGCTTCACTGCCACCCATCAGCTCATCACTGTAAGGCACGCCGAGATTGAGGTCATAAATCACCTCACCCAGCCACGTTTGCACCGCTGAGCATACATCTTGCAGAACACTCAGCTGACCTGTCGCAAGAGCAAGGTTGCCAGTACCATCAAGACCAATATCCCAGATATCCGCATCAAGTTGTAAACTCGTCATTGGGTGATCCTATGGGTATAAAAAACCGCCCTTATAGGACGGCACTAAAATAGCGTATAAATCTCATATACTGCGCTTAGTCAGGCTGAGATGATGATGGACAATCCCATAATCCCGCCTGTGGCACGCGCGCTTTAGGCAAGACGTCCTGTCGCAACAAAGCGGTAAAAAGCAGCGGATGGACCATAAAAGGTGAAGCTGCTGCATGTACCATCTTTATTGGCAATCGGCAGACAGATAGGCGCCTGATATCGGCCAACAAGCCCGGCATCAATCGGGAAAGCTTCAATCGTAATCTTCGTATCCGCAAAAGCACCAGCAGGGCCAATATCGTTATAAATCCCCAAGGTCTCGCCATAACTACCCACACGCGCATCCCATTGCTTACGGGCAAGCCCTGCCGTCCCTTGCAAGACACCTTTCGCTGTCGGTAATGTCCCCCAAGAAAGAGTAGGGTTATTCGGGTCAGAATTTCCTGGATCAACCGCATAGGTAAAGGAGGTTTCATCCGCCCCTAAGAAAAGCGTGTAAAGCGGCTTCTCGCCTTTTGAAGGGTTACTACCGAAAGTCCCACTTACCGCGTTTTCTGTCACACCATGAAAGATGCCGTTCTGATCGGCCAAATAGATCGGGTCCCGGCGGTTTTGCTGGGTCCGCACCCCGGTTTTGACGATCGCCGTGTCATGGTAAATGTCAGAAGGGCTAGAGACAAAGTGATATTGAGGAATACCGTTATTCTGTAATTCACTATACCCCAACTCGCCCTTTTGGTTAAACGTCAAGTAAAGATCCGGCGCCGTCTGTGGAGCATTGGGCTGCTGAGCGGGTTTAAGGTGAATATACGTCCAAGAAGGACCTTGAGCATAGGTATCACCTACGCCAAGAGAGGTAGAAATCCCACCCGCATAGCTAAGGTAACCCTTAATCACATCGCCATCATTCACATGCCCTCTCGTCTCCCAGTCTGGGGAAAGGGGTACACTTACGATACTGTTCTGATGCTGAACCGTTGGCCCAGTAGGCCCTTGGTCCGTGGAAGGAGGGCGGTCATAAGGGGCAATCTTGTTCTGATACACTTCTTTAGGCGTCTGAGGCGACGCCATCAAAGCCGCCCAGGCATCATCTGTAATCGTGAGACGAACCGCCTGAAACCCCTGCGCAGCCTGATAAGGTGGGGAGGACATCGGCTGAGAAACCCACCCCAAAACAGGGGCCGGCTTTGATAAGTCATCAGTACTATTAACGATTGCGTAATAAGCCATTTGTTCCATTAATCAATACTCCCAATCGCCAATATCGCAATCTCACCCGGAACATTTGCGGATGTACCGTCAGTGTAAAAACGCGACAATCCAAAACCGTAACGATTTGTATGCGTAACCCCACATAAAGGCGGGGACCATGACCCAGACGAGGACGGCGTTTTTGGCGTGATAAACACCATCACGTCATCTGAGGTGTAATAACGGGGGAAGGGAATGGTATCCCCATCTTGAATATTTTCTGCCAAAAAGTTTTGCACCAACGTGCGGCGCTTTGTCGGCATTTCAGGGACAACATTCCCCATATTGGTTAAGTAAAGGTTTGAAGCATTACTTCCAAGTAAATTAGACGAATAGATTTGAGAAAATGACCCATAAAGCAAGGTAGGATAATCCCCTCCATCCCAATGCGCCCCTAAGGCTGGCAGAGATTGTGAGGTTAAATTCAACGTTCCCGATACAAACTCGGAAAGCATATCCGTTGTTGCCAGGTTAGGCGGAAGCGTCGCCGCCTTTCCAGGGGGAAGCTTAACGTTAACAGAAGTAACATTCCCATTTTCATCTTGTCCCAAAAAGGTCGCGGTGGACGCTTCCCCTGGGACAATAGGGGATTGTGATACAAGTTTCATGATGAATACCTTATTTCCGTAAAAGACCTATCATAGAGAAGGAAGAGAGAGCACGCGCAATAAATTCTACAAAACTCATTAAGTATTAATGGAGTAATTACTTGATATATACTAGGAATTATATGTATAAATTCTGATATAATGACATATCAATTTATGGATAGAATTTATTGCGGTGCCTCAGTTTTGTCAGTCCCAGCCTTCACACCAGGATGCACATGGTTGGTGAGGGAGATCTTGCCCGCCACAACGTCACCCGTTGCGTGGATATCCCCCAAAACGGACAGATTACAGCCAACCGTCATGGCAGAAGCCTGCACACTCACAGGCCCACCCGCCGTAACGGAGACAGTACCAAGCGCGGTCAAAGACGCATTGCCTTGAGCCGTGATGGACGCACTCCCTTGGGTTTGAATGGTCGCATCACCACCCGCCTGCACCTCAACCTTTCCAGGTGTGATAATGCGGATGCCTGTATCGGTAAAATGCACATATTGGTTCGGTCCGTCATTGAGAAAGCCCCCAACATATACACAATCTTGCACGGCAAAGAGGCGGGAAGAGGCCGGCGGGGCCGGGGCCCGGTTGACCACCACATGAGAGTGATCACGCCCAGAAACCACAATAAAGCCAATATCTCCCGGTTTAGGGTCCACAATCAGTGCAGAATTACCTCCCTGAATACGGAGATACGGCACATCATACACAATCCCACGTGGATGCGGCCGACCAAGTCCATCTTGTTGATCAATTAACAGACGGACATCGACTTTCCCAGTCAAAGCCACTCCACCACCATGCACAGCCTCCACACGCACCAACATAGAAGGGCCAATACTGCGTAAACTATCCGCAATAAGCGTATCAAGACTATCACTCAAATTACTACGCGCTGTATTACGATTGAGATAGGGAATATTATTGGATGAAGAAGACATCAGAACAACTCACATTCAATGATGAAGAGAAGAAAGACAAAAACGGCCAAACCCGTTAAGGATAGAAAGAGAAGGACGAAGAAGGAAAGGAACACGCCATGAAGAAGAAATTATTCGCCATGTCTACCATGGCGCTAGCCTTAATAGGGGTGGCGTGGCCGAATGTCGGGGCTGCACAATCCTATGATCAAATTAGAGCTATTCAACGTAGTAATGAGCTAAGATATGAGTCTGAGCTCCGTCAAATGGGGCTAGAGGCTCGCTTAGCGCATAATGCCATTTGGGCCATGAATAACGTGCCGGATTCAGCTTGTGCAACCACGGCTGGTATTCTCCTGATGGAATACGGCAAGTGGTCCGAGAGTAAAATGAATAGTGATCGCATTGCCAATATGGAAGCCGGTGGCGTCTGCGAAATGAGAGTCATCAAACGCCCCCCACCCAAAAAAGAACCTTATGATCCAAAGAAAGATAGTACGTATCAAGGAAAATTATTTTTTCAAAATCATCCTGAGGAAGCTTATGAGATATTTCTCAAAGAAGGTGTTTCACTTACAGAACTGAATAATATTGCCACACTTTTTGCCCATGGAACTTATTATTCTCCCGGATGCACAAACCTTGCCGGACAGATCCTTTTACTTATACATAGAGGAACAGGAGGTATGCCTCGCGAAGTAGACATGCCCCTTTATAGAGATAGTTTAGACGACCTTAAGGATGAAAGTGAAGTCATAGGCTGTAATCCTTATCATTATCACTAATCTAACCCCATATCATTTTTTCTCTTTCCCTTCGTCTTTAGGTTTATCCTTAGGAATATAGGCGGGACTTACATCGCTTCGTTGGCATTGCACATAGGTAAACCAATTGCCACCATCAGGGCCATCTGGTTTAAAAGCGACGGGATCAGCAACTTCGGAGGTCAGATAATAATCAATGCGCTTGGGAAGCCATAAACCATCAAAATTTTTATTAGCTGCTTGAATATTTTGCCCGTCTTGATTAGTTTTCGTGCCCTTTACTAGTTGCCATGCTCCAGGAATATAAGCACTATCGATATGAATAGGCCCGTAAAAAGAAATGTCGGGCCGGAAAAGGGTAAAAAAATTAATACCGCTTGCTGAATATTCTGGGTAACCAATCATTCCTGTGCTGGATGAAATAACGGGAATATTTTTATCATTTTTAATGTGCTCCTTGTCATCTCGTTCCTCATTATAATGAGGTCCCCATATAAGTAATTCTCCTACAGGAGAATTACTTATATCGCCTTCAGTCGCAGGGAATGGAATATAATTGAAAGTCGATTTTACGGCGGCAACAATTTTACTAATTTGTGTTAAAGCTGTGCCTTCACTGTAGTGGTTTGTCAGGGTTCGATTTTTCCAACCCCCATGATCTACCAATATTATATCAGCCCTTTTGCATATATCGGCTAAAAGAGAAGAAACAAGGACTGATCCTCGTCGACTGAAAGGAGGGGAGAGAGTTTTTGCAAGTAAATTAATTGTGCTGGCTTTTACTTTAAAGGTACTAGACCCTCCAGAAAAAGAAGCAAAAGCCTCGGTAATAACGCCATAAAAAACAGACACAAAGGTCTGCTTTCCTTCTTCTCCTGCCAAAACCGTAACGGTGGTTTTGGAAAAATCCCTTATCGTAACGATTTTCTCACCCATATTTTCCTTAACCAGCCACCATTTTATTTTCCTCTCTTTTGATCTATATAGAAAGTTCATGGAGCCTCTGGAAAGGAACACGCCATGAAGAAGAGATTATTCGCCATTTCTACCATGGCGCTAGCCTTAGTAGGGGTGGCGTGGCCGAATGTCGGGGCTGCACAGTCATTTTATGACCAAGTTCAAGCCAATGAACGATATGCCATGAAAAGAAGCGAAGTTGAACTTCGTCAAATGGGCTTAGATGCTCGACTGGCGCATAATGCCGTTTGGGCCATGAATAATTGGCCCGCTTCAGCCTGTGCTACATCAGCCAGTTTATTGCTTGGTGATTATGAAAGCCGGTCCACCATTTCACGTAGTATCAATTTTGATAATGACCGCGTTGCCGATATTGAAAGCAGTGGCGTGTGTGAGATGAAAGCTATCAAACGCCCCCCCCCCAAAGAAGAGCCTTATGATCCAAAGACGGACTCTCAGTATCAAGGAAAACTTTTTTTTCAGAACCATCCTGAGGAAGCTTATGAAATCCTTCTCAAAGAAGGCGTCTCACTTATAGAACTCAATAATATTGCTACAATTTTTACACGCTCAACATATCGTTCGTCTGGATGTACAACCCTTGCTGGCCTGATTATTTATCTCGCACGTAAAGGAAAAGGAGACACACCCCGCGAAGAAGACATGGCTCTTTATAGAGACAGCTTGGATGATCTTAAAGGAGCCCCTGAAAATAGGGGATGCAATCCTAATCATTATCCTTGATTTATCATTTTTTCTTTTCCTTATCATCTTTGGGTTTCTCTTTAGGAACGTAGGCCGGGCTAACGTCGCTACGCTGACACTCTATATAAGTGAACCAATTTCCACCAGCAGGCCCATCTGGTTTGAAAGCAACTGGATCGGCAACTTCAGAGGTTAGGTAATAATCAATGCGTCTAGGCAGCCATAAACCATCGTAATTTTTATGTGGTGCTTGTATCTTTTGCCCATCTTGGTTCATTCCCGTACCGCCTTTTACCTGCCATGCGACTGGAATATAACGGCTATCAATACGAATAGGCCTATAAAAAGAAAAATCAGAGCGAAAAAGAGTGAAAAAATTAATACCTTTTGGCGAATATTCTGGGTAACCAATCATTCCTGTAGTTGATGAAATAATAGGCGCATTCCTATTACTTTCATCAGTCATCTCATTATAATGAGGTCCCCATATATGTAATTCTCCCGTAGGGGCAGCACTGCCATTCTCTTCGGTCGCCGGTAACGGAATATAGTCAAATGTTGATTTCACAGACGCAATAATTTTACTAATCTGCGTTAGAGCAGAACCTTCACTATAATGGTTGGTTAAAGTTCGGTCTTTCCATCCTCCATGATCTACTAATGTTATGCCCGCCCTTTTACAGATATCAAACAAAAGAGAAGAAACAGAACCACGCCGACTATGGGGAGGAGATAGAATATTTGCAAGTAATGTAATGATATTTGCTTGCACTTTAAGTGTGCCAGATCCTCCAGAAAAAGAAGCGAATGACTCAGTGATGACACCATAAAAAACAGACACAAAGGTCTGCTTCCCTTCTTCTCCTGCTAAAACTGTAACAGTGGTTTTATAATAATCCCTTATCGTAACGATTTTCTCACCCATATTTTCCTTAACCAGCCACCATTTTATTTTCCTCTCTTTTGATCTATATAGAAAGTTCATGGAGCCTCTGGAAAGGAACACGCCATGAAGAAAAGATTATTCGCCATTTCTACCATGGCGCTAGCCTTAGTAGGGGCGGCGTGGCCGAACGTTGGGGCTGCACAATCCTATGATCAAATTAGAGCTATTCAACGTAGTAATGAGCTAAGATATGAGTCTGAGCTCCGTCAAATGGGGCTAGAAGCTCGCTTAGCGCATAATGCCATTTGGGCCATGAATAACGTGCCAGATTCAGCTTGTGCGACTACAGCAGGTATTCTCCTGATGGACTATGGCAAATGGTCCGAGAGTAAGATGAATAGTGACCGCATTGCCAATATGGAGGCTGGCGGCGTCTGCGAAATGAGAGTCATCAAACGCCCTCCACCCAAAAAAGAACCTTATGATCCCAATACAGATTCTCAATACCAAGGTAAGCTCTTTTTTCAGAACCACCCTGAGGAGGCTTATGAAATTCTCCTCAAGGAAGGGGTGTCGCAGGAAGAAATTAATCACATTGCCATAATTTTTACACGTGAAGGCTATCAAATATCTGGATGTACAGCCCTTGCCGGCTTAATCATTTATCTTGCACGTGAAGGAAAAGGAGATACACCCCGCGAAGAAGACAGACCCCTTTACAGAGACAGCTTATACCAACTCACTGGTGAACCTGAAAAAGTAGGATGTAATCCCAGGTATTTCCCTTAGTCTATTATCTTCTATTTTTTCTTTTCCTTGTCATCCTTAGCTTTATCTTTGGGAATGTAGGCTGGACTTACATCGCTACGCTGACACTCTACGTAGGTAAACCAATTTCCTCCATCGGGACCATCTGGCTTGAAAGCGACGGGATCAGCCACTTCGGAGGTCAGATAATAGTCAATTCGCCTGGGAAGCCATAAGCCGTCATAATTTTTATATGGTGCTTGAATATTTTGCCCATCTTGATTCATTCCCTTACGACCTTTTACTTGCCACGCACTTGGAATATAACGGCTCTCAATACGAATAGGCTTATAAAAGGAAAAATCAGGGCGGAAGAGAGTAAAAAACTTGATCCCGCTTGGGGAATATTCTGGGTAGCCAATCATTCCTGTAGCTGATGAAATAATAGGAATATTCGTATCATTTTTAATTTGCTCTTCGTCGTCTCGTTCTTCATTATAATGAGGCCCCCACACATGTAATTCTCCTATAGGAGAATTACTTTCGTTATTTTTTGTTACAGGAAATGGAATATAATTGAAGGTTGATTTTACAGCGGCAATAATTTTACTAATTTGCGTTAAGGCTGTTCCTTCACTATAGTGGTTCACTAAAGTTCGGTTTTTCCAACCACCATGATCTACCAATATTATACCAGCCCTCTTGCATATATCGGCCAAGAGAGAAGAAACAAGGACAGATCCACGCCGACTATAAGGAGGAGAAAGAGTTTTTGCGAGTAAATTAATCGTATTAGCCTTTACTTTAAAGGTACTGGACCCTCCAGAAAAAGAAGCAAAAGCCTCGGTAATAACGCCATAAAAAACAGATACAAAGGCCTGCTTTCCTTCTTCTCCCGTAAGACCGTAACAGTAGTTTTGGAAAAATCCCTTATCGTAATGATTTTATCACCCACATTATCCTTGACCAACCACCATTTTATTTTCCTCTCTTTTGATCTATATAGAAAGGTCATGGAGCCTCTGGAAAGGAACACGCCATGAAGAAAAGATTATTCGCCATTTCTACCATGGCGCTAGCCTTAGTAGGGGTAGCGTGGCCGAATGTCGGGGCTGCACAATCCTATGATCAAATTAGAGCTATTCAACGTAGTAATGAGCTAAGATATGAGTCTGAGCTCCGTCAAATGGGGCTGGAAGCTCGCTTAGCGCACAATGCCATTTGGGCCATGAATAACGTGCCCGATTCAGCCTGTGCAACCACGGCTGGTATTCTCCTGATGGACTATGGCAAATGGTCCGAGAGTAAAATGAATAGTGACCGCATTGCCAATATGGAGGCCGGTGGTGTCTGCGAGATGAGAGTCATCAAACGCCCTCCTCCAAAAGAAGAACCTTATGATCCCAATCAAGACAGTGATTACCAAGGTAAGCTCTTTTTTCAAAATCATCCTGAAGAAGCTTATGAAATTTTTCTTAAAGAAGGCGTTTCACTCACAGAACTCAATAATATTGCCACAATTTTTACGCGTGAAGGCTATCAAATATCTGGATGTACAAGCCTTGCCGGTCAGATCATTTACCTTTTACGTAGAGGTAAAGGAGGCGTGCTTCGTGAAGGAGACATAGCTCTTTATGAAGATAGTCTGCACCGTCTAAAAAATGAATCTATAACGAGAGATTGTAATCCCAGGTATTTTCCTTGATCCATTCATTTTCTATTTTTTCTTGTCCTTATCGTCCTTAGGTTTATCTTTAGGAACGTAGGCTGGGCTTACGTCACTACGCTGACATTCCACATAGGTAAACCAGTTGCCTCCATCGGGGCCATCTGGTTTAAAAGCGACAGGGTCGGCGACTTCGGAGGTCAGATAATAATCGATGCGCTTGGGAAGCCATAAGCCATCAAAATTTTTATTAGCTGCTTGAATCTTTTGCCCATCTTGATTAGTTTTCGCGCCCTTTACTAGCTGCCATGCTCCAGGAATATAAGCACTATCGATATAAACAGGCTTGTAAAAAGAAAGATCAGGGCGAAAAAGGGTGAAAAAATTAATACCGCTTGGTGAATATTCTGGATAACCAATCATTCCTGTAGCTGATGAAATAATAGGAATATTTTGATCATTTTTAATTTGTTCCTCATCATCTCGTTCCTCGTTATAATGAGGCCCCCATATATGTAATTCTCCTATAGGAGAAATGCCTTTATCGTTTTCTGTCAGAGGGAATGGAATATAATTGAAGGTTGATTTTACAGCGGCAATAATTTTACTAATTTGAGTTAAGGCTGTGCCCTCACCATAATGGTTTGTCAGGGTTCGATTTTTCCATCCCCCATGATCTACCAATATTATCCCAGCTCTCTTGCATATATCGGCTAAGAGAGAAGAAACAAGGACAGATCCACGCCGACTATAAGGAGGAGAAAGAGTTTTTGCGAGTAAATTAATCGTGCTGGCTTTTACTTTAAAGGTGCTGGACCCTCCAGAAAAAGAAGCAAAAGCCTCGGTAATGACACCATAAAAAACAGATATAAAAGTCTGTTTTCCTTCTTCTCCCGCCAAAACCGTAACAGTGGTTTTAGAAGGGTCCCTTAATGTGGCATTATTATCATCCACATTATTATCCTGAATATGGGACAACCGATCCATATAAAATTGTTGTATACCTTCAATCGTTAGTTCTAATTGTGCTCCACTTTTCATCCCCATTTTAGAAATATGCGCTTTGATACGATGGCCAACATCTAACGTAAGCGTTTCCCTTGAATTATCTAAATTGACCATATGGAAAATAACTTTTAGCTGTTTCCGAGAAAAAGAATTCGGTACAGCAGAGAGAGTCGTGCGTGGTTCATAATCACTCATGAGGAACGCTCCGTATAGATGAGCAAGTAACGGTCCCCCAACCCAGTATAATCTGGGTCTTGCGCCCCTTGCTGATCCACCACCATCAAAGTTCCTGGAAGTGGGGAAGCAGGGTTTTGCAAAATATCGACATTGTTCCGGCAAAGGCACCCGGAAACAATTGCATTTTGATTGACCCAAACATCAATATAAAGCCCCGTCGCCAGCTGACGCACCCAAAAACGACACGCTTGCCCGCTTAACGTGCATGAGGTTTCCTGAGAAGGCAGAGCATCCAATGGGATAGAATAAATCATCTTTTTATGACTTCGCTAACATGGTCGGTTGTGTGCTGCCATTATTTTGCACTGGTGCACCTTGTGGATATTGTGATTCACTATTCCTATTTCTAAACGACTGTGTACTTCGAACTTCTTGCATTGTTAATTGAATGGCCAGCATATCCACACCCAATTTAGGGCCATTAGGGTTAGCTATGCCGCGTTTCACTTCATATGCAATAATATTGGCGTTTCTATAAATTTTTTCCGGTGTCGAAACGTAATAAAGATTTGTATCTTGTACGAGGAAATCAAGCGCCTCAATAATCTGCCTTTTAATAGCGGGCGCCTCACGGCTTTTACCACGCAAAAAGAAAGGCAGAAGGTTTGCCCCAATATTCCCTGTGTCCGACCCATCACAAATCATATCAATGGTAATCGTATAAGGTGACATCACTTTGTTATAAGAAACAAATGATCCATCCTCTTGTGGGGCCGTGCTGATGGCGGATTTTCTGGTAATATCCACATCGCCAACATGGGCCGCAGAAAGGATTTTACGGATTTTAACATTATTGCCACTGCCGTCATTAAACTCCAGCTTTGTCCCATTGGCCGGCACGTTCGGGTTTGCTTGGTCTCCCTGCGCAATTTGTGTGTTAGATACCTTGTTTGAATTATCCGGCACGCGCGCAAAAACACCCCAATGTTTCGCACTGCGGGTAATGGCCCAGGCATCCAAAGCCTGCCCCCCAAAAGAGGTGAGGGTGCCTTCAAGTGATGAAAGTATTTTCATGATTATTCCACAAAGAAATCAGGGGTGGAAGAAAATGCATTGGCCAATTTGGTGCGGATTGTATTGGCTGTTTCTTCAGGCGTGCCATTCGTGCCGGAAACATTAATCGTAATAACAGGAGAATTGGTCGTATTATTGGTGGTATAAGCGCGCTCTACTGCCGCCACAGAAGCTGAGTCAGACAATTGCGCCAGGCGGTCCACCATCATTGAATACAGCGTGTCCGCATAATGTTGAGAGTGGATCACTTTTTGCAGAGCCTCCTCACCCCCTAAGGTGGGCACCGTCTGGCGTGTTCCTGCACTGACAGAAGCCCCACCATTTCCCAATACGGAAACGGGGGGAGACACCGTGTCAGAGTACAGGTGAGACTGCACAATATCACGAAGGGCTGCGAGAGAGGATTGGGATATATCACCCCTTAAATTTTCCCCAGAAAATGAGCCATTTCCCGCCTGGTTTAGCCCGGTTACTCCGCCATCTTGGAAGAGATGCGTGATCATACGGTTTGAGAGGCTGCCATCCCCACTACCAATCGCATGACGTAACCAATCAGCCAATGGGCGGTTCTGTTCCCCTGTCTCATGCAAGCCAGAAACAGCCTCTGAGGAGGTGAGGGAAGAGACAACACCACGCGCTGTTATCATGGCGGAAAGGGACGCTAAAAGAGCCCCATTCTCCCCACGCTCAAGCCCTTCTAAAGAAGAGACCGTCTCAAGAGAATTCAGTGCTTTTGCAAAATTGTCGAGTGATGGTTCAATATCCCGAAAAACCTTTGCCATAATGGCATCAGCCGTTTCCTGCAGTGTCGCCCAATCCACGCTCATCCGCGCTTTTTGCACCAGCTGCGTGTAGGATGGCGCTGTGACCAACGTCACAATCCCAGCAGAACCACCAATGGGATGGAGGAGGGCGCTTTGCTGCTCCTGGCTCTGCTCTCTAAAGCGAGGGGAGGCATGGAGTTGGTCCAACACATCCCCACGCACACGCGCTGTATCATCCAACAGCTCCACCCCAAGCTGCTGTGAGGCCTGTGCGAGGGTCGCCCGCCCCTCGGAGGTTACCTTAAGCGCCTGGAGAGCGTAAAAGAGTGTATCCACATCCCCTGGCGCAACACCCACACTCTGCGCCGCCTGGCGTAATTGAAGAAGCGTCTGGGGAGCAATCTCCACAGAGCGCGCAATCTCCCCTAAAGAGGCCGTTACTTGCGTGATGTCATAAGACAATCCCGCAAGAGATTTCCCTCCCGTAAAGAGAGCCAAAGCCCCCATTGTCTCCCGCCGCAACGCTGCAAAACCATCCGCCTCTTGTTGGGCCGCATGGCTGAGAGCGCCAAAGTCTAGCCCTGGCGATGTTATGAGTTGATCAAGAATTGTTGCCATTGACACGCTCCACAGCCGCGACTTCCCACATCAACCACATATCTTCAGCATCATAGAGCGTTTTAAGCTCGTGCAGCGTGGCCATCTTTGCCCCCAGCACAAGGGCCATCGGGGCGGATAGATTTACGCATTTGGCGCTTGATGCTCGCTCTCTGGTGTTCTCAGTGCTTCGACCAGAGGATAAATTTGGGAAATCGCGGCCTTGAAAAAATCCACATTCAGCTTAAATGCCTCCGCCCGCAAAGCCGGTAGGGTCGTGGCATCACTAATATCAAGTTCAGTTAATTTACTTGCCTGCACCTCAGCATTTCCTGGGTCACGATCAATCATGACGCAGTCAAGCAGGCCCTGAAATGCCTTTTCACATTCATCATCTGTCAAATGGCCAAATAACGCCATGGATTGCCCTGCCAGCCCAGCAATTCCCACTTCAAGCGCTTCTTTTGGTGTACGGCTTCCAGCACGCGCAAGGGCGCGCACAATGTCGCGCGCCCATCTGTCGGCCGTAAAGGCCGACATGCGGGTGATGATGAAGCGTTTTCCGGCATCCTCTCCCGTGGAGGGAGACCATTCCAATGACTTCATGACCATTCCTTATAGCTCAGCCGAAAGAACATTTTCCCACTGCAAATGAGCCTGCAAATCCCCCAGCACATTGCCCTTAGGCGCAGGGAGCGGGTTATAATCGACCAATACCCCGTTGATGAACGTGTATTTCCGGTTCAACCCTTTTAACGTCAATTCACCATTGAGCGTATAAACCGTCTGTCCCTGACGGGAAGCGGTAGCAACGGCGTCAAATAACGTAAATGTCCGTGAGTTAGGCGCAAAATTTAGCGTCATATCAAAGATGGAATTAACAAACCCACGGTTCAGCTTCCCATCAAGAGAAATCTGTGTTTCTGCTAAGGTAATCGGTTTAGACACCCAAGCCGAAGAGGTGGACCATCTATCCAAGATGATCGGCGCATTGAACAATGTCTGAACCGTCATAACAAAAACGGCATCAGATGCTGTAATATGCGTTGTAACAGGCGTGGTGACGGGCTTTGTGACAGGCGTTGGAGTAGCCATGATTATTGTACCTCAATGCTCGCAAGGTTAATGGACTGGACAGACTGTCCATCGGTGTACCAAAAGCGGCATGGCGGGCTGCCGCGCTTTACGCGTGTGGCTGCAGGAGTTGCAGAAGCGTTAGGCTGGAAATACCAACCACGGGACTGCACCGTGCTGCTGATGGAAGACCCAGCCGTGCTATCAATCTGCTGCTGCTGTGCTTCTGTAAGCGTCACACCGGCACGAATAGCCCCAAAATTAACCGCCTGATTGATCGTATCCTGCACAGAAGCCGAGATCAGCGCATCACCCTGCGTGTTGTAGGGGATCTGCCCGACACTGAGCAGAAGATTAATCAAATCAGCTTGGAAAGACGCATTCAGCCAAATCTGGTTAATATAGCTATCCGCCCAGAGGAACTGACCTGATACAGAGCCATCTTCAAGGAACTGGAAAGACCCTAGACCATTGGCATAAGCCCCATAGAAGGAATACCCCTTTTTCTGAAGCGTATCCGCATCCTGCGCATTGGAAACCGATGGTGTAATCAAACCATTCTGGCGTCCTGCCAACGTGGTGCGACCATTCGTGGCATCAAAGTCCAGAGAAGCCATCCATCCCAAGCACAGAGCAGAGACGAGCGGGTCTTTATAAACAAGGGTTGTCCCCTCTAAAGACTGCGCCTTGAGCCATGTCCCAAAGCTCGCATTATTCTCAGCGGTTAATGCCTGCTCGTCCGTATCCCATGGCACATACCAATAACGGTCAGCCTGGGCGCCCGTCCATTGCGCAAGAACTTGTTTCTGCGAGAATGAAGGCTCAAATGATGTCGTAATCCCAACAAAATCCTGCACTTTGTTGATGACATCATTCATATAAGCAGCCATGTCTGCTTCACTCTCGGCACTAATGCCGGCGAAATAAAGCTTTGATGGTGTCTGGAGTGACCCACGATAACTGCTGAAATAAACAGCCGCCATCTGTGCTTCCACGCTCGCAGGCGTAAAAGCTTTTGCAACATCACTGCTCGATGTAAAAGACTGAAAAGAACGATCCGCAATAACAGATGTATTATTAGTGACGATCAGGCCATTAATAAACGAAACCCCGCCAGCAGCTTCAAGTGCAGACGGGGTCACTTTGACCAGACGTGAAATGGGGATAGACCCCTGAAAAGTACTCATGATTGAGGTTCCGTTGTAGAGGTAACGATATCGGTTTTAATGACAGATTTCGCGGGAATATTCAGTTCAATGGCGCTTTCTACTGGCCGTATGATCTGAGTATTGACATTAAGCATAAGGTCTATTGACCAAATATTTTCGTCATTCTGCTTTGCTGTCATCACGGCATTTTGACGGGGGTTGGTTCCATAAAGCGGCGCTGTTTGGGGGAGCGCCCTTCTAAAAAACGTCACCGCGTCATCATCACACCAGACGGTATTGAGCTGCACCGCAGCATCTCCCGCACCGGCGCCGAAAAGCGTGATCTGTATCCCCATAATAAGCGGTTGAATAATCGTAACCGTTTGTTTGCCGTACTCGTAAGCGTTGGTCGCTGTGCGTTCACGTGTCACCACTTTTACTGTCGCAAAAGGTGGTTCCGGAGATGACTCATCACCATGCGGATCTTGCTCAAGAGCCCAGCCAGAGGGAAGGGTGTCCATAAGCCAATCCCGCATCACCGCCAAAATTTGGGGCTCTGTCGGGGTTAGAAAAAGTGTGGATGTTGTTCGAGTGGCGGTGTTTATATCATTTTGCGCCATTGGCCATTTCCCATTTCTAGTATGTCTCTGTGCGTCAGGCCGTTTTTGTTTTGTGGCAAACCAAGGCCGCCGTCATGCTGTGCTAAGCACAACAGGGGTCTAAAATTGCTCTTAAATCACAGGGGGAGGGTGAAGGGCTTTTCCATCCAAAGCACATATTTTACCGCATGCCGGCATGTAAGGAGCCGCGTCGTCACGTGAATGACAAACACACAACACCCGAACGTTACGATCGGCGCCCGAGGCAAACCATAGTGGGCTTGGGAAGTTCTTTGATATAATCGGAGGGAAGAAGAACAGAGAAGGGGGGAGGGGGGAGCGCCTCAATCTCACACTCTGTGCAGAAAGCCGCTTTCACGAGCAATGCATAGAACAACCGACTATATTTTTATAAGACCATAGATGTGGCACACATGCAAGTTCTTTTTTTATCAATATCGCAATTTTAAAAATAAATCTCCTCGCACCCATTGTACAACACTCATCCTTCATTGGTGGTTAATTGATGGTTATTAAATAGAGACAGGACATTCTGTCACTTTGACATGACAGCGTGTCTTCATGACATGACAGACTGTCATGAATAAAAGAGAGAGAAACATAACAAAATCCCCCACCGTAATGTCACAATGGGGGAAATATGGCTGTCATATTCATCTAAGAATCGACGTCTCACTCGACGCCCAATAGACGAGACGAAACTTACCGGGTTAGGGTGTTATTTTGGCTGTCCGTCCATAAGCCCGCATGGGCATGCCAATAGACTTCTGCGCCCTGTACATGGTTTACAACGCAATCAGAGCACCATAGATGCGCACCATCCGTTTCATTCGCTGTCGGTAACCATGCCAAAACATAGGAAGCCTGAGCCAAAGCACCACCGCCAGGCGTGTTGACTGTCGTACTCCAATTTCCATTTCCATCCGCATGGAGACCAGAAACGCGGTTAGACCCATTTGTTCCCTGTAGATCACCACTAACAGTAATCTGCCCCGCTTCAAGATGACCTGGGGACCCTGCGTTCGTTGTTAAAAGGACTGTCCCTGGGTCTGTCCCCTGCATCATCGCCGCAGGAACGCCCTTTTGCCGCGGCCAGAAAATGAAATTTTGCCCATTCCCTAAACCCGCACCGCCAGAAAGAAAGGCCGTTCCATTAAAGATAGTCTGCCCAGAGAAAATCGCTTGGTTGGAAAAATTGGCTTGATTAGAAAATGCCGTCTGGCCTGAAAAAGTAGTTTGTTGAGAGAACGTCGCTTGGCCCGTAATAGCCGTACTTCCATCTCCATGAACCGTCAGCCCACAATTATGCGCGTAGCCACAAATCGACAAACCACCATATTGCCCAGCATAGTTCCATTCTAGATCTGCCTGTTTACTCCCCCCTGGTTGACCTGTGACCTGGGCTGGGCCATCAACCGTTGTGCCAAAATGAACGACCGCTTCTTTCCATCCCCAATTTCTTGGGTCACTACTGCCAATAAATTCATCCCACAAGACCGTCCGCATGGTGTTCAGCCCACGAACGGGCTGGTCCCATTCTTGTGATGTCTGCCCAACTGTTGAAGGATTAATGCCAGAAGCACCCGCAACAGGGACATATACCCCATCACCATCAATATCCCAGTTTCCCGGGCCACCATTAAGCATCAGATGATGTTTGATTACACCGCCAAGAAAGAGCTCATGGCTTGCATCAGTCAATCTGTCGGGCTGGTTCCCCGCATTCATATTAATCCCACTATAGAAAATAGAATGCGGTTTAATCGAGCCTGGATTAATCACATTAAGGTCAATCTCAAGAGGGGTAATCTGATGGATCAAAGACCCTGCTTGATCTCCATATTGGTTCCCATCTATTTGCGCGAACCAGTTATGAGCAAACTGAGAGCCCGCGGCACCACCCCCTAGAAACACAACAGGCTTTCCATAATTGGAGTAATCATGGTCAAGCATCTCAGCCTCTGTCGATGGGGTTTGACCATTAGCCCCCGTACCACCTCCAGGAACATCCCACTCAATCACATGAATAGCCGTGTCACCTGCCTTGGGCGCATCACTGACATAGCCAGCAAATAACCGTCGAGTAGGCAGACCATCACCATTCCCGATCCCCGGTGCGATAAGAGGACTGTTTGAGTTTGTCGTAATATACATATTGGGATGAATCTGTGATGCTTGGGCTTCCGTTAAAGGCGCAGCAAGATGCACAGCAGCATGATCCCCAATGAGTGGATTATGCCCGTTACTTTTGGCACTAAATGTAATCACACCGCCCTGGTTTGTGTGCGTAAAACCGGAAGCAAACATGACATTCCATGCGCCGTTTTGAGACGACACCGACGTGACAGGCACATCCTGCAAGACGACGATATTATTCCCATGTTCATCTCGATACGATGCTGTCGCGGTATAGGTGTAATGAGCAGTATCAAACACAACAGGCCCACCAATATGAAGGCGGTTTTGCCCTTGTGCCACAGAGGAATATCCAGTGCTATTCGTATAAGTAGCAGGGGGCGTATAGCCTTTTACATCCAGAATAAGACGTGCTCTCGTATTGCCATACAAGGTGCAGTTTGCAACGGTGTCAAACCCGCCCACATTCACCACACCAGGTGCTCCGCTCCATGGGTTTCCTTCAGAAACAGGGTTCTGTTGAGTGTAAGTTGACCCTGTATTTACGGCCAAACCACACCCGGTATTATAAGGACCGTAAGGGTCTGTCTGAATGAGCAGCTGCCGCGGGATGACAGAACCATCAGCACGGGCTTTCCACCCTCCCAAAAGGTCACTCTCATAGCCGCGATTGGGATCAAACCCTCCTGGGAAATTATTCGATAGAAAATCACCAAAAGCATCGGCCGAAATCAGAGCACTTTTTGTTGTCACGCTTGGCACCACGACAGCACCGGCCGCAAACGTATTATCACCATAGAGGGAACCTACAAAAAAAGCCGTTCCCATGAGCAACATGTTCAAAAAATGATTTGAACGCATATTTTTTCTCCAAAATAATCACAAAATCTAAAAATTTATACTTTGTAAGCTTACAATTATAATTTATTTATTTCTTGATCGATACATAATAAATATAATATCAAATAACATTTTTGTGATTATTTTAATAAAAACATAAATGGAATTAACATTACATACCTAAATATATCAGGTAATTACATTGGAACTGAGAAAATTTGTTGCTATTTCTTCCTAATACCAGTAAGGCCCCCTATAACTTTTTCTCACCCAATAATTAAGAGTGAAACGCTTTATGTACTTGCCTACAAATTCATATAACGGCTAGGATACGAGTGGGTAACAGCAAGAATCTCCACTTTTATAAGGGGGAACAAGGGAATGACCGGTAGATTTATCCATTATTGGCGTGAAAGACCCTCTCGTCTTGTTGCAGCTATAGCCATGCTGTCTATTGCAGCGTTGCTCGTTCAGTTGGTGCATGACGCCTCTGTATAACGAGTGCACAGACAACCACCGCCGCTAATGACAATGTCCCTCAGAAGAAGGGATAGTGGGCCATGAGTGATGGAGGTCATCAATCACGAAGGCATGTTTATGACGTTTGTTATGAGCGCCCTGTAGATGGGCGTGCCCCTCTGGCAAATCGTTATGATCATGGAAGAGGTCGATCGGGTCATAAGCAGGCCAGATGCGCCACGCCATAAGCACAGACAAAGCGGCAATCCCTGCCAGTAAAAGGGCAGACTTCTCCAACCCGAGGGAGGCGCCCACGAACCCGGCTAATGGATAGGCGATGAGCCAACAAGCATGGGATAATGCAAATTGAGCCGCAAAGACAGCAGGCCGGTCCTCTGCGGTTGAAGAGCGCCGCAATAAACGCCCCGAAGGCGTTTGCGCGACGGAATAACCAACCCCAAACACGCACCATAGCGGCAAAAGCCACGTATATGATGATACCGTAACGGAAAGAAAAGCGCTTATTGTGAGCACACCGGCACCCAATAACATCACATTACGGTCATGAAGACGGTCCAATAATCGCGGGAGGCCAAAAGCCGCGACCATGGAGCCAGCCCCAAAGAAAGCTAATGCCAGCGCCGTCGCACTTTGAGGTAGCCCAAACTGCCCTTGCACATAGATCACAGTATTGACCAGCACAATCGAAGATGCTGCCGCCACAGCGAGATCAATCGCGAGCAACCCACGCAAACGTGGCGTCGCCAGATAGAGTTTCATGCCGCGTGTCATACGCGTAGCGATGCTACGTGGCTTGCTGGGTTTAGGGCTTGGCAACGTCACGGACATAACGAGGAGGGCAGATCCAATAAACCCAATAGCCGTCCCCACAAACAACATATGAAAAGAAATAACCGTCAGCAAAAGCGCCGCTAAGAGCGGGCTCACGACACTTTCCATGTCATAGGCAACACGAGAGAGAGACAAGGCATCCGTATAATGTCGCTCATCGGGCAGAATATCAGGGATTGTTGCCTGAAATGTTGGCGTAAAAGCCGCCGAAGCCGCTTGCAAGAGAAAGATGAGAACGTAAATTTCCCACACTTCTGTCACAAAAGGCAAACAGGCCGCCACACCGCAACGTACAAGATCAAGTATGACCAACATGTTCCGGCGGGGAAAGCGCTCGGCAAACGCAGCTGCAAGAGGCGCCACACCCACATAAGCGAGCATTTTAATGGCTAATGCTGTCCCTAAAACCGCACCTGCATGATGTCCTGCCAGTTGATAAGCTAGAAGCCCAAGAGCAACCGTCGCCAATCCTGTCCCGATAAGCGCAATAACTTGTGCACTAAAGAGATGCCGATAGGTTCGATGTTGCAGAACTGCGAGCATTGCCCAATCTCCTTACGTCCCCTTGTCAGCCCCCTTCATAGCGCTCATTATGGGAGAAGTGGAGGGATTACATCATGAAGAAAATATTTCTCGTCATGTCTACATTCATTCTTATAGCCGCGGGAAACGCCAGCGCGCAGGACACGCACCCACAAAAAGCACCGCCGCCCTCAATCACGACCATCTCTGCTCAAAATGAGCACTATCTCCAACAAATGGGCCTGACTCCTACAACCGCCAATAACGCTATGTGGGCCATACAGCATAAGCCACATTCACAATGCGCTTTTCTCGCAAAAACGCTTATTGGGGATTATACCATCAGCCATGTCGCCCCAGATCTCATTGATCCGAATGATGATGGTGAGACGGTGCTTAGAATTGAAAAAAGCCATATGTGCGACCGTGCCAACCTTCAATAAGGTTGGCACTCACTCACAGTGAGGTGGACGAGGCCTCTTGTGTTAAAGAACTACGATGGGTTTTGAGAGCACGCACAAGAAGGCCACGATCCTCCCCCGCAAGAAGGAAAGGATGGTTGCGCTCAGCCCAATAATGACGTTGCGCTTGATCTCGTGGGTTGGCGATAAAGGGCACGCGTGCGGCATCGCACATATCAGCCATTTTTTGAATCATTCGGACAGTTTTGGGATGAAAAGGGTCCGGTCCTAATCCAAGATCAAGCGCGAGATCAACAGCACCTTCTAAAATAGCAGCAATTCCTGGAAGATCCACAATATCGGGAAGAAGATTATAGGCGTCTTGTGTCTCAATCATCACAATCAGGAAGGGGCGCTGATTAACACGTTCTACATAATCATTTAAAGGAAGTGCCCCAAACCTCGTCACACGTCCCCCTGTAATACCACGCGTCCCATGAGGGGGGAAATGCGTAGCTGCAAGCGCACGACGAACACTCGAGAGGTTACGGCATTGCGGGAGCACAATAGCATCAGCACCATGATCAAGCAGCCGACCAATACGTTTCACATCGGCATCAGGAACACGCACCCAAGGTTCAATTCCTGCATGATGGCACAATTCTATAGCCCGTGCGATATCGGTTTCTGTTTGGAGCGTATGTTCCATATCCAAAATAACATAGTCATACCCAGCCGCCGCCATCATCTCACATAGTAAAAGAGACGGAACAGAATTTAATAGCCCTGTTATGGGAGAACCATCATAGGTTTCCTGCAAAACAGAGTGAGAAGACATCATATCTTTTCCTCCCAGATCCGGTCTTTCTGAATAAAATAATGGTGCGGAGGAGGGTGCATTAAGAAATCATGATGCGAAATACTCCACCCATAGGCTCCTGCCATCGGTAGAAGGAACACATCACCAGGGGCCAGAGCCTCTATTGGGACATGACGCGCCAACACGTCTTTTGGCGTGCATAATTGACCAGTTACGGTAACCTGTTGATGCGTTATGTCAGGGGGGCGTGACGCACGCACAACATGGATAGGGTGACTATGGGCTTGAGCGGACGGCAGACGAAAATGATGAGTCCCCCCACGCGCAATAGCAAACCACTCTCCATAACTCTGTTTGAGGTCAATCACTTCCATCGCATAGACCCCACAAAAGGCCGTCATAAAACGCCCCACTTCGAAGCGAAAATGCCGTTCCCTTCGTTCGGTATTTGGGAGATTCTGGAGCATCTGGCAGAAGGAGGGCCAATCAAAATGATGGTGCGGCTCCTGATACGCAACCCCCATACCACCTCCCAAATTAATGATCGGGGCATGAAAAGAAAGGCAATCTTCAAGTTCATTAATATGGCGAAGGAAGCCGCGTAACATGGCTCCATGCTCCGCAGCGTCACATTGATGTGACTGAGCATGAAGGTGCAATCCTTTAAAAGAGAGCCATTTTGAGTTCCGGATAACGGTCAGTGCTTGTTCAAAATGAGCCTCATCAATGCCAAAAGCACTCGGTGTCCCGCTCATAACAAGACGCGTAGCCGCTCCATCACCTCGCGGGAGGTTTAAACGCACCATAATAGGCGCGACACACTGTTTCTTCTCAGCGATGTCATGGATGAGCTCAAGCTCATGCAGGCTCTCAACATGAAGCGCCTCAATAGGCGGGAAGAGCGCCGCTTCCAACTCACTTTCTAACTTCCCAGGCCCGCCAAAGAGTAAACGAGCTTGTGGCTGGTAGCGCCGAATATGAGCCAACTCTCCTCCCGACGCGACTTCAAACCCATCACAAAGAGATGCCAACACGTGTAAGAGAGGTGGTGCGGCATTGGCCTTAACCGCGTAAAAAAGCTCGCAAAAAAGAGGGAGAGCATGCCGCATGGCTTGAACATGCCCAGCCAACGCATCGAGATCATAAAAATAAGCACATATCGGCTCTGATCGCTTGTGCATTTTATGGCGAACATGGCGAATAATCGTCGGTGTTGGCGTTGTATGAAGCGGCATCATGCGGCGTGCCTCACTGGGAAAGGGCTGGCAATGGAGACAATGTCAGCATTCTTATCCGCAACATGATGAAGTCGCGTCAGAAGATTTCCTTTGGCAGAAAGCGGCCGCCCGGCCAGAAGAGCCGACAACCACGCCGTATCGTACCCACGCTGTGTCAGTTGATAATGATGGTGATGAAGAACCTCCTCAACATCAGCCCATAACGTCTTTTCATCCATATCCGCAGCCCAGGCGATATGAAAAAGGGCTTCCGCCAGATGGTTTACAAATAAGCAATATTGAGTGCGATATTGACTTTTTTCATCATCATATAGAAGAGACTCTCGAACATCCAAACTCGTGAGCGAGGTGAGGCTTTCTTCCCAATAGGAGCGAGAAAGCTTTGTCCCCTCCATATCGCGTATCCACACACGGCATGGAAGACCACGATCATCCGTGCCAACAAGAACATTTTGCAAATGAGGTTCCATGATAATGCCATGGATAATATGAGCCTGTAAAATCCCCCCCGCAAGCAGATCAACATAGCGTGTTACCCAACGGCGCGCCGCTTGTTGAAGCGTCACACCTTCTGAGAGGCCCACCTGTTGCAGCAAGGAAAGGCAATAAGGATGCCGATCTAGAGAAGCTGTTGGGGAGAAAAGCGCTAAAGCAACATGAGGCTTCGTCATAAGACGTTCTGATAAAGGAATGGATTTGCGATACAGAATACCAAAGCTTTCTGTGAGATGACGCATCGCCTGAACGTCACCATAGGAAGAAAAATCCAATGTGGTGGCCGAGGGTTCTTCCAGCACAGAAAAACCTGGGATTTCGCGCGAAATCGCCTTGAAATGAGGGCGTAAAATCTCTGTCAGCAAGACAGCACTTTCAAGCTCATACCAAGCATTTTTACGGACACAATTGGTTAAACGCACATGAAAAGAGAATTTTAAATGCTCATCCAATTCCGGGTGACACACCGTGCGAACAGAGGATGTGGAAAAGACCTCTTTCCCTCTCAAACCCACCGGAACAATGACACCCTCTTTTTGAGCCTGCTGAATAACAGGGTCTTGCAGAATACGCTCAACCTCCCAAGGGTGGCAGGGGTAAAGATCATCTTCTTCAGAAAGAAAACGGAGAATAGCGTTCTGATCTTCTCCTTGTTGCTTCACGAGATGGAGCGCAACACGAAACCAAAAGAGAGGAAAATGAGCTCCCGTTTCGGGAGAGGCCTGTAAAAGCGCTTCTTGGGGTACCCCTTGGCGGCTCTTCGGGGTCGGGTGTAGACTATGCCCCCAGACAAGCCCTTGCTCTGACATGATAAGACTATCATCATGAGGATGTCCTTGCCGTTGATCCCATGATGTTAAAAATAATACGATATTAGAATGATTATTATTGAGTTGCTCCAAAAATTCATCATGCGTACCGTGAGGAGCAAGTGTCTGGAGGAGAGCCTGCGCAAGCTCCATTAGGGATAAAACATCCCAATGAAGCTGTTCTTTTCGTTTAAGAAAAACAGGGCTGTTTATATGGCACCGTTTTAATGCGCTGACCCGTTCAACTCCACAACACGCCACTCCATCAGAAAGTGTTAGAAAGAGAAGATAAGGAGCATTACCACGTAACGGAGGTGGAATAATATCTGCCTGTGCAGCCTCTATAATGTTGGCATGATGGGGCCACGCATATTCACGCAAAAAACAATTGACCAAACATTCACTCTCATAGCGTTCTGCCGCAAGAGACATCGGATCAGAAGACGCATTGGGAAGAAACGAAAAGAGATTCATGAAGGTGTCTTTCCTAAATTTTTCAGAGACATTGTGAGCGGGATGGCCATAAGGCTAAGGATGGTGGCCGCACTGAAAGGGGATAAAATCCCTTGAGACTGAACAAAAATACCTGAGCTTATCCCCGCAGTCGCACCGGCCCATTTCCCCGCAGCATCAAAACGACTGAAAGCACGTCCCGCCCGGGAGGGGATGATCATACGGCTCAAACAGACATTCAGTCCCGTAAGCGCCATAACAAGACCCAGCCCCATGATGAGACGGAAAACACTGAGCAAGATGATGAGTTGCCAAGGGGGATAAAGGGGATAGAGCGCAAGGATAACGTGTCCCAAACAGGCTCCACCAAGTGTGAGCAACCCTAAAGGAAGAAGAAAACGGTACGTGCTGTGACGCAGCCAAGGAAGGCCAATCAAACACACAATATGTGGGAGGGCGTAGAGAAGACCCGTTTCTGTGCCCGAACCGATACCAAGCGTGGCACAGTAAGGCATAAAATAAGGGAATGTCAGAACGGGAGCCGCACTCACCACTGCCTGAAGCATCAATAAGGCGGCCCAGTGCTTGACGGTTGTTGGTGGCTGCGTCGTGGATGATAGAGACGCATGATGATCTCCAATAATGGGATCAGCAGGGAGGAAGAACGTGCTCAAAAAAGCAATAAGCGGGAGTAACCCCAACCAAAGATAAAGACGTGTCCCTAAACCAAGATCGAGTAAGCAACCAATGCTTGCAGGAGCCATCACCATCGCCAAACGGGCGGATAATTGGGTCCCCGCTAGAATAGCTTGGATATAAGAACGGTTAATGTGCGTGGTGAGATAGGCATTAGACGCCGCCATCGCCCCACCAAAGAACCCCTGCACCGCAAGCCCAAGGATGAAAACACCCAAATAGGATGTGCTCCCAGCCAGGGCAAACCCCAAAGCAAGGCCAAGATGAGCCCGCTGCAAAGAGCGCTTACGCCCATAATGGTCCGACACCCATCCCCAAAAAGGGGCAGCTAATGCTGTCATGATCGTCGGCAAGCAAAACAACATCCCAATAGCCCAATGGGGTAGAGCAGGATGCAGCATGGGCAAAAAGCGCGGGAGAAAGAGCGGCGCCCCCAAAACCGTAAAAGCCGACAGGAAATGCCCAGCCATAACCAAAAACACAAGGCGATGATGTGAGAGCAAGGGCATCACTAATGGCCTTAACTCTGGCTTTCTTTGAGGAAATTCGGTGCGCTATAGCCGTAAAATTTGTTAATATCGCTCACACCAAGCAATTCCTTAGGGAAGAGACTTCCCGCACTCATCAAATATTTTGCAGGAAGATAATCCGCCTCAAGGAGGAGGGCACGCGCATGCGCGGTGGGCCACCCCTCACGCTCTAACTGACTGAGAGTTATGTGGATTTCATCACGTAAGATACGAAAAAGCTCATGACGTGACACATAACCAGCGCGAGCAATCATCTCGAAAGGTACAGCCAGACAAAGCTGTAGGGTAATCGTGCAAAACATCTCGCCTAATGCACTGTCATTCTCCGCCAGAAGACGTTGGTCACGAAGCGTATCAATTAAAGGCTCCACTTCTGGGCAGGCTTTAAGAAGCTGGTCCGACCAAAGACGCGCGGCATCATTATCTTTCATTAAAAGACGTGGCGCTTCCAAAGCGCTGTATAACAGAACCGCATTCTGTTGATTGCTCTCCAGGGCAATCCCATAGTGAAGCCACAGACGAAGATGCACTGTGAGAAAGAGCTGCGTGTACTGGCGCGCCCATTCCAGCCAGTCACCTCCATGAAACTGCTCAACAACCCACGCCACTAAAAGCCGTCCATCTGCTAATGGGCTTGTCAGCGCCGCAACGGGCACAGGGGTCGTGTGGCTCAGCTGTAATGGGTAATGGCGGACCAAAAAAGCAAGGCTTGGCATATTATGGGCGAAGCCATAGCGGCTTTCATCAACAAGGACGATGTTTTGCCGTAATTCTGGGTTTTGGTCTTGCAAACGTGCCAAAATTTGACTGACCGTATAGCCATCATGGAGCGTTGTCGGCTTGATAAAGCGAATATTACGCGCCCCTAATGTCGCTATTTGTAAGGGGACTTTAATATGCCATGCAGGGTCCGCACACAGCGCAACAGTGCGGACTGAAAGCGTAGGGGTCACTTCTAAAAAAGGACATGGCGCAGGATGAGCCGTTGCAGGCAGGACTTCACTCTCTTCATAGGTCGCCCATGTCAGCGGGTGAACAGGAAAGAGAAAATGCGTCGCCTCAAGTGACTCTGGGAGACCAACATCACGCATACGCGGCCAGAAAGGCGGAACACCCCCTTCTTCGTGACTATTAGACCGTGGGAAAGCGACCCAACGGAGGTAAAATTGAGGACAAAATTCTGGCGCGTAACGCGTAAGATCCTCAGAAGTGAAGCCATTTTTCGCACGGGCTGTCGGATAAAGCGGATGGTCTGTATAGCTGGCGATACGATCAATCCCGAGTAAACGTTGACGCCAATCCGAATGCGTTAAGGCATGGCTTAAACTTGGTAGATGTTTTTGTGCGGCTTCGTAACAATGCTGCGTATGGTTAATCGCACAGCGTATTTCATGACCATAAAGTGCAAAATTCTCCTGAACGAATGGCGAAAGGCCTTCCGAAAGATGCGACAAGAAACTGTCAGCCTCTTGTTCCACGCACAGCTTCCCGTGACGATCTTGCCACCACCAATAAGGCTCATACATACGCCATGTCTGCATGAAATGTTCAGGCACAACATCAAGCCATAATGTCCCACCTGAAAGATGCTGAACACATAAGCGCCAAACCCCATCACGTGGGGAGGGGGAAATATCCCCTTTCGAGACAATCTGACAACAATCTTCCCTCAACGCCGCATCAAGAACACGACGAAGAATGGTAGAAGACGGCCCTTCAAAGGCCTGGAAAGACGTAAGACGAGGTAAAAAACGTCTTCGGAGCGAAGCAAGCGCTTCTGAGGTCGCCGCTGTTAAGGTAAGAATTCCGAGTGTATCTTTGTTTGAATGAGAGAGTTTAATCATCTCCCCTGTTGTTTTAAGGGAATGATAACGCGCCTCACCACCTGGTATTTTCTCGACAAATTCATCAGGAAGCACCATAAGACGCCCCGATTGTTCTGCAAGATGGTAGTAAATTGCACAATGGCGATCTTGAAGATGACGCGGTAAAAGCGGGCCGACAGGCTGGCCTAAATGGAGAGCAATAAGCCCCTCAAACCACGCACCATCGCACAGGCGATCAAGACAAAATTCACGACCATCCCCAACCGAGCGGTAATTAATCTCGACAAGAACAGGCCCTGAGAGTGTCGCAATAAATTCGCTATGACACACACCCAACCCAATACCAATTTTACGCAGTTGCTCGAGCGCTTTATGGCGATGATGACGGCTAACAGGGCCATTCCATAGAGCTGAACGTTCAATAAAATAAGGCGGGGGCGACAAGGTTACATCAAACCCACCAATAGCGTGTAAGTCCTGACCATCGCCCCATGTTTCGATCGTGAAAAGAGGGCCTTGAAGATACGCTTCTAACTGTAATGTTTGGGGACGACGCTGGATCATATCGTCTCGAAAAGCAATTAGCTCATCCACGGTCTCACAAAAACGTACATCAAGACTAGCAACCCCTTCAACGGGTTTCGCAACAATAGGGAAGGGGATATTCTCCGGCAGAGGGTCATGCGTCGCTAAGGTATAGAACCAAGGCGTTGGAAGGCCCATTTTACGTAAATATTTCCGGGTTTCTCCCTTATGTTTTGCAATAAGACAAAGGCGCCAATCTTTCCCCGGAAGACCGAACCTAGCCGCAACAAGCGCTGTGCTGGTTTGGAGATGATCGCTATTTGATAAAACACCACGAGGCTGAATATGCTGGTCACTCAATGTGCGAATAACGGCCAGTGGATTAAAAACATCACAGCCTATAACCGTTGCGTCCTTAGGGGAGAGGGAACGCTGATACGCCGCAGGGTGATCTGTCAGAATGACAGGATGAAGACCAAATTTTCGGCAAACAGGGACAAGGCCTTGCGTTACAACAGGGTGCATCACATGAGCAAGAATGGTTAGAATCTCGTGCGATGAGGACATAAGAAAGCCTCTGATAAAGAAGGGCTGTTATCACGTTAATAATAATGCGAATCATTATCATTAACGCCATTAAAGACAACATCCTTTTTTTAGCAAGCGTAAATTTATGCTTAAGACGCAACATAAGATCAGGATTACCGATAAGATCTAAAAAAATCAGATTGCATTGTTGCGAATCATTATAAATTTCATCTAACTGAAAAACTTCGTTCCTCTTTCGTGATGAGGGACCTTTAAACAAGACGATAAAAATGACAGGGTTCTGCCAGGTATGATACTCTTCCATCACCCAAGGGGATTAAGCCGTTTTTCTTTACTGGCAGGCACAACCCTTCTCCTCATACCGTTTTATAGTGCTTTCGCTGAAAGTAAAAAAACTCATCCTACATCCATCAAACAACCATCCAGCAAGGTAGAAAATATCGTCGTACAAGGAAGCGTCATTGGCCAAGCCACACGCGATGCTGTGCGTCATTATGCGGGTGGACGCAGCGTCATTAGCCGTCAGCAATTGCGCGAAGGGGCTATCCGCTCATTGGATGATGCCTTGCAGCGTTCTCCCAGTGTGAAGATTTTTGATGAGACCGGGACGGGAGCTTTGCCTCAAATCATGATGCGTGGCTTATATGAAAGCCGCAGTGGCCGTGTCCAAGTGCTGGAAGATGGCATTCCACTCGCTCTCGCACCTTACGGCCAGACCAGTATCTCTCTTTTCCCCATGACGATGGATATGGTGGACCATATTGATATCGTTCGCGGTGGGGCCGCAGTACAATATGGCCCCAACAATATGGGTGGGGTGATTAATATTGTAAGCCGTCCTATTCCTAAAAAATGGACAACCAGCATTGGAGAACGCCTTCAAGTGGCAGGGAATAATGGCCACTCGCTTTTTAATGAAGATTTCAGCACAGGTGGGCATATAACAGAACGTTTTTCAGCCCAATTAGACGCTAATTTTCAAGACGGCCATCAATTCCGAGATTCCAACAGCCATACAGATGTTCACAATGTTCGCCTACGCACACGTTATGACATCACCGATGATGACCGCATTCTGACAGATTACGCCAATTATGCGATCAATACAGGGTTACCCGGCGCTTTAACCCCCGATCAATATCGCGAAGACCGCTATAAAGCGACCCGACCACTCGATCAGGTCAAAGGATCAACTAACCGTGGATCACTGATTGCACAGCATGATTTCCACAAATGGGCTTTTTTAACGGGTGGACAAGCAACCATCACCTTCTTTGCCG
The DNA here is from genome assembly GCF_009834805.1 of Saccharibacter sp. 17.LH.SD. Classification (GTDB taxonomy): domain Bacteria; phylum Pseudomonadota; class Alphaproteobacteria; order Acetobacterales; family Acetobacteraceae; genus Saccharibacter. Next base: position 86,157 of record NZ_WVHO01000010.1, read on the forward strand.
ATGAAGCAAAACGTAACTATACCAGCGGCATGGGCAGGACATCCGCCACAACGTGGGATTCCGGCTTAGCCCCACAAATGATGCAAACCGCCCCACGAAATTTCACCGTTTATGGTGTTCAGCCCCAAGTGGCTCTACGAACAAAGCAATGGGGTATTTCTCACGAAGTTAGTATAGGCGCCCGAGGGGTCTTTGAAACAATTGATTATAAGGTCAATCGACGTAATCCCATTCACTCTCCTATGAAAGTCTTCCGTGATTGGAAGTTCAACAACAAAGCTTGGTCCACTTTCATTAGCGATAAAATGGGCTTCTTTCATGACAATTTGACCATTACCCCAGGTTTCCGCTTCGAGCATGTTGATGAAGCCTATACAGATCGCCGCACACATACACGTACAGGAAATGGCAATCGCGACATTCTTCCTGGTGTTACATTAGGCTATAGCATCCACAAAACAGGCTATATCTTCTTTGACGCGCAAAAATCAATGCGGCCACCACAATCCACAGAGATTGTGTATGGGAATAGATTACGGTCTGAAAAAGCATGGAATTATGAGACAGGAGGGCGGTGGTTCCCTACAAACCGCACAACATTGGGCGTCACATTCTACCGGATCGATTTCCAAAACCAAATCAATTATGACAGCACCATGGTCAATCCCTTGGGGACAGCCGGCGGCTATGTCAATTTAGGCGCAACACGCTATCAAGGCATTGAACTTACCGCTGAATGGTCGCCTAAATTCGTTCCAGGCCTTACCTTAAGTGGAAATTATTCCTTTCTCGATGCACGCCAAAAAGACGGTGCTCATGCCGGAAGGCGGGTTCCTTATACGTCCAAACATCAAATTACCGGAGATGTTCGCTATAAAAGGGGCAATACGATCTTCGATTTCAGCGGCTATTATTTCTCACAATCTTTTACAGACGCTGCCAATACCTCACAGGAAAGCCCCACTGGGTCTGTCGGGCGTGTGCCAGGTTATGTGGTGTTTAATACGCAAATCACCCACACATTCTATAAAAATCATAATGGCGTAAAGCTGGATGGTTCACTCGCCATTATGAATATGGGCAATGAGCACTATTATTTCAGAGGGATGGATACAAGCCCTTGGGGACGCGAACCAGCACCAGGGAGAACCTTCCAAATCGCCTCAAAAGTCACATTTTAGGGTAGGGGAGAGCGACATCTGATACGCCTCAACTAAATGATCGAAACAATGTTGATATTTTTCTGACATGAGAGCGATTTAACCATGGGCCCATGATGATCCGCACCTGTAACAATAACGACACGTTTACAAAAATGCGTAACAAGAAAATTTATAATATTATCGGATAGTTTCATGTCTCTTTCTGTATAGAAATCAGAGAGCTTCTGATATTCGGTTCCTGCGGTAAGTTTTTTAAATACGGCATAATATGATGCCGCAACGCGATCATAAGAACCATCCATCATCTGAGGCAGCGTTGCTCTTTGAGCTATCGCTAACTGTTCTCTTGAAAGTTTTTGAGACTGCAAAAGTAGAGGATTTGTCTTAAAATAACTGTCCACAGAGCGTTCAAGAATTTTAATCTCACTTCTTTTTCTCCACCAATCATCGGGGACAGGACGTCCTGCAAGATCATCCCCCAACCAGTCAAACCCAAAAACATGTGGCGCATAATGATGAAACAACTCGATCATTTCCTGGGGATAATTATCGCCAAGGTAATGATCCCCTAAAGCCAAATCCTCTTGCCTTATTTCCACCCCAACGAATTGCGGACGAAAATTGTCAACAGCGCGATATAAATCATCATAAGTATAATGTTTATTGACTCGATGAAAATGGTGCAAAGACGGAATAACAAGCACATCCGTTTTGTGTACCGCCTCCTGTGCCCAAAGAGACGATGGCGTGCTTACCGCAAGAGCCATCCCCATGAAATGTCGTCTATCAATATTGAGCATCACTATTGTACTTTCGTATGCGACGTATCACGGAAAATTCCTATTTTTTACTCTTCACAAAACACGAGTAGATATACCTACAGACAAAATATCTCATTCCTTTACAGAAACAAGAGAACTCCTAAATTTTTATAATAATCTCTATTGTTCATTGGAGACCTTCTGCAAAAAATCCTGCGCTTGAGTATCACCTTGACCGGCAGATTTTATCATATATTCAATCGCTTTTTCATTGTCTTGTGTTACTCCCCAGCCGAATTCATACATTAATCCTAGCTGATATTGAGCTTTTGCAGATCCAGCACTTGCCGCTTTTTGATAATAGCCAAAAGCTGCCCCATAATCCTTCTGCAGGCCTAAACCCATTTCATACATAGACCCCAACTGATATTGGGCTTCTTCATCTCCGTTATCTGCGGCTTTCTGATAATATTCAGCCGCTTTCTGGTAGTCTTTTGGGAAACCTTTACCCCATAAATACATGGAGCCTATTTGATATAATGCCTTTTTATAGCCACCAGCGGCAGCTTTTTGATAATATTCAAAGGCTTTCCCATAATCATTAGGAACACCTAAACCCGCCGCATACAAACTCCCAATATTATACCATGCCCCAGCCTCTCCATTTTGTCCCGCTTGTTGATAATACTCGAATGCTTTTTTGTAATCCTTTGAGACACCTAGGCCCGATGTATACATCCATCCTAGCGTAGCTTGCGCTGTCGCATAGTTTTGATCAGCAGATTTTTTCAAATATTCAATAGCTTTCTCATAATTCTTGGGGACACTAATACCATTTAAATAAAGCAATCCCAATAAATATTGCGCTTTTGGGTACCCCTGATTGGCTAATTTTTCAATATTTTCTCTTTTTTCATTCGTAATGATGGAAGAAGGATTGTCCTTATTCACAGAAGGTTCGCTCTTTGCCGAAACCAACGAAACTCCAAGAATAAGCAAACCAGTAGCAATATGTTTGTTCATCTTCATCATCCCATCTTAATAAGATGTCTTTGTGCCAACCTTATCTGTAGATGGGTTCCGGTTGCCTCGCACGCTCCAATTATCTTGTTTGGTAGAGTCTGGATTTGTCGCATGATATCCTCTCACATAGGTGCCATCTCTGCGAGTATATCCTGATGTATAATGCTCACCAGCATATGAACGATAGGAATAAGCGCGAGGGGATGAGGAGCGATATGCTCTTGAGGTGTGACTATGTAATGAATAATGGCCCGGCCGTCTTCCTCGCGCTGAAGCATGGGTCATAGCCGATGAGAACAGCGCAACAATCATGATGGAAGAAATAACAATCCCAATAAATCGGCTCATCATTTATATTACCTTTTATATTTAATCATGAATATAGACAGTTAATTACGGCTCCTTAAAGTAATTTATTTCATAAACTCATGTTTTTTCCACTCACATCAAAATAACATGCCTTCATAAGATTTATGACAATGGCTGTTTTATCCCTCGGCAGAGCAGAAAAAGTATCGGGCAGAAACACAGCATCACACCCCAAATGCCGGAAGAACTCCCTGTCCTATCGTGAAGAAGGCCGCCAAAATAGGGCATACAGGCTGCAATAATATACCCACCACCTTGAACAAACCCAATAAGGCGCGCCATGTCTCCCGCATTCTTTGAATAATCTGCCGTAATAACAAGGCTCAAAGGGAAAAGAGCTCCAACCCCAAGCCCCAAAAGCACGACTGTTGCCCCATACCATGCCGGAAGCACCAACATCGTGATAATTCCGACAGCAAGAACCATTGTGGATATAACAAACAGTGGGCGTCTGTCCCGAAACTTTCCAAGTGCGAGAGAAACAATAAAGCCTGCCACAACCTCTATCGCTGTCAAAGTTGCTAAGAGATACCCTGCCTTACTTTCTGGCCATCCCTGTCTGACATAAAAGGTAGGAAGCCAAGCCAATATCAATGTATATGCAGCTGTTCCAATCCCGAAGATGGTCATTAACCGCCACGAATACCCATCAATGGGGCTCTTCGGAGCATTATCGGAAGCCTCTTGAACATTCTGTATCCTCAAATAAGGCACAGAAAACCATACACATAAAGCGATGAGCGAAAGCCATCCCCATGATGAAAGAGCATGGCGCCATCCACTCCATTGGGTGAGGGGGCTCGCCAACGCAGCCGATAAGGCCGCACCCATCATAATACTCGTGCTATAAAGGCTCATAACAACACTGCTAGAGCGCCTAAATTGAGTTCTAATGAAAACGGGGATTAAGATTTGCTCAAGTGCCACCCCAATACCACATAGGAAAGCTGTTGCGATAAGACTATCACCATTTCCATCAATCCCTCGCAGGAATAAGCCTCCACTAATACAGATTAAACCGATGATAATTCCTTTATTCGTCCCCAGGACATGTTGAATTTTGCCACCAGCAAGAGAGAGAATACCCATTAAGACGATAGGAATGGTCGAGAGCAGCCCAACTTGCTGATCACTCATGGCTAAGCTACGTTTAATCTCCACAACCAACGGTGAGATAGAGGCCAAACATGGTCTCAAATTGAGGCCTGCTGCAATGACGTCACGCCTTCGTCGTCTTGCCGATGCGGGTTTTATCGAGCGCTTCCAAAATCCAGCCGATAAACGAGGCTATTATGTGCGCCTCACAGAGAAGGGAAGAAAAGTGATGAAAGACATTATACCCCTTCACATCGACAATGAACGTCAATTATTATTAGCCTTATCCCAGGAGGATCAACACACGCTCAACAGGCTATTGAAACGCCTAACGAACCATTGGGCATAGAAAGGTCTCTGCCGCTGCCTAATGTAGTTACTCGACTATCAAAGATATCCCTCTCTCCATAAAATAGAGATAGTATAAAATATTAGTATAAACATTGGTTGCGCCAAGGTGGATCATGGATCAACTCAATGAGACACAAGATAACGTCTGACCATGATATAATGCTGTTCTTCCATTAGAAGAATACGTCGTCCGTGACTTCACTCATATCTCTATATTAATCACCAATAATGAATTTATGCTTTAATTGACCGTATAAAAATGTCCATAAATTATACGAAAGTATCGTATAGAATTATTATCGATATCGAAATATAAATAAGACAATTTTACAAACAGGAACCCTTAATATGACGATCGATCGAATAAAAAGTGATGTGATAATATGTTGCGTCGGGTCATTTATTAATATTATTGCCATGACGGTCATCATGCCTTTTCTCCCTGAATTTATCTCCACTATGGGGCATTCAGGCGGTATCTCGGTCTTGGTCTGGTCGTCTCTTTGTTACTCGGCCACATTTCTCACCGCAGCGCTTCTCGCTCCCTTATGGGGGAGGCTTTCGGACCATTATGGATCACGCCTTAATCTTATTCGGGCAAGCATCGGGATGCTCATCAGCATGACGCTGACGAGCTTTGCCCAGACACCGCTTGAACTTTTCATATGCCGTGCATTGGTCGGTGTTGCAGGGGGATATACGTCCGGTGCAGCCATTTTAATTGCCAAACGAACAGGCGGAAGAGGCGGCCTCTCACAAGGGGTTCTCTCATCAAGCATTTTACTGGGGAGTTTGATCGGCCCACCCGCAGGCAGTTGGCTTGCCTTAAAGGTCGGCATGGCGGGATCGTTAAGAATAGCCGCCTTGATGATTTTCTTTAATTGTGTTGCGACCTATTTTCTCGCCAAGGATACAACCATCTCCTCGCGTAAAAAGACGCGTTCAACGGCTAATACAGCTGATCTCTCCTTTTCAATTGTTTATCTGACGGTCATCGCTGTTGTGATGGCCGCCAGTATCTCATTAGAACCGATGATCAGCACATATGTAAAACTTTACAGCCATACACAGAATGTTCTTCAAGGCGCAGGTTTGGCACTTTCAGCCATTGCCGTAGCAAGCATTATATCCGCAACCTTATTGGGCTATCTTGGTGACAAGATAGGGTATAAAATTGTCATCATTATCAGCCTCATGGCAGGGGCTTTTGTTTTGATTTTACACGCCTTCGCCCAGTCCGTATGGCAAATTGTAGCGGTTCGCTTTGCCTTAGGGCTCGCCCTGGGCGGCATTATTCCATGCGTTCGCGCTTATATAAAGTCAGTCGCTAAACCTGACCATATAGGGGCTCTTATTGGTTTAACGACATCGGCTCAATATGTTGGTCAAGTCGTCGGCCCTGTCAGCGCTGGCTTTATCGCCGCTCAATGGACTCTTAATATCGTTTTTTATAGCACGAGCCTCTGCGTCTTGGCCGCCGCTTTGTTCGTTTGTTTTAGTCAAACAGAAAGATCTGATACAATAACTCATGAACAATAGAGAAGGGACTTCCCACATTCTCGATCTGTCCAGGAGATAGAGACATGCTATCCATCAACACTATTCTGTCATCAGTTCCCTTATTTCTTCTCCTACTATGCTCACCCTCTCTAGCGCACGCATCCAATGGCCCAAGTGGAGCGTTAAATCGTGGTGCTCTTCGAGGGCAAAATGGTGGTTATCTCGGCCAAATCGATCGTTCCGGCACTGTGACAGGGCAGAATGGCGGCTATCTCGGCCAGATCAATCGCTCTGGCACTGTGACAGGACAAAACGGCGGCTACCTCGGTCAGATCAACCGCTCTGGCACTGTGACAGGACAAAACGGCGGCTACCTCGGTCAGATCAACCGCTCTGGCACTATGAGAGGGCAGAATGGCGGTTATCTCGGCCAGATCGACCATTCCGGCACTGTGAGAGGACGAAATGGTGGCTATCTCGGCCATATTGACAGTGCGGGAAATGTGAGGGGACAAAATGGCGCGTATCTAGGCCACGTCCCCCCAGGGAATAACGCCGCTGGATATGGATTGATAACCCATCAGTTCCAGTAACCGCTTATAGGATTATGATGCCGACGCCGTGTGCCACTCACGGCGCTCTTGCTCTGTGAGTGGAAGCGCAACCGTCTCCCCATTACGAAAGGATGTTTCTCCCGCTTCAATAACGGCCATTACTGCCAAGGCCTCTATGGGGCGGACTGGGTTTTCTTCTCGCTGCGCTAACGCGGCCGCAAGATGGGTATAATAACGCCGCTGATCCCCCTTAAGGGCGGTTTCACGTGTTACAGGCTGATCTTTCTTGTAAATCACGAGGGGATCAGGATCGTCTCCCCATCCGACTGCACCTGGTGTCATCCCTTTAAGAAGTTGAGGCTCTTGTTGGTCCGGCTCTTGCTTGACAAGACTTCCTTCCGTGCCATGAACCACAAACCGTGCAGACCCACCTAATGTCAGCTTACTGCTTTGCAAAATGACGCGCTTCTCACCATAGGAAAGGATCGCATGCGCCCAATCTGGCGTTACAGAATGGGCACGTTGTTTCGCAAGCGAGAGCGTGACATTATCCGGTAAACCAAAAAGTTGGAGCACTTGGTCAATCAGATGAGGGCCAAGGTCAAACCATACACCGCTTCCGGGTAAATTTTCTTCGCGCCAACGTTGCCGAACCTGAGGAGAAAACCGATCTATCTTTGACTCAAAATGCGTCACCTCACCAACAAGGTTCTGCTGAAGAGCCTGTTTAATTGTAAGATAATCACTATCCCAACGGCGGTTCTGGAACACACTTAACAGGCGCTTTGTCTCACGAGCGGCAGATAACAGCTCGCGGGCTTCCTTAAGATCTAAGGTAAATGGTTTATCGACAACAACATGCTTTCCCTTGCGCATGGCTTCTTTTGCCAGCGGCGCATGCGTCACATTGGGCGTTGCCAACACAACAAGGTCAATCGTTTCATCGTCAATCAACCGCTCCGGCGTGTCATAAACCGTCACATGCGGCAAATCCGCATGCACTTTAGAGGCATCACGCGAAGACACAGCCACTAATTGCAATTCAGGCACAGATTGGATCAAGGGAGCATGAAAGGTTTTTCCAACAAAACCATATCCAATAAGCCCTACACGAAAATGAGATGTCATCATGGAACCAGTCATCTATGTGTCGATTAAAGCTGAGAACCTATACCATGCCGATAAAAGATGGCTTATCTAACCTTTAATTTAATCCTGATCATTCAGATGATACCACACCACACCTGAATGGCCCTTATAAGCTCAATAATTACGTCTAATATTTTTGTCTAAACCACCTTGAAAAAGGGAGAAATCTACCAAAATATATCTTGTTGGTCGCCTGGTGAGGGGCCAGCAATTCGACACGTCTTGTGTCCATGTTGCTCAGTGAAGGAGGATATGGTTATGAGAAGTACCGTTGATTTTTCTCCCTTATTTCGGTCGAGCGTAGGGTTTGAGCGTATCTTAAATGCTCTAGAAGGGTCTAATCGCCTTCAAGCAGAAGATAATTGGCCGCCTTACGATATTATGAAAACCGGTGAGGATGATTACCGGATCGAGATGGCTATTGCTGGGTTTAAGGAGAGTGACCTTACCCTTGTGCAAGAAAGAAACGTGCTCGTGGTTGCAGGACGCAAGACCGGAGAACCACAGGAAAACGTTGAATATCTACATCGCGGTATAGCGGGGCGTGAGTTTGAACGGCGCTTTAACTTGGCCGATCATATGAAGGTAATACGTGCCTGTTTCGAAAACGGTCTGCTCACGATTACCTTAAAACGTGAAATTCCAGAAGCGATGAAGCCACGGCATATTGAGATTATGTCGGCTCAAGCGCCTTCTCGATCTGACACGGCGAAAATTGAAGCAAAAGAAAAGGCCGGTTAGGCTTTAAGAATTGAGGAAGTATGGAGCTCGGTTTGTCTCAATAGACAAGCCGGGTTACCTATGCCGTGTTTGTTCCATAGCTCCAGCCCACAGAGCTGTGCTTCATATGCTCCCACTTTTGAACGGACCAGAAGCGCCATTGATCTTGACCTGCTGTCACTCCGCACGAGTGAGGCCATTCAACGCGTTTTCAGACAATCCCTTATAACGCAAACTATGCAATAGAGCTGAATAAAGCGAGACGTCAGCATACACACCATAAGGATATAACGCGTGCTATAGGTGGAGCCACCGAAATACCCTAAACTGTTCCCATCAAGGCAGAAGGAAACATCAATATGCACGACATCATGTGTCCACACTGTAAAAAAGCCTTCAAAATTGATGAAGCTGGGTATGCAGATATTCTTAAGCAAGTGCGTGATAGCGAGTTCGAGCAGCAGTTAGAAGAACGGTTGAGATCTGCGGAGAAGGACAAAAAAAACGCACTCGACCTAATGGAAATGAAAATTACCAGCGAAGTTCAGAGAATTGCGTCTGAAAAAAATGCTGAAATTCAAGAATTACAATCAAAGCTTCACGGCAGCGAAACTGAGAAAAAATTGGCCGTCAATGAGGCATTAAGTAAAATAGAAAGAGATCGGGATGCCCTGAAGGTGGCCTTGGAAAGAGCCGAACGAGAGAAAGACATTGCCTCTCAATTGGCCGAAGCGAAGCGTCAAAAAGATGTGCAACAAGAAGCCACGATGAAGGACGCCGAGATCTCACGTTTGCAAATCATACTCAAAACCGCAAAACTTGAAAAAGAATTGGCGGAAAGTGCGCTAAAAGATAAGTACGAGACTCAGATTAAAGATCGCAATGAGATTATCGAACGACTGCGTGATATGAAGGCACGATTATCGACCAAGATGATTGGTGAAAGCCTCGAACAACATTGCGAGACTGAGTTCAACCGCCTTCGCGCAACGGCTTTTCCTCAAGCTTACTTTGAAAAAGATAATGACGCACGCACTGGTAGCAAAGGGGACTATATCTTTCGCGATAGTGATGCTTCGGGTACCGAGATCGTCTCCATCATGTTTGAAATGAAAAATGAAAGTGACGAAACCGCCACGAAGAAGAAAAATGAGGATTTCCTCAAAGAACTTGATAAGGATCGCCGTGAGAAGGGATGTGAATACGCCGTGCTCGTCTCTCTGCTTGAACCAGAAAGCGAGCTCTATAATTCAGGCATCGTGGATATGTTCCATCGTTATCCAAAAATGTATGTCGTGCGGCCCCAATTCTTTATTCCCATCATTACGCTATTACGTAATGCCGCCATGAAATCTCTTCATTACAAATCAGAATTAGCGTTAGTGAGAGCACAAAATGTGGATATTACTAACTTCGAAACGAAACTTGATGAGTTCAAAAATGCTTTTGGGCGCAACTGGCGCCTCGCTTCTGATGGGTTTGAAGAAGCCATCAAACGTATAGATGAGGCCATAAAAGATTTGGAAAGAACAAAATCAGCCTTACACAAATCTGCAAATAATCTCCGAATTGCGAATGACAAAGCGGATGACCTCACCATTAAAAAGCTAACGCGAGGTAATCCCACAATGTCATCTAAATTCGCTGAATTAAAGCATCAGAACAATAAGGAAACGGAATAGATTATATTCTTAGCGTGTCTAATCTGAGGGGATAGAGCCAAGTTTGCCGCTCTATATAAACCAGGCTACTTATCCTATAGCTATGACTCGAAGAGAGCAGGGGCCGTTATAATCATGCGTCAACATTGGCGTTGATAAAGAAAGGCATTGTCCGGCTGTGGCATACCAAGTGCTTTATAGAAAGACACAGCCCCTGGAGAAGCAAGCAGGAGACACATTGTTTCCGGCCCCGCATGCTCTCGTGTCGCTTCAATCAATCTTTTACCAATCCCTTGGCCTTGATAATGTATATCAACGGCAAGATCAGAGAGATAACAGCAATAAGAGAAGTCTGTAATTGATCGTGCAACACCAATGATTTTCCCTTGATGCGTAGCACTAATGAGTAAGTCCGAATTTTTAATCATTCGTTCAAGACGTTCAACATCATCCACAGGCCGTCGAGCTCCCAACCCTGATGCTATAAGCACGGACTGAAAATCAGCAACATTCACATTAGTTACACGTTTGATTTCAATATTCATTGTTATTCCAATATGGTTAGATTTTTCTCTAAGAGTTAACTCTGCCTTCTTGAGGATTATTTGACAATCATGAGTGACCTAAATCAGGGCGTTTATATATCAACAAAGCTCCTAAATACTTATAGACACCCAACCAAAACATTTAAATTTTCCTATGACGAACCTCAATAACCGTTCTCTTGTGAGAGATCTCCTCTATCATTCGATCGAGTTTTTCAGTGTTTTTGTCATCCAAATTGGCATCCCATTCATCTAAAAGAATGTATTTAATGCTCGGATCTTCCAATAATACATATAGTTCTCTTCTTTTTCGTTCCCCTGTTGATAAGCCATGGTCACTTTCTAGAGCTACAAGAACATCAGACGTAGCGGGGAGGTAAAAAGCATCAGAGCCCAAATAATCCTTCAATTTTAGCAAGAGCGTTGTTTTCCCTGCTCCATTTTGGCCTTTTATAAGATATCTTCCCACACTACCTTTTTTTATGAGAGTAGCGATCTCTAAAAAAATATTCTTTAACGAAATGGATTCTTGATTAAAATAAATGTGAATCAGATTATACGATATATTGTTTTCAGGATATTTTTCATGATCAAAAAACGTCTTTAAAACCGTAAGTCTACCAATATACTTACTTGATGCGAAAATAAGCCCAGAAAAATCAACAAGCATTGTCAATAATTGAAAAATTCTAGGAGATGAAGCGAATAGAACACCCAAATAGGCAATATGACCTCTATGCGTAAATATAAGATATGTCATTGCCAACGTCGTAGGAAGCAAACTGATCATCGCCATTGAACAACCAGAAAATCCTCTAAAAATTTCTTCTTTTTTAAAAAGGACAAGAAGTTTCTCAAACTTTGCTTCAAATAAGTCTAACCAAAATGTATTTGAAAGACGATTGCCAAGCGTTATATGAGGCCAAATTGTGAAAGCATGTGCCGTTAAATCGACACGCGCCTTTTCCGTTAAGGTTGTTCTGTATTTCGCCAATCCAGAAAAATAGACATTAAATAAAACACACCCTAGTAAACTCACACTATACGATAATGCGATTAAAGGAGAGACAACAACAGCAACCGCTATCATCGTCATGATGGAATTAAGGCCACGTCCTAAAAAATTTTGGATGTACAAACACCCATCTATAATCAGAGAAGGACCCGTATTTGCAAATATGGCAGATTTTGACTTTCCAATGTCTATTCTGCTGAAATCTTTTGCTGTGTAAGGGGAATAAGGGATGGCACTCCTTTGGAAGGAACCAATAAGATCTATCGCCCAAACATCAAAAAAATAACGTGAAATAAATCCAGGAATATACGGAAAAACTAACGCAACAATGTACGCTTCAAACCAGAACAAGACATTAGAAGAACCAAGAGTTAACTCTGAAACAGATTTTTCAAGAAAAAATACGGACAAAGCGACAACAATTTGTTGTACAAACAAGCTGATAAGCCCTATTAAAAAATTCTTATTTTTAATAGAAGCCCTTTTATAGAGGGTTTTCCCATCGAGAATAGTCATTGTCATTCCAAATAAACGATTTTTATATGAGAATTTCTCTCAAATAAGAGAAATTCCTATCAATTCATTTGAAAATGATCTCTAAACCGGCGTAAAAACAACCTCAGATGACGTCGCTAACACTATCAAACAGCCGGTAATATTCTGCGTTTCTTCAATAAGTTTTGGGGCGAGGGAATACCCCTTGGCCCTTACAGCACAACTCCATAAATTTCCGATAATTATAGAGCTGCCTTCAGACATCACGTCCCCTCATAATGGCGTTGCATCGCCAATTGTTACTCTTTCAAAAAGAAATTATTCTGTCAATAATGATCCGACATGTATGTTTTTATGCTAGCCCTACAAGTTACAACCACTCTATGAATGAAGCACTGCGCGTTATCATCCAATTTCCAATTTAAAAGTAAGAAACAGAGCGCAGGACCCTGGAGAAGTAAGCATCCTCATCCCATGACGAACTCAGATCAACCTCCTCAGGATACAGCACATGATCCCCGTTGGGCGAGGATCATAACTCGCGATAAAAGAGCGGATGGCTCGTTGTGGTACTCTGTTTCCACAACCGGTGTATATTGCCGTCCATCTTGTCCTTCCCGCATGGCTAACCCTAAAAACGTCACCTTGCATGATACGTTAGAAAGCGCACAAGCAACGGGATGTCGCCCCTGCAAGAGATGCCATCCCAATGGATGTTCACCCGATGCGATCACTATAGCTCTTATCGAACAAGCCTGTCGTCAGATCGAAACATCAGAAGAAATACCCTCACTACAAGCGCTTGCGGCGTCAGTTAGACGCAGCCCAAGCCATTTCCATCGCCTCTTCAAAGCCCAAACAGGCCTTACGCCAAAAGCCTATGCCAATGCGCATCGTGCGCGTAAAGTTCGCGATGGTTTAAGCCATGGTGCTAAAATAACTGACATTCTCTATGAGGCAGGCTTCAATTCCAACGGCCGTTTCTATGGCCAATCCTCCGCCATGTTAGGCATGACGCCAAACCATTATAAAAAGGGCGGTCTGAATGAAGTCCTTCATTTTGCCGTCGCTCAATGCTCACTCGGTGCCATTCTCGTTGCCTCAAGCGAAAGAGGAGTAGCATCAATCTTGCTTGGCGATGATCCAGAGAGACTTGTACGAGACCTTCAAGATCAATTCCCCAAAGCAGAACTGATCGGCGCTCATGCGGACTACGAGCAGAAAGTCGCCCACGTCATCGGCTTTATCGAGGCACCTAATACAGGACTCAATCTGCCGCTTGATGTACGCGGAACCGCCTTTCAGCAACGTGTCTGGCAAGCCTTACGTGATATCCCTGCAGGGAAAACAGAGAGTTATGCGGATATTGCTCGAAGGATCGGCCAGCCCACAGCCACACGTGCCGTTGCTGGGGCCTGTGCGGCTAATCCGATCGCTGTCGCAATCCCATGCCATCGTGTCATTCGCCAGGATGGCTCTTTGTCTGGTTATCGATGGGGGGTTGAACGCAAGCGTCATCTCTTATTACGCGAGGCTAAAACTATAGAAGAAACAAACTCATGACCGATAATACTCTGTCCTCACATATTGATGCGTATGATTGGCCTGCATTCTCTGACGACATTAATCGGGAAGGGTGGGTTATTCTGCCCAATCTCTTTATGCCGCATGAATGCCAGGCTCTGATAGACCTCTATGGACCAACAGACACCTTTCGTAGCCATGTTCGTATGGCTCATCATGGCTTTGGGCGTGGTGAATATCGCTATTTTTCCTATCCGCTCCCCCCATTGGTTGAAACCGCAAGGCGTGCGCTTTACGCACATCTCGCGCCCATTGCTAATAGCTGGAACGACCGTATGGGGATTAAGGCACATTTCCCCAGAGACCATGCGGCATTTCTGGACCGCTGCCATGAGGCGGGCCAACCTAAACCAACACCTTTGCTGCTAAAATACAAACAAGGGGACTATAATTGCCTGCATCAAGATCTCTACGGAGAGCATGTTTTCCCGCTTCAGGTGGCCGCGCTCCTTTCTGAGCCTGGTGAAGATTTTACGGGTGGTGAGTTCATATTGACTGAGCAAAGACCCCGCATGCAATCACGAGCCAGTGTTGTCTCTCTTAAAAAGGGAGATGGTGTTTTGTTTGCCGTTAATGACCGTCCACATCGAGGCCCCAGAGGCGATTATCGTGTTAAAATGCGGCACGGCGTCAGCACAATACGTTCTGGATCGCGCCACACAGTGGGACTTATCTTTCATGATGCAGCCTGATCTCTTTGCTGATGAAAGACGCACCCTTCCACTTGGACCTGACGCCGCCCTTTTAGGAGGGTTCGCCACGGAAAGCGCTGAGGCCCTTATCAGCCATATTCAACACATAACCGCCTCTTCTCCATTCCGCCATATGGAGACACGCAGCGGGAAGCGTATGTCCGTCGCCATGTCCAACTGTGGCTCTTTAGGGTGGGTGTCGGATCGCTCAGGATATCGCTATGACGCTTTAGACCCCCTAACAGGGAATCCCTGGCCACACATGCCGCGTTTATTTCGTGAGCTCGCTGAACATGCGGCACGTAGCATCGGGTTTCACAATTTCACGCCAGAGGCCTGTTTGATCAATCAATACCGTCCAGGGGCACGACTATCTCTCCATCAGGACATGGATGAACAAGACCGCACAGCACCTATCGTGTCCGTCTCCCTCGGTCTACCGGCGACATTCCTATGGGGCGGGCACCATCGCGCATGCCGGCCGAAAAGATATTCTCTGATCCATGGTGATGTTGTCGTGTGGGGAGGGGCCTCTCGCATGATTTTTCACGGCATTGATGTTCTAAAAGAGGGGAAACATCCTCTTACGGAAGATGTTCGGTTTAACCTCACATTCCGGAAAGTAAGATGAACAATCACCCATATCGTTGCGCCTGGGCACAGACCGACCCCATAATGCGTGACTATCATGATAAGGAATGGGGCATACCCATTCGAGACAGTCGTACACTCTGGGAAAAGCTCATTCTTGATGGCTTCCAGGCGGGATTATCCTGGCGTATCATTTTGTTAAAGCGCGAAGCATTCCGCGAGGCTTTTGACGGTTTCATCCCTGAAAAAATCGCACGTTACGGAGAAGATGATATCAAGCGGTTGCTTGGAAACCCCAATATTGTTCGCTCATCTGCCAAAATACGCGCAGCCATCAAAAATGCAAACGCCTATCTCGCCATGCAAGAACATGGTGAAGACTTCGCATCATTTATTTGGAATGAAGTCGGCAATAATCCCCTCAAAGGAGACGGCACAGGATCGACCACACGCTCCCCTTTGGGCGACAGGCTTTCAGCCGCCTTGAAGAAACGCGGCTTTAGCTTCGTCGGGCCCATTATCGTTCACGCCTGGTTGCAAGCTACCGGCGTGATCAATGACCATGAAGATCGTTGTTTTCGTTCCGACTCCCTTATAAAAGGAAACTTCATTACAATCTTCTGAAAAGACACGCAAAGAAGCGTCTTACCCCTTAATGAGGCTGATCATCTTTGATACCGCCACTTCTGCTTCGGGGGAAGGGAAGACAGCCCAAATATGGCACTGTTCAGGAAATTCAAAGTAATTTACAGGAATATTCTCATCTTCAAGTCGAGCAACTAATTTGCGACTATCAACAATGAAAATATCGTTCGTGCCCTGAAAAATGGAAATCAATGGAAGTTTCTCAAAATTTCCATATTTCGGGCTAACTTTTGGGTTTTTAGGGCTTAGATCACCCGCATAGGCAAGACCAGCTTGCACAAGGCCACGCGACCCCAATAGATGATCACGGTCCTCAACAGCATCAATCTCCAAGTCGTTGAGTGTGACATCCAACCATGGAGATAAAACAATTACTTCCTTAGGAAGAGGTTTATTCTCATCACGCAATTTCTGAACCAAGCCGAGGCTCATGCCACCGCCAGCAGAATCTCCCATCACAACAATATCATGATGCGCGTAACGACGAACAGTTTGGTCATAGGCTTCTTCAACGACCGCATAGGCCTCAAGACATTTTGCCTTTGGCGCCAAAGGGTAGTCTGGAACAACAAGAATTGCATGCGTTTCGCGGCATAAATTTTCCAAAAAATCCCAATGTGGACCACTAATATTCAGCAGGTAACCACCACCATGAATATAGAAAATAACTTTATCCGAAGGATGTTCCTTAGGCGTAAAACACCATACATTTCTGCCTTGTATGTGGTCCGTAGTCAGATCACAAAAATCCGTTAAACTATCTGAAATGGCCGCAGGCACCGTAATATCATCTGTTCCGGCTATCTTTTTGAGAAAATCTGAATCAGCATTATTTGAAACAATGGCAGAGAATAAACCTTTGGCACCCATTTCAAATAATTTTCCCTGGAATTCACGAGATTCCTGGCTTACTTCCGCATCATGAATATAGCGAATGCCGCGATGACTCATCTTTATTTCTTTCTGTATCTAAAGACATTAATCACAATGCCACGTTAGCGGATGGACCGCTCACCCTAGGCGCATTCCCTTTCAAAAATCAACGTATCCTCACCTTAGTTTTCTTTTCAATTAACAAGAGCATATTTTACCGTAAAAGAACACTATATCCTTTTTATTAATAAATTTTTTGTAGAATATCTGAAGTAAATAAGGAGTCTATCCATGAAACGTCCTTTAATAGCTCTTGTCATGGTGTCTGCCGTGATGATTCTACCCCTTTCGGCCAAAGCGCAGTCAGATAATGACCAAACCGAAGCCCTCTTGCGAGCTATGCAAGCCACAGCCAATCAAGACGAGGCAGAAAGCACAAAAAAAAGTGCTCAGCTCAACAAGGCTGTCAATGAGAAAATCACTGGTATTTTAAAGTTCTATAAAGGCCCCCAAACGAGGGCCGCCTTTAAAAAAGCTCTCCATGCATGGCTCGTCTATCAAAAAGCCATGGGAGAGGCTGTCGAAATCTCCTTCGCGGAAGGTGGAGGTCACGGAGGCCCGGCTGCTGCAACACATTGTAACCTGATGACAGAGGAGGATTTTTTAAAGACGTTGAATGAATTTCTCGCTAGTGACTAGACATCTCGCCACTTGCCTATCAAACCCACCATGCCATCTTCGTCGATGCGGGAATGGCATGGGTATCGCCTATTAATACTCAGTTTTAACGGGGCAGGGGACAGCGTTTTACATTCTCAACACCAAGCCTCGTAACGATTATATCCTACAGCCTTTAATCTTATAAGTCCTGGTGTTTCTCAGCATTATCTTATTGAAGATTTTTATATTTTCCTTAAAACTTGGGTCCTTCTTACTTTCCTCATAGAATATTGACCCGGTAGAAAACAATCATGTTCTCACCCCAGCGTCCTTGGAGTTATTGGCGTACAGAGCGCCCTCTTGTTCGAGAAATGAGCCTTGGGCGCGGAACATCACTGGCTCTTCCCATCCATTTCCATACAGAAGATCAAATTTCTTTGGTCCTAGCAGGGTGTCGTTTTTTCAATTTCATGGGGGAATCTGTCCCTGTCTTTGCCCGACAAGCCATAAGGATTCCAGCTGGAATACCCCATTCATCACGTGACTGTGGTGATGAAACCCTTTGTATCAACCTCTATAATCACCCTGGCTTCTACCAAGACCCCAGCGATATCGCTGCACTCCTTCGTGACATCGTTAATGAAGACCCCATATCAATTGTACAACATCCATTCATTTTGACTGCAAAACTTCTCACGATACTCCCCGGCGATCCATCACGGGTCATAGATCATGCTCGCTCCCATAATATGAGCCGTGAGGGATATTCACGCCGCTTTCGCCGACATTATGGAATTTCGCCGCAAAATGCCCAAATTCTCAGTAAACTTAATACCGCCAAAATACTCCTTCGCGATGGTCATAATCTGGCCGATACAGCCTTTGCAGCAGGCTTTTCCGATCAAAGCCATTTAGGGCGCCTATTCCGCCGCACGTTCGGCACAACCCCAAGATGCTATCAAAAAGGCACTTAATTTCTCATCGAACGCAGTCACATTCGTTCTATAATCCGCTTCCTGTGGTGTTTATCTTCCCTTGGTATGAACATAGCAGCCTCTTTCATTCCTTGGATAGCATCGTGCCTGCTCATCACCGGAGCAGGCGCAAGCCTCACCCTCCAACAAGTCCTGAATACACGCCTACGCGCTGAACTGATGTCACCATGGTGGGCAGGTGCAGGAAGTTACCTTGTCGGAACAGTACTGATGGTCACCATCGCTTCCACCAGTACCTGGCTTCATCCAAGCCAAAAGTCATTATGGGCGCTTATCCGTTACTCATCCCCAATATCATGAGGAGGGGGAGTTTTCGGGGCCATCTTCGTCGCTACCGGAATTCTCATAGTACCGCGCATGGGAGCCGCTACTGTTTTGGCTTTTATCGTCGTTGGTCAAATGGGTGGTGCCCTCTTATTCGATCATATTGGCTTTCTAGGGATCCCCATCCATCGTCTTGATGCTGTCCGGGTCATCGGTGCGCTCATGCTCATCTTAGGCGTGGTGCTTGTACGTCACTAAAAAATAACATCTGCTATAACTATGGAGAGATTACCCAATGAGTATCATTTTCAAAGGCTTAAGCGCCTTTCCCATCACGCCTCTCACTGATCGTGACATCGACGAAGCGGCGTTCATCCACCTCATCACACGTCTGACGAATGCTGGTGTGGATTCCATTGGTGCTGCAGGCTCTACGGGAAGCTACCCCTTTATGTCACGGCAAGAGCGAGCACGCGTTGCTCAGCTGGCGGTGAAACATGCAGGAGAGACACCTGTTCTCGTTAGCATCGGAGCTATTCGCTTACGCGACGTCCTGCAATACGCAGAAGACGCTCAAAAAGCTGGTGTAAAAGCTCTGCTTTTACCGCCTATGTCTTACATGCCGCTTCGTGAGGAAGAGGTTTTCGCATTATATGAAACCGTTAGCCAAAATGTTTCTGTCCCCATCATCATTTATGATACACCAGGAACAACACAATTTCACTTCTCCGATGAACTAACACAACGCATCGCGAGGCTTCCGCACATTTCATCAATCAAAATCCCCAGTGCGTTCCCAACACCTGATGCAGCCTTAGAGAGGTTAAAACGCTTTAGGGAAGGGGGAACACCTTCCTCTCTCACGCTAGGTGTCAGTGGAGACCCCACAGCAGCGGAAAGCCTTATGGCGGGCGCTAAGATTTGGTATTCAGAATGGGGTGGCCTTTTCCCCAATCTAGCACGCGCCCTAACCGATGCTGCCATCACCCATGATAAAGAACGTGTGGCATCTATTCAAAAAACCTTCCACCCCTTCTGGGAAATGAGCCACCGCTATGGAGGCTCCCTCCGCGTTATTGCGTCATGCGCAGAAATAATGGGCCTCACAACTCAGCCTTGCTTGCCACTTCCCCTGCAAGGCGTATCCGAAAAAGACCGTGAAACCCTCGCTCAACTCATCAAAAGCCATCAACCATCGTAGAGAGAGTGCGATACGTCCTGGCCAGAGTGATCATTCTGGCCAGGACATATTTCTGGTCCAATAATCTGCCTCATTTTTAGGGTCTGTTAGAGTTTAAAGAATAACGTTTCTTCTCATATGGAAGGGGTTAATGTAATGGAGAGTGTCATTTTTGACAGAATGTGGCTCTGCCTTAATTCCTTGTTTCTTGATTGAAGAGTATCACCATCTGAGACGAACTATTTCAGCCATTTCTTCGCGTCATCAGAATAACACGAAATAGCGTGCCATTCCTTCCAACCTAGGGCCTTGGTGGCTGGCTGCCCAATTGTTTATCCGCTGGTCGAAACAGAGTGTCTAGCAGAAGCTTCTTCATCATCTTAGCAAAGCTGATCCAGCTTTGAGTATGATTTGTTTTGGTAGAACTGTCATACATGCCTACCAAAAAATAGCTTCATCTTTCATATCCGTGTTCTACACTACTGCTTCAGTTGACTACCTCAAATTCTAACAGAACCTAATCACAGTCTCTCCATACAACGCTCTTTTATGAGAACAGCACCTTGAGGAGGAAAGGGAGGCTCTCGAACAAGAGCCTTTCCCATAAGGTAACTCATACAAAATATAAGATAGATTTATTTATATTAAACATTTTGTGATTTTATATAGTTATATTTCATATTTTCATCTGCAAGATCATTCAAGCAATAATTTATATAGAGAACGTTAAATAAAATTGTGTAAAAAGAGTTCATTTTATATGAAAATCCAAGCTCTTTTACTGAATAAATTTCTATCTCTCTTTTTGCTTGAAATGACCAATAGGCGAACATCCCCCACAATACGAAAGAAAGCAATTGCAATAGAAGTCCGATAAAAGCATTTCTATTGAATGTATTTTCTCCCGAAAGTAATATATAAAAAGAAGTTATTACTTGCAGAGTAATCTTAAATTTCTCAGAAGAAATTTTTTCTCCAGAGAATGATTCTATGAGAGATGTCATGACTGAAATTCTCTCGAGAGAGAATATGCTTAGCGTAACGAGATTCAATAACAAAAATTTGCCTGTTCCAAGGTTGTTTTTTTGTTTTATTTCTTCTGGAAGCATTAATTTTCTCTCTATTGCGTCATTATCGTTTTGAATATGTACTAAGTTCTTAAGTTATGCACGATATTTTCTTGAAAAAATCTCGAGAACCATATCCATCTACAGGCGGGTTAATGCAATGCATCCCTGGCAAAAAGATGATCATTTTAACGCTTCCTTCACATCATAAAGGGATCTCTCAATAAGAGCACAAACTCAAAAGCACTCTTAACCCTATGCATAGTTAGAGGAAATGACGCAGAGGATAAGGTCACGAAAATATATGACCTTAAGGGAAATTTCTGCGAGAAGGCCAAAGCATCAAGTATATTAAATTAGAAATTTGTGCCTAAAAAGTCACAAATTATGATTTATTTACAACATCCATCCATAAAACACTCAAAAAAAATATTGCGTTCTGATAATCATACCCACCCCAATTACCTAATATGCGGAATTTATAATCTAATAATGGCCTTCTCCTTCGTTCTTAAGATTGTGAATAGTTGTCTGCTTTCAACGTTATTCTGTGGCTCAGCTTTTGCTCAATCATCCTCAATGCCCTGGTATGACCTCCCTTGGCTAGGCACACCTAAGAAAACCACTCCTGTCATCGCTTCGGAGCGTGAAATCTCCATCATGGGGGATGGAATGCTCGGAAATTACAAAGAATTCCCCCGGCATAACCCGTACGCTCGATATCAACCGCATGATCGTGAGCTGGGTTGGACACCAGGGCTAACGGTTAAAGGCTCTATAATCTTTGATTTTTATCAGTTGCACGATCTTTATGTGAGTGGACAAGGCAACTTCGATATTGGTCACGTTTCTTACCACGGGGCCTGGTCTGATCGCCTCGGCTACGGCGGGGCATCCAATACTCAGACCAATCAACAAAAAGCATATGGCCAAGGAGAACTTGGGAAAGCGTGGCGCTTAACTCATAATCTACTCTTAATTACAGCGTTTCAGGGAGGATATGGCTACTGGTATCGCAGCATAAATAGTGGGCGTAGCAGCGTTTACGGATATCCTGGGATCAGTGTCCATGTTCATGGCTATGATGAGCGCTATCAATATGATTGGGTGGGTGGCGCTGTCCATCTTGATTATGCCATCACACCACGCTTTGTGGCTAAATTAAATGGCTTCGTAGGCAGTACTTTTGGTGCACATATGGACGCTGGCAATGCGGAACGTCAATTTCATCTTGGGAGCCGCTTCCGCTATGAAATTGGCGCAATGCTTGATTACCGTCTCACACAACGCTGGCACTTATTGGCAAACATTGATTATCAAGATGTCAAATTTGGTTCCTCTTCCCCCGTTCGCGCACGAGGAGGACGTCATGCCGGTTATCTATATGAACCGAGCAGCATGACACAACAGCTTCATATTGGCTTAGGTGCTGGCATCAGTTTCTAAAATCATCTCTTAAATTTACCAAAAAAGGCCGGGATGCAGCGTCCCGGTCATCCTCAGTATAGAGCTCGTTAGCCCACCTTTTAACCCTAACGTCAAATACCCCTTGAATACACCACAAGTCGGTATCAACCAAAACGGGCATGATACCCCAAAATATCCCCAAACTCACGGGATGTAACGCTATTTTGTGGGAGCCATCGGAGGGTATGAAACTCAAAAAACGGGATTTTTTAGTGGGTTTTAGGAGTTTTCGGGGGGGAGTGATAACCACGCCTGGAGGTCCGAGCGGGAATCGAACCCACATACACGGATTTGCAGTCCGCTACATAGCCATTCTGCCATCGGACCTCTAGGCGTGGACGACGCCCTTATGGACAGTTTGTGCCGGATGGTCAAGGGGGAACTTTTATAACGGAAAAGATTTTTCTTTCGTGAAGAAAAACGATAGTATAACAAACAAGCACGGGTGGTTCAGCCATTCTGTTTTCAGATAATTGCAGGTAGCTGATCGTGATGGGCACAGAACATTTTTACTCTTTTAAAACACGCTGGACGTTCCCCCTCGGTATAGGTGTAGGGGTTGCATCATCACTGATACCTTCAGTTTCTTTTGCCCAAAAATATGATGGAAGTGGGTCCCCCAATTTTGTTCCTCACACATTGCGTGAGGCGATGGCGGCGGCCTATCTTACCAACCCACAACTGCGTGAAGAACGTGCTCGGCTCCGTGCGGTTGATGAACAAATGCCGGCAGCCCAAGCCGGATGGCACCCGACCATTCAGGGCACGTTGGGGCTGACCTATTATAAGGGAAACTCTAACTATACCAACAACACGCCTATCGGAAATGGGCAGTCAATCGCAGTCCCCAACACGCAGCGCTATAGCAGCACGGGATATACCGGGGGCGTCACCCTGACCCAACCCATCTATCAAGGTGGGAAAACCGTTGCCAATATCCGAATGGCAAAAAACCAGATCATGGCTGAGCGTGCTCGTTTGATCGCCATGGAACAGCAAGTCTTACTCAGCGTTGCCAATGCTTATATCGGCGTTGTGGAAGATGAGCAGCTTCTGCAAATCAGCATCAACAACGAGCGTGTTCTCCGGCAGCAGCTCGATACAGCCAATCGCCGCTTCCGCTTAGGGGAATTAAGTCGAACCGACGTCGCACAAGCACAAGGCGCCTTAGCTTCCGCCTCAGCTCAAAGGCAGCAAGCAGAAGGGACGTTACAATCAGCCCAAGCCACTTATATGCAACAAGTAGGCATTGCCGCGCCGCCTAATCTTGTGCCGCCTCAACCTCTTGATCTTCCTGTGAAAGAGGAGCGGGAGGCCGTTGCAATGGCCGTTCATAACAACCCTAATGTTGTTTATGCGCTTTTCACTGAAGCTCAGCAGAAGAGTAATATCTCGACCCAAATGGCAACCATTTTGCCCAAGATTTCTGCCGTACTCGGCTATCAACATACGAAAGACCAAGCAGCCGAACATTCACAGCAAGATTCCAAATACGCAGAGCTCCTCTTTCAAGTGCCCATTTATCAGGGAGGGGGAGAGTATGCCAGTGTCCGTCAAGCACGCCAAAGTGCTGAAAGTGCGCATCACGAAGTGGATGTACAGCGCCGTGTCGCCTTACAGCTTGCCTCTTCTAACTGGCAAAATTACCAAGCCTATAAAGATTCCATGAAAAGTAACCGCATCGCTGTGAAGGCGGATATCGCTGCTCTTGCAGGGGTGGAGCGTGAAGCCCTCTTGGGGACGGCCACAACCCTATCTGTCCTTCAGCAGCAGCAAACACTCTTGCTCGCTCAGCAAGCACTCGTTCAGACAGTTGCGTCACTCGTGAGCTCTACTTACACTATTGCCTCCGCCATTGGCCGTTTAACGGCGGTAGATCTCAGGCTTTCCGTGCCGCTCTATGATGAAAAAGCCTATTATAAAGCCGTCAAGAACCGTCTGTGGGGGATCAGCGATTACGCTGTGAACGAGCCTGGTCGATAAAACCTTACACCAAGCCTATCGGCTTTCGTAAGAAAAACCGATATTATACAGACCACATAGCGTTATTATCTTATCATCTGGGACATCATGGCCGAGCAAAATACATCTACTGCCCCTCTCGAAAAAACGTTTAACCCCAGCCAATATGAAGCGCCTCTCTATCAACATTGGGAGGAGAGTGGGGTCTTTACCGCTCATCCAGAAAAAGAGGGCCGTGCCTTCTCCATTATGTTCCCGCCACCAAATGTGACAGGAACACTCCATCTCGGGCATGCGCTCAACTTCACCTTGCAGGATATCCTTATCCGCTGGCAGCGTATGAACGGTGCGAATGTGCTGTGGCAGCCCGGAACCGACCATGCCGGTATCGCAACCCAAATGGTGGTTGAACGCGCGTTGGATAAAGAAGGCATCAGCCGCACGGCGCTCGGCCGCCCTGGATTTATTGACCGCGTCTGGGATTGGAAAAAAGAATATGGCGGCACCATCGTCCGCCAGCTTCGCACCCTTGGCGCCTCGGCTGATTGGTCACGTGAACGCTTCACGATGGATGACGGTCTCTCCAAAGCTGTCCGTAAAGTCTTCGTTCAGCTCCATAAAGAGGGGCTCATTTACCGTGACCGCCGTCTCGTAAACTGGGACCCAGCCTTCCGTTCTGCGATTTCTGACCTTGAGGTCGAAAATCGCGAAACAAAAGGCTCCATGTGGTATATTCGCTATCCGCTGGATGATGGCCGCACCATCACTATTGCCACGACACGCCCTGAAACAATGCTGGGTGACGTCGCTGTAGCGGTCTCACCGGAAGATGACCGCTATCGTGATATGATCGGCCAAGAGGTCACACTTCCACTCACAGGGCGCAGAGTGCCTATCATCGCCGATGAGCACTCAGACCCCGAAAAAGGCACAGGGGCGGTTAAAATTACCCCTGCGCATGATTTTAATGACTTTGAGGTGGGTAAACGCCACAATCTCGCAGCGCCCACCATTCTTGATGAAGGTGCGCATATTTGGCTTGATGACATTGAATCAGAAATAAAAGTCGTAGAAGGCCTTGCGGACCCAGCCTTTGTCCGAAGCCTTGCCGGCATGCATAGAGACGAAGCGCGTAAAAAGATTGTTGCTGAACTTGAGCGGCTGGAATGGCTTGAGAAAATAGAACCCCATACATTACAAGTACCGATTGCAGAACGTGGTGGTGCCATTGTAGAGCCACGCCTGACGCTGCAATGGTATTGTGATGCCCCTAAGCTCGCAGGCCCCGCTGTTGAAGCGGTCCAGAATGAGAAAATCGTGTTTGAACCCCGCCAATGGGAGAATACCTTCTTCGCCTGGATGCGGGAACTACAACCGTGGTGCATCAGCCGTCAGCTTTGGTGGGGACATCGCATTCCCGCTTGGTATGGCTCCGATGGTCAGACCTATGTTGCCGAAACAGAAGAAGACGCACAAGCTCAAGCGGGGGAAGGGGTCATTCTCACACAAGATGAGGATGTGCTCGACACATGGTTCAGTTCAGCTTTGTGGCCTTTCTCAACCCTTGGTTGGCCTGATAATACTGAGGCCTTAAAACGCTATTATCCAACCAGTGTTCTCGTTACAGGGTTTGACATCATTTTCTTCTGGGTTTCCCGGATGATGATGATGGGCCTCCATTTCATGGGAGAGGTTCCTTTCCATAAAGTCTTGATCCATGGCTTGGTACGCGATGAGAAAGGGCAGAAAATGTCCAAATCTCGTGGCAACGGCCTGGACCCGCTCGAGCTTGTCTCAGAATTTGGGGCTGATGCGGTGCGTCTTGCCATTTGTGCAGGGGCAGGGCTAGGACGTGACATTAAACTTGGTCGTGGCCGCGTTGAAGAACATCGTGCCTTCATCACCAAACTCTGGAACGCTTCGCGCTTCCTACAAATGAATGGTGCCGCACCTGCCGCACAGTTTGACCCAACACAGGTCAAAGGCACACTTTCACGTTGGATCATACAAGAAGCCCGACAGGCCACAGAAAACGCGCAAGCGGCTCTGCAAGCTTCGCGCTTCGATGATTACGCTCGTTGCTGCTATCACTTCGTATGGAATATTTTCTGCGACTGGTTTGTTGAATTTGCAAAACCTATTTTCAATGCTGGCGGAGAAGAAGCCGCTGAATTGAAAGCGGTGAGTGCCTATGTTCTCGGCATTATTTTGCGCATGATGCAGCCCGTTATTCCATTTGTCACAGCGACACTCTGGCAAAAACTGGGTTATGAAGGGGAGTTCGCCACAACTTCCTGGCCCATCGTGCCATCTATAGCTGAAGCGCAAAAAGCGGCTGATGACGTCAATTGGTTGGTACGCCTCATCACAGAAGTGCGTGTGGTGCGGTCTGAGATGAATGTGCCGCCTTCCCAAAAGGCGCCGCTTTTATTCCGTGATGCTAAGCCTGAAACCATTGAGCGTGCTCAACAATGGCATGAGGCCATTAGCCGCATGGCTCGTGCGTCCGAGGTCAGTGCGCTGACAGGTGAAGCCCCACATATGGCAGCGCAGATCGTTTTGGATGAAGCGACGATCTTCCTGCCACTTGAAGGTGTCATTGATCTCGATGCGGAACGAAATCGCCTCCGTAAAGAAGTGACACGCCTTGAAACAGAGATCGAAAAAGTAACGAAAAAACTCAGTAATGAGAATTTCGTCTCGCGCGCAAAACCTGAAGTGGTACAGGAAAACCGCGACCGCTTGAGTGATTTCGAGCACGAACTCACACGCCAAAAAGCGGCTCTCGCGCGTTTAGACTAAAGACATCCATGATAGCGGAGATGTAAGAATCTCCGCTATCATGGATGGTTTCCCTGGTAACGACCGCATATAAGGGCGGCATTATTTCAATTCCGGCGTGCGGCGTAACCCTCTGGGAGTTCGGAAGCAGCGCAGGAAATCACGCTTTCATCATTGGGTGAGCAGCTTTCTAGAAAGCTAATTGTCGCGAATTCATCAATAACCAATTTAGGGTAGGTTGGGCCCGCATCGCGATAGGCTAACATCTGGTCAATGTGATCATTCTGAAAACATACGGTCTTTTTAGGATCAAGCGCCACCCATCGTGGGAAGAAAATAACACCATGCAGTTTGCGGTCTGCAAGATTCACCGCAACACTCACGGTCGTCCCCGTTGGTTCATCCCAGGAAATCTTATAAATATCTGTTCCTAAACGAACAATATGCGCGACCTGGTCACGCACCCAACGCCCTCCGACCATTCCGCTATGAATGCGATAGTCAATGGTCCGATCATTCTTCACATATATCTCATATTGCCAGCCATTATCGTATGTATAGATAAAGTGGCGACCGACGAAGTCAGTTAGCTCTTCAGGTTTGGTTGATTCAAAGTCATTGGACATCGTCTTTTCCATTCATACTGTTACATCACCAGAAAAACATCGAATAATGTGAATGAAAAGCGCAATTTTTCACGCTATATGATCGAATAATCCGATAGGAATGCCAAATTCTACACATTAAGGGTCTCTATGAACCGTCTTCCACATTCCACGATTGAACAATGGGCTGTTCTCCGCGCTATTGTCGAACATGGCGGTTTCGCTCAGGCCGCTGAAGCACTCCATCGAAGCCAATCTTCCGTAAGTTATGCGATCGTCAAGTTGCAGGAACGTCTCGGCGTTAAGCTGCTCGAACACCAAGGACGGCGGGCCGTACTCACCATGACAGGAACGGCACTTCTCGCAGAAGCTATTCCACTCATTGATGAGCTAACACGCCTCGAAGAGCGAACGCACTTGATCGCAAAAGGCGATGTCTTACATATCCGTTTGCTGGTCGATAGTGTCTTTCCAAAAGATCGGTTATTCGACGCACTACAGATATTTGCGACACGTCATCCCCATATCGAGATTCACTTACGTGAGACCGTTCGGCAAACTATACGTGAAATACAGGATGAGGAATTTGACCTTGCCATTCTCATCGCTGAGCCAGGCGCAAAGTTAATCCAACCAATCGCTCATGTTCCGCTCATCGCCGTTGCCCACAAAGATCACCCTCTGACACAGGCCACGCAGCCTCCCAGCAAAGTCCTACTAGCGCGTTATGCACACGTCGAAATTCGTGGAATGGAAGCCGTCGGGATGTCTGTTATAGAAGAAGGAAAAATATGGCGCATGAATACTGTTGAAACAGCGATCGAAGGGGTAAGGCGAGGCTTATGCTACGGATGGTTACCTTATCATCTTATTGAGCATGACCTTCGAGATGGGATACTTGCTCCTTTACCGCTTAACGTCGGAGGAACACGTCATATCCCCCTCGGATTATTAGTCAATGAACATAAGCTGATGAATGGCCCATCAATCAAAACGCTAGCATCACTTCTATCAACCGACACAACAAAGGGTACAAAGAGCAACGCATTAAATTATAACGATATAATAACAAATATCCATCTATGACCCGCGAATGATCACGTCAATTACTTGGGAAGCCTCATAAGTTATAGCGAAGATGAAAAAATATCTCCGCTATGAGGATAGTTGTCTCTAATCTACTTTTATAGCGGTTCTTTCGATCATTTCATACGAAAGAAGAGACTCTTTCAATGTGCCATAGACTCCAACATTTTCGCACGCTCCATACTGATCCATGCTTCAGCACCTTGTTTACCCCAAGCGGGGTATACTTTTTCAGCGAAATCGCCCCAAGCGTCTCTATAACGTTCCCACGTTTTCTGTGTTTCTGAAATACCATTCCATTCAATTGTACTATTAGGAATGACACCTTCTTTTTTAAGCTTTGCGAGAGAAATTTTCATGATTGCGTTGCTTTTAATGATGTCTTTTTGAGTATATTTTGGGAAATCACTCCGTTGCAAACGTATTAGTAACGCAACAAAATTTTTCTTCTGATTTTCTTCAGCTTCAATAGTTTCACTTGCTCTATCTGTTCCCGTGAGGTCAACCTCATTTTCTGAGGTTTTTTTGGTCCATTTTTTCTGCTTCTCCAACACATTTTGAAATGATTTTTGAGCGTTTGGAGAAAGTTTTTTTTGAAAATCTATGATACTTCTATCGAGTTCAACATCTTGCAGCCTCGCATGATGAGAAGAACATATTCCTCCTACGTAACCACTTGTTGCCCCATCACAGAAATCGAAAGGTCGTGTTGATGGCTTATATTGGCGTGCACGTAAATCCTCAAGACGTTCGGTTTCTTCAGCAGGAGCCCAAGAGGATAAGCATGCTAGGTGCATGGCATAAGGAATATTTTTATGCACTCCGCGCCCATTTGCGTAAATCATCATTAATATATGTGAACCGGAAAAGCCATCCGGTGTGCCATTATCTTTCTCAGAACGTTGTTCAACGAAAGCGCAAAGCCGAGCCTTTATAGGGTCTGCGGGCTGACCAATTCCATAATACAGACTCTCACTATCACAATGCTCAAGGAGCTTTTGATCCGTTTTGTTAGGCAAGTCAGATAAAGGAGGGTTTACCGTACGGACTTGTGCACATAGGCTTTCAACTTGCGCATCAGACAATGTATTTAAATCATCTGCTTGTACATCTTCTATGCAGAAGAACGCATATATAACTGGGATAATGCACAAAAAAATTCGTTTTATCATTGGCCAACACACTGAATATCATAGAAGATCCGACAATAACCCTTACAAGGCTCAGTCATACCTTCTTAAAAAAAGAGGGAGGACACAAGCCCTCCCTGACGATATGTTTCTTTATGATCGTTTCTTAACGATAATTTGGGATAAATCACGCACCGCCCCATGGGCAGCACTTGTGGTCATAGCACCATAGGCTTGCAACGCAACGGAAACGTGACGTTCACGCTGTGGCTGCCAAGCCTCATCGCCTTTAGCCTCCATAACCGCCCGGCGCTTTTTCAGCTCACTCTCAGACACCGCTAAATGCAACCGACGCGCAGGAATATCGATCTCAATCTTATCGCCTTCTTCAATAAGACCAATTAATCCACCCTCTGCCGCTTCAGGAGACATATGACCGACCGATAAACCGGAGCTCCCTCCTGAAAAACGACCATCCGTGATCAACGCGCAGCTTTCACCCAACCCCATCGACTTTAAATAGCTGGTTGGGTAGAGCATCTCCTGCATGCCTGGCCCACCTTTGGGGCCTTCATAGCGAATAACCACCACATCACCAGGGACAATTTGTTTTCCTAAAATCGCGTTCACAGCACTTTCTTGACTGTCAAACACCCGGGCACGCCCCTGAAATGTCAAAATATGGTCTGCCACACCAGCCGTTTTCACAATGGCACCTTCTTCAGCCAAATTGCCGTAAAGAACCGCCAATCCACCATCCTGTGAAAAGGCATGTTCGCGCGTACGGATCACACCCTTTACCCGGTCTGTATCCAACTCTTTATAATGACTATCTTGAGAAAAGGCTTGAACCGTCCGCACGCCTCCTGGGGCCGCGCTAAAGAGAGATCGCGCTTCATTCCCTCCTTGCAGAATATCCCATTTCCGCAAAGAGTCCGCCATCGTCGCGCTATGTACTGTTGGCACCTGAGTCTCGATCAATTCCAGGCGCGACAATTCTGCCAAAATAGCCGGAATTCCTCCAGCACGATGCACATCTTCCATATGCACATCGGCCTTCGCCGGAGATACTTTGCACAGATTGGGGACATGACGCGACAAACGATCAATATCGTTCATATGAAAATCGACACCAGCCTCACGCGCCGCCGCTAAAAGATGCAGTACCGTGTTGGTGGATCCTCCCATGGCAATATCCAACGTCATCGCATTTTCAAAAGCCGCTTTTGTTGCAATGCCACGGGGAAGGGCCATTGCATCATCTTGCTCATACCAACGGCGTGCTAGCTCAACGCTCAATCGTCCTGCTTCTAAAAACAACTCACGTCGTGCCGCATGGGTCGCCACTAAAGAACCATTACCAGGAAGGGACAAACCAAGCGCTTCCGTGAGGCAGTTCATGGAATTAGCTGTAAACATCCCTGAGCAAGACCCACATGTCGGACATGCTGACCGTTCCACGAGTTCAGATTGCTCATCACTCACGCGCTCATCAGCGGCCGCGACCATGGAGGTTACAAGATCCGTAGCTTGCACCACACCATCCATATCCGTACGTCCTGCCTCCATAGGCCCACCAGAGACGAACACAGTCGGGATGTTAAGCCGCAATGACGCCATCAACATGCCAGGCGTGATTTTATCGCAATTGCTGATGCAAATCAGCGCATCCGCACAATGCGCATTCGCCATATATTCAACGGAATCCGCAATCAGTTCACGCGAGGGGAGGGAATAGAGCATCCCACCATGCCCCATAGCGATCCCATCATCGACAGCAATCGTATTAAATTCACGTGCAATCCCGCCCGCTTCTTCCACGGCCGAGGCCACTAACTGCCCCATATCTTTCAAATGCACATGGCCTGGCACAAACTGGGTAAAGGAGTTCGCGACCGCGATAATTGGTTTGCCAAAATCTTTTTCTTCCATGCCGGTTGCCCGCCAAAGAGCCCGCGCCCCCGCCATATTGCGGCCATGGGTGCTGGTGCGTGATCGGTAAGCCGGCATGAGAAACCTCGTTCAATCCTATGAAAAACAAACAGTGTTGGAAATAATCATAAACATAACCAACAAAAATTGAAAGATATGGAAAGCACTTCTTCTTCCCCCTAGCGATTCATTTTTTTATCAACCATATGGAGACAGTACGAAATGTCATTCTAAGGTAGGACGATTATTATGGCTGAAACCTCATCTATTCTTCTCGGTGGCGGATGCTTCTGGTGTGTCGAGGCGGTTTTTGATGGCTTGAAAGGGGTTTATTCTGTAAAACCCGGCTATGCTGGCGGGCATACAGACCATCCTACCTATAAAGAAGTCTGCACCGATAAAACGGGCCATGCGGAGGTCGTGGAAGTCCGCTTTAACCCAGAAGAAATTTCGTTAGAGGATCTTCTCCGCGTTTTCTTCACAACACATGACCCCACACAGCTAAATCGCCAGGGAGGCGATGTCGGGTCCCAATATCGGTCCGTTATTTTTGGTGATGCTGCTCAACAAAAAATCGCCCATCACGTGCGCGATGCCATAGAGGCAGAGAAAATTTGGAACGCCCCCATTGTCACGAAAATTGAAGGGCCAGTTACCTTTTGGGAAGCGGAAGAAAGCCACCATCATTATTTTGAACGCAACCCAGAAACGGCCTATTGCTCCGCTGTTGTGGCACCCAAAGTCGCGAAAGCACGCAAAATGTACCGTGACCGTCTGAAGTAATCAGCCCTCGTGGAGGTTACTCATCCTGCTCGAGTAAAAACCGGTCTGTATCTTCATCATAGCTGAAGAGATTAGCATAGCGCGCCCAGGCAATAGCCGTGTTCAATGTCTGGCGCGCATAATTCTCAGACATGGTATTCTCGAGCAATTTACGGAAACGATCAGCATCCACCATGTGGCTAGGACGTTCGTCCAAAACCCCGCGGATATTTCTCAATAGTGGGAAAGCGTGAAGTAGAGCAGAGCGCATCAAGTCACGGCGTGCGTCAGCATCCCCTGCGATAAAGGTTTGACCAGCACTGGTGAGAAGAATATCGCCATCCTCCAGCTCGGCTAGATCTAAAAGTTCCAACGTTTCGCCAATAGGGAGCAGATCATCCAATGTCATCTGAAGATGTTGGGCCAGTTCTGGCAAGTCCGCTCGGCCAGACCGTGGCTTGGCCTCTAGAGCCTCTAGAAGTCCAACCAAAAGCTCAATCGACAAATCAGGCAGAGTGACAGAAACCACATCCTCCTCAGCACTCGCACGGCTTTCGGGAGAGGCTAACAAATCTACTTCTGAAACAATGGGCGCCCGGCGGGTCATTAATGTGTAAATCTGATCCACAAAATGCCGAAACTCAACATCCTGCCGGTTACGCGGATGAGGGAAGGGCACGGGGATTTCATGCGTCACACGCCCTGGTGAAGACGAGAAAAGCAAGATACGGTCACACATCAAAACCGCTTCTTCAACAGCATGTGTGGCCAACACCATAGCTTTTAGAGGGGCAAGACGCTTCTCGCTCCATAATTCAATAAGATCCGTGCGGAGATTTTCTGCACTGAGCATTTCAATATCGTGAAAAGGCTCATCAAGAAGCAAAATTTCTGGCTGCTGAGCGAGAGCGCGTGCAAGGATAGCGCGCTGCTGCATAGCTGCTGAAAGCTCACGTGGGTAAGCGCTCTCATAGCCATCCAAATCCATAATTTCGATAATGTTGTCGGCAATCTCCTTGCGCTGCGCCACGGGCAGACGCCGAGCTTCAAGGCCTAAAAGCACATTTTGTTCAATCGTCAACCAGGGGAACAAAGCATCATCATGAGAGATAGTCGCAACACGTTCAAAATCCTGCGGTTTTGCTGGGTGACCAGTCCAATAAACCGTACCGCGCAGGGGGGGTTTTAACCCCGCCATAATCTCCATTAAACTTGACTTACCCGACCCAGAACGCCCCACAAGGCCGAGAATTTCACCCTCTTGCACGTTCAAACTGACGCAATCAATAATGATCAATTCTTGAGGGCGCGCCTTGTCAAAAGCCTGCGAGCATTCTTGAAGGCGAAGAATATTAGTCATGGTGATACTCGATATTTACGAGAGAAACGAAGCTGCAGCGGCACTATTACAGCGTGACGCACCCCAAAAGCCAGCAACGTCATCAAAATAAGTAACGCTGCTTGCTTACCAAAAGACGATAGCTGGAACGCCGAGAATAAAAGGTTCCCTAGGCCAGTGGAAGACGCAGCGCGAGGGGCAATCATCTCCGCTAAATAAATCTGGTTCCATAAGAGAGGAAGAAGCACCGACATGCTCCGCAAAAGGGGCGGTAAAACAAGTGGTATACGGACATAACGCCACGTCAGTAGGGAAGGGAGATGCAGGCGCTGCGCCGTTTGATAGAGCCGTTCCCGTGGGCCATCATCCTCTCCTGAGAGAAAAATCCCCCAGCCTAATGCCCCTTGCATACTCACAATCATAAGAGCCGTTATCCCCCAAGGAGATAAAAACGGGTCACATAGAAAAACGGGAATGAGCACACAACCGCTGCACAACAAACGGAAAAGGCACCGCTTTTCGGGGCGTACCCCCACCAGTGCGCCTCCCAAAAATCCCCATAGGATAAAGCAGGGAAGGAGGACCGCCAAAACATGCAGCACACTCTGCCATAACGCAGGAATAACTCGATACCAGGGGTGAATAATCACCAGAATTACAGCAAAGCTAACCCCTAAAGCACCCCATACTCCCAAAAGCCGTGGCTCCTGCCACCAGGGAGATCGCCCTTCCTCCGTCCGTGCTGCCCGTGTCGGTGCCAATACATGCGCTTCATAGCGTTGTGCCCGCCATAAAAGTGGCACAATAAAAGCATGCTGACACAACGCAATCATGACGGCTGTAGCGAGGAATATTTCCCCCAAAAGAACACCCTCATGTGCTCGGTCCGCCGTAATAAGTTGTGCACCAATCCCTACAGAAAATTTCGGCCCTTCCACAACAGCAATAATGGCTTGCGAACCGATAAGACGTACCCAGAAATCTGGAATATCGCGCACAATGGCACGCATTAAACGCGGCACAGCAACCGGAATTTGTAAACGCCAAAAACACTGCCACGGTGTCATACGCAAGGCACGCGCACTCCGTACGAGGGACAGAGGAATGGTCTCTTCTTCCTCTAAAACAGCGTGAATCGCCTGGGCACAAACGCTAAAAGCAGCTACTAAAATGCACCCTAGAAAACTAGGGCAACACCACATCACAAAACCAACCCAACCCAGGGCCGGTACATCAATAAGGAGGGTAATAAGGGAACGAACAATACGGCGCAAAAACCGCGAAGAAGCAACAAGAGAAAAGACGAGAAGACTGCCGCATCCCGCTAGTGTAAAGGCGAGAAAACTTTGCATGAGCGTCGGAAGAAGAGCGCCCCAAAAAACAGAGCTCCCCATCCATGCAGCAAAAGAGGGAAACACCCATCGGGCCACACATAGAAGGAGCCCTAACACATACAGGCAAAGCGCTACACCACTCCCGTAATGCATAAGGAGCCCACGGGAGATCTTACCTTCCACCCACGATAACCATGGAAGTAGAGAGAAATGTCCCCTCATAGCTTACCCATGGATATTCGGTCGCCCATCGTCTTTCAGCCTTAATGCCCAGTACTGCCAAACCCATCTTGCCCACGGGCCGTCTCCTCCAGGCGGTCACTTTCCTGCCAAACGATTCGAACCACAGGAGCCAGTACACCCTGGGCAATCCTCATGCCTCTTTCAATAGTAAAAGCCTCATGCCCGGCATTCATCACGATGACTTTAATCTCACCACGATAATCTTCATCAATCGTTCCCGGGGCATTCGGCAAGGTAATTCCATGTTTGAGCGCAAGCCCTGAGCGCGGGCGTAGTTGCAGTTCATACCCTGGAGGCAGAGCGATACATAACCCTGTCGGGACTAACACCCGCTCCCCTGGCGCAACATGTAAAGGCTTCTCCACCGCAGCAACAAAATCCAACCCCGCAGCACCCGCTGTTGCATACTGGGGTAGGGGAAGCCCTTCAGCGTGCGCAAGACGCTTTAACGACACAGCTACATTGGACATGGAAGAAGACATGTAATTTCTACTCTTTAAAAAGATCAGACGTTAGGTAACGAGAAACTTTATCGGCCAAACGCATCGCGAGCACTTTCTTATCCATCACAGGCCAGGTCTCATAGCCTTCTTGATCGAAGAGATAGACCTGGTTTGTCTGGCCTCCAAACGCATATTGGCTCACATCATTCGCCAAGAGCCAATCGCACCCCTTGCGCAAACGCTTTGCACGCGCATGATCAAGAACGTTCTCCGTCTCTGCTGCAAAACCAATCACCAAAGGCGGGCGCTGCTCATGATGGCTTAACGTGGCAAGAATATCGGGGTTTTCCACCAATTCAAAAGTTGGTGGTTGGTCCCCTTGCTTCTTCATCTTCTCTGTGGCTTGAGAGCGCGGGCGCCAATCGCTCACCGCCGCGACACAAACCGCCACATCCACAGGCAAGAGTGCCTCACAGGCTTGTGCCATCTCCACAGCCGTTTGCACATCAATACGCGTAACCCGAGGCGGCGTTGGTAAAGAGACGGGACCACTCACCAGTGTAACCTCAGCACCATAATAAGCCAGCGCTTCTGCAACGGCATAACCCTGCAAACCTGACGAGTGATTGGACAAAAAGCGTACTGGGTCCAAGGGCTCAACCGTCGGTCCCGCCGTCACAAGCACTCGCTTCCCGCGTAGTGACTGTGGCGGATTAAGACAGTGCTGCACAGAAGCAACAATGGCCTCAGGCGTACTCAGCCGTCCCACACCTTGCTCGCCACAGGCCATACTACCCTCATCCGGACCAACCAAATGCACCCCACGTTGACGCAGGAGGGCAAGATTCTGCTGCGTAGCCGGATGCTCCCACATACGCCAATTCATCGCAGGGGCGAGTAAAATAGGCGCTGTCGTGGCCAATAAGAGGGTTGTTGCCAAATCATCAGCCAACCCCTGAGCCATACGCGCCATAATATGCGCTGTAGCTGGGCACACAAGCACAAGATCAGCTGCACGTGCTAAGGCGATATGCCCGATCGTGCTCTCTTGAGCCGGCTCAAAAAGCGTCTCGTGCACGAGCTCGGCACATAAAACCTCAAGCGACAAAGGGGTAATAAATTCCTTTGCAGCCTCGGTCATCACAGGTGTTACATCCATACCTTGCTGACGAAGCAGCCGTGCAACATCTAGAGCACGATAGGCGGCAATACCGCCACTCACGATCAAAAGAACGCGAGACATGTGTTAAAGCCGCCACCCCGAATGAATCGCAACAATACCACCCGAGAGATTGCGATATTCAACCCGCTCCAATCCCGCTTCACGCATCATCTCCGCGAGCGTCTCTTGATCAGGGAACATACGGATACTCTCCGCCAAATATTGATAGCTCTCTGAATCCCCCGCGATCATTTTCCCCATACGTGGCAGAACCTTAAAAGACCACGCATCATAAAGAGGGGCGAGCGCTGCAATATCTACTTTTGAGAATTCAAGGCAGAGGAAGCGACCTCCCGGCTTCAAAACACGCCGGACTTCACGCAAAACAGCACTTTTATCAGTACAGTTGCGTAACCCAAATGCCATTGACACACGATCCATGGACGCATCAGGGAAGGGAATTTCTTCCGCATCCACGACAGTCACACCCATACGGTCAATCAGCCCGGCCTTAATCGCGCGTTCACGCCCTACTTCCAGCATCGCTTCATTGATATCAGACAAAATAGCGTGACCACCGCCATGCTTCAGCCAACCAAACGTGATGTCACCCGTACCACCGGCGAGATCAAGCAGCTGATAGTGCGGACGCGGCGAGAGCATCGTGATGAAAATATGCTTCCATACCCGATGGATCCCCAACGACATCGCGTCATTCATGACATCATATTTACCCGCAACACTTTCAAAAACGTGGCGGACCATCGATTTTTTCTCATTCCGGGGAACATCACGATACCCGAAATCAATAAAATCATCCTCTGACTCTGTCGAAGAGGAAGACGAAGGGTGAGGTTTAGCGCTATCAGTCATAAATCCACCATTACCGTATTGCCGACGATTATGCCAGAACTGCCCGAAGTTGAAACCATTATGCAAGGAATGCGCCCTGCCTTAGAGCAAAGATTCCTTCAAAAAGTGCAGGTCAATCGCCCTGATTTGCGCCGGCCATTTCCTGCACATTTAAAAGAAACCCTGACACAACGCCGCATTATTAAGCTCTATCGCCGTGCAAAATATATTCTTGCGGACCTCGAAGGGGGATGGACGCTCCTCATCCATCTCGGCATGTCAGGGCGGATCTTTATCGATCCACCAGGTCACCCGATAGAAGAGCGTCGCCACGAACATGTCGTGATGATCACCGATGAACATACACGCCTCGCTCTAGTTGACCCGCGGCGTTTCGGAATGGTTGACCTCTTCCGCACAGAGGAGGCTGCCCATTACCCTCCGCTGGCCTCATTAGGGATCGAACCACTCGACGATGGCGCTTTAACTCCTGAACATCTCAAGCACGCCCTTGGGAAGAGCCTTACGCCGATCAAAAATGCGTTACTGGATCAAAAACGCATTGTTGGTCTGGGAAATATTTATGTGTGCGAGGCGCTTTTCCGTGCCTCTATTCATCCAGCCCGTCCAGCCACACAGCTCACCAACAAAGAACGTGAACGCCTGTGCATGATTATACCGGAGATCCTGCATGAAGCGATCAAAGCGGGAGGGTCTACCCTACGTGATTACGTTACAACGGACGGTGAAAAAGGCACCTTCCAAACCATGCACCAAGTCTATGGGCGGGAAGGGGAGGAATGCATCTTTTGCGCACAACATCATAAGAAGACGGCTTTGATTATGCGAATCACCCAATCAGGGCGTTCTACTTTCTTTTGCCCTCAACATCAGAGAAAATAGCCCTGTTCTTTTGGCGAAAATGGCATAACAACGCTTGACGAAACCCAGATCTCAGAGTAGAGGGCAGGCAATAATTTAGAGAACTGTCTGCAGGAAAAACGGAAGACCCATGGCAAATAACCCTTCAGCTCGTAAACGTATCCGTCAGAATGAGCGTCGTCGTGAGCGCAATATCGCTC
This sequence comes from Saccharibacter sp. 17.LH.SD, assembly GCF_009834805.1. Taxonomy (GTDB): domain Bacteria; phylum Pseudomonadota; class Alphaproteobacteria; order Acetobacterales; family Acetobacteraceae; genus Saccharibacter. The sequence goes on from NZ_WVHO01000010.1 coordinate 125,289, forward strand.
GCCTTTCCCGTATGCGCACCTTCATAAAGAATGTTGAAAAAGCTATTCTGTCAGGTGACAAAGAAGCAGCTGCAACCGCTTTCCGTGCAGCACAACCAGAGATGCAACGCGCTGCTGGCAAGGGTGTTATTTCACGCAACACAATCGGCCGTAAGCTTTCCCGTTTGTCTGCGCGCATCAAATCTCTTTCTCAGGCAGCCTAATTTTTTAGGGATTCTACCTGGAAAAAAGCGGCTTGCATAAAAGCCGCTTTGGGCGCGCCTTCTGGGCGCGTTCTTTTTTAGACACCAGGTCGTTTAACGTGCAAGGTGGCTTTTCCTTGCCTCCTGGGAGAGAGAGGTTTTATGCTTCTCCTTTGCTCACCACATGGTGAAATGTTGCTAACCTATTGACCACATCGAACAGAGTAAGAAAGACAGCCATCCGCTTTTCTTTCGATGGAGCGAGTCACAAACAAGAAACGGAGACCGGAAGTGGAAAACGCTCAGTCCCTGGACGCTGCTGTCACCTCTTCTGAGACCGCTCTTTTAGAGGCTACTTGGATACGCATCCGCGACCGTCTCAAGACGGAGGTCGGCGATGTGGAATACCGCACGTGGCTCCAGCAAATTGTCCTTGGGCCACTTGATGAGGATGAAATTGTTCTATTTCTTCCCTCTCGCTTCTTGCGTGACTGGGTCCGCGGGCAATATGGGGAGCGGCTACAAACCCTTTGGCGGCAAGAAAGCAAAGTCATCCAACGGGTAGAACTTCAAGTCCGTAAAGAAACCACATCCCCCGCAAATGCCGCTGGAGGAGGGGCTTCTGCTGCAACATCAGCGACGGCATCCCCCTCGCCAGAGAGTATTGAGGCTGAGGTGCCCAATGCGCGTTTCCCTACGCATGAGATCCGTAGCGACCTCGCCGCTCCACTTGATCCACGGTTCACCTTTGAGAGCTTCGTCGTTGGTAAGCCTAATGAATTTGCCTATGCCTGCGCACGCCGTGTCGCAGAACGGCCTTCAAGCCCTGGCTTTAACCCACTCTTTCTTTATGGTGGGGTGGGGCTCGGTAAAACACATTTGATGCATGCTATCGGCTCAGAGCTTATCCGTATGGGCAATGTTTCGGTTGCCTATATGTCCGCCGAAAAATTCATGTATCGCTTCATCGCTTCCATCCGCGCGCAATCGACTATGGAGTTCAAAGAACAGCTTCGCTCTGTTGATGTGCTGATGATCGATGATCTGCAGTTCCTTATCGGGAAAGACAACACACAAGAAGAGTTTTTCCACACATTCAACGCGTTGGTCGATGCTGGGCGGCAGATCATTGTTAGTGCGGATAAAAGCCCATCTGATCTCTCTGGGCTAGAGGACCGGCTCCGCACACGTTTGGGCTGCGGGATGGTCGCTGATATCCACGCAACTACATTTGAATTGAGAATTTCCATTCTCGAGGCCAAAGCAAAAGCCTCTGGTGTGGCGGTTCCAAGCAAGGTGCTCGAATATCTCGCGCATAAAATTACAAGCAATGTGCGTGAGCTTGAAGGCGCTCTTAACCGCTTAATCGCCCATGCGGATCTTGTGGGGCGTCCTGTGACATTAGAAACCACACAAGACGTGCTCAAAGATATGCTCAAAGCCCATGAGCGCCGCGTGACCATTGATGATATTCAGCGCAAAGTGGCAGAGCATTGGAATATCCGTCTAACGGATATGTCCTCCGCGCGCCGCGCTCGTGCTGTCGCACGTCCACGTCAAGTCGCCATGTATCTCGCTAAGCAGCTCACCAGCCGCAGCCTTCCGGAAATTGGACGCAAATTCGGCAATAGAGATCATACAACCGTTATGCATGCTGTCTCACGCGTCACCGAGTTGATTGAAGAAGATCCTACATTTGCAGAAAGTGTTGAACTCTTGAGACATATGCTTGAAAATTAGGCCTTATTTCCTTTTGTGGCAGAGCTCTGCTAAACTGGGACAAGATTACTCGTAGGGGTTTGAGACTGATATGAAATTCACGGCCGATCGTGCACCACTCCAGCGCGCCCTTGCTCACATTCACGGTGTGGCAGAAAAACGTAATACGATCCCCATCCTCGCGAACGTTCTCTTGTCCCATGATGGTGAAACGCTTCGCCTCACTGCCACGGATATGGAAATTGCTCTGGTAGAGGAGCTGCCATCAGAAGGGGATCGGCCTGGCGCCACCACCGTACCTGCGGCCGTCTTGTTTGAAATCGTACGCAAGCTCCCTGATGGTGTGCGTGTTGAGTTTGAACAAGCAGACGAAGACGCCCCCCTTATCGTGCGTGCTGGCCGTTACGAGACGAGCCTCAATGTTCTCCCAGTCGATGATTTTCCAGCTATGGTAGCGGGAGATCTCCCGCACCATTTCACACTTCCTTCTGGCATATTGCGGAACCTGATTGATCGCACACGCTTTGCGATGTCAAATGAGGAAACACGCTATTACCTCAATGGAATCTTTTTCCACGTCGCCTACGAGGGGAAGACACCTTTCCTACGTGCTGTTGCAACAGACGGGCATCGCCTCGCGAAGATTGATGCAGAGCTTCCTCTTGGTGCCAAAGACATGCCAGGGGTCATCATCCCGCGTAAAACCGTTACCGAAGTCCGGAAACTATTAGACGCTGACGATGTCTCTATCGTAATTTCTCTTTCAGAGACACGTATTCAGTTCCAAGTCGGGCCTATTACCTTAACGTCTAAGTTGGTCGATGGCACATTCCCTGAATATAGCCGTGTTATTCCTAGCAAAAATGACCGCGTCTTACGTGTATCCCGCCAAGATCTCGCCGCCGCTGTGGGACGTGTTGCCGCCATCAGTCAGGAACGTTCACGCCCTGTTAAACTGACAGCAACAACCAATCATCTTTCCCTCTCGGCCGTCAGTCCCGATCAGGGCGTGGCCCAAGAAGAGCTGGATGAAAATAGCGTCACCTATAACGCTGCTCCGTTGGAAATTGGCTTTCAGGCCCGTTACCTAACAGATATCACAGATCAAATTGACGTTGAGGCTGAATTCGCCTTTTCAGATAATGCATCACCAACATTAATTCGTGATACGCAGGCCCCAGAAGCTCTTTATGTTCTGATGCCCATTCGCGTTTAATTTTGTCTCTTGCAGCTGCTCCAATTAACGCTGACAGACTTCCGTAACTATAAACGGTGTGTGTGGAACCCCACATCACCGTTTGTCATTCTTCATGGCGAGAATGGAAGTGGCAAGACCAATTTATTAGAAGCCCTTTCTCTTTTAGCACCGGGCAGGGGCCTCCATGGAGCCTCTTCCGCCCATTTTTGCCGAGAAGGCGCGCATAATTGGGGAATTTCAGCTTCTCTCAAAAAGGGAGAGCATGTTTTCCGCCTCGCGACAGGCACAGCACCATCCAACACAAAACGCCGTGTATTCCTTGTTGAAGGTGAACCTGTTCGATCTCAAAGCGATGTGGCCAGCCTCTATGCTTGCGTTTGGCTTGTCCCGCGGATGGACCGCTTATTAAGCGACAATGCAGCACACAGACGCCGCTTTCTAGACCGCCTTGTCGTTGCGTTATTCCCTGACCACGCACAACAACTTGCCGCCCATGAACGCTCTGTGATGAGCCGAAACCGCATTTTAGCAACACAACCCTCACAAAAAACCTGGCTTAGTTCCGTAGAGGATTCCATCAGCCGACACGCCGTTGCGATCACCGATGCCCGACTGACCTTTTTAGAGCGCATGAAAAATTCCGCCATCACCACGCCAGGCTTTCCAGAAATTGACCTCCAGCTCGATTGTCTTTTAGCGCAAGAATTACAACGTCATTCAGCTTTAAAGGTTGAAGACTGGTTGCGTGACAACCTTCAAAAAACCCGCACTGATGACCAACAACGGGGAGGAACACGCTATGGAGCGCACCGGGCCGATTTTTCTTTAAATGACACTACTCATGGTATTCGGGGTGCTTTAGCCAGCAGCGGGCAGCAAAAAATTATGCTGCTCAGCCTTCTGCTTGCTCACGCTCATTGTGTCCAAGAAGGGTGGGGGGACGCTCCTTTTTTATTGCTTGATGAACCACTTGTGCATTTGGATGAACCCCATCGACAAGCCCTGATGACGAATATCCTTGAGCGTAAAATGCCCTCTTTTCTCACAGGAACAGATGCAGGACTTTTTGCTCCCTTAAAAAGTTCTGCCGATTTTGTTCACGTTAAGAACGGTTTTCTTCACCCTGAAGCCCCGTGATTGCTCTGGCTTTACCAGCCATAACGCAGTATATTCACCTTTTAGACGACGACCGAAATTGGAGTGACGCGTAAGCATGTCAGAGACCCAAAACCAGCCGGATCCCTCTTCCGTCAATGCAGAAGAATATGGCGCATCTTCGATCTCGGTCTTAAAAGGGTTAGATGCTGTCCGTAAGCGCCCCGGCATGTATATCGGTGATACGGATGATGGTTCTGGCCTTCATCACATGGTTTTTGAAATCATCGATAACGCGGTGGACGAAGCCCAAGCCGGCTACGCAACCTATTGTATTTTAACCCTGAATGGTGATGGTTCCATTTCCGTACGTGACAATGGTCGTGGTATTCCCACCGACATGCACGAAGAGGAAGGAATAAGCGCGGCTGAAGTCGTGTTGACCAAGCTTCATGCGGGCGGAAAATTCAACCAAAATTCTTACAAAGTTTCAGGAGGGTTACACGGCGTCGGTGCAGCTGTTGTCAACGCCCTGTCTGAATGGATGGAAGTGCGCATTTGGCGCCAAGGCAAAGAGCACGTTATCCGCTTCCAACATGGGGAGCGCGATGAAGCGCTCCGTATCGTCGGACCATCCTCAGAAGAAACCGGCACACTTGTTACCTTTAAACCCAGCCAAGAAACATTCACAAAAGTAGATTTTGACATCGCGATCCTTGAGCGACGCGTACGTGAACTCGCGTTTCTTAACTCTGGAATGGAAATTATTCTGCGTGATGAGCGCAGCAGTGAACCTAAAGAGACCATCTTCCATTATGAGGGCGGCCTCAGCGCCTTTGTCCAATGGCTTGATAGCTCAAAAACCTCTTTGCTGGACCCACCCATCACGGGTGAAACATATGATGAAGCAAGCGGCATTCGCGTAGAATTCGCTCTAAGCTGGAATGACAGCTATCACGAGACGATGCTCTCCTTCACCAATAATATTCCACAACGCGATGGTGGGACACATCTTGCTGGCTTCCGGCAGGCCCTCACGCGTTCTGTGGGAAAATATGCAGCCCAGAGTGCAAAAAAAGATAACGCCCTCACAGGTGAAGATATGCGTGAAGGCATGACCGCTGTTTTGTCAGTGAAGGTGCCTGACCCTAAATTCTCATCACAAACCAAAGACAAACTCGTTTCTTCCGAGGTGCAGCCCGTTGTCCATACGGTTGCTGCCGATATGATCAGCCATTGGTTTGAAACGCACCCTAAAGAAGCGCGTATTATCGTTTCTAAGGTGATGGATGCGGCCAATGCACGCGAAGCTGCCCGCCGCGCACGCGAGCTTACACGCCGTAAAGGTGTTTTGGATGTCTCATCGCTTCCTGGAAAATTAGCAGACTGTCAGGCACGTGACCCTGCCGAAGCTGAAATTTTCATCGTAGAGGGGGATTCCGCTGGCGGGACGGCCAAGCAGGGGCGTGATCGCCGTTTTCAGGCGATCCTCCCATTGCGCGGGAAAATCCTCAATATTGAACGGGCCCGCTTTGACCGTATGCTCGGCTCTGCTGAAATCGGCACGCTCATCACCGCTTTAGGAACGGGGATTGGCCACGGGCCGGTTGAGCAAGGCGGCTTTAATCTTGAGAAACTGCGCTATCATAAAATTGTTATTATGACAGATGCAGACGTTGACGGCTCTCACATCCGTACCTTGCTGCTCACATTCTTCTTCCGTCAAATGCCGGAATTGATCGATAGAGGGCATCTCTATATCGCTCAGCCGCCTCTTTATCGTGCCAAACGCGGTCAGGAAGAGCGTTTTCTAAAAGATGACGCAGCCCTTGAAGCCTATCTGTTAGATAAAGCGCTCCATCGCGCCTCTTTAACCTATTCAGATGGACGCGTTTTAGAAGACGACGCACTTATACAGAATATTCAATCCCTCATGCCGATCGCGCATAGCCTTCGCACATTGTCAGCACGCATTCCGCTCTGGGTTGTCGAGCAGGCAGCGATTGCCCGCATGTTGGATACAGATCGCGCTGCACGCGAAGCGCACCTCTCAGACTTCCAAAGACGGCTTGATGCCGCATCGGCTGAGAATGAGCGTGGCTGGAAGGTTTCGTTCACAGAGCAAGGCTTTAGCTGTGCACGGTCACTACGCGGAGTTGGAGAGCTTTATACTTTTGAAGGGTCGCTCTTACGCTCACGTGACGCCCGTCTGCTTAATCAGCAAGGCGAGCGCCTCGCACGTGATTTTGGCCAACCTGTGATACTCACAATCGACCAAAAAGACTCAGCCCTCCCAGGGCCGGGCCTTCTGGTTGAACATATCTTAGCCCAGGGCCGCCGTGGGTTGGCGATCAACCGCTTTAAAGGTCTGGGGGAAATGAATGATGAGCAGCTGTGGCACACAACGTTAGACCCAGCGACACGCAGCCTCCTTCAAGTTCATGTTGGTGATGTTGAAGATGCTGGTAAGGTTTTCTCAACCTTAATGGGCGACGTTGTTGAACCTCGTCGTGAGTTCATCATTGATAATGCATTGAAGGTCGCTAATCTTGACGTGTAAACGGATATTTCCGCGCTTCCTCAGTTGGAAAACGGCTTTCTTGTGCCTCGGTGTCTCCATAAGCAGCTTATGCGCTCGTCCCGTTTTGGCGCAAGAGACACAAGCCACCCCCTCTGCACAAGAGGGGCAGACCAACCTACGTTATGCAGTCATGATCCATGGATATCATGTGCTTGATGCTACGGCTTCATACGCCATGCGCCCTTGGGGATATGGGGGTACCACCCATCTTTACACCGTGGGGTTAGCGAGCTGGTTTCTTACGGCGAACCTCACCTCAACGGTGGAGGGACGCTTTGATGGTGACAAAGCCATCCCGCTGAGCTTTGACAATCAAGGCTATTCCCGCGGGAAAGAGCGTCACGCACATTTGACGTTTGATCAAGCTGGCCCGCATATCACGGCACTTACCCCCATTGATGATGACCGAGAGCCTCTGCCGAAAGAGGAGCTTTCCTCCTCTCTTGATATGCTCAGTGCCCTCGCAGCACTTTTGCATAATCTTGAACATCATGCGTCATGCACGATGGCAGGAAATGTGTTTGACGGGCTCCGCCTGTTCCATATTGATGCACAAGGTCCGCATCAAGAATCGATCCCAGAAGGGCGTAATCCGTATTATACAGGGACAGCCTTCCGCTGTGATTTTTCTGAGCGACAAATTGGTGGTTTTGTAAAAGGCTCTCATCATAAAGCCGAACAAGCCTCTCCACACCCTGGTACAGCATGGCTCAAACGCCTTGATAATGGGCAAGTTGTCCCTGTACGTATTGAGCTACAACATCCTAAATTGGGTAAAATGGTGTTTGTCCTTCAATCACTTGCCTACCAACCGTAAGTATGAACGGATTTTTGACGTATTTCTCTCGTTAAGGTAACCCAGAGGAAAACTGGGGTGGAGTAGCCATGACATCGACGACCACAGCCGTCATTCTCGCTGCCGGGATGGGAACGCGTATGCGTTCGCGTATGCCCAAAGCATTGCAGCCCTTGGCCAATCGCCCCATGATCCAGCATCTCATCGCAGCCGCTGAAACGGTTTTTGATTATATTATCGTCGTTGTCGGGCCTGATATGCCTGAGCTTGAAAAAGCCGTTTCTCCCCATAAAACGGTCATTCAACGTGAACGTCTCGGCACAGGCCATGCGGCCTTAACCGCTATTTCATCGGTGAAGGAAGGAGAGGTTGTTTTCCTTTATGCAGACAATCCACTTTTAACACCACAAACCATGCAGCGCCTGCTTAAGGGCCGTCATGAGAAAGGTGTTGTCCTGACATTACTCGGGATGCGCCCTGCGGATCCGGCTCAATATGGTCGTCTCATCACACATGAGGATGGTTCCGTACAGCGGATTGTTGAATATAAAGATGCTTCCCCTTCAGAGAGGGCCATCCCACTCTGTAATGCAGGCATGATGTGCGCTGACAGTGCATCTTTTCAACGTTGGTTGTCTGAAATACGCCCGAATAATGTTCAAGGAGAATATTACCTCACAGATATTGTTGAATTTGCTGCTCGGGAAGGGCGCGTTCATTGCATTGAAGCGGATGAAAAAGAACTCGCTGGGGTTAATTCTCGCGTGGAACTCGCACGCGCCGAAGCCACATTGCAAGAGCGTTTCCGCCTCAACGCTATGGAAGCAGGGGCTACACTCATTGACCCCGCCTCAACCTTTCTCAGTGCTGATACGCAAATTGACCCTGATGTGATCATCGAACCAAATGTCTTCATCGGGCCTGGTGTTGTGTTGAAAGAGGGCTGCACAATCCGAGCCTTTTCCCACTTAGAACGTTGCGTCGTGGGAGAGGAAGCCATTATCGGGCCATATGCCCGTTTGCGGCCTGGCACGCATTGCGAAAGTAAAACCCGTGTTGGAAATTTTGTTGAACTCAAGAACACAACCCTTGGGGAAGGCAGTAAGGCAAACCATCTATCATACCTAGGGGATACCTCCATCGGAAGAGACGTCAATATTGGGGCAGGGAGCATTACATGCAATTATGATGGCGTCTTCAAACATAAAACAACGATTGGAGACCGATCATTCATCGGCTCCAACAGCCTCATGATTGCCCCCATATCCATTGGGAAAGAAGCGCTCATTGCAGCGGGATCCATCTTAACCAAAGAGGTTCCAGCCCGAGCCATGGCTTTTGGCCGAGCCAAGCAGATAAACAAAGAAGAACGTGGTCTTGCCTATCAACAGGCACTTAGAGCGAAAAAGGAACAAGGCTGATGTGTGGGATTTGTGGCGTAGTTGGACACCGTCCTGCAACACCCATCGTGTTCGAAGGTTTACGTCGTTTAGAATATCGCGGTTATGATTCAGCAGGGATCGCGACACTGGACGCCCAACAGCGTATCACGCGCTGTCGTGCTTCGGGCAAGTTGGACAATCTTGCAGAAGCCCTAAAAGAAACACCCTTAACGGGCACAACGGCGATTGGTCACACACGGTGGGCTACGCATGGCGCGCCAACCACCAATAACGCCCATCCTCACAAGGCGGGGAAGGTGGCGATTGTCCATAATGGCATTATCGAAAACTACGCTGAACTCCGTCAGAAATTACAAAAAAATGGGCGTGAGTTCAAAACAGAAACAGATTCTGAGACCGTCGCCCATCTTCTTGATGAGGAATTAAAACGCGGTTTGTCACCCAAAGATGCCGCTTATGCGACCATACGCCAACTCGAAGGCGCTTATGCAGTCGCTATGATTTTTGAAGACCATGAAGGACTTCTGATTGGTGCACGTCATGGGGCCCCTCTCGCGATTGGCTTTGGCGAAGGGGAAATGTTCCTCGGCTCAGACAGTCTTGCACTCGCACCATTGTCACAACGCATCACCTATCTCGACGATGGTGATTGGTGTGTGCTGCATGCCGATAGTGTAACGATCTATGATGCCACAGGGTCTGAAGTGCAGCGCCCTGTCCAAACCGTCGCTCTTACGGCGGGTCAGATTGGTAAAGACGGCTATCGTCACTTCATGGAAAAAGAGCTGCACGAGCACCCTGTCGCCATTGGGCAAACTTTGCAACGTATGATGGACCCCGTCACGCGCCGCATCACTCTGCCTGATATGCCATTTGATCCTGCTGACCTCCCACGCGCGACCATCACGGCCTGTGGGTCTGCTTTTTATGCCGGTATGGTCGGACGTTATTGGTTGGAATCTTTAGCGCGCCTGCCGGTCGATATTGATGTCGCCTCTGAGCTGCGTTATCGGAATCCACCTCAGCCCAACCAAGGAATGGCGCTGTTAATTTCTCAGTCTGGCGAAACAGCCGATACACTCGGGGTATTGCGCGCGTTAAAGGCTGAAAATCAACGTATCGTCTCTATCCTGAATGTAGAACAATCAACCATGGGACGTGAGAGTGATTTAGTGCTCGGCATGGTGGCAGGGCCTGAAATCTCCGTCGCTTCGACCAAAGCTTTCACCGCACAGCTTTCCGTTCTCGCAGCCTTGACCATCACATTCGCCCGTAAACGAGGCACACTTGATGAGGCTCAAGAGCAAAAGCTCACCCAGAGCCTGCTTGATCTCCCATCTCATGCAGCAACGGTGCTTGGGCTATTTGACGCCATCCGCAAAATGGCTCGTATTATCGCACAAGCACGTGATGTCCTGTATCTTGGCCGTGGTATTTGCATGCCCATCGCACAGGAAGGCGCCTTAAAGCTCAAAGAAATCAGCTATATCCATGCTGAAGCCTATGCGGCTGGAGAGCTAAAACACGGCCCCATCAGCTTGATTGACCCCAGCGTACCTGTTGTTGCCATCGCACCATCGACGATTTTGTTTGAAAAGATGTTGTCCAACTTGCAGGAAGCCAAAGCACGTGGGGGGCTCATTCTCGCTTTCACCGATGCACAAGGGGCAAAACGGCTTGAGGGCATTGCGGACCATATGGTTGTGCTGCCAGATGTTGATGCTTTTGTTGCGCCTATTTTATACACCATTCCCGTGCAAATTTTGGCCTATGAAGTCGCCCTTCTTAAAGGCACAGATGTCGACCAGCCTCGCAATCTCGCTAAATCTGTCACGGTAGAGTAACACGATCGGGAGATTTATACCCATGCAGCATGGCCAGACTACCTCACAAGCCCATCACGCTTTTGATACGTTTCTGCGCCATGCTGGCTTTGAAGGGGATGTTGGGCGAACACAAGCAGAACGCCTTATTGCCGCAACAGATAACAGCGTTTACCAGCAAATGCCGGCCTTGGTGGTGTATCCACGCCACCACGATGACCTGGTGAAAGTTGTCCAAGCTGCGCAGAAGACGCACCTGCCTATAGCCCCACGTGGTGGAGGTACAGGGACAAACGCTCAGTCCCTCACCAGTGGTGTCATGGTTGATCTCTCTCGTTATATGGACCGCATTATAAGGTTTGACGCAGAGACTGAAACTGTTCGTGTGCAGCCCGGCGTCATTTTGTCGCGTCTCAATGCCTTCCTCAAACCTTATGGCGTCTTTTTCCCGCCCATGGTCTCCACAGCTAATCGAGCAACGATTGGCGGGATGATTGCCACAGATGCGTCAGGGAAGGGATCACGCCTTTACGGAAAAACATCCGATTATATTGAACGAATGGATGTTGTTCTATCAGATGGCACCTCTTTTGAAGCACGTCACTTTAGCGCCAATGACGTGCCAAAGACCTTAGAAGGAGAGGGGCTGGCTGCCCGGGCTTGCCGAGAAATTTACCGCGTTGTGAGTGAGCAACAGGCTGAAATTGAGCGCGTTTTCCCTAAGATGAATCGTGGGCTTACGGGCTATAACCTCAAAAATATTCTCATGCCTGATGGCAGCTTTAACCCAACGCGCCTTTTAGCAGGGTCTGAAGGGACCCTTGCCCTCACCAGCGAAATTGTTTTACGCGTCAAAAAGCTTCCCCGTTACCGACGTCTTCTTGTCATTCGCTATGATGACTTTGACGCAACCTTGCGCCATGTGCAACAACTTCTTCCCGCCCATCCGCTCGCGATTGAAGTGCTTGATGACCGTTTGCTTGAAACAGCACGCGATGATGTCTCATGGGCGCAATTTAAGGATGTTCTTGATGAACAAACGGACCGTCCCGTTCGTGGTATCAATTTTGTAGAATTCGTCGGAGATGATGACCGCCTACTAGCCCAACATATTGAAGACGCACAAAGTCTCTCTCGCAACGCGCATATCATTGACTGTCATCCAATCGAAGATGCTTCTCTCATCGCTCAGTTATGGGAGCTCCGAGCAAAGGCGGTCGGGTTGCTTGGTCGGCCTCGTGAAAACAAACAAGGTGTCCCTTTCATTGAGGATACCGCTGTCCCACCAGAAAATCTTGCTGATTATACAGCCGAATTTCGCCACATATTAGATGATTATCACCTTGATTACGGCATGTTCGGCCATGCCGATGTCGGGTGCCTTCACGTCCGGCCGTTTCTCAACATGCTCGACCCGAACGACCAACACCGTATTCGGGCTATTTCAGATAAAGTGGCCCATCTGACACACCGCTATGGTGGGCTTTTATGGGGAGAACACGGGCGCGGGGTGAGGGGAGAATTTTCTCCGCTTTTCTTTGGTCCAACTCTTTTTGCCGAACTCTGCCACATTAAAAAAGCTTTTGATCCGAAGGACCTTTTTAATCGCGGGAAACTTGTTCCTGTAGAAGATCATTCCGTTATAAAAATAGATGAACTTCCTTTCCGTGGTTCGTTCGATAAGCAAATTTCTGCACAGAACAAAGAACATTATGAAAAAGCCATTCTCTGCAATGGCAATGGCGCCTGTTTTAATCAAGAACCCACCACAACAATGTGCCCGTCTTATAAGGCCACGAAAGACCGTCTCCAATCACCCAAAGGGCGGGCTGCTCTTTTACGTGAGTGGCTGCGCCTTTCATCTTTGCCCGACGCACAAACATCACCCGAGAAAAAACAGCTCGGCAAAGCCCTTAAAAAAACGTTTGATAGCTGCCTCGCTTGTAAAGCGTGTGCCTCTCAATGCCCAATACGTGTCGATATTCCGTCATTACGGTCTCATTTTTTACATGATTATTACCATGCTCGTCTGCGCCCATTGCGCGACTATCTCGTTGCCTCTCTGGAGCCCTTACTAAAAATCGGGCGTCTCACCCCAGGGCTTACCAATTTTTTGATGCATAACCCACTCTCACGCCGTGTTCTCACTGGGGTAGGGCTGGTTGATCTCCCCACGTTACGCCCCACACATTTTCCAACATCTCAACACGTCACATCGTCATGGCTCTCTCAACCGTCCGAGAAAAAAATTGTCCTCCTTCAAGATAGCTTCACGGGGAGCTTTGATGGAGGCGTTCTTCATGATGCCTATGCACTGTTTGCAAAACTTGGCTATGACATCCGCGTGACGCCTATATTGGATAATGGTAAAGCCCAGCATGTTTTAGGCTTTCGCAGGCTTTTTGCCTCAACGGCACGGCATATTCTTTCCGCGTTACAGCCAATAGCCTCTCGTGGAATTCCGATTATCACGTTAGATGCGGCAACGGGCTTGATGTTCCGCCATGAATATCGTGAGATTGACCCCACGCTTTCGTGGAACGTCCTCGCCCCTGAAGAGTTTCTTCATGCAGAAATTCAGGAAGAGAAGGTCCATTTTTCACCATCCTCTACACAAATCGCATCACTCGACTTCCTACCACACTGTACCGCTAAAGCCCTCACACCGGAAACCACAACTCATTGGACACACGTGATGACACATTTCGGGATCGCTCTGACGAGTAAAGCAACAGGCTGTTGCGGTATGGCCGGTCTTTTCGGCCATGAGCGCAATAATGCCCCTCTCTCTAAGAAAATTTTTCAAGACAATTGGGAAAATTTTGTCACCAAAACAGTGACAGCTGGCGGCTTCTCGTGCCGGTGCCAAACAAAGCGCTTTACTGGGCAGACATTATTGCACCCCATTCAAGCCCTTTATCAACATATCCAAAAATCACCCCCAACATAAGGACACATCATCGAGGCTGGAAAATACCTATATGAGTAATTAGAATATTTTTGTTAGCCATCTGATATAATTAGACTTACAATACGGCAAGCGGCATGAGATTGATAAGAATCTGAGGGGACATAATGGAAACAGGGCTTGCAGCTATTCTTCTAACGCTGATGTTCCTGCTTCTTTTGGTTAGTCTCATTCAGCCACTTGCCAAAAAGCTTAAGCTTCCTGACACCGTTCTCATTGCTCTCGTTGGTATTGGTCTAGGTGGAGCCGCGGCCATCATTACCAATTCGCTGGGGCTAGATCTATTAGAAGGCCCTGCGGAAACCCTCACATCATTTCCTATCAATAGCGAAGGGTTTTTGCTCATTTTCTTGCCTATCTTGGTTTTCCAAGGAGCAATGAATATCAATGTACGCAGCTTAGCCCATGAGATCGCTACAGTTTTACTCTTGGCCGTTGTGGCTGTCATTGCGTCTACGGCCACCATTGGGTTGGCTCTTTTCCCCTTTGCGCAACAAAGCCTCGCTGTCTGTCTTTTGTTGGGAGCGATTGTTGCAACGACGGATCCTTCTGCTGTTTCGGGTATTTTCCGCGAAATTGGCGCTGCCGCACGCTTAACGCGTTTGGTTGAAGGGGAGGCACTCTTTAACGATGCAGCGGCCATTGCGATTTTTAGTATTCTCGCCGCCGCTATCACCGCCCATCACCCTGTCAGCCCACAAGAAGCCATCATAAACTTCCTTACGGAATTTGCAGGCGCTGTCGTCGTCGGGGTAACCGTTGCTCGCCTGACCCTGTTACTCATTTCAACGATGAGTGGCTTCCCGGCTGCAGAAATAACATTAACCCTTGTTCTGCCTTACGCCGTTTATATTCTATGTGAAGATGTTCTCGGGTTTTCAGGCGTCGTCGCCACAGCGACAGCAGGGCTTACCGTCTCTGCTTATGGGCCTTCTACATTCCGCCCTCAAGTTTGGCGCTTTCTGCATGAGTTATGGGAGCAGCTTGTTTTTTGGGCTGGCTCTCTCGTCTTTATCCTCGCTTCGATGCTGGTCCCTCGCATGATGTTTGGCATGACACGCTGGGACTGTGTTTTAATTTTAATCGCCAGTGTTGCAGGGTTAGTCGCGCGATCAGCCATTATTTTCGGCCTTTTGCCTATTCTCAGTATCACCCGTTTATCTCCCCCAGTGCCGACCCGTTTCAAAGCGACCATGGCATGGGGTGGACTGCGCGGAGCTATTACGCTTGCTTTGGCTTTAGCGGTTAATGAAAACCCGTATATTAATGAATCGATTACCCATTTTATCGGGATTGTCGCTACAGGGTTTGTGCTTATTACATTGCTCGTCAATGGCACAACCTTACGCTCTTTAGTGCTTTTCTTGCGTCTTAATCGTCTATCTCCCATTGACGAAGCCATACGTCACCAAATTATCGGGATTGGGTTAGGGCACGTTGCTAAACGTGTTGAACAAGTTTCCGATGAGCTCGGCTTTAACAAACGTACGCGTTATGGTGTCATCAGTCGCATTGAACGACGTGCCGAAAAAGAAAAAGAAGCTAATAATTTTGAAGCCGCCTTAACAGATCGAGACCGTGTTCAAATGGCGCTTATTACCATCGCCAACCAGGAACGCTCACTGCTGCTTGATCTCTTCCGTGTGCAGGGAATGTCAAGCCGACGTGTGATGGAAATCCTCCTCCGCACCGCTGAAGCCTTGGTCGATAGTGTGCAGAGAGAAGGGCGATACGGCTACGTGCGCGTCAGGAGAAAACGCCTCCAGCCGACCTATCGTTTCCAGATTGCTCAATTTTTACATCGCCATTTCCGGGTCGATCGGCCTCTCATGTTTTGCATGATGGAGCGTTTTGAAATGCTCATCATCGCCCACCTTGTTTCGACATCTCTAATGCGCTTCGTACGGGAGCGTATGGAACCGACATTAGGAGCACGCATTACCGAAATCGTGGCTGAAGTTCTCGGTCGACAACGTAAATTACTTGATGATGCTCTCGAAGCATTACGCCTTCATTATTCTGGTTATTCTGAAGCGTTAGAAAGCCGTATTCTGCGCCAAATTGCTCTTCGGATGGAAGACGAAGAATATACAACGCTTGCAAAAGAAAATCTCATTTCTCAAGAGCTTCATCGTGAGCTCAACTCTACCATTGATCGGCATCGCACACGTTTGGAATCTCCCTTACGCTTTAATTTGCGCAGTGGCATTGAGCAGAGACTCAGAGCATTCCCGGCTTTCAACGGCGTTCCCGATGCCGCTTTGCATGACTTAGCGGGAAAGGTTTCTATGTGTTTCCTATCCCCAGGGGAAACGCTGATTAAAGCCAATCGGAAAATTCGCACGATTTATGCGCAAGTTGCGGGTTTGGTTGAATATCGTTATGAGGATCAAGATATTCAGCTTGGGGCAGGGGATCTTGTCGGAACCATGAGCCTACTCCAAGGCAATCATGCCCTTGCGACTGTTCATTCTCTCCAATTCTCACATATGCTGGCCATTCCTCGTGATGAATTTGAAAAGCTTATCAAGAAATATCCCATCGTCCGGCGGCAGGTAATCCAACGCCATCAACAACGGCGGCATGGCTTGCTCGAACCTAGCGTGGTGATTACCAGAACCGGGCATTCCATTCTTCCTGCCCATGATGCCGGCTTCATTGTTTCATCTTTATCAGATGATCGTTTTTGAAACCGGCTTTTGACAAGGGAGGCCTCTTACGCTTTTTCTTCAGTAGAGGTTAGGAGAGGGCGGAAGAGCAGGGTGCAGAAGATCATTATAATGGTCGCTACCGCGGCACAGCCCGCATGGATCAACCAGAATGCGATGTCAGAAATCTGATAGAATAATGTCGCAAGTTTCCCGACCATAATATTCGCGAAAAAGACTTGTGTCATATAAACAGCAAGCATGATGGTGGTTACACTTGCCGGTGCAACACGCGTAAAGAGCGCCATCCCAATTGGAAAAATCATCGCAAAAGCAATGTCATTAATCGTATGAAAAGCAAGCCCCCACCAAACACTCACATGATGCAGCCCAGGAGAGACCCAACTTCCAGCCGCTAAAAAGAGCGGCCCTAAGATACTTAGGGTGCCACCAATGATGATTTTATCAACCTCATAAACCGTCTTCTGAAATTTCTTCTCGTACCATTGCCAAAACCACAGAACGAGAACGGCCGTTACCGCACTGACAAAACTATCTAAGGCAATTAAATCACTGACAGGGAAGGTAAATCCACCAAAGGAGAGATCGTAATGCTGCTCACCCCAAAGGAGATATCCATCACTAATATCCTGATTAGGAATAGACCCCACTGCAAAGACAAGCACCAATCCGACGAGCAAAATGATTTTTTTCCAGTCTTTTTTGCTCAAGACAACCTTTGGAGTATCTGTTTTTTTATGGATGAGCTGATCTTTAGGGAGCGTATGACGCCAAAAAACATACCCTAAAAATCCAAAAACAGCCCCAGCGGCAGGGACAACAAACCCCAACCACCAAATATGTTTTTGTGCCGCAGCCCCACATAAAAGCGGAGAAATTGATGCGGCAACTTGAATCCCCAGCGTATAGAAAAGATACGCATCAGAACGCCTACGATCATCCAACGAATATAGGCCGCTTACTTGAACTTTAATACTGCCACAGCAGCCGACGCCTATCAAACTCAGCACGATACCGAGAACAAATAAAGGTCCAAATCCGATGAGACCAAAGCCAATTCCGGCCAAAATGATACCCATCAGAACAGTAGGGGTTTTTCCCAAAACGCGGTCAGCTAAAATACCCCCAAAAATAGGTGTCGCGAAGAGGAGGGCTTCATAAAGCCCCGTTAAACCACCCGCAACAGCCTTAAGGTCCACAGGGGCATAAAGCCATTGCACACCCTTTAAAACCGCAGAAAATCCCCAAATACGCGCTACATGTTCTGGTGTAAGCAAAAAATCTTGCAGATACAGGACAAGAATGGACAAAACACCATATTGCGCGAAAGCAATCCATCCTTCCGTCATACACAATACCCAAAGGCCTTTGGGATGCCCATAAAGTTCGTGATCCACAGTACGCTTTAAGCGCTCAATCGTGTCTACATGGGTGTGCGTCACAAAAACGAAACCTTGCTTAGAAGAGAACAAATTTTTGGAAGCCTTATTGTTGGCCGGAACTATCGGCTTATGCAATATTATAATATTTTATTTTCGAAACAAAAATCCTCAAAATCTATATCAGGAACAAAGCCAGAATATAATTGTGAGAGGCTGGATAAAAACAGGGGAAGTATTTTTAGGCCCTTGATCTAGCTATATATGAAAGTCGTATAATATATATTATGCCAACTCATACATATAAACGTCACCAAACAACATCGATCAATACCAATGAAAATGATTCAACGGGCCACGCTCTTGAACCAGATTAAGCTGGCCCGCTGTCTGTAAAGCTCGATACACGAAATGTCGCGCACGTTCCACAGCTTCTGGAACATCATGATGAATCATATAAAATGCCAGCGCTGATGATAACGTGCATCCTGTTCCACGACCATGAAACGTTAAAAGCCGTTCTTGCTGATACCATCGCACATAATCTGGCCCGACAAGCACATCAGGACTGCAAGATTCATCAGGAAAATGTCCTCCTTTAAGCAACACCCAGGACACTTTTTTCTGTAAAGCCCGCGCTTGATGCTCCATAGCGTCCAAGGTTCGTGCTTCCTCTTGGCCAAGTAAGGTCGCCGCTTCTGCAAGATTTGGCGTTATCATCGTCACATTGGGCAAAAGATCCGACAACATCACAGATAAAGAGGCAACCTTCAAAAGATCCTGCCCTGCACTCGCCTTCATCACAGGATCCAAAACGACAGGAAGAGCCTTAACAGAAGCACAATAGGTTGCCACTGTTTCAATAATACGTGCATCACCCAACATGCCAATTTTTATGGCATGAACCGACATCTCTTCAACAATAGCCTGAAGCTGCTCCTGCACCATTTCAGGCGTCATTAAAGCTGTATTCAGCACATGAGATGAATTTTGCGCAACTACGGCCGTAATCACACTGAGACCATATCCGCCTAGTGCTGCGATGGTCTTTAAGTCCGCCTGAATTCCCGCCCCACCTGTCGGGTCTGTCCCGGCAATACTCAACACACAGTATGTCATAAAGGCTGCTTTGCCACGGCCATAAGAGCGATATTCGTATAACCTTTCCCAGCCAAAAAAGATGCCGCTTTTGAGGCCCGTACGCCAGTTTGACAGCAAATCACAAGCCGTCGATCTTGCGGTAAATCATCATATGATTTTTCAAACTCTGGTAACGGTTTTTGGTAAAGTTTTGCTCTTTCTAAAGTCGGCTTTTCATCAAGCAACCGCACATCGACCACGACATCATCATCCCGAAGTTCTGACCATGCCAGAAAAGGCCAAAAATGAGATGGTTCTTCCGCATCACGGAAGGAAAAATGACGCATTTGCATCACACGTGCATCCCAGCGACGCAACTCCCCCACAGGCGACGGTGTTATGTCTAAAAGAAGCGATAAGCAGAATTGCGCCATCACACTGCCAATGACCGCAACAACAGGCCCGACAATACCCGCCTGCCCGCAATTTTTCTGAGAATTCTCTGGAATTTTTGGAAAAACTGCACGATAACTCGGCCCATTCCCGCAAAAAGCCCCGACATATCCTTCCCAGCCTAGGGAAGATCCACTGACCAAAACACATTGCACTCTTTGGCAGGCATCACTGAGCACATAGGTTGTCGCAAAATTATCCGCGGCGTCAATGACAACATCACTTTTCTGGATAAGAGCACGAACCGTATCCGGCTGTGCCGCCATCACATGAGACGTGAACTGACAGTCAGGATTTAACGCACGCAAACGTTGGCACGCAATATCTGCCTTTGATTGACCAAGATCCTCCATATGATACAGGGGCTGACGATGGAGATTTTTAAGCTCAATAACATCATCATCCATCACATGGATATGGCCTATCCCTGCCCCAGCCAGCCACGGTAATAAAGCGCATCCCAGCCCCCCAGCTCCAACAACGAAAACCGTCGCTTGGGCCAGTTTTTGTTGACCGCTCTCCCCAATTTCGAGCAAAAGCTTCTGCGTTTGGTACCGGTCTGCCCTCATGAAACCTCTCCCAAAGCCTGTTGCCATTTCCGGGTCTGCCCTTCGAGATCAGAATGCCGAAAAATATCGCTCACAACCGCAACAGAATGAGCCCCCGCCTCTAAACAAGAACGGCACCGCGCTAAAGTGACCCCACCAATGGCCACTAATGGCAACGGGTCAATGAGTGTCGCCCATTCACGCACACGCTCCAGCCCTTGGGGCTTCCAAGGCATGACTTTTAAGGTCGTTTCCCAAATGGGCCCTAAAGCGACATAATCAGGTTTTACAGCCAGCGCTTTATTCAGCTCCTCATGAGAATGTGTGCTCACACCCAATTTAAGGCCACCACGACGGATACGCGTTAGGTCAGCTGTCTCCAGGTCCTCTTGTCCTAAATGGATGTAAGAAGCACCTTGCTCAAGTGCTACTTCCCAATGATCATTCACCACAAGCTGCGCATGATAATGTCGGCAACTTGCCAAAGCGCGCGACACTTCCTCTACAATGTGTGCGCGATCAGTCGACTTGAACCGAAGCTGAATAAATCGCGCCCCTAATGCCGCAACACGCTCCACCTCTTCAGCCGTGCCTGCAATGGGGTAAAACCGCCCTATTCCCGTCATCCCAACTTTCCTCTTCCCATCAAAGGACTTGCTGAAATTGCAGAGGAAAAGGATTCCATTGGGTCTGCTTCATAAGCGGTTCGCCCTGCTTCAATCGCCTGGGCAAACGCATGGGCCATCCGCACGGGGTCTCCTGCTTGAGCCACGGCTGTATTGAGCAACACAGCATCAAACCCCATTTCCATTACATCAACAGCATGTGAAGGGCGGCCAATTCCGGCATCAATAATCAATGGAATATCCGCAAAACTCTGGCGCATTGTCCGCAATGCCGAACGATGGCTGATTCCCTGCCCGCTCCCAATAGGAGCTGCCCACGGCATCAAAAGCTGACATCCCGCACGCAGCAAACGCTCTGCAACACCAAGGTCCGTCGTGGTATAGGGAAAGACCTTAAACCCTTCTTTGACAAGGATCTCTGCCGCTTCCACTAAACCGAATATATCTGGATGGAGGGTCTGATCATCACCGATCACCTCTAACTTGATCCAATCCGTCCCTAAGATTTCACGCGCCATTTGTGCCGTCGTGACAGCCTCACGCACAGAATGGCACCCTGCTGTATTAGGCAGTACATGCACGCCAAGCTGTTTGATCAACCGCCAAAAACCCTGACCAGAAAGCCCTTCTCCTCGCTGCATACCAATCGTTTCACGCCGCAAAGAAACCGTGACAATATCAACGTGAGCTTTTTCTACGGCCTCTTGAAGACACGCAGGAGATGGATAGCGCGCAGTTCCAAGCAAGAGGCGCGACCGCACCTCTTGCCCATAAAGCGTTAATGCCGCCATGAGACCTCACCCTCCTTGCATCGGGGCAAGCACTTCCACTTCATCACCCGCGTGTAATACTGTGTCATCGCGCTTAACCGCCGGGACAAACTGACCATTCAACGCTGTGGCCACAGACGCTTGATCAAGCGCTAAGTCCTTAATCAACGCACCCAACGTCTCTGAAAAAGGATGCCACTCGCCATTCACCTTAAGCTGTGTCATGCCATTTCTCCGCAATAAGCCATCACCTGCTCCTTAACCTGACGCGCGCACCAAGGCGAAAGAAGGAAGCCATGCCGATAAAGACCATTCGCCCGGAACAAACGGCCATGTTGCTCCACATCTGGCAAATTATCCGGGAACGCCGGCCGAATACCGGTATTAAGTTCAATTATCTCGGCTTCACCAAAGGCCGGATGTAACCGCTGCAATGCTTCCAATAACGTATAAGCTGATTGGACAGAGACCGGCCCGTCATAGGCATTCTCAATACTCGTGGCCCCCACCATAAAAATCCCCTCACCACGTGGTACGATGTAAACAGGGAAACGAGGATGCAGCAGACGAACAGGACGCGAGAAATTCAACTCATATGAGCGGACGCGTATCATCTCGCCCCTGACACCGCGCAAACGAGGCATTTCAGGGTGAGCCGCCCAACCACGGCAATCAATGACGATATCTTCGGCAATATCTCGCGGTGAGACCTCTTGCCCAAAAGACAATAACCCTCCCTGCTGCTCCAAAAGCCATGCTAGGGATAAAAGCGCCTTTCGTGGGTCTAGATGCGCTTCTTGTGGAAAAAATAATCCCTCCTGAAAGCGTCCTTCCAACGCCGGTTCAAGCGCTGCAAGGTCCTCTCCCTCAAGATAGTCAAAAGCCTCACTCCGCCGGGCAAAGCGCACAATTTCATGGCGATCATGCTGTGATGACAGCACAAGGCTCCCACGACAGCGCGTCTCTTTATAATGTTCTGGCCACCATTGCAGCGCTTCTTTTCCACGTTCAATAACAGCCCGCTCCGAGGCATCACGCTCACACCATGGTGCAATCATCCCCCCCGCCAGCCAAGAACACCGATTCTGAGAAAAATCTTTGTGCCTCTCATACACATGAACGGGAAAACCAGCCTCTTGTAGGGTCAGCGCGGTAACCAGCCCTGCTGCTCCACCGCCAATAATCCCAATAGAGGCATGACGCTTAGACGGTTTCAACATACAGAGCTCCTCCTTTTTGACGGAACTCCTTTGATTTTTCCTCCATTCCCTGCTGACGTAACGTTTCTTCACGAATATCTTGAGAGATCTTCATAGAGCAGAATTTAGGACCACACATAGAGCAAAAATGCGCAGCTTTATGGGCATCTTTCGGCAAGGTTTCATCATGGAAAGACCGCGCTGTGTCGGGATCCAAGGACAAATTAAATTGATCTTCCCACCGGAATGCAAAACGCGCACGCGATAGCGCGTTATCACGCAATTGAGCTGCTGGATGCCCCTTCGCCAAATCCGCCGCGTGGGCTGCAATACGATAGGTGATCACCCCCGTTTTCACATCATGACGGTCAGGAAGCCCCAGATGCTCTTTGGGTGTGACGTAGCACAGCATGGCAGTCCCGTACCATCCGATCATCGCTGCTCCAATGGCTGAGGTAATATGATCATATCCAGGGGCAATATCTGTCGTCAGCGGCCCTAATGTGTAAAATGGTGCCTCACCACATAATTCTGATTGTTTCGTAACATTTTCATGGATGAGATGCATCGGCACATGGCCCGGGCCTTCGATCATAACTTGGCACCCATGCGCATGCGCCACACGTGTGAGTTCGCCCAATGTCTCAAGCTCGGCAAATTGTGCAGCGTCATTCGCATCGGCAATACTGCCTGGGCGAAGACCATCCCCTAGGGACAATGCAATGTCATACCGCCGGCAAAGCGCGCAAATCTCGTCAAAATGCTCATAGAGGAAACTCTCGCGATGCCCATCTAAGCACCAACGCGCCATAATAGACCCACCACGGCTTACAATACCCGTTACACGTTGTGCTGTGAGAGGAATATGAGCGAGGCGCAGTCCTGCATGGATCGTGAAATAATCCACACCCTGCTCGGCTTGTTCTTGCAACACATCACGGAATATTTCCCATGTTAAGGCTAACGGGTCATTCCCCACACGCTCCAAGGCCTCATAAATAGGCACGGTTCCAACCGGAACGGGCGCATTCCGCATAATCCACGTTCGGACTTGCTGAATATTCTTCCCTGTTGAGAGATCCATAACCGTATCAGCCCCCCAGCGGATGGCCCACACCATTTTATCCACTTCAGCCGCAACCCCAGGCGTAACCGCGGAATTACCAAAATTGGCATTAATTTTGACCAGGAAGTTACGCCCAATGACCATAGGCTCTAACTCAGGATGATTGATATTGGCTGGAAGAATCGCCCGCCCTGCCGCAATCTCCTGGCGCACGAATTCAGGCGTGATCGACGCCGGCATGTGAGAAGGAGACTGGCGCTTATGGCCATCCATCGCCGGGCCAATCTCTGCCGCAGCACGTCCGAAATTTTCACGGTGCGCTGCATAGATCATTTCTTCCGTAATGATGCCTGCTTTTGCGTATTCATATTGCGTAATAGGCTGCCCATCTTGCCCGTGACGCAATGTGTAAATCGCTGGGCAGAAAGGAATCTCCTCTTCCTCTGCCGCTATTTTATCAGCAGACGCTGGCGCCCCTTTTATCCCTCTTTTCTCAAGCCAAGGAGCACGCACCGCGGGCAATCCCTTGCTGAGGTCAATCAGCGCAGCATGATCTGTATAAGGGCCAGAAGTATCATAAACTCTTACAGGCGCTTCTTGCGGGTCATTTAAAGCAATTTCGCGAAAAGGAACGCGTATATCGGGCCGCTCAAATGCCTGAGAATATATTTTGGAAGACCCGCAAATAGGGCCGGTTGTTACGGTAAAATCCTGCATCGATCTTCTCCACACACATAATACGGGAAAAGATCCGGGAATGACGATCTATTAAGGATGAGCTTTTCTTATTAGATTTTTTATACACGCTCATAATCTCCTGTTCCTTCGCCGGCATGACCCGGATCAGGTTCAAAGGGTTCGGCACTTACCGTCTCAGCCTCGTCAGAGACACCCCCCGGAACATCTTTTTGGCTATGCCCCTTTTGTAGAAAGGTCAAGCATCCTTTGTGTGATTAAAGAAGATGTTAAAAAACCCACTATCTCCCACTTCAAACACCCACATAATGCCGCTCGAAACGGTGTCCAAGCGATGTGAGGATTTCATAGCCAATCGTCCCTGCCATACGGGCTACGGAGTCTACAGATTGGTGCGGACCAATAACCGACAAAAAATCCCCCGGCTTTAAGGCATCGTCGGAAATATTTCCGATATCAACGGACACACTATCCATGGAAATGCGGCCTACAACCGGCAATTCTATATCTTTGTACCACAACGCCATATGCCCACTGACAGACCGAAACAGCCCATCTGCATAGCCAATTCCTACCGTGGCAAGGCGTGTCCCTGCTGGCGCGCGCCATGTCATTCCATAACCAACACCTGCTGCTTGTTCGACATGCCTTATTTGAACAATACGTGCCTCAAGCTGCACGACAGGACGCAATGGGTTCTGTCCTTGATCATTAGGCGCAAGACCGTACAAAGCAGCTCCCGGCCTCACAAGATCAAAGTGGTAATCGGAGCCTAGAAAAATCCCTGATGACGCCGCCAATGACCGTGGCACTCCAGGAAAAAAATCTGCCATTTTGATAAAAAAATCACGCTGGCGTGCATTAGCAGGGTCATCGGGCGTGTCGGCACAGGCCAAGTGACTCATGACCAATACAGGCTGAAGCCCTTCCGTCACCCCAAATTCGAGATCCTTGAGCGACAAACCAAAGCGCGACATACCACTGTCAAACTGCAAAGCAACGGGATCATTTCTCCCGCTTTCTTGGCAGAAGTTTCGCCATTCCAAAGCTTGCTCACGGCTATTAATGACGG
Source organism: Saccharibacter sp. 17.LH.SD (assembly GCF_009834805.1). Classification (GTDB taxonomy): domain Bacteria; phylum Pseudomonadota; class Alphaproteobacteria; order Acetobacterales; family Acetobacteraceae; genus Saccharibacter. Next base: position 150,612 of record NZ_WVHO01000010.1, read on the forward strand.
GGATTAAACCGTGCTCTGCCATAAAAGCCGTACCGCCGGGTAAAAACCCATGCAGAACAAAAATTCTACTTTTAGGAATAAAAGCACGAAGCCTCTGCCCCTCTTCGGGATGCGCGACAAAGAAAGTCTTCACATACGGCGCCAAAGCAGAAGCCACAGGCCCTAACCCTACTCCATAAGCATCTGCCTTAAGCACTGCCGCACATTCTGCTCCGACGGCTTCTTCTTGTAGTCGTTTATAATTGTAACACAAATTAGCTAAATCAATTGTTAAGCGCGCGTGATGACGTTGCTGTTGTTGAATTTTCACGCATTCATTCCCTGCCTAACTTGAGGCAAGCACGATGGAAAACTGAGCCCCTGAAGTCAAGATAATAGCGGGGTTTATCGTAAAAATTCCCCATTCTCCAATACTGGAAAAGATCCTCTATTCTCCCCAGATAAAGAACCGACACCTATAAACACCAGCATGCCTTGCATGATTTCCCGATGTGCCGCTTTTTGGTATACTCCGCGCAATGTCATTAAGGAATTTGTTAACTTCTGCTTGAGAAAGTACCTACAAATGTATTAGAGACTGTCGCTAATCCAGGTAACTCCATCCATCTGGGGTTATCTTCAATGTCGTTGTTTTTATTTTCGCAGGGGCCCCAAAGGTATCTGGTGGTCCAAACGGAGCTAGTTCAGGTTTGACCGAGGCCAACCTAAATACCCAATCCCCCCTTTCCATCACGCCAAGCCGTTCAGGCATTGAACGACGGTATGGGGATTTCCCAACTTTTCCAGCTGCGCTTGATTATGCAGCGCAAGGAAAGTCAGGGTTCAATATCTATTCCGGTCGTGGCACCCTTATTGAGTCACTGCCCTACAGCACGCTGCGTGTTCAGGCCCTATCTGTCGCACGCCGTCTTTTGGGACTTGGCCTCACAAAAGGGGATCGCGTTGCCATTGTCGCTGAAAGCGATGGTGACTTTGCGCGCGCCTTTTTCGGTTGCCAATATGCAGGGCTCGTTCCAGCTCCTCTTCCCCTTCCTGTCGTTTTCGGTGGGAAAGACGACTATATCAAAACCCTTCGAGGCATGATCACCAGTGCAGGTGCGCGCGCTGTCGTGGTACCTAGCGTTATTGGTGGATGGACAGACCTCATTACTGAAGGTCTTGACCTCCTCTTTGGTGGCTCCCCTACTGAACTAATGGAACAGGAAGAGAAAGAGATCGCCTTGCCTGACGTTGGCCCGGACGATCTTTCTTATCTTCAATTTTCATCGGGAAGCACACGCTCTCCAACGGGCGTATGCATTACCCAAAGAGCTGGTATGGCGAATATCCATAGCATCTCCAAATATGGGCTTTGCGTCTTCCCTTCAGAAGATCCTCGTGTCGATCGTTGTGTCTCATGGTTGCCGCTTTACCATGATATGGGGCTCGTCGGGTTCTTCCTTACCCCTATGGGATGCCAACTTTCTGTTGATCTTCTCCCAACTAGAGAGTTTGCACGCCGCCCTCATATCTGGTTAGAACTTATTTCGCGCAATCGTGGAACACTTTCCTACAGCCCCTCTTTTGGCTTTGAACTATGTGTTCGCCGCGGAGCTCGTGAGGAAATTGACCTTTCCTCCTGGCGTGCTGCAGGAATTGGTGGCGATATGATTCGCCCCCAGATTATGCATCAATTCGCTGAGGCATTCGCTTGCCGTGGTTTTGATAAACGGGCTTTTGTGGCAAGTTACGGGATGGCAGAAACGACCCTGGCCATCAGCTTTGCGCCTCTGAATGAAGGCATCCACACCGATACGGTTGACCTCCGTTACCTAGAAGAGCGCAATTACGCACGCCCTGCTGATGAAAAGACAGAGCCGCGGCGTACTTTTGTCCTTTGCGGTAGGCCTCTTCCCGAACATGAGATGGAAGTACGCTCCCCGGACGGTAAAATCTTATCTGAGCGCGAAGTTGGCACTATCTTCGTGCGTGGTCCGAGCATTATGTCGGGATATTTCCAGCGCCCGGATGAGACTGAAAAAGCTCTTTCAGCTAATGGTTGGCTCAATACAGGGGATCTTGGTTATTTCCTTGATGGTCAAATCGTCGTGACGGGCCGAGCAAAAGACCTCATCATCATCAATGCACGCAATATCCTCCCGCAAGACCTCGAATGGGCAGCGGAACATGAGATGCCCAATGTGCGTTCGCGCGATGTTGCTGTTTTCTCAGTCGATCACCAAGAAGGTGAAAAAGTCGTTGCTCTCGTTCAGTGTCGCCTCAGCGAAGAAGAGACACGCGCCAAACTAAAAACTGATCTCACAGCCCTATTCCGCAGGATTCATGGGATTGACGTGGAAGTCACACTTGTTGCGCCACGATCGCTCCCACAAACATCCTCTGGAAAGTTGACCCGAGCCCGTGCAAAGGCCATGTTCCTAGCTGGAGAATTTAGTTAAGTAGGAATACGCATACATTCCACCTCCTGTGACGGTTAAAAGGTTAAGAGACATGACTGAAAGTGTTGCCGATATTTCCTCAATCATCATTGAGAAACTTCTGGCTAACCCCAAAGTTCCTCGTAATATCAATGGTGATAGCCGTATTGTGGAAGATTTGTCTTTTGACAGTTTGGCCGTCATGAATTTTGTCATGGAGATTGAAGACACATTGGATGTCTCTGTTCCACTCGACAAGCTTGCTGATATTCGTACTATCAATGATCTTGCGCAATGCTTGCACGAGATTAAGGCTGCACAAGCATGACAGCGGGATTGTTCGACAAACACCAGAATTTACGCACCTCTTATGAGGCACTTATAGCGGCAAGCCCTCGCAATCCGTTTGGTGTCGTCATAGAGCGCCCGCTTTCAGCAAGCGTTGGGATCATCGAAGGACGCAAGACGCTTCTCTTCGGTACCAATAACTATCTTGGACTGAGCCAGTCACAAAAAGCACGTGATGCCGCTATCGAGACTGTTTCGACCATGGGCGTTGGCACCACGGGCTCGCGTATTGCGAATGGTACCTATTCCCTTCACACCAAGCTGGAAGAACGTCTTTCTCAGGTACTCCAACGGCGCCATACCATGATATTCTCAACAGGATATCAAGCTAATCTCGGCACCATCTCCGCTTTGGTCAACAAAGATGATATCCTGTTTCTAGATGCTGACAGCCATGCCAGCATCTACGATGGGGCGCGTCTTTCTGGAGCGCAGGTTATCCGCTTCCGTCATAATGACCCTGCCGATCTGGATAAACGCCTAGCCCGTACAAAGAACGCATCCGGTGCTCGCCTTGTCATCGTCGAAGGCATTTATTCCATGACGGGGAATATTGCACCTGTCGATAAATTTGTTGAGGTAACAAAACGCCACAACGTTACCCTTATGGTGGATGAAGCCCATTCTTTCGGCGTTATGGGGGACCATGGCCGCGGCGTTGCCGAGATGCAAGGCTGCGAAGATGGCGTTGATTTCGTCGTAGGGACTTTTTCCAAATCGCTTGGAACCGTTGGTGGCTATTGCGCGACCAATCATGATGAGATCGCTCTTATGCGCCTCTGCTCGCGCCCTTATATGTTTACAGCGTCTCTCCCCCCTGAAATCATCGCCTCAACCCTCGCTGCTTTAGAAGAAATTCAAGCGCGCCCTGAATTACGTGAAAAATTAAGAGAAAATTCAGAACGCTTGCATCAAGGGCTTAAGAAAAGTGGTCTCAGCACAGGAGATTTTGTCTCCCCAGTCGTTGCTGTGACGTTAGAAGATGTCCCTCAGGCTCTCACCTTCTGGAATGCTCTTCTCGAGGCCGGCGTTTACGTCAATCTTTCTCTTCCACCGGCAACGCCAGACAACCGTCCACTCCTGCGTTGTTCTGTGATGGCAGCTCACTCTGCAGAAGAGATTGATCAAGCCGTTGCCGCCTTCACAGACATTGCCAAAAAACTCGGCCTCACGGCTTAAGACTGAATACCTTCTCTCCTATGGAGGGAAGGTATTCTAAGAAGTTTTTATTGACGCACTGACTTAAGCCGTCGGGCTTGCCAGAGAAATATAGGAAGCCCAAGAAGAGGGTGACGCTCTACAAAAGGAGGAACTCTGACTTCCTCTCCTGTATGACGTCGAATTTTCCACAGAAGGTAACGCATACCTCCCCTAAAAGTGAATGCCGCCTTCAAAAGACGCATCACATTCAAAGGACGTCCAATTCTCTTAACGCGTGCCCAACGGGATTTTGCCTTTTCCCGTAATGCCGGGCTCAATTGCGGCTGAAATGTATCGCCAATGACCGAGACATGAATCGCTTCTTTTTTCCATGCGGCGAGTAACAGAACCGCATAACGCTCCTCATGCCCGGCTAATAAATCATGGCTGCGTTTCTTTTTCTCAACACGCAATTCCGCTTCATATGTATGCTGGAAAAGCGTGTGCCAATAATCTTCCGGCTCACCAGAGTAAGGCCCTAAGAGAGCCGCCCAACGGGCCGCCGTGACTACACATTGTTGAATCGCTGACAAAATGCGATCTGCACTTTTCTCGTCTTTCACCCAAACAAGACGCACAGGCTGACAAAAACGTGCCCAAATGGTTGTATCTAATGATTGCAGACGACTACGCTTCAAAAATTGTGCAAGCGATAGAACCGCCACCTTTGCACGAAGCAACTGTCCCTCATGTTCATATTCACAATAATACACATTGGGTGGGAGAAAAGCGTTCGCCATACGCTCCATTACATGATGGGAAAAAGACGTATTTTCCTCGGTAATGACGTATAAATCGAGAATACCATTTGGATCCCTATGCCGCAACACTGAGCCGTAAAAAACAATACCTAATGGCATAACCGGCATGATGCTTGATAGATACTGAGCAAAAGCGACAACAGCCGCGTCAGTTTCCGTCGTCAATTCACGAATTAAAATCGTCCTCATGAAATCAGGCATGTAGAAACCGGAAGACTGGCCCCCGCTCCAAAATCATTGTCGCCTCAGGGAGTGCAGGAAAAACCTCACCATCAAGCACAAAATCACTGTCCGTTGCCAACCGCATCCGCTCTGTTTGGCTACTCACATAATCACTATTTTGTCGTAACCATTGTGGTGCACGTCCACGCAATAAATTCCCTAATGCAGCGGGGAAACGGCTGGGAAACGCATTAACATCAATAAAATGAAAGCCGTCTTGGTTATTCTTCTCATCCCAAAAAGGCCAAATACCACGCGATAGTTTCTCAAGAGCGGTCACGAGAAAAAAGAAGCTCTGCCCATCTCGAACAAGCATTCCCTCTTTTTGCAACGCTTGCCAGTGCAGCCTATTACCCCGCAACCACGAATGCCGGCTCCGCGGGAAAATTAGACTTAACAAACTCGTTGCTACTGTGATGATAACCGCAAGATCATGCGGTGCAAAACGCAGTACTGTTGGAGAATGAGCAATATGTACAGCACGAGCATAACCCGTACATCCCCCGAACATGCCTAATATCGAGGGCCGTGTACCCTCAGGCCAGGAAAGGCGGATAGGGCTTCTCTCACTGATGCGAAATACTTTTCCACCTACCAAACGCTCTATCGCCGCAGCCCCACGCAAACCGAATCCGACATCTCCCGCAATAAGATTTGTATTGCCAGACGGCAGTACAGCAATTGCAGGTAATTTATCTTCAGGATAGACAGAAGCAATCGCCGTTAAACACGCACTGACCGTGCCATCACCACCATTAATAGCAATCGCATCAACATTGCGTTCTGCTAGACTGGCAATATGGCCCCGCAAATGCGCATCATGCTGAGAGCTGATACAAAACTCTCCCAGCTTTTCTCGGGCGAAAGCCAAAGATTTGTCACCATCTTGCTGATTGCGCCTGCTATTGGGATTATGGAGAAAGGCTGGTTGCGCGATTTTAGTCAATGTTTTGCCATAATAAACTATCTCGCCGAAAGACAGACTGCCTTTCAGTCATTCCAAAACTAGTAAGACCGCTCTAACATAGCTATAGTGCCGGGGCCAGTGAGGAAGCACCTTCCCTGGCGGAATATTCGTTCGCTGTCTCTATTTCGGAACAATATGTCATTGGACCACATCGCTGATTTTCACACATCCCGTTATGGCCAACCCGTTAGCTTGGCTCATTTATCTGATCCACATTTGCCACCTCCCCGTCTTCGGTGGACATCTCTTTTCTTCAACAAAAGGCTCCTGAGCTTTTTACTCTGGAAAACCCAAAGAAGACTCGCTCATTTATCTTCTGTTAACCAGCAATTGCTAGAAAAAATTCGCTCTCATGGGAATATTGCCGCCACATTAGTCAGTGGTGACATCACCAATTTCGGTACCTATGAAGAATATCAGTCATCTCAACATTGGCTCAAGAAACTTCCAGAACCTGCTATTGTCGTTCCAGGCAATCACGATATTATGGTTGCCATACCGCCAGAAAAAAGCCTCCATTTGTGGGGAGAGTGGTGCGATGACGTCTTCCCATTTGTACGTGTTATTGATCACGTTGCCATTATCGGTTTGAATTCGGCCATCCCAACGCCTCTCTTTACCGCTTATGGATGTTTAAAGAAGCGCCAGCTCGCAAAATTAGAAACCCTTCTTGATGTCTTGGGCAAAGAGGGCTACTGCCGAGTAATTATGATTCATCACCCCCCCAAGAAAGGTCTTTTACCCCTCCGTAAATCATTTCTGGGGACAAAAGCCTTCGCACGTGTTTTACAACGAAAAGGTGCTGAAATTGTCCTCCATGGACACTCTCACAATGCAACGATAAACACGATTGAGGGGACGAAAATACCGCTCGTCGGGGTTGGTGCAGCGTCCCTTAAAAGTGACCATCCACAGAAAGAAGCGAGCTGGAATCATCTTCTTTTGACCCCAAAAGAGCATAACTGGCATATTGCCCTAACACGCCAGAACTATAAAGGGCAGGTCATGGAAACAAGAGAATGGGTTGCCCCCATAAGGGATGATAGATGAGGAGCGCCTTACCCACACTGGACCGTTATCTTCTCCATCAGTTGATTCCGCCCTTCAGTGTCACACTTGCGACCATGCTTATTGCTCTCTTGCTTGAGCGCCTTCTGATTATTTTTAATCATTTGGCTAATGCAGGCAGTTCGCTCGCTACTCTTGTTACACTCTTAACGGACTTGCTCCCTCATTATATGGGGCTTGCTCTTCCCGCAGCTCTCTGTATTGCCGTTTTCCTCACGATTAATCGTATGAGTGAGCAAAATGAGATTGATGCCCTATGCGCAGGACATATTTCCCTCCTCCGCATCGCTCTGCCTTATATTAAGGTCGGCTTGGCCTTGGGGGCTCTAAGCGTTTTTCTCTATGGCTATATCCACCCCATTGCCCGCTATGATTATCGGGAAGGCTTTTATTTTGCCCGCCATACCGGATGGGCTCCCCATCTGCAATCCGGCATGTTCGCTGTTACCTCCAACAGAACAATGATTACGGCCGATAAGGTCGATCGCGGGGGATCACAGTTAAGCCATGTTTTTATCCGTGACATAAAAGCAGATGGAACCATCCAAATTATTACGGCACCTCAAGGGGTTTTAACGATTTCCGAACAAACAACTTCCACAGAACTTGATTTATGGAACGGCCAAATCGTTACAACACACCATCCCGACACCCCAGGTAGCGAGGCGACCGTAACGCACTTTGATCATATCACACGCCTCATTGAACGTGCGAAAAAACGCGCCCAATTCCGCGCCCGTGGAGATGATGAAGAAGAACTCACTCTTTTCGAGCTTGCCCATGCTCTCAAATTTGGTTCTCCTAACCTGCCTTATAAGGTCCTCCGCGCAGAACTCGATTTCCGTTTTGCTCGTGCTTTAGCTATCCCCTTCATTCCACTCCTTACGATCGCTCTTGCCGTTGGTAGAAAACGACGTCGGTCCGCATTAAAACAAATTCTTCTCGCTCTTATTCTTGTTGGTTTTGATGAAACACTTCTATTTGGTCACAGCCTCGCGGCAGAAGGAACCTTCCCTGTATGGCTTTCCATTTGGGTCCCGGAGAGTATTTTCTGCGCCTGTTGTGTCGCTGCTCTTCTAATGCGTACACAAATTTCGTGGAATCTGAAGAAAAAGTCGGTGGCTAAAGGATAATATTCATCGTCATGTCCTTCTCTCTCCCAGCGCGCACATTATCCTATTTCTTTCTTAAACCACTTCTTGTGCGGATCCTTCTATGCTGTGCTGTTCTGACAGCACTGTTGGAGATTCTTGCGTTACTCGAAGAAGCTTCGACGATCCTATCACGTCATCTGGGGATAAGCGGACTGCTGCACTTTAGTCTTTTACATCTCCCCACACTCATAACAGAGATTATGCCGCTATCGGTCATGATCGGCTCGCTCCTCACACTTTTACCCATGACATTATCCAGTGAGATCTCTGTTATACATGCCGCCGGCCTCTCAACCCTCGGTATGTATAAACATATTCTCCCCGCTCCTCTGCTCATCGGTGTTATCACTATGGTGATACAGTTTTGGGTCGTTCCACCTTGTGAACAAGCTCTTAATATCTGGTGGAATATAACCGCAACACAAGTGAATGACCAAGACGCCTTCCCAAATGTTTGGTTTCGCCAAGGCGGTAATATCTCCCATATCGGTAAAGTAAGCGCTGGGGGCTATACGCTCAGTGATATTACAATCTATCAGCGCCGTCCCTCTGACGGCATACTCCTCCGCACGGAGCATTTCCCAGCTCTTCAGGCAACAAAAAATGGTTGGCAAGCCGCCCCCAATGCCTTGGAAATATCCATTGATAGCACTCAAACAAAAGGCCGGTTGAAAAATTACTCTGGCCCCATTCCTCTTTCAGCCACGCCACGTCAAATTATCAATATGACCGTCGCCAATGCGGCCTATACCCCAAGTCAAATATGGTCTGTTCTTGTTGGAGAATCGCCTGCCAGTCTTCCGGTATCAAATTACCTCATGTCATTTTTCTTAGGTCTTTTTTTACCCTTACAAATGGCTGTAATGGTTCTCATTACCCTACCTGTTACCTATATACCTCCACGAGCGGGGTTGCGAAATCCTCTCCCTGTGTATGTGATGGGGGCTGGGTTAGGTATAGTTATTCTTCAGGGAATGATTTCTGCCCTAGGAAATGCGGGGTCATTACCGGTGTTACTCGCGGTCTGCTCGGGCCAAGTGATCGCAATTCTACTTAGCCTAACGTGGATTTTGCGAATGGAGGAGAAATGAGTAGTTTGAAAAATATTCTTAGTAGCACGCCTCTTATTAGAAAGGGGCGAAGTTACGATCTCGGTAAAATGAACCTTAAGCAATTATGGGCAGCTTATCTTACCTACCCGTCGATTTTGCTCTATTTTGCCCTCATTATTATCTCGGCCGTCTTAAGCCTTAAACTAAGCCATAATATATGGCTTACACTGATCCCCATTCCGGTGATCGTAGCTGTTTACCCAACGGCCTGGTATTTAATTCACCGCTATATCCTGCATGGGCGCTGGTTCTACCGCAATCCCATCACGGCTTCTATGTGGAAACGTATCCATTTTGATCACCATCAAGACCCCCATCTTTTGGAAGTTCTCTTCGGATCTCCCCTAAATACGGTTCCGACGATGATGGTCATTACCATGCCGATCGGTGCCCTCATCGGTGGTTGGGGTGGCGCACTCTCAGCCCTAGCAACCGCCTTGGTCATGACGTGTATTTATGAATTTTTCCATTGCATCCAGCATTTAGCTTATAAGCCACGCTGGCAGTGGGTTGTGTATATTAAACAACTTCACGTCCTACACCATTTCCATGATGAAGATGGAAATTACGGCATTACAAACTATTTGCCGGATCGCCTTCTCGGCACATTCTATCGCGAAGCCAAAGAACGCCCACGCAGTCCTTACGTCTTTAATCTAGGTTATACGATTGAGGAAGCAGATCGTTATCCATGGGTTATGAAACGCACAGGTTCCCCGCCACGTGACCGGCCTGATCCAGCCCGCGCCCCTAAAAAGGAAGAGTTAGCGAAACGCGCATGACCCTCCCCGTGCTTATCTTAGCAGGATCACGTGATGGTGAACGTGATCCTCTTGCTCGCGCTGGACGCGTCTCTCACAAGGCTGTTCTCCCCATTCATGGGGTCCCCATGATTGAACGTGTGGTGCACGCTCTTGAAACTGTTCCGTCCCTTGGTCCGATTTGGGTCAGTATTGAAAAACCTGATTGTCTCGCTTTTTTGGGGTCACGTATCCGCATCATTCCCGCCGCATCTTCACCAAGCGAGAGCGTCTCTAAAGCTTTAGAGACCATAGGGACACCCTGCCTCATTACCACGGCAGACCATGCTTTGTTACACCCAGAATGGATCTCGGAATTTTTAGAGGCAAGCAATGCAAGCGATGTCGATCTGACGGCTGCCATCGCCTCATCCGCTGTTATTGAGCGTGATGTACCGCAGACACAGCGTACCTATATTCGCCTTGCTGACCTCTCCTTTTCGGGATGTAATCTCTTTTTCCTACGTTCTAACAACGCCCAAAATGTTGTTGCTTTCTGGCGAGTGCTCCAAAAAAATCGTAAACATCCCGTGCGTATGGCTTTTACATTTGGGTTGGGTACTTTAGTGCGTTTTCTGTTCCGTCGCCTCCGCAAATGCGACGTTGAAGCACGTATTCACACGCTCACTGGCGCCAGGGTCGCCCTCATTCCACTCTCCGACGGACGAGCCGCTGTTGACGTCGATAAAATTTCTGACTTGAAACTTGTTCAATCTCTGCTAGCGGCTCATTGAAATCCTGTTTTCTCTAGCTGAAGAATTCTAAAAAGCTTTCCAGCACGCAAGAGAAAACCTCCCTCTCTCGCGTGCCTTGCGTTCCTCACTTAACGCCCAAACGCCGCTTCAACGAAAAAAGTAATGGCTTCAAAGAATAATGTATCTTCTTTAAGTCAATTAACGTCACATCCCCGGCTGCAGAAAGTGTGTGCATCCCATCAGGGAACTCCCTTGCCAAACGGCTGGAGGCTATGAGAGACGGCCCTGCCACAAGACGCGGGCGCCCGTGGCCAAACTCATGAAACTGGAGGAAACGAATTCCCCCGCCATAAGTGCGGCTGCAATCTTGAACTGGTAAAACAACCTTATCATCAATAACGAGCGGAGTACCACCTGGCCGTGCTCCTGTTGGGTCCACAAGTATACAGCCCATATCAGACCAAGCCCCTGTGAGCTCTTCCGCTAATGCAAGATGGAGGGCACTTTGCCGGTAAGCCTTAGGGGTTGGCGGTGTCCAAAATAACCACCAGCGACCTGCATGATAAAGAGGGGTTGCATCAATCGCGCCAATGGGGAAATCAAATTGTGAAACACGTTCCCACGTAAATGGAAAATCCACAGCACGATAAAGAGACAGCCGACCGGATTTATACCCCTCCGGCAGCATATAAACCTCTCCTTGATGTTCAAAAACATAAGGATACGACAAATGCCATTTCTCTTTTAAAACCGTTTTACGTTCAAGTAATTGAAAAAAACGATCGTAAATGAAAACCTCTATCTCACCTTTTGCGGTTCGATAATCGTATAGTTCTGCAAAAATATAGAGTTTTTCATCGCGCCATAATCCAAAAGGATCTGCTAAAAAACGCCCATCCCCTGCATCAGGTAGGAAACTAATCTCGACATCTTCTAGAGAATGACTCTGAACAATGGACTTGAGAGGAGCATGTAAGATTGCACACTGCCACATATCCATATCAAGAAAGGACATAATAAAAGCCTCCAATTAAGCAGCCACGATCCTGCCCTGATCATCTACTAGATAGCTCTCAGTGTCACCATTATGAAATACTCATTTCCCATTTCATGAATAATAAGGAAATTATGTCACATGACAGTCTCTAACACTCATCATGCTTCACATTCAGTAAGGTTCCAAGCAGCACGCAGTCTTGTGGCAGATGCGGCGAAAAAAGCCCTCGCTATGCAACCTGCCCCCGGCAAGCCTCAAGCCTCTCTCAAAGGTCATCAAGATTATGTGACAGAGGCCGACAAAGCGGTCGAACTCTTTGTCACCCAAGAACTCAATGGTCTTTTTCCAGATGATAGCGTTCTTGGGGAAGAACAAGGTGGAAACATCACAGGGCGTTTCCGCTGGGTGATTGACCCTATTGATGGCACTTCAAATTATGCTCGCGGTCGAAATCGCTGGTGCATTTCTCTTGGATTGTTTGATGGTGACACACCTGTAGCAGGCATAATCCACGCTCCTGCTTTAGGCGAAGTCTTCACGGCCCAAAAAGGCCAAGGCGCTTTTCTCAATGGCCGCCCCATCAAAGCCTCTCAAACCCACAATATGAAAGAGGCGATGGTCGAGATTGGATGGTCACCTTACGTTCCTGAAGGATGGTTTCAAGAAAAAATGACAGCCCTTCTGGACCTTGGCGCTATGCCACGCTCTTTAGGGTCAGGCGCCTTAGCGCTTGCTGATGTCGCTTGCGGCCGATCCGATGGCTATCTTGAAAAAGTCATCTTTCTTTGGGATGTCTCTGCCGCACTGGTTATTCTAAAAGAAGCTGGTGCAGTGGTATCCCCTTATCTCGAAATGGGAGGCGCTTCAAAGCCTCAGACAATTCTTGCCTGTGCGCCCCATACGGCTCTTCCCCTTTCACACGCCTTTAAAGTGGATCTCTCCTAATCTAACCAGAACAACGATGTCTCTACCAACAAGCAACCTTTATAAAGGATCGCCCATGTCACGCCTCGCACGCTCTCTCGGCCTCATCGCTACCAGCAGTCTCGCTTTACTCGGGGCGTGTTCTTCCTCTTCCCGGACAGACAACACAGCACGTGACCAGCAAAATCTCGTTGAGCAAGCCACCACAATTGTTTCCACAACATTCAACGACCCACAACATAAGCGCCCTCAAGAGCTTTTGAAGAAATCACGCGCTGTCATGATTTGCCCTTCTATTTCCAATGTCTCTCTTGTCTTTGGCGGTTCGGGCGGCCATTGTGTCCTCTTAAGTCGTGATGCTCGTAATTCGTGGTCTGACCCTGCCTTTTATCACATTGGCTCTGGATCATTTGGGCTCCAGCTCGGCTATCAAAATACCCAGCTCGTACTCTTCATCACCTCTAAAAATGGCCTGCAGGCCTTATTGGATCACCAATTCACTTTTGATGCCAACGCGAGCGCCTCTTTCACCACGCTAAGTGGTAGCGCCCAAGATAGCAATGTCAGCGGTGCAGGAAGTGATATCTATGTGATGGAAAAATCCAATGGTGTTTTTGTCGGCGCCTCTATCGGTGGTAGCAAGCTGACCTCTGACAGCACAGCGGATCGTAATTACTACCATCAACAGGTCGGGCCAGAAGATATTGTTATCAATATGCGCGTTAATAACAGCGCGGCCGACCCATTACGCCGTGCGTTAATGAAGGCAGGAGGAGAACAAACCACAACAATGAAGCAACATGATATCTCTGAAGCTCCTCTTTAAATAAAGTAACATACAGACAGGGGAGAGCAATCTCTCCCCTGTCCACAGGGATCCTCTTATGGTGATTGGATCTGTTGCCTGCGATAAGATCTTACATGTTCGGCTTGCCCAGAGAGCGTTTTAGAAAAAGCGTGCCCACCTCGTCCCGTTGCCACAAAGTAAAGCTCATCCCCCGCAGTAGGATGCGCAGCTGCCTCTAAAGAAGCTAACCCGGGTGAACAGATCGCCCCAGGTGGAAGACCCGTATGTTCATAGGTGTTGTAAGGACTATCTGTCTCTAAATCATCATGCGTTAAAGGATGATCCAAAACGCCCTGACCACCGCTCAGTGCGTAGATCACTGTCGGATCCGTTTGCAGGCGCATATTGTTTTTGAGACGATTAAGAAAAACACGCGCAATTCTAGGGCGTTCTTCAACGATAGAGGTTTCACGCTCAATCAAAGAAGCGAGAATAAGCAACTGCTGTGGTGTCTTTATAATCCCTTGAAGAGCATTTTGATCACGTTGCGCCCAGACCCTCTCCAAAGACGTTGCCATCAACGTTTGTAATTTATGCAAGAGCGCTTGTCGCTCCATACCCCATAGGTAAAACACCGTTTGTGGATAAACGCTCCCTTCTTCAACCGCAGGAACATCGCCTTTTAAGGCTGGTGCGTTTTGCAATTCCGCACGAATACGCACAGCCGTCAAACCCTCTGCAATGGTAAGACTATGAGAAACTGGATGGCCATGGCGCAAAATCTGTAAAATATGCGCAACAGACGCTCGAGCAGGAAAATAAAGCTCCGCCGCGTGAATACCACCTTGATGGGCTGTTATAAGTGCCGATAAACGAAAAAACCACGTGGACGACCAGCCTTCAGCAAGAAGGCCTTCTTTTTGCAACAGACGTGTTACTTGTTCCGTACCACCACGCGGGATGACAATATTGCGTCCCTTCGTTAATGGCCCGGGGTCTGTAAAAGGACCATACCCAGCTCCACCCAAGGCCGCCACAAACGCCAAGGCACCCGCCAAAGCACGACCTGGTGTAATATAGTGCCACCATTTTTTGGGGGAAGAAGAACCCCCCTCCTCTAATCCTGAATCAGCTTTTTTCTGGCTCTCCGAGGATGAGGCATCCGTCATTAAAAATCTCTCGTAACGAGGTCAAAAGGCGCCACCCCGTGAACAGAGAGCGCCCTTAAAAATCTTAGTCTTTAAAACGCTTCAATATGATGCTGGCGTTTGTGCCACCAAAGCCAAAGCTATTTGACAATGCAATATCAAAGCGACGCTGCTGTGCCTCATTTGCGACGCGATCAATCACACTCTCACGCTCTGGATTGTCGAGATTGAGCGTTGGAGGGACCACGCCATCACGAATAGCTTGCAAGCAGAAAATCGCTTCCACGGCACCAGCCGCACCTAACAAATGCCCAATGGCAGATTTGGTGGAAGACATGGCCAACTTACGCCCATCTTCACCAAAAAGCCGTTCTACAGCACCCAGCTCAAGATCATCTGCCATCGTGGACGTGCCATGAGCATTCACATAACCAATCTCGCTAGGCTCAACACGAGCATCCTTCAGCGCTGCCTTCATCGCCCGGAAGGCACCGTCATGCCCTTCTGCCGGCGCTGTAATATGATGTGCATCTCCTGAAAGACCATAGCCACCAATCTCGCCATAGATCTTCGCACCACGGCGCTTAGCGTGCTCATATTCCTCTAGCACAACAATCCCGGCACCTTCACCCATCACAAAACCGTCACGATCTTTGTCCCAAGGGCGCGATGCGTGTGTTGGCTCATCATTAAAGCTTGTCGATAAAGCACGCGCCGAGCAGAAGCCCGCAATCCCGAGCTTGCAAATGGCTGCTTCAGCCCCACCCGCGACCATCACATCAGCATCCCCATGTTGAATGAGACGTGACGCATCCCCAATCGCATGGATACCAGAGGCGCACGCCGTCACCACCGCATGATTCGGGCCTTTAAACCCGTAGCGAATGGAAAGATGACCTGATGTTAAATTAATCAACGCTGAAGGGATAAAGAATGGCGATAAGCGACGTGCCTTCCCACTCGAAACCGTTAGAGACGCATCATAGATCGTTTCTAAACCGCCAATACCTGAGCCAATCATAACCCCGGTCGCGCAACGATCTTCTTCGCTCTCAGGCTTCCAGCCCGAATCTTCTACAGCTTGAATAGCCGCTGCGAGGCCAAGATGGATAAAACGATCCATCTTCCGCTGATCCTTAGGGGATACCCAGTCAGAAAGCGTCAACCCACCTTCCGCCGTTGGTCCCTCTGGTACTTGCCCAGCCACCCGAGCTGGAAGATCAGACGGATCGAAGTGCGTAATCGGACCAATGCCCGACTGAGAAGCGATAAGACGTTTCCACGTTAGTTCAGCACCAACAGCAAGTGGGCTTACAACACCCATTCCCGTAACGACAACACGCTTCCTGCTCGTTCCTGCCCCACTCATTTAACGTCCTACCTCACACTTCTTACGCGTTTAAAGCGGAAACAGCTTAACTACTCTTTCCGCTTGTCTCTTCCGCACAAGAGACCGGCTTCCCCCAGCCTCTGCACAGGCCCTATCAAGGACTAAAAACTTAGGCAGCTTTCTGTTTGCTGATGTAATTAATAGCGTCAGAAACCGTTGCGATCTTCTCAGCGGTATCTTCTGGGATCTCAACAGAGAATGCTTCTTCAAACGCCATAACGAGCTCTACTGTGTCCAAGCTATCGGCACCGAGATCGTCAATAAAAGAAGCATTTGGCGTCACTTTGCTTTCATCAACACCAAGATGCTCGACGACAATCTTCTTTACCTTATCAGCGATATCTTCGTTGCTCATCTGCCTTCTATCCTTTTAACCCTTATGATCGGGCGATACTAAACAAAAACTTTACCAGCTTCCATAGCGAAAGATGGTGCTGCCGCGTATGGAAACGATCCCATTTAGGCAAAGCAGGCGCGCCTTAGCACGCTTTTCGCCTTTTGGCCAAGCATTTCTCACACCATCGCCATACCACCATTCACATGAAGGGTGGTTCCCGTCACCCATGCTGCTTCATCAGAGGCCAAATAAACCACCGCTGAGGCCACATCATCAGGGCGCCCCATACGTCCCAATGGAATCCCTCCTACAAGGCGCTCACGCGCGGCTTCTGGCAGGGCATCCGTCATAGGGGTTTCAATAAATCCAGGCGCCACAACGTTCACGGTTACGCCGCGTGATCCCACTTCCTGGGCAAGAGATTTACTCATCCCCACTAATCCTGCTTTAGCCGCTGCATAATTCGCTTGCCCAGGATTGCCAGTCGTTCCCACAATTGAAGAGATCGAAATAATCCGACCTGCACGACGCCGTAACATGCCCTTTAAAGCCGCACGTGCTAAACGAAAGGGGCCTTCCAAGTCCACTTTCATGACGTCAGCCCAATCGCTGTCTTTCATGCGGAGCGCTAAAGTATCGCGTGTCAACCCTGCATTATTGACCAAGATATCCAAGGTCTGGCCCGCAGCTTCTTCCGCACGGGTAATTAAGGAGTCGGCTTGCTCTGCGTCAGAAAGATTAGCTGTAACCAAATAGACACGGTCACTCCCCAAAGTCGCTGCCACATCCTTCAAAGCCGCTTCCCGTGTACCACTCAACACCACGGTGGCACCTTGTTGATGCAACTGACGAGCAATAGCCGCCCCAATACCACCTGACGCTCCTGTAACAAGAGCAAGCTTTCCAGAAAGAGAAAACATAGAAGCTTTTTCCTTATAATCCGCCGAGCATTTTTTCAATTTCAGCCGGGTTACCCGCATGATCAGCTGTTATATCTGGGACAATGCGACGGGCTAGCCCTGTCAGAACTTTCCCTGCACCAATCTCGTGCTGGCTGGTAACGCCATGTTGCGCAACATACTGCACTGTCTCACGCCACCGCACACGCCCTGTCACCTGCTGAACCAATAAAGCGCGGATCTCCTCCGGCTCATTCACCGGCTGCGCCGTCACGTTAGCAATGACAGGGATAGATGCCCGATGGAGTGTGGCTTCAGCAAGAGCACTCTGCATTTCTTCTGCAGCAGCCGTCATGAGAGACGAATGAAATGGCGCTGATACAGGGAGTTTTATAGCGCGCTTTACACCCTTCTCTTTCGCTAAGGCGATAGCACGATCAACCGCCGCACTCTGGCCCGACACAACAATCTGACCGCCCCCATTATCGTTCGCGACTTCAAGGATATCCCCTTCAGCAGCCTCCACGCACAAAGCTTCCGCAGCCTCTAATTCAATCCCCAACAGAGCGGCCATGCTCCCTTGCCCCTGTGGGACAGCACGTTGCATGGCTTGTCCCCGTAGCCGCAATAAGCGTGCCCCCTCTGTAAGGCTCAGGACACCAGCAGCAGCCAATGCCGCATATTCCCCTAATGAATGCCCCGCTACAAAACGTGCTTTATCTTTGAGAGCAAAGCCACCTTCCTTCTCCAGCGCACGCAGTGCGGCCATAGAAACGGCAAAAAGAGCGGGCTGCGTATTTTCAGTTGCGGTGAGTTCCTGGGCCTCTCCCTCAAACATGAGGCGCGATAGATGCATCTTTAATGCCTCATCGACTTCCTCAAAAACCGCACGTGCTACAGGAAAAGCCTTATAAAGCTCCAATCCCATACCAACAGACTGGCTTCCTTGCCCCGGAAAAACAAATGCGTGATGCGACATGTAATCCTCTGTCCTAATCTAAACCCACTCGCGCTTCATCCCTCACCTAAGACATGAAGCTTTCCTGTTGTTATGCCTATAAGGCCGCACCGTTAACGTGGCAGAAGACGCCCACGTTGCCATGCTTCAGCAGCAGCTTCAGGATCTTCTTCCTCAACACTCACCGCATAATCAAGAGCATTCATCACCCGATTACCCAGCATCATAATGGAGAGTTCATCAAGCAAATCTTCGTCAATTTCGGCTCTTAATCCATCACGGAGAACCATTTGCGCCGATAAAGACTGTTTCTCGAGCGCCTCTGTCTCTGGAAGAATAGCCAACTTATCCGTATGGAAAATAGCGTGCGGCTGCCATAGAGCGCAAAGCGGCTTTTCTCCCGATGATGCCGCCTGACCAACACGGGCAATCAGGGCACTCTCCCCAACGACCTCCAATGAGATTTTCTGCAAACTCGCCTGGGAGGCTTTATATTTTTCCGCCCAAGGACGCGCCTCTTCCGTTGTTAATATAATCGTTGTTTGTGCATGGTCCCAGCCTGCCGCCTGATCTTTCAACACAGCCAAGGTCGGTTGAGGTTGGTAGAGATCCCCAATCGCTTCTCGTTCATCAGAGATCAAAGCATGATCACGCGGCATCCACGCAGAAACCAGAATGTCAATTTCATGGTTCGCTAATGCCTCTTCACGTTCCTCTACACTCAGATCAACGTAAGAAACATCAAACCCATTTGCCTCGATCACACGAGCGACTGCGCTAGCACAGGCCGCATGTAATGCGGTGTAAAGGTGACCGATAGCCAACTGCGTCATGAAAAAAGCCCCGTAACCATAAAAGATGCTACGGGGATACAATACCATACTCCATGTTGTGAAGCCTTTCTTCCCATCCTGTGAGGAAGAAGAAAGGCGTCAACACGACCATCTACCAAATTTTAACGCGCTGATCAGGGCTTAGATACAACTTCTCACCGGGCTTTACATCAAATGCTTTATACCACGCGTCGATATTGTGCGCTGGCATATTCACACGTGTAATGGCAGGCGCGTGTTCGTTAGAAAGCATTTGGCGCCGGAGTGCGTCAGGGCGGTCTTTTTCACGCCACACTTGCGCCCACCCTAAGAAAACACGTTGATCTCCCGTAAAGCCATGAACCACACCCCCATCTTTCCCATGAAGGGAATTATGATAGGCCTGCAGTCCTAAATTTAGCCCACCCAAATCAGCAATATTTTCTCCCATGGTCATCGTCCCGTTCACATACAGATGAGGCAGAACTTCTTGTGCGCTATATTGCGCTCCTAGCCGTTTTGCTCTCTGTTCAAACGCCGCTGATGACGCTGCACTCCACCAATCGTGCAAACGACCATGCTCATCATAATGACGCCCTTGATCATCAAAGCCATGGCTCATTTCATGACCAATAACGCCACCAATGGCTCCATAATTAACGGCCATATCTCCTTTAGGGTCAAAGAAAGGAGGCTGTAATATCGCCGCGGGGAACACCACTTCATTCATGGTAGGATCGTTATACGCATTAACCGTCTGCGGGGTCATTCCCCACTCATCACGATCAACCGGTAAGTCGAGACGGGACAGTTGATGTTGCCAGTTAAATGCAGCCCCACGCAGCGCATTTCCGTATACATCACCCGGTTTGATCTCAAGCGTGCTATAATCCCACCATTTATTGGGATACCCCACCTGGAACGCAAAATTATTAAGTTTCACCAGAGCCGCTTGACGGGTTGCTGCATCCATCCATTCATTATGCTCTAACCGATCTTGGAAAGCGGCTTTCAGCTCATGAACAAGGCCTGTAATGCGCTCTTTCGCTTCAGGTGGGAAATAGCGTGCAACATAATCGCGCCCCAAAGCCCATCCCAGTGCACTATTCGTCGCGGAAATTGCGCGTTTCCACCGTGCTGGCTGCTCGGCCAGACCTGTCAGCGTCCGTCCATTAAAGTCAAAAGAGGCGTCTGAGAAATCATGCGATAAATAAGGGGCGGCATTGTCAGCAAGGTGGAACGCTAACCAGGCTTGTAACGTTGCCGTATCCGCATGGGCTAATACACGCCCCATAGCCGCAATAGCTCTCGGCTCCCGCACATCAATGAGACGATCTGCCAATCCTGCTTCGGGAATCCCGGCGGATTTTAACAGCGTATACCAATCCACATCCGGCGCTAAAGCCACAAGCTTCTTCACCGGCATCGGGTTGAAAAGCTTCAGAGGGTCACGGGTCTGATCACGCGGCGTCTCGACCTTTGCCAAAGACGTTTCAAGCGCCACCACATCCTGAGCTTTTTGCTTTGCATCCGACCAATGAACCAAGGTCAGCATTCGCTCAATATAATGCTGATAAGCCTCTTTCTTCGCGGCTAATTTAGGGTCGGTATAATAGCTAATATCAGGTAAGCCGAGCCCACCACTGACACCAATGCTCATCCCTTGATCAAGGACCAGCATATAATGTTCTGGATCTTGCTGATTTTGCTCAATCCCTAACGAGAACGTTCCAAACATAAAGGAACGAACCGATTGGCCAAAAATCTCTGCCAATGAAGTTTTATCATGAACCCGCTTGATCGCCTCCAAATCTTGGGCAAGCGGCGTCGCCCCTTTTTGGTCAACATCTTTCTGGTTCAAATAGCTGGCATAAAAAACACCAAGCTTCTGGCGCTCTCCCTGCTCAGTCGCACTCTGCGCACTAAGCTCTTCCAAAATATGTTTCTGACGCTCTTGTGACAGTTCGTAGAGCACCATGAAAGGACCATAACTCCGCATATCCCCGGGGATTTTGAGGTTTTTAAGATAACGCCCATTTGCAAATTCAAAAAAATTATCCCCTGCCTTTACCGCGGGATTCATTCCTTTTTGATCAAAACCCCACCCATTTTGGTAGGGCTGAACCGCCGGGGAAGACGATGCTGCTTCAGACGACGAAACAACCCCCGCCAGGCTTAACCCAATCGCCGCTAGGGCTGTTGTATGTTTCAATAAAGAACGTCGCGAGAAAAGACGCATAATATCCCCCCGGAGAAATGAACGATCATCACGCTAGCACTACAAATCAATGCTGGGAATATGTTACGATGCCGTTTTTAAATGACGTGCAAATGTTTTTTGACGCCATTTAATGAGATGATAGGCCGCATCTGAAATAAAGCGCTGCAATCGTGAATGGGGCGTCATCCCAGCCGTTTTCAAAACCATCGCCACCACACGCCCAAGATGCTTTCTCTGATAGAACCCTAAAGCACGTGACATATAAGCGGATATGCACCGCTTATGATCATAAGGCATATCAGCTGGCTCATTCGTGATATGATAGGCCGTTGCGAGCTCATCATCTTCACTTTCCAGCACACGGCTCAAGGCAATACGCAGGCGTGCCCAACGCCCCAATTTCTCGCGCTTAAGATAGCGGTGCATACAATCATAGAAGAGTTTAAAATGGCGGTATTCATCAGCCGCAATTTGTTTACAGACGGCTTTTAAAACGGGCTCATCTGTCGCATCAGCTAATGATGTATAAAAAGATGACGTACCCGTCTCGACCATACAACGCGCAATCATCTCCCCTGTGCGGGAACCACGAATAGACGCATCCACATCAACATCGATTCGATATGTGTCACGATACCGCTTAAAGGCCTCTTCATAATTCCAAGAAGGATCCGCCAGCATCGCCCACTTTCCTAGCGCATCCCCATGCTGCACTTCTTCCTCAGCCCAATTTTGGGCAGCATCAATAAAGCCTTGGTCTCCGGCAAACACATGAACGAGATATTCGGTGTAATCACGCGCATTTCGCTCCACAACAGAAGCCGATTTGATCAAAGACACAATGCTCGGATCAACCTTCGATGCATCAAAGGCATCCCAATCCATTTGCTCAATACGCCAATGTTTCATACATCCTCCATCACCCAATGCGTTCAAAATCACCTAAAGCTGATACAGCTCCACATTCTTTCTGATGACATGTTACGGTCATTTTGGGTAGGTGTGGGCATCAATAGGAGAACCTACCACCAATGACAGTGAAACATATGACATCATCTTCCCCCACCCAAGCGCTTCGCCATGACTGGACACGTGATGAAGTTGAGGCTTTGCTGGCTCTCCCCTTTCCTGAACTCATCTTCCGTGCCCAATTGGCACATCGTCAATATTTCGACCCAACAAAAGTACAAATCTCAACGCTTCTCTCAATCAAAACAGGCGGCTGCCCGGAAGATTGTGCCTATTGCCCTCAAAGTGCGCATCACGATCGCGATAAGGAGATTGAAAAACTTCTCCCACTCGAAAAAGTGATTGCTGACGCTAAAAGAGCCAAAGAAGCCGGTGCGGGTCGATTCTGCATGGGGGCTGCCTGGCGTGCGCCAAAAGATCGTGATCTCGACCCAGTATGTCGCATGGTTGAGGAAGTCAAAGCCCTCGGGCTTGAAACATGCTTAACGGTCGGCATGTTGACGCCTGATCAATCCAAACGTCTCAAAGACGCTGGATTAGACTATTACAACCACAATCTTGATACGTCAGAAGATTTTTACGGGAAAATCATCTCAACACGTACCTATCAAGACCGGCTCGATACATTAGCCAATGTGCGTGACGCAGGGATTAATGTCTGCTGTGGTGGGATTATCGGTATGGGAGAAGATGTTTCAGACCGTGCCAGCCTGCTCATGACGCTCGCCAACCTGCCAACACATCCTGAAAGCGTGCCCATCAACCTTCTTGTAAGAGTGGAAGGCACCCCGCTAGCTGATGAAGAAGCGGTAGACCCCGTTACCTTTGCCCGCGTGATCGCAACAGCTCGTATTATCATGCCCGCCAGCCATGTTCGGCTTGCAGCGGGACGTGAAAATATGTCTGAATCAGACCACGCTCTTTGTTTCTTAGCTGGCGCTAATTCCATTTTCTGGGGTGAACGCCTTCTTACAACCCCGAACCCCAAAGAAAACAGCGACCGCCAACTTCTTAACCTTCTCGGCATGACCCCGATGATGGAAAAAAGCGAAGCTCTCGCCGCTTCTTGAGCATCCCTTTCTCTATAATGGGAAAGTAACGCGTCAGGAGGGAAGCAAAGCCCTCCTACTCGTTAACGCGGCTATCATCAATTTGTCGCTGGATATGCTGAGCAGACATCATATCCCCCTGCTCAGTATAAGCCGTTTTTTGTAAGGCGAGCGCACGCCGCATGGCGTCATAATCATTAAATTCTTGACGCGCCTTCGAAAGGGATTGTGCCATCGTCACGGCCTGCCCCCATTGATGGTTCATCAAAAATTGATGCGTTTGTAATTCCATAAGGTTAGCCTGCACCGCAGCATGGTGATCACCTTCTAAATGAGAGATCGCCTCTTGCAGCACCGTCGCTTGATCCAAAGCAACAGCATCAAGCCCAATAAAAAAGTACGCTTGCTGGTGGCTTTCTTTATCTTTATCCGTCAGGACCTGTCGTGCCGCATAGAGCGAGCCAGACCATTGTCGTTGACGATATAACGCTGAGGCACGAATTAAATTTAAGTCCGCCTGCTCTGGCCAATGTCGATCATTCAATGCAGACGACACACGATCTAACGTCTTCAAACAATCTGCCAGATGGTTCTGCCGTAGCTGAGATGTTGCGAGATTATACCCTGAATCATGGATCGCCCGAGCATCATCAGCCGCTAAAGCGCGCTTGAAAGCCTCATTATATTTTCTCTCCGCCTGAGCCATATGCCCTAGATCAAAAACACTCCGCCCAACATCCATGGGGACTGAATAGCGATCATCCTGCCATCCTCGTGGCGAAGACGAACAACTCGCCAATAAAGGAAGACCCGCCAGAAGGATGAAAAAATAGGACTTCATGGGCGCACCTCTTTTGCTGGCAAGCGGCTCTGCGGCTTAGAATTGCCACTGCCACCCAAAATCCAGAGAGAACGCAACTGATCCGTCAATTTCCGGAGACTATCCGCCGTCGCTTCTGCTTCAATGAGCAAGTCAGGAATTTGCGCCGTTGATTGCGCGGCATCACGCATCATCTGATTCACTTGAGGCATAGATTTTTTGAACTGACTGGTCATGACATGCGCATCACCCACAGCGCCATGAGCCTCCTTCAATGTCGCCTCCAACTTCTTCTCCAGAGGCTGGATATTTTTGACCGCATCATTCAGGCTTACCAAGACCGCATTAATATGCTCGACCGTCTCAGGCTTACTCAACAACGCCCCGGCTGTTCCTTTCCCTGCCCTCAGATCAACAATAAGATCTTTCGCTTGCTGCGTAATCGCCTGAACATTGTCCATGGCGGGGATAAGGCGTGCCCGCAAATCGTTCAATGTCCGGACAATCATATCGGCAGGGTTAGCTTCGACATTTGTTTCAAGAACAGCATAGTTCCAATCTAATGGATGGCCTTGCCCGCGCGTTAATTCGATATAACTTGCCCCAGCCACAACGAAACGGCGCTTAATAGTTGCTGTACTGTCCATGCGGATATAACGCTCAAATTGAGGTTCAATCGTTCCCTCAGCATACATCTTGCCGGCTTCATTCATTTCGAGCTTGCGGATCTCCCCCGCATGAACGCCCATCACTTCAATATCATTATTAATGGCTAATCCAGCAACACCACTTTCTGGCAAGACAAAATGAATCCGTCCTGCAGGGGTCAACCATTGCCGCAAAAAGCCGGCCTCAATAATCGCCGCGACCAAAAGCACTAAAGCCGCTAAAACGAGTAAACCAACCCACTCATCAGCATAGCGATTACGAAAGAGCGGCTTCACCGTATCTGACTGGCGACGCAGGCTGAACATTACACACCCCTCATATCAATAAGGCCATCATCACCTAAACGAAATATTTGCATGCCATCCTGCCAATAGTCACGCCAAACACTGCGATCAGACGCCAACCACAATACAGCACAGCCTTTTTCTCTGGCTGCCGTCAACTCAGAAAGAAAAGCCTCATAAAGCTCCTTCGGGTCAAGTGCCACGGGATCTTCCAGTAATAATAAGTCCGGCCCCCCCAAAAAAGCTCTCACATATTCTGCACGTCGCCGATCTAATACAGAAAGTCGGCTTGGCACCTGTGTCGGTAATCCAGGCAGGCCGAAGCGTATGCCAAGTCTCACGGCTTCTGCAACAAGCTGTTTGGTTGGGGTCCGTGTATGATGCATACGTGGCCATAAAATGTTAATATGCGTGCCGTATAAATCGATAAGACTGTTCGTTGAAAAAAAGCGCCCAATCCTCCCCCGTAACGCCCACGCACGGCGTTCTTCCAGCTGCTGCCAATCCAGGCCGAGACACTTTACCTTTCCATCCCCAATGGGAAGAAGACCGACACACAAATCGGTAAATTGCGACCGCTGTGTCTCATCTCGACATTCAATAAAGACACATTCTCCTGGCCCTAAGGAGAGATTATATCGCGCCGCGGTCAAACCGCTTTCATCAAAAACAGGACGTGCTTCAATCAGCTCCAAAACAGGGCCAAATTGTTGGGAAATCGTTTTCTCAGCCATTAAATGCTCCCCAAAACAATATCCACAACGACATTAATAATCAGGATGGACAAAATACCTCTTGAAAAACCTCTCGGTATTAGCGTGGCCATATTATCGTCTGTTGTAATATCCATGCCGGATAAGCAACAGCACAACCCCACGACAAAACCACTACTGAGAAATTTAAGCGGAATACCAAAGTAATCTAGCGGATGAACACTGTTGACAACTTGAAACATGAAAGACCAGATCGAGACGGTTACAATACCTTTTACCCAACAGACAACGTACCCCATAGCTAGAGCAATCAGGCTAAAGAATGTCCCCAATGTAAATCCACCCAACATCATGGCAAGCGTTCGGGGCACGACAAACCCTAAAAACGGGTCAATACCTAAGCCGCTCAATGTCCGCATTTGCCCACGCATTGTAAGATCGCTCATCTCGGCCAACATCAGCATCCCTGCACGCCCCAGGAGAATAACACCAACAAGGACAGGGGCAATTTCACTGACGAGGACCGTTGAGAGAACGCTCCCGATCATTTGGTTCATACCCGCAAAACCAAGCCAAAAAACAGCCTGAGCAACGATACCAAACCCCGTAATAATCGCCACGACGATCACACTTAAAAGGCCCCCCCCCGCTACTTGGCGCAGGCTACGCCAAAATTCGTACCGAACAGGTCGACGCCATGTACTGGGGAGCATTCCCTCGTTAAAAACTCCCCAAGACGCCCCTATCATCAGCAGTAAAAAACGTAGATACGAGCGAACAATATGTCCCAAAAAAGCGACAAATCGGTGGATAATCGTAAAGCGGCTTGGAGTCTTCATCTGCGACCTGCCAATACGTAACTCCGTGTTACGCCACTCCCAGGGAGGTAAAAATCACCCCTTGGTCTAAAGAGGAAGTAACCACGCAAACCTTGATAAGCTTGTTCAGAAACCTGAATTTGCCCACCATCTGGGGTGCTTTGTGCAAGCAGCTCTGCAACACTCAACCCCTCACCCCACACATTAAACACATCAGGGTCCATCCCAAGATGGGCCGCTATAACAGGCCCAACATCCAGCCCAATACGGAATGTCAGTCGCGTCTTCACCCCTGTAAGAGCCGCAAGGCAAGCCTCTCGGATCGTGATGGCGGCATCCGCCAAACGTAGGGCATCACCTGTATTAAAGGTTTGACTGCAACTTCCAAGAATAACGACGCGATTTCCTGATGCTTGCACAGAGAATAACCCAGATTCTTGCGCAATTTTTTTTATTTTCCCGGAGAGATCAGCAACAAGCTTCAACATCTGCTTGGCTACTTCAGTATTTGATGTGTAAGCCTCTTCAAACTCCAAGACCATTAACGGTACGCGTGGGTATAATCCTGCCTCTGGAACAGCTTTTTTCCCGTCTTCTGGGTTCACCAAGAACCCTTTCAAGACACGTAATTTTTCTCCTCTTTGAGAGTTTGCCCCTGTATTTTCTTTGAGAAGGGACAGATCTTCAACACTCCCTTCCTCCTTTTGCTGCTGTGTAAAACGCACAGACAAGACCGCAGAGGCTAGAGCGACAAATCGGTCAATTCCTTCAAGATTCACCGGATCTTCAATCATCAAGGCCCCAACAGGGTGATGCTGCTCCATAATGGACCAAAAAAGCAGACGACGGCTTCCTAACGATTGCATAACCAGCCGATAGAAACCCTGGAAACGTTCATCAGCTTCAGCATCAGGAATGTCGAGAATATGGGTCTCTGACAGGCACTCAAACAAAGCAGGATAGGATGATTTATGCAGCTCAACACCCGCTGCATGAGCATCCCGTCCGGCATCGAACATATCTTCGCATAAAAGCCGCTCATTATCGGGCAAGAGTCGCCACAAACTCACGCGCCGACTTCCAGAACGCTCAACAAGCACTTCACTCAAAACAGGAATTTCTTGTTGTGGGTTCAAAAGCCCCGGCGTGTTCGCAACCTTCAACAAAAGAGTATTCTCATGATGCTGTTCATCACCAACAAATCGCAATGAACTCTGCAAACGACTGACGCGCCGCCCTTGATAGATCAGTCCAAAAGCCAAAAGAGACGCAAGCCCGACAATCAAAAGCGAGAAATAAATCGTTTGTTCTTGTATTTTTCTTGTAAAACTGACGAAGTCACTTTCCGGGGCATTGAGAAGCAAAACCCATGACTGCTTCGCCAAAGGCATCGCCGAGGCAATCGTGACGTAATCCTTACCACGAGCATGCACAACACCAGCGCCATCCCCGCGAATACGGAATATATTCAGTGCTCGTAAAAACACAGGCTGCGTGTCTGGGTTCAAATGCACATTGGCAGCATCGAAACCAGGCGTCTCCAATGCTGCCATATTATGGCCGGCAATAACACGGCCATCCAAATCTACAATAACCGCCTGACCGCTATGCCCAACCTGAAGGCTATTCACGAAATGTGTCAGCTGGTTCAATGAAATATTAATGGCGAAAACAAATTTTCGCCCACCCAAAGACGGGAAAGCAATAGATGCTGTAATAATAAATTGATGCGTTGACGAATGCGGATAAGGATCTGACCAATAAATACGTTCCTTACCAACAAGGTCTTCCCGATGAAGTGCGCCTGTATACCAAGGACGATCCCGCGGATCATATTTATCATCATTGGGGAACAACGCGCTATTAAGCGGTCGGCCATCGGGATCTGTTAGCGTGTAATGATAAATACTTTTCCCGCTTGCATCATTTTGCAACGATGTTTCTTCAAAATGCCCCTTCCGGCGGGACATCATCCAAAAACGTCCCGTATCATCAGCCAAATAAAAACTATCGACTTGCGAAAGATTTTTGAGAATAGCACGCCCAATGGACATAAAAGACGCCGCATCTTGCGCCGTATCGGCTTGATTGAGCACATTCCGCGCTATGGCCGATGTTGATGCCGCAGGCGACAGGTAATTACTAACTTCCTGTGTAATATAACGCTGCTGACTGCGCAGAAGGCTACGCGAGAGGACAATCGTCCCATCACGCATCGTGTGGTAGGTATATAATGTGACAAGCGCTATCGTCCCAATAACGAGGATAACCCCCAAAATAGGGCCAAAAAGCTGAAATAACTGCCACCGCTTACTCGACAAATCTGCTGCGGGGTTGACGATTTCGTCTGTCGGCAAGACCTTGAATCCCTTCCTAATCATCGCCTTCTAAGCAAGGCTATGATAACGCCTTCCTAAATCAAAGCGGACCATCCGCCCATTCCCACTTCACTCACTATTATGCGGGCTCTGATGAATCGCAACCATCTTTCACACCGTTCTGTGCTTTCCCTTACTGGAAATGACCGACAGGCCTTCCTGCAAGGGCTTCTAACCAACGATATTCTCTCTCTAACACCCGGAGAGTTACGCTGGACAGCCCTCTTGACTGTGCAAGGACGTATTCAATGTCTTTTTTTTGTATTCTGCACATCTGAGGCATTACTGCTCGACCTTCCATCTTCTCAAGCGGATACTCTTCACACACTCTTTAAACGGTTCCGCTTACGTGCAGATGTACAATTTTCCATGACGGACCTTCATGTTTTAACGGGGCCTCATCATCAAACTCCCCCAGAAAACTCCATTTGTTACGCATCAGACCCTCGCCACCCTCATATGGGCTGGCGCGCTATTATGCCTCCTCTCCCATCGGAAGATGACGGGAAAGGAGACCTTGCTTATCTGCAAAGACGTTTAACACTTGGCATTCCAGATATGATCGATTTCACGCCAGGTCAAAATCTCGCGCTCGAAGCTAATCTTGATTTTTGCCATGGTGTCTCATGGAATAAGGGATGCTATTTGGGACAAGAAGTTACGGCCCGTATGCATTATCGTAGCCAAGCGAAACGCCGCCTTCTCCCCGTTCTCCTCCCTGAAGAAGTCTCTTTTTCATCTGGAGAGAACGTTCAACTCAATGGTCACGATGTCGGGGAGTTGCGCACATATCACAAAGGTCACGGCCTCGCCATGCTGCACCATACCGCCTGGGCAGCTGAGAGCCTGTCTATTGCCCATCAGCCTGTGACCCTGTTATGGCCCGACTGGCTTCCAACCACGCTACGCCCCCCAACAGAAAGCTCGCCTTCATGACATGGAAAGCACCTGCTCCCCACATTATTGATCTCATTCTCAAGAAAACGCGCTTTGACGCACATGGCCTCATTGCAGCCATTGCTCAAGATGAAAATGGCCAGGTGCTCATGCTGGCCTGGATGAACCAAGAAGCCCTCACTGAGACCCTCAAAACAGGGCGCGTCTGTTACTATTCACGCAGTCGGCAAAAACTGTGGCGTAAAGGCGAGACCTCGGGGCAAGAACAACATCTTCTGCACGCTGATCTCGATTGTGATGCTGACGCTCTTTTATTGACCGTGCAACAAAAAGGCGTCGCCTGTCACACAGGACGACGCAGCTGTTTCTACCAACGTATTACGCCTGAAGGACCGACAGAGCGCATGGCACCAGAAGTGTCGCCAGAAACACTCTATCAATCCTAAAACCCTCAGCGCGGGAGCAAACCCTCAGCATGATGGCGGATATGGTCTGCAACAAAGGTTTGCACAAACCAATAGCCGTGATCATAACCTTTA
Organism: Saccharibacter sp. 17.LH.SD; assembly: GCF_009834805.1. GTDB lineage: Bacteria > Pseudomonadota > Alphaproteobacteria > Acetobacterales > Acetobacteraceae > Saccharibacter. The sequence continues at coordinate 180,965 of NZ_WVHO01000010.1, forward strand.
TGATGACGTAAGGTGAGCGTTTGCCCTGCCTGTTTTGCCGCTTCTTCGAGCAAATCAGGACGCAATTCCTTGATCAAATCATCATTCAGCCCCTGATCCACGAGAATAGGCCCTACATGCCGGTGACCCGACTTGAGCAATAATGTTGGGTCATAAGAGTTCCACTGGCTCTTATCCCCACCAAAATAAGCCGCCGTTACCTTTTTCCCCCATTCCACCTGAGACGGAGCGGAAATGGGTGCAAAAGCCGACACTGTCTTCCACTTCTCAGGATGACGCAGCGCTAAACTCAGCGCGCCGATCCCGCCCATGGAATGACCTGCAATGCCACAGCGATCTGCATCAAATGGAAAAAGTGATTCCATCAATTCAGGCAGTTCACGCTCAACATAGGACGCCATGCGATAATGCTTACGCCAAGGGTCTGACGTGGCATCAACATAATATCCAGCCCCCGTGCCGAGATCGACGGCGTCATCCTCACCTGCAACATTCGCTCCACGGGGTGAGGTATCTGGCGTGACCAGAGCAATACCATGCTCAGCGGCGTAACGAACCGCATTGGCCTTAATCAGAAAATTTTCATAGGTCGAGGTCATTCCAGCTAAAACATAGAGCACTGGAACAAGCTCGCCTTCCAACGCCTGACGCGGGAGAAAAACCCCAAGCTTGGCCTCCAGGCCAAGCTCCCGCGATGGATGGGAGAGGAAACGCACCTCTCCCCCGCAACAAGCATGACGCTCCATCACGGTGATTGATTTTGAATCCATCATCAATACTCCACGACAGTGCGAATTCCCACGCCCTGCCCCATCATATCAAAGCCTTTATTGATATCATCAAGTTTGATCTTGTTAGTAATCAAATCATTGATATTAATCCGGCCTTCCATATACCAATCAACAATCTTTGGAACATCAGTACGCCCACGTGCCCCACCAAAGGCGGAACCAATCCAGCGGCGTCCTGTTACAAGTTGGAAAGGCCGTGTGCTAATTTCTTCACCGGCACCTGCAACACCAATGACACAAGAAACACCCCAACCACGATGCGCACTTTCCAGGGCCTGACGCATCAATTTGACGTTTCCAACACACTCAAAGGTATAATCAGCACCACCGCCCGTCATTTCAATAATATGACCGACGACATCGCCATCACCACCTAATGCGGCTGGATTCACAAAATCTGTCATCCCAAATTTACGCGCAATCGCTTCGCGCTCGGGATTAATATCAATACCAATAATGCGATGTGCCCCGGCCATCTTAGCGCCTTGGATCACATTCAAGCCGATTCCACCCAGGCCAAACACAGCAACCGTGGAGCCAACTTCAACCTTCGCCGTAAAGAGAACCGCGCCAACACCTGTCGTCACACCGCAACCAATGTAGCAGACCTTATCGAAAGGAGCGTCTGGGCGAATTTTCGCAAGAGCAATTTCCGGCATCACCGTAAAATTCGCGAAGGTGGAACAGCCCATATAATGGTGGACAGGCTGTCCTTTATAAGAGAAACGTGACGTCCCATCCGGCATGAGACCTCGCCCTTGGGTAGAACGAATAGACGTACACAGATTGGTCTTGCGTGAGAGGCAAGATGGGCATTCGCGGCATTCTGGCGTGTAAAGCGGGATAACATGATCGCCTGGCTTCAAATGTTTTACGCCAGAGCCCACTTCCCTCACAATTCCAGCGCCTTCATGGCCTAAAATAGACGGAAACAATCCTTCGGGATCTTTCCCCGAAAGAGTATATTTATCTGTATGGCAAAGCCCTGTTGCTTTGATTTCAACCAGAACTTCCCCTTCACGTGGGCCTTCTAATTGAACCGTATCAACAACAAGCGGTTTTCCTGCTTCTAACGCAATGGCAGCACGTACATCCATCGTAAAATTCCTTCTCCATATTTCTGCCTCCAAGATGGGCCATCTCTGCCTAGGTCTTCAAGACCTCATATCGTGTTTTCCGATTTTCTTCAGGAGCATGTCCCGTGATCGTCAAACGGCACTACGGCTTAATAACGCTTATTAGGGAAACACTCCCGCCATTAACGATTCTTGCTTTGTGGGATCTCGTTGTGGTGGTTCTGTTCCAAGTCTTCCATCAAGAATGGATGGAACAGCCAGCGCTTCCCATCTCTCTCATGGGGTCAGCACTGGCCATTTTCCAAGGAATTCGCAACAACGCAGCCTATGCACGTTGGTGGGAAGGACGTACCCTTTGGGGAGCTATCACCAATAATTGCCGCTCCTTTGGGCGACAAGCCGCTTCCCTGCTCAATCAACGCCCTGAGCTTGCGCGTGCTATGGCCGCCTATCCCTATTTCTTGCGGGCATCACTCAGTAATACGCCACCAGATCCAGGTGTAAAAAATCTCCTGAGCGAAGACATCTATCAACGTGTCACGCAATGCACAAATATGCCGAATGCCCTTCTTTACGAGATTGGCCTTAGCGTAAAGAACAGCGTTCAAGCGGACCATATTGATGGTGCTGTTCACGGCACTATTGACCGAATCTTATCTGACCTTGCCAACGCGCAAGGGGGGTTAGAGCGCATCAAAAATACGCCGCTTCCCATTCAATATTCTATTCTCCCCAATATTGTGACGCATCTTTTCTGTATTGTCCTGCCTCTTTCTGCTGTTCAAACACTTGGATGGATCACACCCTTAGGTTCCAGCATTATCGGGCTTCTCTTCCAAATGCTTGACCGCAGTGGCCGTGACTTGCAGGAACCTTTTTCCAACACAGCGCACGCCCTCCCCATGCTCACCATGGCGCGCACGATTGAAAGAGACCTGCTTCAACCACTTGGAATGCCCTTCCAGCCACTCCCGACCCCAGAGAGAGGGCGTCTGCCTTGACAGCTTAACGAAATCTCAAGACAAACTGACAATTTTCTGATACTATGCCCCTTATGAACAATAGCTTCAGAATGCCACACAAGGGCGGTGTAACGGACGAGATGGCCCGTGTCGCCGCTAAAAACACTGCTCGTCAGAAAGACCCTGAGCAAGAGAAAAATCCTTTCCGTGAAGGGGACGCGATCGTCTATGCGGCTCACGGCGTTGGACGCGTTGACCGTATTGGCGAAGAGGAAGTCGCGGATACCAAGATTGAGATGATCCAAATCTCTTTCCCTGGGAATCAGATGACATTGCGTATCCCGATGGCAAAGGCACGCAAATCTGGCTTGCGTAAGATTGCTACACGCGAGATCGTGGATAAAGCCATGGCTGTCATTAAAGGCAAACCTCATGTGAGCCGTGGCATGTGGGCCCGACGCGCTGTCGCCTATCAAGAGAAAATCAACTCTGGTGATCTTATCCAGATCGCTGAAGTTTTGCGTGATCTACGCCGTAATGTTGATAGTTTGGACGGCAGTTTCTCTGAGCGTAAATTATTCGAAGCCGCTCAAGAACGTTTCGTTGCAGAGCTCGCTGTTCTTGAAAATAAAGACCCTGCGACCGTTCTCGAAAATCTGACAGAGACAATGAAGAACGCTTAACCTGCCCTTCTTTTGCCTTTATCGTCTGCACAATCGTAGCCCTCTCTCTCCTCTGCATCGCACTTCACAGGGAGAGGGCCGATTTTATTTCTCTTCCTTTTCCTTTACGCAACAGGAATAATGACGATGACGGCACCCTCACGATCCCGTTTTAAAGGGCAAAAGGTTCTCATTACTGGTGCATCACAAGGTATTGGTGAAGCAACAGCTCTCTATTTCGCTCAAGAAGGCGCACGCGTTGCCCTTAATGGCCGTAAAGAAGACAAACTCATTGCGGTAAGGGATAAACTTCCCAAAGTTCCTGAAGGTGAACACGTTATCGCAACTGGCGATATTTCCAAAGAAAGTGATATTGAAGCCCTTTTTGCAAAAGCCATTGGTGAATTGGGTGGCCTAGATGTACTTGTGTGCAATGCAGGTTATCAGATCCCTTCTCCTTCTGAAGATATCAAACTCGCTGACTTTGAGGGCGTTCTGGCCGTTAATGTTAACGGTGTTATGCTTTCATGCCGTGCCGCCTTGCGCCATTGGCTGAAGGACAATCACCATGGCCGCATCGTGGTCAACTCATCCGTCCATCAGCTTATCCCCAAGCCCAGCTATCTTGGCTATTCAGCGTCTAAGGGCGCAGTGGGCAATATCGTCCGGACATTGGCTCTCGAATATGCAAGCCGTGGTATTCGTGTTAATGCCGTTGCACCAGGTGCAATCGTAACGCCTATTAATGATTCCTGGGTGAAAGACCCTGAACAATATAAAGCTGTCGCCAGCCATATTCCCATGAAGCGCCCTGGCAATAGTGAAGAAATTGCCGCCAGCATTGCCTTCCTTGCTGCGGATGAAAGCAATTATATCACGGGGCAGACACTTTATGTTGATGGTGGGCTCACCCTTTATGGTGATTTTGAGAAAAATTGGTCATCATAACAACCAGCATCACGCCATCCCTAATACCTTAGGGTAAAGCAGAAAGGACCTTAAAAGGTCGGTATGATAACGCCATTTATCTCTGGACAAAATGAACAAGAAAATCTTGTTCTGCATTATCTAAGACAGCGTTCTCCTACCGAGGCCCAGCTCCTTGTAGAGCGTCTTCCACAAGGCACGGGCCGCGCCTTTCTAGAAGGATGGCTCCTTTTCTTGAAAGGAGAAAGCTGGCGAGCTGCTGACTTCCTCATGCCTCTCGCTTCCCTTTCTCCTATTCACCCATTCTCTCTTCTGCAAAAAGAATTAGAAGATGATGAGGATGAACATCGTTTTCTCTCCCTTGTGCAGGCCGGTGAAGCCTATACACCCAATTCACCTTACCTCGCTGAATTAAGCGCCTCATCTCACCTCCAATTAGGTCAGCTTACGAAGGCCGAACGCGCCGTGCGTGATTCCCTCCGTTATCACCCACATCATCATGGTTTAGAAAACACGCTTGCCACTATTTTCTACCATTATGGTGCTTTTGGAGAGTGCCTCACCCTCCTTCGGAAGCTTTGTGATGCCAATCCAGGACGCTGGGAACCAATCAGTAATCTCGCCTGTGTGCTCAACCATCTCGGCGCCATGGAAGAGGCGATTGACCTCTACCGCCGTGGCATTGCAAAAGCCCCTAACGCTGCGCAAATGCGCCTTAATCATTCGATTGCTCTTTTAAAGGCTGGACGTTTTGCTCAAGGATGGAACGAGCATGAATGGCGCCTCAAACTTCCTGGGCACACCTCCCTTCCGCAAGAAAGGATCTTACCGAGTTTAACGCCAACCACTCGCCTTCAAGGGCTACGCATTCTTGTAACCCAAGAAGAAGGGCTTGGTGATACGCTGATGTATCTGCGCTATGTGCCTTGGTTGGCCCGATATGGTGCCCATGTCCATGTATGGGGGACGCGGGCACTCGCAAATTTAACGCAAAATGTTGAAGGTGTCCGTGTTGTGCAAGTCGGCGGCGCACGGCCTGACTATGACTATCACTGCCCCTTTATCAGCCTACCGCGCGTTTTTAATGGCCTTGCAGAATCGTTTATGGGGGTCCCTACCCCTTATCTCCGTGTTTCTCCAGAAAAAACAGCGTATTGGAAAGAACGCCTCAACACATCTGGCTCACAACGTCTTCGCGTTGGTGTGGCATGGGCCGGAGGCCGCCATCGGAATGATCGCCTTTCCCGTTTGGTCGATAGGCAGCGTTCTATGGCCCTCACGGCATTAAAACCGTTACGTGATCTCACACAAGTTGATTTTTATAATCTCCAAAAAGGAGAAGCTGCTGCACAGCTGGCACACTCCCCGTTCCCCATGATTGACCTCATGCCGGAATGTCAGGACATGGAGGACACAGCAGCCCTCATACAATCATTAGACCTTGTCATTTCAGTTGATACATCCATTGTCCACCTTTCAGGCGGCCTCGGAAAAGACACCATTCTGATGGATCGTTTCTGCAATTGCTGGCGCTGGGGGTACAACACAAACTCAAGCCCTTGGTACCCCTCCTTACAGATTATCCGCCAAGAGCAATTTAACGATTGGACCACCGTCACACGACAAGTTCGCAATGAAATTGAAAAACGCTCCCTCATTAAAACTCAAAATTAACAGCGTTATTTTTGTAAAGAAATATGATTATATCAGATAAATAATCACTCTATTGTGGATCGCGATACTTCCTATCATCCTCGAAATAATCAAGAGGTATCGACAGAATCATATGCTCTGAGTCGGCAGAATTTTTCTTACGTTCCTCATGACCGATCGCAAATGACACATAGAACAAAGCCGATCGAACGATCTTCATTAATCGGATCGTCTTCGATTCTAGTTCATCACTTCCAATGTTCATCCCAAAATACCTGCTGCTATCCGGTTCATCCATGAACGGTTTAGCCCAACCCTCATATACACGCAGATAAGTATGCTCCAGTGCGTTGCGAATTGCATGAAGTTCACGCGCATCAAAAGCGGTTGTCTGTTTAAGCTGATCGTCAAATAATTCCTTCGACAGCCAGTAAAGTCCCCGTAAAGGCCAATTATCTGATTCCTCGAATTGCGGAAGTAATCTCTGCTTCCTCTCAACCATCCAGACATTCTTAAAACTAATACGCTCAGGCACTTTTCCTAACTTCCAATAACGATCAATCAAAAAAGCGATCTTATCGAGCAAAGAATAAGCAATCCGAAAAGCTGTCCGCATTCTCTCACTCGCGAGTGAATAAAGTGGGTAATCGAGCGTATTTGTGAGCGTAACATCACGATCTGAAAAATGAACCTGAGTGCTGCTCATTCCTTCAAACAACATATACCGTGCAGAAACATATTCCTGCTTCATCTGGCTGAAAAAACCTATAATCGAGGGCGGAGTAGAACCTCTCGATTGCTCGCCTAAATGACCGCACCATCAATTGGTGAACGGTCATCTCCCTGCTCTCAACATCCATGCATATTCAATGTGAAGATAGCGCTCTCACTCTTTACGTTACTTTTCAAATGCACCAGCAATGCGAAGCTGCACCTCGTCTCCTATGTAAGGGACAAACATTTTTACACCAAAGTCACTCCGCTGGATCGTGCCGCTCGCTTCGAAGCCGACCGTGTATTTTTTGTCAAACATATTAATGCCTGAACTAATGAAATGCACTTTCAGCATTTCTGGGCGCGTCACACCATGTAATGTCAAATTCCCATACAGCACGGCATGGCTTGGATCTGTTTGTATAATGGAGGTCGATTGAAATGTGGCATTGGGATATTTCGCAACATTAAACCATGGAGCTTCCTTCAATTCATCATTCAAAGAAGAATTGGTCGTCTGAATATCCCCCATAGGAATAGTTACCGATACACTCGATTGTTTAGGATCTTGCGCATTAAGCGTCAGGTGGCCCGTAATATTGGGTAAGATCCCCGTATAGGTCGTAAAGCCAAAATGACTGAGTGAGAACACAATCTGTGTGTGACCTGACTCAACAGAATATTCACCCGACTGCACTTGAGAAGTACGTGTATCCACTTGAGCTTGTGCAGGATGCGATAACGCACACGCTACAATCCCTAAAGCAATAGCGTAAGATACTCTTTTCATACAGCGCTCCCCAAAATCATCGTCATAGGCAGGTAATTGTACCATGCAAAATAGCACACATCACCCCTTAATAATCTGTCCCATAAGACAAACCGATACTTGACCCAGGATCATTTTCAGGCGTTGTAAAGCCAGTAACCTGCCCGCCTGTGCCCACAGTCGTGTTCAATTTAAGATGTTTCGTCAGATCAACACGCACCTCGGCCTGAGAGCTGCTTTTTCCAGACAGCCCCTGACGTGCCCCGACATACACCCCTTTCATCACATATTTCCCAGCTTCAACGTTCGTTCCCCCATTTCCAACACTACTTCCACCACCAATCGTTAATTGATCAAGGCCAAGAGCATTTCGGGTCATTCCAAGAGGATCGAAAGAGGAACCCCCACCAATTTGGGCCACAGCCGCTGCCAACTCAGCCAGCTGCGTCGTTGACAGAGACGCACGATTAATACCGAAGAGAAGGATTGCAAGCACTTCATCCTGTGGCAGACGCGGCGTGGATGTAAAACTAATCTTTGGGTTACTGGCATGGCCCGAAACCAGCAAACTCGCGAGCGTCCCATTCGAGTTCCGATCCGCACGGAAATCAATTGATGGGTCAAGCTTATGCGTAACCCCTACCCCGTCGAAACCGACATGCCCCTGGGTAAAGTTCAGGTTAATCCCCCCGAGGTTAAAACTCCCACGACGCAAATCAATACCACCTGAAATAACAGGAACCTTACTTGTCCCTCCCACATGCAATCGGCCTTGCATTTCAGCGAATAGCCCGTGACCACGCACAAAAAGCTCACTAGGTATCTTCACGTCAATATTAAGGCCAATCAGTAGAGACGACGCAGACGCTTTTTCGGCTTCTGTTTGTGGCGTGACAACATCCAATTGCGGAACAGAGGCCGGCATGGAATCAGGAATGGTGATAGACGCCTGGGGGATCTTAACCCAACCAGCAACATCCATACGCGCAATCGCTTGACCATAGATATGAAGCTGACTGTCAATCGTCTCTTCAATCATATCATTACGCAATGGCTGCGCTTGATCCATGGCAAACTTCAAATCAACCGGAAGGCCAGGATGTAATACCCCAACATTCCCCACAAGGCTCATCGTTCCTTTACCCGCATGGATTAAGAGTTGATCAATAGAGATACTATCACCATTCGCCGTGATATCACCCTTGATATCAGTCAAATGGACACCTTGCGCATAATGGTCAAATGACCCGCCGCGGAGTTGTATCTTCCCCGATAAACGCGGCTGTTTCAGAGTACCTTTTACCCCCATATCGAGAGAAAGCTGCCCACCAACCCCCATACCGTAAGCCCCAAGAATAGCATTCGCAAAAGCTAAGTCAGCTTTCCCATTTGTCGTCAGATTCAAAGGCCCTGTGGGCTGCAAAGGAGCACTTCCTTGCAAAGTAAAGAGCAACTCTCTCCCCGCCGCCATATGCGCCTGAAGTTGAGCCGTTTTTCCTTGAAGGGTCGTTTTCACCTGAAAAGAGGCCGGCTCTAAGGAATCAGCAGGCCCATTCCGCATATGCAAACCAGCACCATTAAGCGTAATTGTCCCGGTTGGGGCTGCTAATGTCCCACGAACATTGGCGACAGCTGAAATTGTGCCATCTGCCTTGATAGATGGCGCAAAAGGCTCCGCCAAAGCCGGTGTTAATTGATCAAGCTTTAATGTTAACGCCAAATCTGGCTTTATTTTCCCCGCAACATCAAGCAAAGCCGGCACCCCATGTGGTGCGCGTACACTCAAGCGCAACCGATCCACAGCCATCGGCGAGCCATATTGGATTTTGGCAGGCGCCAGAAGCTGCACATGTTCACTCTTTGCTTCAGCCAGTAACTTACTGATTTGCACACGCTGACCAGGAACATCCTCCAAGGCCGCAAGATCAAAAGAGGCTGGTGCCCCTAAAACATGCTCGAACCGCCCCTTCAATGCGAGAGCCAATGCATTTTGCGGGCCTTTTATTTGCCCTTGCACGGCCCCCGTTATGCCCTTTGCCTTAATTCCCTTAATGACCATTGTGAGATTAGCCGTCGGGTCATTCGGCAAATGCGTTACGCTGCCTTTAAGGTTCATATCTTGCACAGCATAATCTGCCATCGTGACATGACCATTCAGCCCTAAATTTAACGTATCTTGTTCAGGCTGGGCATTCTGCCCTTTTTGCCCTGCCATCTGCACAGTATGAACACTTAAAGCCACATGCCCCGCAATCGGCTGCCCAATCAAACTGCGGAAAACCTCCAAATGACTAATAGCAAGATCAAGATCCCCTTTTGGGATTTTCTGCCCTGCAGGCAAACGGAGATTCCCCTTCCCTTGCAAGGTTTTCCACGACAGATTGGCAAGGTCGAGCCCCATATTTCCCGCCTGATCCCGCACAAATTGTGCTTGTAACGCAAGAGGCGCCCGATCCAACATTCCGGTTAGATCGACCTTCCCCTCGGGGTGGCTGGGAAGATGCTTCACAGAAGCAACAAGCGTTAAGGGAGCTGTGGGCACCACAACATTCCCGCGCTTTAGCCCAAACACACTCTCTAACCGTGCTTGAGCCTGCAAATCCGTCAAAGCTCCTTGCGCCTCAAGGGAAAGAGCCGCATGACCACGCAAACTAGCTTCAGCTTGCTGTAAATCTGGCAACGTCACCGACAGCGCCGTTTGAAGATGTTGCTTAGGGTCCAACACGCCTTGACCTTTGACATGCAAGGCACGTCCATCAAGGGTCAACGTATCAAGCTGTATTTGCCCGTTGGGAAGACGCGTCACATGCGTCACAAGATGACCCTGCGGCCCAATAAGATGAACCGCCTGAATCTGTCCCCCTGTAAACGCAATCTTACCATCCAACGCCGCCGTGATGGGATCTTGTGATGCTTTAGGAAGCGCAAAATCAGCATTAAGTTCTGTATGGCCCTTTAAAGGCGTGCCAATAGCCCCAGACAAAGCCTCAAAACTTGGAACCACCACGCTCATATGACCCGCAATGGCAGGGGAAAGGCCCCCTTTTAACAACACATGGACCAGATCATGATCCAGCGCGACATCAAAGGGACGATGCTCATCCGATGGGCGTATATGCGCTTTTAACGTCAGAGGCGCTCCAGCAAATAACGTTGGGTCTTTGCCGGGGATCCTCAACCCAATAATGCGTGCCACAAGCTGCGACTGCAGAGGCAGCGACTGCGCTCCCTCTCCATCACTCGCAAAATCAAGATGAATAGTCTCCGCTCCAGCGCCTGACGCCGCCAGCCCTTTAATATCAACGGTTCCCGTACCCTGAGGAACCATCAAATGACCATGCAAGTTGGTTGCTAAATGAATCGCCTCCCACCCAATACCTGGTAGGAGCGTCATGGGGGATGACGTTAATTGCAGCGCCAATGCGCCCGTAAGCTGATCTAAATTCACATCCCCTTTAAGAGACGCATTCAGCTGACCGGTTTGCGCTACGCCCGCTTGCAGTGAAAAGGCTGTGTTGATTTTCTGATAAGGACCATGAAGCGTCAGATCCATCGCCATCGGATCTAACGAAGGCATATGCCCTAATAAGGCAACAAATCCATTCTCACCTTCATCAAAATGAATCGTCGCATCTATAGTACGATGTCCATTGTGAGCATTTAAAACAATATGCGCTGGCTGGTCTAAACGCTTTACATCAACACCAAGCTGAAGCGCTGGCAATGTGTTAAGCGTAACGCCCTGCCCAAAAGGGGAAATATCGTTCAGATAAGCATGCCCCAACACAGCAACCGATACTGAATGCCCAATGAAAGACTCACCAACATCAATGCGTTTGACATCCAACTGATCCAACTGAATCGCAAGCGATGGTAGCCATAATTTTGTCTTCGTCTGCGGCTCTGGTGTTGGCTTAGGGGCCGAGACAAGCATACGAATAACATTAAGACGGTCCGCACGCAGGTGATCAATCTTAACTGTTTTGTGGAACAACGCTGACCAAGAAAGCTGCAAGTCCGCATGGTCCAACTCCAACCATACGCCTTTTTCATCTTTTAGAGCGGCATGCTCCAAAGCCAAATGCCACGGCAAAACACCTGACAGACCTTTAACTTGTACCATGCCCCCCGTGAGGCCTGGGAGTTTCTCTTCGATTGTCCGCTGACCAATCGTTGTGTTGACGGCTACCAACACCACAGCTACCAGCACCACGGGAAGACCAAGAAGAACAGCGAGAGTCCAAAGAGCAATCCGACGCAAACGACGCATTAGAAAGTCTCCCCCAGCCCTACATAGAGCTCCCATTTATCACCACGATAAGGCCGCTTAACAGGTAACGCGATGTCAACGCGAACAGGACCAATGGGCGTATAATAACGTACCCCGCCCCCATAACCGACGCGCAACTTACCATGACCAGGTGTGGAGTTCACACCAACCTGACCAGCATCAGCAAAGGCAACAACGCCAAAATTTTTAGGCAATCGTTGGCGGAACTCAACTGTCCCCGCATCCATTGAGGTCCCCCCAATAGCGTATTTCGTGTTCGCATATTGTGGCCCAACCCCTTGATAGCGGAAACCACGCACCGTCGCAGGCCCACCCGCATAAAGACGTTGGTCAGGTGGGATATTCCACGTAGACGCGCCCTGGATCGACGCGACTGTCCCACGCAAGGCAATAACACTGTACCCAGGTTTACTAATGCCTAAATGAGTCAAATCAAAATAGGTTGAAACTTGCAAATTAAGCGGAATGAAAAATGACGTTTTATGCTCTAAAGAGACAGAGGGCGTTACACCCAAAGCAATTCTGACACCATGTGTTGCCGGCTCAATGGGCGAACTTGGATGTGTATTATCATAATTTACTTGCAATGGTATCGAACCAATAAAGTAGTCTCGTGTTTCACCAAATTGGCGAATACTTTCTTGTTCAATAGACCCTGCCCCGCTGACATACCAATCCCGACCAAGAGGTTGCGAAATTCCACCACGCGCTAACCACGCTGTTTGATGATAGGAGTAGAAAAGCTGGCGCAACGCTTCGACACGAAGATTAAGGGTACGATCCCTTCTCATAAAATCTGGCTTATTAAAATCCGCATAAATATCGTAACCCAACCCTTGTTGGGATGTCCCGCCAAGACCAGTCGCAATCGCCGCAAGACGTAACTGCTCCCCTCGGCCGAACAAGTTACGATGCAACCATGTAACACCTGCTCGCCCACCAAGATCGGTCGAATAGCCCACATCACCTGTAATACGGTGCCGCTTTCCTTCCTTAAAATCAAAAATTAACGGCATCTCCTCATTCACGCCAGGGACAGAGCTCTTTTTTGACGAAATCGGCTGCGTTTTATCGGCATTCCTTACCTGAATAGACGAGAACAGCCCTGTTCCGCCTAAATCGGAACGGGCTCCCTCAATCACGGAAGGCTGATAAAGCTGCCCTTCATGAATGCTCAAGCGACGATAAAGATAGTCCGCCTTCACACGCTGCAACCCATTCATAAACAAAGGACCAATCACAACCCGTGGCCCGCGTGTAAGGAAAAACCGTATATCAACCCGCTTCGTTTCAGGATGAAGAATAGCCTGAGGGGCAGAAAGATCCGCCTGCGCATAGCCACGTTCCTGCAAGTAAGAAAGCAGACGCCCCTGCACCGCTAACACATCGGCCGCAACCGCAGGATCTCCTGAATGAATCGCTACTTGTTTTTCTTCATCAGGCGTTAAGGAGACCTCTTTAGGCGGGGCTTCTTTCTTAACTGTCGGGTTAGGGTTAGGGTTAGGGTTAGGGTTAGGGTTAGGGTTAGGGTTAGGGTTAGGGTTAGGGTTAGGGTTAGGGTTAGGGTTAGGGTTAGGGTTAGACAGAAACATGATACGACCAATTTTAAAAACCGGCCCTAACCGTGCTGAAATCGTAATAGAAACTTTTTGATCTTTGGGCACTGAGGATAAAAGCGCCGCCAATTGTGGATCCAATCCATCAAGAACATGTCCCCCCACATTGGCCTTTATAAAAACATCACCCCCATAATAGCCCCGAGAACGGAGCGCTCCCGCTAACCGGTCATAATCAGAGCGGATACGTCCTGCCAAAGCAAACGGCCCGACAGCACGTGTTTTTTGTAATGACTGAAGAGACGATGAGGCTTGAAGCCCCGTATCCACTAATGAATCACCCGTTGGCTTAAATGTCGTTGTATAGTTAACGCCACTCCGGCTATCAGCCTGTGCTGTAGGCAAATCATCTCCTCGTGCATGATGATTCCCCACCCCCAGCAGCATGACACCCGCTATGATCACAATCCGTGTGGGTTTCACCATCGTCCCCGTAATTTCATGATATTTTTATTGAATAGCCGAAGCCTTTGCGTTCATACCACAAAGACGTGCGCGAAAGTAACAGTGAAAGCTGTCATTGATGTGGCAATGAGCGATTAAATGTTTCTTTATCCTAATAAAACCTATTACTCCCTGTCTCGCAGAGCGTGGATCAGTGATTGTCTAGTTCGTATAAAGCTCTTATCATTATCCAATGTCCTCTCATCCCACATCGTCTTCTAACTCGACACTCTCGCGCTCGAACCGTCCGAGTTTTGATCCTGAAGAGCAGTTTAACAGTCGCCTTCCAACGACCCCTGGCTCATTGTGGAAGAATCTACGCAGTATCCGACGTATTGTCGGCGTCTTGCTCTGGGGAGCAATAAGCTGCATTATCCTCCCCATTCTAGCCTATACATCCAGGCCGCTCTCCAAGCGCTTCCCACGTTTGTTTTGGTCCATGCTCTGTTGGATCTTGAGCGTCAAAGTCCGCAAGATTGGGAAAAATGCTGGAAGTTATAAAAAACGCGCTGATGGCAAATACGTTATTTATGTAGCCAATCACACTTCATGGCTCGACATTGTCGTCTTAGGAAAAATACTGCCAACATGCTTTCTCTCCAAAGAGGAAGTACAACATTGGCCCCTGATAGGCTTTCTCAGCAATCTCGCTGGTACTGTTTACACAACACGAGACCCACGAGACGCTAATGTTAATATTCGTGACATGCTCGCCCGTATGGAAGAAGGGAATAATATTGCTTTCTTCCCTGAAGGAACCACATCAGACGGGCGTTCTGTTATGCCTTTTGTTCCATCATTATTCGCCATTGCGAAACCACCTAAAAATCGTCAAAACACTGAGGAAATCATTACCCCTCCTATGCTCATACAGCCTGTTTCGATTGTGTATGATCAACTCGAAGGCTTGCCTGTAGGGCGTACACGCCGTATCTCCGTCTTTTCGTGGTTTGGTGATATGGAACTTAATCCCCATGTCTGGGCTTTAGGGAAATGGCGCTCTATGCGGGCCTCTGTTATTTTCCATGAACCGCTTGATCCTGACTCCTTCCCATCACGCAGGACGTTATCCAACGCCGCTCACGAAGCGATACGTCAGGGATGTGAAGATCTTCGCCAGAACCGCCTTTAAGTCCTAACTCCTGAAACATATACCCGATGAGGGTGTTGTTTTTCCTTTTTCTTAACCTATTTGGATCACATGTCCGAACACACTTCTTCGTCCTCCTCCTCATCACCACGCGGTCTTCATATCATCACCTGGGGATGCCAGATGAATGTTTATGATAGCGCTCGCATGGCTGACGTGCTCCGGCCTCTCGGATATGCGCCCGTTGATCGCCCCGAAGAAGCCGACATGATTATCCTCAATACATGCCATATTCGTGAGAAAGCGGCTGAAAAAGTCTTTTCCGAACTCGGGCGCCTTCGCAAAATTCGGGAAGCCCGCAAGCTCGAAAAAGGCCGGGATACTTTTCTCGCAGTTGCCGGATGTGTCGCACAGGCAGAAGGAAAAGAGCTCCTCGCTCGTGCTCCTTTCGTTGACCTCGTACTCGGCCCGCAAACCTATCATCGCCTCCCTGAGATGGTCGCCCGCGTGACGCGTGCCGGGGGCGGTGTTATTGACACAGACTTCCCTGTCGAAACGAAATTTGACTTCCTGCCGGATGAAGCCGCCCCTCAAAATAGCGCCAACCTCACAGCCTTTCTCACCATTCAGGAAGGCTGCGATAAATTCTGCTCCTTCTGCGTCGTCCCCTACACGCGCGGTATGGAAGTGAGCCGCCCTGTTGCGTCTGTTCTTGCCGAAGCCAAACGCTTGGTGGAAAGCGGTGTCAGGGAGCTCACCCTCCTCGGCCAGAATGTCAACGCCTATCATGGAGAGTGGCAAGGAGAGCCTCTTTCCCTCGCAGGTTTGGCTGAAAAATTACGGGCCATTCCAGGCCTGTTACGCCTCCGTTATATGACATCTCATCCACGCGATATGGAAGAGTCATTAATGGTGGCGCACCGCGACAATCCCATCTTCATGCCATTCCTCCACCTTCCCGTTCAAAGTGGATCTGACCGCGTTTTAAAAGCCATGAACCGCGGCCATACGGCGGATGAATATCGTGATATCATCAAACGCCTTCGTCAGTTGCGCCCCGACATCGCCCTGTCTTCTGACTTCATTGTCGGGCACCCAGGTGAGACGGATGAGGATTTTGAAGCGACGATGCAACTTGTGAAAGATATCTCCTTCGCCAGTGCCTTTAGCTTTAAATATTCAGCACGCCCTGGCACGCCCGCAGCGGGTCAACCTTTCCAAGTCCCTGAAGATGTGAAAGATCGCCGTCTCGCGCGATTGCAGGCCTTATTGCGTGAACAGCAAGATGCGTTTAACGCTTCTCTTGTAGGCACAATTCAGGATATTCTCGTCACCGGGCCTGGTCGCAAACCAGGGCAACTCAGTGGGCGTTCGCCTTATCTGCAACCTGTTCATTTTGAAGGAGATTCCTCCCTGATTGGGCAGATCGTTAAAGTCCATATCACGACACAACGCACCAATTCATTGGGAGGCCTCTTGCATGAGGAGGCATTGGCCGTTTGACTTCGTCTACGCACGCTTCATCCGCCTCTCCTACTATTGGAGAACAACGCACCACCACGCTGCGTTTCCATGATAACCACCTCTTGCAACATCTTGTAGGGGACCATGACCGCCACTTAGCGCGGTTAGAGCGACATCTGGACGTTCAGCTCGTGTGCCGTGGCAACCGCATCGCGGTCTCGGGTAACCCTGCATCGGTCGAGCAAACTAAAACGGCTTTGCTCGCGCTTTATCAGCAGCTTGAACAAGGCCATATGATTGATGGTGAGCAGATTGACGGTGTTGTCCGTTTGACCTCGCTCCCTGCTCATCGTCGCACAATGCCCACCCCTCGTACGCATGAGAAAAAGGTGCCATCCTCACAGCTTGAAGACCTGCCTTCCATCCGGACCAAACGAGGAAATATTGCGCCACGCTCACATGGGCAGGCCGCCTATATGGCCGAGCTCGCCCAAAAAGAGCTTGTCTTTGGGATTGGCCCAGCGGGAACAGGGAAAACCTACCTCGCTGTTGCTCAAGCCGTCGCCATGTTTCAAGCCGGCCAAGTAGACCGGATCATCCTCTCACGCCCCGCTGTTGAAGCGGGAGAACGCCTTGGCTTCTTGCCTGGTGATATGCGGGAGAAAATTGATCCCTACTTACGCCCTCTTTATGATGCGCTGCATGACATGATGCCCGGTGACCAGTTGACGCGCCGTATGAGCAATGGGGAAATTGAGGTCGCTCCCCTTGCTTTTATGCGTGGACGTACGCTCGGTAATGCTTATGTCATCCTTGATGAAGCGCAAAACACAACACCCGCACAGATGAAAATGTTCCTCACCCGCATGGGGCCTAATACTCGTATGGCCATTACGGGAGATATGAGCCAAATTGACCTTCCTAAAGGTGTGACATCCGGCCTTAAAGACGCTGTCACAACATTGGAGAATGTGCAGGGGATTTCCATTTGTCGCCTTCGGTCCGAAGATGTTGTGCGACACCCCCTCGTGGCCCGTATTGTTGATGCGTATGACCGCACACCCCACAAAACCCCTCCTTCCTTCTTACAGAAAAGACCATGATTCCCCGACATAGAACCGCCCCCACTGACCTTGTCATCGAAGCGCCTCAGTGGCGGGCAACCTTGAATAATCTTGAACGGATCGTACAGCATACATATCAGATGGCATTGCGTTACGGCGATATAAACGCCTCCAACACGCCACCTCCTACCCTTGTTTTCTCCGATAACAGACGCGTCAAACAGCTTAATTTTCGCTTCCGTGGGCGCAATAAACCAACTAATGTCTTAACCTTTGATGCCTTCCCTCCCCATCATGGGGGCGATATCGTCTTTGCTTTTGAGACCATTAAAAAGGAAGCAGAGGTCGCCCATCGTTCCTTCCAGGCCCATCTGACTCATCTCCTGCTGCATGGGGTGCTCCATCTTGCCGGCCATGATCACCATCATCCAGGCGAAGCCCAGCGCATGGAAATGCGTGAGGCGTATATTTTGCGCCGCATGGGCTATGCCAATCCTTGGAAACAAGGAGGGAAGATCGGCCAATGACAGACCATCCTTCGTCGCGTTCTGGTTTTTTTGGGCTCTTTAGCCGAAAAGATCATGCCCCTGACCTTCGTCAGGCAATTGAAAATCTTGTTTCCACACAGGAAGCACCAGAGCTAGACCGTCAAGAACGTTCACTCATTATGAATGTTCTTCATCTCAGAAATATCACCGCTGATGATGTCATGGTGCCACGCGCTGATATTATTGCCATGCCAGACACCAGCTCTTTTGAGGATGCTCTCGCCCTTATGCGGCGTGAACATCATTCACGCATGCCTGTCTATCATGAGCAATTAGATGACATCGTCGGGATGCTTCACGTCAAAGATCTCATCTCTCATTTAGATACGAAGGAGAGTTTTGACCTTAAAAGCCTTCTCCGTCAGCCTCTTCTTATTGCGCCTACCATCCCAGTGCTTGATCTCCAGCTTCAAATGCGTCAGCGCCGCACCCATATGGCCCTCGTCATTGATGAATATGGGAGCATTGATGGACTCGTTACGATCGAAGATCTCATCGAAACCATCGTGGGCGATATTTCTGATGAGCATGACGACCCTGTAACCACTCCATGGATTGAACGCCCAGATGGATCAATTGATCTTGATGCACGTTTATCCGTCCGTGAGCTTGAAGAACGCTTCGGCCCTATCCTCACACAAGAAGAACGTGAGGCTGAAATTGAGACGGTCGGAGGGCTCGTTTTCCATTTGGCTGAGCATGTCCCAGTGCGTGATGAGGTCCTCACACATCCAAGTGGTGTTGAGTTTCGCGTGCTTGATGCCGATGCACGCCATATTCTCACCTTACGGATGCGCCTGCCCGAAGGTTGGGCTGAAACCCATAGCCCACTCCTCCTTTCCCATGAAAACAGACCTCTTGACGCTTCATAGGCAATATGACGTTGATAATGTCTTTCTTAGACTGCTCTCCCCACCCTGAAAGGAGCCTTCTCGCATGACCAACTCCTCCTTCCTCTCTCGTCGCACCTTCTTAGCCGCAGCGCCAAGTCTTGTGGCCGTTTCCGGTATTGCCAAAGCCAATACCCCAACAGATGCACGCCTCTCTCCCCGTATTATTGGGAGCCCGACAGCCCCTGTCCTTGTGCAAGAATGGTTCTCCCTCACATGCACACATTGCGCCCATTTCGCGACAGAAGAATTCCCTAAGATTCACGAGCAATTCATCGATACGGGAAAAATCCGTTACCAATTTCACGATTTCCCATTAGATCAAATCGGCCTCATTGCCGCGATGATCGCGCGTTCACTTCCTGCTTCACGCTACGAGACGTTCATTCTCTCCCTCTTCTCACGCCAGATGCAATGGGCTTTCTCTTCTGGTGATCCATTGCAACATCTTAAGCAAGAAGCCGCATTAGCTGGGATTTCTCCGCAACAATTTGATGCCATCCGCCAAGATAAAACTTTTGCTAAAGCCCTCTATGACCAAGCTCAACTTGATGGGTCGAACTATAATATTCAGGGCACACCGTATTTCCGCTTTAACAATAATGCTTATGCTCAGGATCCAGAAACGGTTGAAAAATTTGCCGAATTGGTCAGTAAGGCTTAAAGCAGTCTGACTTCTTCAATTCGCATGGTTTGCAATGACACAGCACAGGGCTACTCCTTCTCGCTTGGCAATCGCTGGATTCAAAAGTTTTGCTGACGAGACGCATCTTGACATCCTACCGGGCCTCACAGGGATTATCGGCCCCAATGGGTGCGGAAAATCCAATATTGTGGAAGCCCTGCGCTGGATCATGGGCGAAACTTCGGCCCGCGCGCTCCGTGGGAATGAAAGTGATGATCTCATTTTTGCGGGCACAGGCATTCGTCCAGCCCGCAACATTGCCAAAGTCACGCTTCACCTCAATGATACCCAGTCTCTAGCGCCCGCTCCTTTTACTGAATCCGATGAACTCGAGATTACACGCCAAGTTGAGCGTGGAAGCGGTAGCACCTATCGCATCAACAATCGTGTTATGCGCGCTCGAGATGTGCAAACTCTCTTTGCTGACCTGTCATCAGGAGCGCGTAGCTCCTCCATCATCAGCCAAAATCATGTCAGCCAGCTCATCAACCAACGTCCAGAAGAACGTCGTACCCTCCTGGAAGAAGCCGCCGGGATCACCGGCCTCCACGTAAGACGTCGTGATGCCGAACTCAAATTACGCCAAACAGAAAGCAATTTAGAACGTGCGGAGGAACATCGCCTTCGTCTAGAAGAGCAACTGAAGACACTTGGCAAGCAATCTGAACAAGCCCGCCATTACCGCCATTTCTCAGAAAATATTCGCCGAGGTGAGCTCCGTCTCCTCAGCCTCCAACATGCACGCGCCGAGAGAGCCGTTCAACAGCACCATCGCGCTCTTAAACAGACTCGCCAACTCTTAGAAGAAACTGAAAAAACACTCGATATCGCGACACATCAACATTTTGATCTCAAACAACAGGAAGATACCCATCAAGAAACGATTGATCGCATACGCCCTGAGCTCGAAACACTTCGTGTGCAGGTCAAAGTAACGCAGAACAACCTTGAGCATTCACAAAAAACAAATCAAGACGTTGATAAAGAACGGCGCTTACTCGCCCGTGATCAAGAATACTATCAACAGACAATCGATCAGATACAAAACCAGCGCCAAAAACTCGAACACGACATTGAGACCGTTACACTCGAAAGTGCTCAGCTCCCACCCCATTATCAACCACTTAAAGAAAAACTCGACCATCTCAAAACAGAACATAAAAAGCAGAGTGACCTTCTGGCAGCACTCAACGCGCGTCATCATGAAAATGCGCTCCAGCGTGAATCGGCGACAAGTCTCCTTCAGGCCCGCACTCAGCAGCTCACAGAAGCGCAACAGACATTGCAGCACTTACTGAGTGAACGCGATAAGCTTGAAGAAACCTGTCAACGTCACCCCTCACTCACGGAAGCTGAGCAAGAAGCGCGTAATGCCCAAGAAGCACTTCAACAGACTGAAGACGCCAGAGAGACGTCTCAAACACAATTCCATGAAAAACGCCTTCTCGTAGAACGTGCTACACATGCCGTCCATGAAGCCGAAACACGTAAAGAGCAGCTCGAAAAACGCCTGCGTGAAACCAAACAGCATTATGAACGTGCTCAGGCACAGCGTGAACACACCACGACAACCATTGCACAACTTGAAAAGACACTTCTCTCAGAAGAAGAGCGTAACACATTATCGCAGCGGATTGCCGACACGCGCCAAGCCCTACAACAAGCCGTTGAACATGCGCAAACGTGCCAACGCGCCAAAGAACACGCTGAGCAAGCCTGGCTCTCCCTCCGTGCCCTCACGGAGAAACAAACACAGAACCGCACTTTCCTCACTGGGGAGAGCCACCGCCTTGCTCAAGCCTATGCGAAACAAAAGGAACGTCTTCTCAACGCGCAGTCCTCTACAGAAAACGCACAAAAAGACATAATTTCACTTGAAGAACTGGACGCAGAACGCCGTGCTCTCGCCACATTAGAGCAGCAACGCCTCTCTGCTCAGAATAAACGAGATGAGCAAAAGCGCCTTTTACAACATGCGACCTCAACCTTTGAGGCCGCACGCACGCGCCTCAACACGCTAGAAGCCCAACATCGCCAACGCCAAAGCGAATGTGATGGGTTACGTCTCAGCCTCGGCGCAGAAGAAACACAAACACCTGACCCGCTTATTGAGCGCCTCAACGTTCCTCAGAACCTTACAAAGGCCCTCGCCAGTGCGTTAGCCGATGGGCTTGAAGCGTCCCTCACCACAGATCCAGCCAAACCAACCGAGAACCATTACGCGCTTCGCCATTGGACGCATCTCCCAGCGCTCACCTCACCAAAGCCTGCACCCCATCTTCCGCCACTGGCAGCGCATATTGACGCCCCTGCGGCCCTAGCCCGCGCTCTCGAGGCCGTTTTCCTGGTAAAGGACACCCAAGAAGGCAATCGGCTTCAGGAGAAGCTCCATCCTGGACAAAGCCTCGTCTGCCTCAACGGCCATCTCTGGCGGTGGGATGGTTTTGTCCGTAGCGACAAAGCCCCTTCACCAGAAGCTGTGCGGCTTGAGCAACAACAGCGCCTTCGTTTGCAAGAAAAAGAACTCGCGGAACTCACAGAAAAACTACACGACGCCCAGAAAGAAGCTGATAAAGCTCAGACAGACCTTTCGCATCATCAAGAGAATCTGGAGCGTCTGACAAACGCCCATCACCAGAGTGATGAAGAAGCCGTTCAAAAACGTCGTTTTTTAGAAGAACGTGAACAGCGTGCTGCTTTACAGCAGGAACAGCTTACCCTGGCCCAGCGTCATCTCACTGCTCAGCAAGAAGAACTTGATGCTCTTGCGCAACGACACGAAAAAATTGACCATGAGCTCTCCTCCCTTCCTGACGATCGAGCACGCGCTGAAGAAGCACAGCAACAAGCACACCAAGCACGTGAACGTGCCCACCGCGCCCATGAGCAACAGCAACAGGCACAAAGCCGTTATCATGAGGCCGAACGACACGCAGAGCAGGCACTTCTCCAACACCAAACCGTCCAAACGCGTTTAGAAGAACTGCGCGAGACCCATACACATCTACAGCATGATCTCCTTGCCTATACGCGCCAGCAAGAAGAGATCACACACGCGCTTGAAACCCTTAATCTCACGCAGCTTACTCACGATAAAGAACAGGTCGTTGAACAGTATCACCATGCTGAACAACATCATCTTCAAGCAACACATCTCTACCAAGAGCGTCATCAACACGCCCTTGCTGCCCGTCAACATTATGAACAACAACAACGCTCTCTCGCCACGATCCAAGGGCAATTTGAGAGCCTCCGCCATCAATGTGACATACAGACAGAAGCTCTTCTTTCTCTTGAAAAAGAGGTTAACGACCTCGCAACCACATTAAATACACTCCCTGCACTGAATGCTTTAGAGGCCGAGCGGAAAAACGCTCAAACCAACCTCGACACCACTCACGCTGAGCTCGACCACCATCAAAAACACTATGATGATCTTATTCAAAAAGAACATATTCTCCGTGATCGTCTTGAGGGCCTTCGCCAACAGAAAGCAACACTAGACCAAACATGGCATCATCTTCAGCATGAAGGGGAACGCCTTAAGGATCGCCAACACGCCCTTCATTCTCGTGAGAAGGCAGATGCCACTCCCCATATTGAACAGCTTCTCCAAAACCTCCAAAAAGATATGGAACGAATCGTTTCTCTTGAGAAAATATTAGAGAGCGAGGCACAAAAATTCACGGAGGTACAGACGCGTCGAAGTGAGTTACAGCAAAATATACAACAAAATCAGGAGCGTTTACGTCACTTACGTGATGAATTAACACGCATTGCCGCACGCTTAGACCATGCCGAGCAAGCTCAGACTCTTCTGCGTGAAGAAAACCCTCTCCCAGAGGGAACCCCTCTTCCGCATGAATCATCAGCCCATGCAGAAACCCTCGTGCGACGCGAGATTAAAAGCAACCATCAAGCCCGAGAGGAACTGGGACCCGTTAATCTTTGCGCTGAAGAGGAATTTCAAAAGAATAAATCAGAGGCCGATCGCCTCGCGCAAGAGCATCAAGAACTGGTCACCGCCATTGCGCGCCTCCGAAGCGCCATTGGGTCCATTAACCGTCAAGGCCGGAAGCGGCTCAAAGAGGTCTTTGATGACGTAAACACGCATTTCCAAGCTTTGTTTGAAAGAATGTTTGGAGGTGGTAAAGCACATCTTAGCCTCACGGGCAGTGAAGACCCCTTAGACGCGGGCCTAGAGATTTTTGCTCAACCACCGGGTAAGAAACTATCCTCGTTGTCTCTTCTTTCTGGCGGAGAGCAAGCCTTAACAGCGCTTTCCCTCATTTTTGCAGCGTTCCACAGCACGCCAGCCCCCATCTGCGTTCTTGATGAAGTCGATGCACCACTTGATGACGCTAATATTGAACGCTTCTGCCAGCTCCTGACGGAGATGACGACGAAAACAAAGACACGTTTTCTTGTCGTAACCCATCATCAACTTACCATGGCGCATATGGATCGACTTTTTGGAGTCACTATGCAAGAAAGAGGGGTTAGCCGTCTGTTATCTGTAAATCTTGATGAAAGTATCCAGATGACGAACGGTTGACGTTCATGCTCTGACATCAGACAATTAGCGACCTCTCTGTTAACTGACCGGAAACAAAAACTGCCGGAGCCGTGAAAGATCAACCTATTTTTGCCGAACCTACACTTTCCGAATCGGCTTTAAACCGCATTCGCCAATATGGGCTCCGTATTGTGGGTGACGTGCATGGCGACCTCAACGCGTTTCGTCATGCGATCGCAACGAAGCGTTATATCCTGCAACTCGGGGATCTTGTGGACCATGGCCCTGATAGTGCAGGTGTTCTTGAAGTCATGCTTGACCTTCTAGAAACGGAAAGAGGCATGTTTGTTCTAGGCAATCACGACCGTAAACTTGGTCGTGCTCTTGAAGGAAGGCGTTTGCGTCGTGACCCTCCCCTAGAAGAAACACTTCAGCAAATTGACCTTTCACCACAAGAAGATCTGGCCCGGCGTGCTTACGAAGCCATTCGCAAAGCGCCTGCGTGGCAACGGATTAATAATAAACTTTTTGTTCACGGTGGTTTTCATACGGCCATGCTGGCTGCCCCTCCACCACCAACCGGCCTAGAAGATATGTCGGCCCCACTCTCTCGTGCACTTTTTGGGGAAACAACCAGCCGCCTCCAGCCTGATGGGTATCCAGAGCGTCGCCTTAACTGGATTAACCGTATCCCCGCCGGGCTAACGGTTTATGTGGGGCATGACCGCCGCTCTTATGATGGACGCCCCTGGCATCGCACAGGTCGGCTCGGTGGTAAGGCTGTTTTCATGGATCTTGGCGCTGGGAAAGGTGGCCATCTTGCTTGGATTGATCTTCATGACTTCTGAAATATCAACCCTCTCTCCAGCTCTACGCGAACAGCTGCAAGAACTTCGCTCAAGCATCGACAATATTGATGCTGCCCTTATTTGCATGTTGGCTGAACGTTTTCGCTGCACTCAGCGTGTGGGGGAACTTAAAGCGCAGTACGGCCTCCCTCCTGTTGACGCTAAAAGGGAAGAAAAACAACGCAAACGCCTCCGTTCGCTCGCTCAAACGACAGGGCTTGACCCTGAGTTCTCCGAACGATTTTTCGCCTTCGTTGTTAAAGAAGTGATCGAAAACCACAAGGCCATTGCACAGGCCTATGAGAGCCGTAACAAAAAACAGAGTTAAATAACATAAAATTAATATTTTAATATTTTCACGTAATCGTGTTTAGGTAAAACCTTTCAAAAGCATAAGTAAAATCGTTTAGTCGGAGACGGGCTCCTCCCAATTTTGAGGTGACATAATGCTCTCTTCTTCGACGCCATCGCGGCAGCCACTTATCCGTGCCGCAATATTGGCTCTGGCTGGAATTATTACTCTTTTCGGCCTTTATTTTGTTATTCTCGGTACCGATCTCGCCTTCTGGGGTGGGTCTTGGTACTACGTTTTGTGCGGAATACTCCTTGTCGCCTCAGGTGTTTTTTTGTTTCGTCTCGCCCCGCTTGGAGCATGGCTTTACATCATCGCATGGGGCGTAACCATTCCATGGTCGATCTACGAAGTCGGGTTTGACCTTTGGGGCTGGGTTCCTCGTCTTTTTGGCCCAACCCTCATCGTTATTCCCGTTTTAGTTGCCCTGCCTTTTCTCTACAAATCGCAGAAGGGAGGATCGTAATGTCCAGGAAAATTCTGCTAGCCTCCTTACTCGTTAGCACCGCACTTGCCACAACAACGGCCGCGCTCGGACAGATCCCTCCCTCAACGACAACCCCAGGGCCAGGGCTAGAAACAGAGAGTAAGAATGCCGCATCGTCGATTTTCCAATCGCCCTCGCCTGATACTCCCCAACCAGCGGATGTTAACCCTGCTCGTCTGCCTGATGTTTCGGAAATCCCAGCTGACCAGCTTCCTCAAGCTGTGCCACAAGTTGGGGCCAATCCAAAACCGGAAGATTGGCCTGTCTATGGACGGGATGATTATCAGAGTCGCTTCTCTCCTCTGACCCAAATCACACCGCAAAACGTCTCACAACTTAAGAGAGTTTTTGTCTACCACACAGGAAGCCTTGTCCCTAAAGGGAAAATCAACAAATGGGCGGCTGAGACCACACCAATTAAGGTAGGTGATTCTCTTTATCTCTGCTCCGCCATGCATGACATGATGCGTGTCGATGCAACGACAGGAGAAGAGAAGTGGCATTTCCAAGCCAATGAGAACTATGACAGCATTCCTTACACAGCGTCATGTAAGGGGGTTGTTTACTTTACCTCTTCTCAAGTTCCAGAGGGCCAGCCTTGCCATAATCGCATTATGGAAGCCACGGTTGATAACCGCCTGATTGAGGTTGATGCTGATACGGGGAAAATATGCCCCATGTTCGGCTTTAACGGCCAAGTCAATCTCATGCAGGGTATGGGCTGGTCGGTTCCTGGTTTTGTCGCCATGACCTCCCCCCCACCTATCGTTAACGGTGTTATCGTCGTTAACCACGAGGTTTTGGATGGCCAACGTCGCTGGGCGCCTTCTGGCGTTATCCGCGGTTATGATGCTGAGAGTGGCAAATTTGTCTGGGCGTGGGATGTGAACAATCCAGACGACCACCACCTGCCCGCCAATGGTAAATATTATAGTCGCGGCACGCCGAACTCCTGGGCCGCCATGACAGGTGATAATGCCTTAGGTCTGGTTTACGTCCCTACGGGTAACTCCGCTGTCGATTATTATAGCGCCATGCGCACAGATGCTGAGAATAAAGTCTCTTCATCCGTTGTCGCTATTGATGTCCGCACGGGAGCCCCACGCTGGGTTTTCCAAACAGTCCATAAAGATGTTTGGGATTATGATATCGGGTCACAGGCTACATTATATGATGCGCCTCAACCTGATGGGACAACCATCCCTGCACTCATTATGCCAACGAAACGTGGGCAAACCTTTATTCTTGATCGCCGTACGGGCAAACCTTTGCCAGGCTTCCCTGTTGTGGAAAAAGAAGCCCCTCACCCAGGTGTTGTCCCAGGAGATGTCAGAGCTCCAACGCAACCATGGTCCGTTGGTGTTCCACGGTTTGGTTTCCCACCTCTAACAGAAGCTGATATGTGGGGTATGTCACCACTAGATCAGCTTTATTGCCGTATCAAATTCCGTAAGGCTGCGTACACAGGTGAGTTTACACCTCCTCACATCAACCAACCATGGATTGAATATCCTGGTTATAATGGTGGAAGCGACTGGGGCAGTATCGCCTACAACCCAAAGACAGGGATTTTGTTGGCCAACTGGAATAACCTTCCTATGTATGATCAGCTTGTTCCGCGTAAGAAAGCCGATCACCTCGGGCTTATTCCTATTGATTCCCCTCAATATAACCCTAAAGCTGGCGGGGCTGAGGGTAATGGTGCTCAAGGAGATACACCCTTTGGTATCGTCGTGACGCCTTTCTGGAATGCCTTCACACAAATGATGTGCAACAGACCCCCTTACGGTATGATCACCGCTATTGACTTGCACGCGCATAAAATCCTTTGGCAAAAACCATTAGGAGATGCACGGGCTAATGGTCCTTGGGGGTTGCCTACAGGGTTACCTCTTCCGATTGGAACACCGAATAATGGTGGCCCTGTCATTACAGCGGGTGGTGTTGCTTTTGTTGCAGCCACAACAGACAACGAACTCCATGCCTTTGACATGGCAACAGGAAAACTTCTCTGGACAGATGTTCTTCCCGGTGGGGGGCAAGCAACCCCCATTACATACGCCGTCAATGGGCGTCAGTATGTCGCTATTGTGGCGGGTGGACATCACTTTATGCGCACACCCATTTCTGATGCGCTAGTTGTCTATGCTCTCCCAGAGCAGAAACACTAAGTTTTAATAAAGTCTTTTTAAAAACGGATGAAAGCGTCTCATTTTTGGGCCACTTTCATCCGTTTTTTTGATGAAAAATCATATCGCTACCAAGATATTTTCAGTAGCATCACTTCTCATAGACATTATTTTAATACGGGACGGCACCGATGAAGACACGCGCTCCTTCTTCTTTTCCCCTGTCAGCCTCAACCTCTTTGGTGCCTTCCACATTAGGTCCTTCTGCGTTTGATCAACGCACAGTCAACGCAGAAACAGGTCTCTTCGCCTTTGATCCTGGATTTTCTTCCACCGCGTCTTACCAAAGTAAGATTACCTTTATTGATGGGGAAAAAGGTATTCTCCTTCACCGTGGCTACCCTATTGAGCAACTCGCGCTCAAAACTAATTTTACAGAACTCACCTATCTCCTTCTGTACGGAGAACTACCGACCCAGCCACAATATCAAAATTTTTGCGCTAATATGGCGCAGCATCGCCTTTTAAACGAACAGATCCGCAATTTCTTTAATGGGTTCCGTCGCGATACACATCCCATGGCGATTTTGTGCGGGACAGTCTCTGCTCTCTCGAGCTTTCATAAAGAGGCTTTTGATACCTCTCTCTTTGAAAACCGAGAGTGCGCAGCACGACAGTTGATTGCTAAGATTCCAACCATTGCAGCCTGGGCCTATAAATACACGATCGGAGAGCCATTTATTTATCCAGAAGAAGAACTCTCATTCTCTGAAAATATTCTTCACATGCTCTTTGCGCGGCCTGGGCGGAAGGAAACAATCAACCCTGTCCTTGCCCGCGCAATCGATCGGATTTTACTTCTTCATGCTGATCATGAACAAAACGCCTCATCAACAGCCGTAAGGCTTGTCGGCTCCACAGGAGCAAATCCTTTCGCCTGTATTTCAGCGGGGATCGCCGCTCTCTGGGGCCCAGCCCATGGTGGTGCCAATGAGGCCGCCTTAGACATGTTCCATCAAATAGGTTCCAAGAAAAACATTCCAGCTTTTCTAGAAAAAGTGAAAAACAAGAACTCAGGCATCCGCCTTATGGGATTTGGTCATCGCATTTACCGCAATGTTGACCCCCGCGCTAAACTGATCCAAGCCAGCTGTCATGAAGTCATCGAGACATTAGGCCTAGAACGTGACCCGATGCTTGATCTCGCCATGGAACTTGAGCGCATCGCCAAGGAAGATGATTATTTCATCAGTCGGAAGCTCTACCCCAATGTCGATTTTTACTCGGGGCTCATTCTCCGCGCGCTCGGCATCCCCACCTCAATGTTCACAGCACTTTTTGCCATTGCTCGAACCAGCGGGTGGGCGAGCCAATGGCTTGAAATGACGACCGACCCCAATAACCGCATCATGCGCCCACGGCAAATCTACACGGGTGAAACATTCCGAAATGTCGTCGCTCTAAAGGAACGTCCCATATAATGGGACGCATTCTCATTAAATATGCAAAAAAATTAGCAGTTGCACCCACGCGTCCGCGCGCGAGACTGGCGCACAATGTGATGGTCAATCCACTCAGAAACAAGCAACCGTGCTTCTGGGATCGACGATTCGGGATGATGAATGCGGTACAGCGTCGTACAAGCCGCGAAAATCTGCATCTCGCTCTGCCCCATATTATGGAGCTCCTGATACGCAGTCACCACGGCGCGCTCGCACTTACGGCCAATATGGCTTACTTCAAGTTCCATCATCTACCTCTAAAATGGCGGGTCAGCTTGCAGACTCAACCCTACAAGAGATCGAGCCTTTATATAGAATAACTTATATCTCGAACAAGATATTCTTATCAGAAAATTAGGACGGTAGATTCATCTTTCCCCTACCCCCCTTTCCTTTTAGCCGCTAAATGTCTCCATAGAAACCTATTTTTGGAGAAGATAATGACCGCATCCGGCAGTTCCTCTCATAGTAACCGTCACACACAGTGGGATCGCGATGCCGCTCTGACAACAGCGCGTATTCTCCTGGAAATTAAAGCCATTAATTTCCGCCCAGATGAGCCTTATACGCTGACCTCAGGCTGGAAATCCCCCGTCTATATTGATTGCCGTAAGATTATTTTCTTCCCACGGGCGCGTACAAAACTCATGGAACTCGCTGTTGAGAAAATTGGCCGCCATATCGGGTATGAAAGCATTGAAGCTGTCGTTGGTGGGGAGACAGCCGGTATTCCATTTTCTGCATGGATCGCCGACCGTATGATGACCCCAATGGCTTATGTACGGAAAAAACCCAAAGGATTCGGCCGTAACGCTCAAATCGAAGGGGATGTGCCAGAGGGAATGCGCACATTACTCGTAGAAGATCTTACCTCGGACGGCGCTTCCAAAATTCGCTTTACAAATGCACTTCGTAAAGCAGGCGCTATCGTCGATCATACTTTTGTTATCTTCTACTATGGCGTATTCCCCGGCGCGCAAAAAACATTAAGCGACATGGGTATTTCATTACATGCTCTCTGCACCTGGTGGGATGTCCTCGAAGCCTGCTCTGATGGCAGCTATTTCTCCGAAGAAGACAGCGCTGAAGTCCGCCGCTTTTTAGAAAATCCTTGTGAATGGTCTAAGAAACATGGTGGAGTTGGGAGTGCAGAAGAGGCTTTAGCCTTTAAGCAGGGTTAGATCTCTTTTTTTCACTTGAGTGATGAGAAAGTAACGTCCATGCACCCTTCCCCATTTCCACGGATTTTGGTCTTTGATTCTGGCATAGGGGGCATGGGTATTGTTCGTGCCTTGCGTGAAAAGTCATCTGCTCTGACAATAGATTATCTCGCTGATAATGCTCTCTTTCCCTATGGCGAGCAGCCTGATGATCTTCTCATTAACCGCGTCGTCAGCCTTATCACTCAGGCCTGCCACATTTTACAACCTGATCTCGTCATTATTGCGTGCAACACAGCCAGCACGTTGGTTCTCCCTGCACTCCGCGCTGTTCTTCAACAACCGGTCGTCGGGTGTGTTCCTCCCATTCGCTGGGCAGGTCGTGTTTCTCAAACACGCACTATTGGTCTACTCGCCACAAAAGCCACGGCTCGGCGGATTTATGTAACCGATTTACATCAACAATTTGCACCAGATTGCCGTCTTATCATCCACGGCTCTTCCAAACTCGCTGAATGTGCTGAACTCGCCTTTCGCGGTGAAAAATTTTCGGCACAAGATGTTCTCAATGAGGTTGAACAGCTTTTCTCTCAACCTGGTGGTCATTCTATCGATACTATCGGACTTGGGTGTACGCACTACACATTCTTGATGCCGACTTTTCAACTCCTAGAAAAGCAAAACACCGTCACATGGCTTGATCCCGCACCTGCCGTTGCTGACTACGTGCTGCAACGGCTGACGGAAAGCCCTCTTTCCCATCCTCCATCAGAAGAGCTACGCCTATCGCCTCAGCGTTTCTTTGCCACCGCAACCCCGAAGAACTCTGATGACCTCATCCAGCATATTAGCTGGCTCGGCTTTAGCAGGTGGGAGCTTTTCCACACTCCCATACCCACCACACAAGACGCTCAGCTTGCGCGATTAACTGTGTAAAGAACCGTCTGAGTTAAAAGGCTTTTTAAGTGACTCTCTGGGAAGATCTTTAATGCTTCGACGGCATTCTCGGCATATTGAGAGGCTGCTTCCAATGTTTTCCCAATGGCACCAGTACGCTCAATAGCTTCAAGAGCTTTCGCAAGATCGTGCTCGCTTTGCTCATTATCTTCAATGACGCGGCGCCAAAAAGTGCGTTCTTCTTCAGTTCCATTTTCGTAAGCCGCCAATACGGGAAGCGTAATCTTCCCTTCTCTGAAGTCATCCCCAATGGTTTTGCCCAGAACCTGTTGGTCTGCAGCATAATCTAGAGCATCATCCACTAATTGGAATGCCATGCCTAAATTAGTTCCAAAGGCTTCAAGGGCGAGCTCTTCTTCCTCACCACGGCCGGCAACAACAGCACCAACGCGACAAGCGGCAGCAAAAAGTGCCGCTGTCTTACCGTGAATCACTTCCAAATACCGATCAATCGGTGTCGAAAGATCATTTTGTGTGGACATTTGAAGTACTTCGCCTTCGGCAATCGTCGCCGAAGCATCGGACAAAATCGCCATCACAGGCAGTGATCCATCCGCCGTCATCAACTGGAAGGAACGTGCAAAGAGGAAATCCCCCACCAAGACTGACGCTTTATTACCAAACAGCGCGTTCGCCGAGGCAATCCCACGGCGTAGGTTGCTCTCATCGACAACATCATCATGCAGCAAAGTTGCCGTATGGATAAATTCCACACAAGCCGCAAGGCCCACATGCCGCTTGCGGGGATCATTCGGATCATACCCGCAAAGGCGTGCCGACGCTAACGTCAATAATGGCCGTAACCGCTTCCCCCCAGCAGCAACAAGATGTGCCCCCAGCTGAGGAATAAGCGGGACAGAGCTTTGCATTCTATCAATGATAGCCTGATTACAGGCACGCATATCATCCGCCAGATAGGCTGACAAAGCCTGCAGCGCATCCTCCTCCCGCACCTCTTCACGCTGTGATGCAGATTGTTTGGCAGTAAGAGGGTCTGACGAGGAAGAAACCAAGGCTCACAACTCCACTTTCCCCCGCCCTCTATGTAACAAGGTCTGAGGGAGGCAACATAAACGGGACAGCCCCCATTATGCTCACACTATAATGGGGAACAATCCCTGATCAAAATTTAACAGACATATGAGCAGATGCGCGACGATGGTCAAGTCATCTCGCACTGGCTCTCTGCTCGCCTTTAAGAGTTTGTTCTACAATTAAGAAAAAACATCACTCTCAAAAGCATCTTCCCAGTTCCCTTGGGTCGAGGCACGTGAATATTCTGTCGCACGATTTTCGAAGAAATTCGTATGCTCAACAGCGTTCAACATGTCATCCATCCAAGGAAGTGGATTTTCATTAATGCCGTAAATTGGGTCTAATCCAAGCTGAGTTAAGCGACGGTCTGCAATAAACCGAATATAACGCTCTACTTCACCAGGCGTTAACCCTTCTACCGAGCCCATTTCAAACGCCAACTCAATAAAAGCATCTTCGTGAGAGACTGTTACACGGCAGATCTCTCTCAACTCTTCACGGAACTCTTCAGTCCATAATTCTGGATTTTCACGAATAAAGGTCCGGAATAGTCGAATCATCGACAAACAATGCAACGTCTCATCACGCACAGACCAAGAGACAATTTGTCCCATTCCCTTGAGCTTATTAAAGCGCGGGAAGTTCATCAAAATTGCGAAGGATGCAAAAAGCTGCAGCCCTTCCATAAAGGCCCCAAACGCGGCCATTGTCTTCGCAATTTCACGTTTACTATTGATATTGAAGGACTGCATGAAGTCATACTTGTCCTTCATCTCCTTATACTTCAAAAATGCCGAATATTCTGTCTCTGGCATCCCAATTGTATCAAGAAGATGCGAATATGCCGCAATATGAATGGTTTCAATATTGGAGAAACATGACAGCATCATCAATACTTCAGTCGGTTTAAAAACCTGACTGTAATATTTCATATAAGCTGAGTTCACCTCAACATCAGCTTGCGTAAAGAAACGCAAGATCTGTGTGACCAGGTTCCGCTCCACATCATTGAGGTTACGGTGCCAGTCCTTCACATCCTCAGCCATCGGCACTTCTTCTGGAAGCCAATGCAAACGCTGTTGGGTCAACCACGCATCATAAGCCCATGGGTAACGAAAAGGCTTATAAACGGGGTTTTCAACGAGAAGATTGGCCTGTGCTGCTGATTCAGGCGCAGAAGGAAGCTCAGCACTATCCGTCATGTTTTATGATCCTTAAAATCTTTTATCGCTCATTTTCTCAAGATGTCAGAAACATCTCTTTACTGGCAGGAAAGACATTCCTCATAACTCCCTGCCCCTGTTTCCGCATGACGCGGCGTTGCCTGTGGCAAGTGATCATCATCGCCTTCCATGATATCACGCTTTAATACGGCAGTTGAGACCGTATCAGCGCGTTGAATAGACAGTGAACGGCAATAATAAAGGGACTTCACACCCTTCTTCCAAGCTTCATAGTGGATACGCACGAGATCACGTTTGTGGATATCGGCTGGAAGGAAAAGATTAACCGATTGAGACTGGCAAATATATGGCGTGCGATCCGCCGCATGCTCAATCACCCAACGCTGGTCAATCTCAAAGGCTGTTTTGAAAACATCCTTCTCATCTTGTGTCAGGAAGTCCAGATGCTGGACAGATCCCTTACTGAGCGTGATGGACGACCACACGTCATCCGTATCACGATCATACTTCTTCAAAAGACGCGCTAAATGTCGGTTCCGCACCGTAAAGGACCCAGACAATGTCTTCTGCAAATAGACATTCGCACTAATAGGGTCGATCCCTGGGCTCGCATTTCCAGCAATAACGGAAATAGACGCTGTCGGCGCTACCGCCATTTTATGTGAGAAGCGCTCCATGATCCCGTATTCTTCAGCATCCGGGCAAGGACCACGCGTCTTGGCAAGTTCTTTAGACGCCTCATTGGCTTGCTTCGAGATATGCTCAAAGATCTTCTTATTCCATACTTTGGCCATCACGCTGCCAAAGGGCACCATCTTCTCCTGCAAAAAGGAATGGAACCCCATCACGCCGAGCCCGACTGAACGTTCACGCATCGCCGCATAACGCGCGTTTTCCATTTCCTCCGGTGCATTATCAATAAAATCTTGCAGCACGTTATCGAGAAAAAGCATCACATCTGGGATAAATTGCGCATTATCCTTCCACTCATCCCAATATTCTAAGTTCAAGGATGATAAGCAACAAACCGCCGTACGATCCTTACCATGGTGATCAATCCCTGTTGGTAAAGTAATCTCTGCGCAAAGGTTCGACGTTTTCACTTCCAAACCAGCCAAACGGTGATGTTCAGGACGTGCGCGATTCACCGTATCCGAATGGACGATATAAGGCTCGCCTTGCTCCATACGCGCGTTAAGCAAACGAATCCACAAAGCGCGCGCAGATACCTTACGAATAACACTATGATCTTTGGGAGAGACTAACGCCCATTCCTCATCATTCGCCACAGCACGCATAAAAGCGTCTGAGACCAGCACACCATGATGGAGATTCAGGGCTTTCCGGTTCGGGTCTCCCCCCGTTGGGCGGCGCATTTCGATGAATTCTTCAATTTCAGGATGCCATATCGGCAAATACACCGCAGCAGAACCACGCCGCAAACTACCCTGACTAATGGCCAGTGTCAGACTATCCATCACCCGAATAAATGGAATAACCCCAGAGGTACGGCCATTACGCCCAATCGCCTCACCAATGGAGCGTAGGTTCCCCCAATAGGACCCAATGCCACCACCTCTCGCCGCCAACCACACATTCTCGTTCCAGAGATCCACAATCCCTTTCAGGCTATCTTCAGATTCGTTCAAGAAGCATGAAATGGGTAAGCCACGACTTGTCCCACCATTGGATAAAATCGGGGTCGCCGGCATAAACCAATGCTGGGACATATAATCATAGAGACGCTGCGCATGCTCAGCATCTGCGCCGTAGCGTGAAGCAACACGCGCAAAAAGCCCCTGATAATCCTCGCCATCTAACAAATAACGATCATCTAATGTCGCGCGACCGAAAGCTGTCAGACGCTCATCACGGGATGGATTCACCTTTACAGGATGATGCCCTTCAAGCTGCACCACACGCTCAAACAGCTCAGGCTCGACATGAGCCTCGGCCTGCGGCTGTGACGTCGTGTGAGTATCGTGAAGACTCATGGTGCATACCCCTAATTCAGGATTTTTGGATCTCTATTGTTGCCCCCTCATTCCCACGAGTTGAGGGGGCATCGCAAGCAAACTCTTCGCTTGCAAAAGACAAAAACTTATGCTTCGTGTCACCACATATATGGGTATTGCTAGAGTTTTTTGCACTACATATTGTTATATATGATTTTTATCTCAAAATAAGAAAAGCCGCCAAACGGCGGCTAATCGCGCTTTTTGGGTAGATTTTTTACGCTCTTATGACCAACCACATTGTGCATGATGACGCAATAATTGGTCGGCCAAAATACACGCCATCATCGCTTCAGCAACAGGGACAGCACGGATCCCAATGCATGGGTCATGACGTCCTTTAGTGCTCACATCCACAGCTTGTCCATCCCGATCAACACTCGGCACAGGAATAAGGATCGAGCTCGTTGGTTTGATAGCCAGACGGGCAATCACAGGCTGACTCGTGGAGATTCCACCGAGAATACCACCTGCATGATTACTCAAAAATTGCGGCACAGGAGACGAATCATGTGAGGGACGCATAGCATCTGCATTTTGTTCGCCACGCAGAGATGCAACGCCAAAGCCATCACCAATCTCGACTCCTTTGACGCCGTTAATACTCATCAGCCCAGCAGCAAGCTCGGCATCCAGCTTACCATAAACGGGCTCTCCTAGCCCCGGGGGCACACCCTCAGCAACGACCTCAAGCTTTGCTCCAATGGATGACCCCTCTTTACGCACTTTATCAAGCAGCGCACCCCACTGTGGTACCATCTCAACATCGGGACACCAAAAAGAGTTATGCTCAGTTTCATCCCAAGACCAGCGCTCGCGGTCAATCTCTTCCTCTCCAATGGCTGTTAAAGCCCCACGAATATGAAGGGATGGCCCGACAAGCTCACGTAAGATCACACGCGCAACAGCTCCTGCAGCAACGCGCATAGCGGTTTCACGCGCGGAAGACCGCCCACCGCCACGATAATCACGCAGACCATATTTGAGGTCATAGGCAATATCAGCATGGCCAGGGCGATAACGTTGCGCGATATCTCCATAATCACGTGAACGTTGATCTGTATTTTCAATGAGGAGAGAAATCGGGGTCCCTGTCGTACGTCCTTCAAAGACACCCGATAAAATCTTTACCTGGTCCGCCTCACGCCGTTGCGTCGTGTAGCGTGACTGCCCTGGCCGACGTCGGTCTAGCCAGGGTTGAATATCCTCTTCGGACAGCTTCAGGCGTGGAGGGCAACCATCAATAACGCACCCAATCGCAGGCCCATGGCTTTCACCCCATGTTATGACACGCAATAACCGCCCAAAACTGTTATCCGACATAATTATTCTCCAGTGGCGACGCTGATATCAGGGGCATTTGGGTTCTTCATCCCAACGATATTGTAACCGCAATCAACATGATGCACTTCACCGGTTACACCGCTGGACAAATCAGAGAGAAGATACATCCCTGACCCCCCAACATCTTTCAACGACACATTGCGCTCTAAAGGTGAATTATATTGGTTCCAACGAAGGATATAGCGGAAGTCACCAATACCATTGGCCGCTAAGGTCATGATTGGCCCAGCGGAAATCCCATTCACACGAATATCATTACACCCGAGATCTGCCGCCATATAACGCACGGAAGCCTCAAGAGCTGCTTTTGCAACACCCATGACATTATAATGAGGCATCACACGCTCAGCACCAAGATAGGTCATGGTCAGCAATGACCCACCACGATTCATCATCGCCGACGCCCGACGTGCCACTGCCGTGAAGGAGAAGCACGAAATATCCATCGCCTTTAAGAAAGCATCGCGTGGCGTATCAACATAACGTCCACGGAGATATTGCTTATCTGCCCAACCAATAGCGTGCAGAACGAAGTCAATTTTTCCCCATTCTTTTTCGATGGCATCAAA
The DNA here is from genome assembly GCF_009834805.1 of Saccharibacter sp. 17.LH.SD. Classification (GTDB taxonomy): domain Bacteria; phylum Pseudomonadota; class Alphaproteobacteria; order Acetobacterales; family Acetobacteraceae; genus Saccharibacter. The sequence goes on from NZ_WVHO01000010.1 coordinate 218,709, forward strand.
AGTCTCATTAATAGCGGCATCATCACTCACATCACACGGAATGACAAAGGAAGACCCAACGCTCTCTGCCAAAGGCCGCACGCGCTTGCCCAACGCTTCCCCTTGGTACGTAAAAGCAAGCTCTGCCCCTTGCGCCGCACACGCACTTGCAATAGCCCATGCAATAGAATTTTTGTTTGCGACTCCCATAATAACACCACGTTTGCCAGCCATGAGCTGACCTTGCACCGGCGCCTGGTCGATCGTCTCTTTTGTATCAGACATGCGTTCGTTACCCTTTTCACATGAAGGCTTGTTGGACTACCTCGTTGCACAAGCATCGCGTCTGAACAAGAGTTTCGCGGCTATCATAGACTTTTTGAATGGCCTTTATGCTAGGCATGTCGCCGCTTGTACCAAGTATTTCTTACTCCATAAGCAGGTCTAGAATAACGGTCAGAAGCCATTTTTTCTCTAAATCTCTTTCTTTCGAGCAACCAGCCCACCACAATCTCTTTGAAACTATGAAAGAAATTTCATAGTCACCGCTAATACACTCCTTCTCCCAAAAATGCTTTCCCTCGTGAAAACAAATTATGTTTCTACTCTATGGGAAATCTCATCTTCACATTCTATTATGAGATGTCTTTTGGGTGTTTTGTGCCCACCATCAGGAGAAACCTGCTTATGCCTGCTGATATCCAGAATATCCTGCTCTCTCTCGATGGACATGAACGCCCCGACGCCATTATGCAAACGGCCCTCTTAGCGGCCTCTCTTTTTTCTGCACAGCTATCCGCCATTATGTTGGGGGGTACACCGACGCAAATTCTCTCTCTCGCGGGAGAAGGTTTAGCCGGTGGTATGATGGATACCGTCATTGATGAAGCCGCAGAACAGCATCACCAACGCCACTTGACGGTCAAACAGCTTCTTACCGATCTCTCTCACAAAGGGAAAATACGCTGGGACAAGGGCTCTACCTCTCCGATCGCTTCTGACGATCCAACCTTACCTCCCCGCCTGACGCTGGAAGTCATTGATCTCTCCACCGAAGATGATCTCATATGGAAGGCCCGTTTGGCAGATTTTAACATCATGCCACACCCTTCACACGCCCCTCATGCCGCTACGTTACTTCGTCATCTGCTCTTTGAAAGTTCGCGCCCACTTCTGGTAGCACCACAAAGGCCGCCACACATTCTTGGCAAGCGCATCGCCATCGCCTGGAGTGATAATGCCGCCACTATGGTTGCCTTGCACAACATACTTCCATGGGCTCATAAAGCCCAAGACGTCACGCTGCTTTATAGCACCCATAGTCAAGACCATAGCCCCAACGTGACAGAAGCTGCCAACTTCCTGCAATCCCATGGGATAAACGCCACTCTTACACTCTTCGAACCTACCAAAAATCATGTTGGAGATGATCTCCTCCAAGCCGCCTATGCGAGCGGTGCTGACCTTCTCAGTATCGGGGCATTCTCACATTCTCCGCTACGTCAGCGTCTCTTAGGCAGTACAACACGTCATATCGTGAATCATTCAAAGATTCCTGTCCTGATGAATCACTAATAACGCCTCTTCCTTCCCGATTTTTGCATGCCACTCCCTATTTTTGATGATCCTATTCTAGCGCTCTGGTCGCTCTTTGGGCGTGCTGCATCGCCCTTAATCCGTCTGATGATGCATCATCGCCTCAAAATCGGGAAGGAAGAAGAGACGCGTATACAGGAACGTCGCGGTCTTCTCTCTGCTGCATCACCTTCTTTGCGTGCTGACATCCCGCTTTTATGGATTCACACCGCCAGCGTTGGCGAAACTCTGTCCATCTTCCCACTTGTCACCGCCCTTCTCAACGCATCACCCCAACTGCATATTCTCGTCACCACCACGACTGTAACGGGCGCACGCACCATTGAGCGCCATCCCCATTTTGGCAAACGGCTTTATCATCAATTTATTCCCTATGACCTCCCGTATTGGACAAGAAATTTCCTCTCTCACTGGCAGCCTATAGGCGCTCTTTTCGTCGAAAGTGAGCTATGGCCAGGGACCATTCGCCTGTGCCACCGCCTTCATATTCCTCTCATGCTGATCAATGCACGTCTTTCTGACCAAAGCTTCCGACGATGGCAAAAAGGCGCTTTTTTCCTACGTTATATGCTCGATACTTTTCGATGGATCTCTGCACGCAGCCAAGAAGACACCTTGCGCTTCCAGCAGCTTGGCCTCCACCCCATCGCTCTCATGGGCGATATTAAAGAAGACGCTGATCCTCTTCCCTCTTTCCCTCAAGAAGAAGAGCGATTACGCCGCCTTATAGGAAAGCGCCCTGTTTTTGTTGCAGCCTCAACACATCCAGGAGAGGAGGAGATTGTCGTTGAAGCGATGCAATACGCTCTCCAAAAATCTCCTGACCTGCTCACCATCATCATCCCACGACACCCAGAACGTGGCGTCCAGCTTGCGCGCCAATATCACGCTCCATGCCGATCCGCTGGGCAAGATCCTCTGCCTCATCACACATTATGGATTGCAGACACACTCGGGGAAATGGGCCTCTTTTATCGCCTGGGAGACCGTATTTTCCTTGGAAATTCCCTGATTCCTTCAGGAAAAGGCCATAATCCTTTTGAGCCATTACGCCTCCAACGCCCCACAGCAACCGGCCCTTGGAGAGGCAATTGGCGCTTTATAAACCCAACCTATGACAAACATCTCCACCGTGTTTCTGACGCACAGGACTTGAGTGTATGGATTCTTTCACCCGCTGCACCTGTGCCCTCGCCACAAAAAGGTAAAGAAATCCTTACGAAACAACTCACCATTCGTATTTTAGACACAATTTTTTCTCACATAACGGTGTTATGAAGCTGCGTCCGCCCTCTTTTTGGAATAGTGCCCAGCCTGGAGTGACCGCCACGATGTTATCTCCTTTTGAGGGGATAACGCGCATTTTAGGACAAAGGCGCCTCAAACACCCATCACACCATGTTGCCGTGCCGGTGTTATGCTGCGGTAATATCAGTGTTGGGGGTACAGGGAAGACGCCTCTCGTCCTTCATCTTGTCCGCCTTTTGCAGGAACGAGGCCATAACCCCCATATCATTACGCGTGGCTATGGTGGGAAGCAGCGCCACTGGCACCGTGTTAACCCAGACCAGCACCACGCCATTGATGTCGGTGATGAAGCCCTTCTCCTTGCACAACATGCCCCCACATGGAGAGGAAATGACAGGCGTTTAAGCGCCGATAGTGCCATTGCTCATGGAGCCGACTGCCTTGTTCTTGATGACGGGTTGCAAGACCCTGCCCTTCATAAAGATTTCTCTATCCTAACGCTTGATGGAAGCGTTGGCCTTGGTAATGGCCATTTACTCCCTGCAGGCCCCCTCCGCGAGCGGCTTCCTGACGTTGTGAGCCGTGTCCATAATGTCGTGATCTTTGGAGAAGATACTTGCAATATTGCCCATCAATTGCCACGTGATCTCCCGATCAATTACGCCCATTTTTCTCCTGGCCCAGAAATACGCTCCCTCGCCGGACGCCAATGTATTGCTTTTGCAGGGATTGGAAGACCTGAAAAATTTTTCACGATGCTTCGTGACATGGGGTTAAACATTATCCGCGCTCTTCCCTTCCCAGACCATCATAATTACACACGAAAAGACATCCGGCTTCTTACACAGCTCGCCCACGCACCTGGGACTTCTCTCGTGACGACTGAAAAAGACGCTGTCAAACTTCCTCAACATTTCAAGCGGCATGTGACAGTCATTAATATTGATATTTTTTGGTACGATCATAACGCGCCGAACCTCATTTTAGATCGCTTTTTTGAAAATTCTGTATGACCCCCCTGCGCCACTCGCTTGAAGGCTTTTTTCTCTCATCACTATGGTGGGGATTACGCCGATTGCCCCCAGCAACGGCATCTTCTTTCATGGGGGCTCTAGGACGTTCTTTAGGGCCGCTCTTGCCGCCTTCACGCATTGCGCATGTTAATTTACGCATTGCTTTCCCTCACGCTACTCTCCGCCAACGCCGCCAGATTATAAGAGCTTGTTGGGATAATTTAGGCCGTAATATTGGTGAATTTCCTCATATTCCCTCTCTTCCCCATAATATGGGGAAAGGTCCAGGCTGGCGTGTTGAAGGGGAAGAACATCTCCTGGAAGCCTATCAAAGCCACCGCCCTATCATTTTCTTTTCGGGCCATCTGGGCAATTGGGAGCTGATGCCTGTGCTCGTGGCACGTTATGGCCTCCCTTTTGCTTCTATTTACCGCGCGCCGAACAATCCTAAAGTCAATCAGCTCATCTTGGAGCAGCGGCAGAAAAATCTCGGTGTTCCCACGCCTATCTTCCCCAAAGGAGCAAAAGGGGCACGCGAAGCCTACCGTTATCTTGCCCATGGAGGGCATTTAGGAATCCTCGGGGACCAAAAGATGAATGACGGCATCCTCGCAACATTATTTGGTCAACCCTCCATGACAACCAGTGCAGCTGCAACATTTGCCCTACGCTTTGATGCGCTCATTGTTACAGGACATGTACAGCGTGAAGGGAATGCTAAACTCGTTTTAAAAGTTGATCCCCCTATCGAGATCAATTCCAAATCTGATAATAAACAAGAGACGATCCATTACGTCACCCAAGACCTCAATGATCGACTTCAATCATGGATTGAAAACAAGCCAGGAAGCTGGCTCTGGCTTCACCGCCGCTGGGACAAAAAACTCTATAAATAAACAACGTATTAAATTTCATTATTTTCACGAAATAGTTATGCGCCGTTAGCATGGCAGATTTGCAACAGATGAAACTCAGCATGTAAAAATGTGCTTTTTCCAATTGAGAAATTATCCGTCCTCCCCTTAAGCTCACAGAAGACGATGTCAGCTTACAGGCAAAGTGACTACATCACTCCCTGTTCGGAATGAGGACCGCCCGATGGTACAGAATGCTTCTCTCAGCACGAATCACCTGACCTACGCACGTCAGACAAACCCCTGCAATGTCGTCCCACTTCGGCAGAAGATTCTTCCTCGGCATAGAACATATCTCATGCATTGGCTGACTGCTGGCGAAAGCATGGGCCTTTTAGATGCCGCTATTGATACATTGTCATTTTCTTCTGCTTACGGCCATCTCGCCGAACAAGTTCTTGTTTGGGTGCGTGAAAACCCAGAACCTGCCTATCTTATCAGACCCGAAGGACGCTTCTGGGTGTTGATTGATCAACTTCGTGAACATGAAATTGGGCGTTATAACAACTTCGCTCTAGCCCTACACACAATCCGGCCCGTACTCCCTCTTCACGAGGTCTCCAGAGCCTTCTAACTCATCTGAATCTCTTTTTTTCATCCTGTGTAATCTCCATAAGAAGAGCGACCTCAAATGGGTCGCTTTTCTTATGCCTATATGGCTTACACTCCCTTTATGACGGTGTTGTGCTTTTCTTCACCTTGGGAGATGCGACAGGAGAGACAGCTTCTTTTGCCTTCTGAGGCACTGAGGCTGCTGGATGGAACATCTGCGATGCTGGCAAAATCAACTGCCCGCCACCACCTGGTAAAATTTGGTAGATGCCTAATTCGCGCGTGACACGACCGTCCGTGCGTAATTTAAACAATCCATTCACCCCGATAAAACCATCGGAACGCGTTAGATTTTCGGTATCCAGCTTATCCTGCCGCGCAAGAGCACCGGCCAATGCCGCTGCATCATACGCAAAATCGGTCACAGGAGACGGAGCTTGATGGTACATGGCTTGATATTGCCGGACATAACCGCTCCGCTGCTTTTGACCAAAAGCAACATACCAAGCGCCGTGTAGATCCCCCAACTTGCCATCAAAGGACCGCCACAACATCGGCCCCAACACGCGAACCGTCGATGAATTAACTTGATCTGTTTTCATCTCCGTGATCACACGTGCCAAATTAATGCCTGTATCGCCAAGCAAAAGAGCATCAAAAGGCGGTGGGGTTACAGAAGGATTCGCTGCAGCTGTCGATGGTTTTTTCTGAGATGAAGAGGCCGCATCATCTGATGAATCCGATACTGGATTGATCGCCGAAGGTCCTTCCTCCCCACCATAAGACACATCTATGGGCGATAGGGTATCTTGTTGCGGACGTCGCGTCGAAATCTCAGAAAGCGTAGCCATTTTCTGAGAAATATCTTCTGCACTATCAGCATGGAAAACCACATTAGGCGGTTCTACATTGGCTTCCTGACAGGCTACCTCAAGCCCTTCTCCTAGAGCATGACCAAGAGCATTATCCGGTAAGAATGCTGCAAAATGTTTGCGCCCTTCCGCAACAGCCGCTTCAACAAGGCGTCTTACTTGCTGCTCAGGCGTCACCCCCATAACCCACACGCCAGGTCGAGCTTGCTGAACGTCACTCGTAAAAGCGAGTTCTGGAATATTCTGGCCTTGTAGAATCTCAGCCACCTGTGCCGTCTCACCTGCGGTCAAAGGCCCTAGGACCAAACGATCCCCCGCTGCAATCGCCTCACTCGCTGCTTTGGTCGCACCACCGCCCGCTACCCCACTATCAAACACATCCATTGGTGGCATTTTGCCGGATGGCAACGCTAAACGCGCAGCATCATGCATGCGTGCACCAATACGAGCCAATGGGCCACTTAACGGCAAAATCAAACCGATGCGCTGCTCACCCGGCGATGTTGCGTTATTTCCTGAAAGAGACGTCGGTGTTATATGGGATGAAGAATCATCTCCCCCCGAGCAGGCCCCCAAGGCAAGAAAAACACTGGCCATGCACGCCAGCTTCCAATTCATCCCTTTGCCATCAGCCCGTTCATGACGGCAATGAAGAGCAAAGCGGCCCACCGAGGATACTGATGTCTGAGAAACCATATAATACCCTCCAAAATGAAAAATCTATTGCCACAATGCCTACTGGGCAGCTTGTCCTCGTGGCAACACCCATTGGTAACTTAGCTGACATCAGCACACGTGCTCTTGACGCTTTACGCGATGCTAACGCCATTTTGTGCGAAGATACACGCGTCACCACGAAGCTTATTCGACATTATGGCATATCAAATACCTTATTGCCCGTTCATGACCATAATGAACAGTCCCGTTTACCGTCATTATTAGCACGATTACATAATGGGGAGACATTAGCACTTGTCTCTGATGCAGGCACGCCGATCGTATCCGACCCTGGATATCGTCTGGTAAGGGCAGCGATCGAAGCAGGCATCTCAGTAACCAGCACGCCCGGCGCCAATGCTGCCGTCACGGCTCTCTGTTTGTCCGGCCTTCCCCCCATTCCCTTTATGTTTCTCGGGTTTCCTCCACGCGGTGAGGCGCGCAAACACTCTTTCGCGACCCTTCGCGCCACGGAGCAAGCAGGCCTTAGCGCAACATTAATCTGGTATGAATCCCCTCGTCGTCTCTGCGAAACCCTTCAAGACTTGCAAGATGTCTTCGGTTCTCACCGCCCTGCGGCTGTTGGGCGTGAATTGACAAAACATTTTGAGGAAATGATTCGCGGGACATTAGAAGAGCTTGCAGAGCATTTTAACGAAAATGCTCCCCGCGGTGAGATTACTCTTCTTATTGGCCCCTCACCGGAGGAAGACACGGGCGCGCATGACTTAGACCAGCTGTTACTCGAGGCGCTCAGCAAGCACTCTGTTAAAGACGCAGCATCCCTCGTTGCGGGTATTGTCAATCTACCTAAACGAACCGTCTATAGCCGCGCCCTTGAACTCTCTAAGAAATAACGACAAAAAGGATTAATCTGCCTTCGGTAGAGTAAATAGCTCCGGCTTAACGGAGCCCCCTACTTTAATATTAGAGAGGCGAATCTGTGTTTGATGTCCCTGGGTATCAAACAGATCCCACCCTTGCAGGGCCAACGGACTCGCCGTGAAAAAGAGGGTAAGCTCCCCCTCACTTGGTGACGCTGTGCGAATAACTTTAAGCTGGATCATATTCCTATCCTGCGAAAAGCCTGTAATCGTCACATCCCCAGAAAAACGGGGATTAGGCTGCATTAACAACCCCAAGGGAGTCCGTTGAAGCGGGATCGTCGTAATTTGATCAATGCTTCGGTCTTGAAAGACAACTTTTCCTTGGTTTGCCACAAGCAATAATGGGCTTGGCGGGTCATAGCTGAAACGCATATGCCCCGGCCGCTCTAATGTCACATCACCATCACTCGCTTGCCCATTATCTGGTGTTACTTGATGAAAACGTGCTTGCACAGTTCTCGTATGCGCCAAACTCTCTTCAATCCGATGCACCCACATATGTTGTGTAGGCGTCAGCGTCACACCAGACTGGGCATGAGCACTATAGCCTCCACCTAAGAAACAGACCATCAACGCTAAGGGCAAACGTCTCATCATTTTTGACACTCTTTGATTATCCCCTTTTGCTTCTAAATCGCTGCTTCTGTGAAAATAGGGCGCACATCACCCTGCCATTCATTATGATAACGCTCTAACCAATATTCGGCCTGTGTGGGGGCGCCAGAAGCAATCTCATGCAAGGGCGCTAAATAAGTTTCTTCCCCTTGCCCGCGCGCCTTTAATCCTTGCTCTGCCAAGGCTAAAACGCGTTTTGCTAAGCCATGCAACCCACCAGGGAATTCTGCTTCCATCGCCCGACGCGGGACCTCATTGCGGAGCTGCTGATACACAGACCAGGGCTGCTCCTTCACAAGAGCTTCCGCCGCGTGAAGTGTTGCAGAATCATAAAGAAGCCCAACCCATAAGGCAGAATGCGCCACCATCATATCAGGGCGCCCCGCATCAGCCCCTCTCATCTCAAGAAATTGCTTTAAACGTACGTCAGGGAAAGCCGTGGTCAGATGATCCTCAAAATCACCAATCGTTGGTGTTAATCCTTCAAGACCAGGCTGTGCGTCCCCTGCGATCCAACGCCGGAAAGAACGCCCCGCAACATCAATATTTTTTCCATCACGGCTTACAAAATACATCGGTACATCGAGCAACCAATCAACATACCGCTCAAAACCGAAATCATCCGCAAAGAAAAGATCTGGCTGACCACTACGTTGATTATCTGTATCCAACCAAGCCCATGCCCTGTTGGAAAGCCACCCGGTTGGTTTCCCCTCAACAAAAGGAGAATTCGCCATCAGCGCAGTGATGAGAGGCTGCAATGCTAATGACACGCACATTTTACGCACCATGTCCGCCTCATCCCCAAAATCGAGATTCACCTGCACGGTCGACGTACGCTGCATCATATCCAAACCGCGTTGCCCGACCTGGGGCATATAGCGGCGCATAATCACGTAACGGCTTTTTGGCATCCAAGGAAGCTGATCCCGCGCCCAAAGCGGTTGAAACCCTAAGGGAGCAAAACCAAGCCCTAATGCCTCAGCTGGACGACGCAACAATGCAAAATGCGCGTCCATCTCCTGCTTCGTCTCATGCACCGTAGAAACCGGTGCCCCGGAAAGCTCAAACTGCCCTGCAGGCTCTAGCGAAATTGACTGTCCTTTTTGCGCCCCTTGCCCTTTCAGGCCGATAATGGCCTCCTCGTCATAAATAGGCTGCCACTCATTATTTTCTATGGCTTTTAATAATGCGCCAATTCCCTGAGGCACGTAAGGCGGTGCTGAAAAAGCAGGGCGCCCCTCATCCGCACGGTCAGGCAGCACAAAGCCAAATTTCTCATGTTCCGTACCAATACGCCATTGAGACTGCGGCTTAATCCCCCGCGCTAAGACCTCTACAAGCTGGTCACGATTTTCGATCGGGGATGTATTGCTCTCACCGGGGTTGGACATTCTTTGAAAACCTTAAGGATAAATCACATCGGCGTAGGGTTAGGAGTATATAAGGAAATACAACCCCGTCTCCCCTCTCTGCAAAAGGGAACTCAAATCGCCTCAAGAGGCTCTTTCTCCTCTCTTGGCATACCGCAATGACATCGTCAAAAAAACCATATCAAAGAATGGTTAACTGTGCCAAGCCTGCCGCTACGGCTGTTTCAGCGCGTAAAATAAGCGCCCCGAGAGAAAAGGTTTTCACAGCCTCATGCGTGCGGAGACGCTGCACCTCTTCCTCTGAAAAACCTCCTTCTGGCCCCACTAAATATGCCGCACAATCTGAAGGAGCCTTCCCCGTTCCTTGCCGCTCCAGCGCCACTGCCAAGGGACGACGGCTTGGCCAACGCGCCAACACAGCCGCCAACGGCTCAAGCGGCATAAGCTCTGGCACATCCAAACGTTCACATTGTTCTGCCGCTTCTTGAGCAATCAGGCGCAAACGATCCAAATTCAAACGATGGGTATTGGTCCGTGCCGTCACAACGGGACGAAAACGCGTCACACCCAGCTCTGTCCCCATGCGTATCACAAGCTCTGTGGCGTCACGCTTCAAAGGCGAGAACAGAAGCTCCAAACCTTGCGTCTCACGCTGTGGGCGCACCTGCGCGACCAACCGCACACCGCCGCCTTGCCGCTGCAACCCAACAATGGCAGCCTGCCATTCGCCATCATGACCGTTAAAAAGACGGACTTCATGACCAGGCTGCAGGCGCATCACCTTCCCAATATAATGGGCATGCCCCGCAGAGAGAGGGATTTCCTGACCGTCAGTCCAGCCAGAACCCGCATAATCACAATAAAGACGTGGATCTGTTCGACTCATAAATCCTGGATAGCTTCTTCTCTAGCGTGAAACCAGATCCTTCTTTCACATTTGAATTTTTTCAATAAATTACCCTCATAATCACTCTGATGGATCTCGCACTGCATGGCTGACCCCTCTTTTCATACCGATATTCGCCGTGATGGCTTTATCGCGAAGCTTCCAGAACCATGGCACTCTTATGCTCTTTTAGCGCGGTTGGATCGCCCTGTTGGTAGTTGGCTTCTCTTCCTTCCCGGCGTGTTTGGTATCTTCCTCCCACCGGGTCTCTCCCTCAAAACGCGGATTGCATACACTATCCTGTTTGCCATTGGCTCTATTGTCATGCGGTCGGCAGGTTGCATCGTGAATGATATTTGGGACCGCGATATTGATGCACGCGTCTCTCGTACCGCTGGGCGCCCTCTAGCAAGTGGGGCTCTTTCTGTACGCCAAGCCTTCGGCTTTTTAGCGCTCCTCCTGCTCATCGGGCTGATTATTCTTCTCGCTCTCCCACCTTTATGCTGGGCTGTCGCGCCCCTGGCTCTGCTTCTTGTTGCCCTCTATCCTGCGGCAAAGCGTCTCACCTGGTGGCCTCAACTCGTAATGGGTTTCACCTTCGGTTTCGCGGCCCCTATGGGCTATATCGCGAGTGCAGGCTCGTTCGATCTCACGGGAAGTCTTCTCTATGCCGGCGTCATTATCTGGCAACTTGGCTTTGACACCATCTACGGCTTTCAAGATATGGAAGACGATGCACGAATTGGCGTTAAATCCACCTCACGCCGTATGCTGAACCACGCCAGTTTATTTGTAAGTGGTTGCTATGCCACCGCGCTGTTTCTCTTCACTCTGAGTGCGATACGCGCCCACTTAACGCCTTTCTTTTGGCTCGGCTTCATTCCCGCTGCGGGATGGCTGCTCTTTCAGGGCTTTTCCCTCGCCCCACATAATGCACCAGATTGCCTCAAGAAATTCCGCCAAAACATTCCTATCGGTATTCTGCTCGCCCTTGGCTTCATTATGGGAAGAGTTTTCTAACTCTTCCCTAACGCACAGCTAAATTGTTTTACGCACCACTTTAGCTTTAAAAACCGCTCGCGCTGCGCTCAGACTTGCCCCAAGCACAGCCACACACGCTGCTGCCCCTAAGCAAATAAAGGCCGGATGCGGGAAAAGAGTAAACAACCCCGCGACAAACAAGGCTCCTGTTGTCTGACCAGAAAGACGTGAGACAGACAACATACCACTCGCCCCCCCTTCACGCCCTGGAGGTGCCGTTACCATAATGGCACGGTTATTAGGGGGTTGGAAAAACCCAAATCCCATTCCCGCCACTAAGGTCCGCCACGCGATATCAACGTTACTCGCATGCTCAGGCAATATAGCAAGGAGAAGAAAACCACAGGCCGTTACGCATAACCCAATGGATGACAACATCGACGCAGGAAAACGGTCTGCAACACGCCCGACCACAAAAGACATTGACGCTGTGCCAACAGCCCAGGGCGCAATCAATAAACCCACCGTCGCAGGATTACGATGAAAGGCCACCGTCAGCGTAAAGGGCATTGCCACAATGTAAAGGTTGGAAGCAACGAACCCAAAGAAACTAACCAAACATGCAATAAGAAACGGGCCACGTTTTAGCAAATCCAGAGGCACAATCGGCTCAGCGCGACCTTTTTGCCAACGAAGCAACAAGAACCAGCTCACTAAACTGCCCCCTGACAGCACAACCCCTGGCCCAAAATCCCCATGCATGAGGCTATCAAGCCCAATACCCGTTAGGGCAAACGATAGAATTGTAAGCAACGACCCCGGAACATCCGTCTTCACAGAACTCTTGGGTGTTTCTGGAAGAGCCATGCTGGATAGAATAAACGCTATCGCGCCCAGCGGTAAATTTACCCAAAAAATCCATGGCCACGAGGCAACAGAAAGAATAAATGACCCGATAGTTGGCCCAAGTGCCACGCCCATCCCAATGAATAATCCATTGATCGCAATACCACGCCCAATCAACTTGTGAGGGTAAATAAAGCGAACAAGCGCAATATTAACACTCATTACACATGATCCCCCAACCCCTTGCAAAGCGCGCGCAAGGGTCAGTTCGAGCATGTTTTGTGAAAGTGCACAGGCTGCTGACGCGACCAAGAAGACCAAAATACCAATCTGGCTCATCCGTCCAAAGCCAATCCGAGAGCCTAACGACGCAAGGGGCAATAAACACGCCAAACTGGCAAGCTGATACGCGTTGATCACCCAGATTGCTTGCGACGGTGCAGAATGTAGGTCAGAAGCAATACTCGGCAACGCAACATTGGCTACAGCATAATCAAGAACAGAAAGTAAAAGGGCGAGCAAAACAGCAGTCATCGCCTTGAGGCGTTGTATCCCATAGAGGCCAGCATGGCGCTCCGGGTCATATTCTCCCTCTAAACTGATATCTACTGTTTGGTCGCCCACTCTTTTACTCTCCTAATTTACGTAACGCTTTGCCTGAAAAAAGATTGGTTTCAATTTTTTCGAGGGACGCACCACGAGTCTCCGGCACGAACCCTAACGTTATCAAAAGGAAAATACCATTGAAGAGAGCGAATAAGACGAATGTCCAAGACGCACCAGCAGCCAACATCAAAAGTGGGAAAATACTGGAAATTACCCAGTTTGCAGCCCAGTTTGTCACTGTTGAGCAACCAATGCCAAAATCACGCCCTCGTGTTGGTTGAACCTCCGAGCACAATGCCCACACAAGCGGCCCTTCACCAATGGCAAATCCTGCAACGAAAAGAAGAATAAGCCCACATAGAATAAAAGCCGTGACCGTACTTTGATGCCCTAGCCCCAAGATGATAGCCACTCCAAGCAAAGACACACCTACAATCGAACAACTCATAATCAATAGAGGACGACGCCCCCAACGGTCCGCATACCGAATGGCCACAGCAGTAAAGGCCATATTGGTTAGCCCCACCAGAGTGGTCGCCCAAATCGAGGCGTTTGTCCCAAAATGTGCCGCTTCAAACACACGCGGCGCGTAATAAAGCAGCGCGTTAATCCCGCTAAGTTGCTGCATAATTTGCAGAACAACGCCTAGAAACACTGAACGGCGGAAATTCCGATTACTGCGAAAAAGCCCAAACCCGGCATCACTACTTTTTTCTAAACGTCCACGAATATCAAGCAGCTCTGCTTCAGCGACTTCTTCATCTGACCGCAATAAATGCAGCACACTTCGCGCTTCATCATGTGCGCCCTTCATCATTAACCAGCGCGGGCTATGAGGAAGAATAAGCACCACAATGACGAAGAGTAACGCTGGGACCATCATAATCCCTAACATCCAGCGCCAATGTCCTCCGTCAGACAACACGCTATCAGAGACAAAAGCGAGAAAAATCCCCAGCGCAACCATCAATTGATAGAGCGAGATCATCGCTCCGCGCGCAGATTCCACGGTGATTTCAGAAATATAAAGCGGTGCCGCAAACGCCGCGACCCCTACAGCAAGGCCGAGGAAAATACGCCCTATCACTAAGAGCGTCACTCCAGGAGCCAACGCGCACAGCAACGTACCTATGAGGAAGAGAATACCGGCGCCAAACATAGCCCCAGTGCGCCCGAATGTAACCGAAATCCGCCCGGCGAATAAGGAACCAAAAGTTGCCCCCGCCATCATGGAAGAAACAATCCAACCTTGCATGGCCGTACTGGCATGGAAATCCGTCGCGATAAAAGGCAAAGCCCCTGCAACGACCCCTGTATCCAGCCCAAACATCAGCCCAGACAAAGCTGCTAAAATACCCAGAACAGTCGCCCGCCCCGTGCTCCGTTGTGAGGTTACGTCTCCCTCGCTACGGGATGTTGTTGGCACCCCAACCATGTTCTTCTCCTCATTCTAGAATCGCTGACGAGCCCACGATTCCTCCACGCAGAACAAGCCAGGAGAAGGTTCTTCTCCTGGCCCATGCCACGGTAAATTTACATCAATAGACTTACTTCTACTTGTTGTCGCCTTGATTTACATATGGATTGCGACTTCCACGTAATTGCAGACGTATAGGTGTTCCTGGCAGATGAAACGTCTCTCGTAAACCATTGATAAGATAACGTTTATAACTTTCTGGCACCTGCTCAGCGCGCGTCCCGAAGATCACAAAGGTAGGAGGGCGTGACTTTACCTGTGTAATATAGCGCAATTTTAACCGTCGCCCATCAACGAGTGGAGGCTGATGGCGCTCTAGCGCATCCTCAAACCAACGGTTTAAGTCACTTGTGCCCACACGTGCGTTCCATACCTCACTAGCACGACGCACTGTTGGTAAGAATCGATGGAGCCCTTCTCCCGTCAATGCCGAGAACGTCACCACGGGGATGCCACGCATCTGCGCCAATGAGATTTCAATACGGTCACTCACCGCACGTCGGGTCGCTTGTCGGTCTTCAACCGTATCCCATTTATTAAGCGCGAGTACACAGCCACGCCCCTCTCGCTCAATCAAACGCGCAATCTGCAAATCTTGCTCATCAACACCACGCGTTGCGTCCAGCACGAGCACGACAATCTCCGCCATTTTCATGGCTTCAATCGACGCAGAAACAGAGACCCGCTCCAGCCCCTCTTGCACACGCGCTCGTTTACGCATCCCCGCCGTGTCAATAATCTCAATCGGGCCATGCTCATCTTCAAGCTGCGCATTAATCGCATCTCTCGTGAGGCCTGCCTCTGGCCCGGTAATGGAACGTTCCTCTCCCAACAACGCGTTGAGCAAGGTTGACTTCCCCGCATTGGGACGCCCGACAATAGCGATACGAAGCGGGCGAACCACCTCGCCATCTTCATGATTAGCTGCGGACTTTTCTTTTGGTAAACGATCCACAATGGCGGACATAAGGTCGGCAATACCTTCCCCATGTTCAGCCGACAGGGCCAGCGGCGTTCCAAGCCCGAGAGAATAGGCCTCTAACGCCGCATCCGTTCCCGCACGCCCTTCTGCTTTATTAGCCACTAGAAGCACCGGCTTATTCTGCCGGCGCAACCAACTCGCAAAATGAGCATCAGCAGGGGTGATACCTGCACGTGCATCCACGCAAAAAACCACTAAATCCGCTTGGGAAATCCCCTTTTCAGATGATGCACGCATCCGCCCAAACAACGTCTCAGGCGCCGCTTCTTCTAACCCAGCCGTATCAATGAGCTTCACACGACGCCCACGCAATAAAGCTTCACCTTCTTTGCGGTCACGCGTCACACCCGGCGTGTCGGACACAATCGCCTGACGACGCCCAACTAACCGATTAAAAAGTGTTGATTTCCCAACATTTGGGCGACCCGCCACCACAACAACGGGCAAATCGCCCTCTTTCTTATGTTCAACCATATGCGCGTAGCACACCATCCTGTGTCAGTGCTAGCACCTGCCCATCACAGACAATAGGCGGTACCTGGCAAGAAGCTTGTATTGCAGTTTGTGCTTCCACACGCCCTGTCATGGCATTCACCACAACCATTCCCTCTTTCGGAAGGGACGAGAAGCACACAATGCGATTATTAACGAGTAAAGGCCCAACCCACTGGACAGACCCCTTCTGACTGTCCTCATGCTCAAAGCGACGCAGCTGCGTGACCCACGCTACTTGGCCTGAAAGCCGATCTAAACAGGCAAGTTGTTGATCAAGCGAGATGACATAAAGCCAATCCCCACACACACAAAGTGAGTTCTGACTGCTGGCTTCACGCTCCCATAAGCGACGCCCCGAACGCATATCAATCGCCACAAGAACTTGGGACATTGACACCGCATAGGCCGTACCATCAGCAATAACGGGAGCACCCCGTACACAAGCGAAGTCTAGCATGGCGCCCATACCATTCCCGCCACCTAAGCTGTCACTCCACACCACCTCACCAGAGGTTGCACGCAGAGCTACAAGATCACCACTGCCAAAACCAGCCAACACAATCCCATCCACAATGGCAGACGTTGCTTGTCCGAAAATACCGGTGCTGACTTCCGTTGCCTGATACGTCCATACTTGATGGCCCGTTGCGGTATCCAAAGCATAAAGACGCTCATCAATGGTTGAGAAAACCATCAAACCATTCTTAATGGTTGGTGCTGAACGGCCTGGCGTTACGAGATCAACAGCCCATTTCCGCCGCCCTGTTGCGGCATCCACAGCTAAAGCTTGGGCAACACCATCAACGATATAAAGCGTATCGCCGACTAAGGCCGTTCCACCACCGATATTGGTTGAACGCGTGTGCTTAGCAGGCTGATAATGCCACAACAAATCCAATTGCGGCCAGCTCCACGCCCGCACATGTCCTTGCGCGTCTGTGGTGAAAATACGCTGATTGCCAATGACAGGCGGCGATTGCAAAGCACCGCGACGATTCGGCACCATGGCGATCATCGCGATATAGCTAACCGGATCGACCTCAGCCCCAATTGAATGGTGCCAAAGCTGCTTCGTCCCACCGGACCACCGCGCATTAACAGCCTCATGCGAGGGTACACGCCCATCAAAACACCATTCCGTAACATTTTGAACAGAAGGCAAACTTACGGAGAGTTTATTATGGGAGTCAGTACTTAACCCAGCCCCTGTTGAAAGCACGTCAATTCGCCGTCCGGGCAGAGCTTGCTTGCGCCCGTCATCACTAAACAGATCGCACCCACCCAAAGCCAAAAGCGCTCCGCTAGCGCAAGCGGCCTTCAAAGCCTCACGCCGAGGCATCCCTTTTGCCCCTTTGCGCTTGGGCTCTGAAGCAAGAAAACGACGAATCATCCAGCATCTCCCAACGTCTGTAACAACAACCCTGCCCGATCACGCAATGCTTCACCACTATCAGGTGAAGACCGCACTTCTTGTAATAAACGGCGTGCTTCCCCACGCTGAGCGTCTGTGCTGCCTGGGCGCATATCTAAAACAGCCAAACCTTCCCGCGCGAGAGAAGCCCAGCTTCCCCCTTTTTTAACCAGTTCCTCGTAGCCTGACCGTAACATTTCTGGCTTTGCCGTATCCATTTGCGCATTAAGGCTGAGATACACCGCCATATCCTTTAATGCTGGATTAGATGTTTTGTCCTGCTCTACTTGTTTCCATAGCGAAAGAGCCGCCGCTCCCTCGTGATGGCGCTGCTTTATATCAGCAAGAGACATAGCCGCATAGCTTCTTACACCGTCAGGGCCATGCTGTGCCAAACCGGTAAACGTTTCTTCTGCCTTTTGCTCAGCCTGCGCGCTCGTCCTAGCCTGTGGGCCATGCTTGCTCAGCGATTGAATGGCTTCCAAATAGCGTTCCGAAGCCGCATGTTGGGCCATATGAAGGGCGTGCACACGCCACCCCCACACGCCACCCCCGATGCCCCCAACAAGCACCACCCCCGCAAGCACAGCTCCGACACGACGTGCCACAACCCGAAGGCGCTGTGCTCGCAGCTCCTCATTAATTTCCTGAATAATTTCGTCAGCCACGCTGTTTCCCTGCTGGATCAGTCGGTTATCTTCAGGCAAGCATACAGCGACGGCCCCTCTGCGGCAAACAACCTCTCCGACAGATTGCTATAAAAAGAAGGAAAAATAGGATGGCCATTGTCAAGGTTATGATGATGCAGAAAAATGAAGGACCTCGCTTAGCGCGGTGGTTAACGCATTACGGCCAAATTTTCGGCATGGAAAACCTTCTAATTTTCGATAATGGTTCCAGCGATAAATTTACCATTTCCCTTCTTAATGAAGCAGAATATCGCGGCGCCCATGTGCGACGTGACCTGAATAGACCGGTCGATTTTCAAATGAAAGGGCAGCATTACAACAATGTGATTGCCTCTCTCGACCATGATGAGGAGTATGATTTTGCCCTCCCGGTCGATTGTGATGAAACACTGTGCGTCTTCACAGAGGGCGGCTTGTCCCTCGATGCACGCGATATTCATGCCGAGTTTGAGCGTCTAAAATCCTATCGCGGTGCTTTTTCCATCGGCCTTTCTCTCTTCAACGTCCCCAATAGAGAGGGATGGTACGCCCCTAACCGTTTTTTCCCTAAAGGGTTTGTTCCTGCACGCTGTGGCGCCCGAATCGATAACGGTCACCACTTTCCTACTTCCAGTGAAGTGCCTGAATCCTTCTTAACGCGCTTTACCTACCTGCATAATCACCATCGCCCCTATCGTGAGATGATCCGCAATGCACGCGCTAAACTTGCTTTAGAAGTTGAGAATGTCACTGACAAAGAGCTTCTCAGAGAACATGCCCGCCGTGCTCTTCCAGGCGGACATTTGGTTCATCTCCTGCTGGGAACTCAAGCAGACTATTACACCATGTATAAAAATGAAGTACAGCTCTACTTTCAAGGTAATGATGTGCTGCTACAAGAACCCGGGAAAAAGAATGTCCGTTATTGGGACGCAAAACGTTACCGGGAGTGCCATCCTGATACAGTCGTCTATGAAGCTGGGCTTCTCAGCCACTATCTCACCTACGGGGCTCCAGAGGGACGAGAACTTCCCTAATCTTTGCAGAACAAGACATCGAGAGAGAGAGCCAATAAACCACCAACACTCTCTCTGATGCGCATTTTTTTACTTAATAAAGAAGTATTTCCGTCCTTGCGTATATTAAGGCTGGAAAGAAACAATCTTTCCTTTCTGCGATGAGATAATCGTATCATCCTGCATGACCACATGCCCACGCACGATGGTGCTCACCGGCCACCCTGTGACCTCTACCCCATCGAAAGGTGTATGCCCAACAGGTGATGCAATCCACTCTTTGGTGATCGTCCGGCGTTTCTTCATATCAACGAGCGTAAAATCGGCATCAAACCCAACAGCAAGACGGCCTTTTGTCGGCACACCATAGACACGTGCTGGCCCTGCAGCCATGAGGTCCACGAAGCGCGATAAGCTCAAGCGCCCTGCATTAACATGATCCAGCATCACAGGAACAATTGTCTGCACACCCGTCAAACCAGCCGAACATTCCATCCAAGGCTTGTTTTTATCCTCTAAGGGATGTGGAGCGTGGTCAGAGGACACAACATCTACGCGGCCATCGCGAATAGCAGCCCAGCTTTCCTCATAATGGCGTCGCTCATTACGTAAAGGAGGGTTCATAACCGCCATGCCCCCCAAACGCTCATAGCATTCTGGCCCTACTTGCGTGAGATGATTAACCAACACCTCAACCGTGGACACGTCCCGGTTTTCTGAAAGGTAAACAAGCTCTTCAGCGGTTGAGACATGCAAAATATGAACAGGACGCCCTGTCTTACGAGCTAGAGCAATAATGCGCCTTGTCCCTAAAAAAGCACATTCAACATCACGCCACTCAGCATGATTGGCGTAAGGTTGGCCTTTATGGAACAATTTCTTACGCTCTTGCAGGCGATATTCATCCTCGGAATGAAAGGCCACACGACGATGCCCTGAGCGTAAGACAGCCTCAATCCCTGCATCATCTTCAATCATCAAATTCCCGGTTGAAGAACCAGCAAATACTTTCACAGCACAGACACCAAGCTGCGTCTCTAGTTCCTTTAATGCTGGCGTGTTGTCACGCGTGGCACCAACATACATCCCTACATCAATATGAGCGGTTTGTGCAATATGGTCCCGCTTCCATTTCAGCATATCAACGGAGGTAACGGCCGGGTTTGTATTGGGCATATCAAACACCGTCGCAATACCACCCAGCGCAGCAGCCCGCGTTCCGGTCTCTAACGTTTCCACTTCTGGCTTACCAGGATCCCGCAAATGCACATGAGCATCAATCAACCCTGGTAAAACATGCAGCCCCGTCGCATCAATCACACGGTCAGCTTCATCCGAGGCCGCAACAGAGAGTGACGCAATGTGATGATCCTTCACCCCAATATCTGTCTGGGCTTCTCCCCACGGGAAGACACAAACCCCATTTCGTATAATCAGATCATAATGCATGCTTTCTCTCCTCTCGGTGTGTACTCATATGATGTAAAGACTGCGCCGCCTTAAAAACCTCATCCACGCTCAACGCCTCCATACGACCTTGGCCTTCTGGCCCCGGAGCACAAAGCGTTTGGGTATAAGGACCTGATGGCGCATATTGTGAGACAAAACTTGGGCCAAACAAGCCCAATGTAGGCACCCCAGCCGCCGCTGATAAATGCATCAAACCGGAATCACTCCCGACGAAAATCTGACAACGCTGCAACAAACAGGCGACTTCCCCTAAAGGGCGGTTTCCCCCCATATCCAAGGCCTCTGGCAATGCCTGCACAATGGGAGACGCATAATGCTTCTCAACCTCTCCAGGACCGTAGAAAATAACAGGACGAAATCCTTCTGCCATGAAGCGTTGCGCCAACTGCACAAAAGACCGTGCAGGCCATGATTTGGTGGGTGTCCCTGCCGTCGGTGCCAACGCTAGCAACAGTTGAGAAGACTGCAGCAATTGCTGAGCTGCATGTTTCTCTTCAGGACGGAGCCATAAGCGCGGCATGAGCGGGGTCTCGCAACGAAGAGCGCGTGCGTGTTGTGCAATCTTTAATCCCGGCCGCCGCCCTCCACGTACGATAATACGATGGCGCGCCCATAAACCCCAACTCACCACAGATGACCGGAGATCTACCACCATAAACCAACATTTGCCGACAGACTGCCGCCAAAGAGAGAGCCAATGCCGATTATGACGTTTCTTCGTAAGTGATATCACGCGTTCACAACGCGGAACCGCCGTAAAAAGACTTTCAACCGCAGGTCCACACACAATGGTAAAAACAGCACGCGGATAGCGTTCTTGTAACAGATTGAGGACAGCTGTTGATATTACGGCATCACCCAAACGATGCGCCGTAATAAAGAGAATTTTCATTTTTCACGCTGCCAGAGAGGATTACTGATCCCGTCAAGGAAGGCCCGATGCCGCGCCAGTGTCCCTTCATCAGGCATCGCCATAGGGCGTGGTGTCCGTCCCGTCACACGGCGCCGTTGGCGTGCCCCCGCCTCTCCTCCTTCTGATTGTGACGGCCCTGAAAGCCCTAACCCACGCTGCCGCCCACCAATCAGCTCAACATACACATCGGATAACAAGCGACAGTCAAGCAACGCGTTATGCGTTCCACGTTCTGAAAGGTCGATCCCAAAACGGCGGCACAGCGCATCCAAACTGGCCGGCATCCCCGGATATTTCTTGCGCGCCATGATAACTGTATCAACAGCTCGGCTTGCATAATCCAAAACAGGGCGGCCACATTTCTTCAGCTCAGCATTGACGAACTTAAAGTCAAACGGTGCATTGTGAGCGATCATACGGCTATCGCCAATAAATTCTAAAAAATCATCGGCAATGTCAGCAAAAATGGGCTTATCGCGCAGATCATCAAGCGTAAAACCATGCACACGTGTCGCTTCTGGCGGAATATCCCGCTCTGGATTAATCAAGACATGGTAATGACTGCCCGTCCGCAGATCATTCACCAATTCAAGCGCTGCGATTTCAATAATGCGGTCACCTTGGTCAGGATCAAGCCCTGTTGTTTCCGTATCAAAAAGAATAGACCGTGTCATACTACGCTACTCACTGCGCTCTTTCTGTTTCCAGCCGATGAACCAAAGCATGCACTTGGCGTGCCAAATGCCCTCGGGACAGCCCTGTTTGTAACACAATATCCGCCCGCCGTCGCCGCTCTTGGTCTGACATTTGACGCGCGATCAAACGACGCGCCTCTGCCTCACTCATCTTCCCATCTCGACGAAAGCGCTTCCGAATACGGGCCAAGCGAACAGACAAAGGGGCCTGCACGACCAGCACAAGGTCACATTCTTTATCAGCCCCTGTTTCCATCAAAAGAGGAATATCCAACACGCATAAATGCACCCCATAATGCCGGCATTTTTGGAGAAAGGCTTTTCTCTCTTGCCTGACCAAGGGATGAATAATGGCTTCTAACTGGGCCAATGCGCCTTCTTTTTGTGCGATGATGGCGCGCAATTTCTCACGCTGCAACACTCCTTCTTTCACCGCTTCTGGGAAAGCGCGCTCAATTTCTGGAATGGCTTTCCCGTGCGGTTTTTGCAGGTCACGCACACAGGCATCAGCATCAAAGACGGGGACACCTGCCCGGCGGAAAAGCTTTGAAACGGTGCTTTTCCCCGCTGCCATACCACCGGTCAGGCCAAGGATATACATCCCTTACTCCGCCGCCTCTAAGTTGAGATCACGCACGAGAAGATTAAAAACAGCCTCTGTGATCTCAGGCATAACCCCAAACCATTGGTGGAACCCTGCCCGCGCTTGATAGATCAACATGCCAAGCCCATCCACTGTCTGCCATCCACGCTGACGCGCCGCTTTGATCAGAGGCGTTTGGCGAGGTGTATAAACAATATCCGCAACGGCCAATCCATCATGCCCATTCGCCAAGGCTTCAAACCACTCTAACCCAGGGACACCCCCCATGCCTAATGATGTCGCATTCACTAAGAGCTGAACATCTTTTAAACGACGCGGCCATTCATCCCACGGCACCACCTCGCCTTCCCCTAAAGCCTCCACTAAAGCACGTGCCCGCTCTTCAGAACGGTTGGTGATAAGAACTGAGCAACCACGGTCAAGCAACGCCGCCGCAATCGCGCGGGCTGCCCCACCAGCCCCGAGAATAAGAACACACCCTTTTAACGGAATATGATGAGCCTGGAGGTTATCACAAAAGCCTGTGCCATCCGTGCAATCCCCAATAATCTTTCCCTGCTCAAAACGCACCGTATTCACCGCTCCAGCGCGCTGCGCCATAGCCGTCAGCTCATCACAAGCGCGATATACGACCTCTTTATGCGGAATGGTTACATTAACCCCTCGGAACCCAGCCGCCGCCAGCCCCCGAAGAGCCGTTTCCACCATGTTGGGAGCAACGGGTAACGGCACATAAACACCATTAACATGATGTTCCTGACACCAATAATTATGCATCAAAGGTGAGCGCGAGTGGCTAACGGGCCAGCCCATCACCCCAGCGAGTTGGGTTTTCCCATTCACCATCACACTACCCCCTTTTCGCGACCCAGAGACGTGGCAAAAGGCGCGCTAAACGCTCACCCCATTCGCGCTGTCCAGTCTCATCCGTAATCAAATCTTGGCGAATCTCAATTTCTAACGCAGGCAAATGACGAGACGCTGCATGATACGGCACGGTATATTCATTCGCTCTATTCAATATGTAAGGCTCGTTATCCCCAACATGTAATGATGGGTCATCCTCCAATAAAAGCGACCGCATGAGATGAGCCGTTTCCTTATCATGATCATGCAGCAAACCAATTTGCCACGGGCGCGGGCTTCCATCAGCCATCGCCGGCGTAAAACTGTGCAATGAGACGAAAAGCATCTCCTGGCCTGCACGCTCCTTCACCAGCTCTTCAATCTTATCATGATAGGGGTGGAGAATTTCTTCTTCCCTCCTGCGCCGCTGTTCGGCCGTTAACCCCTCATTAGCAGGGATAGGCGTCGCATCACTCACGGCAGGGATGGACGTCGCATGACCAGGAGCACGATTGCTATCAATCACCAATCGTGAATAAACCTGCTCAATCAAGGCACACCCCAAACAGTCACGCAGGTGATGCCCCACCTTTTTGATGCCAATATCGTAAGCAATATGGCGTTCCCACTCATGCGATGGGATCCCCATAAAACCGAGCTGTTCGGGTGTTTCACGCCCCGCATGATCACTGACAAGCAAAAAAGGGCTCTCCTTTTTTGCCGGCCAATAGCGGTACGGCACAGGGTCTGCCTGACCTAAAAGAGATGCCGCCATCACTGCGCCTCTTTCAATAAATGCGTCACTGTTTGCGTAGCATCTGGTGCGTTCCAGGCGACACCCCCATCAGACACAGCGCGAATACGCCCCTGCGCATCAACTAATAAAGTCATAGGTAAACCAGGCTCTGATAAACGCGCTAAAGCTTGATGAACTTGGTGCTTATCCGCTGTCCATACAGGGAACGCCTCGAGATGAAGACGTTGTTGCACAAACGCTCTGACACGCTCAGGCGTCCCGCTATCCATGGCTACCGGCACAATGGGCAGGTCTGGATGGGCTTTAAGGAAAGCCGCCAATTGAGGGAGTTCCTCACGGCATGGCACACACCATGTCGCCCAAAGGTGCAAAAGATAAGGCTGCCCTGCTTTAAGAGGTAATGTTTCTTTTGCTTGGTTCTCTCCCATTAAAGAGAGCGTAAAAGGTGCAGAAAGAGGCGCCTGCACCTCTAATTCTTGAAGTTTCTGGAGCTCTTCAGCCTGCGCAGAATTGTATAGCACGCTCCCTGCCGCTAGAATTGCTACGCTGTAAGTGAAGAAACGGCGATCGATCTTCTTCCAAAAACTCAACATAATGGCCACCATGACTCAATTTATGAACGGAAATACACCACCTGAAAGCCATACGCATGAGAGCGCTAACCCCCAATGGGGCGGACGCTTTGCCAGCGGCCCTGCCGCTATCATGAGTGAAATCAATGCGTCCATCGGTTTTGACCGCATCCTATGGCGTCAGGACATTAAAGGATCACTGGCACACGCAGCCATGCTTCGCAAGGTTGGCCTGCTAACACAGGAAGAAGAAAACGATATCCGCCGTGGGCTTGCTGAGATCGGCAAAGAAATTGAGGAAGGCCGTTTCCCTTTCTCTGCTGACCTCGAAGATATTCATATGAATATTGAATCCCGCCTGTCTGAGCGGATTGGCGAAGCCGGAAAGCGCCTCCACACAGCACGCTCACGCAATGACCAAATCGCCACTGACTTCCGCCTCTGGGTGCGGGATTCGATTGACGGGATTATTGGCCAAACACACGCCCTCATGGCCACTTTAGCACGCCAAGCCTTGCAGTATCATGACGTACCGATGCCTGGCTTTACGCATCTCCAAGTGGCACAACCTGTCACATTTGGCCATCATCTCTTGGCCTATGTGGAAATGCTAGCACGTGACGTCTCACGCCTGCGTGATGCCCGCACTCGCCTCAATGAATCTCCCCTTGGTTCAGCAGCACTCGCAGGGACCTCCTTCCCGATTGATCGCACAATGACGGCGAAAGAATTGGGCTTTGACCGCCCCACGGCCAATTCACTCGACGCCGTGTCAGACCGTGACTTCGCGCTTGAATATCTCTCTGTTCTCTCCATTGAAGCCATGCACCTCTCGCGTTTATCTGAAGAGATTGTGCAATGGGCATCGGCAGCATTTAACTTTGTTCATCTCTCTGATGCGTTTACGACCGGCTCTTCCATTATGCCGCAAAAACGCAACCCAGATGCGGCTGAATTGGTCCGCGCAAAGGTTGGCCGCATCACAGGAGATCTCGTCGGTCTGCTCACCGTGATGAAGGGTCTTCCCCTTGCCTACGCCAAAGACACACAAGAAGATAAAGAGCCCGTTTTTGATGCCACAACAGCCATCACCCTTTCTCTCGCCGCGATGGAAGGGATGATTCGCGACCTTAAACCCAATAAAGAGCGTATGCGTGAGCTCGCTGGTGCAGGCTTCTCTACCGCGACAGACCTTGCGGATTGGTTGGTGCGAGAACTGCGTCTTCCTTTCCGCACAGCACACCATGTGACCGGACGCCTTGTGGGTATGGCCGAAAAGAAAGGCTGTGACCTCGCTGATCTCTCCCTAGAAGAGATGAAAAGCGTTGAACCGGGCATCAATAACTCTGTGTATGATGTCCTAACAGTCGAGGCTTCTCTTGCCTCACGCACCAGTGAAGGCGGCACAGCACCAAGCAATGTCAAAGCCCAGGCTGAAAAATGGCTGGCAACCTTAGCCGCCTAATGGAGAGATTTTTTATGATGAATTTTCACATTCCCCGGCGTCTCAGGGCACTGGTTCTCCTCGCCCTCTGCGTCTCCTTCTTCGGTCTCACAGCCTGTGGACGCAAAGGCGCGCCTACTCCTCCCGGCCCAAATAAAGACATCACCTACCCGCGTTATTATCCGTCTGAATAACACCACCTGCCCCCTTGACCGCCAAAGGGGGCACACCCTTCCCAAACAATCCTCCATAATATTGTCGATACCCTTGTCTAGGAAAAGAAAAAGCTGTGCAGGAACAGCATATGCTATACCTGGAGTATTCAGATTCTTTCTCTGATGATTCTTCGTTATTTAAAATCGGCAAAACACCATCGGCGGGCATGACATGTCTGAATTTTCTTGCCATCTTTCACGGCCTTTCTATGAGTTCTGACGCGAACCCGAGCTTATAAGCATCTTATTAGAGCACGGTCCTCCCTGACCGACGATGCGCTCCAGCTATCGTTACGTGGCTAAGAAATAAGCCCGCACGTCTAAAAAGTCGCGAGCGTCACTAGAATGGCATCGCAAAAGATGGTTAGTTTCCCCGCTAAGTAACAAGAATGTTTCAGAGATATAATATTTAATTGGCTAACAATCTTGTCTTTCAAATAAAAAACCTATCTCTTCGTAATAGAAATCCTAAATCGATTCACCATTACCCACCGAAAGGAGTAGGCCACCGAGATAGATGCGTAGATTTACTTTGATTAGTTTTTGTCCTTGTCTAAGGGAAACAACCTTCCTCATATTTTTTATTTTTAAATCGCCAAAGTTCCGTTTTAGCTACTGGAGCTTTGTAACATTAAAGAAATTCTCTGTTTAATACGCACTAAAGGGAAACCCTACCTAGAAGAAATACAAAACTCTCCTGTTTTCCCAGGATAGAATGCGCCCTCACGATCACGCCACGTTATTCTCAAAATAAGAGAATATCCTAGAGCCTGAATAGCGTGAGCTATTGCTCTCCAAGAACCATTTGCATCCTGCCCCTGAACTGAGATGCCTACTTTTTGCAGGTACCTAAACCCTTCATCTGTCTTTAAGCCTTTTACAAATCTAACGGATAAGTTCTGATGTAGCTTATCTGTATCGTTTCCTGCATCTTTAGCAACACTCTCAGCTAGAATATTTAAAATTCCATTCCAATTAGAATTTTTTTTATCAAGAGGTTTTCCATTTATTTCAGCATATATAACTTTTGAATGAGTTAAATCAGGAGCTATAAATGGATTTAACGTTAAAATATTATCTCTAATTTCTTTGTTACTATTTTCATTATTATTAACTTCATACGCATCCAATATCTTATTAATTACACTTTCTATTGTATCTACAAGAGGTTCCGCGTGAGATTGTAGTCTAGAAAATGTCTCTTTTTTGATTGTGATGGACCGAGACATGAGGAATAACTCCATATTGATTTCATATAAGCCTTTTACGATTGCTAACTCAGATAGTCAATTTGTTTCTCCTCATTACCTCCGATTTATTATCGTATAATTTTTGAAAATTATTGGAATAACTAAAGAATAAGGAAGAGTGTTGTGTAACGTTACAACTCCTATTCTACCTGAATTTTAAAGAATATGCTGACGCCAAAAACGAGGCATATCTATTTGAAAAATACATATAAAATTTGAGATGAATATCAATTAGATGAAACATATCCTCCCAGAGAAATCGGGATATCAAGATACTCATCCAATTTTTAAGAATAGGATTTACTTAAGATTCTAAAAGATGTGCTACATCCTCAAAATTTAGAATGATCATTTATGGTCCGGGAAATGATCACAGACTGTAGTTATATAACTCACCACATAGCTCACGGTAGCAAAGTCACGATCGCCAAGAGGCTGTCACAAGATTTGGACACCGAACTAATATTATCGTTCCAGAAAGTTATCGCCGCCATATGAAATATCTAAGCAACGCACTTGAAACCAACCATGGTAAGCTCAAACAGCTGACAGATCTGTTTTCAAGTTCAAAACGTTAAAAACGACCTCGATCATCTTCGAAAACATAAACCTTCCTTCAAGAAAAGGGCTACACCTCCAAAACCATCCCATCCCACGCCGGTTCCACCCCTTCTGGTAGGGTTTTGCGTAATGTTGCGTAATCCATGTCTGGGCCCATATGAGTGAGGATCGTGCGTTTCGGACGGATAATTTCTCGCCATTCGAGTACACGTTCAAGCCATGCATGGGCTGGGTGCTCATGATATTGCAGGCAGCCAACTATCCACAGATCCAACCCCTTAAGGCGATCCAACACCCCTTCAGGGAAATGCTTCACGTCCGTGCAATAAGCGACTGAGCCAAAACGCATCCCCAAGCTCATTACACGCCCATGATGCTGTGGAAAGACCTCCCCCTTTAAAGGGCCGAACACAATGGGACCATCAGGTGCGATCGCCTCAACCTCAAAAGCGGGTCGGTAAAACTCTCCCCCTTCCCACGGGCGAAAGGCGTAATCAAAACGCGCTTTCAGCTCTGATAGCACCTCAGCCGTCGCTTTGAGGGGAAGTGGTCGTTCAATCACACGATTCACCGCCCGTAGCTCATCCACCCCGGCTATATGGTCACTATGAGCATGGGTGTAGAGAACACCATCCACATGGTTTAAGCCACAACTCAGCATTTGCCGCCGGAAATCAGGCCCACTATCCACCAAAAGACGGAAGCCATCTTGCTCTAAAATAATAGACGAACGTGTCCGTCTATTTTTAGGGTTCTGAGGATCACAGTCTCCCCAAATCCCCGTAAGAGCCCCCTCGCCTTCAGCGCCCCCAATCATGGGAACACCTGGAGACCCACCACAGCCGAGAATGGTCACTTTCATGGTCGTGCTCGCGAAAAAAGACGGTAAGCGTTCTCAGTCGTCACGGCCCTTAAACGCTCATTCTCCATGCCGCGCACTTCTGCAAGGCGAGCCGCTGTATGCGCGACATAACCCGGCGTATTCGGCTTTCCACGCTTAGGCACTGGCGCCAGATAAGGACTATCCGTTTCCACCAAGAGACGCTCTTCTGGAACATCACGCGCCACAGCACGTATTTCCTCACATTTCGGGAAAGTCAGTAGCCCTGAAAAACTAATATAGCCCCCAAGCTCCAGCGCTGTTTGCGCTAAAGCCGGACCAGCGGCAAAGCAATGAAGCAAGAAAGGGAACGCTCCCTTAGCATGCTCATCACGTAAAATCGCCGCCACATCATCATCCGCTTGACGAGCATGGATCACCAATGGCAACCCGGTTACGCGCGCTGCCTCAATATGGCGCCGGAATGTCGCATGCTGTGCAGGCCGCACCTCTTCTGTGCCATGGAAATAGTCCAGCCCAGCTTCGCCTACAGCCACAACCCCTGGAGCACTCAACGCTTGTTCCATCTCATCAAGCTCAGGAAGGCGCTCCTCATGTGCATGGTCCGGATGTGTCCCAATCGCGCACCAAATACGCAATTCGGGGGAGCTATGCTGCAACAGCCCCAATTGATCCTGTTTGCGTGACCACCGTGTACCGATGGTCACCATCCCCACAACCTCAGCCTGACGCGCTGTCTCCAGCGCGGCTTCAAGGTCATCCAAAAGGTCAAGATGACAATGTGTGTCGATCAACCCACTCATTCTATTCCTCCACAAAACGTGGGAACACTCCTTGCGGCTTTGGCAAGATACGGCCACCGGGGAGAAGTGTGTTCAACGCCTCTAACGTGCGTTCATTTTCTTCCACACCCAGCTGATCCAGCATGCGGCTGATACTTTGCGGCATATAAGGCTGAAGCAAGGTCGCGATAACGCGAATAACATCCACCAACACCCGCAAAACATCCGCCATGCGTGCTTTATCCGTTTTCTTCAACGCCCAAGGAGCTTGGCGATCAATATAGGCATTGGCCGCACGGATCAGCTTCCACACCTCTTCCAACGCATCGCTAATCGCCAGTCGCTCAATATGCGCTTTGACAAGCCCCGGTAAATCTGCCGCCTGTTTTAAAATAACCTGATCATCATCTGTTTCTGCACCACGCTCTGGCAGCACACCATCCAGATTTTTAGCGATCTGGCTGAGCGTCCGTTGGGCCAAATTGCCCAGATCATTCGCCAGCTCAACATTCATACGCGTAATCATGGAGCGACGGCTAAAGTTTGAATCCCCGCCGAATGGCACCTCGCGCATGAGGAAAAAGCGAAGCTGATCCAACCCAAATTCATCGGACAACGCTTTGGGGTCAAGAACATTCCCCAAAGATTTGCTCATCTTCTCCCCTTCAACCGTCCACCATCCATGGGCAAAGACTTTAGAAGGAAGCGGCAAGCCAGCCGCCATCAGGAATGCTGGCCAATAGATGCAGTGAAAGCGGATAATCTCCTTCCCCACCACATGCACATCCGCTGGCCAGTAACGCCCCTTTTCTCCCGTTAGGTCGGGATAACCAGCTGCCGTCAGATAATTGGCCAACGCGTCAAACCACACATACATTACATGGTCCGCATCCCCTGGAACCTCAATCCCCCACCGGAAGCTTGTGCGGCTAATAGATAAATCTCGCAGCCCTTGGCGTACGAAACTTTCGATCTCCCGCTTTGGACCAGCCGGACCAATAAAATCAGGATTCTCTTGATATAATTTTAAAAGACGGTCTTGGAATTCAGAGAGTTTAAAAAAGTAAGAAGGCTCCCGCACCCACTCTACCGGAGCCCCAGAAGGCGCTGTTTTACGGCCATCTTCATGCGTTGTGACTTCATCTTCACCGATGAACGCCTCATCACGCGTTGAATACCACCCTTCATAAGCCCCTAGGTAAATGAAGCCATTATCAGCCACTTTTTTCCAAAGCGCTTGAGCAGATTTTTTGTGACGCTCTTCTGTCGTCCGCACAAAGTCATCCGCCGATACATCCATATCCTGTTGCATCTGACGAAACTGCGCTGAAACACGATCCGCAAATTCTTGTGGAGGGACATTCTGTGCCAGAGCGCTTTGTTCGACTTTCTGCCCATGCTCGTCCGTACCTGTTACAAACAAGACATCCTCGCCCATCAAGCGATGGAAACGCGCCAACACGTCACACGCAATGGATGTATAGGCATGACCGATATGCGGTGCGCCATTCACATAGAAAATGGGGGTTGTGATGGTAAAGCGCCGCGTCATGTTTCTTCCTATATCTCTATGTCACAGTTGGGAATGTAAACACCTCTCAGACAGAGGCAAGGGCTAATGCCTGCCGCATTGCCTGTTCCTTGTCCAGACTGAATGATTCGGTCTGTCGGCGCAATGTCTCTAGCGAGGCTGTTTTTTCCGCAAAAAAAGCCGCTCGCGCCACATGCCCTTGAGAGGCTTCATCTTTCGCTTTTTGCACAAAGCCATTGCTTAATCGATCACAGAACAACGCAAAACCCGCCGTCTCACGCGCTATTTGATGCAGCGAATGCCATAGATCTTCATCAAGCTCTCGCCCGTCGAGAACTTGCCGGACAAGCGATTCAATGCGGCCATGATGATCTTGCGCTAAAAAAAGAGCGCGCCCCGGGGACCCTTGGGCATTTTTTAAAGCCTCTTCTGGGAGATCAGGTAAAAGCTGATGCATCTCTTCTTCTGTCAGAGGCGATAAAGCCATCGCACGGCATCGGCTCCGAAGCGTGGGGAGAAGCGCCCCAGGAGCCGCCGTTGTCAGCAGAAAAAGCGTTTGTTGCGGGGGTTCTTCCAGGAGCTTTAACAACGCATTCGCAGCAAAACGATTGAGAAATTCCGCGCCATCTACAATCACCACACGCCATCCCCCTTCCGTGGCTGTGTGATGGAGCAGATGGTGCACCGGCTGAACATCAGAAACCGTAATTTCCCCACGCAGGCGCCCTTTTTTCGGGTCATGCTGGCGTGCAATCACCAACAAATCCCCGTGCGTTCCCGCACTAATGCGTCTCCCCGTCGCGCTTGATAAAACATCACCCTTAAGAACAATACGCGCTAAACGATACGCTAATGTCGCCTTACCAATCCCTGCAGGACCGCTAATTAACCACGCATGGTGAAGGCGCCCAGCGCGCCATGCTTCAACAAAAGCCGCCTCTTCCTTTTGATGTCCATAAATAACCGGTGCCTGATGGGGTTCAGGCAGAGTCATACGCCTTTCTTCCGCAATAGTGCCCATACGCTTTCATAAAGCTCTGTAAATACCTCATCAGGGGCTGCTTCTGCATCAATACGCTGAATACGCTTGCCATCATCATGCTGGTAAATATGCTCGAATCCCTCTCGCACACGCCGATGAAACGCATCATCAAGCCCTTCATACCGGTCCAACTTTCCCCCGCGTTGGGCAAGACGCCGATAGGCCGTCTCAAGGGAGACATCCAACCAAAAAGTAGCTTCTGGCTCGTAATGCAAGAGCTCACGTAAAGACGTAATAAACGTTAGACGTTCAAGAGCACCATGGCCGATCCCATACCCTTGATACGCCCATGTGGAATCATGAAAGCGATCACAAATCACTATTTCCCCGGCCTCAAGAGCCGGAGATATATTTTGGTCAAAATGATCACAGCGCGCCGTCATATGCAGCAGAATTTCAGCTTTCCAGGAAAATTCCTCTTTCCCGAAAAGCAATTGCTGACGCAACGCTTCTGCACCTGGTGTTCCACCGGGTTCACGCGTTAAGCGTACCTTCAACCCGTCATGCCTTAAAGCCTCAGCTAAAAGACGCGACTGCGTTGATTTCCCACCACCTTCACCACCTTCTAAGGTGATAAACAAACCGCCTTTAACGTGACGAACCATTACTTATTACTTATCCGTCTCATTGCCCGATCAAACAACCCAAGCTGTCCAACGGGCTGGGCCGCATAGAGCGGCTGTGCATAGAGCTCTTTATCCGCCAACATAATCGTTACACGTCCATATTCTTTCCCCACTAACACAGGGGCGGATAATGGCGCGGCATAATCAACATTGATGCGAACACGCGACTGCCACCCAATCGGAAGGGTCATCACGACATCTCTTTCCACTAAGAGAGGAACACTCTTCTGCGCGCCCATCCAGACCGGTGCGTCTTTTTCAATCACCTGCCCTCGACGCAGCAAAGCGGTAGTCTCAAAATTGGCAAACGCCCATGACATCAAGCGCTCCCCTTCATGAGCACGCTCATTGCTGGACGCTGTACCGTTAATCACGACAATCACACGGCTGCCATTGCGCTCTGAGCTGGCACAAAGGCCAAACCCGCCAGCATCCGTATGGCCGGTCTTCAAGCCATCAGCCAATCCTTTATCCACCAGGACGTTCCGGTTGCCTTGGTGAATGTGATTATAGGTAAAATCTTTCTCACCAAAGAAATGATAATATTGTGGGAAATCATGAATGAGATGATCCGCAATCGTCCCAACATCACGCGCTGTCATATAATGATTGGCATCTGGCCACCCTGTGACGTTAGCGAAATGTGATCCCCTCAGCTTTAAACGCCCAGCAGCTTGATTCATTAAAGCAACAAAGCGCTCCTCTGAGCCAGCAATCCCTTCTGCCAACACAATGCACGCATCATTACCAGACTGGATAAGCATCCCCTGAATCAGCTCGCGCACAGAGACATTACCCCCCAGTGGCACGAACATTTTGGACCCCTGCATCCGCCATGCTTTGTCACTAACAGGGAATGTTTGATCCAGTTGGATGCGTTTTGCTGCCAAAAAACTGAAAACGACATAAGCCGTCATCATCTTTGTGAGGGATGATGGTGGCATTTGGTTGTCAGCGTCTTTCTCCAGCAAGACGGTGCCCGTCGTACTATTAAGAATATACGCCCAGCGTGCTGACGTCGCAAAAGGCCCAACAAGGGTGGAGGCCATCCCCCCTGTTGTTTCTGGCGGTGTGTTCCCTGCTGGTGTAGCCGGACTTCCACCCTTTCCATGCCCATGTGCCTTTGCACGTGAAGCCGCTAATGCGGACTCCCCTAACTGCCACCCTGACAGTGCCGAAACAGCCGTAATTCCAGCTATTCCCCCGATAACAGAACGTCTTGTTCGCACGCCGATCCCCGCGCTGTTGTCTCGCTGGCTCCTAAAAGCCAGCTTACGATCATTAATGGCTACTTACACAGCCCCGATACATCTTCAGTGGGCTTC
Source organism: Saccharibacter sp. 17.LH.SD (assembly GCF_009834805.1). Taxonomy (GTDB): domain Bacteria; phylum Pseudomonadota; class Alphaproteobacteria; order Acetobacterales; family Acetobacteraceae; genus Saccharibacter. The sequence goes on from NZ_WVHO01000010.1 coordinate 253,317, forward strand.
TAGGCAGAATCACGCGTAATCGCATCGCCCAAAAGCCCGACGGCAAGAGCATAATAATCGGACGGGTTGTAAGCCCGAATAGCCCGGAAATTATCATACACTAAAAAGACTTGGCCGCCAGGGCCATCAGGCTGCAATAACTTCGCCTTTCTTTGAGCATCGTCAAAAGCCTGCCCATCCCTTCTGCTAACGCCTAATGCACTCCATTCCCCAACGGTTCTCTTCGGCGCATTTTTTGATTTTTGTGCGGCAAGCGATGAAAAACGTCCTCCACTTCCCAGCGGGATCACTACCTCCTCACCCCAACTCTCACCAGTTTGCCATCCAGACCGGCCAAGATAGTTTGCAATGGAGGCGAAAATATCGATCTGCGAATTCCATATATCTTTACGCCCGTCATGGTCCCCGTCCGCTGCGAAACGAAGATACGCACTTGGCATAAATTGTGCCTGCCCCATCGCGCCTGCATAGCTTCCCAACATATGCGCTGGAGCAATATTCCCATCCGCCAAAATTTTGAGCGCTTTTAGCAGCTCATCACGGAAAAAACGGGAACGCCGCCCATCATACGCCAATGTTGCCAAAGCATCGATAACGGAGAAACGCCCTTGCGTCGCCCCAAAACCCGATTCAATTCCCCATATACCCATCACAGGGGACGGATCAGCGCCAAATTCCTGACAGGCTCCATGCATGTCTTGTTTGACATTCTGATAAATAGCTCGGCCTTGCTGGCATCGTTTCGCATTCACAACACGATCGCGATACTGCGCCCATGTCATGTGGAATTCGGGCTGGTGCCGGTCTCTTTTCAAAACATCCGCATTCGGCGTGGAGGTGAGTGACAAAGCCTCATCGACGATCTCTGCTGGAATTCCCCGTTCAATCGCCTCTCGCCGAATCCCCGCACAAAAGTCAGCATAGCTCCCTTGTGCACCCGGTGCAGCACACACCGACCCCAGCGGAGCCATAAAAGCACCAGCTGCCAACCCTGCTACAAAATATCGTCGCTTCATCCCCATGCTCCTCTATAAAAGGCCCGCAATCTCACCTTGTCCCGTTTGACCAACCACTATCATTCTCTTTTTCCAATCACCAGAGAGATTGCTCTTCAACGTAAGACATGCCAAAATCTCAATCGCATTACTGGGACCAGCTTTTATCGTGATCCATATCGGCTCTATTCTCACCGCTCAGCCTGTTTGGCTAAAGATCGTTAGCATCGTGGTGGGGACCTTCATTTTAGAAGATGTCGCAACCGTTCTTTCCGCTGTTGCGACACAAGCTGGCCGCGTAAGTTTCTCAGTTGCTCTCTGCTCTCTTTATTTCGGTGTTGTCGTGGGGGATATAGGCCTCTATGCCTTGGGATTCGCCGCAGCACGCTGGCCGTTCTTGCGACGTTTTATTACACTCCCCAACCATGAGCAAACCGAGCGTTGGTTCTCGAGCAATACGATTAAAGTGGTTGGCATTGCACGTTTTATACCCGGGGCACGCCTACCACTCTATACAGCCTGTGGCTTTTTTAAAGCGCCATTCCTCCCATTTGCCATGACAGCCATCGTCGCCACACTTGTTTGGATTACGTTGCTTTTTCTGCTTTCTCTTCGCATTGGTAAGTGGCTTTTGGCCCACCAAGGGGGATGGCGGTGGGCTGGAATTGCTGGCTTCGTTCTCTGCATTATTTTCATAGGCCGCTTTGTCGCCCGCCTTCAACGTGTGAGCTAAACCAGTCTATGACTGACAAAAACCCAGAACATCATAACCCTCTGTCCATGTTTGAATTTTGGCCAGAATCCCTTTTTTACACCCCCATTGTTCTTTACTGGATCATCATGGGGTTACGTTATCGCGACCTCAGTATTGCCACTGCCGCGAACCCTCGTATTGAAACGGGGGGGCTATGCGGAGAAAGTAAAAGCTCCATTCTCGATATGGGCGGGCCAATCGCCCAAACCGCCATTGCCCCTTATCGCGTTTTCCGTAATGGAAAAGATGCCCTCTCACGAGCATTGGCCGCGATGGAAGAGTTGAATCTTTCTTTCCCTGTTGTGGTAAAGCCCGATATTGGCTGCAATGGCACAGGCGTAAGGCTCATTGCCGACCGGGAAACTTTGGAAAAAGTCTTACCACTCTTCCCCAATGATGTGTCCCTTCTTATCCAAAAACTGATTCCATACCCCGTTGAAGCGGGTATTTTTTATATTCGCCATCCTAACGAAAAAACGGGGCAACTAACCTCTGTCACCTATAAAGAAGCGCCCATTATCATTGGAGATGGGACGTCGACCTTACGTGAGTTAGTCTTAAAAGACCCACGCATGAGCCAAGTTCCACAGCTCTATCTACCAAGGCTCAATGGCCAAGATGATGTCGTTCTTCCTGCAGGTGAACAACGCTCCCTCGTTTTTGCCGGGAACCATTGTAAAGGCTCCATCTTCCGCGATGGTCGCTATGATGTGACAAACGAACTCACACATCGCATCAACGACATTATGATGGATATCCCTGATTTCCATTTCGGACGAATTGACGTCAAAGCCACATCGATAGAAGACTTACGTCGTGGCGAGGGCTTCGAAATTATCGAAATCAACGGTGTCGGCTCAGAAGCCATCCATATATGGGACCGTCGCACAACCCTCTGGGAAGCCTATAAAACCCAGTTTTACCACTACCGACAGACTTTTCTCATTGGTGCAGCCAATAAAAAGAAGGGATGGCGGAGTTCAGGTGCGCTCTCTTTATTTCAATCTTGGATCAAACAACGCCGCCTTCTTGCATCATATCCCGTTAATGATTGAGACACCGCATCTCCTCCCGCTCGACATACCGAGCGGGAGTTAAAATGACTTATAAATTTCCTGCACCAAAAATATAGTTACTAATTTGCTGTTCTAGCGACAATAATGGATGCGCATTCAAAATAGTACTGCCCGGTTTAAGCGGGGTACGGCTATGGCCCGGCTCAAGAAAGAGAGCATCATCACCACCGACGGTTGGAGCTGCAATCGACACGGCCGTATCTGACGGCAAGACCAACTGGCTTTCCACATCAAAAGCAACATCTGCCACGGCAATATCGGAGTTCAACGTAATAGAACGCACTCGACCAACCGTGACCCCTCCCAGATCAACATCACTCCCAGCAGCAAGCCCATTGGCCGAGCTAAAAGAAGCATGAAAGACCGTCCTATCCCCCAAAGGACCATGGTTCAGGGCATAACCATAAATAATGAAAGCCGCTGAGAGGACCAATACACAAGCACTTGCCAAAAAGGCACCGCCCCTTCCTTTTATAATAGCATGCATACGTGAACCTCTTACTTCCTACCGTGCTCTACTCTCTTCTCGCGAGGTAGATGTCCTGCTAGAACTGGTCAAGATCTTTTAACATAGTTTTCCTCTCTCTCAAGAAACAATAAAGACAGGAGCAATGTGAGGTATGCCCATCTTATGACTCTTTTTCAGGCTCTTATTCTCGCAATCGTTCAGGGTATTACCGAACCATTTCCTGTAAGTAGCCTTGGGCACGCTGTATTGCTCCCCGGTCTGTTGCATTGGTCTTTAGACGAACATAGCCCATTTTTTCTCCCCTTCCTGACCATGTTACATGTCGGCACACTTCTCGCTTTGGCGCAGATTTTCTGGGGCGAATGGGTCAAAATTATCCGTGGGTTACTCGGTCTTTCTGGCCAAACAGAACGTCACATGGCCGTGCAACTTTGTGGCCGCCTCATTGTCGCAACACTGCCCGCCATTGTTATCGGAGGGCTCTTTGAACATTTTTTACGCTCTGTTTTCGCAAACCCTCTAATGGTTTCAGGCTTTTTGATCCTCAATGGCTTCTTACTGATCATCACGTCACGGCGTCATCATAACACAAGACCAACGGTTGATCATTTATCACAGATTACAGTTCGGGATGCTCTCATCGTAGGATGCTGGCAATGTCTTGCTCTCTTCCCTGGGCTGTCCCGATCCGGTGCCACCATTAATGGCGGATTAACGCGAGGCTTTAGCTCCTTTACGGCAGCGCGCTTCTCGCTCCTCCTTGCCCAACCCATCATTCTCGCTGCCACAGCCAAAGAAGCCTGGCAACTTCGCCACGTTACCGTAACATCTTCTATGATGGAGCAAGGAATTCTCGGTGCTATTGTCGCGGGGATTACCGCTTTGATCTGTTCACGGCTTCTGCTGCGTTTCTTGCGCTATTCTGACAATAATGCCCTCACCCCTTTCGGGATTTACTGTATTTTAGCAGGACTTTTCTCAGGAATCTGGCTTCTATTCTAATTCCCCTCATCCTACCATTTCCCTTTGCTTATACGACGACACTGGAGAACGCATGACCAACACCCCATCCCCCCCATCTTCAGCGCGGCGTAAAACATTGAAACAACTGTCCGAAGAGCAAAAAGGACATGGTCTCAAACGAAGTTTAACCGCAACACAGCTCCTGGTCATGGGGGTTGGTACCACAGTGGGGGCTGGGGTCTATGTTATGACAGGGACTGCCGCTGCCGAATATGCCGGCCCAGCTATTTTATTATCGTTCCTGCTTTCTGCCCTCGCCTGTTTATTTACAGCACTTTGTTACGGCGAATTAGCCTCAACCTTCCCGGTCTCCGGCTCCGCTTACTCCTACGCTTATCTTTCAATGGGCGAAAAAGCGGCTTGGGCCGTTGGTTGGTTGTTGCTTCTTGAATATTGCGTAGCAGGAACGGCTGTTGCCTCCGGTCTCTCCGGCTATCTCACATCTCTTTTAGAGATAATCCATATCCATGTTCCGGCTTTTCTATCCCAAACAACATTGCAATCACGCGTTACGCCAAGTGGAGGCACGCTTGCCCTCCATCCAAGCTTTAACCTTGTTGGCTTTATTCTTGTTATTCTTGTCAGTCTTCTGCTCATTCGTGGCACAGAAGAATCCTCACGCTTCAACACGCTCATCGTCTTTCTCAAAATTGGCGTGTTAGCATTATTCATAATCATGGGTGTCGGTGCCATTAACCCGCATAATTGGCACCCCTTTATTCCACCATCCCAAGGTAATTTTCATTACGGCCTCAGCGGTGTTTTTCGTGCGGCTTCAATTGTTTTCTTTGCCTATGGCGGTTTTGAAATTGTCTCGACCGCCTCTGCCGAGGCACGCAACCCCACACGAGATGTCCCGATCGGGATTATTGGTAGTCTGGCCATTTGCACTGTCATCTATATCGCCGTTGCCGCTGTTCTTCTGGGAATCGTTCCTTATCAGCAACTTGATGTGGCCGATCCTCTCGCTGTTGCCACAAAGGTCATGCACAAGCCGTGGCTTGCTGTCTTCATTAACACAGGCGCGACCATTGGTCTTTTTTCTGTTTTGTTCGGCCTCATCTATGCCGCATCACGCATCCTACTAACAATTGGCCATGACCAGCTGATTCCCTCATTTTTTTGCCGAATTCATGACCGTTTCAAAACACCATTGCTTGGAACATTAGTCCTTGGCCTCATTATGGGCACGATGACGGCAACGCTCCCTATCGCCCTTGTGGGAGACCTTTTATGCATCGGCGTTACGCTGGCTTTTGCCATGGTTTGCTTCACGGTCATATGGCAGCGTAACCGTGATCCAGAAACCGAACGCCCCTTTCGTGTTCCCTTCGGAGGCGTAACAATACACGGTTTCTGGATAGGAATTATCCCAGGCCTCGGTATTCTCTTTTGTTTCTTCATGCTGCTACCACTCTTCTGGAACATGATTCACGCCCTGATGAGTGGCAACCCGCTCCCTTTTATTCTTCTAGTGATTTATGTGGGGCTAGGCGTTGGCACTTATTACGGTTACGGCAAGAAACATTCTATTATGGCTCCTAGGAATAATCCTCCGTCATAATAAGCGTGTCTTTTTCTCTATTCTTTACAGGGTATTTATGAGGTTTTGTCAGGTATCATGACCGGTTCTGCTTCATCACGTAATCCACGTCGTAAAAGCCTCGCTCAGGTTTCTGCAGAAAACGAAAATCACAAACTAAAACGCAGCCTTACAGCGACACAGCTCCTTTTCATGGGGGTGGGTACTACTGTGGGCGCAGGTGTGTATGTGATGACAGGAACAGCCGCAGCAAATTACGCTGGCCCTTCCGTTCTTCTCTCTTTTCTCATTGCAGCCGCAGCCTGCCTCTTCACAGCCCTGTGCTATGGTGAATTAGCCTCGAGCTTTCCTGTCTCTGGATCGGCTTATTCCTACGCCTATATTTCAATGGGTGAAAAAGCAGCCTGGACTGTGGGATGGCTTCTCCTCTTAGAATACGGCATTTCATGCACGGGAGTCGCTGCTGGTCTCTCCGGCTATTTCACCTCCTTACTGGATAGTTTTGGCGTCCATATTCCCACTTTTCTCAGAAGCTCTACGCTGCAACCCCTACCGGGGAGCGATGACACTATTTTGACGATTAACTGGCGGCTCGACCTTGTTGGACTTTTGGCCGTTCTCTTTGTAACCGCTTTATTAGTACGCGGGATTGAAGAATCTGCCCGCTTTAACACCGTCGTTGTGGGACTAAAAGTGGGTGTCCTGCTGCTCTTCATCGTCATCGGCATCAATTTCGTTCACCCTGAAAATTGGCACCCTTTCATTCCTCCCTCACAAGGAAATTCTCATTACGGGATTGCTGGCATCTTCCATGCGGCTTCAATTATGTTTTTTGCTTATGCAGGGTTCGAAGCTGTTTCGACAGCCTCCGCCGAAGCACGCAACCCAACGCGTGACATCCCCATTGGGATCATTGGTAGCCTGATCATCTGCACCATTATTTACATAAGTGTGGCCGCTGTACTCCTCGGTATTGTCCCCTATAAGCAGCTCAATGTGGCGGACCCCCTCGCCATCGCCACAAAGATCATGCACAAGCCATGGCTTGCCCTTCTCATCAACACGGGCGCGACAATTGGTTTATGCTCCGTTTTGCTTGGCCTTATGTATGGTCAAACACGCGTTCTTTTAACGGTAGGACGGGACGGGCTCATTCCCTCGCTCTTTAGCCATATCCATCCTCGTTTCCGTACACCTTGGATTGGCACGCTGATTATCGGCACACTCGTCGGCCTCATGACGGCGACAATGCCCATTGATATTATCAGCAACCTTGTCTCTATCGGGACAGCTCTGGCCTTTGCCATCGTATGCTTCACCGTCATATGGCAACGCAACCAAGCCCCCCACGCACCCCGCCCCTTCCAAGTTCCACTAGGCGGGATCACCATACGGGGCATTTGGATTGGTATCGTCCCACTCTTAGGGATTATTTTTTGTTGTGTGATGGCCTTCCCGCTTATCTTCAACATGTTTCATGCTGTAATAGCGGGGAACCCTGTCCCCTTAATTTTGTTGGTCGTCTATTGCGGCCTTGGTGTTGCAACCTACTATTTCTATGGACGCCATTACTCATCCATGGCGCCACGTAATCAACCATAAATCTCTTTAACCTTCCTGGGGTTAGGACTCATTCATTAAATTGAAAGAGTCCTAAATCAGCCGTGCTTAAGAGATTGCAAGTAAGAAATCTTATTGTAACGAGCAAAGAAGCACGCACCAAAACCATATTCGGCACAATCATGAGAGTAATACTCTTCTTCCCTGCGCTAAAACACTTAACGCCATGAGAAGTAGAACGACACTTCCGATAAAAGCTCCTGGAATACCCGTATTATTGAGAAGTTCTCCCCCTAAATAGGAGCCAAGTAAAATAGCTCCCTGGATAATCGCAACCATAAGACTTCCTGCCGCTTCAGGTTGATCTTTTACATTTTGAGACATCCATCCCATCCAGCCAATGGATAAAGCAGGGTTTGCGGCGCCCCACATGAACAAAAGGAAAGCTGTCAAAATTTCTGATGAACCTGACCATAATAATGCAAGCGTCACAGCCCCCATAATAGCCGGAACCATTTTGAGTAAAATAAGCACATGGTTCTCGGCTATTCGACTTCCTATCGGGCTACCCACAAAGCCCGCACAACCAAGAACTAGAAACATCAAAGACAGTTGATCGGTATTTAGACCGGCTTTTTGCTCTAAATAAGGGCGCAAATACGTAAACATCGTAAAAGCACCGCCAAAGGTCAGTGCCATAGCAATCATTCCAAAAAGAAAATATTTTCTTTTCAATAACTGCCCTAAATCACGCAGTAAGATACGGTCCTTTGACGGTAAAGAAGGTAAGGCGATCCACATCCAAATAAGGTTAACCATCACGAGAGGGACTAAGGCCTCAAACACACCGCGCCATCCTATGAGGCCACCGAGAAAACTGCCAAGCGGTGCCGCAAAAGCTGAGGCAATAGCTTGCCCCATATACATCACACCAAGTGCTTGCGTTACTTTCCCATCAGGAACAAGACGCATGATAGTTGATGTCGCTAAGGCCCAAAAACCACCTACAGCAACCCCCAATAAAGTGCGTGCCACCATTAAGATCAAAAAATTAGGTGTGACAGCCATCACAAGCAAAGAAAGCAACTGACAGGCTGCCATTGTTACCAGCACATATTTACGGTTCACCCGCCCGGCGAGCGTAGGGATGATCAGAGCCGACATCATCGCAAAAAAACCACTAATGGCTATCGCTTGACCTGTTTGACCAGCTGTAACACCAAGGCCTTGCGCGATAGGGGTCAACAAACTGACAGGCATAAATTCCGAGGCTAATAACAACGCGACACAGAACGTCATAGACAACACGGCACTCCAGGGAATGGTGGTATCGCGTGATAATGACCGTTCAACTTTCATTATTCGTTTCCAAATATGTGCAAAAAATTAAATGAATGCCTCAAAGAGACAGGACATGATGAACGTATAGACCAGCGCTCTCATTCCAATTTTTCGCCCCAACGTCAGGAAAATAGCCCATATACCGCTCCTTTCTTCGTGAGAAACGGGATGTAATGTTTCACATCATAAGGAGAGCACGGTAGAAATTTCCCACTATTTTCTTGCCTATTCCTCCAAACTGGCCACGTCATCACTATGCATTGATCAGGGGATCTTACATGCCATCATCACAAGAAAGTCATGCCCGTGACCGTGAGCCGTTAAATCAAAAAATAGCCCACCAGATTACCTTATTGATCGGTGAGGATCATGACCGATCAACCCTGCTGCATGATCTTAAAATTTTTCGGAGAACAGAATCCTCGCTTGCGTGCCCGTGTCTTTACGAACCGAGCCTTATTCTCGTCGTGCAAGGGCAAAAGAAGATGCTGCTTAACAAGCAAGAATTTATCTATGACCCGCATCATTTTCTGCTGACATCTCTTGATATTCCGGCCAGCACACAAGTTCTTGAGGCTCATCCTGATAAACCCTGCCTGGGTTTATCGTTACATTTAGATCGAAAAATCATTACAGACTTGGGAAGCCATCTTTCTATTCCCTCGAATGTTTTGCCTGAGAAAAGCGCAGCAACCAGTGAAACACATCTAAAGATTCTAGACGCTATATTCCGATTATTAGAGTTACTACAGGAACCTGAAAGTATTTCTTTTATGGCACCGTTAATCCTTAAAGAAATTTATTACAGGCTACTAAAAAGCGATGTAGCACCTCTTTTATGGAATATCGCTGCTTCAGGGAGCACAGGGCATCGCGTAGCACACGCTATCCAATGGCTGAAGCGACATTACGCGCAACCTATTCTTATGACTGAGCTCGCGCAAAATGTACAAATGAGCCCGTCAAGCTTGCATCATCATTTCCGTCAATTAACCGGGAAAAGCCCTTTGCAATATCAAAAGTGGCTTCGCTTGAATGAAGCCCGACGTTTAATGATTAATCACCATCTTGATGCTGCAACCGCTTCTTATCAAACAGGGTATGAAAGCCCCTCACATTTTAGTCGCGATTATAAGAAGCTCTTTGGTCTTCCACCCAAGCAAGATATGAAACGTCAATCATCATGCTGACATCAGCTATCCAAACGTAGAAATTGCGGCGAAGCGCATAACTCACCGGAGAAACAGCCCAGCAAGCTTATATTCGTGCTGTCATGCTGGGCGTGAAACAGAGATTCTTTCTCTAATGCGCCAATCCTATACCCCGCTTAAATGACTCATTACATCATTTATAAGGCGTCGATTGATGAGAGGATGCCGCATTAGTCACGCTTTCCGGCCCCATATAACTTCCTGCTGGCGGGCGAGAAATCGGCGGAGACAGCAAAGTATCGTCATGCGTTGGGTCAAAAGATACTCCCGTCTTAGGGTCCACAAAAGACATACGCGTGCGTGGCAAAGCCTGAGGATATTCTGCTCGAATACGCGCAATCGCCTTTTCTCGAATATCACACCGCAAATCCCAGCTTTGCATCGCACTGCGCGCACTCGCGATAATACGCACAGACACGGCATGATGAGTGCACTCTGATATCTGTGCATCAAATACCTTACCATCCCAAAGGGGGCATCCACGCACAATCTCACGCAGCATTTCGCGAATTTCTTCCATCGGGGCTTCATAATCCAACCACAGATAAACCACCCCGGTAATCGCGGCTGAATTATGCGTCCAGTTTTCGAAACGATTCTCAAGAAAGTACGACAGAGGAACGATATGACGACGCCAATCCCACACGCGAAGTACTACATAGGTCGCTGTGATTTCCTCTACCCAACACCAATCGCCATTGATGATCACCAGGTCTTCCATACGGATCGGTTGTGTAATGGCAATTTGCACACCGGCAATAAGGTTGGTTAACAATCCCCGCGCCGACAAACCAACCACCAAAGAGGCCGCCCCAGCAGACGCAAAAAGCGACACACCATATTGCTTAACTGAGGGAAACAACATCAACGCTGACGCCACGGTGATGATACCAATAAGAATCTCACCCAAACGCCGCAAAACTTTAATTTGCGTTTGATGAGCGCGCACCATGATGTCATCCGCATAATCGCGCTTTGTCAGCCTGTTAAGATAGCCCTCCGCCATGAGGCGAAACGTAATAATAATGGAAGCGCCAACCACTAAGATTAAGGCAAACAACAGAAGCCGCTGAAAGGTCTGCTCTGTCTCATAGGACAAACCCGTTGCTGCAGGCAGTGCCGCTAACAACGCTAAAAGCGTCACAATAATCCGTGAAGGACGACGCAATGCACTGACAAAATTGCGTAATATCGCCGCACTCCGCGTTCCTGGGATGCGAAGCAACACCACGATAGCGCCTTGGCCAAAATAAAACGCCGCCAACCCAACAATTGCCAGCATCACCGTGGACACGACAGAAGGAGGCAACCACGAAAGGGCATTGCTAAACGCAAACAGGATATTGGTAAAATGCTGCAACAAGGACACTTTTCTCCAGAAGAGCACAATTTTAAGGTGCGCAGAGTGGCAGGGCGCCTCCAAAAAGAAAACCTCAAAAGAATGTTATTCTTTCTTGGTCTCCCGTTGACATATCACGGAAAATACCATAGAAGCTCCCCACAGCGGCGGACGTAATACGGTTCGCCTCAGAAGTAAAGATGGCGGTGTAGCTCAGTGGTAGAGCAGGGGAATCATAATCCCTTGGTCGGCGGTTCAAATCCGTCCACCGCTACCATCACTTCATTATTTTCTCAAAAAATATATCTACTGGATACGGGCTTGTAGCGGCCTTCCCGCTACTGCTCCTGCAACGTTTATAACCGACCGTCCTATTTATGTGACGTCTAAAAGGGAAGATTTTACTCTTCCCTTCCTTCACTTATTTAATCATTCATCTTCATCAACGTCGAGACTGGGCGCTGGTGCACGGCGTCTCCGTGGGGGGCGGCCTTCTGGTGGAGATGGCTGCTTGACCGGAACCTCACGCTCAACAGCGGCAGGCACGACCTCTTCTTCCTCTTCTCCATCAAGCGACGGTTCACGACGCTCACGGGTAATAGCCTCCCGGCGCTCCTGATACGCACGTTGACGCTCTGCACGCTCTTGCTGTGCAGTCTGCACGGCCTGATTCATCGCATTCAAAATACGGAAATAATGTTCTGCATACTGGAAATAGGCTTCTGCCAGGACACGATCTCCCGTACCCGTTGCATCACGCCCAAGCTGCAAATATTTCTCTGAAAGCTGTTGCGCCGTCCCACGAATACGCAAGTCCGGGCCATTGCTTTCAAAGACGTGGTTTCGATTCAGTGGAACCTGACCGTTATTGCCACGTGACGTCCCTCCACCGCCTCCCGAACGATGATGGCGGCTTCTCATACGCTTCATAATCTACAACCCGTTAATGTCGCTCTGATGGTTTCTTGACAAAGCACCCCAACTCCACATCTCCCATCATTAGCAGAAGAGACCGTGTATCACTCTGGAGATAGTGGTGGGCTAAACAGCTAGGAATTCTCTATCATCCTGCCTTACGGCGTAACTCTAGCAATTATCTTACCAGAAGCCAACCGCTTTCTACGAATGTGCAAGCACCAATGCACGAGGAATCCCTCCGAGATCCTTCCGACACATAATTTTCTTAAGGCCATTCTGTTCTGCTAGTGCTGTCACAGCTTCTTCTTGCCCTGCCCCTAATTCAAAAATAATGAAACCACCCGGTGCTAGAATGTTCGGCAACAGACGACACAATAAACGATAAGCACTCAAGCCATCATCCCCTCCGTCCAAAGCACGATGCGGCTCATAAAGAGCCACTTCCGGCATGAGATGTTCAATCTCTTTTTTCTCGATATAGGGAGGGTTTGACAGAATAATATCAAAATGTCCTTCCACACCCTCAGTCCATGAACCAACCTGAAAAGATGCCCGTTTATCCAAATCATGCTGCTGCGCATTATGTTGTGCTAAAAGCACCGCCCCGTCGGAAATATCCACACCAACACCCAAAGCATGAGGATATTCCACTAACGCCGCCAATAAGAGACACCCTGTTCCTGTTCCAAGATCCAAAATAGACCGTATTTTTGAGCGTTCAGGACATAGTGCCAGCAATGCTTCAATCAAGGTTTCACTATCAGGGCGCGGGATAAGTGTGTCAGGTGACACCGCCAAATCAAGCGTCCAAAAGCCCTGCTTTCCTGTAATGAAAGCCATAGGCTCCCGCTGAATACGTCGCCGCACCCCTTCTAGGAAGCGCTCGGCACTTTCAGCAGGAATGTCTGTATGGTGCAGCAAATGCAAGCGGTCCCATCCTGTCGCCCACTGCAAAAGCCATTGCGCTTCCAAAGGAGCATTCTCAATCCCAGCTTGACAAAAACCATCAATCGCCTGTTGCACTAAAGGTGCTTTACGCATTACCGGAAGATTCGTTGAAACATTGCATGGTTTGGGCCCTTCACGTGACATCTCGCTCTACCCTCTTCCCTCTTCTACTTCTCGCCGTCTTTGGCACAGCCCATGCGCAAGACAACACGACCATGCCAGATGGTCCCACAAGTGGCAGCTTTACCGTCATGGATGAACGCGCCCCAGACGAGATATCGGAAGTCTCTCGCCTTTACATCAATGGCCATCTTGCCGCGACATTCCAACTCGATCTCACTCATTCCAGCGCCCAAGTTACCGTGCCTATTCCCCTAGGACGGACTGACCTTTCTTATTCTTTATGCGGTGCTGTCACTATGTCTTACAATGGCCGCACGGTAACACGCATCGTCAGCAGCGACGGCACGCTCCATAATCCGGATGGCCGGAATTATGAAGCTGTGGGCAATGAGCATTTTACGGACTTCTTTTTAGTCGATCCCGACGATCCCTCTGCAGAAGAACACCTCACGGGTCATTCAGCACGATGCACCGTTCCTAATAGCTAGAGGGCTCCTATAGAGCGCCGGATTCAGCGGCCAAAAGGTCCATTTGCTCATGATGCGTCAATGAATCGACAATTTCATCAAAATCACCGCTCATCACCTGCATAATTTTATACAATGTTAAATTAATGCGATGATCTGTGACCCGATTTTGTGGGAAATTGTACGTCCGTATCCGTTCCGAGCGATCCCCCGTCCCGACCTGAGACTTACGATCAGCCGCGCGCGTACTATTAACACGTTGACGCTCTAATTCGTACAAACGCGCTTTAAGAATTTTCATCGCCTTTTCTCGGTTGCGGTGCTGGCTTCTCTCTTCCTGCATCGCCACAACAACCCCACTCGGCATATGGGTAATACGTACCGCACTTTCTGTTTTATTCACATGCTGCCCACCTGCACCGGAAGCACGATACACGTCAATGCGCAGATCCTCATCGCGAATATCGACATCGACATTTTCGGCTTCTGGCAGTACAGCCACCGTCACTGTCGATGTATGAATACGTCCCTGACTTTCCGTTGCTGGCACACGCTGAACACGATGCACGCCTGATTCATATTTAAACCGTGCGAACACCCCACTCCCTGTAATGGTTGCAATGCCCTCCTTAAGGCCGGACAACTCATTTTCCGACAGGGACATCAATTCAAAACGCCACCCATTTTTCTCGGCAAACCGACGATATGCATCGAACAATTCTGCAGCAAAAAGCCCAGCTTCATCTCCTCCCGCTGCGGGACGGATTTCAAGAATAGCACTTCCCTCATCCGCCGCATCTTTCGGTAAAAGAGCGAGACGCATCCCATGCTCGAGCTCAGGTAATTGCGCATCAACATCACGCAAATCCGCTTCTGCGAGCTCTTTTAACTCCGGGTCTTCCAGCAAAAGCTGCGCTTCTTGTTTCCGCTCAAACGCTTTTTGCCACGCTCTGATAGCCGCTACAGGCTGTTCTAATGCCGCATATTCCTTGGAAAGCCGGGTAAAATCTTCCCCCGCCCCTTCACTGGACGACATCAACGCCTGGAGTTCCTCAAAGCGCGCGACAATCTGTTCTAAACGATGGTCAATGGCAGAAGTCATGCGTCACATTCATGCTTTAATATGGTCAGGAGCTGAGCAATAGGCACTTCTTTTTGCTCACGATTCGCCAACACTCGAAGCTGAACAACATCGCGCTCTAGATCATCATCACCAAGGAAAATCACATGTGAGGCCCCTGATTTCACAATCCGGTCCATGCGCTTTTTCATATTCCCACGGGTTTCAATAGCGACACGATGACCACCATCACGCAATGTCTGGGCAATCGTCGCGGCTTTGAATGTCGCGGCCTCTCCAAGAGGAAGAACAGCAATCCCAGCGTGACTCTCTGTTGGCGCTTCAATGAGGGACGCAAGGCGCTCAATACCAGCCGCCCAGCCAATCGCTGGAATGGCAGGCCCACCCATTTCTTCAACCAACCCTTCGTAACGTCCACCAGCCAACACGGTGCCCTGAGCGCCTAGTTGATCGGTAACAAATTCGAAGACTGTATGGCTATAATAATCAAGACCGCGCACAATACGTGGGTTCTCAACATAAGACACCCCAAAAGAGTGAAGTGCCTTGCGTAATTCATCCCAAAACTGACGCGACTCTTCACTGAGATAATCATCAAAAACCGGCGCATCGGCGACAAAACGACGATCCCGCTCATCTTTACTGTCCAAAATGCGCAATGGGTTCACTTCCAAGCGCGTCCGACTATCTTCTGAAAGTTGATCGGCATATTGGCGGAAATACACAACCAAAGCCTCACGCCACGCTTTACGACTCTCCAGATCCCCAAGAGTATTCAGCTCAAGCGTAATATGCTCCCCCAACCCCAATGCCGCGAGAAAATCACGCGCCATTGCGATGGTCTCTGCATCCCGCAAAGGCCCTTCAGCGCCGAGAAGCTCGACACCAATTTGATGAAACTGGCGGTAACGCCCTTTCTGAGGGCGCTCATACCGAAACATCGGGCCTTGATAGAAGACTTTTTGCGGCAAAGCTTGCGTTAAGGCATTGGAAACCAACGCCCGAGCAATACTCGCCGTCCCCTCAGGGCGCAACGTCAAACTTTCACGATCACGATCTTGAAAGCTATACATCTCTTTGGAAACAACATCCGATGTCTCACCAAGAGAACGTGCAAAAACACGGGTCTCCTCAAAAATGGGCGTTGCCCATTCTGAGAAGCCATAACGGCTTAGAATCTCACGCCCGGTCTCCACGACATGACGATGACGGAGCATATCCTCGCCAATAATGTCATGCGTGCCACGTACTGGTTGAAAGCGTGCCATTAGTGTGCCGCCGGATCCATGGCCTTTGCGGTTGAACCTTCAATTTCTCCCGCTTCAATAGCACTGACATGCTTCTCAACCAGATCAATAATATGGTTGATCATATCATCAGCCGGCATTGTATGGTCCTGCTTCCCGGCAGAATAAACCATATGACGCCCCTGGCCACCACCAGTCACACCAATATCGGTCATCAGGGCTTCGCCTGGGCCATTAACAACACATCCAATGATGGAAAGCGTCATCGGTGTTTTAATATGCTGCAAACGCTCTTCCAGCGTCTGTACGGTCTCGACAACATTAAATCCTTGCCGTGCACAAGACGGACAGGAAATGATCTTTACACCACGATGACGCAAGCCCAGTGATTTGAGAATATCCCAGCCCACAAGCACTTCTTCTTCTGGAGGCGCTGACAGCGAGACACGCATTGTGTCACCAATCCCAGCCCACAGAAGATTCCCGAGCCCGAGAGCGGATTTTACAGTCCCCGCACGCTTAGAGCCTGCCTCAGTAATGCCGATATGCAGAGGATGATCACAGCAATCCGCCAATTGCTGATACGCCGCAACAGCCATGAACACATCAGAAGCCTTCACACTAATTTTGAATTCATGGAAATCATGATCTTGCAAAATTTTCGCATGTTCCAGGGCACTTTCAACAAGCGCCTCTGGGTTAGGCTCCCCGTATTTCTCCAATAGATGCTTCTCAAGCGAGCCTGCATTCACACCGATACGAATGGAACAGCCATGGTCACGCGCTGCATTCACCACTTCCTTAACGCGAGCGGCGCTTCCAATGTTACCAGGGTTAATACGCAAACATGCCGCCCCAGCCTCAGCCGCTTCAATGGCGCGCTTATAGTGGAAGTGAATATCCGCCACGATTGGCGCATTCACTTCTTCCACAATCGTTTTTAATGCCTTTGTGCTCGCCTCATCTGGGCAAGAAACACGCACAATATCGACACCAGCTAACTCGGCCTTGCGGATTTGAGCAATGGTTCCTTCAATATCCGTAGTCAGCGTATTGGTCATGGTTTGCACCGATACCGGGGCATCTCCACCAACGGCAATATTGCCGACATGGATTTGCCGCGATTTACGACGCTCAATATGCTGATAAGGGCGAATACTGCTCATGAATAACCTCTCTGGGCCCAAACTAACGGGCCCATGATAAACAATGCTAGCTCTTTCGAGTTATAAGACTATTTAGTGCGATGCAGCGTTATGATCCAGCGTTGGAACGGTAGAACTATGATCTTTCTGAAGATCATTTGGCACAACAGACATGCCGTCTGGTAACGTACCATGACCATAATGGCCATCTATAACCCCCTGGGCCGTCACACTGACATTACGCTTCACTGTGCCAGAAGGACCGAGCGGTTCACTCACAGCATCTCCTGCCTGCAAAAGAACACCCCCCGCATTCCCAGCTGTAATGCGATAAGGAGCCGACTGATCATCCCCTACCCAACTCTCACCTTTTTTCATTACGCGAGACTGCACAACGCGCCCTTGTGCATTTTTAATCTGCACCCAGCTATCTTGCGTCACCCTTAAAACAACTTGATGCGGGTCAAGCGTGGAGGACACCTTAGGCGCTGGCGATGTCTCAGGATGAGCCTGAGCTTGCTTAGGCGCTTCAAAAGGTGATGGCTGAGACGCTTCATTACTACCAACAAGGGGAGCCGGTGTCGGTAACGTCATGTTGGCAGCATTTCCACTCTCACCAGAATGAGTGCTTGGCTCTGGCTCCGGTGTTACATCCGGCGTCTGCCCTGCCCCGGCATCACGCGCTGTATTGGACCCAACATCCGGCAATGTTGGCCCAGAAGGAGTTGTCGGCGATTCATCCCGACTACGCGACTCATCATTTTTGTCATTCGGAACAGAAGAGGTATCCTCCTTCTGTTCCGACACAGCAGCTGGTGTTGCCACTGATGGAACGGATGTGTGGTTTGCAAAACGATACCAGCAAACATAAGCCACGATCACAATAATGATCCCGACCACAACCAGCAAAACAACCGAAACGCCACGATCTCCATTGGGAGAAAACCTTGTGACAGCTGGTATGCTTGCTTTCTCAGCTCGTTTTAACTCTCCCTGATTAAGGGACCCAACCAGGGGCGCTGCATCCAAATTTAGAAAAGCAGCGTAGCTCCGGATAAAGCCCAACACATAGGCCTTTCCAGGAAGCTTCTCGTAATCATCTTTCTCCAACGCCTCTACAACAGAGGGACGCATTTTAAGATGACTGGCAACGTCATCAATCTGCCACCCGAGCTGCTCCCGCCGAGCACGTAACGTCTCACCAACGCCTGAATGACTAGGCACTGTTTCTTCTGAACGCGGCTCGGACATCAATGATCCCTTTCTTATTGCAGGCTAGGCCGAGCATCGCACTCAGCAACTGAGAAATAACAATTACGCAACACTACTCAACTAGGACAATATATGTGACGAGGAACGAATACATCCCTCACGTCTTTCAATAGCGGCAATAGCTTGATCAACCAACATTGAAATAATCTCAGAAACAGGTTTGATTTCTTTAACCATTCCAACGGATTGCCCAGCCATAAGCGACCCATTTTCAACGTCACCCTCAATGACGGCACGCCGCAAAGCGCCAGCCCAAAAATGCTCGATTTCTAATTGCGCTGCTTCGCGTTCGATATCACCATTTTTGAAACGACGTAACATCTCTGTCTGATGTTCCATAAAATGGCGCGTCGCCGCGTTGGCTAAGCCACGCACGGGAATAACCGGAAAACGTTCATCAAGTTGAACAGAGACAACAGCATCACGCGCATTACCACGGCGGAAAGCCGCTTTGAAATTCTGATGCGCAATACTTTCCTGAGAGGCTGCAAAGAGCGTTCCTAACTGAGCCCCAGCAGCCCCCTGCTCTAGGTAAGAGAGAATAGCATCTCCCCGTCCCAATCCACCAGCAACAAAAACAGGGACATCCCTTATGTGAGGAAGAATTTCTTGGGCCAAGACAGTCAATGAAACAGGACCTACATGCCCACCGGCTTCTGACCCCTCAATGACCAAAGCTTCGATACCGAGCTTAATTAAACGACGCCCTAAAGCGAGGGCCGGTGCAAAACCAATCGCACGCGCTCCACCATCGCGCACACGCCGGATGCTTGCACCACTTGGCACACCACCTGCTAGCACAATATGCGTCACTTTATGAGCTAGGCAGACCTCAATCAGCTCATCAAGCTGAGGGTGCATGGTGATCAGATTAACCCCAAAAGGGCGCTTCGTCATCGCTTGCGTTGCGACAATTTCTTCCCTCAAGCGCTCAGGCGTCATCGCTCCACACGCGATAACCCCAAAACCACCCGCATTAGAAATTGCCGAAACAAGGTTTCGCTCACTCACCCAGGACATGGCGCCACCGAGGATGGCATATCTACTTCCTAGAAAGTCACAACCCGGCTTCCATAAGCAATCCAGCCTCTCACGCGCCTTCTCTCCCTCACTCATGGACGTATCACTCATGTGTTGTTTCTTCCTTTTTGCCATCCAATCCATAGGCCGTGTGCAAAGCTCGCATGGCGAGTTCTGTGTATTCAGCATCAATCAGCACAGAAATTTTAATTTCGCTGGTTGAAATAACCTGAATATTAATCCCTCTCTCTGCGAGGGTACGGAACATCGTCGCAGCAACCCCAGCATTAGAACGCATCCCCACACCAACGACGCTAATTTTCACAACATCGTGGGAGGTCGTTAATTCCCCAAAACGGATTTCGGAACGCATTTCTTCTAAAAGAGCACACGCCTTCTGTTCGTGACCCTTACTTACAGTAAACGTCATATTTGTACTACGGTCGACGCCAATACTCTGGACAATCATATCGACATTAATTCCGGCAGCCGATAACGGAGCAAAAATTTTCGCCGCAATCCCAGGCTCATCGGGAAGATTACGAATACTGATCTTCGCATCATCCTGGGAATACGCGATCCCCGCAACCAGCTCTTTCTCCATGCCGTCATCCTCATCTACAACCACGGTGCCGCTTGTATCATCTGTTTCCTCAAAAGAGGATAAAACGCGCACATTCACCTTTTCACGCATTGCTAGGCCAACACTACGAGTCTGCAGAACCTTCGCCCCTACGGACGCAAGCTCCAACATTTCCTCATATGTAATACGCTCTAACCGCTTAGCGCGCTTAACAATTCTTGGATCCGTTGTGTAAATACCATCAACATCGGTATAAATGTCACATTGATCTGCACGTATAGCTGCAGCCAAAGCCACAGCCGATGTATCAGATCCGCCACGCCCTAATGTTGCAATCCGCCCATGGGAATCAACCCCTTGGAAACCAGCAATAACCGGGACAACCCCATGATTCAAACTCTCAAGAAGGGCTGCCCCCTCAACACGATCAATCGCAGCACATCCGTGAGATTCATCTGTAAAAAGTGGGATCTGCCACCCTTGGAAAGACCGCGCTTTAACGCCAATAGCTCCCAAAGCAATGGCTAGAAGACCGCTCGTTACTTGTTCACCAGAAGCGACAACAGCGTCATACTCACACGAATCTGCTTCTGGATTAAGATCGTAACAATATTTGACCATCTGGTTTGTCACACCAGACATGGCAGACACAACAACAGCGACCCGCCGTCCCTTCGCTTGTTCAGCTTTCACCTTACGCGCAACGACACGAATACGGTCCAAGTCCCCCACCGATGTGCCACCGAACTTCATAACGACCGTTCTGGGCGTTCTTTCTTCTTTTGATGTCAAAACGGCATGAGGCGTACCGCCCTCTGCACTATCAAGCATGGACATGATGTGAACCTTGGCTCCGATTACGGATCAACTTATTTACATAAATATCCGCCCCACATACCGACATCACCCTTTTCCGTCCAGCCGAAACGTGGCAGTAAGCATATGTTCTATAAAGAGGATCTACTCATGACATCTCCTTCCCCATCAGAAACTCTTTCTTCGGTGGTCGGAGAAGAAATAAGTCATTTCAGTGCATTAGCTGACAAATGGTGGAACCCTAAGGGCCCGATGGCCCCTCTCCACGCCATGAACCCCATTCGGACTTCATGGGTAAAAGACCATCTTCCTGATGCCCTTTTTCAACAGTCTGAACCGCCTCGACTTCTTGATATTGGCTGCGGAGCCGGGCTAGCGAGCGAGCGCTTTGCGCAATTGGGGTTTAACACACTCGGTGTTGACGCAAGTGCGGAGGCGATTGCCGCAGCAACAGCGCATGTCAAAACAGTACCGCTTCCCGTTTATGCTGCCCCTCTACACTATCAAGAAGGCCATGCGGAGCTTCTTGTTGAACAGCATAAACGTTTTGATGTGGTCTGCGCATTAGAGATTATTGAACATGTTCGTGACCCTGCGGTCTTCCTACAATTACTCGCAGACCTTACGGAGCCAGGTGGTTTTGTTGCCGTATCAACACTCAATCGCACGATACGCTCTTACCTGATGGCTAAATTGGGTGCTGAATATCTGCTACGGCTTCTTCCAATTGGCACTCATGATTGGAAAAAATTTATTAGCCCGGTCGAACTAGACCGTATGGCCAAACAAGCGGGCCTTACATTATGTCACCTCAACGGCATGTCCTTCATCCCGCCCCGTTGGCATATTAGCCGCGACACAAGCGTCAATTACATTGCACTCTTTAAAAAAGCATAAAACAGAAAGGGGCCCGTTAACCCCTTTCATATATATATATATCTTTTTTCTCAAATCACTGACTAAGTATCGGTCACCATAAAAGCAAACGTCGTCGGGCTTCCGACCGGCGTAAATTGATTGGTGAAAGTCGGCCTCCCCGTTGCCCGATTAACACGGAATGACGTTACCGCATCAGAACGCTGATTAGCACAGAACAAGAACGTCCCACTTGGGTCGAACATCATGGCGCGTCCATAATCAGCATGCATCCAGACTTCATCTTGCAAGGTCAGTGTTCCATCTTGCCCCACTTCAAAGACAGCCATAGAATCACCCAAGCGGTTTGAAACGTAAACAAATTTACCACTTGCCGAAATAAGAATTTCCGCCGCCAACGTCGACCCACGAAAATGAGAAGTGACCGTGCTTACACTTTGAATAAAGGTAATTTTTCCTGTTTTGGGATCAAACTGCGACACCACCACCTTGGAGTTCTGTTCACACAAATTATACAGAACACGACCACTATGATCAAAAACAAAGTGTCGTGGTGCACATCCTGGCTCCATATTGTAATACGGCGTTTCTGCCGGGATCAGCTTCCCACGTTCAATATCCAACGTCCCTACATAAACGCGATCAAGCCCTGCATCATCAACCAGGACGTAACGACCACTCGGGTCTGTATCAATCATATGCGGATGTGACCCCGAATGATCTGATACAGCAAAGTTACCTTGCGGGTTATCTGCGGCTCTTTCCGGCTGACGCGGCCCTGTATTATGGACGATATCCGTCGCTTCTCCAAGCGACCCATCTGCATGGATCGGCAGAACAGCCACACACCCACCAACATAATTGGCAACCAGCACATATTTCCCTGATGGATGAACACTAAGATGCGCAGGCACCGCCCCACCAGAACTCACCGTATTCAGTCGCGCCAAGGTGCCTGTTTTTGTATCCACAGAATAGGCCGTTACGGAGCCATCACCATTTGAGTTGTAATCACTGATTTCACTCAAGGCGTAAAGAAACTTACGATCTTTCGTCAACGTAATAAAAGATGGACTCGGCGTGTCCATAAAGGTCGTAATAAGTGTAAGGATACCCGTATTGCGTTCCATCTCAAACACAGAGATTCCCTTGCCGTTCCCTGCACCGCCTGGAGGACCATGCTCTGTATAGCCACCAACAAAACATAATGTCCGCGGTAGAGAATTTGCAGTCTCGGGCGCAGAATCATCATCTGCATGAGCCCGACCTGCTAATGCAGCCGTTCCAACCCCTGCAAGCGCTAGGGAAAAATGACGCCGGGAAAGACGCTGAGACATAACGGGGAACTCTCCTTTAACAGGATACCAAACTGAAACAATCAGACAATATCCTCAAAGATTCACTCTCGAGATTAGGTGAAATCTACCTAAAGGAATAGTCCATTATTGCATAGCTCATTTACGATCAGATGCCATATGACACTTCTCGCCAATCGGCGGGCCTTGATAACGTGTCCATCGCTGAACTTGCCCAAAAAGCGGCAATCCAAGATAGCCTAACAGCTTCAAACGCCCATGTTTATCCAACCACAAACGAGCACTATAGGAGCGACCACTTCCCGGATCCAACACATGACCATTCCAACGACCATTTTCCCCGCGCTTCATATCGGAGATAATTTGCAGCCCGCACTCGGAACGCCCCCATACGTCTTTGTCAGGCTCTGGTGTCGTGTAATCCATGCCCACAAGCCAGCCGCATAAATTCCCTCCTCCTGGCTGGCAAGGACCGATACGAAAAATACCATCCTTGCCCTCAACCAGCCACAAACCTTCCTCAGACAATGGAGAGGCCTGTTGAGCTTGGGCCATGGGAACGACACCGCCGGAACAAAGCAAAACACTCGCTAAAAAGAGACTCGCGGGAAAGAACTGTGCTGTACCCCGCCATTTCTTATAAAGCCAGGACAGCACCATCCTTCATTCCCCCCTCAAAAGAGCATCTAATTTCCCAGAGCGATCAAGCTGCATTAACTCATCACATCCCCCTAAGGGACGACCATCAACAAATGTCTGGGGAACCGTTCTTTTTCCACCCGAACGCTGAATAGCTTCTTCACGTTCTGACGTCCCACGAGGCGCATCAATCTCTTTGAAAGGAACATTCTTCTCTTTCAATAAAGCCACAGCTCGAACACAAAATGGGCACCCAACTTGGGTATAAATTTCAATCTTTGGCATACATATATCCTACAGCTATATCCACGTCCCCCGCACAGGCACGCGCCATAACGAGTACATCAACACTCTGACATCCCACCGCAAGTAGAGCGCGCGTGCAAGCCTCAGCTGTTGCGCCCGTGGTGAGAATATCATCAATCAGAACAATTTTTTTCCCTCGCAACACGTCGCTATAGAGCTCTTTAACCTGGAAAACATCGTGCAACTCATCGCGCCGCTCTGCAATAGTTAGATGAGCTAAAGGGCGTGTATGACGTTGCCGCAAAAGCCCATCTATAATGACAGGCATGCCACTTTCTTTCCCAATACAACGCGCTAATAACGCCGCCTGATTATACCGTCGCTGCCGTAATTTTTGACGGTGCAAAGGAACAGGAATGAGGTAACTAGGCTCATTCAATATATCCCGCCCCGCACGCACCATAAACTGCGCTAAACGCCGTGCATATGATGAGCGATCAGCATATTTTAAAGGGAAAATCAAACGACGTGCGGCATCATCATATATTAGGGCGGCACAAGCCCGGCCCCATAATGGCGGCACTTCGCGACATCGTGCACAAACACCCGTCCCAAACCCCAATGCCGGTAATGCAAAAGGCTCACCACAGCGTGCACAAAACGGTTTCGCAATGAACCGTAACGATGCAAAACAAGAGGAGCACAAAACCCCTCCTGCCATGATATCAGCACCGCAAGAAAGACAGGTGGGCGGGCAGACGAAATCTAACATTCGCTTGCCTATCCCAAGAACTGCCTTCTTCCAAAAGAGGACAACACTCATGGCTGCCCTCCTCCCTTATTGTGTCAATGCGCTGCTGGCTTATCAAAATCAGGCGCCTCAAGCCCAGAAGCTTTAAGCTGAGCGGTAAAAGCTGCCTTCAACCGATCCAATCCTGCCTGATCATTCGCTTCTATACGCCCTACCAACACAGCTTGTGTGTTAGACGCACGAAGGAGCCACCAACCATCTTGTGTCCGAACACGAACACCATCAATGGCGGAAACATCTGCACCTTCTTTTTCTAGGCGCTCTGCAACCTCACGAATGACATCAAACTTGCGTGTGTCCTCACAGGGGAAGCGCAGCTCAGGAGTGTTCACCATCACGGGCAAGGCATCACGCATATCTGCCAGCGTGCCAGGAAGGCGCGCTACAATGCCCAGAACGCGGATGGCACCGTAAAGCGCATCATCAAACCCATACCATTTATCAGCAAAGAAAATATGCCCGGACATCTCCCCCGCTAATGGCGCCTTTGTTTCAGCCATTTTGCTTTTGATAAGTGAATGCCCTGTCCGCCACATTAAAGGCTTACCACCGGCTTTTTCCACTTCGTCAAAAAGAACCTGGCTGGCTTTTACATCAGCGATAATGGTGGCACCTGGATGCTTCTCCAACACATCACGCGCAAGAAGGACCAAAATTTGGTCACCCCATAATGGCCGGCCTTTACCGTCCACAATCCCAACGCGATCCGCATCACCGTCGAAAGCAATGCCCAGATCAGCTTTCTGACGCTTCACTTCAGCAATCAAATCCTGAAGGTTTGCTTCAACCGTTGGGTCTGGATGATGGTTAGGGAAACGCCCATCAATTTCTGGGTATAAAATGGTATGATCACCCGGCAATTTCTTCACCAAGCGCGTCAGCACCTCACCCGCTGCCGAATTCCCATTATCCCAAACGACTTTTAGGGGACGTTTACCATCATAATCCTTTAGAAGACGCTCGATATACGCTTCGGAAGGATCAATCGTTTCAACACGTCCCTGCTCTTCAGGCACTACATCTCCGCGAGCTGATAGCTCACCAAGCTCACGGATTTGTTCACCAAAGAAGGGCTTACCCTGCAACATCATCTTGAAACCATTATGGTCCGGCGGGTTGTGGCTTCCCGTCACCATAATGGCGCCATCAGCATTCCGTGTTACCGCTGTATAATACAGCATCGGCGTAGGGCCACGGCCGATCCGTGTCACTATCACACCGGAAGCGACAGCCCCTTTGACCAAAGCTTCTTCAAGCGTAGGCGACGAGAGACGCCCGTCATACCCTACGACAACATGCTTCCCACCAGCACGGCGTACAATACTCGCAAACGTACGCCCGATAGCGTAAGCATCCTCTGGATGTAACGTCTTCCCAACAATCCCGCGAATATCATATTCGCGCAAATTTGTAGGTTCAAATTGATGTTTAAAAGCAGTCATAATATCCTCAGACGTATTTCTTTAGGAAAGAACGTACAGCAGCCCCTAAATCTGGCCGGCTAACGGACATTGCAATTTGCGCTTCTAAAAAGCCCAATTTGTCGCCGCAATCAAAACGTGTTCCCTCATAACGCAGACCATGAAAAGGCACTTTTCCAATCACTTCAGCCATAGCGTCTGTTAATTGAACTTCACCGCCAACGCCTGTTTTCTGCTCTGAGAGTGGCTTCAAAATATCTGCCGTCAAAACATAACGACCAATAATCGCTAGGTTAGAAGGAGCATCCGCAGGTTTGGGCTTCTCAACCAAGCCTGTAATCTCAACAAGGCTTCCATCATCCTTGCCGGTTTTAAGAATACCATAACGATCTGTACGATCAGCAGGCACTTCATCAACAGCAACAACGTTACCACCTGTCTGTTGATAAACATCAGCAAGCTGCGCAACACAACTACGCCCGCCACTAACGATATCGTCAGGAAGCAGAATGGCGAATGGGTCATCCCCAATAAAGTTACGGGCACACCAAATAGCATGACCAAGCCCAAGAGGGTTCTGCTGTCGCACGGCAACGAGAGATCCTGCCGGTACACTGCTGCTTTCCAGTGCCGCCATGGACGATATTTTTCCACGCTCACGCAATGTTGCTTCTAGCTCATACGCCACATCAAAATAATCAATCAGATTATCTTTTCCACGCGCCGTAACGAGGCAAAATTCCTCAATACCAGCCGCTTTCGCTTCATCAATCGCATATTGAATAAGGGGCTTATCGACAACTGGGAGCATCTCTTTCGGCATAGCCTTAGTCGCCGGGAGAAAACGCGTGCCAAGACCTGCTACAGGCAACACAGCTTTACGCAATGGTTTAATCATACTCTCTCCTCACTTGTTACGCCGCCCTACGCCATTGAGTAAGCGTATGAAGACACCCTTAACGTTTTTTATAGAGATAACCCGATAACTCTTATCAGATCACACCCAAGGGGAATAGAGAGCATAAATAGGTCGAAAATAAGGAAATAGAAAGTTACGCTTTCATGACATCTCGTTTAAATTTGATGCCCGCGCCAACCTATCTTTTTGTAAGGAAAATTTAACGTCCACTCTTTCAGGACTATGGTGCGGCCGAGAAGACTCGAACTTCCACGGGGTTATCCCCCACAAGCACCTCAAGCTTGCGCGTCTACCATTCCGCCACGGCCGCTCCGTGACAAGCGGTTGTTTTTCAACGTGACCGCCTCGGTGAGATGGCCTATAGCCCATACACAGCAGGAGGGCAATCACCATGACACAGTTTTCTAAAGAAATTATTTGGCGACGTGATAAAATGCTCCGCGCTTATCCTGATGCTCTCCACTATATGGAAGCAAAAGCGAAAGACATTCACCTCGGGAAAACGGCAGAAGAACTATGGCTCACTGAGCACCCGCCTCTTTTCACAGCCGGAACCTCCGCCAAAAAAGAGGATCTCCTCAACCCACAACATTACCCAACATATCATGCAGGACGAGGCGGCCAATGGACCTATCATGGCCCCGGTCAACGCATTGTTTATGTCATGCTCGACTTAAAACAGCCTCATGGCCTCGTTCCGGCGCGCGATATTCGCGCCTATGTGAAGGGGTTAGAACAATGGATCATCCTCACACTATCCCGATTCGGAATTGAAGCCTTCACGCGTGAAGACCGTATCGGCGTATGGTGTATTGACCCTATTTCTCACCAAGAGACCAAAATCGCCGCTCTGGGTATTCGCTTGAGCCGATGGGTCAGCTGGCATGGAATTTCCTTAAATGTCGCACCAGCATTAGACGATTTTTCAGGCATTATTCCATGCGGAATTCGAGACTATGGCGTTACGAGCCTAGAGCGCTTTCATCATACCATCCGCATGGACGATGTCGATCACGCCCTTCTCTCCACATGGCCAAAAATTTTTGGATCTATTCCGAAGGCTGCGTGAAAATATCTGCCGATACAGGCTCATTCTCTTTGACTTCATATAAAGACAAGCCGAAATGATGCCCACGCCCATCCACACCTTGTATTCCAATTAAGGAAAGATGGCTGTGAATATCTGAGAATTGCAATGTGAGCAGCCCTTGGGAAGGATTGTCCGCTTGTGTCAGTGAAATCTGAAGAGAGTCCATTCCTTTCATCACATTACTCACCTGAACACCATCATCGAACTTCAGAGGATGTCGTAACAAAAAGCCCATTGGATTACGCTTGAGAGACATCCTCGTTACGGCACCACTATTTCCGTCATTCAACGTCAAATAGTCACCCTTAGCAATGAGTACCGTCTTGTTCGGAATGTCGTAATCTAAACGTAACGCGCCTGGCACGTAGGTAAAATGCCCATCTCCCTGCTGTCGCCCTGGCCCTTCTTGTGCAAAATTAGCTTGAAGCGATGAGAGGTCATTAAAATACTTCTGAACACGACGAGCCGCATCCTGTTGCGCATCGGGTAAGTGGTGATACCCACTCACAGCACACCCTGACAGAGACATCACGGGCACCGCGAGAATCCCCATGCTCAGCGCAATACTCGACCATTGTCGACCTCCCATTTTCTGTCTCATACGTCTTTGGTTCCCTTCAATGTCAAAGAAAGAGCATGCAGCCCCTGTTCAAATTCGGGCGCCAAAAGTTCATTCACAAGACGATGACGAGCTAAAGCGCGCATCTCGTCGAACTTATCGCTCACGATTTCAACAGCATAATGCGTCTCACCAACCTGCGCAGGACCACGACTATTCTCCTGCACAGAACGCATATGAGCATGATGTTGATGGCGCGCACTGTCATCACGAATCACCAGCATTGATGGATTCAATGCTTCTTCTAGGAGAACCGTCATACGTGTCTTACGATCCATAACCTCTCCTTCCTACATATAGACTACTACGATAAAATAGACGATATTCTTAATCAAAGCCTTATTTTAACACAGAGTAAGGTGCTTGCATCTTGTAGGCCTTCCTCCCCATATCACCCACCATGCAGCGTAAAATGTCCAGACCTCGAGCTTTTGATCCTGACCCAGATGCCCCGGAGACATGCTGTGATCACCCCGATTGCACGCTCCCCGCGGGATATCGTGCACCTCGTGGGCGCGATAATCTCCGCAGCTATTATTGGTTCTGTTTGCAACATGTGCGCGAGTATAATGCCAAATGGGATTATTATCGCGGGATGACCCCTGGGCAGATCGAAAACCATCTCCGAGCGGATACATCTTGGCAGCGCCCTTCCTGGAAATTAGGCAATATGGGCGGAGCAGGTCGTGCCTCTTTCACCGTCGATGATCTGCACGATCCACTCGATATTTTAAAAGCACGCCGCGCTCACCCCTCACACGAGGCCCCACCGCGCCAGCATGCTCCAGAACCTTTACGCCAGCCTCTGGCCCTGCTTGATTTGGGATGGCCGACGACATTAGATGACGTCAAGAGTCGTTACCGTGCCTTGGCCCGGCGGTATCATCCCGATGCCAATAAGGGAGACCCACGTGCTGAAGAACGGTTCAAAACGATCGGTTCGGCCTACGCCACATTGCGAGCACACTTTACCTCAACGGAAAACACCGCCACTGCTGGTTAGAGACTTCTTTTACTTTCGTTAAGCCTAAGGCTTTCTCTATAGACGCACATAGGAGCCCGACATGACCATCTCGACGACACATTCTCTAGCCGAGACCCTGCCGCAAACTCCTGATGGTTTGCGCCCAGCGCGTGATCTCTTTGATCTGGACCTTGATTTTGACGTGCCCGTTTGGTCGCGCAAAACAGAACAAGTGCCTGATATTGATCCGGCATATCGCTTTGACCGTGATACGACACGAGCCATTCTTGCCGGATTTATGTATAATCGCCGTGTGATGGTCCAAGGATTTCACGGAACGGGAAAATCATCTCATATCGACCAGATTGCTGCCCGTCTTAACTGGCCTTGTGTACGTATCAACCTTGATAGTCATATTTCGCGTATTGATCTCATCGGGAAGGACGCCATTACCCTCCGTGATGGCAAGCAGATTACAGAATTCCGTGAAGGGCTCTTGCCTTGGTGTTTGCAGAGCCCCTGCGCCCTCATTTTTGATGAATATGATGCCGGACGGCCTGATGTAATGTTTGTTATCCAGCGTGTGTTGGAAGCTCACGGGGCGCTGACGCTGCTTGATCAAAATCGCGTCATCCACCCTCACCCATCCTTCCGCCTTTTTGCGACAGCCAATACGATTGGCCTTGGTGATACATCGGGCCTATATCATGGAACACAGCAAATTAACCAAGGCCAGATGGATCGCTGGAACATCGTTGCCTCTCTCAACTATCTCCCTGCTGAGCAAGAAATTCGCATTATCGACGCTCGCATGGGGGGCAAAATAGACCACTCTCTTATTGAGAACATGGTAGCGTTAGCGAATCTCAGTCGTGCAGGCTTTATGAATGGTGATATTTCAACCGTTCTTTCCCCACGCACCGTGATTTCATGGGCAGAAAATACCCTCATTTTCGGTGATACTGCTTTTGCGTTCCGTCTAAGCTTCCTCAATAAATGCGACGAAACCGAACGCGATACAGTGGCCGAATATTACCAACGCTGCTTCAACACCTCTCCTTTGGGGTAAAATATTATGGCTAACCAGCAGGATCCATTCCGCAAAGCCTCGTTTGCCACGCTGCGTGCACTGAGTGGTCAGAAAGAGATTGACGATACGGTCAATCTCTCGACCTTGGATGCAGAGGATCTCTCCGCTGAGCAGCAACAAGAAATCCGTGGCGAGATTGATGCGTCAGCACTGCGTCAGCGTTACCATGATCCACATCTATCACCCGTCATGGCTGATCCTGAAGCACGCCAAATCTTTGATGCTGTCGAGCAGGCGCGTTACGAGGTTTATGGCTCTCGCCATCTGGCAGGTGTGCGCGCCAATTTACAAAAACGCCTTGAACGCCGTTACGCCGAACTCAATGCTCATACCATGAGCAAACGGGAAGATATGCCGGCCTCGCTGGCTCTGGAACTCCTAACGCGTGAAGCACTCTCCCAAACGCCATTGGCCGCGTCTTTAGAAAGCCCGGCCCTCGAAAAATGGCGTCATTCCCTCAGCGCTCAAGCTAAAAAAGCGCTGAGTCACATGGCCGAAACGCAGAGCGACCAACGTCAATTCTCTCAAGTAAGCAAAAAGCTGATTGAAGAATGCGGCTTACATCCCAAAAAGAATGAAGCAGAGTCTGAGACGGCGCCTCCCTCAGGCGATCAAAACTCTGATGATCAAGAAAGCGAAGCCTCTTCAACATCGCATTCTGATAGTCAGGGAGAAGAGAGCGCACCGGAAACAAGCGATACCCCAAGCCAAGAAGCTACAGATGGAAGGAGTGCGAGCGAAGGGGCGACCTCTGAAGAAATGGAGGCGCTTCTTGCCGCTGGTGAGCATGGAAATGAGGAAGCCGCCGGTCCATCTTCTGATTCGCCTGCACCGCATTCTGATGCACAACATGATAACTACCGTGTTTACACGCGGGAATTTGATGAAGAGGTTCAAGCTTCCGACCTTTGTGACCCTGAAGAACTCGACCTTCTGAGGGAAACGCTTGATACACAGCTTGAACAGACACAGGAATTTGTCGCCCGCCTCGCCCATAGGCTTCAACGCCGTCTTCTGGCGCAACAACAACGCCGATGGTTCTTTGATCAAGAAGAAGGCATTCTAGATTCAGCTCGCTTGCCGCGGATTATCAGCAATCCTTCGCTGCCTCTTTCGTACAAACGTGAAGGGGAGACCGAATTTCGGGATACAGTCGTCACCTTGTTGATTGATAACTCCGGATCAATGCGTGGCCGGCCCATTACCACGGCGGCTATTTGTGGGGATATTTTAGGACGCATTCTCGAACGTTGTGGCGTGAAGGTGGAAATCCTAGGCTTTACGACACGCGCCTGGAAAGGTGGGCAAAGTCGCGCCAAATGGTTGCAAAATAACCGCCCATCCCAGCCGGGCCGTCTCAATGACCTCCGCCATATCGTCTACAAAGCAGCGGATACACCTTGGCGACGTGCTCGGCGTAATCTTGGCCTTATGCTTCGTGAAGGAATCCTGAAAGAAAATATTGATGGTGAGTCTCTGCTCTGGGCTTGGCAGCGCCTAAAACATCGCCCTGAACATCGTCGTATTTTGATGGTCATTTCCGACGGTGCTCCTGTTGATGACAGCACATCAACGGCCAATGGCCCCGACTACCTAGACCATCACCTCCATCATGTTATCCGGAAACTGGAGCATGACCCCAGTGGCGAGCTTTTAGCAATTGGCATTGGCCATGATGTCACACGTTATTACGAGAATAGTGTCACCATCGGTTCTGAAGAAGACCTCGGCGATACGATGGTTGCACAGCTTACTTCTCTCTTTAGTCCCCATTCAGGGCGAAAAATTAAAGGCTCTAAGCTTATTAGATAGGTAAGGCACGTATAACCCTCAAATAATGATCTTTTTGACCTTACCATGTTCTTGAAATACAAAATTGTTTATAGAGAGCTGGTAGGTTGGTATCATTCTAGGATAGCTTCTTCCAAGTATGTCGCATTTTTTCAATGACATCGGAGGGCCATACTTCTTTCTAACATTGTCTGATGACTCAGAACATATGGTGTCGACCAATATTCAGGATTCAATCCAACGATGACTTCTTTCTCTTTTCAGCGGAAGCTTTCTATTATAGGCGCCTTCGCAGCGAGTATAGCGGCGCCAGCCATCGCTCACGCCAGCATCCTCCCACAAATTCCTGCCTCCTGCTTTACCTATACAGTAGGGCATGAAGACGCGGCCCCTAATCAGCTTGATGCCAAGAGCTTCCATGCAGAGCTTACGGGCACGGGATATTCTCTCAATGTCGCATCTACCAAGATGGTCGACCATGATAAGAAGCTCGATTCTGCTGGGTTAAGCCGCGTCAATGCAGCTTCCGCTTATGCAGCACTCACTGCCTATCATCGCGGCGTAAGCCAAAACTGCCTTCAGCAACCCATTCCAGAGACGGATGAAATCAAGGGTTCACGCCCAGAAGCTACATGGTCTGGCGTCACCTTATCTCATGCGGGCAAGAAAGACATCCATTTACAAGCTGTTCACATAAACGTTGTCAGCTCAACACCAACGATCCATATTCTTTTTGCAGCATCGGGCCTTCCACATGATATCAGCCCGATCATGCCAAGCTCGCTTTCTGGTGATATTGACTTCACGCCTGCCCCTCATCCGCCTTACGAAGTGGCTCTTAACAGCATGAAGAGTACAATTGGCACGAGCACCATCGAAGGGCACGGCACAATGAATGTGGCTCAAAGTATTAAAGCGTCACAGGCCAATATTCATCTTACCATCAGTCATATCGGCAGTCTCATTGACCAAGTCAAAAAAGTTGCCCCCCTCAAAATCACCACAGCATTGCTAATCGCTCGTCTCATGGGTGACAATGAGGGAGACCATCGCACGGGTTGGACGATTAAACTAAATAATGGTGAAATGCTCGTGAACGGTGTGTCCGTTCCTATGATTTTCCCATAAATCTTCCAGCTTATAGACACACGTAACACACAGCCCTCACCTTTCCTTCAGTGAGGGCTGTTTTGTATCCGTTGGACAATCTTCCCTGTCTGTTATCGATTTTCTAATCGATTCACACCTTGGATGGTGCTCAAACGCTCCGCTAGACGCGGCGTAACACGATAAGAAAGCGGAAGCGTAATCTCCACATCACGTGTTTCAGCCAAAGATGGCAACAAAACAACACGCCCTCGTCCCCCGCGCAAAGGTTCAAGTGTTTCTCGAATCTGCTCAAGAGCTTCTTGGCGATCAATCCAGACACGTAGCTCTCCAGCTTCCTCTGCTGCAGCACGTTCAAGATCGACAACATGCTGAGCCGTAATCCGCATAGCATCGCCATCCAGCTTTAACTCGGCATGAACTAAAACCGCCTGCCCCGCTACAAGAAGATCACGGCATCCAAGCAACGTCTCCGAGAAGAGCGTCACCTCACATCCACCGCTGGAATCCGTTAAATTCACCCAGGCCATTTTTTTACCTGTGCGCGTGGGACGCTCTTTTTTATCCACCACACAACCTGCGATACGCACCCGTGTCACGCCATTTTGCGCTAAACGCTCAAGTTGTATAGCGGGCACAACCCCCATACGGCGCAAAACCTTACTGTAACCATCCAATGGATGGGCACTCATATGGAACCCAATAACCGCCGCTTCATGCGAAAGACGCTCAAAATCTGGCCAAGGCCTTACAGATTTGAGGCGTAATATCTCCCGGGTGGTGTCATCACTTCCCCCAAACAGACCAACCTGCCCCACTTGCTTCTCATGGGCGCGCGCCTGCGCCCGGCGCATAATAAGTTCAGCACTCGCAAAAACTGTATGACGGTCAGGCACAAGGCTGTCGAACGCCCCTGCCTTTGCCAAACTTTCTAGCTGGATTTTATTGATATGTTTGGAATCACACCGTTCGGCAAAATCCGTTATGTCACGAAAAGGCGTCTCACCACGATCCCGCACCAATCCTTCCATCGCGACAGCACCAACACGCTTCACGGCTGACAGCGCGTAACGGATAGCGAGCCGTCCATCTTCAAGCTTTTCAATCGAGAAATCTGCTTGTGAACGATTCATATCAACCGGAAGAATGGGAATCTCCATTCGCTTCGCTTCTTGGCAAAGAGCCGCTAATTTTTCGGTTTTTTCACGAGCAAGCGACATACAGCCCGCCAAGAATGCCACAGGATGATTCGCCTTCATCCACGCCGTTTGATACGACACTAATGCGTAAGCCGCCGCGTGGGATTTATTAAATCCATAATCGGCAAACTTCGCCATGAGATCAAAAACCTCTTCAGCTTTCTCAGGCGTGATGCCGCGCTTTACCGCACCTTCTCGAAAAATAGCGCGTTGCTTTTCCATTTCCGATGCAATTTTTTTACCCATAGCACGGCGCAAAATATCCGCCCCACCCAGACTATAACCCGCCATCTTCTGGGCAATCTGCATCACCTGCTCCTGATAGACCATGATTCCATAAGTCTCTTCCAGGATAGGGCGAATCTCTTCATGAGGCGGCGACCATTCCGCCCCATGTTTCCGTCGGCAATATTCAGGAATATTGGCCATTGGCCCTGGGCGATATAAGGACACGCCTGCAATAAGATCTTCCATACGGCTGGCGGCCATTTGTTTCAGCATGTCACGCATGCCTGCACCTTCGAACTGGAACACACCCGCTGTGTCGCCACGCGCCATCATGTCGAAGGTTTTTTTATCATCCAGTGGGATATGAGAGAGATCGACCTCAATCCCTAGACCTTTTAGAAAATCCACTCCCCTCTTCAGAATCGTCAACGTTGTCAGGCCAAGAAAGTCGAACTTGACCAGACCAGCCTGCTCAACAAATTTCATATTATATTGAGTGACCAACATATCACTGCGCGGGTCTCGGTAGAGCGGCACCAACTCCACAAGGTTACGATCCCCAATCACGACCCCGGCAGCATGCGTTGAGGCGTGGCGGAAAAGCCCTTCAAGCTGCAAGGCAATTTCCAACAAACGGCGAAGGGTTTCATCACCATCGCGCATTTCTTGCAATCGTGGCTCTTCTTCAATGGCCTTTGCTAAAGGTGTCGGCTTTGCGGGATTATTCGGAATAAGTTCCGCAACACGATTCACCATTCCATAAGGAAGCCCTAAAACACGGCCAACATCACGCACTGCGGCCTTAGCTTGCAACTTTCCGAACGTAATAATCTGTGCGACTCGTTCATTGCCATATTCTTCGCGAACATAACGAATCACCTCGTCACGTCGATCTTGGCAAAAATCGATATCAAAGTCCGGCATGGACACACGTTCTGGATTGAGAAATCGCTCAAACAGCAGGCCAAAAGGAATCGGATCAATATCGGTAATCGTTAAGGCATAAGCAACAAGTGACCCTGCGCCGGACCCACGACCAGGCCCAACAGGAATTCCATGCGCCTTTGCCCATTGAATGAAGTCCGCCACGATTAAAAAATAGCCTGGGAACCCCATGCTCACGATAATATCGAGCTCTGTTTCCAGGCGCTCCTTATACATCGTGCGGCATTCATGCTGATTGGCCATAACAGCCAAGCGCTTTTCAAGCCCCTCCCGGGCCATCGCCCGTAATGTCTCTTCTTCCGTCGCCCCTTCATTAACCTTGGGGCAAACCGGCAAAAGCGGCTGACGTGTTGTCGCTGCCACAGCGCAATAGCGCGCAATCATCACTGTATTATCACACGCATCTGGTAGATCGTGGAATAAAGCACGCATCTCCGCCGGTGTTTTAAACCATGCTTGAGACGAAACCCGCCACCGATCCTCTTCCGCCATCGTGCGCCCTTGGGCGATACAGAGCAGCGCATCATGGGCTTCATGCATATCTGGGCGCGGGAAGAAGCACTCATTGGTCGCCACAAGAGGAATATCCATCTCATCGGCCAAACGAATCAGCGCTGGTTCCGTAATCTCTTCCCCTGGCTCATCCAGACGGTTGATCTCAACGGCAAGATAATCTCCGAAAGAAGCCTTTAACCTCTCAAGAAGCGCCCGCGCCGCACTCTCTTGTTCAGAGAGAAGCAGCCTATTAAGAGGCCCGCGATTCCCCCCTGTTAAAAGAAAAAGTCCTGCTGAACGTTCACATAATATATCCAACGTTACGCAGGGATCAGACGAATCGCCCCCTATAAAACCTTGAGAAGATAAATATTGAAGATTCTCGAGCCCTTCTTCTGTACGCGCCAACACCACGACCGGTTCTGCCGGTGTTCCAGGCTTGTCACTATGAGGTGGCAAGCCTATCTGGCATCCGACAATAGGCTGCACCCCAGCCTTACGGCATGTCAGGGAAAACTCTAATGCCCCAAATAAATTACCACTATCGGTTAAAGCGACCGCTGGCATCTCGTTGCGCACTGCGAGATCAACAAGTTCCGCAGCCCGAATAGCCCCTTGGCTAAGAGAATACGCCGAATGATTACGAAGATGGATAAAATCAGCATGAGACATGCCTCTATTTATCACGCTCTCATCAAAGGCTGGAAGAATTTTCCGTTAAGGATTCGTCAATAACAGGCTACGAAAAAGGGATCATCGCCCCTTCTTGTAAGGTCATGATCCGATCTGTTGCCGCGGCAAGATCTTCATTATGCGTTGCGACCAAAACAGCCGTTCCCTCCTCTCGCACCACACGTGTGAGTTCC
Organism: Saccharibacter sp. 17.LH.SD; assembly: GCF_009834805.1. GTDB lineage: Bacteria > Pseudomonadota > Alphaproteobacteria > Acetobacterales > Acetobacteraceae > Saccharibacter. Next base: position 290,870 of record NZ_WVHO01000010.1, read on the forward strand.
TGGAAAACGATTTCTGCTGTTTTAACATCCAAATTCCCTGTCGGCTCATCTGCCAACAACAAGCTTGGGTTATTCGCTAAGGCTCGCGCAATGGCTGTGCGCTGCTGCTCTCCGCCCGACATCTGACCCGGCAATGAATCAAGCTTAGTTTGAAGACCAAAGCGCCCCAATAAATCCTCGGCCCGTTTTCGAGCTTCATAGCGTGACTGCCCTGCGACCATTTGGGGCAACATAACATTCTCACACGCCGTAAATTCTCCAAGGAGATGATGAAATTGATAAACAAATCCAATCTCATCACGCCTAACAGCGGTACGCCCCTTCTCCCCCAAGGTTCGCGTTACACGCCCATTAACGATCACATCGCCAGAATCAGGAAGTTCGAGCAAACCCGCAATATGCAATAAGGTCGACTTGCCCGTGCCACTCGGCGCAACAAGCGCCACCATTTCTTCACACTCTAGCGAAAAATGAACGTCCTTCAATACCTCAAGCGTCTTATCCCCTGAGCGAAAAGAACGGGCCACATGATGCAATTTCAGAGCATGAGGCGAAGATGAAGAAGATGTTGTCATATCACTCATGTCTTAACGCCTCGACAGGATCCGTTTTCGCCGCGCGCCATGAGGGATACAACGTCGCAAGCAAGGAAAGCACGAGAGACAATACCACTACTTCAATCACCTGAGACCAGACCAACCGCGCCGGTAACCGCGAAAGAAAATACACTTCCGAATTAAAAAGATTTGTCCCTGTGAGATGCTCCAATACGTGCCGAATACGCTCAATATTAAGCGCAAACGCGATCCCTAAGGCCGTCCCAAAGCACGTGCCGATCACCCCAACAGCCGCACCACACATCAGAAAAATACGCATGATGGACGCACGGCTTACGCCAAAGGTTCGCAAAATAGCAATGTCACGCGTCTTATCCTTCACCATCATAATCAAGGATGAAATGACATTAAACGCCGCTACCAGAATGATAAGCGTGAGGATCAAGAACATGACATTCTGTTCCACCGTTACCGCATCTAAAAAGCCATTCGCACTTTGCGCCCAACTCACCACATTGAGCCTTGGATCATCTAAAACACGCGTAATCTCGCGGCCTACAGGAACCACATTAAGAGAATCCGTTGTGTTAATTTGAATGACCGAAACCGCTTTATCCATCAAGAGAAAGCTTTGTGCGGCAGCCAACGGCATAAGCACCACATTGCTGTTATAATCGTTCCAGTTCGCATCAAAAATCGCTACGACATGGACACGATGCACACGCGGCACCATCCCAAAAGGCGTTGACCGACCATTGGGCGACAAGATCGTCATGGACGAGCCAACGTGCAGACCCGCCCGTGCGGCCATCGTCACGCCAATGGCCACGGCATCATTGCCTTTGAAATTATCTAAACTTCCGTCAAAGACCCCTGAGTTTAACGCAGGCCATCCTCGCAAATCCTCAAGGGAAATCCCTTGGAGAGCCGCACCCGTCGAGTAGCTCTCCGCTTCAGCAAGAACTGTCCCTTGTGCCATTGGAATAACGCGACGAACCCCTGGAACCCGTTGAATACGCGCAACATCTTCCGGATAGTCTGTAATCGTTTTCCCATAAGCATAAACGTTGAGATCACCATGAAGGCCGAGAATGCGTCCCATCAAATCTGATTTGAACCCATTCATCACCGCCATCACGATAATAAGCGTCGCCACCCCAAGCATGATTCCCACCAAAGAGAATAATGCGATAAGCGACGCAAAACGTTCACCTCTGCGCGTTCGCAGATAACGTAAGGCAATGGTACGTTCAAAGCGCCCAAACATGCGCTAGTTCAGCCCCACTTTTGCAAGAGCTTCATCAACGGACAGCTCTAAACGCTCTCCTGTTGCGCGGCGTTTCAATTCAACCATGCCATTTTTCGCGCCACGTGGCCCGATGATAATCTGCCAAGGATGCCCCATCAGATCCGCATCATTAAATTTGACGCCGGCCCTCTCTGAACGATCATCATAAAGCAACCCTTCTGGATCACACTGATAGAAGCGCTCACACAAAGCATCGCAGCTTTCATCACCAGGGCGCAAATTCAAAATAGCCGCACGATATGGCGCGACATTATCCGGCCAGATAATGCCATGATCATCATGAGATGCCTCAATAATCGCCCCAACAAGGCGCGACACCCCAATACCGTAAGAACCCATATGAGGATGGAACGCCGTGCCATCAGCACCGCTCACACTCACACCCATCGCCTCGGTATATTTTGTACCGAAATAAAAGATGTGACCAACCTCGATCCCACGACCAGAGCGACGCTTATCTTCCGGCACATTCTGCCATGACGCTTCGTCATGTTTCTCATCGGTTGCCGAATACGTTTTAGAGACAATCTCTTTCAGCGCATCCAAATCTTCAGATTTTTGCGGATCTAATGGCGACGTCCCCCAATCCATCAAATCCCAATCATGATGGTAGAAAACTTCGCTTTCCCCTGTTGGCGCGAGAACCAAAAATTCGTGGCTTAAATCCCCACCAATAGGCCCCGTATCTGCAGCCATTGGCACGGCTTTTACACCTAACCGATGGAAGATGCGCAGGTAAGACAACATCATGCGAAAATAGCTGTACCCTGCTTCTTCGTATGACGCATCGAAGGAATACCCATCCTTCATGTAAAATTCACGCCCACGCATCACACCAAAACGTGGACGAATCTCATCACGAAATTTCCATTGGATATGGTACAATGTCTTCGGCAGCTCACGGTATGATTTAACCGTACTCCCGAACAAATCGGTCACCATCTCCTCATTCGTGGGCCCATAAAGCAATTCACGCTTTTGGCGGTCCTGAATGCGCAACATTTCAGGACCATAAGCATCATAGCGTCCTGAACGCTTCCACAAATCAGCCGACTGAAGGGTCGGCATCAAAACCTCTTGCCCACCAACGGCATCTTGCTCTTCACGCACAATAGTCGCGATACGGCGCAAAACCCGCAACCCAGCGGGAAGCCACGTATAAATACCTGAAGCCGTTTGTCTAACCAGACCTGCACGCAACATAAGACGATGCGAGGCAATCTGTGCTTCGGCGGGAATTTCTTTAAGGGTCGGCTGAAATGCTTGGCTCAAACGCATAAATGATTTTCCTTAAACCCGCAAAAGATGAACATCAACAAGCGGACGTTTTTGTAATTTACGCCCTAAAGCACGACGTAAAGCAGTACGGGCCGCATTGCGGAATGAAAGATCATCCTGACGTAATTCATCAGGGATCTCATCAATCGCATACGAAAATTCTTCGCAAATGCGCATGCTCTCTGGATCTTCGGATTCCAATAATCCTGGAGCACTAATGCGTGGTTCGCCGATGACATAACCTTCTTCGTCAACCGCAAAACTTGCTAGGACAACACCATTAAACAACATCCGACGACGTGCCGCTAACACACCACCCGTCATAGGCAGTAAACGCCCACCATCCAGAGCCCAACGCCCCGTCGGAGCCGTGTCAACGACCTTCACTTCTCCAGGCGCTAAATTGAGAATATCGCCATCTTCAAGCAAGACAACCTGAGAACCCGCCTCATGCGCTAAGGCGGCATGGGCTGTCAGGTGACGCCATTCCCCATGGGTCGGAATACTATATTGCGGACGCACCAAACTATAGAGATGGCTGATGTCGCCCCCCGTCGCGTGGCCAGAAACGTGAACGGTTCCATCTTTATCGGTCAGGACACGCACACCACGACGCGTCAAATTATCCTGCACGGTCATAACCGCTTGCTCATTCCCAGGAATGACACGCGAGCTGTAGATAACCGTATCTCCCTCACCAAGGGAAATGGTCGAATGCGTATCTGACGCAATCCGTGACAAAGCAGAGCGCGCCTCTCCTTGGCTTCCCGTCACGATCATCAGCAGATTATCATCTTCGATATTCTGCGCATCATATTCTGTCAGAAATGGTGGAAGATCCGTAAAATACCCGCATTCACGGGCCGCTGTCTCGAGATTACGGAGAGAACGTCCAACAATCATAACCTCACGGCCTGAGGCACGCGCTGCCTTAGCAATGCTCTCTACACGGGCCACGTTACTGGCAAAACATGTGACAGCAATCCGCCCTTCTAGCGAAGCAATCATTTCAGTCAGGCCAATCCGCACATCCGCCTCGGATTGTGAAGGCCCTTCCTTCATCGAATTCGTGCTATCGCCGACCATGGCCAGCACGCCTTCATCGCCCAATGCTTTGAATGTATCGAGATCGGTGACTGGACCAACGAGTGGGTTTGGATCAAGCTTCCAATCCCCCGTATGCACGACCAAGCCATAAGGCGTACGAAGTGCTACTGCCTGAGATTCAGCCGCAGAATGGGTAACAGACACAAATTGCAGATCAAAAGGCCCAACCTCAAACCGTGATGCCGGACGGATCACATGAATAACCACCTGATTATTCAAATAGGCTTCAGTCAATTTCCGCCTTAAAACAGCCGCTGCGAACGGCGTTGCGTAAACGGGGCACTGAAGATATGGCCATAAATGCGCTATAGCCCCCAGATGGTCTTCATGCGCATGTGTAATCACCAACCCGCATAAACGGTCACGTCGTTCTGCGATAAAGGTTGGATCAGCCATTAACACTTCAGCTTCAGGCGTATCATTTCCTGAAAAGCCGATACCGCAGTCAATCGCAAGCCACGTCTCTTCGCCTTCGTGACGCAAACGATAAAGATTGAAATTCATTCCGATCTCACCTGTTCCTCCGAGAGGAAGGTAAGCAAGACCCTCTTTTTGCTCTGTCATACGTTAATCCTACATTATGTTACGTATTGATTGGTTTATTCACACTCGAACGATCAAACCGTCCGGAAGAAGCTTTCAGAAACCGCTGAGCGTTACGCACGGCCAAAAGACGCAAACCATCCAGCGTCAAATCGGGTGCCACCGCATCGAACAAAGCCGTTCCTTCAGAAAAAAGTGGTGCTAATCCGCCTGTCGCAATCACTTTGGGGCTTTCCGCCATTTCCGCAGAAATGCGCCTTACAATCCCCTCAACAAGTCCAACATATCCCCAAAAAAGACCAGACCGCATCGCAACACTCGTATTGCGACCGATCGCTTCAGATGGACGTCCAATACTGACGCGCGGCAAGCGTGCCGCAGCTTGATGCAGCGCATCCATAGACAGGTTAACACCGGGCGCAATGGCGCCACCACAATAACGCCCCTGCCCATCGATCACATCAAACGTGGTTGCTGTTCCAAAATCCACAACGATCAGGGAGCCAGAATAGGTCTCACGGGCTGCCAAACCGTTTAAACGGCGGTCAGCCCCCAATTCATCAGGTTGATCTACCAGGACATCCATATCCCAGTCTAAATCACTATTTGCAATGAGCGGCTCAACGCCAAACCAGTGGCGGCAAAAACGCCGCAAATCATATAACGCCGCGGGGACAACCGTGCCAATAATCGCTTGCGTTACCAAAGAAGCAGAAATATCTGCCCGATCCATAAGGGCTAAAAGCCACGCCGCATACTCATCTGATGTCCGTTGATCATCAGTCGAAATACGCCAACGTCCAATCCATGATTGTCCATCATGAATCGCAAAAACAATATTCGTATTGCCTGCATCAATGACAAGAAGCACCGGCTATTCCTTACTCACAAGAGGACATCGCCTGTCACAACCGGCACAACCTCACCACTCTCCAATGTGAGCAGCAGGCGCCCTTGTTCATCCAACCCACCAAACATGCCGGTCATATACGTATCACGCCCCTTCACCGCAAGCCGCGTTCCCACAGGATGAGCATAAGACAACCATGTTTGATGTACAACTCTCACCCCCTCCTTCTGCCACACCTGTAGCCAGCGCTGCAGAGATTCAATAATGGCGTGAGCACAAATCTCAGACGTTGGTGGCGGTGCCTTCTCTGCAAAACAGGCAAGCTCTCGTCCTTCAATGACGGGAGCCTCTTGCAGATTAACACCGATACCGACCACTGCCCAACGCTTGGGCCCACTATAACCTGTCTCTACTAGAATACCGGCTAGCTTGCGACCATCAAGTAGTAAATCATTCGGCCATTTTAATTGAAAGCATTTTTCTGCTTTTTGCGGTCCAGGCAAAAACCCTTGCAACGCCTCATAAAGCGCAACACTGATAAGAAAAGGCAGTGCTTGCAGCCATTCATCGTCCACAAAATGCATTAAAAAAGAAAAAGAAAGGTTGCCCTTCCCCGTCGTCCAACCGCGCCCTCGGCTACCACGTGCGGCATATTGCTCTTTTGCTAAGATAACGAGCCCATCAGGTTCACCAGCTTCTGCCCGACTCCGGCACAAGTCGGATGTAGACGCCAGCGCCTCATAAATTTCGAAACGCCAGTTCACATTCTTAAACATCTTAAGGGGGATCATGGTGGGCAATGACGGGATCGAACCGCCGACCCTCTCGGTGTAAACGAGATGCTCTACCGCTAAGCTAATTGCCCGTAGCGGTATGTAGAGGAACATCGCCTCGCACGCAAGTAATTCATTGATTTTTTTTGATAAAAAATAAACACACCTCTCCCCGCAGGGAGATTAGTCTAAAAACCATTCTTTTTGGGGAGATGTGATGGTGGGCAATGACGGGATCGAACCGCCGACCCTCTCGGTGTAAACGAGATGCTCTACCGCTAAGCTAATTGCCCGCAGCGGTATGTAGAGGAATCACTCCTGGAGCACAAGCCGTTTTTATAATTTTTTGAAAAAAATTGATGCATTCTCTTTTTTATACAGCCACCAACATCATCGGCTGTCTATATTCCCTCCACCTTAGGGAAGAAGGAACAGCAAAAACGAAACCAGGCCATCTAGATGATAGCCTGGCCCGTCGCGCATAAAGCGTTACTTGCTTACAGCGTCTTTTAAGCCCTTACCTGGCTTAAACCGTACAGACGTAGAGGCGGGAATATCAATTTCCTCACCTGTACGTGGATTACGCCCTTTGGCAGCCTTACGCGTTGCTGTCACGAAGCTTCCGAACCCGACCAGACGGACTTCTTGCCCTTTGGAAAGAGTTTTCTCGATTGTGCCGAAAACTGCATCCACAACTTCACTGGCTTTTGCCTTGGGCAGGTCAGCAGCGTCAGCTACAGAAGCGATCAATTCCTGCTTATTCAAGGGTTTCTCCATGATATGCCTTTCTGGTGGTGGGCGCACCACACTCCTTCCAACATGAGGAAAAGTATGATGCGCAGATTAGGATCAACGAACTGCACTATGAAGCGGTTTTTATCCGCGTCAACTAGTGGAATCACTTAAACTGCCAAAGTCAGTGGCGATAGGACTGAGAAAGCACACCTGACGCCTCTTTCTCTCCTTTTCGTTCCAATAAGGCCTCCGGCGTTAAAGGTTCTGGTCGACGTGTCAAAGCCACTTCAAGAACATCATCCATGTGCTTCACAGGAATGATGGTCAACACTTGACGCACATTCTCAGGAACTTCAACGAGGTCTTTAACATTTGCTTCTGGAATCAGAACCGTCGTAATCCCCGCTCGGACTGCCGCCAAAAGCTTTTCCTTCAACCCGCCAATTTCCAATATGCGACCGCGCAATGTCACTTCGCCTGTCATCGCCACATCGTGTCGAACAGGGATACGGCTCATCACACTAACAAGCGATGTTGTCAATGCACCCCCTGCTGAAGGCCCATCTTTTGGAATAGCCCCTTCAGGAAGATGAATATGAACATCTGTCTTTTCAAACAGCGCTGGATCAATCCCGAACTCAACAGCACGTGATTTCACATAAGAAAACGCCGCTGCTGCGCTCTCCTTCATGACATCACCCAGCTTACCCGTGAGTTTAATGTTCCCTTTCCCCGGCAAAGCCAGACTTTCGATGGTCAGAATCTCGCCTCCCACCTGTGTCCAAGCCAGACCTGTCACAATCCCTACTTGGTCTTCTTGCTCTGCCTTGCCATGGTGATAACGTGGAACTCCGGCATAATGCTCCAAATTATCTACCGTGATCTTCACATGGTCGACCTTACCACTTGAAATCTCACGTACGACCTTACGGGCTAAACGGGCGATCATTCTCTCAAGATTACGAACACCCGCTTCACGCGTGTAAGAGCGAATAAGCTCAACCAGAGCCTCCTCAGAAATCTCCCACTCGCTTGGCTTAAGATTATGCGACTTCTCCTGCTTGCTCAGCAAATGACGACGCGCAATCTCAACCTTCTCCTCTTCTGTATAACCAGAGAGGCGAATGATCTCCATACGATCCAAAAGAGGTTGTGGCATATCCAGTGAATTCGCCGTTGTGACAAACATCACATCAGACAAATCATACTCAACTTCTAGGTAATGATCCCCAAAAGTGCTGTTCTGCTCTGGATCCAAAACCTCCAACAAAGCTGATGTTGGATCGCCACGCCAATCCGCACCGAGTTTGTCAATCTCATCCAGCAAGAAAAGGGGATTGGATACACCCGCCTTCTTCATTCCCTGAATGATTTTGCCCGGCATAGCCCCGATATAGGTGCGACGGTGCCCTCGTATCTCGGACTCATCACGCATACCGCCAAGCGACATACGCACGTACTTACGCCCTGTTGAGCGAGCAATCGAACGCGCTAAGGATGTCTTCCCCACCCCTGGCGGCCCAACCAAGCACAAAATCGGCCCTTTGAGTTTCTTCGAACGGCTCTGAACCGCAAGATACTCCAAGATCCTCTCTTTTATTTTCTCTAAGCCGTAATGATCGTTATCAAGAACCTCTTCGGCTTTTTCGAGCGAACGCGTAATCCGTGAACGCTTGTTCCACGGAACATTCACAATCCAATCAAGGTAATTGCGAACAACGGTCCCTTCAGCCGACATTGGGCTCATGCCACGCAACTTCTTCAGTTCCGCACGCGCTTTGCCTCTTGCTTCTGAGGTAAGGTCGAGCTTTTCGATTTTATCTTCAAGCTCGCTCAACTCATCGCGGCCATCTTCGCCTTCGCCAAGCTCTTTTTGAATGGCCTTCATTTGCTCATTCAAATAATACTCGCGCTGCGTCTTCTCCATCTGCTTTTTAACGCGATTTCGAATACGCTGCTCGATTTGAAGTACGTCTATTTCTGCTTCCATATGAGCAAAAACCTGCTCAAGACGTGCTTCCACCTGCGGCATTTCCAAAAGCTCTTGCTTCTCCGCAATGCGCAAATTCAGATGACCGATGATCGTATCCGCTAACCGTGATGGGTCATCAAGTTGGTTAACAGCCGCCAAAATTTCAGGAGCTACCTTTTTATTGAGGCGAGCATATTCCTCAAAGCGCCCCATCGCAGAACGCGCCAACGCATCACGACCACTTTTCGTGCCGCTATAATCGTCAGCAATATCCTCTATCGTCGCAACGAAATGGTCTTCCCCTTCATCCTGAAGGTCCACCAGGCGTACACGACGTATCCCCTCCACCAGAACTTTGACCGTTCCATCTGGGAGCTTCAATAATTGAAGAACATTCGACACCGTGCCAACACGATAGATATCGTCAGCGCGCGGGTCATCCAATGCGACATCTTTCTGCGCGACCAAAACGATTTCGCGCTGATCAGCAGGCAAGCTCTCCAACGCACGAATAGACTTATCCCGCCCGACAAAAAGCGGAACAATCATATGTGGGAAAACAACAATATTTCTTAACGGAAGAACAGGCAACGTCACTAAAGAGCTACGATCTGCCTCATTCTTTTTCTTCGCTGCAACGCGACGGCGCGTTTTTTTTACCGTATCACTGCTTTTCTTTTCAGAAACAGTAGCCGTTTTGCGGCGACGCGTTTTGGGTTTTGTTTCTTCAGTCATTATACGGGATCTCCACCAAGGACGATCAACCGCCCCCTTGCCCCATCAATGGGCACAAAAAGGGCGGGCTCTGTTTTACCTTACACCTAATGTGGTGCGCACCGACACGTTGAACAATACCTGCCCTATGAGAGACTCATAGAACAGATCTCCTTTTACAATCGTTAAGAAGACGTCTCAGTCACGGGCGATTCTTCCTGGCGATAGACATAAGCAGGCTTTGCCCTATCTTCTGCCACATCGCGGTTCACAATCACCTTTTCAACATCAGTTCTCCCGGGAAGATCAAACATCGCCTCCATTAAAATCTTTTCCAAAATAGAACGCAAGCCGCGTGCTCCGGTTTTGCGCTCAATCGCCCGTTTCGCAATGGCTTGAAGAGCATCATCCGTAAAAACAAGCTCGACATTATTCATCTGGAACAGACGCACATATTGCTTCACCAACGCATTGCGTGGCTCACTGAGAATGCGAACAAGGGCAGCCTCATCCAAGCCTTCCAGCGTTGCAATAACGGGAAGACGCCCGATGAACTCTGGAATAAGGCCGTATTTCATCAAATCTTCGGGTTCAACATCCGTCAGAATTTCACCTAGCTGGCGAGTATCTTCTGAACGAACATCAGCACCAAAGCCAATAGCCTTCCCTTTGCCTCGCGCACTGATGACTTTATCCAGCCCGGCAAAAGCCCCGCCACAAATGAACAGCATATTGGTTGTATCAACTTGCTGCATTTCTTGCTGCGGATGTTTACGCCCTCCCTGTGGAGGCACAGACGCAATCGTCCCTTCCATCATTTTCAGCAGAGCTTGCTGAACACCCTCACCGGAAACATCACGCGTAATGGAAGGGTTCTCAGCCTTACGAGAAATTTTATCAATCTCATCAATATAGACAATACCCCGCTGCGCACGCTCGACATTATGATCCGCTGCTTGCAGAAGCTTGAGGATGATATTCTCTACATCCTCACCAACGTAGCCTGCTTCTGTAAGCGTCGTCGCATCCGCAATGGTAAAGGGAACATCCAAGATACGGGCGAGCGTCTGTGCCAAAAACGTCTTACCCGTTCCTGTCGGACCAATCATCATGATGTTCGACTTACCAATCTCAATGTCGCTATCATGCTTCTCGATATGGCTTAGTCGACGGTAATGATTATGGACCGCTACAGAGAGGATCTTCTTGGCCTCAGCCTGGCCGATAACATATTCATCCAAAATAGCACAGATCTCACGTGGGGTTGGGAGCCCCCCACGCTTTTGAGATGAATTCGTACTACGCTCTTCGCGAATAATATCTGCACACAGCTCCACGCATTCATCACAGATAAAAACGGTCGGACCCGCGATCAGCTTACGTACTTCGTGCTGAGACTTCCCGCAAAACGAACAATAAAGGGTGTTCTTGGAGTCGCTATCTTTCTCGCTCATCACAGTTCCTCTTACCCTGCAATCTATTAGTCAATCACAGGCAAGTTCAGACGCATCCAAATTACAAAAAACGAATATCCGTCCGTGTTATTTCTCAGCTGGGTGACGAAGAACAACCTCATCAACCAACCCAAAATCGCGCGCTTCATGGGCTGATAGATAGCGATCCCGCTCCAGGGTTTCTTCAATCTCTTGCAGCGTACGGCCTGTATGCTCACGATAAATCTCATTAAGGCGGCTACGGATTTGCAAAATTTCACGCGCCTGAATTTCAATATCGGAAGCCTGCCCTTGCGCCCCACCAGAAGGCTGGTGGACCATAACACGGGCATTCGGCAAACAGAAACGGCGTCCTGGCTCCCCTGCCGCTAGCAACAACGATCCCATCGATGCGGCCTGTCCGATACAAACCGTGCTCACCGGTGACCGAATATACTGCATCGTATCATACATCGCCAAACCGGCGGAAACGACGCCTCCGGGGCTATTGATATAGAACGAAATTTCTTTGTCAGGATTAACGCTTTCTAAATATAAAAGCTGTGCGCACACCAACGACGACACCTGATCATAAACAGGGCCTGTTAGAAAAATGATGCGTTCCTGGAGAAGACGGGAATAAATGTCAAACGCACGCTCACCCCGAGATGTCTGCTCAACAACCGTCGGCACGAGAGTGCTGTCAAAAACTTCAAAAGGGTTGCGGTCCCCAATGGCCATAATCTCTTTTCCTCTATGCCTCCCCTCATCTCACTATCAGGGGATAGACTCTAATTCCCTCAGAGATGGGGCAGGAAATGTCGTTCGTCAAAGGGGACCGGGCAAAAACGGCAGAAAAGGGTGCCAGATGCCCGACACCCCCTACGCCTATGCTCAGTCCGCTGCCTCAGGCATATCAGCCAATTCCTCGGGAGTCACTTCCTTCTCGGTAACTTCTGCCAATTCAATCAAATAATCGACAACTTTGTTCTCAAGAAGAGGTCCACGCAGGCTCTCAATGGCTTGTGGGTTTTTGGTGAAATACTCAAAAACCATCTGCTCTTGGCCAGGATAGCGACGTGCTTCCTGCTGCATAGCACCCATCAACTCTTCACGAGAAACCTGGATCTCTTGCTTGCGACCAATCTCCGAGAGAAGTAACCCTAATTTTACACGGCGTTCCGCAATCTTGCGGTATTCCTGACGAAGGGTTTCTTCATCCTTAGCCGAGTCTTTCTCATCAAGACGATCAGCCTTACGCTCTTCTTCAATACGCGCCCAGATCTGGTTAAACTCTGCGTTAACCATATTTTCAGGCGCTTCAAAATTAATTTTCTCAGCCAAAGCGTCGAGCAAATCACGTTTAATACGCATACGGGAGAGCTGCGTATATTCACCCTCAGCTTGCTCGCTGATGATCTTACGAACTTGCTCTAAGTTCTCTAATCCCAAAGACTTCGCAAGCTCATCATCGATCGCTGGATCAACAGCTCTTTTAAGAGCTTTTGCCTTCAGATCAAATGTTGCTTCCTTACCAGCAAACTCAGCAGCCTGGTAATCAGCAGGGAATGTCACGGCGATGGTACGCTCATCACCAACCTTCATCCCTTCCATCTGCTCAGAGAAGCCTGGGATAAAACCTTCACCACCGATTTCAACATTTACATCTTCGGCGGAGCCACCATCAAAGGCCTCACCATTGATCTTACCAACGAAATCAACTGCCAGAACGTCACCCTGAGCCGCTGGACGATCTTCTTCAATCGTCTCAAACGTACGGTTACGACGTGCCACATCAGCCAAAGCCTTCTCAACGACGTCATCAGCAACCTTGCTGACCAAACGCGTCAGCTTCAATCCTGACATATCTGGGATTTCGATCTCTGGCAGGATTTCCATCTCGAGAGTGAATTCGAGATCCTTACCATCCTCAGCCGCTGAAACGAGGTTGACCGTTGGCTGACCAGCTGGACGGATATTCTGTTCAGTCAGCAGCTTATCCACGCTTTCTTGAACCAGCTTTTCCATCGCTTCAGCCCGAACGGATTGGCCATAACGCTGACGCACGACACTTGCAGGCACTTTACCAGGACGAAAACCCGGAAGACGAACATCACGTGCAACTTCTGCTAAACGAGCGTCACAACGAGCCTGCAGGTCAGCAGACGGAACAACAACAGTGAAGGAACGCTTAAGACCTTCGTTGAGCGTGGGCGTAACCTGCATGAGCCAGGCGATCCTCTCGGTCGGAATGGTTAGAAATTCATCGTTTTAGGAGATTGCCTTGGTACGGGCGGAGGGACTTGAACCCCCACGACTTTCGCCACCAGAACCTAAATCTGGCGTGTCTACCAATTCCACCACGCCCGCATAAACCAAACGGCCTTATATCTCCCTAGGGATGGCTTGTTATCCGCCAAACCTCGGTGAAGGGGGATTTAGCGCATGATCGCTTCCACGACAAGTGCCTCTCTCTCTTCAAAAGAGGTTTTTTTCCTTAAGTCAGAGTTTTTCCTCTTTATTAAAGGCATTTTGACACTCACTTTTCGGCCATTTCCCGTGCTTTTCCTAGAACAGACACCAAATCCTCAGCAATTGGCCACCCCCCTCGCTCCGTAGCCGCCTGATATCCAGCTTCTCCGTGAACCCAAACGCCGGCACAGCTCGCCATAAAAGCATCCATCCCAGCAGCGATAAATGTCGCAATGACACCACTCAAAACATCTCCAGAGCCTGCCGTTGCTAATGCAGCGGAGGCGTGGCGATTGATCACAACCCGTCCATCAGGCGCCACAATCAAGGTATCAGCGCCCTTCAGCACAACGACGCTATTCAGCCTATGAGCCACAGCACGGACAGAAGCCACACGATCTTTCTTAGGCTGCCCAAAGAGTCGCGTAAATTCTCCCAAGTGAGGCGTTATGACACTCACCCCCTTCAAGCGATCTGGATCCCCGACAGCCCAACCAAGAGCCCCAGCATCACCCACCACATGACGCTGCCCCTTCAGGAGCATCGGGAGCACACACCCTACCTCATCCGGCGTCAAACCGGGACCACAAACCCATACATGACGCCGTGCATCATCCAGTATGGCCACGCCTTCTAGCGATTCGATAATTACACCTGGTGCGGCGATTCGATAAAAATTTTCTGCCTGCTGTGCCACTGTCATTCTCACAAGACCCGCCCCTACACGGCGCGCCGCCTCAGCAGACAAAAGAGCCGCACCTGGCATCGTGGCCCCACCACAAAGGCTCACAACACCACGCGAATATTTATGGTCTTGGGAATGTTGCGTCGGAAGCTTCCATAAACCCGGATTATTTTCCCAATAACGCGGCTGAACCGCTTCTAAAGATGACGTTGGCATGGTGATGTCCACACAGATACTCTGCCCACACAACGCCGCACCAGGGTGTAATAAATGCGCAGGACGGCGCCTCACGAACGCAATCGTCATCTCGCACGGAGCCACATCCCCCATCATTTCCCCGGTCTCGCCGTGCAACCCGGATGGCAAATCAATCGCAACAATATGGGAGGACGCGCTTAAAAATACTTCTACCTCTTGAGGAAGATCGCGCGACATCCCTGCCCCAAACACAGCATCCACCACTAACCCAGCACGTTGTGCTTCCTCTGAGGTAAAGGGCACAATGGGCCCCGTCCATTGCTGTGCAGCCTGCTCAGCCAAAGAGCCCTCACGTGGCCGTGCTAGTGCCGCGACAGCAACGGGCCAGCCCCAAGCCTGCAAATGGCGTGCTGCCACATAACCATCTCCACCATTATTCCCCGGCCCACACGCCACCACGACACGACATGGCCGAAAATGCTGACGAATCAGGCGCGCCACCATCAACCCCGCATAAGCCATCAAATCTTTCAGAGAATTTTTCGCTTTTTCATCCATAACCCGCGTCTCTTGAGGAGTTAGCAAGGCATATGGCGATAAAGAAACGTGATCAGAGTGAGACATAAGGCGATCTTCCCTCTATAAGTGGCAAAGATATCGACAAATATAACCCTTTGAGGAACCCATGTTCAGTTCTGTTATATGGAGTCTGATCCTTGCGTTACACTTACTCTGTATCGCCTATTGGGTCGGTGGAGCACTCTACTGTTTGCAACTCCGTCGTGCCACTCGGTTACTCGAGCCCGCACAAACCACCATTGTTTTATTGCAATCCTATAGCCGCTACTTGCGCGCTTTGTGGCATGTTATCCCGACAGCGTTCGTCACAGGAATCGCCCTCTTCGTAAAAATGGGCTTTCATTTGCCATGGCCTTATCATCTCATGGCCTTCTGCGGCATTGTCATGTCCGCCATCTTCGCGTCAATGATCCTTGGCCCTCTCCGCACAGCACGACGCGCTATCCGGCCACAACCACAAACTTTTGCCTCCCTTCACACACGAACAGCCCTTATGGCGCTTTTTGGTGTTATCGCCATCATTGCAGGCGCTCTCAGCCATAGCTTTTGAGAGGGTTTTTTTAAGACGCGCATATTAACTAATTATCGTCTTTAGCTTGCCTTCCAGGGAATTTGACTATAACGGGAAGTGTACGGTAAATGGATACGACCTTATACGTCGTTTCTGTAGTGTTATATGTCGGCTCTGTGTTATCGGCATAGGCCGGCATCCCCTTACTATTAGTGTTTCGAGAGTCATTTGAGCACCAAGACAGCATCCAGTTCGTCAACATCCCGCAATGGCGCAACGTCTCGCACACGGAAGGCGTCCACGTCTCGTAAGCAGACACATTATTCTCCCGAGCATGGCGATCTTCCGCCTGAAGATGTTGTGGCGTCTGACGATAATGCTGCTCCAAAAGTTCGTAAAACAACACGTCGGCGCACGGCAACCTCAAAAAAGACTGATGATTCCGTGGCGGCCCCCATTAATACTGAGGACGCACCCGTCGCGAAAACGACCAGAACACGCAAGCGTGTCTCTGTCTCAACGCAAGACGACTCGGAACCTGCCGTCACAAAACGTAAACGCAAAACAAGTGCAGCAAACGAAGCAACATCTCCGGAAGCTGAACTGATGCCCAGTGCAGGGGCCGAAGATTCTGTTGCAAAGCCGAAACGTCGTGGCAGAAAGCCTGCTGCTGCCAAAAAGGTTGAGTTACCCGCTTCGGAAACCGTGTCTTCCGAAGAAATGCCCGTTCCAGCAAAGCCTCGGCGCCGTGTGACCCGTAAAAAGCTTTCTAAAGCTGAAGAAGAAAAATCCTCTGCATTGCCAGCGGCAACTGTAAGCGATGCACAAGAAGAACGCATCGCCCTGCCGGACACCCATGTTTCTTCGAACACTGCTAAAAAAGACGAAGCGCCCTCTCCCGCGAAACAGGAAAATACGCTGTCTTTCCAGAGCTTGAATCTTTCTGCCCCGATCCTGCGCGCCATTGATGAGATGGGCTATACGCACCCAACCCCTATCCAGGAACGTGCCATTCCTGAAATTCTGGGCGGGTGGGATGTCTTGGGTGTTGCCCAAACGGGGACAGGAAAAACAGCATCTTTTACCCTACCTCTTTTAGAGAAATTATCTAAATCACGTGGTCGTGCGCGTATGCCGCGTTCGCTCATTCTTGAGCCAACACGTGAACTTGCTCTCCAAGTCGCTGATAATTTTGAAAAATATGGTAAATATCTTCGCCTAAACCATGCCCTCCTTATTGGTGGAGAAAGCATGAATGAGCAGCGCGAGAAGCTCAATCAAGGCGTTGATGTGCTCATCGCAACACCTGGCCGTTTGATTGATCTTTTTGATCGTGGTGGGTTGCTACTCACTCAAACAGACTTGTTGGTTATTGATGAAGCCGACCGCATGCTTGATATGGGCTTCATCCCTGATATTGAGCGAATCGTAAGCTTGCTGCCTTGGCATCATCAGACATTATTTTTCTCTGCCACAATGGCACCAGAGATCCGTCGCTTGGCCGATAAGTTCCTTTCTTCTCCGCGCGAAATAACTGTTTCGCGCCAATCTTCTGTTGCCAGCACCATCACAGAACGTCTTTTCTTAGTTGAAAAAGACAAAAAACCTGAGGCATTGCTCTCCTTGGTTCAAAATCAGGATGTTGATAATGCCATCGTCTTTTGCAATCGCAAACGCGATGTCGATATGCTGCAATCCTACCTTGCCCGCAAACATCTCTCGGCTGGTCATCTCCACGGAGACCTAACGCAATCTTTGCGTTTTTCAACGCTGGAACGTTTCCGTTCTGGAGACCTAAAAATCCTCGTATGCTCCGATGTTGCGGCACGCGGTATCGACATTGGAGGGCTTTCATATGTCTTTAACTATGACCTCTCTTTCAACGCGGAAGATTACGTACATCGCATCGGCCGTACTGGACGCGCGGGAAAAGAGGGACACGCTTTCAGTTTAGCAACACCTGATGAGCGTCCCCTTTTAGAAGCCATTGAGAAACTCACAAAGAAGACAATTGAACGTGGGACAATAGAGGGATTCCCATCCTTAGAATGGCGCAGTGACGATAACGAGACGCCGCCCGATCCCTCAACCCCTCGTGGGAAAAAGGAACATGAGCCTCGGCAACGCGCCCCTAAACAAGCCCGGCATAATAAGTCTTCAGACCGTCCTTCACGTGAGGAAGACCGTTCTTCACGCAACAAACATCATGGCCTCTTGCCTCCTGTTCCAGAGAAGGACGATATGCAGCATGGGTTTGGGGAGAATGTTCCAGCTTTTATGAAGGTTTCCTTCCGCCCTACCCCTCGTAACGATTAAGCATGGAAGCCACTTCGCCGCTACATCACCGCCTTCCAGTAGAAGGCCTCGGCCATTCAGGTGATGGTTTTATCCGTTATCAGGGGCGTGTTGTCTATATTCCAGGCGCTCTCCCTGGTGAACATGTTGTGCTTCGTCTAAACGGAGAACAGACGGACCTTTTGAAACACGAAGTGACGTCGCCCGTGAGAGTGGTGCCGCCTTGTTCTCTCTTTGGTGAATGTGGCGGTTGCGCAATGCAACACATGGCATTGCCTGCCGTTTTGGAATGGAAGGTCTCGCGTGTTCGTCATGCGTTAGAGAATGCGGGTTTTTCCTCTCTTCCTTCTCCGGAAACATTTCAGGCCCAACCGGCCCATCGCCAGCGTGTCGACTTAGCGATACAACGCGTTCCTGGCTCTGTTGTCCTAGGACTGCATCGCCGCCAAGGTGATCCCGTTGACATGACGGAATGCACGGTGCTTCATCCTCAAATAATGGGGCTTTTACCTCCCCTTCGTGAGGTTTTGGGGTCATTAGGAGCACTCACAGGCCGAGGCGCTCTCGCGATTAACCTCTTTGACAGCGGCCCTGACCTTACACTTGAAATTCCTGGCACACTCTCCAGTTCCGACCGAGGTAAACTCGCTGATTTCGCTAAAAACCAGGCTATTCCACGTATCACATGGCGCCCTAGCGCAACGGCAAATGTAGAAACTGTCGTGCAATGGAGCCCTGTTTATCATCATTTTGGTGAAAAACGTGTCTCTCCACCCCCTGCTTCTTTCCTACAGGCAACACGTGATTCAGAGCAGGCTATTGTAAATGCCGTTCTAAAAAAACTTCCAACGCTTAATCGTAAAGATCGTATCGTCGAACTTTACGCAGGCTGCGGCACTATTACATTTCCAATGGCTGAGAAAGGACAGGTTAAAGCCTTCGAGGGTAATGCAGATGCTATTAAGGCCCTCAATAGTGCAACTCATGGGACCCGTGCCGAAGGGTTTACGCGCGACCTCAACCGCCAACCCCTTCTTCCACATGACCTCAAAAATGCGCGTGTGGTTGTTCTTGACCCCCCATATAACGGCGCAGGGAAGCAAATTTCCCCCCTCGCACAATCGGACTGCCGGGATATAATCTATGTCAGCTGCAATCCAACAGCCCTGACCAAAGACCTTACTCTATTGAAGAAGGCAGGTTATGAGATTTTCGGGTGGCACGTGATTGATCAATTCTTATGGTCTGGTGAAGTTGAGGCCGTTATCGCCCTATCACGCGATGCAAAACGCCTTCGTAAGGCAAAAAAAAAGCGAGAAGAGTAACCTCTCCTCGCTTCCCACACGGGACACGCATCGCCGTTAAACGTGAAAGCTTTCACCACACCCGCAACGCCCTTTTTCGTTCGGATTTGTAAAAGTAAAGCCCGATTCTAGATCTTTAACCGCGTAATCCATCACGGTTCCGATCAGAAAAAGCGTTGCTTTTTGGTCAACAAGCAAAACAAGCCCTTGGTCATTCACGCGTTCATCACCCGGCATTGGCTGATCTACGAAATCCATCTCGTAAGACAAACCTGAACACCCGCGTTTCCCAACACTAATGCGAAGCAACTTCCCGTGCTGCGCTCCTGCATAGAGGGCCTTTAGACGCTCCGCCGCACGATCGGTCATGGTCAATAAGGGAGGCAGAGCGCGAGACGGTTTCATTTCAGCCATATTAGAACCCTCTTTCATCATACTCATACGATCTCAGAACATATTGAGAGCGAGACGTGCACCATCGCTCATCCGGCTCATATCCCATGGTGGATCCCACACAACGTTCACCTTCACCTTCTTAACCGTCGCAACGGAAAGAACAGCATAGCGAACCATCTGTGGGAGTTCCTGCGCACTTGGGCAATTAGGAGCCGTCAGAGACATCTCAATCTCAACACGCCCATCATCGTGCAGGTCAATCGCATAGATCAAACCAAGTTCATAAACATTGACGGGAATTTCAGGATCATAAACTGTCTCCAGTGCCGCAATAACCTCTTCCTGAGTGGGCGGCGCATCAATAGGTGGGGGGACAAGCACTTCCTCACCGTCTGGAAACGCTGCAGAAGCAGGAATCGCTAACGGTTCCGCCTCTTCAGGTGTTGGTGTAACGCCCTCACCTTTTTCATGAACATCAGAAATGGTCATATTTCCCTCACGTAAGTAATGCCCGTGCGCGTTCTAGCCCTTCAGCCAACGCATCAATCTCGTGACATGTCGTATAAATACCTATGCTCGCCCGCGTCGTTGAAGACAGCCCCAAGCGCGTTAGAAGAGGCTCCGCACAATGTTGCCCTGCACGTACCGCAATACCTTGCCTGTCGAGTAACACAGCCAAATCGTGCGGATGCGCTCCATCTAAAAGGAAGGAAAAAACTCCACCTCGCTCTGCTGGATCCCCTAAAATACGCAACCCCTTAATGGCCTCTAAACGTGCCCTCGTATAAGAGGTAAGTTCTTGTTCGTGAGCTTCAATAGTCTGCGCGCCAAGACTTTCCACAAAACGGATCGCCTCACCTAGACCAATGACTTCTAAGATAGGTGGCGTCCCAGCTTCAAAACGATGAGGCACATCTGCCCACGTCGCTTTTTCAAATGATACGGAGCGGATCATTTCACCCCCGCCCAGAAAAGGAGGAAGCTCTTCTAGAAAGGCTTTACGTCCCCACAAAACTCCTACGCCTGTTGGGCCGTAGAGTTTATGCCCTGTAAAAACAATAAAATCTGCCCCAATAGCCTGCACATCAACTCGGCGATGTACAATGGACTGTGAGGCATCGAAAATAATCTTCGCACCATAGTGATGAGCAAGAGACGCTAACTTTTGAGCGGGCGTGATCGTCCCTAACACATTCGACATATGTGTCACGGAAACAAGCGCGACCTTCCCATCAGAAAGCAGACGCTCATACGCCTCTATATCCAAATCCCCATTATCGTGAATGGGGGCAACCCGCAACTCAATCCCAATACGGTCACGCAACAGCAACCATGGCACGATATTAGCGTGATGCTCCAATTCGGAGATCACAACGGCCTGACCTGGCTTGAGACTATTGCCCAGCGTGTGAGCCAGAAGGTTCAGTCCTTCCGTGCTATTGCGCGTAAACACCACCTCATGAGCATCAGGCGCATTAATGAAACGTGCGACATCGTGGCGCACACTCTCATAGGCCGCCGTCGTGCGCTCACTCATCGCATAAAGCCCGCGATGGATATTCGCATAACAATGTCGTGCAGCTTCACCCATAATATCAATAACGCAATCAGGCTTCTGCGCTGATGCTGCGCTATCAAGAAAAACCAACGGTTTCCCATGTACATGTTCAGACAAAATGGGGAAGCGAGCACGCACTGTATCAGTCATGACCTGGAACATTCCTCAACAGATAATTTTGCAGCTCTTCATCATCCAGCATCTCAAACGCCTCACGGAGGAAGGCTCTTACGAGAATATCCCGTGCTTGATCCCCTGGGACGCCACGTGATTGAAGATAAAAAAGCTGCTCTTCATCTAAGGCACCGACAGTCGCACCATGACTGCACTTTACATCATCGGCGTAAATCTCAAGCTCTGGCTTGCTATTCATCTGTGCTTTTTCAGATAAAAGAAGCGCCTGATTCATCTGATAGCCATCAGTTTTCTGAGCAATCTGATCAACCAAAATCTTACCCTGAAAAACACCTTGAGCACTATCCGACAAAACCGTCCGCACCGTTTGGCGAGAGGTACATTCTGGCGCTGCATGATGAATCATGGACGTTAAGTCGTTCAGACGTGCACCGTCTAACAACTGAACTCCATTCACATTCGTATGCGCATGCTTCTCTTGAAGAGTTGTCACCACTTCGTGACGGGCCAGCACACTCCCCTGGTTCAAGGTGAAACTGTTGTAATTGCCACGCTCCGCCACATCGGCGGCAACAATGCCAAGATGTGCGGCCTCTTTGCTCTCTCGCTGATGCTTCACATGCCGTAAATGAGCCCCTTTGGCACAAACGACCTCAATTTGCGGATTAGAAAGATAATGCCCATACCCGCCTTGCACATCCAAGAGCGTTAAAGAAGCCCCCTCCTCCAACACAATGCGATGACGCAGATGAATGGATACATCCTTCCCTTCAGAGAAGCTTACCAGCGTCAGCAACCCAGCATGAACACCAGCTGGAACGCGAATATGCAAACCTTCCTTACGCAAAGCGGCGTTAAGCCCAGCGGAAAAACGCCCGATAAGCGCAGGAGTTTCCTGCCCTGCTTGGATTGGCTTCCCTTCATCCACAATCTCTTTTGGTAACGAAGAGAAGGAAGACACCCTTACGCCATTAGCAAATACCACGCGTCCCTGCGAAGCAGGAAGATCTAAGCCATCCAAATAGGCTTGAATCTTGTCATCGGAGAGAGATGTTGGATCTCCCCATGCCGTCTTCCCAAGAGACTGCAATGGCGTGTAATGCCACGCTTCTATGCGCCGTGTTGGTAAACCTTGATCGCCGAGGAAATGCGCCTGAACCCCAGCCCGTTCCTTCCAAGCTGCCCAGGCGCGTACATTTTGTTCACTCACGCTGCCGCCTCAAGAAACTGTTTATAGCCCTTCGCTTCCAACTGCTTTGCCGTTTCCGGACCACCACTATGGATGATGCGCCCATGTGCCATAACATGCACACGATCAGGAACAATATAATCCAACAAACGCTGGTGATGGGTAATAATCAGCGCTGAGAAATCAGGACTACGCAGCGAGTTGACCCCTTCTGCGACAATCCGCAAAGCATCAATATCAAGCCCACTATCGGTTTCATCTAAGATGGCCAAAGATGGGTCGAGGAGGCGCATTTGCAGCACCTCATTCCGCTTTTTCTCACCACCAGAGAAGCCTACATTCACGGCGCGCTTTAACATCTCATTGGACATGGAAAGACGTGCCGTCTCTTCTCGTGTCCGTTTCAAAAAACTGACAGCATCCAGCTCTTCTTCACCGCGCGCACGCCGGATAGCATTCACAGCCGTGCGCAAAAAGTTGGCGTTATTAACACCTGGGAGCTCTATAGGCGCTTGAAAAGCCAAGAAAATTCCCAAAGCCGCACGCTCTTCCGGCTCTAAAGCAAGGAGATCTCGCCCTTTAAAGGTCGCGGTCCCGCCTGTCACTTCATAATCTTCACGCCCGGCAAGCGTGTAAGACAAGGTGGATTTCCCTGAGCCATTCGGCCCCATAATAGCGTGCACTTCCCCTTTAGGGAGCACCAAATCCACCCCTTTAAGAATTTCCTTCGGGGTGCCATCAGCATCAATTTGTGCCTTGAGGCCCTGAATGTTCAAAAAATCACTCATTTTTTACCCCACACTTCCTTCAAGACTGATCTGAAGCAATTTTTGTGCTTCGACAGCAAATTCCATTGGTAATTCTTTAAGAACTTCTCGACAGAAGCCGTTTACAATCAACCCAACCGCTTCTTCTTCCGAAAAACCACGCGAGCGGCAATAAAACATCTGATCTTCCGATATCTTCGATGTCGTCGCTTCATGTTCGATACGAGCGCTCAGATTGCGGCTTTCAATATAAGGCACCGTATGAGCACCACATTGATCACCAATCAGCAAACTATCGCACTGCGTAAAGTTCCGGCCATTACGTGCCTTAGGCTGCATCCGCACCAGCCCACGATAGGTACTGTCTGACTTCCCAGCGGAAATCGTTTTCGCAACAATCGTTGACCGTGTATCGGGAGCCAAGTGAATCATCTTCGTGCCCGTATCGGCCTGCTGATGACGGTTCGTCACGGCAACCGAATAAAACTCTCCCACGGAGCCCGTTCCTGCCAAAATGCAAGACGGATATTTCCATGTAACAGCAGACCCTGTCTCAACTTGCGTCCACGAGATACGCGACCGTGCCCCTTTACACAAACCACGCTTCGTCACAAAATTGTAGATCCCGCCTTTACCGTTTTCATCACCAGGATACCAATTCTGCACCGTTGAATATTTGATGGACGCCTCTTCCATCGCCACAAGCTCAACAACGGCGGCATGAAGCTGGTTTTCATCACGTTGCGGTGCTGTGCATCCTTCTAAGTAGGAAACAGTCGCCCGATCTTCCGCGATAATGAGTGTCCGCTCAAATTGTCCTGTATTTCGCGCATTAATACGGAAATAGGTTGAAAGCTCCATGGGGCAGCGCACACCTTCTGGCACGTACACAAACGAACCATCTGTGAAAACGGCTGAATTCAGAGCCGCAAAGAAATTATCGCCAGGGGGCACAACACTACCGATATACTGCCGCACCAAGTCAGGATAATCCCGAATAGCTTCAGAAATGGGACAGAAAATCACCCCAGCTTCAGCCAGTTGCTTGCGGAACGTTGTCGCCACCGAAACGCTATCAAACACAGCGTCAACAGCAACAGGAGAACGACCTTCCCCCGCTCCTTCTACACCGGCAAGAAGCTCTTGCTCATGTAAAGGAATACCCAGCTTTTCGTAGGTTTTGAGCAGTTCAGGATCAACCTCATCAAGGCTTTTGGGCCCTGGCTTCTTCTTAGGCTGAGCGAAATAGTGCGCATCCTGATAATCAATTTTCGGATATTTTACTTTAGGCCAACGAGGCTCTTCCATTTCCTGCCACGCACGAAACGCCTTCAGACGCCATTCTAGCATCCATTCAGGCTCGCCCTTCCGCTCTGAAATCAGGCGAACGATATCCTCATTCAAGCCTTTCGGAGCGATTTCCATCTCAATATCTGTCTCAAATCCCCACTCATAGCCTGAGTCAGCAATCTTTTCGACAGTTTCACGGGTTTCCGATACAGCCGGCATGATTTCCCCCTGCTAGCCAGATACCAGCATATCTTTTGTTCTGACTTTATCGTTCGGCGCTGAATCTTGCGCCTCCAAACTTAGCCCCCCAGGCTTTGCCATATCCGCTAGAGTAATCCCCTCTAACGTCCGACAAATGGCCTGATTGACCATATCCCACTGCCCTGAAAGCCCACAGGTTTCCCCATGGTTGCATTCACGGCCATCACAGCAGGCGGTCACACAGATCGGCCCATCCACAATCCTGATGACACGCGCAACAGAAATATGGTCCAACTCTTCAGCTAAACGGTATCCCCCACGTGCTCCACGATAGGATTCCACCAACTTTCCGGCGGCTAACCCTTTGAGGAGCTTCGCGACCGTTGGCTCGGGTATACCTGTCTCCTGCGCAAGGGTCGTCGCTGTTGTGAGTTCTCCGCGACGTCCTAAACGCACAAGGATAACGGCTGCATAGTCAGTGAGTTTGGAGAGTCTCAGCACAATAAATAACCCAGAACCTGTTACGTGGCATTTAAGACCTGTATAGTCCTCTTTAATGGTTTGGCCCATAAGCCGCTCTAGGTCAAGATATTTCTACTTATGTGTGTCTATCAGCTTTTCTTATAAGGAAGCCTTAAGTTGTTCTCTTCCCAACGGCCATCAACAACATGGAGATACGCCTTTTTTCAACCAAAGAGGAGACCAAAAAAAACTTCTAAGAAAGCACCCACTAAGAAACCAACCACGGTACCATTAATACGAATAAACGCTAAATCCTGCCCGACACCATTCTCCAAACGTTCTGTCAAACTCGTAGAATCCCACTTCTCCATAACTCTCGGGATGAGGGCTGCAACCTCTTGGCGAATACCCGGAACAATATACAAAATGCCCTTACTCACGAGCTGATTAATTTTATTCGAAAACTCCGTATTGGTTTCTAAAACGCTTATCCCTTGTTGTAATAAGGCTTCTGAGGCTTCAGCGCCCCATCCATCATCGCGATGGCTGTCGTCTTCCGCCATCTTCCGTAGACGCCGCCAAAGCCCACCGCCCCATTCCTTTAACGTATCATGCGTCAGAAAATCCGCCATCCGGTCCATAATACGCGTGAGTTGCTCCGGGTTTTCTTCAAGCTCATCCAACTTTGTGTTAACCCATCGCGTAAAACCATGACGCAATTCCGAATTTTTGGGGTCAACACGTTCCAATTCTACCTTAAGAGCTCCCAATGCTTGAGAAGCCACTCTCCCGCCAATAGCCCATCCTACCAGACGTCCACCTTGCTCACGCACACGCTCTTCTACAAAACGATGCAATTCTCCCTCATGTGCCAAGACAAACTCTTTAAACTGCACAAGAAAGAACGAAAAAACTTCTTGATGTACGTCTTCATCCACCATCGCACGCATCGCACGGACAACAAGTGGAATGGCCCCTTCCCCTCGCAGAAAAATAGGGACCATATGCTCTAAAATGACTGTCCCTTGACCATTTTCCAGACGTTTTAGCAAACCCGGTATAATAGTACGAAAATGCCGTAACACGGCCTCTGTTACGGCAGGTTCCCGCAATGTCTTGACCACAACCTGCGTAAAATTGAAACGCCCGAGCAATACAGCCATATCGTGGTCTGTAAAAAAATGTTCCGCGACAAAACGCCCCAAAGCCTTACCAAGTTGCGCCTTACGTTTGGGTAAAATCGCCGTATGCGGGATTGGAATTCCCATAGGATGACGGAACAAAGCTGTCACCGCAAACCAATCAGCCAACCCACCAACCACACCGGCACGGGTACCAGAGCGAATAATATCCAGAGTAAAGGTTTCACCATAAAGGTGACGCCAATAAGGGAGGCTACTTCCCACAGCCGCCGCCCCCATACCAACCAACAGCATTGTGGCCAAACTCCCCGGTTTAGGCTTCTTCCACTTCTCTTGCTGTTGTTTTTTCGCCATAATGACTCTACGCCTCACTATTTGGAGCCCCATTCTGTAGCATGGTCCCCAGTGAACAGGAATGCTTGCGCTCTGAAGAGGATCATGAAACATTCCTCCCAGCCTCTATCTTGAAAAATAATGAGACCGATCCCGATGCCTGACCGCGCCTCCTTGACTGATGCCTCTCCCTCCGAGTTTGTTGACGTGTTAAGCGCCTCTCTTGATGACGCAACGCACAGCCTCCCTAAACTCATTACATCCTTGGCTGAGCAAAGCGGGTCTGAAAAAGGAATAGAGACGCTGGAGCATGTCGTGCGCCAGCTTCGTGATCAAAATTTTGCGACACGTGCCGATGCTCTCCGTCGGTATGTTGGGCTCGAGCAGCATGGTGAAATGGTGTCACCCTCCCTTCGCCTGGAACAAGCGGCAAAGAAACTTGTTGCTCAAGCTTCCTCTCCCGAAGCTCTTTCAGTCACCGATATTGCTGCGGTTTTTACAGCGCACCCCACCTTCGCCCTCGCCAATGAGGTGTATGATCTTCTTGCCCACCGTGCAGAAGACCCGTCATGTAACGTCCCCACACTCACAACGCATCGGCGTCCAGCACCACCAACCCTTGATGAAGAGCAAAGCCTTGCTCTTAAGGCCATCCAACGTGGCCGCGACTCCCTTGATGAACTTACTCATGCTATTTTACGCGCCGCCCGCAAACGCTGGCCTGCAGCACATGCGCTCACCCCTGCCCCGATCCGTCTTGCAACATGGGTTGGTTTTGACACGGATGGCCGCAATGACATTGGTTGGTGGGACACTATTCGCATCCGCCTTGGCTTAAAAATTGCCCAGCTTCATCGCCTTAATGATGGGCTCAACACACTTGGCCTTCAAAACACAGCCCTCGGACAGCGCGTTGCAACCGCCATTACGGCCACCACTGAACAGTTTGATGCCTGCCCCCGTTCTCAAAAACCAGGGAAACAACCCGCCCCAGAGGCAATTGCTACATTTGCACGCGATCTTATCGCACGTCACGATGCAGCCTTGCTTGACGCCCATTCTCTTCAACCGCTTTTCGATGAAGCCGCTCGTAATCTTTCTCCAGAACACGCCGAACAGCTGGATGTCATTCGCACAGGCTTTGTAACGCATGGGCTGAGCTTGGCCCATATTCACACACGTCTTAATGCCGCTCAGATTTATAACGTTGCCCGCACACGTCTGGGTCTCACAGATGACCCAACGCTACCTTTCCATCGGCAAGCGCTCCTAACGCATATTGATGCCGCTATGGATGAGCTTGAGCCCTTGGCCGTTGATTTCGGCGCCCTCTTGGTAGAGCCCAGCGCCGCAGCACGTCTCATGATGACCATGGCGCAAATCCTGAAACATATTGATTCAGGTGCGCCGATCCGCTTCCTCATCGCGGAGACGGAAAGCGGCTATACATTACTCGCAACTCTGTGGTTGGCGCGTCTCTTTGGCATCAAAGACCACCAAATTGAAATTTCACCTCTTTTCGAAACAGCTTCTGCTCTTGAAGATGGTGAAACAATCTTGGAAGAAGCTTTCCGCTCCCCGCATTGGCGTCACTATCTCCGCGCGAACGGAAGACTATCCCTGCAATTTGGTTATTCCGACTCTGGGCGTTATGTCGGACAAATTGCCGCGGCGACTATGGTCGAGCGCCTACGTATGCGCACCCTCGCCCTTATGAAGGAATATGGCCTGCAAGATGTCGCCCTCACCATGTTCGATACACATGGTGAAAGCATTGGACGCGGAGCGCATCCTTTCAGCCTTAAAGAACGCCTGAGTTATTTCTCGCCTCCCCATACACGCCAAGCCTTTAAGGATGCTGGCATTAGCTATCGGGTTGAGACGGCTTTCCAAGGCGGCGATGGCTACGCTCTTTTTGGCACCAAGGCGCTCGCTAGCTCAACCATAGCCACCCTTGCAGAATGCGCGTCCACACAAAGAAACGATATTACTGAAGCAGAACGGCGTGACCCTCTTTATGATCGTCCCGATTTTGCCATGGACTTCTTCTCCACCATCGCCATGAAGATGGGGGATCTTGTGGATGACCCTGGCTATACAGCACTTCTAGGCGCTTTTGGACCTGCTTTAGTGGATAAAACAGGTTCACGTCCTTCTGCCCGTCAATCAGATACCGCAACCGTCAACCGGATTACCCATCCTGGGCAGATCCGTGCGATTCCCAATAATGCCATTCTTCAACAACTTGGCTGGTGGGCTAATATTCTTCATGGGCTTGGTGCAGCTGCAGAACGTCATCCTAAAACCTTTGCGCATTTGCAAAAGAATTCCCCTCGCTTCCGTCAACTAATGGATTTTGCTCATCAAGGGCTGGCCCATTCTGATATTAATATTTTACGGACAACCCTTCATCAGCTTGATCCCGGCACTTGGTTGAACCGTGCAGCGCATTGCAAAACAGAAGATGAACGCGCGCATTTCCTGAGCATTGCTCACGATCTAGAAGAACTTGAATTCTGGAAAACCGTTCCTGCGATGTTCCGCCGCATTCAACGTGACCATATTTCACTATGCAGCGCATGGCCCGAAGCCCCAACCATGGTGAGTGATGAAAAACTCCTGCATGTTATCCGCTTCGCTTTAATGGAGCACATTTGGCGGCTTTCAACCTACATTCCTTACTTCGGACCAAGAGGAACCTTAACGCGCGAAGCAATTACGACACTCATTCTGTGCCTCGATGTCCCCAGGGCCTTGCATCTATTGGATGATCTCTTCCCAATTACCGCACCAAGTATCGCGGATTTAGATTTTGGTGAACCAGGTGGTGCTGGCGTCGCTCAAGGCTTTGCGCGTGAGCATAAAGAAATCTTCCGCCCCTTACAGCGTTCTTTCGATCTTCTCCGAGAAGTTGGTATCGCCATCATGCACGCAAACCGCGTTTTTGGATGATCTGTAAGTTCTCAACAAAAAACTCCTGTCCCCCTCTCTTTCATAGGAGACGGCACAGGAGGAGGACATGCCCAACAACTTAAAACAACACCCCCGTGATAAGATAATGCACGGGGGTAAGCTATGTTTCTACGCGATCATTGCGACGTTTTCATGCTCTGTCTTTTTAAGAACATAAGGCCCTGCTGCTTTAATCTGAACAGCCAAAAGACCAATATTGCGGAACGAATGCTCTCCCAATGGCAGGACAGCATTACCGGTTGTCCAGCGCGTACCTTCTTCTCCAGAATCACCCCACCCTTCCAGAGTTTTCTCTGTTAAGTGAGCCGTGATAGCGCGTACCTGGTCGCCCTTAAAGACAACAATTTCACCAACTGAGACGCCAAAATAACGTCGATCATCAACGAATGGACCAATCACATCACTCGGGCGGCTTGCATTCGATACAAGACGCACCGATTTCACCCCGGCTGGAATGGAAAAGATAACACGCCCATTACGCTCACGCCGCTGACGAAGCAGCAACCCTGTATCGGTGATGAGATGTAAATCCATATCATCCGTTAATGTCGGCGCCACCGACTTCGCAGCGCACTGGATATGCTCTGCACGCGTCTCAATCTGGCGGAACAAAGGTTCAACAAATTCACGTGATACATCCAATGGCGCTGCTGCAGATTCATCCCACGTCAGACGACGCGTAAGAGTAGACATGGAATTGTCGTCATATTGATCAAACGCATGACGATTACCCGTATCTAGATAACTCTCGCTCAACATGCCATCCGCTATAATAACAGCATGATTCTTCGTTTCTATATGGTAATAGTCATAGGATGTGATCGACTTGTCATAGAACACTGAACGCCCATTAACGAGCATACGCACCGGTACGAACTTACCATCAAAGAACAAGCAATGTTCCGCGGTAATGAGCATATCCTTAAACGGCACACCCTCCGCAAAGGCATCTTTAAGGATACGAACAGGATAACCCGCTTTGTCATCTGTTAACTCTGGAGTAACGCGGCAATGCGCTTTTCCTGCCCATACAACTGGGCGCATAACCTGCTGGTTCTCACGCCAATCGAACGTAACCAGCTCATCACCCACACGGATATCTTCTACAGCCTTGTCACCATCAGCCGTCTGGATCATTGATCCTTCTAAGAAGCATGTAACAGGTGTAGCCTCTACCGTAATGGTACTGCCAGAATCTGAGACAGTCAGAGGCCCATTAGCTCCAACTTTATACGATCCAGCTGGGAAATTAATCCCCGTGACGGTCACTGAGGCAATTTTATTTCCCGAAGCATCAAAAATATCAATTGTTTGTGAAGATGTATCTCCAATCCCCAAAATACCCCCGGCATTTTTATTTGTTATTTTATAACTAACCGGGTCAGAGGGCATATTAATAAACTGAATATAATCGCGTGCGCTGTTAAACCCATTAATCTTTTGTGAGGTTAAGTTGATAATGGCACCACCCGTATTTGCAATATAGGTACCACCTCCTGTTCCGAAATTGATCGTCGTTGAAGACAATAGAGAACTAGTAGACAACGCCTCCGAAAACACACCCCCATTTGTTAAATTTACCGTCATTTTCGTCGCAGTACTACCAAGCTCACCAACTGTGGCTTTTAATGACCCACCATCTACATTAAATGTAGTGTTGGTCGCCGTCGCCACGAGAGCTGAATAATTGATAGCCCCACCAACCCAGATCGTACTGGTAACACCGGAAGCCAGGGTCATATTACCCGTAGCCCCTGGTGCCACAATGTAGTCCCCTGAACTTAAAATGTTAAAGTAGGATGATGCACCAGGGAAAAGAATACTCGTATTCGGAAGACTATCATTTGAATATACCGTATCCCCATTAGGATCGGTAATCTGTACGGATGAACTCGGGAAGAGTACATTCGTAATTAATCCAGAATTCGAATTTATCGAATAAACAGTACCTGAATCTGTGGAATAGTCGGTCATCTTTCCCTCACTGTATATAAGTCGGGTAGTGTCTTTTACTATAATTTGTTTTCACATGTTTTGCATCATATTAATGATGTTTAGATTTTATTTTTCAATGAAAATTTCAATAAATAAAAATAAATCAATATGTTAGCTGAACAGGACATTACGGAATGATGAATTTTTTTATAAAAAAATTGAATCCTCTTATAAATTTTATTTATGATGTTTAAAGAATAATCTGATCAATGTAAGTTGACTCCTCTAGTACAGATTAATCTACACTCAACTTTACCCAATAATAAGACTTTCCATTATCATGTTCACTTCTCCCTACGTATAATTTAATCATTCTCGCTCTTACTGCTGATGAGTTTATAAATAAAATATGACAACCCCCCACACGAAGCGCCTCCACAACACATTAGGCCCTCTTTCAGGCACAGCCATGATGCTCAATAACGTTATTGGAGCAGGCATTCTTTCCCTCCCAGGGTTGGCAGCCGGCATCGCAGGCATTCAATCCTTTTGGACATGGATCATAGCATCGCTTGTTGTGGCTCCCCTGCTCACCGTTTTCATGATGCTTGCCATCAACTACCCAAATGCAGGAGGTGCTATTCATGTCGCACAACAAGCTTTTGGACGATTTGGAAGTTTATTCACGTCAACTTTACTTTTTGGCACATTCATCCTCGGCATCCCCTCAGTTGCCTTAACAGGTGGATATTATCTTCAAGGAGCTTTTTCACTCCCGGCATGGAGTGCAGGAGCCTTAATGCTTATCACAGCGACTCTCGCTAATCTCTTTTCAGCAAAAGGCGCTGCAAGGATTGGTATTTATGCTTCTATCGCGGTCATCGGTTTTTTAATTATTTTAATCAGTGCCGGTCTTTTCAGTGTTCACCTAACAATCAACACATCCATCCCATTTCCAAAATGGTCAGCTTTTTCTCCCTTTATGCTCGTCTTTTTTGCATTTTCTGGGTGGGAAGTTTCTCTGGGCTTATCCGAAGAATTTACAAACCCAAGACGAAATATTCCGATAGCCATCGCTTCCTCTTGGCTCGTCATCAGCATTTTTTATATTTTCTGCGCACTCATTGTGACCAATGGTGGTAAAAATTTTTGGAACGCTCATCCATTCTTAGACGTTTTTACAAAATTCTTGGGCAATAAAACACAAGCCGAAACCATTGTCGCCATTGGTGCAACCTTGCTGATCTGGACCAATCTTTTTGCCGCTGTCTGGGGGATATCACGCATGATCTACCGCAGCATCAAATTCAAACAATTGTCTTATGAGCGCCGCGGAATTCCTGTTGCAGCCGTTACCGTGACAGGAGGGATAATGACAAGTGTCGTACTACTCTCTGCAGCTTTATCCATTAATATTTCAACGCTGTTATCGTCTGCCGGAATGAATTTTCTCATTCTCTATGGAATAGCCGCGGCTGCATTATGCAAACTCTCTCAAGGAATATTGCCAAAAATCATCGCTCTGGGCGCCATCATCCCTGTTGCTCTTTTAATGGCCTACTCCACGGCGCACCTCATCTACCCTGCTCTTATTTTTTGCGTGACGTTGATGGTGTTTATCTCCCATACACGCCACGCAAAAAAAGCTACTTTATAGAGTAGGCTTGCCCCATTGGCCTAATCGGGCTTGGCGAAGAATCGTTCCAGGAACGAAGCTCTTATTCCAAATTTTGGGCGCTTCAACACGTTGCGATAAGTAAATGCCTGTATAGCCCGAAACGAGATAAGCGACCACGCAACCCAATGCGTAATAGACGATATTCGCACTCCCAAACAGCTCAACCGCCATAAAGATGCAGGCCATGGGCGTATTCGCACACGCAGCAAAAACAGCCATAAAGCCGACACCTGCGAGGAGATCATTGGGCACACCCAGCACGGGAGCCAAAGCATTGCCAAGCCCTGCACCGATAAAGAAGAGTGGCGTCACCTCACCACCCTTATAGCTACAGGACAGTGCAACCACAGTGAAAACAAGCTTCAACAGCCACGACCACGTATAATGCGACGTCCCAAAAAAATTGATAATGGACGCCCCACCAACCTCTGGCGCAATAATCCCTAACCCAAGGTAGTCTCGTGTACCCAAAATCCACACCAAAACAATGGTGAGCACACCGCCGATCAGAGGACGTAACCAACTTTGCGGACAAATTTTCTTTACGATCGATGAAAGAAATTGAACCGATTCAACAAAAAGACGGCTGACTAAACCAAAAGCCAGTGCTGCAACACACACTTTAAGCAAGAGCCACGCATTGGCATGTGGGACAAGACCTTTAGCATCAGCTATCCCATGGAAACCCATCGGATAGGTTGGATGGTGGATGCCCCATTGGTAGCATGTCCAATCTGCAATGACGGACGCCAACATAGAAGGCAAAATCGCACTATAGCTTATCTGCCCAACTGCGAGCACCTCCAATCCAAATACTGCTCCTGCGATAGGTGTTCCAAAGATAGCCCCAAAGCCGGCAGCCACCCCTGCGATCAATAGGATACGCGTTTGACGTTCATCAAAATGGAACCAACGCCCAAACGTGCTGGCTAAACTACCCCCAATCTGAACAGCCGACCCCTCACGCCCCACTGAGGCGCCAAATAGATGGCTTACTACCGTGCCCAATAAAATCAGCGGCGCCATCCGCAGAGGAACCCCCTCATTGGGCTTATCAATCTCATCCAGAATGAGGTTATTACCCCCTTCAGCGCGCCCACCCCACCAATAATAGATAAGCCCGACAGCTACCCCCGCAAATGGGAGCGCATAAAGCAAAGCAGGATACGCGAAACGATAGAGAGTCGCTTCTTCTAAAAGCCATAGAAGCAACGCGCAGCCACTCCCCACGGCAAGCGACATGGGCACCAACACAAGGAGCCAACGCAGCAACCCTAGGCCAATAGAAGCATATTTTTGTAATAATGAAATCGACATAAAAGACTCCCCCTTGCCATGCCAACAGGGGAAATACCCCCTGACTATAGTCACCGGTAGGAATCATCAGCCCATCATCGTGGGCGGTTCGGCTCAAAATCGGCCAGGCGGAAATCCATCACCTATTCATTGTAAAAAACTCAAAAAGATTTTTATGTCAAGCCCATCTTTCAACAGTTACGCTTATTACAAAAAACCCCCGCCATTTTCACGGCGAGGGCTTTTTTTAATCCGCGATAAAGAAAAATCTTAAGCGCGTGATTCCATAATCTCATCAGCCACGTTGCGTGGTACTGGGTCATAGTGATGGAACTGCATGGTGAAGGATGCACGGCCCTTCGTTGCCGAACGCAGATGAGAAATGTAACCGAACATTTCTTTCAACGGCACCTGGGAACGAATGAGAACCGTAGACCCCATCACTTCCTGGTTCTGAATGATACCACGGCGACGGTTAAGGTCACCCACCACGTCACCAACGTGATCGTTTGGTGTTGTGATCTCAACATCCATGATTGGCTCAAGAATGACTGGACCAGCCTTCTTCATCCCTTCACGGAAGCATGCCTTAGCGGCGATCTCAAAGGCCAGAGCCGAGGAGTCAACATCATGGTATTTACCA
Source organism: Saccharibacter sp. 17.LH.SD (assembly GCF_009834805.1). Classification (GTDB taxonomy): domain Bacteria; phylum Pseudomonadota; class Alphaproteobacteria; order Acetobacterales; family Acetobacteraceae; genus Saccharibacter. Next base: position 326,183 of record NZ_WVHO01000010.1, read on the forward strand.
TCTTCCAGCGTGAACTTGAAGTCCACCGTCTCGAAGCCAGCCAACACACCGGTTGATGCCTGGTTACGGATACCCTTCTCAACAGCTGGGATATATTCCTTCGGAACAGAACCACCAACCACTTTATTTTCGAAAATAATCTGATCTTTCTCACCAGAAGGCTCGAAGGTGATCTTCACCTCAGCGAACTGACCAGAACCACCAGACTGTTTCTTATGGGTGTAGGTCTCTGTGTGGGACTTCGTGATCGTCTCACGATAAGCCACCTGAGGCGCACCAATGTTCGCATCAACCCCATATTCGCGGCGCAAACGGTCCACGATAATATCAAGATGAAGCTCACCCATACCAGAAAGAATGGTCTGTCCGGTTTCTTGGTCTGTGCGAAGCTGAAGGGATGGATCCTCAGCGGTCAGCTTTTGCAGCGCCAAGGTCATTTTCTCAACAGCGTCTTTCGTGCGTGGCTCAACCGAAATATCGATCACAGGCACTGGGAACTGCATACGCTCCAGAACCACAGGGTCGGACGCATCAGCCAATGTATCACCCGTTCCTGTGTCTTTCAGACCAACGAACGCTGCAATATCACCCGCACCAACAGACTTCACTTCTTGGCGTTTGTCAGCGTGCATCTGGAACATACGGCCAACACGCTCTTTCGTACCCTTCGTGGTGTTCAGAACCGTATCGCCTGAATTCAGCACACCGCGATAAACGCGAACGAAGGTCAGCGTTCCGTATTTGTCAGAGATGATCTTAAAGGCCAACCCTGCAAACTTCCCTTCTGGCTCTACCGGAACGATCGGCAGGAAGTCTTCATCAACTTCTTCACCTTCTGGTGGCGCAATACGGATACCTTCAACTTCATCAGGAGCTGGCAGATAATCGATCACAGCGTCAAGAAGTGGCTGAACACCCTTATTCTTAAAGGCCGTACCACAGAGAACAGGGCGGAACTCACCAGAGATCGTCCCCTTCTTGATGGCACGTTTCAGGGTAGCGATATCGACATCCCCCTTCTCGAAATACTCTTCCATTGCTTCATTATCAGCAGCAAGAGCTGTATCGAGCAGGTTTTGACGTGCCTCTTCAGCCTTTTCTTTCATATCGGCTGGGATTTCTTCGTAATGGAACGAAGCGCCGAGGTCATCACCTTCCCAAACGATAGCGCGCATCTCAACGAGATCAACAACACCCACCATTTTGTCTTCGGCACCGATAGGAAGCTGCAGTGGGATCGCCACAATATCCAGCTTTTCCTTCAATGTGCTGAAAGCGTAATAGAAGTCGGCCCCTGTACGGTCGAGCTTGTTGATAAAGATGATACGCGGCACATTATAGCGATCAGCCAAACGCCAATTCGTTTCAGACTGAGGCTGCACACCGGCCACACCTTCAATCACGAAGATGGCTCCATCAAGCACACGCAAAGAACGATTCACTTCAATGTTGAAGTCAATATGGCCTGGTGTGTCGATGATGTTGATGCGATTGCCGTTCCACTCACACGTCACGGCAGCAGACGTAATCGTGATACCGCGCTCACGCTCTTGAGCCATATAGTCGGTCGTTGTGTTACCGTCATGCACCTCACCAATACGGTGGGACATACCGGTATAGAACAGCATACGCTCAGTCGTCGTGGTCTTACCTGCGTCAATATGAGCGGTAATACCAATATTACGAATCTTTGAAAGAGCGGACTTGGCGCTCTGGACGCTATCGTCGGTCACGGGAAACCTCCAAAATGCAAGGAAAGGTGTTTCAGGCTGCCCGAAACACCTCAACGAACCCTGTTCACTTCAATGGGATATCATAATTCTTTAGCAGGGTTCCCCTAAAGAAAACGGCCCTTAACCAGGGCTAACCAGGCCTTAACCCTGCTGGGCAGCCTTACGCTCTTGCACCCGAAGAATGCGGCGCTTGATCACAAGAGCTTCTGGTGGAAGCTTGCGATTTGGTGTTCCTAAAAGAAAGGAATCAAGCCCACCATTATGCTCGACCGTACGGATACCCTTGGTCGTAAGACGCATGCGAATTGGCGTCCCTAGGATATCAGAAAGCAGAGTGGTCTCCTGAAGGTTGGGCAGGAAACGACGACGGGTTTTGTTATGAGCGTGGCTGACGTTGTTGCCCGTCAGTACCCCTTTGCCCGTGACTTGGCAACGGCGAGACATAGAACTTCCTCGATGCTGTGATACGTAAGGGCTAAATGCCCACACGTGTTCCGTAAATAAGGCGGGCTTATGGCCGATAGTTCACAAAACGTCAAGCCTTTCTGCCCTCTTTCATCAGACAGAACCGCAGCCCGGTCCCTCCTCTAGACTGTAAATGCGTTATAGGGAACCCCTTCCGGCCTGTGCAGACCACATTGAGGCATATTTTCCTTCTAAAGCCAGTAAAGTGGCATGAGTTCCCTCTTCCACAATACATCCATCTCCCAACACCATGATATGATCGGCATCCTGGACGGTGGATAATCGATGAGCGATAATAAATGTTGTGCGCCCATGCGAAAGGGACGATAATTCTCTTTGAATGCGCGCCTCCGTCTGCGTATCCAAAGCACTTGTTGCTTCATCCAAAATGAGCAGGCGTGGGTCTCGTAAAATAACACGAGCAATCGCCACACGTTGCTTCTCACCTCCTGAGAGTTTTAACCCGCGTTCCCCAACCAACGTGTCATATCCATTGGGAAGGGATTCTATAAAATCTCCAATTTGTGCACGATGAGCCGCCTCCCGCACCTCTTCAAACGAGGCACCAACGCGCCCATAAGCAATATTGTCCCCTATGCTCGCATTAAACAAAATGCATTCCTGCGGCACAATTCCGAGTTGTTGCCTCAAATTATCCAATGACAGAGAACGGATATCATACCCATCAAAAGAAATTTCCCCCTGTATCGGGTCGTATAACCGGCTGATCAGTCGTGCGAGTGTCGATTTCCCCGATCCCGTCTGCCCCACAACGGCCAATGTTTTCCCTGCGGGGATACAACACGTGATATCTTTCAAAATCAAACGCGAAGGATCATACCCAAAAGAAACATGCGAGAACTCTACCGCAACACCACCTGCCTCCTTATGCCCAACTGACAGGAAATGAGGCTGAGGAGGTGATGCAATTTCAGGTGTGAGTGCCAGGAGTTCCAAATAATTTTCCATATCGACACGCGCATTACGCCACCCCGCCCCAACGTAATTTAAGGCCCCTACTGCAGCATAAACGTTACGAATGTACGTACCGATCAAGACGAACTGAGCCACCCCAATCCGATGATGTACAATATCAATAATCGCCAAGCCCAAAAGCAGAATAGTCGCAAATGCAATAATAATATTCCGCACGATCTGCGATGAACTCACAAGATATTGCAAACGAATATCTGCCTTCTGCAAACGCGCACGAACCGTATCATGTTGCGTCACTTCGTAACGTTCATTTCCAAAAGCACGAACGGTTTCAAGATTCGTAATACCATCAACAAGATGATGGTGTGCGGCATTATTCGCCTGATTACGCTGGCGCCGCGCTGCCATACGGAGCTTTGTGAATATGTATGAAATTATGGCGTATAAAATAACGGTTCCGAGGAGCAAGAACACATACTGCCAATTAAATACGTGTATAATAACACCGAAAGTCAGCAGCAACCCAATCACATTAGGTAACACATTAGAGAGTGATAAATCCAACAATGAGCCCGCAGCGTCAGCCCCTCTATCCAAAATGCGGGTCAAAGCGCCTGTTTGGCGGTCCGCATGGAAGCGCGCGCTGAGACGATAAATATGCTCAAGACCTAGTAAAACAACGCGCCGCTTCAAAAAAGCGCGCAGCGGTACAACAATAATATCCCGCAAAGGACCTGCGACACTCTCGATAAATCGTAGAAAAGCATATTGTACAAGTAATGCAACAATAGCTTTGGTGACTAATGCCCCACCTGAAAGTTGCTGCACCATGTGGCTAAATACCCAGGGCGTCGCCACAGATACACTGCTTTCAAGCAATAAGAGGCCACATGCTAAGAGAATACGCACCACGATTGGCCGTAAAGGGTGCGGGCGCAATAACACCCAAAAAGCTTTTAAAGAAAGACGGGGTGGATTTAACGAACTCATAAGCTCACTATGTAGAACACTCAGAACGCTTTACAATCACCTTCTCTTTTGACGAGACAAGAAAACGTGACACACGCGCAAACACTTTCACCTGAGAGCCGACCTTTTCTACGTCATATAGAACGATGCCGAAACGTCACTCTTCCTCATGGACGCCTTCCACTTTATCGCACAGACATACTTGTCGGGTGGATTGACCCAAACGTTGTCCCGCACCTGAAAAGTAATGGATATGCCCCTTTCATCTCCATTACAGACACGCGTGCCACCTTAACTCAGCCTGATAGTATCAAACGTCTGAGCATCCTACTTGCGGATCAAAATATTTACCGTCCATTTCGGGAATGGTTTGATGTCACCTCTCCTGACAACGTTATTCTCGATCAAATAGACCGTGGCCTTATCCCACTTCTCGGTGTGGAAGCTGCCGGGGTTCATCTTAACGGTCTTGTTAAAAAAGACGACACCTTGTTCCTCTGGGTTGCACAACGTAGCCAAACAAAACGTCTTGACCCTGGGAAGTTGGATCATCTTGTCGCAGGGGGGATGAGCAGCGGTCTTTCTCCAAAAGAGACTATTATTAAAGAAGCCCAAGAAGAAGCGTCTATCCCTGAAACTTTAGTTCAAAAAGCCACGCATGTGAGCACCTTATGCTATGCGATGCTACGCCCCGAAGGGTTAAGGCGTGATCGGCTCTATTGTTATGACCTTTTCTTGCCGGAAGACTTTATTCCTATCCCCTCTGACGGCGAAGTCGAAGCATTTCACTTGAAACCACTTGCTGAGGTCTTTCGTCGTATTCAAAAAACGGATGATTTCAAGTTTAATGTTAACCTCGTTATCATTGATCTCTTCCTACGCCACGGTTTTTTTCCTAAAGAGGATGAAGGCGTCATTCATGCTGCACTTTACCCAAAATATTCAACGCGCTGATGACATGCCTTATTATTTGCCAAAACTCGCATTATTGTCATTCTCGGGGAGTTGACCATTCAATGAAGATAGGTATTACCCCTGAACTTATCACGAATAGGCTGAGGCTTTCTTCTCAATGACCAACACACCACCAACACATGGGGAGCACAACCACCTGCGGTTACCTCCTCCTTCGGGGAACTTCCAACGTCGTGCCCGAGGCTTTCTCTCATTATTTTTCATCCTTGCGGGGCTTTGGGCGTTACAACGCTTCCTTCCCGCCCTGATTTGGGGGGGCATTTTCTCCATCGCTCTCTGGCCTCTTTATCGCAGAGCAGAGGAACGCTTTGGAAATTCTGTATGGCTCCCATCTATCTTCACATGTGCGCTGGCCCTGGTTTTCATTTTACCCGCAATATTCATCGCCTATAAAATAGTCGATGAACTTCAAGATGCGCTTTTGTGGGTCAATAGCATCTTGCACACAGGGCTCCCTGAACCTCAGTGGGTACAACGCATTCCGCTCGTTTCAGCCAAAATTCATACATTCTGGCAAACCCATTTAGCTCAGCCAGAACAGATTCATGAATTATTTGATTCTGCGGGTATGAATTTGAGCAAAGGCCTGAGCATGACTCATCAAGTCGGCTCGCGCGTTGCTCCGCTCGTGCATGTTGTCATTCTCTTTTTCTTTTCCTTGCTAACACTTTTCTTCATTTTGAAGGATGGCGATAGCATTACCACAAAGCTCTTAGGCAGCTCACAACGGCTTTTTGGACGCCAGGGAGAGACATTGGCACGTCAGATCATCTCTTCTGTTCATGGGACTGTCTCAGGCCTTGTCTTAGTTGGTTTGGGTGAAGGTGTCGTCATGGGAATTGCCTACGCAATTGCTGGAGCCCCTCAACCCATCATCTTCGGCCTTGTTACAGCGGTGGCAGCCATGGTGCCTCTTTTGGGATGGATCGCCGTCACTGGAGTTGCTCTTCTGATGGTCGCCACACAAAGCAGTGCCATTGCAGCTATTATTGTATGGGTCATCGGCGCTATTGTGCTCTTCGTGGCCGATCACTTCATCCGTCCCGTTCTCATTGGCGGCAACACAAAAGTGCCTTTCCTCTGGGTTCTTCTCGGAATTTTCGGCGGTGCAGAGACATGGGGTCTTCTAGGATTGTTCCTTGGACCTGCCATCATGGCATGCCTGCATCTCCTCTGGACGATCTGGACGGAGAACTCTAACAAGAATATCAGGGAACAAAAACAAACATAAAGGGGAATAACCGTAGGACTGGTCGGGCAGGCGGGATTCGAACCCACGACCCCCAGTCCCCCAGACTGATGCGCTACCAGGCTGCGCTACTGCCCGTCCTACGGTGTGAAGCTCTTTAGCAGTCTCAGCCCTTCCCTGCAATGGGCTGAGACACACTTTCTTTTACTGAGTTAAAGCGTTACGTAGTTCTTTTATATCCGCTAACAAAGCACGCGCTCCTTCACGTAAATGAGAAAGCTCCGTCTTCGTTTGCGCTGCTTCTTTTTCGTGACCTAACGCCTGTTGTAACTCTTGCTGCAAACGAAGCTTATCTTCCTCCATAGCAGCAAATTGTCCACGCAACTCGCGAGCGTGCAAACGCTCTTCATGCGCTACATTATATTGCTCTTGTAAATGAGCTTTTTCTTTTTCCAAAGCTGTCAGACGCACACGCAATGATTCGGCATCTCGCTGCTCTTCTTCGGCTTTTCCGAGCGCCTGATGCAGCCGTTGGTTATCCTCTTCCAGTTTTTGTAGCGATACAACGGCCTCTTCCAGTTTTTCTAAAAACTGAACTCGCTCGCCCTCCACTCTATCCAAGCGCGCACGCACTTCACGCGCCACTTCCTGCTCCTTCTGAGCATTCTTAAGCTCTTCTTGGAGTGAAGAATGCTCTGCCTCTAACTTCTTAAACGCATCATCTGTCTGCGTCAGATGTACAAGTTTTTCTTCCGAAAGATCTTTTTCTTTATGAAGTCCTTCGAGCTTCTGGCGCAAATCCTCTTCACGAGCGGAATACTCTTGCTTTGTCTTCTCTAACGTTTTGCGTAGCTCTGACAGTTCCTCTTCCAACAAAGGAAGTTTTTCGACCTGCACCTGACGTTCTTTCAAGGCTTCTTGAAGATCCAACGCCTCGCTATTGCTCTGCACCTGCTTGGCTTTAAGCTCCTCATGCTCCGCACGCAGCATACCATGCTCTTCTTTGAGGGCCCGCAACGTTTCAAGCTCTCCCTCTAACGTCGCAACACGTTTCTTAGATTCTTCAAAATGCTGATGTTCCTCTTGAGCATGTTCTAAAGCCTCGCGTTGCTCTGACTGCTCAGCTTCTAACTCACGATAACGTTGTTGAAGAGCATCATACGCCTCAGCACGTTCCTTCAAACGCGCATTATCCTCTTCCACCGTCAATAAATGAGTAAGTAACTCATCATCTTCCGTCTGCCTTGCCTTAAGCTCTTCATGCTTCGCACACAGCGCACTATGCTCTTCTTTGAGAGCCCGCAACGTCTCAAGCTTGCTCTCTAACCTTGCAACCTGTTTCTTGGACTCCTCAAAACGTTGCCGCTCCTCTTGGGCACGCTCTAAAGCCTCGCGTTGCTCTGACTGCTCAGCTTCTAACTCACGATAACGTTGTTGAAGAGCATCATACGCTTCAGCACGCTCTTTTAAACGGGCATTATCCTCTTCTACCTTCAAGAGTTGTGTGAGTAACTCATCATCTTCCGCCTGCTTGGCCTTAAGCTCCTCATGCTCCGCACGCAGCGTACTATGCTCTTCTTTGAGAGCCCGCAATGTCTCGAGCTCGCCCTCTAACGTTGCAACCTGTTTCTTGGCTTCTTCAAAATGCTGACGTTCCTCTTGGGCACGCTCCAAAGCCTGGCGTTGCTCTGACTGCCTAGCTTCCAACTCACGATAACGCTGCTGCAAAGAATCATACGCTTCAGCACGCTCCTGAAGGCGAACATTTTCCGATTCTATCTCGTTGATATATTCTTCGCGATCTTTATTTTCTTGATCCTTCTTCTCATAAGAAGAAAGTTTAGCGCGTAACTGAGTATTTGCTTCTTCTAGCTGTTTTACTGATACGGCTTCCTGCGCTGCATTATTTATCTTTTCTTGTAAACGCGCATTTTCTTGACCCAATACAGCAACCGTATCTGACAGTTCTTTTTGCAAAGAGTGGCGTTGCTGTTCTGCTTTCTCAGCAGCAACACGACTTGCCTTTTCTTCTTCTTGAAGCCGCGTATTTTCTTCTTGCAATGCTAGAAGGCGCTCTTCGAGCTCACGCTCTTTTCCTTCATCCCGTCTCTCTTCCGCTGGAGATGACGAGGCCTGTTTAACAAGATTTTCCTCCCGAAGAACCGTCATAACCTCATGGCTTTTCCGGCCTTCGCGATATAAAATCTCAGAAATACGACGAATGATCGCGACATCGTCAATATTATAAAACCGCTGCCCATCAGCCCCTACATGAGACTGAAAAGCAGGATACAAATTCTCCCAGGACCGCAGACGATACGGTGGAATCCCTAACTCTTCAGCAACAGAGGAAAGAGTAACTGTTTGCGGAGCAACAGTCATGCCGACGTTCCTTTTTCTTTTCGTTTACGATTCACCTCTTCACGCAGAAAGCGTGAAGGCCGGAAAAAAGGAACACACCGCGCCGAAATCAACGCCTCCTCCCCCGTAAGGGGATTTCTCCCCACCCGTGTCGCTTTACTACGCACACCAAACGTTCCGAAGCCACTCAACTTCAGGCTATCTTCCCGCTCAAGTGTTTGAATAAACAACTCAAGCATCTGCTCCAGAAAGTCCACGGCCTCTTGGCGAGAAAAACCATTTTCTTTCTGTAAGAGCTCTACCAAATCTGCGCGCGTAATTGTACCCATTCCTTAGGCGTATCACGCCAGTAGAAACAGTCAAGAAATCTTAGAGACGAATAAGAGCAGATCCCCACGTCAAGCCGCCGCCTAGAGCTTCCATGAGAACGAGGTCACCCTTTTTTATACGCTGATCATGCACGGCTTCACAAAGCGCCAAAGGAATCGATGCGGCTGACGTATTCGCGTGGCGATCTACAGTCACCACAACTCTCTCAGGCGGTAGAGCAAGACGCTTTGCCATCCCGTCGATAATTCTTAAGTTTGCCTGATGAGGAACCAGCCACTGCACGTCACTGCCCTTCAGGCCATTTGCTTCAAGAGCCTCATCGACAGCCGCAGCTAAGCGTACGACCGCATGCCGGAACACTTCTCGCCCATGCATCTTTAAGGCAACTTTGCCAGAAGCACATCCGACAGCCCCATCGACATAGAGCAAATCACCCAAACGTCCGTCAGCATGCAAATGGGTTGATAAAATACCCTCGTGCTGTGTTTCTCCCCCCTCGAGCAAGACCGCTCCTGCACCATCGCCAAACAGCACACATGTGGAACGATCCTCCCAATCTAAAAGACGGGAAAAAACTTCAACACCAATAACAAGCACACGGCTTACCTGCCGGCTACGTATCATCGCATCAGCTGTCGAAAGCGCATAAATAAAACCAGAGCAGGCAGCACTGACATCAAAGCCAAAACCCTGCTCTATCCCTAAAGCGGCCTGAACACGCACAGCAACAGAGGGGAAAACCTGGTCTGGCGTCGATGTCGCGACAATGATGGCATCAACATCCGCACTTGATACGTTGGCATGTTCTAATGCTTGGCGTGCAGCCTCTGTCGCGAGAGAAACAGCGCTCTCGCCCTCGCCAGCAATGTGACGCTGAGCAATACCCGTGCGCGTGCGTATCCACTCGTCTGACGTCTCTAATCTCTCGGCTAGCTCTTCATTGGTAATAACATTTTTAGGAAGAGCGCCACCGACTCCGGTTAAACGACTTCTCCATTCACCTGATTGCACAGTCTGCTGTACCACCGATTGCATACTTACTCCTACTCCTTCGGGTCGGCAGCAGAGCCCAACATACCTACCTGATCCAATCGATGACGAATTTTCGCGTTAAGATTATTCAAAACAGCATCAACGGCAACATCAACGGCTGACGCAAACCCCTCAGCATCGGCTCCACCATGTGATTTCACAACGACACCATTTAAGCCGACAAAGACAGCCCCATTATAACGCCGAGGATCGATCCACTCACGCATACGATCCAACCCTGGCTTCACAAGGAGATAACCAATTTTTGTCAACCAATTCGTCTTAAAAACACTCTTCAAAAGACCAAAAGCGAGTTTCAATGCGCCTTCGCCTGTTTTTAAAGCAACATTCCCTGTAAAACCGTCCGTCACAACAACATCGACAACGCCGGCTGTAATGTCATGCCCTTCGACAAACCCGGAGAATTGTTTTCCCAAAACACTTCCACGCAACGCCTCAGCTGCCTGCCGCAAGCGCTCATCCCCTTTTAGCTCTTCAGAACCTACATTCAACAAGCCAATAGTCGGGCTTTTCAAACCGAGCGCTGCCTGAGCAAAAGCTTCTCCCATAACGGAAAACTCTACGAGATTACGCACGTCACAAACGATATTCGCCCCTAGGTCGAGCATAACCACATCTCCACGTGCTGACGGCTGAACAGCCGCCATAGCGGGACGCGAAATACCGGGAAGAACTTTGACAACAATCTTTGCCAAGGCAAGCATGGCACCACTATTGCCAGCAGACACAACACCACGTGCCTCACCTGAGGCTACAGCCTGCATGCATAAACGCATGGATGATTCACGTACACGCAACGCCGCTGTAGGCTTCATGTCCATAGGGATGCTTTCCGCCGCATGACGGATTGTGCATATCCCCTCAGCTTTTGGGAAACGTTTTAAGGCTGGCTCAAGAACAGTCTCATCGCCCACAAGCAAAATCCGGACATCAGGATGCCGGATCGCCGTCATTTCTAGACCTGCTAATACGATCTCAGGAGCCTTATCGCCACCCATAGCATCAACAGCCAGAGTATATGGGAGAGAAGATGTTCCTCCCACTTCCTTGACGCCATCCCCCGATGCAACGGCAGACGTCTCTGTCATGAATGCGGCCCCCAGATTTACATATAGCCTAGAATAAACATTATCCTGCTACACTCCCCCCGGGAAGGCCCCCGGGAGTGTGGGGCAGAAAAGTATCTTAGGAACGGACAGCCGTCTTAAGAACTTTACCTTCCGCGCTGATAACCTCACGCCCATCATAATGGCCGCAATGGCTGCAGATGTGATGCGGACGTTTTACTTCACCACAATTAGCGCATTCTGCATGTGCCTCAACACGTAAAGCATGATGGCTACGGCGCATACCGCGACGGGACGGCGTGGTCTTTCTTTTAGGGACGGCCATGGTTTTCTGCCTCTTACTGGTTCAACGTATCTAGCTTGCAACGCCGCCTCTTAAATACGCCGCCGAAAGCCAGGATCAGTTTATACAACACCACCGCTTCAAAACACGGTGCTCAGGCGGGGGGCTCTAGCAGACAGACCGTTAATCTGCAAGCTTATTACCACCCACGCATCAATTTCGTCCTTCCCTTTAGCAAAGGAAAAGAAGGCTTTCTACTGTTTGTCCTTTTTTTCTTTCAATTGGGCCAAAGTTGCAAATGGGTTTGGCTTACCATCTCGGGGAATTTTTGCCTCTTCCTCCTCCGATGGTGTCACCTCGACAAATTCTTCCAACCCAACCCCAGCACGTCGTGGATAAGGATTAAGCGCCAGTGCCAGCTGCTCAGAGGCCGCTTCGCCTAAATCTACCGCCAAGCCATCATAGGGCACATCATCTGCTTCTTCCGCTAACAGAGCATCAAGATCAATATCATCGTCAGCAGGCATATCTTCTTGCCGGACAAATCGTAGCTGAAAAGCTTCCGAAATGATTTCATCAACAGGCTCTGCCGTAATGACGCAGGCTTGAGTTGCTTGTGCTTCAAGAAATCCTCTAGCTTGAATCGCCCTACCTGTCCCTTTCGTTAGATCAAAGCTGCATACCAACCGATCTAGACGAACCAACCCAAAACGACGGCACAGCGCCTCACGTTCTGATTCATTCGCTTCAACCCGCCTCTCTAAAGAACGCCCGATCGTGGAAACCGACACACGATGAGAAAATTCTGGTGCAACAGCATGCGTTTGAGACACCGGTTCTTTCTTAGATGACATCACTCACTCTCCCTCTAACAACCCCTAAAAATGACCTATAAATCTCTCTAACGGAGACCCATACCAGGGCGATTCTTAATGAAAAAGATTGACATAAGCGTGACACTAAGGCACCGGAAAACAATTAATGCTCCCTCTGAACATACAGTACCATCAGGACAGCACGCCTTCATGACTAGCGTATCCTCCGCCACGCCTCTGAGAAGATATTCTCGTTTTCTGACTGCCACACGCTGTCTTTCTGTACCCCGCTCGCGTTGGGTCGGGTTACTGGCTGGAGGAATTATTTTTCTCAGCGGCTGTGCTGCGCCTATCCCGCGCGGAGCGCTTATTGAAAAAGAAGATTACAGCCAACTCATTCCGAATACGAGCACTCAGTCCGATACCCTCGGCATTTTAGGATCCCCGACCACACACTCGACATTCAACGATAACACATGGATCTATATTTCCATGACGAAGGATCTTGTCCCTCTCTCTCATCCTGCTGTCGCGACGCAAAACGTGCTTGTCCTCAATTTTGATAATAATGGCGTTTTGCGGAAGAAGACTGTTCTTGGCCGTCATGACGCCATCCCCGTCCGAATGGTGAACGCTGTCACACCAACACCAGGAACGCAGATCTCTGTTATCCAAGAACTTTTGGGAAATGTCGGACGCTATAACCCTATGAGCAGCATGGGCAGCACGTTCGGTGGTCTTAACGGTGGTAATGGTATGGGCGGCGTTGGCGGCGGCGGCGGCATGGGAATGGGTCAAGGCAGCGGAACCGGTAATGGTGGTGTCGGTAACACTATGCCTTGATGGCTTTCAATGCCATCACCTAATGATTTTCTAAAAGATGACCCTATTACGATATTCGTCACGTTGATGATTCGTATGATCCGAACTGCATGATCCCTCTGAGCACGTGACGAAAACTCTCCACTCCGTGTCCATCCACCTGTCGATAGGAAAAGGAGAGCGCTTCGCGAATCTGTGCAAAAAGCTTCGCCTCAACATCACGTCCTTTTGAGGTTAAATGCAGTGGCTTTCGCCGCCTATCAAACGCATCTTTCTCTTGCTCTAACAGCCCTTCTTGCTTCAAATCATTCAAAGCACGTCCCAAAGACTGCTTCGTCACTCCTAAACGCTCCAAAAGACGTGTTGGCGTGATATGCTCATGCGAGCCTACAAAAAAAAGAATCCTATGATGGGCTGCCCCCAAGCCATATTCTTCCAAAAGCGGCCTACAAACTTCATGTAACCGACGAGATGCAAGCAAAAACGCTTCAAATGATTGGCGCATCGACTCCTCTCGTAGATAGAGCTGCGCCTCTGCCGCTGACCCCTTTAATGGCGTTGCACGTAACGTCATCACCTTGATTTCCTACTTCTATACCAACTCAGCTCAACAGAGTTGCTCGAGATACTATTGTTTCCGCAATGAGAGTATGTTAGGCCGACCAACACCGAAATACGGATTTGATCCCAAATTTCGGGTGGATGTTCCAACATCCCTCGAAGGGATCATAGACCCCTAAAGGAGATGACGACACCGTGCAGGTTCTCGTTCGTGACAATAATGTTGACCAGGCGCTTAAAGCGCTCAAAAAAAAGATGCAACGTGAAGGCGTGTTTCGCGAAATGAAGCTTCGCCGTCATTTTGAAAAGCCTTCTGAGCGTCGTGCTCGCGAGGTTGCTGAGGCTGTTCGCCGCGCTCGCAAAATGGAGCGTAAGCGCCTAGAGCGTGAAGGCTTCTAAGAAGCCTTCCTTCCGTTTTACGGATGGCAAATGCGAAGGAACCGCCCTTGAGGCGGTTTTTTCGTCTCTATCTTTGTGTATCTGAAAGCACAGCACCAACGGCGTGGCATGTATAAATACGGTAAGCACGCACTTTCCGGCCATGCTCTGTCATACGCCAGATGATGAGACTCCCCTCTGTCGATTGCTTACGCTCTTCTTCAAGGCATAGCGCGGGCTGGGGAATAGTGAGCCTTGGTAATTTCTGCAAATAAACCCAGCGTTGATCTTCCCCAATAACACGGACAGTACTCTCTGACCGATGTAAGTGGAATGACAGAATAGACGCTAGTGCATAATCCTCAACAGCAATGATATGCGTAGAGTCCTTTTCAGCGAGGTGACGCACACCCTCCGCAAAAGAATCCCATCCTGCTGTTTGACGTAATATCGGGTCCCAATGAGCTGACAATGGCACAGGGCGCCAAGCGGCTTGCCCACAAATTGTCAGACTGAGCGCCGCGCCACTCGCAATAGCTGTTCGCCAGTAGAATCCTGACAAACCACCCGCAAGCGCAAAAACGGGATAAATAACACTCGGCCAATTTGCTTGGACCCTATCCCCGCAAGCATGCACAAGGAAAAGACAACAAGCGGGCAATGAAAGCCATAAGAGTAATGGGCTTTTCCTTCGGGCTTGCCACAACCCCACAACACCACACAGAAAAACGACTGGTGTTGCTAGACCAATTTGTCCCCCGATTAATTCTCCCAAAAACTGTCCGGCACGCTCAGGATGCCAATCCCCCGCACGCCCTCCTTGCTTCAGAAAACTCACCCAATGATGATGCGCATTCCACCACCATACTGGAAATGTCGCCCCCATAGCGATGACTAATCCAACCCAAGGACCAGGTTGACGCCACAGTCGACGCGAAGAGGTAAGAACAAAACCTGCAAGCCCTACGCCCAATAGAAAAGCCGTATATTTTGAATCCCCAGCGCAGCCCAGGGAAAGGCCTGTGCCCCCCCACCATAAAAGAGATTTTTTCTTAGGTTGTGCCGTTAAGGCTGCCGCAAAAGCCCATAGGCTCACAGCAACGAAAAACATAAGAGGTGTATCGGGGGTCGTAACAACCATGCCTAAACCGAACATGAGCGTTACATTTAACAAATAGACAGAACGTTCTGCGATGGACGTATCCTGAGGCCATAAACGCCGCGCAGCCCCATAAAGAGCTAAAGAAGCTCCTAAAGACGCTAAGACACCACAAAAACGGACACCAAAGGGAACGTCCCCAAATAAAACCGTACCCAACCGAATCCACAGAGCCACCATGAAGGGGTGATCCATGTAACTCGTTTGAAGATGCTGCGACCACATCCAATAATAAGCTTCATCAGGGGAAAGCGGTAAAAGCGCCGCTAAAACCAAACGAAACCCGACTAATCCCGCAAGCACATAGCCAAGAAGAGGCGCACCAATGACCCGCCTCATGAAAACTACAACGGAACTCCAGAACGCTGACAACTGGTCCTAATCGTCTGAAATGTCTGCACACGTACAACATTCATCACTTCGATAAGCTGACGCGTTAACCGGTTTTGATGGTCTGAATCACGCGCCACCAAACGGAGTAGAAAATCCTCCCCTCCGCGGATCATGTGGCATTCGCGTGTTTCTGGCCATGTACCGACTAAAGCCTCAAAGGCTTCCAAAACGCTTCCCTTTTGACTATCCAACCCCACTAAAACGAAAAAACTGATCGCCCACCCCAAAACTACAGCGTCAATATCCGCATGATAGCCCTGGATAACTCCAAGCTCTTCCAAACGACGCACGCGCCGTAAACAAGGTGGCGCTGAAATGCCCACACGCTTAGCCAATTCCACATTCGTCATACGGCCATCCTGCTGTAATTCAGCCAAAATACGACGATCTATGCTATCCAAGTCTGCAAGTATCATGGGATAATGAGGGACTTTCTCAATGAGCTAAGGAAGAAACTTTCAAGAAGATTTAAGCCTTATACGATTACCCTTGCTTCATGCAAAGAACCCTCCTTGTGGTTCATTCTCACTATCACCATCTTCCGCTCATAGAAGGGGCTCTCCCCGGCCCCTATTTCGCCTCATAACTCTATTATCGGGATCCCTATGTCAGAGACACATATTACAGATATACTCATTGTTGGTGCTGGACCTGCTGGTTATACCGCGGCCATCTATGCCGCACGCGCCGGTTTAGACCCGCTTCTCGTGACGGGAATGCAACCTGGCGGACAGCTTACCATTACAGATGAGATTGAAAATTTCCCCGGCTTTGCCAAACCCGTGCAGGGGCCGTGGCTTATGGAGCAAATGCGCCTCCAAGCAGAACATGTCGGGACGCGTTTTCAATTTGATTTAATTTCTAAAGCGTCTCTCAAAAATGGTCCTGATCACGAGGGTTATTTTCATCTGACAGGAGATTCGGGCGATGCTTACCGAGCCCGCACGGTCGTCATTGCAACAGGAGCGCAAGCAAAATGGCTCAATCTCCCATCAGAACAACATTACCAAGGCAGCGGTGTTTCAGCATGCGCAACCTGTGATGGCTTTTTCTATCGTGGAAAAGATGTCGCCGTTGTTGGCGGTGGGAATACCGCCGTAGAAGAGGCTTTGTACCTCACGCATCATGCCGATAACGTGCATCTCATTCATCGTAGAGATAGCTTAAAAGCAGAACGTATCCTTCAAAAACGCCTCCATGCACACCCAAAAATTAAAGTCCATTGGAACAGAGAAGTCCGTGAAATTCGTGGAGAAGGCACACCGAGCGTCGTAACAGGACTGGATCTACATGACCCACGTGATCCTGCTGTAAAGCAACATCTCCCCGTTGATGGTGTGTTTATTGCGATCGGCCATAGCCCTAACGTTGGACCATTTCGTCACGAAGTAGCCTGCGATGAAGAAGGTTATATCATAACCCCACCTGGTACGGCACGAACATCCGTTCCTGGCGTTTTTGCCGCTGGTGATATTCAAGACAAGATTTACCGACAGGCCGTCACAGCGGCTGGCACCGGTTGTATGGCCGCCTTAGAAGCGGAACGTTATCTAGCTGAACGTGTTCATGACAAATAATTCACATTAACTTTTCCGTTAGAATCGCATTATCGTAACAAAGCACACTTGACCCTGTGCGCCATTTCGGGGATTTTCGCCGTAATTTCGGATACATGGCGCATGGGACAAAATGAGCATTTCCAACCATGACTATGTTGAAAGGCTGCACGGGAACCAAAACATGGACTGGGATAAACTCCGTATCTTTCATACTGTTGCTGAAGCAGGTTCCTTTACTCACGCTGGTGATCGACTCAATCTCAGCCAGTCTGCTGTCTCTCGACAAATTTCAGCTCTTGAGGAAGTTCTAGGCGTTCCTCTCTTCCATCGCCATGCCAGAGGCCTCATCCTTACAGAACAAGGAGAGGTTCTCCATCACACAGCAAAAGAAGTCTTCTCAAAACTGGCTTTGACACAGGCCTTTTTGAGTGAAAACCGGGAAAAAGCAGCCGGGAAAATAACCGTTACGACAACGACAGGATTTGGCCTATCGTGGTTGGCGCCGCGTTTACATCGTTTTATGGAACGCCACCCTAACGTTAACGTCTCTCTTCTATTGGATGATTCCGACCTTGACCTCAGTATGAGAGAGGCTGACGTCGCAATCCGCCTGCACGCCCCCACTCAGCCAGATCTTATTCAGCGACATCTCGCCAGTTTCCACATGCCTATCTATGCGAGCCAAGGGTATCTGGAAAAACATGGGACACCAAAAACCCTCAAAGATCTCGCTAAACACAATATCATCGGCTTTGCGGGATGGCATCTCCCACTCCCTAACATCAACTGGTTGATTGACCGTCTCGTCAAAGAGAAGGTCATTCTTCATCCTAATATCAGCCTTTCGGTTAATAACGTAGCGGCTATTGGAATGGCGATCGCCACAGGAAATGGCATCGGTACCCTTCCCTTCTACACGGCATCGGCACACCCTAATCTCGTCAATATTCTCCCAGAAGTTCATAGCCCGCTTGCAGAAGCGTTTTTCGTTTATCCTGAGGAATTACGCAGCTCTAAAAGAATATCTGTCTTCCGTGATTTCTTGTTGGAAGAGCTCAATGCGGCTCGGACAGGGAAGGAAGTTCCGACACACAGTGCTGATTCATTCCATGGTTCCGGCGATTGACCCGCTCTTTTAGTTCTTTCCCCGCACGGAAGTAAGGAACATATTTCTCCCCTACTTTTACAGCCTCTCCCGTGCGCGGGTTCCTCCCCACATGTGCCGTGTGTTGGCGTGTGCCGAAACTCCCTAAACCACGCAACTCCACACGCTTTCCCTTACCGAGCTCTTGTGCCAGATGCTGGAAGATTGTGTGCACGGCAGCATCAACTTCGTGCTGCTGCCGATCAGTAAAAAGAGCACTTAACAAGGCAACGAATTCAGACCTCGTCATAAGCCACTTCCTTGAGATTGGGATTTATCAATCCCAATACTGCAACAATAACGCACAAAAAATCAAGCAATAGGACGCATAATCACCCAATAAAAAGACAATGATAACCAAATATTATTCATACTTATGAAACAAAAACTCTTTGTTAACTTTTTTCGTCCTGCCCATCTTCATCACTACGGCGTCCATCAGAAGCAGAACCAATATTGCGGCCTAACCCAATGTGACGCGCCAAAACAGACCGCCGCTCTGCATAATTAGGAGCCACTAAGGGGTAATCATCCGGCAAGCCCCATTTTTCGCGATATTGCTCTGGAGATAATCCATAATTGCTCTGGAGATGACGCTTCAGCATTTTGAGCTTCTTCCCATCCTCCAGACAGACAATATAATCTGGATAGACAGACTTCTTAATGGGCACCGCTGGTTGTGGACGCGCTGACGCCTCCCCATCACCCCGGCCACTTACCGACCCAGATTGACCCGCTAGCGCCATATATATGCTTCGAATTAAGCCTGGTAAGGCATCAATCTCGACAAAAGAGCCTGCAACTTTGGCTATCGTAATCTCTGTCGTCAATTTGAGCAGCTCTTCGTGTTCTCGTTCTCTGATGTTCGCTTGGTCATCAATAGTTGTATGGTCCATCATGAAATTACCTTCTCAAGTCACCACCATCGTTGTGATATAGGAATTGCTCCTTCCGATATGCAATAGCTCACGATAAATGTACTTTTATAATAGTATAATCCTTTTAATATGCAGGTAGTCATCATTATGACCCGAGTCTCTCTCGCAACGGAAAGTGATTTCATTGGATGGCGAGCATGGACACGTTCGTTATTACATCAGCATGTTCCTTCTCGTGAGATTGTTTGGAATATTCCAACTCAACCGCATTTTCATATTCCCGAGAAGCATACCCTTCCACAATCAGAAGCCTCATTAACACTCTCTCCTTATTTCAGAGATCTAATTTCGGCCATTTTCGTTTCCGGTCATCCACAACGCTTTTCTTTACTCTATGATTTACTAGAAAAACTTCGTGACCATCCCCAATTGCCAAAAGATGATCCTAGTCTCACACCATTAAAAACATTGGCTCTACAAACACGCCAAGAAGCGATGGCATTACGTCAAACATTACCGCCATCGCTTTACCCTGAAATGACTATCCATCGACTTCAAGTCCCAAGCTCTCTCCTCGATAGCCAAGCTCACGCTCTTCGTGCGCTCCGCCCCTGGCCTTGGCTCATTCAAACCCCAGGTCGCCTATATCTCTACGAAAATCATCAATTACGTTTTGGCCTATCCCCAGAAGACCCGGACATCATTAGTGACGACCAACAACTCCTCACCTATGCGCGTCAACACACAGTCCCAACCCATAATCACCCTTATTGGGACACCATTTTACCCCTCAAACTTCATCCACTACCACACCTTATTCAACGTGCCCCTTCTTTAGAGACGCTACGCGCCTATGCCGCGGACTGTACGTTATGTTCTCTATGCCAACATGCCTCCCGAACTGTTTTCGGTGAGGGAAATCCTTCATCCTCCCTCCTATTTGTTGGAGAGCAACCAGGAGACCAAGAGGACCGGCAAGGTCGTCCTTTTGTTGGGCCTGCAGGGCAATTATTTAATGACGCTCTACGCGAAGCGGGTGGCGAGCGGCATCATTACTGGGTGAGCAACGCCGTCAAACATTTTAGATTTACCCCCCGCAATGGACGCCGTATTCATCAAAAACCTGATACCCCACATATCCAGGCATGTTCTCCGTGGCTTGCAGCAGAGCGACGTCTGCTCCGACCAAAAGTAACTGTTATGCTTGGTGCAACAGGAGCAAGCGCTATTCTGGGGCGTACAGTGCGCGTCATGAGGGAACGTTCTCAGCTTTTCTCACTTCCCGATGGAAGTACAGGCTTGATCACTGTGCATCCTTCCTCCCTTTTGCGGCAACCTGACGAGAAACTTCGCCAACAAGAGATTAAAAAATTTATCTCAGATCTTAATTTGGCTCTCTCAGCTCTCGCCTAACGATCGAAAGAAGAGTAGGGTTCCCCAAAGTTATGACGGACCGTACCATGCAAACAAAAGCAGCCCCTGCTCCATCGCTCAGTGGGAAGAGACCCTTTCTTGCTTGGCTGTACGCTCCATCACCTGCAGCTTTCATCTTTGCACTTCGTACCACAGTTGCCGCATGCCTCGCATTAGGCATCGCCTTTTGGATGGAACTTGATAGTCCTGCCTGGTCCGCTATGACCGTATGGTCAGTCGCCCAGCTATCACGTGGGGAAAGTCTGTCTAAAGCACGTTGGCGTATTGTTGGAACATTCATCGGTGCCTGCGCAGCTATTAGTTTTATGGGAATTTGCCCGCAAGCGCCGTGGCTATTTTTCCCACTCATCGCGTTATGGATTGGTCTTTGCTGTGGGCTAGCCACTTTTGTGAGTAACTTCCGCTCTTATGCCATGGTTCTGGCTGGCTATACATGCACAATCATTTGTATGTCTGCAGCCCCCGATGGCAATCGCGTTTTCATGCTTGCTGTCTCGCGTGGCACTTACATTCTGCTTGGCGTTTTATGCGAGAGCTTTGTTGGTTTCCTCTTCGCCTTTAATCAAGAACGTGCCGCTCATCTACAGCTTCGCCGCAAATTAGAATCCGGCTTGCTTCTCGTATCGCAAACCCTCGCCAATATTCTCGGACGACGACACGAAGCTTTAACAGCCGCACGCAACCAATTTGATACAATCCTAAAAATTAATGACCAAATTGAATTTGCTGAGGTGGAAATGGGCGCCCATGGCCGCGAAGGAGATCATGCGCGCGCAGCCCTCTCCGCGGTTTCTGCTCTACTCTCTCGCGGTTTTGGAATGGCAACACGCCTTCAACTCCTGACGCATCATCATCCAGATTATCAAACAGCTTCTGACGAAATTGTCACTTTTCTTCATGATCTTCCCCAGAGGCTTTCTCAGGAAAACACGGTTCCAGACCTTCTAGCAGAGCTT
Source organism: Saccharibacter sp. 17.LH.SD (assembly GCF_009834805.1). Classification (GTDB taxonomy): domain Bacteria; phylum Pseudomonadota; class Alphaproteobacteria; order Acetobacterales; family Acetobacteraceae; genus Saccharibacter. The sequence goes on from NZ_WVHO01000010.1 coordinate 347,643, forward strand.
CAACATCTTCGGGATATTTGCCGACAATATGCTGCTCCGCACCGCCTTCAACAAGTAACAGACATCAATAAACCTTCCCAACTTACCCCTGAAGAAGTGGATGATGTTACGGCGCGCGAGGAGGCTTATATCACCCGCTCAGAGCTTGATGAGCGTATTCTCTTCGTCTCATTGGGTGAATTGCTGGGGGATTTAGAACAAGCGATCTCGGAATACCAAGCCAGTACTCATTCCATTCGTGGTGACCATTTCACCTTCAGGCGACGTGCTCATCGTGATACGCGCCTTGCTATCAATAATGGTATTCGCGGCATTTTAGCCGTTCTCATTGCTGCACTCATTTATGAAATTACAGCATGGCCCCAAGGTTTCGCCTTTGTTGAATTCACGTCCTTGGTCTGCGCTCTCTATGCAACACAAGAAAATCCCGTCTTAGGAACGACCAACTTTCTAAAGGGAACGCTTGCTTCCGTAGGCGTTGCTTGGGTTCTTGTCTTTATACTCATTCCCATGATCAAAACGTACGAACCTCTCGTGATTGTTCTTGGAGGTGCTATGATGCTTGGCGGGCTCGCCAGAGCAAACCCTTCAACAGCTGGTGGGGCTTCTGCCTATGGGCTTTTAATGCCAGCAATGCTCGGCTTACAAAACCATCATGTCATGAATGAGATGACCTTTTATAATAACAACTTGGCCATTGTTTTAGGCACGACGTTGAGCGTCATGGTGTTCCGCAGTATCCTGCCCTTTAACAGCCGCGATGAACGTTTTCGTCTCCGCCGTCTCATGCTTAAGGAGCTTCGCTCTCTGGCGAGCCCCAGCCATGTTCCACAAATAAGCGCTTGGATTGGCCATAGCACGGATCGTTTTGCTCGAATTCTACGCCATTCAGGCCCTGAAAAAACACCCGCTGTCGAAGCCGCCATTCAAGGCACTCTAGCCACTCTAACACTTGGTTTGAACATTATTCGGCTTCGGTCTGTTATGGATCGAGAATACTTACCCGAGAGCGCACGTCGCCCTATCGTACTTGTCCTACAATATATTGAAATGTCCACCCATCGTCATGGTCGCGCCGCACGCGTCTCTCGCGCGGCCATACGCCGCCTCCGTGTTATTGATACACAAGAAGAAGATATCATCACACGCCTAGAGATTACACGCGCCATAACATATCTAGTTGTTATTGCGTACACTTTAGAAACCAATGAAAACTTCCTTGATGAAAAGAAGCTCTTTACGGGAGAAAAACACCATCCTCCCCTCAAAGCAGCATAGAAACTTTGTAAGTGACTTTTCAATGTGCTGATCGCTGAGAAACATGATTCATATCATCCCGCACCAATCCCTGAATCATTCTACAAAATGATCCTTGACATGATTTACAAAAAAGAAAAGATTAAAAAATTCTTCACATCATGAGGATATTTTGAAGTATGCTCTCTTCACTGAAAAAAATTGCTTCAAATATATCCAGCGGTGACCCAAAGAAAAAAACGATTTATCACAGAACAAAAAAAATAAGAGACGCGCTTGATCGATACATTATGAAGCATTCTTTTATACAGGATCAGGCTATTTTTGACCCATCGATACTACCATGGACACGGTTACTCCAAAATAATTGGACATTAATTCGTGAAGAAGCACTTAATATCAGAGCGGAAGATATTCCTTCTCTAGGTGAAATCTCACCTGACCACGGACGAATTGCCGCAGACCGACGCTGGAAATCTTTTTTCCTTGAAGGCTATGGATATAAACGCGAAGAAAATCGACAACGCGCTCCCATGACCTCATCGCTCATTGATCAAATCCCTGACGTCTGTACCGCTAGTTTTTCCGTCATAGAGCCAGGTGGCCACATCCCACGCCATCGAGGTATGACGAAGGGAATGCTCAATTGCCACTTGTCATTAAAAACACCACAAGACAGAGATAATTGCTGGATACAGCTCGAAGAAGGCTCTCACCTCCATAAACTCCCATGGAAAGAAGGTGACATTCTTCTCTTCGATGACACGTATAATCATGAGGTTTGGAATAATACAAACGAGGAACGATATATTCTCTTTGTGCAAGTGATGCGCCCTTGTCGTCCTCCCGCATCATGGCTCTTAAAAACCTTTTTCTTTGGCGTACGTCATTCTCGTTTTGTGCAAGATATTCGTCGAAATTTAGATAAGAGGAATGCTTAGCGCGGAGGCACGCCCGCACATATCGACCGAATACGTATAATCTAACACGTTAGCTTCAATATGCTTCCGTAATACAGCTTATACTGTCTCTCAAAAACGCATGGCGAGCCGTATATGCACCACTAACAAGAAATCATAGAGCACAAACCCTAAGTCAGCTTTAGACCAAACTTCTATGGATTCTTCACTTATTTCCACCACAACGCAGACCAATTAGATTAGGCTCCTCAGCCATCAAAGGCGTATAAGAACCAAAACTCCCCGTTGACGGCTTTTCCCATGCAACAGTTTGACCAACAGCCTTGTCACGCTTTCCCTGGAGAGCAAGCTGGGCCTGACGTCAATCTTGTTTATCCATTCGATTGGTCAGTAATCATTCCCTCCCAGCAGCCCGACAAAAACGCCAGCACTAGCGCCGATAGCTGCACCACCGGCGGCAACTTCCTAATACACCAATCAAGCCACCAGAAAGTGTTTTAGGACCAAAGCATGACATACATTCTGAACTTGTTCCTCAGGTGAATGATAATGCCGGTCCGTACAGCCTAGGGACGTAATGATAAGGGGAATACCCACGACATAAACAAAAGCCGTGGATAAACCATCAAATCATCCCGGTAAAAACGTTGGCAGCAACGACTCTCGGTAACAATTTAGTCTTCTTTGGTCAGCTCTGCCGTCACTGGCAAATTGATGCCAGAACCTGGAACACCAATAGTCCCATGAAGGACCTCAATCCCACCGCTGAGACTTGAACCTTCATTAGAACGCTTCAGAAGCAGATTCTCCGATTTGCTATCTGTAACAAGGGGCCCCGCAGTTGTAGCCGAAAGCTCACATTGCTTCGTCTCAACAATGCAGCGCCAATAACCATTAAGCAGGACGGAGTGCAGCCGCGTAATGCCAATCCAACTATCAACGAGGCGGCCATCATGATCCATAAGAATAGACATCCGACCATGAAGGTCATGGCCTGCATCTTTAAGTGTCACTTCATAGGCCACACCACCCTCAGGCACAGCATTCGGCACATTCAGATCGAACCCCATACCGGCAACATTCGCCCCCATTGAGGCAAAACCTGCTCTCCAAAATTTGCGAATGTTATCGCCCGTTTGCCCATCATCCTTAATAAAGGAGCCCACACCAAATGCATAAAAAATGCTCCGATGAAGGCTCACCCCGAGGTCACTCCCAACATCAACCTTATTGGGAACGCTCTTATAAACGGACCCAAGCTCACTATTTTCTGCCATGTCAGAATAGAGAATAGCGCGAATGGTGCCATGCTCGTTGGAATAGCGAGCACCGTCAGAGGCCAAAGATCGAATAACGGATTTCTTTGGTGGATTGCTCAAATTAATGGCAACATCTTCAGCTGGACGCGCACCTGTTTTGTATATCACGGTCACAGCGGCCCCAAAGTCTCTCATAAAAAAGCCTTTTTGCTCTTTAAGAGCAGACATTGGATCTCCAGAGAAAAAATGATGTTCGTTAGCCATGTTTGCGGCTTGCTGCTGTGTCACTCCTGGCCAACAGCCACTCCAGATTTCTTTGCTCTGCCCATTTGCTGGAGATAACTCTACGACAGTTGTGCGCTCTCCTGGCATGAGTGTTTGTTGAAGTTTCTGCTGGATCGTTCTCGCCCATTCAACTTTGCCACGAACAATATCCATGTCATCAACATAAACAACAGTCTGCCTAGGAGCATCCAACTTGCAATAAGAGGCATCTAAAGTTGTTCCAGTGCCGAACATTCCTTCAGCATGAGCACTTTGTGCAAAAAGAAATGACAACACAGCCAAGGCCGCACCGGAGAAAAGATTTCTAGTCATCATGAAGTCCCTTAGAGGTAAGTTAAGCAACTGGAGCCGGTTTTACAGTCATTCGATAATAATCGGTGGGTGATACCGGACGCGTTGCCGTTCCCTGTACCAAGTAGAGTTTAGCCTTACCGTTATTCACAGCATTTAAAAGAACATCTTTGTACGTGGCCACATTCGCATCCGTCACAGCCTTGATTTCTGCTTCGATCGCTTGCTGGTAGATAGCCACTTGGCGGAGCATATTGAGTTGCGGCTTAACGGCCTTGGAACGCGTTTCAGCGGCGCGCTCTTTCTCTTCTATTTCCTTATCTGCTGTCGCTACAACGTGCTGGCGACGCGCTTTCATGACAGCCTGCATCTTCTCCCATGCCTTACGGTGTATATGATATTGCTTCGTGATGTCCATATAATCTGGATCACTATCATGACCGACATAGGAGATAATAACGCCGACCATCCAAGCCCCTAAATTGGCAATAAGGCTGATAAAGACATCGCGCGCCGGGTTGACTTGCACCACGCCAACATTACCTAAAATACTGTCTCCTCCGCCCTGATTGTGCATGGCCTCTAGGGCAGCCGCCCAACGGGCCCATCCCGTAAAACACAAGACAATGGCGAGAGCAGCTGAAGACAGAGCAAACATGCGCCAACTTCCCGCTCGTTCCCCAGGGGATTTAGAGGGCGCAAATCGGTAGGACCATTGTTTGAAAAGCTCACCATGTTGGTGAGCTGCCAACGCCAACAAAACACCAAGAATAATCGTCGTGCCTAACGCCACAGCTGGAACGCCCCAGAAGGCATTAAAGGCATGGTAGTTCACAAAACATTCCGTTAACAAAACAAGTGCCAACACAACCCAATATATTTTCTTTTTAGCAAACATCTGGGCGTCACGGTTAGAATGCTTGTTACGGAAGTCATCATAACGGTTTTTGGAACGACTATAATTTTCGTCTACATTGATAAATCTTGGGTCCTGCGTAAGCTCTAATTCAATCCCTTTAAGTTGCTGATCACGCTTGGCTTTAATCTTGTTCACTTGCTGGCGGAGATCATCAATGGCGGTAATATCCGCCATATAAGGTTGCATCGCCGTTTCGAAGCGACTTTTAAGATGACGCCATTCCGCTCTGACCTCTTGCTCGGGCTCAATAATCGTGAGACGCATGCCACTTGTGATGCCATTCTCATCAATATTGATATGACCAAAAGCAATTTCTTCCTCAGCTTGGCTGCGGAGAGTGTCAATTGAGGCAGAGACGGCACGCGCACGCCCCAGCGTGAACCCCATAGCATCTCGGAAGGCCTGATTGAGATCAACTGGGCCGTCCTTATTGTCGGTTTCGTTTGATACAGACATTCTGTTCTTCCATTAATAGATGATATTGGACGCGCCCAGCTTTTGGAGTTTTACCCCGCTAACAGGTGCAAGATGAACGGATGGGACAGGCGCCTTTGAAACAGAATGGACAGGTTCCGCCTGCGTCATCGCTGCACGATTACCCTCTAGGCCATTCGCCCCAACGAACGTTTGAGAGGTCGGACTAAGTTTTAATGTCCCCATAGGGGCCAGACTTGTCTCACCATCTTTCACACCACTGGCCCCAGAAGTTGGTTTCTCGCCGTAGACCATGGCGTAATCCATGGTTGAAGCATTATCGGAAGGAGGTGTCACCGCATGAGCATCATCTACGTTAGTGAGTCGAAGATAATTTTCTGTTACTGGTACCTGCTGAACAACCGCCAAATTTGCCGACATTGCAGGTGACACAAGAAACTCAACGCGTCGGTTCAATGCCCGCCCCTCTGGAGTATCATTAGGCGCAATAGGCTGTCGTTTACCAATGGCAACTTCCGTTAATTGACTTGCTGGAACACCACGCGCTACCAAAGCATCCATCACAGCCTGCGCCCGCCGGCGCGATAAATCAATATTGTAAGCATCGTCACCAACGGCATCCGTATGCCCGAGTACCGTTAGAGCTGCATCAGGCACATCATGCTTCATATTGTCTGCAATAATGTCCAAAATGCGTGATGATGTCGGTAATGGCGTTGCGCTATCGAAAGAAAAAAATGCTTTCTCCGGAAACACTACCCGGACAACGGGCACAGGGCCCTGTATGGAAGCCACAGAGCCACCAGGTAACAGCATCTCCGTTACGGTTGGGCTCGTCACGTTATTTTCGGCCGCAAGCCGACGAAAACGAGCAACGCGATCTTGCTGCTCTGTCTGCACCATCTGGCCCTGTGTGACCAACACCGAACCAGATGATGACACCCCATTATACGGCTTTACACATGCTGTCAGAAAAACTGTCAAACAGCCCGTTAAAGCAATATACCGCAAGCATTGCACTTTACGAGTTTCTCCACAGACTGCAAAACGCAGTCAATTCATGCCATAATTTTTCTGCCACAACAATACACTACCGTTTTATTACAAGGCGCAATGATATAGTATGTAATGAATTGTCGTTCATTTCGTTATAACCTACAAACACTCAGAAGCGAATAAACCTCTTTCAGAGTACGCTTAAGCCCTGCTTAACCCACGGCTTCTACAAGAGAAGTTACACTACACACACCTTAGTGACCAAATTTTTTAGTAATTATGGAGGTTGGCCAAAAGCTCTCATCCTCGAAGAATATGCAGAACGGCCTAACTGAAAGCACCCTCGGCATCCAACGAGTCGACTGTCGCCTAATTCTCGATAAGTTCATGGCGGAGAGAGTGGGATTCGAACCCACGGTACGCTTGCACGCACAACGGTTTTCGAGACCGCCCCAATCGACCACTCTGGCACCTCTCCCGAAGAGCTTAATCTGCCAGCTATGAGAGCTACTGCAGAAAAGCCTGCGTCGATAAAGCGGCTTATGGACAGGTTTTATTGTTATTGCAAGAGGCTAAACGAAAATTACTCTCATAACCGACCATCATCACCTCCCCCTTCTTATCCGAAAAAATGGCAGAAAAACTTACGTGCGATGGTTTTTAGTTGACGACAATCCCATAAAATCGGTAGAGAGACGGCGTTCTCTTTTGTTCCCCGCTGCGGCTGCGAGCAGGAGAGCCAACGACAAAAAGCGAGCGGGCCTTTGTAGCATTCTAGTTCCAAGGCCTAGGCTACGACAGAATTGATAGAGAGTTTTGCATGTTTGCAGTCATCCGCACAGGCGGGAAGCAGTATCGCGTCGCTAAAGACACCATCCTCAAGGTCGAGAAGCTGGACACGGAAGCCGGCCAGACTGTTACCTTCTCCGACGTTCTTATGGTCGGTGGTGAGCAAGGTGTAACGGTTGGGGCTCCAACCGTTAATGGCGCGAGCGTAACCGCTGAGGTTGTTGCTCAAGATCGTCTGCCAAAGGTGATCATCTTCAAGAAGCGTCGTCGCCAGAACAGCCGTCGTAAAAATGGTCACCGTCAGCATGTTACTGTGCTGCGCGTCACCGGAATCAACGCTTCCTAATCTGATTATCCTTTTAAGGAGACCTCGTCATGGCACAAAAAAAAGCAGGCGGTTCCAGCCGTAACGGACGCGACAGTGAAGGTCGCCGTCTTGGTGTAAAGAAATTTGGTGGTCAAAGCGTTGTCGCTGGGAACATCATCATCCGTCAGCGTGGCACAAAGGTCTGCGCTGGTGAGAATGTTGGTATGGGCCGTGACCACACCCTCTTCTCCCTTGTTGATGGCCATGTGCGCTTCCAGCGTCGTGCCAATGGGAAAGTGCATGTTTCTGTCGCTCTAGCAGAAGCAGCAGAATAAACATCCTTCTGCTCACTTTGGGCATAAGGTAGAATTGAAGGGCCGTCTCCTCTATGGAGTCGGCCCTTTCTCTTGCTAGATAGTTCTCTTTTCTGTAGCGACATAATTATGAAATTTCTTGATCAAGCAAAAATCTATGTTCGGTCCGGTGATGGTGGTGACGGTGTTGTCGCTTTCCGTCGTGAAAAATATATCGAATTTGGTGGCCCTGATGGTGGGGATGGTGGCCGCGGCGGGCATATCTATTTCCGTGCCGTCAGTAGCCTCAACACGCTTATTGATTTCCGCTACACACAGCATTTTCGTGCGCGCAAAGGGGGCAATGGCGCCGGGTCTAACCGCACAGGCGCTGGTGCCGACGATATTATTATTGATGTCCCCATCGGCACACAGATCCTTGATGATGACCGTGAGACGTTGCTAGCGGATTTGGATGAAGAAGGGAAAACCATCCTCCTCTGCCGTGGCGGTGATGGTGGACTTGGAAACTCCCATTATAAAAGCAGTACCAATCGCGCCCCTCGGCGCGCTGATAAGGGCTATCCTGGGGAAGAACGCTGGGTATGGCTCCGCCTAAAACTCATTGCCGATGTCGGGCTCGTTGGGCTCCCCAATGCGGGTAAATCCACACTCCTTTCTGTTGCATCACGTGCACGCCCTAAAATTGCGGACTACCCCTTCACAACTCTACACCCTCAACTCGGTGTAGTACGTCTTAATGCGGTTGAAGAATTTGTCATTGCAGACATCCCTGGCCTTATTGAAGGTGCCAGCGAGGGCACAGGATTAGGGGATCGTTTTCTTGGGCATGTTGAGCGTTGCGCTTTACTCATTCATCTTGTTGATGGCACAGATGAAAAACTTGTCGAGAACTGGAAACTCATCCGCAAAGAACTTCACGCTTATGACCCTATTCTCGCGGCAAAGCCTGAAGTGCTTGTCATGAATAAATGTGATTCTTTGCTCCCTGAAGAAATTGAGGAGCGCAAAGAAGCTCTTGAACAAGCATCTGACCAAAAAGTGCATCTTCTCTCAGGGGTGACACATGAAGGGCTCCCTGAATTGCTGAGGTTTGTGCAAGATAGGGTTACCGAAAACCGTTAGAGAGTCGTCATGAATTTCCTTGCAGAAAAGAAACGTCTTGTCATTAAAATAGGCAGTGCCCTTTTGGTAGATCCATCAAAAGGAGCGGTTCGCCAAGAATGGCTTGAAACACTCTGTGAGGACATTCATGCAGCTCACCGCGCGGGCCAAGAAATTATCATCGTTTCTTCAGGCGCGGTCGCCCTCGCACGACATCAGATGGGCCCTCATCGCTCACGCCTTAAATTAGGTGAAAAGCAAGCTCTCGCCAGTATTGGGCAAATTGGTATCGCTCACGCCTGGCAGCAAGCTTTCAAACGCCACAACCTAACGATTGGTCAGCTTCTCCTCACCCCAGAAGATACAGAGGACCGTCAACGCCATCTCAATGCACGCAGAACACTAGAATCTATCCTGCGCTTAAGAGCACTTCCCGTCATCAATGAAAATGATGTGATCGCTACTGAAGCATTACGCTTTGGTGATAATGACCGTCTTGCGGCGCGCATTACTCAAATGATCGGCGCCGACACGCTTATTCTCTTTTCAGATATTGATGGTCTTTATACGGCTGATCCGCGCACTACTCCGACAGCAACGCACATCCCCCGCGTTCAAGAGCTTACTGATGAGATTATGTCCCTCGGTGGCGATGCGCCTCCAGGGGATTCATCAGGAGGGATGCGCACTAAACTCCTCGCCGCACAAATCACTACACGCGCTGGGAGCGATATGATCATTACGCGTGGAGATCGACCTCATCCTCTCGCCGCTTTACAATCAGGCGCTCTCCATACGCATTTCCTCGCACATGATGAAGTTGGCTCCGCCCGTAAACGATGGATTGCCAGCACCCTTCACCCTGAAGGCACCATAACGCTGGATGCTGGAGCCGTGGATGCCCTACATAAAGGAGCCTCGCTCTTATCCGTCGGCATTACTGATATCGAAGGTGATTTTGACGATGGTGCCGTTGTGACACTTTCAACGCCTTCCCACAAAATTTTAGGACGAGGCCTTACCGATCACAGTGCTGATGATATTCGCCTTATGCTGATCTCCCAGGCAACAGAGCATCATAGCCAAGAGCACCACAACAGCACCGTGATCATTCATCGCAATAACTTGTCGCTCGACTAAACCACCTAATCACGATAGTGCATGCCACCGCACCTTACTTCGTGAGGCATATAGAGAAGGCCGCCCTCAATCACGCATAAGGGCCGCCAGCACAGATCTGGAAAGCGAGGATACCTCCCTCACCATGAGGCTCTGGAAGAGGCAAAACAGCCTTTCCTGTCATCCAACGGTAACGACCTTCCTCTAGCACAGACCAACCGTAGAGCCTTTCCCTTTTGAGATGAATATCGACCTCATCAACAATGTCCGGCTTGAAATACTTGATCTCTCCAATCAAGAGACCAAGATCTCGGCGGTCATCCACAAACGGCCCTATAACATCGGACGGACGACTAGCCTTTGAGAAAAGCTCTACAAACTTCACACCATCGGGGATAGAGAACACTCTATACGCACCCGTATATCGTGCTTCACGTATAATGTCCCCTTTATTAGTCACAAGGAAAAAATTAGGATCCTCTGAAGGTTCTCTTGTTCCATTTTGTAAGAATGGAAAACCTAATTGCTTCGCACGTTCGATTAATTGACCATGAAGCGCTTCAACATCATGTCGCTCCGTGCATAAGGGCGCTGCCATACCCGTTTCGTTTGCCTCTTGCGCCCCTTTCCCACGATGTATTCCCTTACTGTGCTTAAAATGATCTCTATTTCCCGTATCCAGATAACTTTCTGTAAACATTCCATCAGATAACAAAATAGAATGTTTTTCTGTTTCTATATGGTAATAATCATACTCCGTAAATGATATGTCAAAATAAATTGATGCGCCGTTCACGAGCATACGAGCCGGAATTAAGGTTCCATTGTGGAAAACACAATGTTCCGGCGTCACAAGTAAATCTTTAAATGGAACACCTTCACTAAGTGCATTTTTGAGAATTCTTATAGGATAACCCGCTAAATCCAGCGGCCAATGTGCATGAACAATTTTATGTCCCTGGCCCATCCAAATGATCTTTTCGGTGGATTGCACACTATTCTTGTAATCATACGATACCACTAAATCGCCTACTTCCAGTTCATCTATCTTCTTATGACCACGTGGCGTATCAATGAGTGTTCCACCTAAAAAGCACGGATCGAACATAAACGGTGTATCCCCACCGCTATTAATCTGCCCTCCTGTAGCCGTCCCTCCATCATCTTGTGAGAAGATATATGAATTCCCATCTGACGCCACTTTAGTCCATTGATTTTGTGAAAAATCTGGACTGTAGCTATACGAATAACTTCCCTGCAATTCATCCGGATATTGCGCAACAACATAATAACCCCCTGCCCCATTTCCAATAATAAATTCATTTAAAACTTTATTTCCCCACGAAAAATCATAATTATAATCTATAATACTGCCGTCAGGTGCTTTTAATGAAATATGGCTCCCATTAAACGTCATTGTAACATCAGTGTAGATTGCTGAGAGATCACCTTCCGAATCCAAACTCGCTATAGACAGCCTATACGTTCCATTAGGAACTACCGGTCTGGGCGCCATATTCCGTCCTCATAGTAGTGATATCTGATCGCGTAAAACATCATATTAGTAATGAAATATCTCTTATTTTGTTTAAAAAAATTAATTTATTTTTGGTAAATTTATTGTGAGAAAATATAATTGAGTATTAACATTATTTACATATTATAAATATCCGCATTCTGGGCTCTGTTAGAGTTTGAGATAATCAACTGAAGCAGCAATGTAGAGCACGGATATGAAACAAGCGAAAGCTCAAAGGAAACCGAAAATACAGCCACACCGCATGCGCTATCAACTCACGTGGAAATCGATGTCGTTTGTAACTTACTGCGGGCTTGTTCATACTCACCGTCTGACACGCAAAAGTTACCGTAACATCACCATCTAACGTGCTTATAAATTTCGGCTCTTATTAGAACGAATGTGAAAAGTGATACCTTGCAATGAATAGTCTCATATGATTCGAAGTATCAACGGTCATACATTTATCAACGTCACCCAGATACATAAAGGCTGGTCAGGTGATAAGAAGTACTACGTAGAAAACGCCGAGGGACAAAGGTATTTACTTCGCACCTCCGACATCTCCGAATATGAGAAAAAAAGGTCTGAGTTTGGGATGATGCGGAAGTTTTCTGAAGCTGGAATCAAGATATCGCTTCCTATGGAATTTGGCGTTTCTGATGATCGTAAGACCGTCTATCAGCTCTTGTCCTGGATCGAAGGTAAAGAGGCCTTGGAGGTGCTGGAAACCTTGCCTGAAGATAAGCAATATGCTTACGGCAAGAAGGCCGCAGCAATGCTCAAAGAAATGGAAAATGTCGACCGAGCCCCGGCATCAAATACATGGTGCTTAACCTATAAGAAAAAAATTGAAGCTTACGTAAAAGCTTATCAAAATTGCAGCGTTTCCTTTGAAGAATCAGATAGGCTCATTTCATATTTACGAGAAAATGTTAGTCGTATCGGCGAGCGGCCAACGAGCTTGATGCATGAGGATTTCCAAACAGATAATATGATGATTTCCCCAAACGGGGAGTTGTATGCCGTAGATTTCCAGATGTGTGGCCATATCGATCCTTACCTTGCCATGATGTCAGTAGGGTATACAGCAAGGTCCAGTGTGGCGTTCGCCATGGGGCAGATGGATGGATATTTCGGGAACGAAGTGCCTGGTAGTTACTGGAAGTTGGTTGCGTTTTACGAACTCGCGCAAGTTTTCCATGCCTATCCCGTAGGTATAGGTCTTGGCGGTGACGAAGCGGATGAAGTGCGACATATATTCGACGGCGTCGCAGAGCGTTTGGATTTCGACAAGGCCAGCATACCGGATTGGTACGCGGACAATAGAGCCCGATTCAAGGGGGATGCGTGTCACGGTTTTGTTCAGGATCGTTAATATTGGTACTATTGCACTGTTTTAGATGAGTTGAATGCAACTAGATTTTTGTGAATTCAGGCTATGAGTTTGGTCGCCGTTTTCCATTGGGAAAAATCCCGGGAATGGAAGATATGTGAAGCTGTCACATTAACTCCAGCGTGTTAGACGACGCGATGAGTAAGACGTATGTGAGTTACAAACGACATCAATTTCCACGTGAGTTAATAGCGCATGCGGTGTGGCTGTATTTTCGGTTTCCTTTAAGCTTTCGCTTGATTGAAGAAATGCTGCTCGAACGTGGGCTTGTCGTGTCGTATGAGACAATCCGCCGTTGGAGCCTTAAATTTGGTGCAGATTATGCCAAACGTCTACGGCGCAAAAGCCCTACACCGAGTGATGTGTGGCATTTAGACTCAAATCCTACAGGGCTGCGAGGCGTAAGCTTCGTCTGTTTCTTCGACGCCTTTCCCACAACGGGCTAAATAATCGCGCGGAAAAAGTCAGTTACCTCTGCGAAAACGGGAACGGATGATGCAGAAATTCCGCTCTCCTGGAGGCTGTCAGCGCTTTGTCTCCGTCTTCTCTACCGTCCGCAACCTCTTCGTTCCTCCTGCCTCCAATGACAACGCTCTTTCCCGATACATCTTCCGTGTTCAAGCATTTTCCCCAATGGAAAAGCGCGACCTCTCTGGATATCTAAATCCACTCAAAGTGAGCTACATTCAAATCACTTCAGTTAACATGACATCACCAGCCTTAGATATGGTTTGTTTTGATGAAACTGTCATACATGCCCACCAAAAAGCAGCCGGGGCTGCCAAAAAAGGAGCAACAGAGAGCGATCAGGAACCTGTCAGGGTCTTGGCCGCTCACATGGTGGCTTCTGATCAACAGTCTGCGTGGCATCGGATGGGCACAGAAAAGCTTTGGCTTTTACTCTTTCTCCTGGCCAGGCTCATGAGTTGCCGCAGGCCCGTGTCCTTCTTGATCAATTGCCCCGGCTTCCAACCTATCTACTTTGTGACGGAGGATATGCCTCATATAAATTCAGAAAAATGCTTCAACAGCATAAGTGCACCCCTGTCATTCCTCCCAAACGACGGCAATTCCCTTTCTACTGCCCACAATAGGTATACAGAAACAGACATTTGGTGGAAAATCTCTGGGCAAGGCTCAAGGAATGGAGAGCAGTAGCAACACGTTATGAAAAAATAGCTTCATCTTTCACATCCGTGCTCTACATTGCTGCTTCAGTTGATTATCTCAAATTCTAACAGAGCCTAAACACATATATCGATCCCGCTTATACGAACTCAATCAGTCCACATAACGGAAAGACTCCTCACCCCCTGAGCGCCACGTATAAGCACCCCCTGAATATCGGCTGTCGCAGAAGGGCCACTCATCAGAACACCATAAGAAGTCGTTTTAAATTCAGGACGTTCTTGATAGGCTGTATGCATATTCCCCGTTAGAGCATGACGAGAAAGAAGCACAACTAAATGTTCTGCCAAATGCACAGCAGCAAGATGGTCGTAAAGTTCTTTTTCACTTAAGAAAATAGAACCCATCTCAGCAATACCAAAAGGGGACCGTACAACCATTACATCAACAGTATCGGCCTGTTTATTGCTTCTAAGCTCTGTAATTTTCATCATGCCAGTGGCTTCAGGAACCGCTGAACAAAACAATTTCGCATGAGGGAAATGATCCCGAATGCTCTCCTCTACCGTCTTCCCCTCTGCTTGAAGTAGAAGGTCTCCCCCCATTAATTTAAGATTCGCTTCAAACCGAGCTGGAGATGCATCAACATCTCCCAATGTCACAATTGGTGGAAGCGGATACATGTCTCCCTTGGGAGCACGATTTTGCCGTAGATGGTTAAGAATCGTTTCGCGTGCACTGGCTTCTGCCATGACAATTTCTCCTTTACGCGTCTGTTTTTTGCTTATTGGTTTCGTTTTTCAAACGATTTTTGCGATACCAACTGTTGAATGTCTCTTTAACAGGATGCGGTAATTCGCGATGCTTACCCCATGGATTGAGATAATTATATAAAACGAAGCGTGGCATCGTTTTTAAAGCTACCTCTGTTCCCTCAATGGATAAGCGATAAAGTTTTGGTTGCGCTAAAAGACGCCCCGCCATCTTCATAATTTCGCGTTTTACAAATGGAATTTCATGTCGCTCCGCTAGAATACGACGCCATTTATAAAGCTGCTCATGAATATCAATTTTTACAGGACAGACATTCGTACAACTGCCATTCATCGTTGACGCAAATGGCAATGTGCTAAATTTGCGTTCATTAAATGTCGGATCGATAATCGCGCCGATCGGTCCTGAATAGACAGACCCATAAGATTGCCCGCCTGAACGACGATAAACCGGGCATGTATTCATACACGCGCCACACCGAATACATTTCAGTGATGACCAAAAGTCAGGTAAAGCAACGCGTTCGGAACGCCCATTATCAACAAGAATAACATGCATTTCACCGCCTTTTTTAGGACCGCGAAAATGCGTTGTGTATTGCGTGATGGGAGACCCGAGCGCACTCCGCGACAAAAGACGAATAAACACACCGAGATCCGCCATCCGCGGTACAAGCCGCTCAATCCCTAATGTCGCAATATGAACATTGGGAAGATTAGCGCTTAAATCAGCATTTCCCTCATTGGTGCACACCACGAAGGACCCTGTCTCCGCGACAATAAAATTCCCTCCTGTCATGCCAACTTCACCGCTTAACAAGACAGGACGGGCCGCCTCACGTTGCGCTTCAGCTAATACATGCGGATCATTGACATCCGGGTCTGTTCCATAATTTTTAGCAAAGATCTTTGCAACATCACTCGTCAGTTTTTGTACCGCAGGCACAACGACATGACTTGGCAATTGCTGATCAAGTTGCTGAATACGCTCCCCTAAATCAGTTTCTGTTACTGTGATTCCTTGTGGCTCTAAATGCTCTCGCATTTCACATTCATCCGTAATCATCGACTTACTCTTGATGATTGAATGTGCATCATGCTTTTTCATAATCTCAGCAACAATTCGATTATGCTCAGCTCCATCACGCGCCCAATGCACATGGATGCCGTTTTTAAGAGCATTTCGTTCAAATTGCTCGAGATAATCAGGTAAATTCGCGAGTGTGTGTTCCTTAATGCGTGATGCTTCTGTACGTAGCTCTTCCCACTCTGGAAGCTCATGCATTTGTTGATCACGCTTCTGGCGCATATCCCACAGACGTTCATCATGGAAAAGACGATGAGCGTCATCTTCCAAAAATTTTGCTGCATTCTTTGCATGGGGAACAGGTTTTACTCTCACAACTGGACTCCATTAAGAATTTCAGCAATATGAATAAATTTAATCGGCACCCCATTCCGCTCTGCACAGCCTTGCTGATGCATCATGCACGACGTATCTGCAGAGACGATATATTCTGCACCGGCCTTATTATGATCCGTAACCTTATCAAGCCCCATCCGAGCCGATACAGCTTCTTCCGTCACAGAATAAGTGCCACCAAAACCACAACACTCATCAGGTCGTTTAGGCGTAGCAAATTTAATCCCTTCCACTGCGGAAAGAAGCGCCTTTGGTTTTGAGAAAAAAGGCTCTCTTCTTTCAGACATGCTCGCCGTACGCAACGAACGTAATGTCGCACAACTATTATGTAGCCCAACTGTGTGAGGGAATTTAGCCCACGGGAACTCACGCACCTTCAACACATCGTGCAGAAATTCAACAAGCTCATACGTATTTTTACGTACATGCTGCACATCCGCCGTTTGCTCCAACGCATCAAAATTATCGCGAATATGATGCACGCAACTTCCGGACGGCGAAACAATCACATCATATTTCGCAAAATTACGAATAAAAAGAGCCTCTGTATCGTGAGCATCCTTATTACAACCAGAATTCGCCATTGGCTGGCCACAACATGTTTGCTCAGTAGGATACTCAATTTCCTGCCCAAATTTCTCAAGTAATTCGAGCGTGGCAATTCCCGTTTTCGGATAGAAAGCATCTATATAACACGGGATAAAAAGTCCTATCTTCATCACTACTCCTAGAAAAAGAATATAGAAATCCCCGAACATCCATCATCATGACAGATATCCTAGAACTACAAACTTGATTATGTAATCAAGCTTCAGAATTTTTAGATAATATGTAACGACACAAGTAATACTATAGTATTACTTGTGTCGTTATTATAGGGTATTAGGCAGAGGCAGAAGTTGTTCCACCCAGATCAGCCAATGGAGCCATCAACTTTGCATTGTCTGTATAATCAACAGGGATCGCAATCACGACCGGACCCTGTGTCTCCATACCTTCACGCAACGCTGCTTTTAAGCTCTCAACACTATTGACGTTGATCCCTTTCGCCCCACAAGAGCGCGCAAAAGCTGCAAAATCAATTGGGCCGAAGGCAACAGCCGCATCACGGCCATATTTCTTCTGCTCCTGGATCCGCACCATGTTGTAATGATGATCAACCCAGACGAGATGGATGAGATTGCTCTTCAAACGGACCGCTGTTTCGAGATCCATAGAGGACATCATAAACCCACCATCACCAGAAACAGAAATCACCTTCTGAGCCGGGTTCACAAGGCTTGCCGCCATACCCCATGGCAGGCCAACACCCATTGTCTGTTGTCCATTGCTAATCAAAATCTGACGGGCACGGAAAGCATGCAGGTAACGTGCCAACCAAATATGAAAAGAACCCATGTCAAAGCACAATGTGACATCCTGCTCCACAAAGGACTTCATCACTTCCACAACCTCGAGTGGATGCAGCATTCCCTGTTGGGTGCTCCGTGCATTCGCAAATTCTTTCTTTTGCGCGGCACGATAAGCTTCCAGAATCTTCGTCAATTCTGCTGCAGGCTCAAGCTTCCCTACCTCATGAGTGAGCTGCTTAATCGTCAGTGCAATACCGCCAATGAGTTCAATTGATGGGTTAAACGCATTGTCGAGTAACGCTGGTACAGCATCAACATTGATGATCGGACGACCAGGCTTATGATTCCACAAAATTGGATCATACTCGATTGGGTTATAACCAACCGTGATCACGAGGTCAGCTTCTTGCAGCAAATGATCGCCATGCTGGTTGCGGAACAGCCCAATACGCCCACCAAAGTAAGGCAAAAGATCATGGGAAATCGCACCAGCGGCCTGATAGCATCCGACAACCGGCACATGCGCCGCCTTCACAAAATGCCGCACAGCATCAGCATTCTCTGGCGTACTGGCCAACATGCCTAATAGAACAACAGGCTTCTTGGCGGCCTTAATCGCACGTGCCGCTTCTTTAATCTCAGATTCAGGAGCTGGACCCGCTTTCGGCGCCTCACGGTCCGCTAGAACCGCTTGCTCTGCTGGCAATGACAACACGTCCATTGGGATGCTCACAAATGCTCCACCTGGACGCCCACCTTCTGCGGCACGGAAAGCATTTGCAATGATCTCAGAAGTTGCTGCTGGAGCCCCAATTTCAGCACTATATTTGGTGACAGGGCGAAGCATGCTGACCGTATCCATGCTCTGGTGCGTTAATTTCACCAGATCAGCCCGCCCCACAGCACCACCAATAGCGAGCATAGGGTCTGCCTCGGAGGTCGCGGTAGCTAATCCAGTCGTCAGGTTCGAAACACCTGGCCCAGAGGTCGCAATCGCAACACCAGCTTTTCCTGTAATGCGGCCAAGACCACCCGCAATAAACGCCGCATTTTGCTCGTGGCGTGTCACGACGGTTTCAATGTGAGAATCTTCCAACGCTTCAAAAAGACGGTCAATCTTAGCGCCTGGAATACCAAACACATGTTTAATGCCATGCGCTTCTAAGTTACGAACGACAAGTTCAGCGGCGCAAGGAGCATCTGCCTTTGTTTTCTTCTGAGTCATATCCAAAATCCTACGTTACGACCTACGGAAGAAATCAAAAGGAGACCGCAGGCCAAAAAAGTTAAGAAAAATCAAAAATACTAATCAACCACCTTCGGCCGTGCGAATAGCTTCACTCAACCCCGCTGGCAGCAACTCTGCTTCCGCAAACTCTTTCGTTCTCGGTAAAGAAATTTCCAAATCTGATATACGCGCCACCTCAAGCTTTCCACGCTTTACGCGGTAATCAGTGACATGGCCGCCATGTTTACGGTCATCACTCAGGACGTGAAGATGATAGCCCGCCACGTTAATACCTTGCATGTATTTCGGTGTGCGGAAACCTAGCATTAATCCCGTAATGTTATTCATGGTGAAAGTTGGTTGCTTCGCAACAACTTCTAACATCCCCGGATAAGGACGGCACTGACAGAAAACCGTCCGTGTATCGACCTTCTCAAATTCACCTGTGAAGCGAACAGCACCAAACAAATTGGGGTTATCAAGCAACTTATTAACGAGCGCCTCGAAAGCTTCCTTATCAAGAGGCTCATCAATCGTTACCGTCTGCTCGGGCTCAAAGCGAGTCACACAGGCAAAAGGCGTCTTCAAATCACTCGGAACATCTGAAGCGATTCCCTGTGAACGGAACTGGCGGACCTCACCATCGGTGACAATCATCTCGCCATCCAAAGCATTAAAGGTACCTAGACCAAAATCGCCATGCTTTAGCAATTCATCCATGGTCATCTCACCGTCATAAACGGCATCTAACAACGCTGCCATGGTCGATGTCTGGAAAAGACGGTTCGTCGGCAGTGACGATGATGCGCCTTTACCTGAACGTTGAGTCATATGGCCCCCTAATTTCGTTTACCGGGGGTCACTTTAAAGGCAGTTACCCTGCACTTCAAATATATACTTACAAGCGTGACCATATATTTTATATATGGGTTATGGACATCAGACATTTCCGATATTTCGTCGCCATTGCTGAGACAGGGAGCATTACACGTGCCGCTGAACGCCTCGGCATGGAACAACCGCCCCTCAGCCAACAAATTCGCCGTTTGGAGGAAGATCTAGGAGTCTCTCTTTTTCGGCGTCAAACAAGAGGCGTTGTCCTCACCGAGGAAGGACGTAATCTACTCCCACGCGCTCGATTGATTCTCGATTTACGACGACAATTTATCGAAACAGCTCATGGACTTGCCCGTGGAGAGCAAGGACATTTACGTATTGGGCTCGCAGGAGCGATCCCTTTACTTCCCGCTATCCCCTTCGCTATCCGGCAATTTCGCACTATTGCGCCGAGTGTGACTCTTTCCTTGGAGGAAAGTAATACTCCAGCTCTATGTGAAGCGCTGCTTGCCCATAAAATAGACATTGCTGTGCTTCGCCCTCCCGTGCCAGACCCAGAACGTGTACAGGTCATTCCCCTTCTGGATGAGCCAACACTCATTGCTCTGCCTAAAGGGCATCCTCTGACAGACCAGCCGCGCCTACATCTTCATCAACTCAAAGATGAACCTCTCATTATTTTCCCACGGGAATTGGGACCAGGTTTTTATGATGCTATTCTCGCCGCTTATCAAAATGCAGGCATCACACCCCCCCTAGGACAACAAGCTCCCCAAGTTGCCGGGACTATTCCTCTCGTCGCTGCGGGGTTGGGCATTTCCATCGTCCCTCAATCTCTGCACCAGCTTCACACGGGGGGTGTAACATTCCACCAAATTCATCATCCAGCACCCTCAGCCAGCCTTGCCATTGGACTCCGTAAAGAGAACTCAACTCCGTTGGTCACTCATTTCAGCCAGATGCTTCAACAAATATTCCTGAAGGGAGATCCATCCCCTCCCGAACAGTAAACCACATAAAAAAAACACCGCTTCATCGTGATGAAGCGGTGCGTTCTACCTGATACACAGTATTGCCGTGCACCCTCATTACATCCCTAGAGCACGCCGATAAATATCAAGAAGCGTTTCTTGCTCCTCTACTTCTGCCGGTTCCTGCTTACGCAGCTTCAAGATTTGCTTAATTACTTTTACATCAAACCCAGCAGATTTTGCCTCGGTAAAAATATCACGGATATCACTTCCCAACGCCTTACGCTCTTCTTCCAAACGCTCGACACGCTCAATGATTGATCGCAAACGATCTGCAGCAATGCCTCCTGTCGCCGCACCATCAGAGCTATGATTCATATCCATGCTTTTCTCTCTCCATTTCTACCGAATCTCACCAAACTATGAGCGCGGCTTATCCTGCACAACCAAAATGGTCAACGCTCAATAAATCATGTTCTCAAAAGTGATGAAGCTAAGCTCTTACCGGATGAAAGCTATGCGCCTTCATGCTCCATCCTCTCCTGCAATATGCTTTTTATATTCCCCCCAGAATGCTAGCATAGGGCGTCTTGACAGAAAGTAAGACAAAACGAGATTAAGAGGGACCATTAAGGATTGCTTTTCAAATATGAGCGCTCTTGCAGCCTGTTTGATCAGCATCCAGACAGGAAGGGTCATCCACTATGCCAAACTCACAACAGACCGCTCCGTTTGATTACGTAATCTTTGGCGCTACAGGCGACCTCATGATGCGTAAGCTGATTCCTGCACTTTATAATCAGCTCCGCGTCGGTCATGTCCCCGAAAATGCTCGTATTATCGGCTCGGCCCGTTCAGACCTCGCTCATGATGAGTATATTTCACGTGCCCGTTCTGCGTTGGAAAACTTCCTTCCAACAGCACATAGAGACGCTAATCTCATTGAGCGCTTTCTTAAAAAATTCCAGTATATCGCCATCGATAGCACAAAGAGCGATGACAAGAACTGGAGTGTTCTAAAAGAAACACTCGACCAGATGCCAGCTGATCGCATCCGTGTCTTCTATTTCTCAACGGCACCGCAGCTCTTCGAATCGATTAGCGAAAATCTCCACACGCATAATCTCATCACTGAAAATTCACGCGTTGTGCTGGAAAAACCCATTGGGACAGACAGCGCTTCAGCGCGGGCTATCAATGATGGCGTTAGCCGTTTCTTCAATGAAAAACAGATTTTCCGTATTGACCACTATCTCGGTAAAGAAGCTGTGCAAGATATCCTTGCCCTACGCTTTGCAAACCCACCCCTGAATGCTGTTTGGTCAAGCGACTATATCAAGAACATTCAGATCACAGCAGCTGAGACCGTTGGTGTCGAGGGGCGTGCTTCCTACTACGATACATCGGGTGCACTGCGCGACATGATCCAAAATCATTTGCTACAGGTTCTAAGCCTGTGTGCGATGGAACCGCCAGAATCAATGGACGCTGACGCCATCCGTGATGCAAAGGTTAATGTCCTCAAAGCACTACGGCCTATCCCTGAAAATAAAGTAAGCACGGAAACGATCCGTGCCCAGTATGGGAAAGGCATTCTTGATGGCAATAAAGTACCTGGTTACCTAGAAGAACTCGGCACTGAGAGCCATACGGAAACCTATGCGGCTATACGCGCTTACGTGGATACACCTCGTTGGAAGGATGTGCCCTTCTATATCCGCACAGCCAAACGCTCGGCGCGCAAAGTAAGCGAAGTGGTCGTGACCTTCAAAAAGGGAACCTCTCAGCTTTTTGCCGATAAACCAGGAGCAGACCGTCTGGTTATCCGGATTCAACCCAATGAAGGGTTCGAATTCACTCTTAATGAAAAAAATCCTTCCACAGCGCCTTTCACTTTACAGAGAACCACTCTGCAAAGTCGTTTCGCACCAGCCGATGGCTCACTCATTCCAGATTCCTATGAGCGCCTCATGCTGGATGCTGTTCGTGGCTATCCTGCTCTCTTTATCCGACGTGATGAAGTTGAGGCTGCATGGGCGTGGGTTGAGCCAACCCTCAAAGTATGGGCCGATAATAAAGTTCCTATGGAAACCTATCCAGCTGGCTCTCATGGCCCAGAAGAGGCGCGACACTTCATTAATGCCACAGGCGATCAGTGGCATGAAAATATGAAGGACTAACGTTTCTAATACTGACCTGATTATCACCAAGGAGTACTCCCCATTTCTAAAGAAGGACGCACTCCTTGGTTTCATTCTTTCACAAACGCAGGATATTCGTTTGACTGAGTCCAGTTCTCCTCGTTTAGGTCGTGGACGCACAACAAAGCCACGTTCACTCAAACAACATTTCATGCGGCGCTTGTTGATCGTCGTGCCTGTTTTTTTGTTGATGTTTGTCATTGTGCGCAGTGGTCTTCTCGATACAGCGTATGATCGCTTTACCTTCAACAACTTAAGTTGGTTCGATAATACCGCCCTCGTTGAACATCTGCGTACAGTCATCACTAATCGTGGTCTCAGCACACTGCCTCGGCAATGTCTTGTTTTCGTCGTTAATGGTGATGCGTCCGTTAACACGCCTGACATTGATGTATTGGGGCGGCATGGGAATAATTGCCCAGGAACAACCCCATCGGCAGATTTACTCTTTAAAATTAGGGTCAACCGCGCTGAACGTGTCATCCAAACAGATGCAGGCTCATCAGGCGTGTTCCATACTTTATCGCCTTAATATGACATAATTCTTTTTCATCTCTTGACCTCTTAGCACATTCCACGCACTCTCCCCCCACCAGATGGCCGGGCAGTCGCTGTATCGGCGTCACAGCAGGTATGGAGGAAAGTCCGGGCTCCACAGGAAGACGGTGCCGGCTAACGGCCGGCGGGGGCAACCCTAGGGAAAGTGCCACAGAAACAAAACCGTCCGCCGGGTTTCTCTTTATGAGAATCTGCGGATAAGGGTGAAACGGTGCGGTAAGAGCGCACCGCAGCCTTGGCAACAAGACTGGTCATGGTAAACCCCACCGGGAGCAAGACCGAATAGGAGTGGCAAGCCTTACGGCCATGAGTTTCCTGCTCAGTCACTCGGGTTGGTCGCGTGAGGCAAGTTGCAAAACCTGCCCTAGAGGAATGACTGCCCCAATTTTATAATCAAAATTGGACAGAACCCGGCTTACAGGCCATCTGGTATATTCCCCCACAAATAAACGATACTTTTTATTGATATAAACTATATCGATACATAAAAAAATTAGCCATATTATTTATTTTCTTTTTATAAAAATTAACTTTCAGTAAAAAAAGAAAGAGGTATTTTCTTTTAAATTAACGATATTTATTAATTAATTATTAATTATATTTTTTATTATACTCTCAAATCAAGACATTACCTTTTCTATCTCTTTTTATCATTTTTACACGATATTTCTTTGACGGCACGTTCAATCCCATGTTATCCCATGAATTAACATATTTTCCCATTAGATGAGACCAACAGGCGCAAACGGGAGGCATTTCGACATTAATGAGCATGTTTCTCGGCACATATCCTAGTCGTCTTGATTCTAAGGGACGTGTGTCTATACCGGCTTCCTTTCGTGCTGCTTTAAAACAAACTTCATCCTCGGATGAGGTTTCTCTTGTGTTGCGGCCTTCGCATCTTCACGCCTGCATTGATGGTTGGGGAATGGCAGCTTTTGAGGCGCTTGAGAGTGCACTTACACGCTATGATCCACTCTCCAGTGATTATGAAGATCTCGCCACCAGTCTCTACGCAGATGCTTACCCGCTCATGTGCGACAAAGACGGACGCGTAAGTTTGCCCAAAATTCTCAAGCAACATGCCGCATTGACAAGCGACGTCATTTTTATGGGATTAGGAAAAGCTTTCCAAATTTGGGATCCAGAAGCAGCAGAGAAACGTCGCCAAAAAGCGCGTCAACAGGCCCAACAGCTCGTCCAGCCACGCACACCTGCCCCATCCTCCTCTACTCAGGAGGAGCGCTCATGAGTGTTGACGCCTCTTCGGGCCACTTCCCTGTCATGCTTCCTGAAGTCATCGAGACACTCGCTCCTCGTGATGATGGCCTTTATCTTGATGGAACGTTCGGCGGCGGCGGGTATAGCCGTGCCATCTTACACGCAGCTCACTGCTCAGTTCGTGCGATTGATAAAGACCCAGACGCCATCACACGCGGCCGCGCCCTGGTGGATGAGACACAAGGACGACTTCATCTTCATCAAGGCGCTTTCGGTGACATGGGAGACCTTACAAAAGGACTTCCACCATTCGACGGTATTGTGCTTGACCTCGGTGTTTCATCGTATCAGCTAGACCAAGGGGAACGCGGTTTCTCTTTTCGGCATGATGGTCAGCTCGATATGCGCATGGGGGCCTCAGGCACCAGTGCTGCAGATCTCGTAAACCAAGAGAGCGAGCAAACTATTGCTGATATTCTCTATCACTATGGAGAAGAAAGACGCTCACGCCGCATCGCTCGTGCGATTGTAGCCGCGCGGGCACAAGCGCCCATTCTGACGACAACGCAGCTTGCTGACATTATCCGTAGCGTTATCCCGCGGGAAAGGCCCGGATTTGACCCTGCCACACGCAGCTTCCAAGCCTTACGAATTGCCGTCAATGATGAGCTCGGAGAGTTAGAGCGTGCTCTGGCTGTCGCCCCTACGCTTCTTGCCCCAGGCGGTGTATTTGTTGTTGTCACCTTCCATTCTCTGGAAGATCGTATGGTTAAACGTGCCATGGCACGTTTAAGTGGCCGCCAAGCTATTCCGTCACGTCATGCGCCAGTGGCCTTAGATCGCCCGGAACGGGCTGACTTTGCTCTGTCTCACACGCGCCCGCTATCGCCTAGTCAATCAGAACTAAATATTAACCCACGCTCTCGTAGCGCCCGCTTGCGTGCTATTCGTCGTGTTTCTACCTCAGAGGGGGTATCATGATTATCCGTCCTGTTACTTTTTTCTGCGCTCTCTTGGCTGCTGGAGCTGGCCTGTTTCTTTACGCGAAGAAACATGAGACCCTAGTGCTTGATCAACAGATCAATCAGATGGTACAGGACACACGCCGTGTACAGGAAAAGACGGCTATGTTACGGACACAGTGGGCATTGCTGAATCAGCCTGATCGGTTAAGCGCCCTCTCTACGCGCATTTTACCCAAATTACGCTCTGTCGAACCCACACAGTTCGTTCGCGTGTCGCAGCTAGCCGATAGACTCCCGCCCGTAAGCCACAAAATGGTTGCTGTGGCGGATCTACGGTCCCGTCCAGCAACGCATCCTCATGCTCTCCCTCTTCCTGCAAGCGCCGCGACGGTTCCAACACATAAAGCTCTTTCCCCTGAGCATAATGTGATGACCGCTAAAAATGATCAATTTTTGTCCGTATCACATCACCGTCAGCACATCCCTGCTTCCGTAGCAGAAACACGCGGGCATCAATCCTATAATGCTTTCTCACATGGTACGGAATCACGAGCAGAGACCGTTTCTTGGCACCCTCACTCCAGCCATCATAGCCATGCGGCGACACCTGCTGTAGCAACACCTGCCGATGGTGCGCTGCCTCCACCTGTGCCCCTCACCGATTAACTTTTTCGACACTCCAACGCATTGTTTCTTCTCACAGTCATTGTGAAAAGAAACATGTCTTGACTGTATAACAGACGGCGGCACGATGCCTGACAAAGCACCTTTTCCTCATTCGCCTGAACCTTCTGCACGCCTCAGCCCTTCCTCTTCTCGTCAGGCCTCTAAAAAACAAACGCCTTCTCTACGTAAAGCCAGGTTATGGGAAGCCTTACGTCAGAGATTTCACCGTCCCCCGACCCCATGGCTCGAACGTAGCCATCAACGCCTTGTTTACGTCGGGATGGGATTTCTCTTTATTTATGGCGCTGTCGCTTTTAAAGCGCTGTTTGCAACTGTTCTTGCCCCTATGGCACCTCTTCCTGGACAGATTGCCTCGCAGTTACCCGAGATCCCCAAACCAGACCCTCATGCACTCATTGGTAGTGGCTTCGAGCTCCCCAATATTAAACGCGCCACCATTACAGATCGTAATGGTCAACCACTCGCTCTGTCCCTGCCTATTGTTCAAGTATATGCCAACCCTATGGAGATTATTAGTCCAGAGGATGTCTATACGAAACTCCGCCAAGTCGTCCCTAATCTTGATCATCAAGATATTGTCCGACGGTTAAGTCAAAAAAAACAATTTGTTTACATTGCGCGTAACCTCTCCCCTACCCAGGAGCTGGCTATTAATAACCTTGGTATTCCTGGGATTTACTTCGAAACGGGAGAACGCCGACACTATCCGCTTGGACGTATCGCTGCTCAGATTATGGGGGGGGTTGATATTGATAATCGCGGCATTGCCGGCGTTGAACGTTACTTTAACCAACGTCTAACGAGCGACCATACACCACTACGTTTGTCCATTGATGCCCGGGTTCAAGCAGCTGTCCGTGATGAGCTTGATGCTGCAAAACAAATGTTTAGGGCGATCGGAGCATGCGCTATCCTTATGGATGTCCATACAGGTGAAATCCTCGCAATGGTCAGTCTGCCCGATTATGACGCCAATGATTTCGGCCACGCTCCCGCTGATGCTCGCTTTAATCGAGCTGTCACAGGGATGTATGAACCAGGATCAACATTTAAACTCCAAACAGCCGCCATGGCTCTGGAGCTCGGGGTGGCTCACCCATGGGATAGTTTTTCAACGGCCCCTATTCACGTAGGACGTTTTAAAATTTCCGATCTAAAAAGTGACCATTTTGCTCCCTGGCTTCCCCTCACCTCCGTGATGGCCTTTTCATCCAACCCTGCTTCTGCTCACATCGCTCTCGCTGTTGGTGCCGAACGACAACATACCTGGCTCAAAAATATGGGCTTCTTAAACCGTGTACCCATCGAACTACCAGAAGCAGGGCGTCCTATCGTGCCATCCCGTAAAAATTGGGGGTATACAACCGTTATGACAGTAGGCTTCGGTCACGGTGTTGCTGAACCTCCACTCGCCATCGTGCGCGGGACAGCCGCTACAGGTAATGGTGGCTTCCTAATCACCCCAACCCTTCTGGCGCGAAATCATGATAATGATGATGTTGTCATGTCCGATACCATCGGACCACGTGTGCTTTCAGAGAAAACTTCCAATACGTTACGGCGTATTTTGCGCCTTGTTGTGACAAAGGGAATTGGAAAGCGCGCTGAAAGCCCTGGCTATTTCGTTGGTGGGAAAACAGGAACAGCTGAAAAAATTAGTGCACACGGCACCTACCTCAAGAACGTTAATATCACGGCCTTTACTGGGTTATTCCCCGTTAATGCCCCGCGTTACGCCCTCTACGTCATGCTTGATGCCCCGAAACCAACAGCAGAGACACATGGATGGACAACAGCCGGATGGATTGCCGCACCAACATTCTCAAAAATTGTGACACGCACAGCGCCTATGCTCGGCTTGTTCCCACCTGACCCTGCACGCGCTGCACAAATTGAGGAACAGTTGGCTATTCCTCTGATTCCCCCCATTCCTCGTGGCGCTCACGCTTTTGGGCCTGGTCATGAAGCCGGTATTTTGCCGGCTTCCGTCGCCAACCCTCGTCATCATACGAAGAAACATCCCTCTCACGCCGACTGAAATTAACTGCTATGCGCTTCTCTGTCTTACTACACAGCTATGGCCTTCCTCATAATCTACGTGAGGATAAAGACCCCATCGTTCATGATATCACGGCGGATAGTCGCCATGTGCACAAAGGAAGCGTATTCGTCGCTTTACGTGGACAACGCCACGATGGTGCAGAATTTATTCCACTCGCCATTATCAGCGGCGCCGTTGCCATCGTGACACAATCAGAGAATGAAACGTCCTTTCTTTCAGAACATCGTGAAGGTGATCACTGCGTTCCTGTTCTACACCTTCCACAACCAGCTCATTTTTTAGCACAAGCCGCAGCCTGGCTTGCAGGCCCTCAACCTGACCATATCGTCGCGCTTACAGGCACAAACGGGAAGAGCAGCACAGTCGAATTTCTACGGCAACTTTGGGAGTTAAAAGGGTATTCCGCTGCAAGCCTTGGTACATTAGGGCTTCGCACGACCGTCACTTTACCACCTCTTCCGGCACTCACAACGCCTGACCCTGTTAGTTTGGCTAAAACACTAGCTGCCTTAAAAGCACATCATGTTACCCATGTGGCGCTTGAAGCGTCGTCACATGGACTACACCAGCATCGGCTTGATGGTGTTAAGATCACAGCTTCAGGCTTCTCCAATCTAACGCGCGATCACCTTGATTACCATCGCACGATAGAGGCCTATCGTGACGCAAAACTTCACCTTTTCCTCGAGCTCATCCCGCCAGGATCACGTATTGTGATCAATAGCGATATGGACGAGGCCACCTGTAAAATCCTCCATCGTATCGCTGCTGAACGTGGGCTCGTGCTCCGTGATGTTGGTGAAAAAGGATCAACATTAACGGTGCGTTCTGTTCACCCGACACCACAAGGACAAGTGCTTCGTCTCGCACTCCATGGTCGTGCACTTCCTGACATTACACTGCCCATCCCGGGACGGTTTCAGGTCTATAATGCTCTCATGGCAGCCGCTTTATGTTGGGATAATGAGGAAGAAGCCCCCCACATTCTTTCTCTTCTCTCACAATTGCAGGGTGTTCCAGGACGCTGTGAGTGCGTAGCCACTTTGCCAAATAATGCCACCGTCTATGTCGATTACGCCCACACTCCTGATGCTCTAGAGAATGTTCTCTTAAGTTTACGACCTCACACAACTGGGAAACTGCATGTTGT
Organism: Saccharibacter sp. 17.LH.SD; assembly: GCF_009834805.1. Lineage (GTDB taxonomy): Bacteria > Pseudomonadota > Alphaproteobacteria > Acetobacterales > Acetobacteraceae > Saccharibacter. The sequence goes on from NZ_WVHO01000010.1 coordinate 377,109, forward strand.
CTTCGGTGCAGGTGGCAATCGCGATACCGGGAAACGTCCTCTCATGGGACAAGTTGCCGAACATCTAGCCGATCACATTATCATCACTGACGATAATCCTCGGTTCGAAGATCCAGCCACTATTCGCGCAGCTATTCGTGCCACATGCCCATCAGCCCTTGAGATAGGTGATCGAAAAACCGCCATCGAAACCGCCATAAAGCAATTAGAGCCCGGCGATATTTTACTTATTGCTGGAAAAGGCCACGAAACAGGCCAAATTGTCGGTGCTGATATACATCCCTTCAATGACCGTCTTATCGCACGTACTCTCGCTGAAAAGGTCGCCTCATAATGTCTTCCCTTCCTCTCTGGACACGTGCTGAGCTTTGCCAAGCTACAGGTGGCGCATTAAAGCAAGACGTTAACGTCGAAAACATATGCATTGATACACGCCAGCTAAAACCACATGATCTTTTCATCGCCTTAAAAGGTCATAATTCTGACGGCCATCGTTTTCTCAAACAGGCTCTTGAAAAAGGGGCCGCCTGCGTCGTAGCTCATGATCAGGAAACCATACAGAATCTTGGCCTTACCGATGACCCTCGCCTTCTCATCGTTCATGACACGATGCACGCTCTTGAAACCTTGGGTCGTTTTGCTCGTCAGCGTTTCAAAGGGAAAGCCATTGCGATCACTGGAAGTGTGGGGAAAACAACAACCAAAAACATGCTCCAGCAGGCTCTCACGCCTTATGGGAAAGTGCATGCTTCTGTCGCCTCCTTCAATAATCACTGGGGCGTGCCCCTGACATTAGCGCGCCTGCCGCGTGATGCCGATTTTTGCCTCAGCGAAATCGGGATGAATCATCCTGGTGAAATTACTCCTCTTGCCCAACAAGTTCGACCCGATATCGCGCTCATTACATCAGTCGGGAGCGCGCATTTAGGCTATATGGGCAGCTTAGAAGCAATTGCGGCTGAAAAAGCCTCCCTCTTCGCCGCTCTGACGTCCCCTCATGGTCGCGCGCTTATCCCCGATAATGTACCGCATCTTAATCTGATCATCCAATCACTGCCACCTGAATGTAGCCTTTGGCAGGTGGGCGAAGCCACCTCCTCGACCATTCGGATCATGTCTCCTCACTACCAAGCTGAGGGAAGCCAATGTGTCCTCCATACACCCAGTGGAGAATTTTCTCTCCATTTGAACGCACCTGGCGCGCATCTTCTTGCTAATGCGTCCCTCGTTATGGGCGTCATTTGTTCTTTGGGGCTCGAACCTTATCCGGCCACACAAGCGCTGGCCCATTTCTCCCCTGAAGCGGGCCGTGGAGAACACCGTTCCTTACCGGGAGACGTCACCCTTATTGACGAGAGTTACAACGCATCCGGTCCAAGTATGCGCGCCGCATTAGCCACCCTAGCACTCATACCGGCTTCACGTCGTATTGCCGTGCTGGGGGACATGCGTGAACTGGGTGAGTTTGCCGATGAAGAGCACCGCACCCTTCGTGACCCGATTGTAGCCTGCAATGCGCTCACATTTTGTTGCGGCACACATATGAAAATTCTCTTTGAAGCCTTGCCTACAAACCTCCAGGGAGGGTATGCGCCTGACTCACGACATCTTGCTTCTCTGTTGCGTAATGCCCTGCGTCCCGGTGACCTTTTACTTGTAAAAGGAAGTCTTGGCAGCCGTATGCGTGACCTTATCGACGCTCTTAACCAACCCTCTTCCAATCAGGAAGATTCGCTTGCGGTTTCATTCTGATGCTTTTTGACCTCATCGCTGCCCACGCATCGCCCCATGGTGGCTTCTTTAACTTGCTCCATTACCTGACATTTCGTGCAGGTTGTGCCTGTTTAACGGCCCTCATTATCTCGTTATTATTTGGGCGCCCTTTTATTGCTCAACTCAAACGGATCCAACGCCAAGGACAGCCTATTCGTACCTTGGGGCCAGAGCGTCATATCCTGGAAAAAGCAGGCACCCCCACGATGGGAGGTGTTCTCATTCTCGGTGCCCTTACCGTATCGACACTCTTATGGGCTGACCTCCATAACGGCTTTGTTTGGGCTGTTTTACTCACCACACTTTCCTTTGGTGCCGTAGGGTTTGCCGACGATTACCTAAAACTCTCGCGCCGTAATACGAAAGGCGTTTCCAAAAAAGTTCGTCTTGGCACAGAATTTGCGGTTTCATTAATCGTCGGTATTTGGTTGGAAAGCCTCACACCGCCCGAATTAAAAAATGTCATCGCCTTTCCTTTTGCTAAAAACTTTGTCCTCCCCCTAGGCTATGCTTTTCCAATCTTTGCGATGATTACCATCACAGGTTTCGGCAACGCCGTTAATCTTACCGATGGGCTGGATGGACTTGCTACCGTTCCTGTCATCATCGCATCCTTTGTGTTTGCTCTCATTGCTTACCTTGTGGGCAATCACATTTTTGCTGATTACCTCCAGCTCCATCCTGTTCCAGGTACAGGAGAGCTGAGTATCTTTTGTGCTGCACTTATTGGAGGTTGTCTTGGTTTCCTCTGGTTTAACGCCCCACCAGCTGATGTCTTTATGGGCGATACAGGCTCCCTCGCCCTAGGTGGCGCCTTAGGGGCAATGGCTGTTGCCGTAAAACATGAACTTGTTTTGTGCTTGGTCGGCGGTTTATTTGTTGCTGAGACAATATCCGTGATCTTGCAAGTATTTTGGTTTAAACGCACCGGGAAGCGTCTCTTTCTCATGGCTCCACTTCACCATCACTTCGAAAAAAAGGGATGGCAAGAGCCTAAGATTGTCGTACGTTTTTGGATCGTTGCTTTCATCTTAGGGCTCTGTGGGCTTGCCACATTGAAAATACGATGACCGCTCTTCTTCCTTCTTCCTCTTGGCCGGAAACCCTTCTGGAGGGCCACCACTACGCCGTATGCGGTTTAGGTCGCAACGGTACCGCTGTGGTCCAAGCCCTCTTGAAAATGGGAGCAACTGTGCAAGCTTGGGATGATCAAGCCCCGAACCTGCCAGATCATCCTAATCTTACACTTGCTCCCATAACAGATTTACGCACCTCGGAAGCGTTAATTCTATCCCCTGGGATCCCGCATCAACGGCCAACGCCGCACCCAGTGGCGGTTTTGGCACGTTCACAACATGTTCCTATTCTTTCTGATGCCGAGCTTTTATGGCAGGTTGTTCGAAAAGCGGGATCAAAGGCGCGTTTTGTCTCCATTACCGGAACAAATGGGAAGTCCACAACAACAGCCCTTCTTACGCATATTCTAAGCCAGGGCGGCATTCCTGCGGCAGCTGGGGGTAATCTCGGCACAGCAGCACTTGCCCTCCCGCTCCTGGGAGATAACGGCGTCTATGTTATTGAAATGTCATCTTACATGCTGGAACGCCTCCAGCATTTCCATGCTTCAGCGGCCGTTATTTTAAACCTGACACCTGACCATATGGAACGTCATGGAGACATGGAGCATTATCTTGAAGCAAAAGCGCATGTTTTCGACCATATGGGCTCTGAAGATCTTGCCCTTTTAGGCGAAAAAGCCCCCTGGTCAGAACCGCTCTATGCTTCACTGACGGAACGGCATATTCCTGTCCACTATATCCCGCCGCACAAAGCCTTCCCCCATGAAGAAGCTCCGATGCTACCAGGGCGTCATAATGCACAAAACATCCTGACCTGCCAGGCAATAGCGCGCCATCTAGGCCTTGACGATGCTACCATTGCAGAAGGGATTCGTAGCTTCCAAGGGCTAGAGCACCGTCTCCAACGCATTGCGACCGTCACCGGCATTCAGTGCATTAACGACAGTAAAGCAACGAATGCTGAAGCTACTGCCCACGCTCTCGCTGCTTATGACAAAATTATCTGGATCGCAGGAGGGATTGCAAAAGAAGGTGGAATCACAAGCCTGACGTCGCTATTCCCACGCATCGCCCATACGCTTCTTATTGGACAGGATGGCCCGCTTTTGGCCAAAACCCTCTCCCACTATCGTGTTCCCTTCACGGTTTGCAGTACATTAGAACAAGCTGTGCCCCGAGCTTTTAGGCGTGCTTACGATTTAGGGTCTTCTACCATTATTCTGTCACCAGCCTGTGCCAGCTTTGATCAATTCCGCAATTTTGAAGAACGCGGTCGTCGTTTTGAGGAACTCGTCAACGCCTTTGCTGATGAGCAAGAAGGATAGATCGTAATGGCCATCCCTTCACGCACGGACTCGACGGCGCGCGCTCAGTGGTGGCGAAGCATCGACCATGTCTCCCTTACCGGAATCGGTATCCTGATCGGATTGGGCTATATCCTCATGCTCGCAGCGAGCCCTGCCGTCGCTCACCGTATCGGGGCATCTCGCAACATGTTTATCTTTAAACAAGTTGCCTTTTTGTCCATCGCCGCTGCCGTTGTTCTTATAACATCACGTCTTTCTGTGCGGAGCATTAAAAGGCTGGCCGTGTTTGGTGGGGTCATCGCCCTAGGGGCTACTTTCATGACGCTTGTTCATGGAATGGAGATTAAAGGCGCCCGGCGATGGATCGCCCTTCCGCTGATGTCTGTTCAGCCATCAGAGTTTCTCAAACCTTTCTTTGCCGTTTTCGCCGCCTGGCTTCTCAGTCTCCGCGGTACAATCCTCATCAAAAATAAATGGCGCTTCCCTGGACGAGCTGTTGCGTGTCTCGTCTACCTTGTCATCGCCGCTCTGTTACAAGCACAGCCTGACATTGGAATGCTATCGGTCATCACCATGGTGTTTGTGACGCAGCTTTTCGTTGATGGCCTGCCCATGGCTTTCTTCGGGGCTCTTGTCCTCGCCATGCTCAGCGCGTTTGGTGTCGCTTATCTCACCTTTAATCACGTGCGTTCGCGTGTGCAGCGCTTCCTACACCCCGATGTAGGAGATCATTACCAGATTGATACATCATTACGCGCCTTCGGGAATGGTGGCCTCCTTGGGCGTGGCCCAGGTGAAGGACGCGTTAAAGATCTCTTGCCTGATGCTCATGCTGACTTCGTCTTTGCTGTCGCCGGAGAAGAATATGGGTTTTTAATGTGCTGCTTCATCATTGCTCTTTTTGCTATGCTCGTCCTATGCACGTTAAGACGCCTGATCCATGAAAAAGACCCTTTCATTATTCTTGCCAGCTCTGGTCTTATCACAGGGTTTGGCCTTCAAGCCTTCATCAACATGGGGTCTACGCTGCATCTTATTCCCACCAAGGGTATGACACTCCCCTTTATCTCCTATGGTGGAAGTTCCGCGTTTTCTGTTGCCTTGACTATGGGAATGGTCTTAGCGCTCACGCGTCATCGTGTTGAACCAGGACTTTTTGCGCCTCAACCCAAAGAAAGTGAGGTCCCTATGTCAAACCGTCTCTTTTCTCCAACATCACCCCATAAGGACCCTTCCGCATGACCGCGCCGATCGTGATTGCTGCTGGTGGCACTGGTGGCCATTTTTTCCCCGCAGAGGCTCTCGCCTCATGTCTTATTGAGCGCGGTCACTCTGTCGTCCTCATGACGGACGCTCGCAATAACCGTATTTCACAAGGCGTCTTTAAGGATCACCCTTACTATATCCTCCCTGGCGGAGGTATTGCGGGGAAAGGCCTTATTGGGAAGCTTCGTGGGGGGCTGCGTCTTCTTGATGGAATTTTAAAAGCACGCACGCTCTTAAGTTCTATCAATCCCTCTGTTGTCGTCGGGTTTGGTGGTTACCCCTCCATTCCGCCCCTTATGGGAACACGGCTTCTTCCGGCAAACCGTCGGCCCGCTACTGTCATTCACGAAGGAAATGCTATTTTAGGGCAAGCAAACGCCCTTCTCGCGCGTTTTGCTTCGGCCATTGCAACATCTTACCCGAGCGTGGCGCGCCTCCCTGAAGGGAGCAATGTTCATCTCACAGGTATGCCCGTACGCCCCCCTATCGAAGCTTTGGCGGATGTCCCTTATACGCCTCCCGAGACGGGAGCCCCTATTCACCTGCTGGTTTGGGGCGGTTCACTAGGTGCCCGTGTCTTTAGTGATGTCGTCCCCACAGCACTCGCAGCCCTTCCTTCTACCCTTCGCTCACGGTTGCGCGTCACGCAACAGATCAATGAGCATGATCTCCCCTCTTTACAAAATCTTTACGCGCAAAGTGGTATTGAAGCCGACTTACATCCTTTCATTACCAATGTTGCAGACGTTCTAAAGCAGACACACCTCGTCATTGGGCGTGCCGGTGGTTCTTCTGTGGCAGAACTTACTATGTCAGGGCGCCCCTCTCTTCTCGTTCCGCTTCCTATCGCGGCCTCTGATGAACAAGGAGCCAATGCACACTCTCTCGAACAAGCTGGCGCTGGCTGGATGATTCGCCAACCAGACTTTACACCAAGCCGTCTCTCTTCAATGCTAGAGACGCTCTTCTCACAACCAGAACGCTTACACCAAGCCGCCCTTGCCGCACGGCAGCTACAACAGTGTCATGCGGCTGAAAAACTTGCTGATGTGGTTGAATCTGTCGCTCGTTCTTAATGATTGACCCCATTTCCTCTCCTACCCTCGTTAATTTCCTTCCGGAGTTTTATTACTATGCGCTCTCTTCCCCTTAATCTGGGCCTCATTCATTTTGTTGGTATTGGCGGGATCGGCATGTCCGGTATTGCTGAAGTCCTTCATATGCTTGGCTATAAGGTTCAGGGATCTGATGTCGCAGAAAGCGCTAATGTAACGCGTTTACGGCAGGCTGGTATCACCGTACATATTGGCCACGATGCCGCCAATGTTGGTGATGCCCGCGTCGTCGTGGTTTCCACAGCCGTTAAACGCGATAATCCTGAAGTTATGGCTGCTCGTGCACGCCTAATCCCTGTTGTGCGTCGCGCTGAAATGTTAGCCGAGCTTATGCGGCTACGTTGGGCTGTCGCCGTTGGAGGCACACACGGAAAAACCACAACCACAAGCCTTGTCGCCTGCGTATTAGAACAAGCAAAGCTTGACCCAACGGTTATTAATGGCGGGATTATTGAGGCTTACGGCACCAATACCCGTATGGGATCAGGTGATTGGATGGTGGTCGAAGCGGATGAAAGCGACGGCTCTTTCCTACGGCTTCCCTCTGTCATCGCCATTGTTACCAATATGGACCCCGAGCATCTTGATCACTGGGGGTCTGAAGAAGCCATGGAAGCCGGTTATCGGCAATTTGTATCCAATATTCCCTTTTATGGGTTCGCCGTACTCTGCGTCGATCATCCACGCGTACAACAAATGATCCCGCAGCTTTCCGACCACCGTCTTGTCACATATGGTCTAAGCCCTCAGGCGGATGTTCGCGCTGACAATATCGTGATGAATGAACATGGCGCTCAATTTGACGTTGTTGTGACGAATCGCGCCAAAGAAACACAGCGTCGGGCCGGCCCTTTCCGTCTCCCCATGTTTGGCCATCATAATGTACTGAACGCGCTTGCTGCTATTGCTGTCGCTGTGGAAATGGAAATCACTGATGAAGTCATTGCCGCCGCTTTACTTGGCTTCCGTGGTGTTCAGCGCCGTTTTACTCTGACAGGCACATGGAAAGACGTCAAAATTATTGATGATTACGGCCATCACCCTGTTGAAATTTCTGCCGTCTTAAACGCTGCACGACAAGCTGGGGCTCGTCACATCATCGCTGTCATTCAGCCACATCGTTATTCTCGTCTGCACGCGCTCTTTAATGATTTTTGCACCAGTATGAATGATGCAGATACCGTCATTGTCTCCGATGTTTACGCTGCCGGTGAAGCGCCTATCGAAGGAGCTGACCGTGACAGCTTGGTTCGTGGGTTGCAAGAACGCGGACACCGCCATGCGCTTCCACTCCCAACACCTGACGCACTGCCTGAATTGATTGCCGAGATTGCTCAGCCTGGTGATTATGTTTTGTGCTTGGGCGCTGGCTCCATCACGCACTGGGCTCGGGCGCTTCCTGCACAGCTAGAAGCTCTTACCCCTAAAAATGGAGCGCCAGCGCAATGACGCATTCCACACTCTTTTCCGGTCTACAAGGACGGCTAAAGGAAGATGCTCCCCTAGGCGCACGCACATGGTTTCGTACTGGAGGGAACGCTGATTGGTTGTTCGTTCCCAAAAACGTCGATGACCTCCGTTCGTTCCTGCATCAACGTCCCTCTACGATGCCCCTGACAGTCCTCGGGGCGTGTTCTAACATCATTATTCGTGATGGAGGGCTTGAAGGCGCTGTTATTCGCCTTGCCGGTGGCTTTGCCGATATTACGCGTGATGGCGACCATGGTCTCATTGTCGGCGCGGCTGCTCTCGATGTAACAGTTGCAGAACAAGCAGCCCTCTACGGGCTGGCGCAGATGGAGTTTTTGGTCGGCATCCCCGGATCTATCGGGGGCGCTATTGCAATGAATGCTGGCGCTTATGGCGGTGAGATGCGCAATATTCTTGATTGGGTTGATATTTTGACGTTGGATGGACAGGAAAAACGTCTTCCAGCAGCCGATTTAAACATGTCTTACCGCCATAGTTCCCTTCCACAAGGAGCGATTGTCATACGTGCTCGGCTCCGTGGCACACCAGACGATCCCTCGCTGATTAAAGAACGCCTTGCGCATATTCGTGCCTCCCGTGAAGAAAGCCAACCTTTGCGCACGCGCACAGGAGGCTCAACCTTTCGTAACCCTGAAGAGCACAAGGCCTGGGCGCTTATTGATCAAGCAGGATGCCGTGGCTTACGTTTTGGTGACGCCCAAATAAGTGAAAAACACTGTAATTTCATGCTGAATACTGGCCAAGCAAGCAGTTATGAACTTGAACATCTTGGCGAAATAGTTAAACAACGCGTGTTGGATAATAGTGGCGTGATGCTCCAATGGGAAATTAAACGGCTTGGTCGTTTTCTCCCTAATCAACACATTGCTTTTTCTAATACAAATATGGGCGCCTAATGGACACTCTATCGCACGACCCTGCACAATCATCGCCGCGCATTGCCGTCCTTATGGGAGGGACATCCAGTGAGCGCCCTGTCAGCCTTTCCAGCGGAGGAGCTGCCTTAACAGCCCTCAAAGCCAAAGGTTATGACGCCCATGCCATTGATGTCGGCCCTGATATTGCTGCCACTATAACCGCATTACGCCACCTCGCGCCTAATGTCGTTTTTAACGCTCTTCATGGTCCTGGGGGAGAAGATGGGCGGATCCAAGGCGTCCTTGACTGGCTGTCGCTTCGCTATACGCATTCAGGTGTCCTGGCTTCTGCTATCGCAATGGATAAAGCAGCAACACGCGTTGCGCTAGAAGCAGCGGGACTGCCCATCGCAAAAGGCTGCGTTATTAGCCCCACGCAGCTTTACGAAGCTGATCCACTGCCACGTCCTTATGTTGTAAAGCCTGTCGCCGAAGGCTCTTCCGTTGGGGTGCATATTGTGCGCCCTGGTGACAACCGTCGCCAGGCCATTGCTGAAAATTGGTCTTTCGGAGACCGTATTTTGGCAGAAGATTTTATCCCCGGGCGCGAATTAACCGTCGCGGTTCTCAATGATACCCCACTCGCCGTAACGGAAATTCTCCCCCAGGAAGCAGAAGGTTTTTACGACTTCGAAGCAAAATATAATGCTGGGGGTTCCCGTCATCTCATTCCTGCTCCTTTACCAGACGCTATCACTCAGCAAGCTCTCATGCTTGCTTCCCAAGCGCATCAAGCATTAGGGTGCCGCGGAGCAAGCCGTACAGATTTTCGCTATGACGAGCACCGTCATAGACTCATCATCCTTGAGGTGAACACACAACCTGGGATGACCCCAACGTCTCTCCTTCCGGAGCAAGCGGCCTGGCGTGGCATGGACTATCCAACTCTCTGCCACTGGATGGTAGAAGATGCTCTTCATGACCAACCCTACCCTGTTCAGCCATTTCTAAAGGACAGTCCATAAACTGGCTATGAAACCTGAGCCCCGCCCTTCCCATATGTATGATGATCGCCCATCGCGTGCTTCTCTTTTCTGGCTACGGCAGAAAGGGTTGCTGCGTCGTGTCGGCATTCTTCTCTTTGTCATCATTCTTCTTGGGGGCGGTGGTTGGCTTTCCTTCAGTATGGTGTCCGATAGCACCATGACGGGAATACGTACCCGTCTAGCGGCTATGGACCCCTTGCAGATCAAACATATCATCATTCGAGGACGCCAACTGACCGAGGAAGATGAAATTCGAGCTCAACTCGGCACGAACGAGAATAATAATATTTTTGGCTTCTCTGTAGAGCAGGCCCGCCAACGCATTGATGCTTTGCCCTTCGTAGAACATTCAACCGTTGAACGTCACTTGCCCGATACGATTGTTGTTACACTTGTTGAACGTGTACCGATCGCTATTTGGCAAACACAAGGTCACTTTATACTGATCAATGATAAAGGAGACCCTGTTTCAGAACAAACTGTTACAGCACAGGATAAAGAGGTTTTTCGTAAACTTCCGCTTGTCGTTGGGCAAGGTGCCAATACAGAAGCTGCCGCCACTCTTGATTTACTGGCGCATTATCCAGATATTCGTAATCGGACCGTTGCTCTTGTTCGCATTGGACAGAGGCGGTGGAATCTTCTTCTCAATAATGGTACGATCATCCTTCTCCCGGAAGGCGCAGAACAAGCAAGTTTTAAACGACTGAGCGACTATCAGACACAAATGCATTTACTCGAACGCCCTCTTAAATCGATTGATATGCGCCTTTCAGATCGCATGGTCATTCACCCACTTACGATAGAAAGTGATCCATCCCCTCCACCTCCTGCACAGCCTGGCTCACCATGACACAAATGATGACGTCTCCTCCCTCTTCACCTTCTTCGCACCTCCCGGCGACAGATGATGCGGCGAAACGGGCTGTCCTCCCTCTCCTCCCAACAGAAGAACGCCCGGGCTTTCATTGGCGCCCAGGCATTCGTGCCGTGTTGGATATTGGATCCACCAAAACAACCTGCCTCATCGGTCGAGGGACAGGCAACGGTCGTTTACAGGTTATTGGCTGGGGATGGAGACGTTCTGAAGGTATTACCTCAGGCGCTATTGTTGATACGAGCCGCGTTGAAGCCGTCATCCGAGCGGCCGTTGGAGACGCTGAAAAACAGGCCCGACGCCGTATAGATGAAGTCATCGTCAATTTATCGTGTGGCAATCCTCAGAGCTACCATATCGACACGGCCATGACCCCTGGAGGGCGCGAGGTTGTCACAAAAGATGTTAAAATGCTTCTCGAGAATGCCCGGCGCCAGGCTTTTTATGAAACACGCAGCATCGTCCACACCCTTCCTTTGGGATTTAATGTAGACGAAACCCCTGCTGTTCCTGATCCATGCGGGCACCAATGTAATTATCTTCTGGGAAAATTTCATCTCATTGATGCCAATACCAGCGCGTTACGCACCCTCAGTACTGTGTTGCAACGTGCTGAATTACGCTTGGCAGGCCTCGTATCCAGCCCTTTTGCTTCTGGTCTCTCTGTTTTAGACCATGATGAGCGTGATTTGGGCGTTACAGTCGTTGAAATGGGTGCGGGAACAACCTCTCTCGCGGTTTTTTCTCACGGACGCCTCCTTCATACGGCTCAACTCCGTATTGGTGGCTATCACATCACCCGCGACATCGCCTCGGCCTTATCCGTACATACAGACGTTGCAGAATGGCTCAAAACAATGCACGGAGCTACACAACTTATTGCCGAGGACGAACATCATATTATCCGTCTGCCCATTGCGCATGGTCGAAGCACGGAACGCATTTCTCGGGCTCGCTTGGTTTCTATCATCGCACCACGTATTGAAGAAACGCTCGAAATGACCCGACATCACCTCGATAATGCTGGTCTTGGGCAATTAGCCGATGGGCGCGTCGTGCTTACTGGTGGGGCATCCCTCATCAGCGGCCTCGGCCCTGTTGCCGCGAGAATCTTCGGGCGCCAAGTCCGTATGGGGCAACCCTATAACATTCAAGGACTCCCTGAAAGTTCATCTATCTCTGCTGGTTTTTCAACAGCTTCCGGTTTATTAGCATGGGCGTGTGGGGCAGATGATGCTTTTTGCCTCGCAGAAGAAAAACAGCCCCCTTCTGGGCTCATGAAACGCCTTGTGCATCTCATCCGTAAGCATGTATAGTCGTTCAAAGAAACGTTATCTATTTCCCACATTTTTTCTGCCCGCTTGGAGCTGATCTGTTATGGCACTGAATCTTACCCCAACGACCCCTGGCGTAAGCGCAGTCAGCCCGCCGCGTATTACCGTCATAGGCGTTGGTGGTGGCGGTGGTAATGCTGTCGATAATATGATTACTACAGACTTAAAAAGTGTAGAATTCATCGTTGCTAATACAGATGCTCAACAACTTAGTAATTCAAAAGCTCCAACACGCCTTCAACTTGGCCCAAGTTTAACACGTGGCCTGGGCGCTGGAGCAAAGCCAGAAGTCGGACGCCAGTCTGCTGAAGAAGTTGAAGAAGAAATCCGTCATCACCTCAATGGTGTTGACCTTGTTTTTGTAACCGCTGGAATGGGAGGTGGCACGGGCACAGGTGCCGCCCCTGTTATGGCACGTATCGCACGGGAAAATGGGGCCCTCACCATTGGTGTCGTTTCCAAGCCTTTCCAATTTGAAGGGGTTCGTCGCTGCCGTGCCGCGGACGCAGGGATTGCAGAGCTACAAAAATATGTTGATACGCTGATTGTTATTCCTAACCAGAATCTTTTCAGCTGCGCTACACAGACAACGACACTAATTGAAGCCTTCAAAATGGCCGATGATGTGCTCTATGGTGGTGTGCGGAGCATTACGGATCTGATGGTTGTACCAGGTCTCATTAACCTTGACTTCGCCGATGTTAAAACGGTTATGGGTGAAATGGGTAAAGCCATGATGGGCACGGGCACAGCCAATGCTGAGATTGATGGTCAAGAATGGGCCACCATTGCAGCAGAACGCGCCATCTCAAACCCATTACTTGAAGAGACATCTATTCGTGGAGCACGCGGTCTCCTCATCAATGTGACGGGTGGGCCTGATCTAGGTCTTCATGATTATACCAATGTTATGGAGCGTATCAGAGAAGAAGCTCACGAGGATGCGGAAATTATCGGTGGGCTCCTGGTAAGAGAAGATATGACAGGTGGAGTACAAGTCTCTGTGGTCGCGACAGGGATTAATACGCTGCCCCCACAGCACGAGCTAGCATCAACCAAAGACGACGAATCTGTTAAAGTTCCAGAGCCATCACACGCTGCTGCTTCATCACCCAAGAATGAACAGAATATAGCACCGGCCTCCACTCCTGTAGAGGCTGCTAAGTCAGCCGAACAGCCTGCCAAGGAATCACCATCTCAGGCTGCTGCCTCTGTGGACAATTCAGAGCCTCAATCGCCACCTGTGCGTCATCCAAACTATGCTTTGGATAGTTCACCTGCTTATCAGCCAGCAGCAGCCTCGCGCCAAACATCTTCCGAAGAACCTAAACAACAGACTGAAGAATCCCATAACAATGGTGGCGGTTTGTTCAGCCGGTTCTTCCGCTCACGTCCAACCCCTCCCTCAGAGGAGCGAGGCGAGCGTAACCCGCCATCCTTGGATCCAAAAAATAACGCCTCTCCTGCAGCACCTGGCCGCCCTGCAACATCAGAGCGCGGTCGTCCCCATGACGCGCCAGAGCAGGAAAGTGCGCATCTTGATATTCCGGCATATTTACGCCGCCCACAACAATAGAAGACGTGGAGTAACTTCTGATCTTCTCAGAAGTTACTCCTCCGTAGAAGGTATGTTGGTTCACTCTTGTGCACTAACATGCTCTTTTGAGCCTTATTGACGAGCCCTTAAGACCTTAGGCATAACGTCTCGTCCCGAAAGATTGGATTGTTAGAAGGGTTATGTCTGACAGCTCGTCTCATACGACATCGCACACACTCTCTCATACATCAGCGTCAAAGGTTGATTCGAGTCACCGAGGACACGCGCAGCAAACGCTAAAAAAGCCTATTTATTGCCGTGGTGTCGGTTTGCATTTGGGAGTTGATGCTCGTTTGACACTCCTTCCCGCCGATGTCGGAAGTGGTATCCTCCTGCAACGTAAAGACATTCCAGAAGCCCCTCCATTCCGCCTATCGCCTGAAAGTGTTGTCAGTAGTCACCTTTCGACGGTTATTGCACCACCGGAACACCCCCCTTCTTATACAATTTCGACGATTGAACATCTCATGGCCGCCCTCCATGCCATGGAAATCGATAATGTTATCATTCAAGTTGAGGGACCTGAATTCCCGATCCTGGATGGCTGCGCCAGTGATTATGCCTTTCTCATTGAGTGTGCAGGCATCGTTAAACAGAACAAATCTCGTCGCCAAATCGATATTTGCCGCCCTGTTGAAGTCACCACCCCAGACGGAGCTTTTGCGCGACTGATCCCAACCAAAGGTTCAAACCTTAAGCTCTCGGTAACGATTGATTTTCCCGCCCCCGTTATTGGAAAGCAACATTATCAAACAACATTAGATCGTTCTCACTTCCTTGAAAGAATTGCTTTTTGCCGCACCTTCGTAAACTATGGCGACATCGCAGCCCTCAAAGCGCAAGGAATGGGAATGGGGGGGTCGCTTAAAAATGTTGTGGTCGTTGATGGAGATCACGTGCTCAACCCAGACGGACTGCATGTTCAAGATGAGTTTGTACGCCATAAAATGATTGATGTTATTGGGGATCTCTACTGCAGCGGCTATCGTCTCCGCGGACGCTTTGAAGGCTTTAAGACAGGCCATACCCTTAATAATCGTCTCTTGCGCGCCCTTTTTGCGTCACAAGATAATTGGTGCTTTTCCTTGGATAAAAGGCGGGTACCTGTAAATAACAAATAGATTTTCTTCGGAAGCGTTATGATTCCCCTTCCGCATCGAAACTCCCATGCTATAAGGCAGTTATGGTCAGAAGTATTGTCACGCATCGCGTTTCCTTTCCCCGCCCCGGCCTAATGCGTCTTGGGCCTTTAGCCCTTGTCGGTCTAGCACTCCTTACGAGCTGCTCGTCGGATAATGTACAGCTTCCCTCGCCTAAATCGGCCGATGCGGAAACGATCTACAATTACGGTGTGGATGCTCTTCATGGCGGCCATTATAAAGTGGCAAGTGGAGAGTTTGAACTTCTACAACAAAACTATCCTTACTCAGGCTATACAGGTAATGCTGAACTGATGGAGGGATATGCTTATTACCTACAGGGTGAATACGCTCTCTCAGTTCAGCAATTAGAACGGTATCTGCAGCTCCATCCGACAAGCCCGGATGCTGCTTATGCGTATTATCTTCGTGGCCTCTGCTATTATGAGCAGATTGGCGATGTGTCTCGTGACCAGCTGGGAACCATCGAAGCCATGGATGCCTTGCAAGAAGTGGTAGCGCGCTTCCCCCAAACGTCCTACGCACGTGACGCACAGCTGAAGATTGATCTTTGCCGTGACCATTTAGCTGGTAAAGAAATGTATGTTGGGCGTTTCTATCAGGCCGAAAAAGATTATCAGGCCGCTATTGGTCGTTATCAACGCGTTGTGCAGGACTTCCAAACAACCAACCATGTGCCTGAAGCTCTAGAACGCCTCGTTGAGGTCAACCTTGATCTCGGATTGCCGGATGAAGCCCGCCAAGCGGCCGCTGTTCTGGGATATAACGCTCCTGACAGCAAATGGTATCGTTACGCTTACGACAAGTTAAAATATAATGATCTTCTCACCCCGGATATACATCGCCCGCGTGATAAAAAATCCCGCAAACATGACAAGTATAATGACCCCGTAACACCTCAAACACAGAACCATAAATTTACGTCCATCGATTCATCCTCTCCAATGACGGATGCACACGGAAATAAAGTAGCCACTGTCTATATTCCGCCTCCAGGAGGAAACAGTGTCCAGAATAAGGTCACATCAGTCGATATTCCTCATCCTGGGGAAAACGCACATGGTCAGATCACATCTGCCAATGTGCCTTCCGGGAAGAATACGCATAATATGACCTTCCCTGGAAACAATTCCGAACAGCAGCCACAAAGACGTCGACGCGGTGGGTTCTTCTCATTCCTCAACCCTGTCGGGAATTTCTTTTCTGGTCTTTGGAATGATATCTTCTAACCGATACCCTAAAAAAGGATCGCTCCCCGTTTGACAGACCGCCCGATAATACCGACAGTTAGGGTATGCTAACCCATCTTTCGATCCGCGATGTCGTTCTGATTGAGAAGCTCGACCTCCCGTTCCATGCTGGTCTCACCGCCCTAACAGGTGAGACTGGCGCCGGAAAGTCTATTCTTCTCGATAGTCTTGGCTTAGCCCTCGGCGAACGCACGAGTAGCCGTATTATCCGAGCAGGAGCTGATCAAAGTAGCGTAACGGCTGTATTTGAACTTCCTGGAGATCACCCCGTTTACGCTCTTCTTCACGAACTCGATATTTCATCTATCGAGAAGGGGGAGCCACTTGTCCTCCGCCGCGTCGTAACAAAAGACGGTCGATCACGCGCCTATATTTGCGATCACCCTCTTGGCATTAATGTCCTCCGCCGTGTTGCTTCCCTCCTCGTGGAGATTCAAGGTCAGCACGAACAGATGGGGCTTGCCGACCAAGGCACTCATCTTGATTTACTTGATCATTTTGATGTGCCTTACCCTCTTCGGCACAACACAGCCCAACGATGGGATGAATGGCAAGCAGCGAGACGTGAGTTATTGCAATTTCGCAAAACAATTGATGATGCCGCGCGTGAGGAAGAGTGGCTACGCCACACCATTGATGATCTCACCGCTCTAGCACCTCAAGAAGGTGAAGAAGAAGAACTTGCCGCGTTACGCATTAAGCTCCAGCATGATGAACGCCGTGGCGAAGCTGTTACAGCAGCCCTTGCCGAACTCACACCGCGTGACCGCCGGAGCACTGTTCCTTCCCAAGCCCTACGCGCCGCAAGCCGTGCCTTATCGCGTCTCCTTCCCTCTCCCATAGCCTCTGATCAACAAACAGAGATTCATGACAATCGTGCTTATCAAGAACAAGCCCAAGAAGCCCTTAATGCTCTTGATAAAGCAGAAGAAGCTTTAGCCGAAGCCGAAACGCTTCTCTCTCGCCTTGCGGCAGATACAAGTCCAGATTCTCGCCTACTAGAAGAAACAGAAGAACGCCTCTTTACTCTTCGTGCAGAAGCCCGCAAACATCGTATTACGGTTACGGAACTCCCGCAATTTCTTACAAACTTGAAGGAACGTCTTACGCGGATTGAGCGCGGCACAGAGGAGCTTGCAGAGCTTGAACAAAAAGCCCAGCAAGCGCGCCGTGCTTTTGAAGAAAGCGCCACGCTTCTCTCCCAAGCACGCCAAAAGGCATCGCGTCAGCTTGAAAAGAAAATCATGGCGGAACTAAAGCCCCTGAAGTTGGAGCGTGCCCGCTTTATTGTTGAACAAACGCCTCTTCCGCCAGAACAATGGAACCGTCGCGGCATGGAGCATATTTCTTTTCTCATTGCAGCAAACCCAGGACAACCGCCAGGACCTCTCGGAAAAGTTGCTTCAGGTGGTGAACTTTCTCGCCTAATGCTCGCCATGAAGGTTGTTTTAGCGGGGCGTTCATCACTCAGTACGCTTGTCTTTGATGAAGTTGATTCAGGCGTTGGTGGTGCCACGGCATCGGCTATTGGGGAACGCCTTCACCGCGTCGCGCGTGATGTTCAGCTTCTCGCGATCACACATAGTCCACAAGTAGCTGCCCGTGGGGACCATCAATTACGCATCGCCAAACGTGTTTCCGAAGGGCATACACATACCCTTGCTGAACCTCTCAGCCATGACGAACGCCGCGAAGAAATTGCCCGTATGCTCGCAGGCGACACAATAACAGATGCCGCACGCGCCGCTGCTGATAGCCTTCTTGGACACACAGGATCATGACGTCTTCCAGTATTAAAGAACGCCACGCTCAGCTCGAAGCCACCATTGCCCGTTGGAATGAAGCCTATCATGGGAATGATAACCCTGAAGTCTCTGACGCAGAATATGATCTTGCACGCCTTGAGCTCGTAACCTTAGAGAAAAAACACCCCGAACTTAAACACCCTCATAGCGTCAGTGAAAAGGTTGGAGCAGCTCCTAATCCAGCTTTCAAGAAAATACGCCATCGCGCGCCCATGCTGTCTCTTAATAATGTTTTTAACGCAGAAGAGTTTTCTCAATTTGTCAGCCGCATTGGTAATTTTCTTGAGCTCGATGCAAGAGCCGCTGATGCACTCTGCTTTGTTGCTGAACCAAAAATTGACGGCCTCTCTATCAGTCTCACTTATGAAAATGGTGTTTTTACACGTGGCACAACGCGTGGTGATGGTAATGAAGGAGAGGACGTTACAGCCAATCTTCGTACCATAAAATCTGTTCCTGAAATGCTTGGCTCTAACGCTCCAGATCTCATCGAAATTCGCGGTGAGGTCTTTATGAGCAAAGCTCATTTCTTAGCGCTCAATGAACAACAAGAACGCAGTGGAGAACGTCTGTTCGCAAACCCGCGTAATGCCGCTGCAGGCTCATTACGCCAGCTTGACCCGGCCATTACCGCCCGCCGTCCTCTTGGGCTTTTTGCTTATGGCATGGGATATTCAACCGCCCCCGTGGCACACTCTCATAGTGAATGGTTAGCGATCCTTGAACAATGGGGGTTTACCGTAAACCCTCTCTCCCAGCGCATTGCCCATGCTAGTGATATCCCTGCCTATGTGGACCGCCTAGCCCGTGAACGACCTGATCTTGATTACGATATTGATGGTATTGTTTTTAAATTAGACGACCTAGCATTGCAGCAACGTCTTGGTTTTGTTGGACGTGCTCCGCGTTGGGCAACCGCCTGGAAGTTCCCAGCAGAGCAAGCCATCACCCGCCTCAACGATATTGAAATTCAGGTAGGCCGCACAGGCGCCCTCACCCCTGTCGCTCATTTAGAGCCTATTAATGTTGGAGGTGTTCTGGTTTCACGAGCCACTCTCCATAATGAAGATGAAATCGCACGTCTTGATGTTCGCGTTGGTGATCTTGCCAAAGTGGAGCGCGCTGGCGATGTCATACCTAAGATTTTAACCGTTATTGATACAGAGCGTCCTGATCGCTCACCTCGCTTTATATTCCCTGACCATTGCCCTGTTTGTGGCTCCCGTGCAGAACGCGTTCGTGACGAAGCTGTAAGGCGCTGTACGGGAGGCCTCACATGCAAGGCACAAACCGTCGAGCGACTTATTCATTTCGTTTCGCGCGCCGCTTTCGATATTGATGGCCTTGGTGAGCGCAGCATCCGCTCTTTCTTTGCATTGGGTCTTATCAAACAACCAGGTGATATCTTCCGCCTCAACCACCATGAAAGGACTTTGCTGTCCCTTGAAGGCTGGGGCCGTCAATCCGTTGATAATTTGCTCAACGCCATAAATGAGCGACGTCACATCAGTTTTTCACGTTTTATTTTTGCTCTTGGCATTCGCCGCGTTGGGGAACGGAATGCACGTCTTTTAGCGCGACATTACGAAACTTATGAAACATGGCAAACAGCCATGATTTCTGCCGCTAATGGGCATGAGGATGAATACACATCCCTCAGTACTATTATGGGTATTGGACCTGCCATTGCTGATGAAATCATCGCGTTTTTCAATGAAGCTCATAATCGTGAAACGCTTGATGATCTGGCTTCTCAACTCACTATTCTACCAGAAAAATCACATCAAGAAGAGCAAACAGATCAACAAGTTCTTCAAGGAGAAACCCTTGTTTTCACAGGATCTCTGACAACAATGTCACGCTCCGAAGCCAAAGCCATTGCTGAACGGTTAGGCGCTCATGTGACAGATAGTGTGTCACGCAAAAGCACTCTCGTTATTCTGGGAGAAAAAGCGGGGTCTAAAGCAAAAAAAGCAAAAGAGCTCGATATCCGTACCATAAATGAGCAAGAATGGCGTCATTTAGCACAACTAGACGAAGCATAATCTGATAGCTTTTAAAAAGCAGAACAGGCTATGATAAAAAGGCATGTCTTTCTTATCGCTCCATCACCATCCCCTTCTGATGCTCACTCTTGGGCTTCTTGCAACAGTCGCCTTAATTGGTGTGTCTGTTCTCATTTCTCTCTCTGAGATTTCATTCGCTGCCGCACGCGAGCCGCGGATGCGTATCCTCGCAGAGCAAGGCGACCAACGTGCGGCTGCCTTTCTGAAACTCCGCCGTAATAGTGGTCAGGTCATGACCACTATCCAAATCTGCCTCAACGCTGTTGGTGTGCTGGGTGGGGTTATTGGCGATGCCATGCTCAGTGAGCCTTTTGCCGCCGGTTTACATGCGTTAGGGCTCAGCTCCTCATTAGCCGATGAAATCGGGTCACTCGCTGCCTTTTTATTGGTCACAGGCTTGTTCGTTCTCTTTGCAGATTTGCTCCCAAAACGTACGGCTATGAACGCGCCCGACCAGATCGCCCTTAGGGTAGGATGGTTTCCAACTCTTGCCTTAAAACTCCTCTACCCTGCTGTCTGGATTTTTTCCCATATCGCAGATGCCATTTTAAAGCTCCTCCGCATCCCTGCGACGGCGACGGTTGACCCTGTCACCCCAGAGGATCTTCGTGCCATGCTCGCCGCTGGAACGGCCTCCGGCGTGTTATTAGAACAAGAACATCAAATGATCCAAAATGTTATGGATCTACAAAATCGCTCTGTAGCTTCTGCCATGACCCCGCGGGACGAAATTGTCTATTTAGATGCACATGAAAGCCTGGAAAGTCAGCGCGATAAAGTACGCGTTCGTCCCTATTCACGCTATCCTCTCTGTGATGGTGGTCTGGATCATGTCATTGGTTCTATTCGCGCAGAAGACGTACTTGTCGCTGTCGTGGACGAACCTGCTGTACTGACAAGCCAACCTGCTCCGGTCCGTAATCCAATCTTCCGGATGCGACGTGATGTACTCTCCCTCCCAGACACATTAAATCTGTGGGAGACACTCGCTCAGTTCGATACGCACGGGGCCGGGTTTGCCCTTATTATCAACGAATATGGACTTGTTGTCGGCCTCATTACCTTCAAGGATATTATGGGTGCTCTCATGGATGGGCTCGCCAATCCCTTTGAGGAACAGGCTATCGTTCGCCGTGATGACCATTCCTGGCTCATTGATGGAGCGGCTCCTATTGGCGATGTAATCCGTGAATTACATATTCCGCTTTTCGAGGATGGACAACAATTTGATACGGTCGGTGGGTTCGTTATGCATCGCCTCCGTCGTATGGCTCGTAAAGCCGACCGTGTAGAAGCCGCTGGGTTTCGTTTCGAAGTGGTCGATGTCGAAGGTTTTCGCATTAACCAGCTTCTCGTGACCCGCATCGCTGAGAATATAGTGACCAAATAGAATCATCTTCCTCCGCTATCAGGGAATTATAGTATGCTTCGCCCTTCTCTTCGCTTTGGCTATTCCCTGGCAGCTTTGCTGCTTTCATCGTCATTCTCCGCATGGGCCCTTCCCTTGCAACCTGACCCTCAAGCAGCCTCTCTACATGCTTTAGAGCAATTCCATTATACAGCCGAATGGCTTGAAGACCCCGTTTCTGCCACACTAAACGGGGTTCATAATGGGGATAGCCGTCTCCCTGACCTTTCTGATACCGCGCAAAAACGACGCCATTCTCGGCTTGTGCAAGAGCAAACAGCTCTCACAAACCTGGATCTTTCAAAAGCGCCGCAACGTGAACAGAATGATCGCGATATTCTCCTCGCAACGTTAAAAGGAGAACTTCTGTCTCTCAATGAGATACAGCCTGATCGCCATCAACCTGATTATGCACTATCAATCATCACAAATGGGCTTTACGGTCTCACGTGCCGCGATTACGCGCCGGCATCAGAGCGCCTAAAAGCAGCAATCTCACGTTTATCACTCACCCCGTTATTTCTTCAGATGGCCTCTGCACGTCTGACACAAGTACCCTCTATCTATGTCGAAATCGCGAAAGAAGACCTAGAGGGCGCGTTATCCTTTTTCCAAAACGACCTGCCACAAGCTTTTGTTGATGTAAAAGACCCTGCCCTTCAACAGCAATTTCACCAACAATTACAAAACGCTCTTGAGGCCCTTAAACATTATCAATCATTCGTCAATCATATTCACACGGAGGGAAGTTTTGCCCTTGGCCGGGCTCGCATGATCCAACTTTTACAAGCGGATATGATTGACCTTTCTCCCGAAGATATTCTTGCCCGTGGGGAAGCACAGCGTGAACAGGACTGGAAACAATTCTGGCAAGTCGCACAGCAAATTAATCCTCACCATCCTGAAAATGCTCTCGCGGAGATAAGGAAAGATCATCCTTCTACAAAAGAGCTAATCCCGACCGTCCAACAGCAACTCGGCAATGTGCAGTATTTTATCATAACCCATCATATTGTCACTTTACCAGCAACAACACTCCCTACCGTGCGCATTACACCAGAATTTGAGCAAGCTCTTATTTCTGCCGCCACAGAATGGCCGGGCCCTTTTGAAACAAAGAAACTCCCTTCTTTTTACGATGTTACCCCTCCTTCACCTCATCTTTCAGCTGCACAAAAAGAGCTTGCGCTACAAGATTTTAACCGGCCGGAACTTCTCAACATTACTATCCACGAGGCCCTTCCTGGTCATTTCGTGCAAGGGCTTTTCTTAATGTCCCATCCAGGATGGTCTCTCGTGAGACGCGGCGGTGGTTCTTACACCACGACGGAAGGCTGGGCCCACTACTCTGAGCAAATGATGGTTGAACAAGGGTATGACCATGCCTCACTCGCCCTCCATCTTATGCAATTGCAGGATGCGCTCCTTCGCGATTGCCGCCTTCTTGTCTCCTTCGGTATGCATATGAAGGGGATGACCCTCAGTGAAGCAACAGAACTCATGCAAGATCGTTGCTTACAGTCCTCTGTTGCCGCCTATAAAGAAGCACGTCGCGGAACAGCAGATCCCGGTTATTTTTCTTACACCTTAGGAAAAATGATGATCTTGCAATTACGCCATGACCTCCAAAAACAACAAGGTTCTCATTTTTCGTTAGAACAATTCCATGATGCTCTTCTAGGGGCTGGCCTTGTTCCAATGAAAGTGATTCGCCGTGAGCTGACCGGACAGGATGGATCTCTCCTATGACATTATTCCACCCTCGCCCGAATGACGCTCTTCTTGTTGTTGATATGCAAAATGACTTTCTCCCTGGGGGGACCCTTCCTGTCCCCGAAGGCGACCTGATTATTCCAGCGATTAATCAGCTCAGTCATGCCGGATTTAGTGCCGTCATTGCGTCCCAAGATTGGCACCCGGCGCAACATATGTCATTCGCAGCGCAAGGTGGCCCATGGCCACCCCATTGTGTGGCCGGCTCACAAGGGGCAAACCTCCATCCCAAAATTGATCAAACAGCGATAACTCACGTTTTTCACAAAGGGATGATGGCGGACGCTGAATGCTATTCCGCTTTTGCTGATGAAAATGGCGTTCCAACGGGCCTGACAGCTCTTCTGACGGGCCTCGGAATTAGACGCCTTATCTTATGTGGCGTTGCATTGGATTATTGTGTCAGGGCAAGTGCCTTTGATAGTCATCAAGCAGGCTTCAATACGGTTGTTCTCCCACATCTATGCCGTGCGATTTCTGCCCCTCGCCCCATTTTAGATGACCTAAAACAAACAGGGATTTCTCTCACTCCTTGAGAGAAATCCCCCACAATACCCCTTACGGCTGAGATGAGGATGTCTTTTGCAACCATCCTCCCGTAAACCCTGCAAGTGTTAATCCACGACGGATGTAAGGGTTTTTCTTCATCACATTCCACACAAGGCCACTACGCCAGTTTTCCATCATGAGCAAAATAGGCCCCTGATCTATTCCTATCTGCTGCGTATCGACCCAGTAACTATTTCCTGTACGAAAGGATGGATTAAAAGCATCCGTAAAGCCATATTTCCCATAAATCTTATCACCATAGCGCTTTTTCATTTCTTCCAGCGCTGGCAGCACGATTTCTGGAGCAAACGCAATAGAACCTGCGGCCGCTGTTGGAGCAATCGTCCCATCGTCTAAAACATAATCGTGCCCTGCACCACGCGCACTATAAGCTAAATAATGGCGTTTACTTCCCTTAAAATCCTGCACAACATCACCCGGACCATCGGAGGCTGTGAGCCCCCAAACATCACTCCCATAGCCCTGCCATCCTCCTGGGTTGGTATGGGCATAGTCACGCTGTGCATACACAGCTGACCGGCTATTTTGAAAATAATCTGTATTATGCTTCTGACTAAAACTATCGCGAATACCTCTAAAATCAATCCACGATTCACTATACTGATGCCCAAAAAGAGGTGCAAAATTCAGGAATGTATGCCCCTGAAATTCTCCCCACTGATGGTCATAAGTTGCCGTCCATTTTTGCCAGGTATCAGCCGGCAAATTATAATGCGGTGCCCCTAAAGCTAGAACATAAATGATCAGCCCCTCATTATAACCTTTCCATTCTGCTGAAAGGAATGTGTTCGGCGGCGTCCATCCCATACTCAGCCAGGGGCCCTTATTCCCCCTCATCCATGTCCAATCAACACGTTTGTAAAGCTTATCTGCCGTTTGTCGGATAGCCTCTTCAGTCGCATCGGAATGATCAAAATAGGACTGAGAAAATAACACACCACTCATCAAAAGCGCTGTATCAACACTCGACAGTTCAGACCACTCAGCGGCACGTAATCCTGTATGTGGATCAAGGAAATGATAGAAAAAGCCGTGATAGCCAGCCGATCCCATCACGTGGTCATTTTGAGGCAGTGCCAAAAGAAATTTAAGCGTTAATAACGTGCGTTCTGCGGCTTGCTCTCGCGTAATATAATGACGCTCAACGCCAATCCCATAAGCCGTTAAAGCAAAACCAACACTGGCGATACTGGACGCACCATTTGGCAAAGGAGCGCGGTCTGGCACAAGACCGTTTTGAGGATTCGCATTATCCCAGAACCAATTAAAGGTACGATGCTCAACATCTTCCACTAATTGGCAGTGTGACGTCTGAATCTGAGGATCATAACACGTGGATGAGACAATACGCTCTTCCGCCAAGGCATGCGACGTCCCAACACCACACCAACTTACAAGCGCTGCGAGGAGACCAGCACCATAGAAATATTGTTTACGCCCCATATAATATACCACCTTAATCCATCTCAGGCGGTTACTAACTTAGCCATAATCAACAAATTTGCACGATAAAACACGCAAATTTATATAAAATTATCTTGCAGTGGTCCTCACTTCATAAAAGAAAACAAGATAAGATCATTTTTTTATATTTTACTCTCTCGTTATTTCCTTAAATGCATCACGATAAACTAATGGTGCCTCTATATCTGAATAATGTTTTCTTCCGCCATAATGTTTTCGATGCACAGCATCATCAGAAAATATCGTATACTCTATTCCATTAGAGTATGTATGGATTTGCCTGATTATGTCCTTATATTGTGGCCGATAAACGTAAATTATCATTGAATACATTAAAGGTCCGGCCAGACGCAGGGTCCCATAGAAGCCTACACCGCCAATCTCTTCATCATAAACCCTAATATTACACAATGCCTGCTGTATTGCATGCCGTATTATCGGATGCCCTGCCGCACATATAATGCAATAATTCTCATATTCCCCATAGGTAATATGCTGCACCTCCTCGTGTGTTTGCATCCCATAATACCAAAAGGAAACAAGGTACTTATCGTCTGGTCGAATAACTTGATCTAATGGATACGAACATGTCGTTTTTAAATCAAAATAAACCCCACCTAACGCATAAATACAAAGCAACCTGAATAAATCTGCCCTCGCGCTTGGATATTCCTTATTGATCGAATCATAATATTTTAAAATTTCTTCACCATAGGTGTTTAAAATAAACTCTCTAACACTATGTTTCCCACCCTCGGACCAAAAATAGAAATTATAATTTGGATTAATGGCCGTTATCTTTTGCCTATTTTCCTCAAATATTTCTGGATATTGACCCGGATTACTAGGAAAAACACCATATTGATGAATGTTTTTAGAAATACGATTGCGCAATTTCATGACAGGGATCGGTGGAGGCAAAATAGATGGATCAATTTTGCGAAATATCTCACGACGCCCTACCCCATGATAGAATGTCGTCGATAAATCAGGATGTACCGCCAAATAGCCTTCATCAACTTTGAAAAAAGCAAGACGTGATTTCTCTAAATGGCGGATCTCAAAACCCGCTTGTTTGAGATCATCTTCTGTCGCCACAGAAGAGGCATCATCATAATATGCGCAAAGAAATTTATGCCCAATTTTACCATTCTGACAAACTAAGTATGTATTAAAGCATGAAATGAACATTATTAACTTCCTTAAAAAGTAAATTCCCCTAATCGTTTCACTGTGAGATCATATACCCTCCCAGGCATATATCCATTAAACCTCACAGAAACGGTCTCACCTTCTTGCAAACGTCCAACCTTGGCAAAAGCCTCTAGATTGTCCCGGATCGTTATGCGACGACGGCCGAAATCAGCAATAAATAATTTATCATTACTTGGTAGAGGGAACCACAATCGAGGAAGTCTTTCACCTGTTTCTTCTAACCTCACCTCACTTGCATTTGGATGAGTCAGGTATAGAAAACCCATGAAGACATCATAGGGCAATGGGCAAAACTTCTCCCAATCATAACAACCATCGGAAAAAGATGTATTGTTACGTGCCGGATTAATACTTACATAAGCATTTAAATCAGGCCGATAAAGAGAGACTAAATTCTCCCCCTCGTTCCTTATTTCATATTCAGGGCTTTTTACAACATCTCCAAATATGTTGTACCATTGCGGAGTAAACCTTTCCGGCAAAGGATAAGGCGCCATGACACACCCACTAAACAACATCCCCTGAAACGGCAAGCGAGCTAGAGCTTGTTTATGAGGCGTATAACACAAGACATGCCCAAAACAATCTAGGAACCACACCGGCTCACCAGAAGACGGGTATATACTCCTAGACATGGAAAAACCCTAATTTTTCAGCAAATAATAATATACCCCTATCTTTCAATAGGGGTATTGCTCTTAAATCTTAAAGTGCTTTTGCGCTACGTACAACAGACAACTTCGCTGAATCGCCCTGGTTACTGACAAGCGCCACCTCAACAGCTTTCCCAGCTGGGGCACTGCCGATGCGGATAAGATTTTGTAAGTTACGCGTGATAGAGAAGGCAAACCCTCCGATCCACGCAAAATTACCAACATTCTCAGCAACAGACGGCCATACAAGCGCTGGTGCTGAATGCCCATTCATCTCAACCTTGCCATAACTATGGTCTTGCAACACGCTCAAACCATCCATGGCTTCCTTGGGCACAGGAATAAAGCGTTCCCAATCATTGAGGTGCTCTGCATTCCAATGCGTATCCCGGCTACGTGGGTTAATGGAAAGATAGTTTCCATTATCCTGATCTTGCAGGGCTACAACATGGTCGCCAGCCTCAACGAATTGAGCATCTGGCAGGTTCTGAGCCACAGATGCCGCATGACGGAACATCACACGAGCAGGCGGCTTCAGAGGCCATGCAGCCAAAATAAACGTATCTGGATAGTTACCTGGAGTAAAATAAGTACGGACCAGAGCCCCATCTTCTGTCGGTTGTTCAATAAGATGGCCGAACCAGTCCATAATCCACAGACGCTGCAGTTTAATAGCTTCCATAGTAATCCATCCCAAAATGTAATATATACTGCTCTACAAGTAACACAAAAACAGGTGTTGTAAACTCATATCGCACGAGATTCTTCTAACAGCCGCTCTTCTATCACATACGTTCCATTACTGACCACATACTTCCACAAAAAATCTGTGGAAGTATCTCTATAACCTCCTCTCGAACACTCATATAAGCGTGCTTATACCGCTCTAAATAAGGGTTTCCCTTCTCAAGAACGTTCCCATTCATCCATGGTTTCGAGGGGCCAATAAAATGACATATCGCTATGTCATCCTTACTTTTCGTAAAGTCTTCCCGTATTTCTGAGAAGAAATCTTCTCCCTGGGCGTTAAAAAATTCCATTTGAAAGTTCCAGCGTATAGAAAAGAAGTGCAAGTCATGCTGAAACACAAAATTCAAAATGGACTCATCATGAGAATCCCATTTTTTAGGAAGAAGATCGATACAAAGATCTGCCTCTTCACGTGATATTTTTTCATTATTGAAGACCATAAGGCCACTATTAAACATATTCTTAGGATTTTTAATGCCGACTACATTTCGAGCATATGCCCTAAAATTATGCATATCTCCATACCGTTCATTATTTCGGAAAAAACAATGAACACCCCCCATTTTCTTCTCAGAGGGGAAATTATCAATAAGTTTTAGAACATCATCTAAAACCAAAACATCACTATCGATCGCAATAACCTTCTTATAAACAGAAAAATATTTTGGGATAAAAACAGTATAGAAAATTTCTGGATATTTATGTTCTTTATGAGAAATTCCATCTAAAGCTTTAGAGAAGTTAATCAATGAAATTCCACAATTATGTTTCAGAACATATTTTTCAATGAACGATACAAGATGATGGTCAAAATCATTATGTAAAATAAATATTTCAATTCGCGATACATCGGAGACATTTTGTATTAAAGATTTAATTGTTACCAAAGCAGGAAGTACATAATTTTTACTAAACGACATCACAATTGGCACTGTTTCCATAATATCGATCCCCTACAACAATATTGCGAGTAGTAAAAACTATCCCTTTTAGGCTAGGCGCGACCCATACCATAAAAACACCCGCTTACCCAGGAGCAAATTCTCTTATAATCCTCTATAAATGATACGGGTTTAACCTGTTCGTAAAAACGATAGAAGGAGACAGCGACGCAGTCGCCATATCTCCTCGTGCGGCATACCACGGCTGAAAACGCTTGAAATCCTCACCTGACAAAACACCACCACGCGTTGCAACACTGCACGCTGACCAATAATGTACTGGCAATGTACTTTCTCCACGCCGGCGCTGGTGAATGATCGACGTCATAAGCTTGACCACCTCAGCCACAGGCGCTTGCTGGCACCAAACAATCGCCCGTGTAGAGGCCTGCACAAAGTGCGCCGCTTCTTGTGGGTATTCCTGCATATAGCTGTTTCTTAGAATGACACTATCCTCATTGCAGATCCCATATAAATCAACATCGCGCACAATTTCGCGAATACCTCCACAGCTTAGAGTTTCATCACGAAAAAAGGTTGATGCCACCAACGCATCCACACGCCCATGACGAAGCGCTGCCTCTCCCAGAGAGGAAGGCACCGCAACGATAGTAATCTGATCACGTTCTTCCTTGCTGAGGCCCTTGACTTGTAAATATTGATCTACAAAACATTCGGAACTTCCCCGTAACGTATTCATACCTATGGAACGCCCTATTAAATCGCGCGCCGTATGAATGGGTGAATGATCACGCACCAAAAGCCCTGAGCATTCCTTATCATTTGTACCTTCATACGAAAAAACTGCTTTAAAAGGCGCTCCTACGCCCACCATCTTCATGATGGCCCCGTTAAAAGCACTGGCAAATTCCGTATTGCCTGTGATGGCCGCCTGTAAATCTTGCGGGCCACTACTCACATTGCCAACCCATTGAAGACGTAATGGCGCCATATATCCCAGCGCCTCCGCTAGTTCAGGGAACAAAACCGTTCCTGCCCATCCCTGGTACCGTATTACCCCAGCTATAGCAGGATCACTCTTTAATGGTTGTGCGGCATGAGCCCTGTGACGCGCCCACTTCAAACCGGCGACAGCCCCCGCGCCCAGCACAAAACGCCGTGAGAGGTTTGGATATCGCATAACAGCTCCTCAAAATTGTTACGATATAAAAAACTTGACTCATTCGTTGTTATATAAAATTACTAATTTGTCACGTTGATTTAATATTAAACGAATCCAATCGGTAATAAAATGTCTCTCTCAGCTGCTCCCATCTCTAAACTTTGCCTACGTCAGCTCAGTAAAAGCTTCCCACGCTCGAACGCGCCTACCGAAACAGTAGAAGTCCTGCGCGGGCTCAATCTTGATATTCAGGCGGGTGAGTTTGTAGTCATTGTCGGCCCTAGCGGCTGCGGGAAATCTACCTTGCTCGACCTTCTGGCAGGCCTCGAAACCCCTTCGCACGGCAACATCTTTTTAGATGGGAATCCCGCTGGACCTCCTGGGAAACAACGCTCTGTCGTTTTCCAAAATTACGCTTTACTTCCATGGAAGACTGCTTTTGAGAACGTCTCTTTTGCGCTCAAAACGGCACCACTTACCCAAAAAGAAAAACGTGAGAAAACACTTAATGCGCTCTCTCTCGTTGGGCTCTCTCACGCTACTGACCGCTATCCTCATCACCTCTCTGGAGGGATGAAACAACGTGTCGCTATTGCACGCTCTCTTGTCGTGGAACCTGATGTTCTTCTCATGGATGAACCTTTTGCCGCCCTTGATGCTCAAACACGGGAAATCCTGCAAGAGGAAGTACGCGCCCTATGGCAGCGGAACCACACCACGATCATCTTCATCACTCACGATATTGATGAAGCTCTTATTCTCGGACAACGGGTCATCATTATGAATGCCCATCCTGGTACCATTCAATCAGACATTACGCTCCCATTTCAAAGCTGTTTACGCACAGAAGAAATCCGTAACTCCCCAGAATATGCCCGCTTACGTACGACTATTCGCACCTCACTCCTGCCAAAAAGGATATTAAACGCATGACGACGTCCCATGCCGGTTTTGTTGAAACGCCACCTCCTGCTCCATCCCAAACAACTCAAAAAAAATGCCTTGTCCTCTCACTCCCCCATCTTGCCTATCCGCCACCCCTTAAAGGCGCCACAGGGATTGCGGCGGTTGCATTATTATGGGAGATCCTCCCCCGAACCGGAGTAGTAGATCCCCTCTTTGTCCCGCCACTTTCCAGTGTGCTGCATGCACTGTTCCAAGAAGCGCAAAGCGGTCAACTCCTCACACATGCATCCGCTAGTATAGAACGCGTTATCCCAGGACTCTTATTGGCCATTATCGGAGCGATCCCAGCAGGACTTTTCTTCGGATCTTCAAAAACATTACGTCAATTTCTCAGCCCTCTTATTGAAATTTTCCGTAATACCTCAGCATTAGCTCTTTTACCTGTCTTCACCCTTCTCTTAGGCATTGGAGAAGCGTCCAAAATAACCATGGTCTTCTACGCTGCAGCATGGCCGATTTTTCTATCAACCATTAACGGCCTTAACGGCGTGGACCCGGTTCTCATTAAAGCAGGTCGTTCCTTAGGGTTAACGAAAACGGGATTATTTCTCCACATTATTCTACCTGCAGCTGTTCCGTCTATTTTCACAGGTATTCGTCTCGCCTCTGCCGCGTCATTGCTTGTGCTTGTTGCCGCAGAAATGGTCGGATCACGCGCAGGCTTAGGGTATCTCGTCAATGCTTCTCAGCTCGACTTCGATATTCCTCAAATGTACGCCGGCATTCTCACCTTATCGATTATCGGCGGCTTGACAAATCTACTGCTTTTACGTGTCGAACGCCGCCTTTTGTCATGGCAGCATGCATAATTTTTTCATCATTGATAACACGCTTATAAGGATTTCTTCCCATGTCGAACACAACATCCGCCTCCCTCAACACGACATCCACCCTCTATATTCAACGCGTTTCTGGCGCCTTAGGCGCTGAAGTAAAGGGCATCCGCCTGTCTGAGGACTTATCTGTAAACGTCATCTCAGCCATTGAGGAAGCCGCTTATAAGCACAAAGTTCTTTTCTTCCGAAATCAGAACCATCTGAATGACTCATCCCAAGAACGCTTCGCTGCTCGCTTTGGGAACCTGATCTCTCACCCCACCATCCCACATGAGACCAATACACAGGCCGTCTTTGCTGTAGATAGCAAACAAGGAGGAACAGCCGATAGCTGGCATGCAGATTTCACCTTTATCCCTAATTATCCCAAATTTTCCATCCTACGTGCTGTCATTATTCCTGAGGTTGGAGGCAGTACCCTTTGGGCGAATACAGCAAAAGCCTATGCAACACTGCCCTCTGCGCTCAAGCTTTTTGCCAATGCGCTTTGGGGCATACACTCCAATATCTACGATTACGCGACACATCACGTCAGTATTTCTGAGAAAGAAAAACATTATCGAAAAATTTTTCGCTCCTCTATTTATCGCACTCTACACCCCTTTGTACGGGTACACCCTGTAACAGGAGAGCACTCGCTGCTCCTTGGGCATTTTTTAAATTATTTCGAGAGTATCAGTCTCGCAGACAGCCGTAAAATTATTGATCTCTTCAATACCCATGCCACCCAAGTAGAAAATACTATCCGCTGGAATTGGCAGCCAGGAGACGTCGCCCTATGGGACAATCAAACAACCATCCATCGTGCTGTAAATGATTTTGGCAATGCGGAACGCGTCCTGCGCCGTAGCACAATTGAAGGGGATATCCCTACCAGCCTTGATGGACGTCAAAGCCAAGCACTTCTTCCTTAAAGAATATGACTAAGTAAAAGGGTATTACCACACGGTAATACCCTATCCTCCCCCTGTGCGTATCCCCCTTCTTCGCAACAAGCCAAGGAGAGAGCACAAACATGGCTAAGGATATTACGAATGAGTAACAAGTTTCTCCTTGCTCTTTTTTCTCTCACCGGAGAAACCTTATGCTGCGCAACAGGCTTTGCGGCTCCGAAACATCTTAATCGTGCTCCGCATCATCCAAAATCTGTTTCCGCCTCTACGACCGAACGATTAGTTGTCCGACTTGGCCCTATTCAACGTGCCGCACACACGATTGATAAAGAAACACGCGCCTTACAAAACGTTCCGCAGGCAGCAACGCGCATTGACCAACGACAACTCACCGCAGAGCATATTACCTCCCTACCCCAAGCGACACGCTTATTACCTTCAGTCCAGTTTAATATCTCCAACCCCCGCGTTTCTGGCATTAATATTAGAGGGCTTGGATCAACTGGTACAACACCAACAGACGGCATTGAAAGCGGTGTCGCCGTCACCATTGATGACGTCTATCGTGCACGCCCCGGCACCGCGTTAACAGACCTTCCTGACCTTAATGGAATCACTGTTTTACGCGGCCCTAGCGGTTCAGAAGGCGGAATGGTGACAACAGCAGGAAGCATCAATCTTACAACTACAGCACCAGATTTATTTGAACGACACATCAAGCTGGAAGCTGGAGCAGGAAACTACGATTATAATCGCTGGAATGTCCAAGCCTCCACCCCAATTATCCGTGACAAGCTTGCCGTGAGTGTCTCCGCTCTGGGCTACGGACATAGCGGATGGGTTAAAAACCGATCTGGTGGCGGCGATATCAACGGTATGACAAATCGCTCATTCAGGACGCAGATATTCTACAAACCAACTCATGAAATTTCCTTACGCATCATCGCTGATTACGCACATCTACGCCAAAATTGCTGCATAGCTGGCTTATATAGAGCGGATACCACTCAATTAAATGGCCATCCGATTGATGGGAACCTTATGCAGCGCTCTGCATGGGCACATTACATCCCTGTGACACCCTCTTCTAAACCTTATCTCTTGGACCGTGATTCCCTCACACAAGCCAATCAAGAAGATTCAGGGCTATCCGCTCACCTAGACTGGCATCATAACAATTTTACCTTATCTTCCATCACCGCTTATCGTTGGTGGAACTGGTATCCCCACAATGATGGAGATATGAACGGCATTGATGCTGAAACAGACTCACGCGTTAAAGTACACCAAAATCAATTTACACAAGAATTTCGTTTTAAGAGCAAATGGCGTTCCATTCTCGATTACCAAGTAGGAGCTTTTTATATGTGGCAAGAAAACCGTGTCTTTTCCGAAGATCATTACGGGACGGCTGCAGGAGCTTGGCTTGGGTATGGCACGCCCCTCTCACCCGTAGCGGGGGTGTCCACAGCACAAGCTACAGCCCTACTCAATAATTACCGCGTCCTCAGTTATGCTCAGCCTACAACAAACTATTATGCCGCTTACGCCCGAGGCACATGGCATATTACGCATACCCTCAGTCTCATTACTGGCGTGCGTTATAATTACGGAGCAAAAACAGGAGGCTACCACCAATGGGAGAGCACGCCTCTCTCCGCCTCAGCTGTTGGCTTATCTGCCAGTAAGGCGCAAAATGTCTGGGACACCTATGGCTCTAACAGCCGCTATAGTGCGCATCTTGATAACGGTTTTATTACCGGTGATTTTGCCATTCAATATCGTCCCACTCGCCATACGATGCTTTATGCACGCTATGGCCGTGGTGGAAAATCTGGCGGATTAAATCTAACGCCCTTAGCCATACAATCACTGCAAACAGGTGCACTCTCTCCCAACGTTGGAAAAGAAACAGATGATGCCTTCGAAGTCGGCTCTAAACAAGAATTCCTACAAGGCCGTCTTTTTTTTGACGTCGCGCTTTATCAGACAAATGACCATAATTATCAGGTCTCGACGACACGCTCTTTTCAGGGAGCCCTGCTATCGTCTCTCAGTAATGCCCCTAAAGTCCGTATTCGCGGGGCAGAAAGCGACATCCATTTCAGCCCCCTGCCGAACCTCATCACAACTCTTTCTGCTTCGTATAATGATGCACAATTCTTAAAATATACCACGAGCGCCCCTCCTGAGATCCCAACGGCAGGCCCATACAACCTCAACCATACGGCCATTCCATTTGTGCCACGCTGGTCTTTAGCGGTGAGCGCTCGATATGATCATCACATTAAACTCAAAAATATTGGCGTCTTTGATACCTATATTGGCGGTAGCTATAGCTACCACACACGCGAAAATACCTCTGCCAACAATTCAATTAATGCATGGGTCCCTGCTTATGGAACACTCAATCTAAATTTCGGCATCAAACCTCTCTCAGGGAAATGGGAACTGAGCGGGTTTATCAACAACGCCACCAACGTGCGCCACATCACACAAATCATACAAGGAAGCGGCATTTCTGCAGATGGGGCATGGTATGCCTATGTCACACAACCGCGCAGTTTCGGTTTTATCGCACGAGCCCGTTTTTAACGACAGCGTGCTGCATCACATAACTCTGCAATCAAGATGAGTTCTGTTATGAATTTTGAAACATCATAACAGAACTCATAAGCCCTATCTTTGATGATGCGGGATCACTCAGACGCCCCCTTTTTAACCAGCATCTTTTTTAAACGATCTAAGAAGCCCTGAGACGAATTATTCATTTTAGCGACATCAGCTTGCTCGGCTTTCGCCATCACCTCAATGGCATTCTTAACAGAAATTTCCAGCTCTTTTGCAAGTTCAGGGCTCTCGTCAATCACTTCTGCTAAATGCGCTGCATCTAATTGAAACCCATGCACAACACTCAACGCGCGAGCCGTTACATTATAAGGATGCCCTGTAATAAGAGCGACAACCCCCAAACTTTCCCCAGGGCCTAAAATATAATGCGTCTCTTCATTCATTCTCTTTTGGGGAATTGTTTTAACCGTTCCACTTGCAATGATAAAAAGCGATTTAGGCGCATCACCAGCTTGGAATAAAAACTGTCCCTCTCTTAATTCTATTGTTTGCATCACACGGGCAATTTTTTCTCTGCTTGCCACAGAAAGAGAACAAAAAAGCTCAGACCGAGTGAGCAATTCTGCTGGAGAAAGCAACCGGGCAGTCCATTCCTCTTGGGGATAAAGTTCTTTAACAGTGAGCGGAATACCAGAATGAAATAAATGACGCTGCACTTGAGAGAAAACCTCTGTACGCGCATCCACTAAATGACCGTAGCTAACAGCCGAAAAGCTGATCCGAAAGACAGTCCCATCCCCGGCCAGAGTCAAACAATCAATATAAGAGGCAGAAGGCGCATGAGATATATGGTGGCAACCATGCAAGGCTGCTTTGAGCACATTGATCACCCGCTCCACAGGGACGGCCGGATGCACACGAATATCTAATGTCTGGCTTGTCATAGGAGTGGGTAGACTCCGATTAATAAGTTGCGCCTTCGCCACCAAATTATTCGGAACAATAATTAAATTATGATCACTCCCCTGAAGATGGATTGATCTCCAATTTACCTGAACAACACGCCCGGATACCCCACTATCTAACGAAATCACATCTCCTAGGC
Organism: Saccharibacter sp. 17.LH.SD; assembly: GCF_009834805.1. Classification (GTDB taxonomy): domain Bacteria; phylum Pseudomonadota; class Alphaproteobacteria; order Acetobacterales; family Acetobacteraceae; genus Saccharibacter. The sequence continues at coordinate 413,400 of NZ_WVHO01000010.1, forward strand.
GATATGGTTTCTCAATCCCAACCGCGATCCCTGAAAAAAGATCGGACAATGTACTTTGCAGAGCCAACCCAATAACAATGGCCACAATACCAGATGTGGCCACTAAGCCTTTAACGGGAACCTCACATAAAAAGGAAATGGCCAACACAACAAAAGAAGCAAAAATTAGACCAGATAATACATCCGAAAGAATTCTAACTTCATTGTGATCATTCTTACGATTAACAATAATCCGCACCAGAATGATCAAAGCTCGTGTCCCTGTCCACCATGCGGCCACAGACATAGCCAAAAAGAGACAGCGCTCCAGAACTGAGAAACTAGCAGGAGGATGAGAAATTGGTGTAATACCGTAAAAAAGTAAAATACCAAACAAAACAACCAAACATACACATTGTATAAGTAGCCTTATCCAACGCTGAAGACTAGAAAGATAAAAAATTTCCAGTAATGATAATATGAAAAATAAAATACCAATAATTATAAGAAAAAATTCAATATACATGTATCCATTCTCCAAATTTTTAACATTAATATTTTAATGTTTTAAAATTCAATATGATGTTGAACTGCCACATTGGCCAACAATGCCCTAGAAAGACGTGCCTAAACGATATTGATGAATAATAGCAATTCCGATCATCAGCAAAATCTACCCAACGCGCAATTAAGCAGACATTCGAAAACCGGTATAGGATCTTCAACAAAAAGACCCCACAGTCTCCTAAATCTTCCTCATTTAAGATCGGAATAATCAACCTATACCATGCTGCTTATAATTTATGTTTCTCCTATTCTCCTCCTAAAAACTAGAACAACCTCGCCCACTAACAACTGCGTAACAATGATGTGGTTTTGGAAAGAAATTGAGAAAACCAATCCAATTTTCTGATAAAAGCACCTTAGAAAGGTTCCAGAAACTCTCTCCATAACGAATCAAACAATGATGCTCATAAGGTAGCTCGACACTGTGTTAATATTGGAAATAATGCAAAAGAGCTTAGCTGGTGGCAAGCTCATAAAATTTACTAACAAACCCGATTCAACGTTCCCAGCAATCCTGAGTGGCATAAATACGTCGATTTACGAAAAGAAACCTCTCGATACCAGCAGATAAAACTCCCATGCACAACATCAATAATACACTCACCATCGTAAGATACACTCCCTATGCTGAGAAAGATTAGACAACTCTCGTTTAGTAGTAATCAGCAATCGAACGTGATATAAATTACAAATTAACAACAAAAATAAATAATAATTATATTATACACCTTCTTTAGTACGTTAGTGTTAAGTCAGATTGATAATAGGTAGCATTTTGTGCGCCAACGCGGTGCATATTATGTGATGTCATAAAACGCACAACATGCTGATCCCATGTTAAGTGTGGACCGAGTTTCAGCGCAACTTCAGCTTGAGGTGCCATCCCTACGTAAAAACCATGATCTCCCTCCGGATTATTAATCTGATTACCAAATACATTACGACCATAAATCGAATACGTATCGTCATGATGACTATAACGCCAATAAAATGGATATTTAAACTGGATCTGTAAATATTTCGTCGGCGAAAACCCAATTTTTGGTGCGAAATTGATAAGGTTTGACCCCGTCAAATAATTGGTTGGGTCAAGATAATTTGTATTTACCCCAAAAGGTTCAATATACGTATTTGTCGCAGATGTTGAGCCACGATCTCCTCCACCTGAATAAATATCCGTTTGGAAACCAAAAGAAGGATGCCACATCACATGACGGAAGTGATAATCAACCGTGCTGTTGATCGCAAACGCATTCACATTACGGTGTTTATCATCGTAATGAACTATATTCCGTCCATTAAATGCGCTCATATTCTGCTGGTGAAAAATACCTTGTTGATAAACACCCCCAAATGAAAAGCTAATTGGGCCTGCTTCACCATGCCAGCGCAGGCCAAAATTATTACGCGTTGTCGACCCCCATGCCGAAGGCTCAGACATGACAGTACTTTGTGCAGCTCCGCCGGCTAATTTATAACCATAGTAGAAGAGATTAAGAAACGAATATCCTTTTTCACCCATAAAAGAAAAATCAGGCGGTGCAATAGTAACATTCACACCATAAAGCCGTGTCGTATAATCCTCTGTATCACGAAAAGCTTGTGGAGCCCCTACTGGATGCTGATCTTTGGTTTTAACAAAATCAAATGCATCAATACGAACACGTTTCCAAATTTGATAGACACGAAACCCATTCCAACTCAACGGAACATTTAACACATCACGATTTCCGATCATGTAATCAGGCGCATCTAAAAACTGTTGTCGCCCAAAAATAAACCCACTATGCCCACCTAGTAAATTTGCACTAAATTCTACGAAAGCTTGTTGCGCATCGATATTTTTCCGAAACGTTCCATCATAACCATATGGTCGCCACCCACCAGCATCTGCATTAATCAGCTGCCCAAAGAATCGAACATGCTCACCTAAATGCAGATCGGCACTCCATAGATTTCGGACACCAAACCGCCCCGAGTGATTACGACGCTTCTCTCCGCCAATACCACCTACGTCTCCAGGAGGAGTTAACGCCCCAAAGACTGGATGTTGATCGTACCAATTTCGAATTTTTGTTTCACCTGCCAAGCTCAGCCATATTGAACCACTATCATTCAATTTCATATGCTTATACGCATCGAACGGATCATCTTTATCACAAGCTGACTTTACTCTACGCGTCCCTTCCATTCCTGCAGGGATTCCATATTGTGACTCTGGCCCAAAGCCTGTTTCACTGCCATCACCACGTGCAAATACGCCATAGGGACTATACGTTGCCGGATCATCCTTTGGCGTTGGAGGGCATCCCCCAGGAGCCGTATGCATAATTCGATCCAACAGCGAACGCTGAGGCGTTGTTGTCTCAACATGCAAAGGATCACCATTAGAAGCTGCATGAGCCGTCGCTGCACAGGCGGTTAATCCTGTTAGAATGATAGCCGGATAAAGAGCTGTTCGATTGGAAAAAAGTTGTCGCATGGTTCAAATTAACGCCTATTCTCATCACCTATCGATGAGAGAGACACCAGAATTTCTGACAATGTCTTGATGAAAATCAAAAGAAACAAATAAACACTTACAGAATAACTCTATAATTATAATATATTTTTCCTATAGAGGTCATGTTCATTCTTTTTTACAATCATTCTTTAATCGTTATATTTTAACAAAAAATAATCCACTTCCTTATACCTCACACACGATAATTTTTTACTTTTTCGCGAGATTTTAGGGAGATCTACAGATTTAATCCTCTTGTTATACTCTATAATATTATTTATAAATTTGTGAATTATTTCAATAAAATCTATAACATATCATTGATTTTGAAAAGTGATCTTTGATGCTTTGCCGCTACCATCACACATGGAGTTACATCCGGGTCTAAAAAGCGATTATTCTAGTATTATAATGTTTCGGCGAAAATGGACCAATGATCACCATCATCATTGGATTCTCACGCCACTCTCTTTTTTCAGTTTCCACATATAACAACTCATCATAAGGAGTAGTTTTCTAAACTATTCACAAAGTCACCTCACCACCAGAGTGATACCCCTTGAGGGCGTTCACTGAGAAAACTCGATATGGAATTTTAAAAGTTACAACGTACGCATGTGTTCTGAACACGCAGCGTCGGACTTCCGACAGAATTCCATTTAAATATTACAATATGCCAACGGGCAGGATTGCTGCGTGCCGTATAAATAAGTCCATCAGCACCATAGTCGCGTGCTTTATCTGATACCTTCCATGTGTATGGCACTATGCCTTGTTGTATTTGAGGTTTCCACGGCATATCAGAATCTGATTTTTTTAATCCTAATTTTTCACATATCATTTTATCTCGCATATCTATTACACAGGCATTCTGCAGTTCTAACGACCACAAAAATCTTGGTGGATCGTTGGGGCGAATGTAGCTTTCGATAGCCCGAAAAGCCCAATCAGGACGAGATGACATATAAATCGCGGCTTGCCCGTCGTGATGATAACGACCAACAGGTGAGGTTACACTTTGTAGTACATCAACTGGATCTTGTTGGCGCATAATTCGAAAGAATAGGCCAGATACGCGCTTCAGATGCATTTTCCCATGTATCATTCTAACCTGAATGCCGTAACCAGAGTTTGTTCAGCAAAACCTCTGTCCGCTATCCTAGCACGCCACAGTTCCAGCTTTAAACATAATATTCTGGCCGCTTCGCAATTTGTCCAGGCAAGAACGACGCGATAAGGTTCCACCAACTCGTGAGCGCGTTTATCGACTTGTTTTCTAATCAACGCAAATGCATGAGAACACGCTTCTTCATTACGCTAATCACAACGCTGCGCTTTAGGGAAACGATCTATCTTTTAAGGAAGAGGATACCCAAAAAACCGCAGTTTCTTATATGGTGCGCCCTGCTGGATTCGAACCAGCGACCCACAGCTTAGAAGGAAGCTATTCTTCTTTCCCATATCTTCTCATAGTATTTCATATACTGTCATAATTCCTTGATAAACTACAATTTATTTAAAATTTTCCTCTCATACAATTTCATATTTTCCCATTGCTACGCGTTGTTTTTGTGCCCTATATGTTCCCTATGGAGGGCAAACAAGATGCCAAGCAGTACGGGAAAACCCCTATCAGACTATACGCAGGGGAAACCACTCTCTGACAAAACACTTCGCTCTATACGGAGTGCTCTTCCTTGGACAGGACAAGAAGAATGTGCAGATGGCCTCACGCCAGGCCTTTTATTACGTGTATCAAAAAATCGTATGTCATGGGTTCTTCGCTACAGAAATGGCGGGAAGATGCCTCGTCTAATCCTAGGTATCTATGAAGGAAATGGTCGTGGCATAGGATTAAAAGAAGCACGCGACCGAGCATCAAGCGCACAAACAAAGATTAGAAATGGAGGCGATCCCGTTGCTGAGCTTAAAGCGCTGCGACTTACGAACGCTGCACGCATTCACGCTCCTACCTTAGACAAACTCATACAACGCTATGAGGAAGAAGAGGCTCCTTCTCGTGGGCAAAATGGACAAGGCGCTAAGACATGGAAGACAGGCGAAGCACAGAGGCGCATTCGACATGTATTCGCGCCTCTTCTCACTACTCCCCTTCCCGATCTCACCGGACCACAACTACAAAATGCGGTTGATGATCATTCTTCTCGCTTTAGCGCTGGGGCAGCAGTTCGTTACATAAAACCTGTCTTGAAATGGGGAGCAAAAAAGGGGCTCCTCTCCATGGAAAGTGCCTTATGGATAGACCAACCAAAAAACACTCATACTCCCAGAGAACGCGTCTTATCTCGTGATGAAATTCGAGCCATTTTGGCCAATACATCCTCCATAGGAATGTGGGGCAATGTAATCCAAATGCTCTTCTGGACAGCATGTCGCCTGAACGAAATATGCCACGCTAAATGGTCAGACATCAAGCAAGAGGGCGACAGATGGACTCTTCACATCACCAATACTAAGCAAGGGCGCCCGCACTCCATCCCCCTTCCCTCACAAGCACGAGATGCTTTAAAACAACGCCAACTCACCTATGCCCCTGATCCAGATACCTTGCTGTTTCCCAATGCAAAAGGTAACGTTCTGGGAAACTGGGACCGAATGACAAAACGCCTTCAGCAAGAAAGCGCAACTACTGGCTGGCACCGCCATGACATTCGCCGTACCGTCGCGACGCTAATGGGGGAACTCGGCACACCGCGCGACGTCGTCGAAATCGCTCTCGGCCATGCCCTTTCCAGTGCATTCGGTGCTATGTCTGCTACTTACAACAAAAGCCGAGACGTAGAACGACATCGTTCAGCTCTACAACTTCTGGCTGATACGATTGGAATATAAGCTAATGGTAGAAAAGCGTCCCAGGACACTCGTCATCCCTTATGACCCACAGGAAGAAGAAGAAAGAGACGCACGTCTAAAAAGTATTCTATCTCCTATTACAAGCCATCTAAACAGTATCATTCAAAAAATAGTCAACATATATGACAGTTTACTTTTCATTGGAGACATAGATCCACAATACCGTAAAAATAAAAAGAATAATATTATTACACGAAGAAAAGCACGATCAATAAAAAAAAGGTTCTGCCTAGAAATGAGAGATATTCTTAAGGAATATGATATCAAGGGACAATGGGTTTTCGAAGACAGGAAGGGACCTATAATTATAACAATCGAAAAACTATGGGATGAGCTAATAATAGGAAGAAATATTCGTCTTGTTTTTTTAAAAAATGAGAGAAAAAATAAAAAATTAGAACTCCATGGCCCCCAAAAAAGTGATTTAAATAAAATAAGAAATCACTCTAATTTTTCGGATTTCCTAAAAGACACTGGTAACTGTTTTCCTCAAGATTACACTTCAATTCCATATTATAAGAACAAAGCCCGGAATTTAAAGGAATACACTACCCCTTATGAAAATATGAAAGCCGCCAAACAAGAGACTAAGGAAGAATTACGCAGCATCGAGCAACAGATCTCTTTCTTAGAAAAACTACCAAAAAAAATTAATATTTCTAATGACGCCTTCGTCGAAGAACGAAAACTCCCTCCAAAACGAAGTGATCCAAAATAACACGAAATACATGTAGTTCGGAAAATCGTTTCTGAACATCTTAGCTCCATGAAGCGTCATGCATCCCGCTGACGCGAAATGGAGGACAATCATGTCACCTCTTATACTTCTAAATTCAAAAGAGACCGCAAAGCGCGTTAACCTGTCGGTCTCCTCTCTTTATCGGCACGTAAACGCTGGTCTTTTCCCGCGCCCCGTAAGAATTACGTCCAATCGCGTCGGCTGGCTGTCATCCGAACTTGATTCCTGGATCGAAGCCCGGATTACTGAACGCGACACTCCAGAAAAAGGAGTGAAAGTATGAGCAATACTAACAATGATCCACGTTCATTCTTATCCTTCATGATTGAACAAAACCAGCACGTGCATCTGTTCAGCATCCACTCCCAACAGGGAGCGCCACACACTTTCATAATAGACAAAAATTCGCTCAATGACGGAATATCTTGGATTGAGGAAGAACAACGACAGAAAAGAAATATTTACTGGCAAGTAAATACATCCTCCAAAGACCTCACAAAAAAAGCAGCTAAGGGCGATATCGTTACCCTTACTGCTACGTGGGTCGACATTGATCCTACCCCAGATCTACCGAGGGACGCGGCACGCAGACAGATACAAGAAAAACTAGAATTTTTAGAAGACCGGGATGCGAAACCTCATCTTATTATTGATAGCGGAAACGGCTTTCAATGTATCTGGTTTACTGTGAAAGAAAAAGCCACTCCTGATAGCGTGCAATTTGCAGAAAAAACCAACAAGGAATTAGCCGAAATTCTCCGCGGAGACAGGGCCGCAACGGATGTTTGCCGTATCCTAAGATTTCCTGGCACAATAAACTTTCCAGGGCCTGCCAAACAAAAACGCGGTTACACCATACAATCTGCAAGTATCCTCCATATTGATAAATTACAACCTCCTCTAACAAAGGAAGAAATTAAAACACTCCTCTCACGTCTCTCATGCCCGCCAAACCCCGGCAGAAAGAGCTACGCATTTCTCTCCCCTCACCCCGGCCCAAAGTGTAATCCATCCCCACACTCCGAAGGAAATATCTTGTCATATGAAAGAACCCAACCATCAGAGCATAATCAATCCTACAACCGAGCATGCTTGGAAAGTGTAATTTCCCACTTACAAAACAACGCGAAAAACCAGGAATACTCTGATTGGCAGCGTGCAGGCGCCAATTTAAAGGGATGCGTCAAAGAGGGTCATCTCTCTGATAAAAGCGCCTTAGAGCTTTTCCAGAACTTCTCTCAACATAATTACCCAAACTATGACGCTGATAACGTATCCCGTCGCTGGGCCACTATTGGAGGTGATGCAGCAGGAGCAGGATTGGGGGGACTTATTAACTTTGCCAAGGAAACCGGATGGACACCTCCTCGGCTCACAATGAAGCCCAGCGATCCTGCCGAAATAGATGCTATTTTAGCACAAGGGCAAAACAATTCTCCTCAACAAGAGAGGCTTCCCGAAAATATAAAAGCAAAGCTACAAAAAACGGCGAATGGAACTCCCATAAGTAACGTAAATAATGCACTCACCGTCGCAAGAAACACCCCAACTCTGAAGGATATATTCCATTTTGATATGATGAACCAACAATGCGAGATTAGGGAGGAAATTTCCAATAAATGGCACCCCGTCACGAGTGAAGATGAAACACATATCCAATGTCGCCTTCAATCTCTCGGACTAACTGGACTTATTGTTCAAACAACAAGGCAAACTATTGAAAAAATATGCAAGGAAAACTCTTTCCATCCCTTACATGACTGGCTGAACACCTTGCAATGGGATGGGAAAGAGCGCGTATCATCGTGGCTTTCCACCTATTTGGGAACTGAAGACACTCCTTACACCCGAGGAATTGGTCTCTGCTTTCTTATCGGCATGATTGCTCGCATCATGGAGCCCGGTTGTAAGATGGAAACCATGCTCATCCTTGAAGGAAAACAGGGCACAGGGAAAAGCAGAGCATGTGCCATTTTAGCTGGTAAATATTTTGGCGATCATCTGCCTAATTTATCGGACAAGAAAAAAATCGGCGAATATCTTCTCGGAAAGTGGCTTGTAGAAGCATCTGAACTTGAAGTCATGCGGAAAAAAGAATCAACTGAACTCAAAGCATTTTTATCTACTCAAACTGATGACTTCAGAGCTGCTTATGCCCGGCGCAATGTCAAAATCCCACGACAATGCGTCTTCATCGGCACCACCAACCAAAGTGAATATCTTCGTGATGAAACCGGAGCGCGGCGCTACTTTCCAGTAAAAACGGGAGTAATAGACACAAAAGCTTTAGCCCAAGACCGAGAACAACTTTTTGCAGAAGCTCTGCATTTGTTCAAACAAGGAGAGAAATGGTGGCCTAGCCCCGAATTGCAGCATATGGCCAACCAGGAAACAGAAAAACGCTATGAAAGCGATCTATGGGATGAGCCTATAAAAGAGTGGCTGGATAGACAAGAAACCTCCTCCTCTTCTTATCCTCCATCCTTTTCCAATGAAAGGAGAAACAGTCCCCCTAGGCTGATCACTTCAACTAGGATTTTGACGGAAGCGCTTAGTATGCCACACGAACGCCAAGACCAACGAGCAAAACGCCGTGTAAATGGCATCATGAAACGTTTAGGGTATGAACAAAATCGAAATGGCAAAGAACGCTTTTGGAGAAAAGACCAGCCTCCCTTACCCTAATAACGACAGTATGATGACAATCTAACAGGCAAAGTGTCATACTATTTCTCTAGGTTCACAAACAACTCTGCAAGGAATGACAGAAGAGACACTCAACAACAAAAACTATATGGAGAGAAATATATGCCCCCTCCTCATATAGTAATCTCTTATACTCTTACAGGAGATTGAAACAATTTGAGCGTCTCTTCCGTCACATACAACACCCTTATGCTTTACCACGGAGTATTTCATGAGTTACATCGCCTATATTGCCCGCACCGCACAATCCCAACTCTCAAAAGAGGAACAGAAACAACAAAAACGCGCTCAACAAGAGGCCGAATGGAAGGCCCAGCGCGAACGCACCGCACGCGAGAAAGAGCAGCTTAAAGAAACCCTACGGCAAGAACGCCGGGCTCGTAGAAAGGCTGAAAAAGAGCGCGAGATGTGGGAGAGGTTGTGTCCTTAAGAAAGGGTTAACATCACGATAGGCAAACAGAGTTCTATTCTATCTAAAGAAACATTTTCTTCAGGAATCCGCCCCAAATACACAAGTTTCATAAGTGAATTAAACTCTTTGTTTTCCTCACTATCTTCTTCTAGCAAGCCTTTTTCCTGAAAAAGTTTCAACGAACTCTCAAAACTATCGTAAACAGGGAAACGATCTTCATTTATATTATTAGAAACACGCTCTACCTTGCCCATACTAAAGGAAAACATATTGCCACCTGACGCACGCAACCTATCAGCAAGCTGAACTCCTAATTTTTCTTTCATAACAAGATAAGTTTCGTCTGTAACTGATGGAATTCTCGATAGCATATCTTTCCGTTCCAAAAGCCATCTCTGTGCTTCTTGTAAACCACGATATTTTAATATTGCCAAAGAAAGCTTATCCACTATCATTGGATTTTCTGCATCTTCTTTATTTAATATCGACAATGTATTATATCGAATAACTGGAGGTAGAATAGAAAACGCCGTCATAATAGGTTCATTATATCCGAACCTATATTTCCTAAAAAAAATCACAAATAAATATGATATAACCATATAAAGACTTTCAATACAAACTTTCAAATCATCATTAGTAATCTTCCTTATAACTTGCGTATGAGTACAATCATTACCATTCTCTTTAATAACATCTAGAAGGTGCGTGAAAAAATCTTCGTCTTTTATAAGTCCTTTCAACTCATTGATGATCTTTTTATTACCAAGCATTACTTCTTTATCTGACGCTAGGTTTAATATCTTCCTTACCAATATCTCAGCATACTGCCTGATTGTTTTTATCTTCCCTCGATTAGAAGATCCTTGGTAATCCTGCATTATATCCGTACATAAATGCATATACTCATTGTGATCAAAATTACTCATATTATCTTGCCTCCATCCTAGGTAAAGCCTTCACAATCTTCATCGTCTCCAGAGACACCGTCACAACCTTTAGGAACAATTCCAACGGATAACGAGGGTTGTGCATTTCTTCGATGGCCCAACGGTTAGCATCGTTGGTGATGCCGCTTTTTTGGTCTGTGCTGATGCATTGCCGCTCTATAACCCAATCTAAGGCAGGCTTGCCATTGATGATATAATCATAGGCTTCTAGTGGAATATTGGTGACCGTTACGTAAGGATTATAAATGAGCATTGTGCGGTCTTTTTCCCTCGCTTTGCCATCTTTTTTAGAAGCATAAGCCATTTGTTCTACACGGAAAGTTTCCTCGGCACTTCCCGCATTTTTTATCTGCACGTTCTCATTCTTTTCTGGGTCATAATATGGCTCTTGCGCATCATACTCGGTATGCAACGTGGCTAACTTGCGCCCCGCTTGGGAAAACTGTGTAAACGCCTCCCATGTTTTGACGCGTGGAATGCGCGGGAGTTCTTTACTCAGAGACGTTGCGTATTTCTGACGATACTCAGGAGAATGCAGCAATCCATATACATAGAAGAACACATCCTCTTTACTGATCTCTTTCCCTGGATAGGCTTCCTGGAAATACGCTAGCCCGGAATCAGTTAGGGCGTATTTTCGGCGATAGCCGTTATGTAAAGAACCTGCACTGTTCCCCTGGGTGAGCAGGTTACCTTGCCCGCCTTGTTCTGTTTCTTCTTTTTCATACACGTAGAGTGAGAAGCATTGGGTACCCGTAGCCGCTCCCAATATACTAAGATCAGGCAATTCATTCACAATAAAACAAGCAAAACGCGCTACTCCTGTACCCGTCACACAAACCGCCAAATTTTCAGCTTGTGCGTAAGGAAAGAGTCTAGGCTGTTGGCTCATATCCTCATTCAGGCGTCGCCCAAAGAAAAGATGCTCTTTTGTAAAAGGACGATAACTACCAACCCTTATCACCCCATCATCATAGGACAACGGCTTATTGTACACCGCATCCCGCCGAATAGCCCGCGTCCAACTCATTACTTGTGATTGAAATACCGGTGATTTTTTTAGCTCCTCTTCGAGCCTCTCTCTGTTTTGCCCTAAACCAAATCCATGCAAGCGCTGGCGTTCTTGCTCATAGCATTCCACCATAGCGTGCACATTTTTTTCAATTACTTTTTGTGAAAAATTCCAAACCCAAGGGTCTCTCCCTGTTCCCAGTCCACGAGAATACAATCCAAAGAGCGTCTCTTCCTTTTGCCCTTTCTTGCTCCCCATAGAGATAAATTCAGAGAAGCTCTCATCCCGTTGGTTAATCCATTCATGATGTTGGTTCGGGACAACTTCCTGCCATAACCCTTCTTTCTCAATCCCTTCTACAGATTGGAACATACCCAACTTCGCAAGTTTTTGCTCACGCGTTAGGTAATCCCCAATATCGTGGAAGAAAATTTTTCCACGAATTACCGAATTAGGGTTTTTCACCAAGATGGAGATAGCGATAGGCGAACGACTGCCTTCCCCGAAAATCTTTCCTCCTTCTTTTCGTGATAGTTCGCCAGATGTGCGCTGATTTCCTCTCAAATGAAACACGTAGAGATCAGAGAATTCTTCCGCCAAACATTTCCTTACACCAGCAGCAGCCGCGCCTTCTAAAAAACCGGCTCCACTGACAAAGCCTATGACGCCCTGTTGATCAATACGATCAGATGACCAGCGCAAAGCACGAATATAGGAATCATAAAGAGAATTTTTATTTGTCGATTGCGAGAATTGTACATAGCTCTCAGCAATAGCCTTATCCAAGCGCGGGTATTTCACCAGTTCCGTGCCATCACCCGCTTTCGTGGCACCCGATGAATAAGGCGGATTAGCAAAAATCACGCGAATATTTCTGTCATCAGCTTCGCGACGAATACGATCAGCATTGCCACGCATACCTGCCAGACGTTCAAGGTCTTTATTGTCCAGCATGAAAGTGTCGGTAAACACGCCACCATTAAAAGGCGTCCACTCTCCCGTAATGCGGGCATATTCAGTCTCGATATTAATGGTCGCAATATAATAGGTCAGCAACATAATCTCATTCGCCCAGATCATGCCGCTTTCATATTTCTCTTTCACCTGCTCAGGTGACAGAATCCCTGAGGCTAACAAACGAGTTACAAAAGTCCCCGTGCCAGTAAAAGGGTCGAGCACATGCACATTGTCTGCCCCCATGCCATGGCCAAAGTTCTTCTGCATCACCGCTTCTATGGAATGCAAAATAAAGTCTACCACCTCTATAGGCGTGTACACCACACCAAAGGCCTTAGCATCGCGTGGAAAGGCGTTTTTAATGAACTTTTCATAGAGTGTTTTGATAAGTTTTTGCCGACCGACAGCATTCATCCCCCTAACAGAACGCTGCACTTCATCCCAAAATTCCTTGAGTTCCACCCCTTCAAATTGGGCAAGCCCAGCGTCACGAAAAGCTTGAACACATGGCTCAAGCTCACGTGCAACGGGATTCTTCTCCGTTCGATTGGCTTCACCATCACCAAACAACGCTTCAAAAAGTGGCATGGTAACGATGTGCTGTGCCAGCATTCCTGTAAGCTGCTCTTCAGACACAGCATTGTTTAACGTTTTACGAATATTCTTCAGTAAAGTTGAGAACGCCCGGCGGACATTATCATATTCTGAATTTGCCGTGCTTTTACGCATGCGGGTAATTTCAGCAATGAGCTGTTGAGCGATAAAGCCTGCCTTCTTAGCCCATTCGTCCCAATAAACCCCACTACCCAAACGCTTCACCAACCGTGCTCGTACTGCACCGCCAAAAGCATCTACCTCTTGGCGAATATGCTGTTCAAGCTCCAAATCAAGGTTTTGCGTGCCGTCCCCATCCTGAGCAACGCGCTGCTGCTCTCTTTCTCGACGTTCTCTATTCCCTTTTGCTTGTGCTTCGCGCTCTGCCTGAGTGGCATCACTCCCCAACATATCCGTTCCGCCATCGGCAGCACGTTCTTCGTCCGTCTTCTTACGCTGTGGAAGTGCTGTAACAGTTAGCAGGTTAGTAATACGCCCCCGTGCCCCAATGGCTACCTGGTTCGCATCCGCTTCTAATTGTGGATCATGCGAACGTAAAGCCGCAGCAATCTTCCATAAAGAAGCAAAGCCAGAGCCTCCAGCATCAAGATAGGTCTCAATCTCACTATCACGAACAAAATCAGGAATGATAATCGGGACAACAATATAGCCCAGCGACTTCCCTGGAGCTTTGCGCATCACTCGCCCAACGGACTGAATAATATCCGCTGTAGAGTTGCGCGGCGAAAGAAATAACACCGCATCTAGCGAGGGAACATCAATCCCTTCTGACAAGCACCGCACATTAGAGAGAATACGGGACGTTCCCTCCGGTGTCTCTGCCTTTAACCACCGTAAAGCTTCTTCACGCTCACTTCCTGACATAGAACCATCAACATGCCGCGCCTCTGCCTGTTTGTCCGTCAAGCCATTCTCTTGATCGTAAAGATTAGCCACATGAGAAAAAACACGAGCAATTTTTTTAGAAGACACAAGCGGCGTCTGTTCTTCAATCGCACCACAAAACGCTACAGCCCGCTTCATTTGTTGAGGAATAGGCTTGTCAGTCTCTTCAGCCTCACTCTCTACGGCGAGATCATGACCTAACATCGCACGCCAACAACCAATAATACGTGACGCATCATCAAGATGCACACGTGCTTGTTCTTCCTCGTCCTTCAGCTTCCCGCCTTGTTTACGTCCTTTCTTCTTAGCCCTCTCGTCTACCTTTGCTTCTGACGCTTGGCGGTCTGTCTCATCTTCTGAACTCGCGAGTATTTTCCGGACATCACTTTGCTGAATACGGAGCACAACGAGGCGATAGTCACATAGATGCCCATCATCCACGGCTTGACGGAAACTATAGGCAAAGACTACAGGCCCATAAGTCCTCTCATCATCCATGGACGCCAATACCATGGATTGCTGACTGGCCTTGTTCTTTGTACCCTCTGCGTAAATACGCGGCGTTGCCGTCATATAAAGACGATGCTTTGCATGCAAATAATCCGCATCATGCACTGCCTGGAACACACCGGGGTCGTCCCCTTCTTCAACAAGTCCCGTAGTACGATGTGCCTCATCACAAATCACCAAATCAAATGCAGGCAATCCATGCGCACATTTCTGCGCCTCATGCACAACCGCAATTGATTGATAAGTAGCAAAGATGACTGTCATACCCGACTTCTGGACCCGTTGACCGCTCTGGAAAGAGCGCACTAACGAAGCAGGGTCTGTCGTTGCAGGATAAGATAAGGTCTGGATAACAAAACGTGCTCCCTCCTCATCTACCACACGCTTACCGGTATCCGAATCTGAACAGACAACATAAGGTGTAATGGGCAAGCTGGTCTTATTTGTCCATGAATCAAGCGTCTGCTGCACCAATCCAAGTGACGGAGCCAAAAATAAAACTGTCTTCCCATCGCCCGCAATTTTCTCTGCAATAGCCAACGAAGTTAGCGTCTTCCCGGTACCACAAGCCATATGAAGCTGAGCGCGCGCCTTCTTTTGCTCACGGAACGCGCCATAACATGCCAGCACAGCCGACTGCTGATAATCACGTAATGAAAGAGGCTCTCTCGCACCGTCTGTTAAAAGAGCCTCTTCTGGTAGATAATGCGCCCAATCAAAGCCACTTTCTTCAAGTGCCTGATGATCAATAATAATCAGTTTATTTTCATAGGCTGTTTTTTGGGCATTCCCTCCTAGAGGAGCCGTTGTAATGAGCAATCGCTCTGAAAAACCATTCTCTCTCAAAGGACTAGCAGAAATAAATGAATCTATTTCCTTCTTAGAGATACGTGCGCCCGACGTAAAAAATTTACACTGTATCGCAACGTTACGCCCATCATGACAAACGCCAACAAGATCAATACCTGTATCCCGTCCGTCTGAAATACGCTCCCCATGGTCTATCGCCCAGTCCCTGTACGTCTTAACCGCCTTAAACAGAACAACCCAACGAGGGCTATTTTTTAAATAAATAAGACATAATTTTTCAAAATTCGTTCCCCGATCTCTATTCGTCGGGGACGAGACGTCAATCCAATTTAATACATTTTCAAAAGGAGAGCCCTGAGAATCTGAAACGGCAGAAACAACATTATTCTCAGGCATAAGGAGCGACCTTTTAATAAGCAATCACAATAACAGTGCCATTATATAGCCACATCCAATATCTGACGAGACGCCATGGGAATGAAAAACTTTCTCTAATAATGTCCGTTATAAAAGCCGCCCCCCTCATTTTCCCGTTGGTCCATGAGGGATGGGGGCATGACACAAACGCAGTTATTAACGATCCATCTCATCCGGTGGGAAAGGAACAGGTGGCGGCAAAGGCTCCTGCGAAAGCGTCTCCTTTCTCCGAATTTTTAAGCGTTTGTGATGATGCAAAAGCGATGACCCAGAAACAGAAACTTGATGAAAACGCGATGCACCCATCGGTGTATTGTTTGGTGCATCATAGGGATTTCTGTAACCCACGCTACCTGTATGCGGATTGATGTTCCCTCTCGTGCTCCAATTATTCAACTTTGTTTTATCCGGATTAGTTGAATAATGACCAGCTACATAGGTACCGTCCCGCCGCATATATGATCGGGTATAATGCTCACCAGGATAGGGTAAAAACCCTCCCTGTCGAGCAGCAAAAGCTCTTTCACTACGAGCGTCCATCGGTGGGCTTGTCGCTATGCTAGTATTAGCACCGGGACAGATACCTTGGAATGAACAAGAAAGGCTCTGCCCAATACCCAGCCCCTGCATGACATTTTGTCCCATAGTCCCTGCACTTCCTCCTCCCCACGGAAGATTGGGATTAGGCCCAAAGGAATAAGGAGCGGCTAATACTGGCATCGAGTAACAAGAAGAAAATCCTATGAGAATCACCAATATTCTTTTCATAAGAATAACCCCCTATAGGATGCTCTTTTTGTGCGCAATAATACGATCTATTATTTTCATCGCAAGAACTGTATGATTGTATATTTCTTTATAATACTCGTTATATACAGACCCATTCCCTTTTTGCATTTCTTTTCTTACTTTATTGTAAACGACAATTAGAGCTTTTTGTGCGTATTGAAATGCTTCTACGCTCAACGTCACATTAACTGAAGACACCCCTCTACCGTACCAAATTCTGGCCCCTTCTGCTCTACCAGCAACAGAAGCCCAAGATAATTTACTCCAAATGCCTTGATTAACATTTTTAAACATTTCAGATAATCTCGCTATTTCAAATAATATTACAGGAACCGTTTCCATAAGCTCATTGCTAATTGGGGCATTCTTTGAAGTCATCATAACCTCCTGATGAGTAATAACACCGTTATTCTTTTTCGGGATAATCCACTGATTTTTTATTGTGCTCTGCTCAGAAACTCATTCACCATATGAGGCAAGACAAAGAGCAATCCAGGACAAGCAATTAAAACTCCACCCCACCAAGGCCAACCTAAAACATTCACAGCCCCCAAATAACTTCCGATAACTATCACAATGGAAGTACGAAAAAAGAAAGCTATCCCAAGAGAAATTAAAGTAAAAAAAATTCCTATTGAGGCTTGAAGACCAACAAAGCTTAGGCACAAATCGTAAATACCTAACGCTGCAAACCCTAAGAACAGAAGCGGCATATTTGTCCCCTCATTTACACATAATCTCTATTTATTCACGCTACTGGGGAGGAGATTAGGAACTTATTCTTTAAGTCCACAAAGCCCCTTATTTCATTTTCGTTGAGAAACAATGATTCATCGCTTCTCTTCAATCCATGAAAGCTATTCATCCCAAGCTGTGTCATTAACAAATATCCTATTTTGGGATATTTTCCAATCTCTTTTTTACAGGGCCTTTTGGGAGGCCCTTGTGAAATCTATTTTTTCTGATCGTTATACCAAAATGCTGCAACTTCTCATTACAGCACGAAAGGAGAAATCCCTGACACAAGTAGAGTTAGCCTTACAGCTTAAGAGACCCCAATCCTTTGTCTCAAAATATGAGCTCGGGGAAAGGCGTATTGATGTCATCGAATTTATTATGATCTGTGAGGCAATCTCGGCTGATCCTTGTGCCATCATCCGGCAACTCTAATCAAACACCTAAAAAACCATATGGGCTAAAACGGCGTGCCTATGCGCTGTTTTTTGTTCCCTATACGTTCCCTATGGAGAGAAATACCTTAATTTTCGGGGGAAGGAAATGTTCAAAAAATCGCAGTTTCTTATGTGGTGCGCCCTGCTGGATTCGAACCAGCGACCCACAGCTTAGAAGGCTGTTGCTCTATCCAGCTGAGCTAAGGGCGCTCTGCCTTCATAACACTGCGTGGTCGGGGCGCCCGGACTCGAACCGGGGGCCTCTTGTACCCAAAACAAGCGCGCTACCAGGCTGCGCCACGCCCCGACGACTTGAGGGACACTAGTCTTATTGATCTGAATAGGCAAGAGGCTTTCTCGCCTATTTTTCATTTTTTTTGAAAAACTTAGCGTTGCTCACCACGAATTAACGGTGGAACAAACAATGGTGCCGTATCCCATGGGAACAATACCCACGTATCCTGCGCGACCTCAGTGACGAAATGGTCAGTAAAAGGCTTTCCATCGGGCTTCGCATAAAGACAAGCAAAAACCGCCTTAGGAAGCATTTCTCTTACATAGCGCGCTGTCACACCGGAATCGACAAGATCATCAACGATGAGGAACCCTTCCCCATCTCCAGCCGCAGTAGGCGCTTTTAAAAGTTTAGGCTCTTGCTGCGTGCCTTCTTCACCCTCGTAGCTTACAACGGAAACACTTTCAATTAAGCGGCATCCCATTTCACGCCCTAAAATGGCGGCAGGAATTAACCCTCCACGTGTGATAGCGACCAATCCACGAAAAGGTGCATGTTGACGCATGAGAGCCGTCGCAAGGATACGCGCATCACGATGAAGCTGATCCCAGGTTACAGTGGCATAATTCACGGATTGCGGAGTAGGATTTTGTGCTGATGTCATAATCTTCTCATCTGCACGCCGTGCAAAAATTTTGCAACTCGTCTTTACAGGACGGCATAACAAAAATGGGAAGATAACAAAAAAGCCTAAGCTTACGCCCAGGCTTACAAAGTGGCTCCCGAAGTAGGACTCGAACCTACGACCCAGCGATTAACAGTCGCTTGCTCTACCAACTGAGCTATTCGGGATCAGCTGTGGGATCTTCTACCCAAAACGAAGTTCCGGGTAAACCCCCTTCCCTACTGTTTTTTACAATCTTTTGGATAATCACTCTAAAATGGGAAGATAACAAAAAAGCCTAAGCTTACGCCCAGGCTTACAAAGTGGCTCCCGAAGTAGGACTCGAACCTACGACCCAGCGATTAACAGTCGCTTGCTCTACCAACTGAGCTATTCGGGATCAGCTGTGGGATCTTCTACCCAAAATGAGACGCTAGGTAAACCCCTTCCCTCATAGAAAAACATATAAATTCAGGACAATAACGTTACCTCATCACCAACAGCGATACGACCTGGCCGCTCAATAAGCACATTCTGGCCAAAGATAATCCCGTCTTCTTGCCGTCTAAACTGTCCGAGCGTTTTTAAAGGCTGCCCAACAACTGGAATTTTTCCTTCTTGTTGATCAACCGTTATTGTCACACAGCGTGAAGAGGGTTTCATAATGCGCAGAATAGTCTCACCTATCATCAAACGCCGCCAACCATCTTCCTCCCAAGCCCTCGAGCCCGCAATCACGATGTTAGGACGAAAACGTTCCATCGGAACGGCATCCGCCAAACGTCTATTAAGATCACCAAGCGATGCCTCAGTGCACAGCAAAACTGGGAATCCATCAGCGAAGGAGTTCACATAATTGACGCCTTGATAATGCTGCTTTCGGGCTTCTGCTGGTTGATCCATATAGACCAAACGGCATGAGCGCTTCAGCCGCTCCGTAAGCCACGAAGCGGCTTCCTCACCCGCATCACACGCCAATACCTCGCTCTTCCATACTCGAACGCGGCGTTCCCTTTTAACGGGAATTTTCACCGTGATGGAAAAATCACCCTCTTTTAAACGTACTCCATCCGAGCTCAAAACCGCCTTAATCCGCGCCATATCTGGATTCGTTCTCTGAGTGATGAACGTGCCACCTTCATCCACCACCATCCAACGGCGGTCACCCTCGGGCCCCCACGGATCTAAGTGCAATGATTCGCAGTCCACCTGAGCAAGACTTTTCACCGGGTAAATATGCAAAGATGACACACGCACTCTAGAGACTCCTCTTATGGGATGGCGCAGAAAATCAGGGTTCTCGTGTGAGCTCTTCGCGCCCTTCAGTTGCCAGCTGGTCCACACGTTCATTCTCAGCATGCCCAGCGTGCGCTTTCACCCAATGCCATTCTACATCATGCTTTTTAGAAATATCTAATATACGACGCCATAAATCCATATTGGCAACAGGATCACCTGAAGCATTACGCCAGTTTCGACGCACCCACCCCGTATGCCAACGGGTGATTCCATTCCGTAGATATTCACTATCCGTATAGAGACATACAGTACAAGGACGCGTCAGCGTCTCAAGAGCAACGGCCGCAGCGGTTAATTCCATACGATTATTCGTCGTCTCGGGGTCGCCCCCCTTCATTTCACGCTCACGTCCTTGGAACCGCAAAAGCACCCCCCACCCACCAGGGCCAGGGTTTGGCTTGCATCCGCCATCAGTCCAAATATCAACATGTGGCCGTGAGGACGAATCAGAAACCTCATGCTCAGACATCATTACGTCCCATAAAAAAGGCAAGTCGACGCTGATAAGCCCAAGGATCCTTACGCGTTACCAAAGCATCTTCTGGTGTATGCACCCAGTCATAAAGACGTGTCAGGAGAAAACGCAACGCTGCCCCTTGGCATAAAAGAGGCAAAGCCTCACGCTCTTGCACGGTCAATTGTCTGACAGACTCATACCCGCTCAGTAGCGCTTGCGCCCATTCAGGGCGATACTGTTCTTCATTCTCAAAACACCAGGCATTGAGACAAATCGCAATATCGTAAGCAAGAAAGTCTGTGCATGCGAAGTAGAAATCGATCACCCCGCTGAGACGTCCATCCTGGAAAAACACATTATCTGGAAAAAGATCCGCATGGATCTGCCCACGCGGCAACATATCACTCTCAGGCCATTGCGCCATAAGACGTTGTAATGCTTGATGTGCTTCACTGATAAGCACTTCAACGCGTGGCTCCCCACCGCTAGAGCAGCGCGCCAATAACGCTTTCCACCCCTGCGGATCTAACGCGTTACGGCGCACCGGCACGTAGCCTTTCCCCGACACATGAAGTCGCGCCATCATACGCCCCAGCTCTTCACAAGCATGCTGATCAGGCTGGTCCAACGATGTTCCAGGAAGGAACGTCACAATCACCGCAGGCCTTCCTGCGAGAGACCTCAAAGCGTTTCCATCACGCCCGGCAATGGGCAGCGGGCACGAAATGCCCTCCCGTGCCAAATGCCCCATAAACCCTAGGAACCAAGGGAGCTCCTGTGGGTCCATGCGCCGCTCGAACAGCGTAAGGATAAAAGTCCCTTTATCGGTTACAAGACGAAAATTGCTATTCTCAATACCTTCAGCAATTCCATGGAACGACTGAAGTTCCCCCAGTTCATAACTCTGGAGGAAGTGCCTCAACATCTCCTCCCCAACATCCGTATAAACGGCCATAATGGCTTACACCGTCTCTGTCAGCGGATAAGGAAGACGGAAATTGATGTTTTCCTCTTTCACAATCCGCTCCTCAATTCTCAAATCAAACCGCATAGAAAGCTCTTTAATCATCTCTTGAACAAGGCTTTCTGGTGCAGAAGCACCCGCGCTCATGCCCAGCGTCTCAACGCCTTCCATTTCGCTCCAGTCCATATCCGCCACTTTTGGGACCAGAAGAGCACGTTTCGCTAAGGAGCGTTCTGCAACTTCACGCAACCGTTGGGAGTTAGAGGAGTTTGTCGCCCCAATCACAACAAACAAATCGCACTCAGCGGCTAGCTCTTTAACCGCTATCTGACGATTCGTCGTCGCATAGCAAATATCTTCACGGCGTGGGCCTTCAATAGAAGGGAACCGACTGCGCAAAATATCAACAATCTCTGCTGTATCATCAACAGAAAGTGTTGTTTGCGTGATAAATGCGAGCTTATCAGGGTTTTCAGGCTGCACACTCGCTGCCTCTTTAGCGTCATTGATCAACGTAACAGCACCAGGAGGCAACTGTCCCATTGTCCCGACAACCTCAGGATGTCCCGCATGGCCAATCATGAGGATATGACGCTGATCTTCCCCGCCACCGGCAAAGTGGCGCTCTGCTTCACGGTGAACCTTAGAAACAAGCGGGCATGTGGCATCAAGATAAATAAGATTACGGCGCCGTGCCTCCGCCGGAACAGATTTCGGCACGCCATGGGCCGAGAAAACGACATGAGCATCTGGTGGAACTTCATCAAGTTCCTCAACAAAGATAGCTCCTTTGGCCTCAAGCCCTTCCACAACCGTACGATTATGAACAATTTCGTGGCGTACATAAACAGGTGCGCCATAACGACGCAAAGCCTCTTCTACAACGCGAATAGCCCTATCTACCCCAGCACAAAAGCCACGTGGCCCCGCTAGAAGAAGACGCATAGGGCGTTTAGAATGAGCGGGATCTGCTCCGGGGGTAGCAGAGTTAGAAGTTACTGGTCTCGTCTGTTCTGACATAATGTTCCCCAGGCAGGCGAAGGTCGATACGATAGAAGGCAACTGCCGTCCCCTTCCTCTCAAAGTAGAGAAGGTTTTGACACCGTCGCTCAGGCGCTTATATCGGATGGATTGTCTTTTGTCGCAATGTCTGTACCGTTTTCTTGTGGAGTTTCTGGAACTGATGCCCTCATCTCGTCCCTATTTATCACGCGTAATTCGCTCCATAGGCGGCACATGTGTCCTCTTAACCCTAGGTTTTCTAGGCGGATGTAGTGATGATGACGCCGTAACCTCTTTTGCCCCGGCTTGCCCTGCTTTTGATGTGCCTGGCTCCGTTGCGGACCGTTTTGTTTATAACGGCAAGGGAATCGACGTTAGTCATCTCGTAAGCCACGCTCAAATTACGGATGTGAACGGTGATTGCCGCGATGGACCACAAGATTCGCACCACCGCCCACTCACGCGCGTCCGTCTCAGCTTGGCTCTCCGCATGGAACACGGCCCAGCGGCGACAGAAAAAACAGATGACATTACTTATTTTGTCGCGATCACCCATGATGGCGCCATTGTCGATAAAAAGATCTTCCACGAAACCATCCGCATTGCCGCTAACAACGGTGCTCAACAGCTCAATACGCCACTACGATTTATTGACTTACCAACAGGCGACAACCCTCAAGTAAGTCCTTATACGTTAGAAATTGGCTTCCAGCTCACACGGAACGAGCTAGACTATAACAGGCAGCACCTCACATATCCTGCTCATTTCATACAACACACCCAATAAGATATAAAACAGAACACCCCGAGATATATTCCCGGGGTGTTCAACTATTTTTAATGCAACAAACCACGAATGGACGCGCCTAAGTCTAAAGGGGAACCTCTTATCCCCCTTCTTCCGGCAACATTACCCTTAGCCTGATGCCATAGATTTTCTACCTGAAAAAACCTTCTTCACAACATAGGACATGCCTTCGACACACGTATGTTCTTTTCAGAGGCTACCAAACATAACCATGGAACCCAAAGCACATACCATATTTCCGCAGGTCCTTTCAGCGGAGAGGCCATATCCGTTAACAACACACATGATAGAAAAAAGAAGCACGCCACTATTCCGACATTACTCCTTTTTGCGCCTATAAATGGCCATATACATGCCGTGAGCAACAGAACTAAACCGACAGCTCCCCCCTGGAAGAACACGTCCAAATAGAGATTATGAGCATGTGCAAAGACCATATTCTGGATATGAACAGCCGTTAGTGCGCCAAAGCCATGCCCTATCCATGGATGCTGAAGCGCGTCATGCCAGACGCTTTTCCATATCGCACGATGAAAACTATCACCACGCGCAACGGCATCATACAAAAACGCCCTCACACGATCACGCAACAGCAAACAAAAAAGGGCTAATCCACTACCACCATAAATGAGAATGCGACGCCAATGATACCGCGGAGCTCGGCATAACAACACCATCAGGGCAACAGCGACACAGAGACATGGTGTGCGGCTGCCACTTAAAAACATAAAAGACGGAAGAATTACCGCCGCTAAAAGAGCTTCACGCTTCAACTCTTTGTTTTTCAGTAAGGCCTCACACGCCCATATAAGACACACACCCGCAATAATCACAGAAGGCAATGTGACATGCAGCATGCCGACACCGCCGGGACGGATATTATATGTCATCCCGAGAATCTGCTTCCCCAATGACATGGCACTATTAACCGTCGAGCCCGCTATACAAATACGTTTCACACGCTCACTAAACGCAGGATCGTCTTCTATCGCGTATAAGCCACCCGCAATAAATAGGACGCTCCACACCGCATCAAGCCAACCATGCCATGACGGGCTCCATAAAAAGCTAAGAAGCGCCCACCCTATGAAGACTATACCGCCCCATGCTTCCGCAGGAACAGTGCGTGACCTCCCTACTGTGCATCGTACAGTAAAGAGCGGCACAAAGAGCGTGTAAAAAACAAGCGCCCATGCCGGCAAAGAGGGCATGAGGAAGCCAAGCCCAATAAAGCTATAAAAACACCAATTCCAATGCCCGGCTATTGCCCTCATGACAGACAGGAGGCCCATGGAAACTCCTGAGAAGACTCTCCGCCCAACGCTGTATGAATGATATATTCTGCTACGCGACGCTCGTTAAAGAGCTCATGATAACGCCGCCAACCAGCCTCGGCGACCTTTTGGCGCTCCTGAGGCGCCTTGTGGTACCGCGTGATATTGTCGACGAGTTCATCAAACGAACTAAAAAAACTCATTTCATGATCAGAAAAAAGATGGTCGTACCCCGTTTGACGCTCAATATGAATTAATTGCCCATTCCCAATCATATGAGCCAGTCGGTCCGAACTGTATAAGAAATAATCTGCCCGGCGACTAATATTCAGCCCCATTGTCGTTCCTTCTAATAAGTGCGCATAATCAACGCCACTATAGTAAGGAGCTCCCCTGACACCCGCATACGAAAATTTCATAGAACGTGGTAAATGTTGCTCCAATTCCTGGCAAAATTCATTCATCTCCCAGTCACGGCCACATACCCGCCTAAGACGCGCAGGGTTACCACATGCATAAAATAAATCGGCCTCTAAATGCGCATGCTCATGTGCTCGGCCGCGTTCAACTGACCAATCAACAGGGTTAGGAAGGAACCCTACAATACCTTCATGACCAATCAATTCCCTTACGAGCGATCCTGCGGTCGAAATGAAGCTCGCATCCACCACATGATGACGCGCAACAAAGTCACGCACGTTATCCTCTACAAACAACGCATCAATATTCCATTGAATCGTCGTGAGGCCAGGATGTGCCCGTCGAATATCCAGAATAATTTCAGGTGGGATCATATAGCCATGCCCTAATAACAGAATATCAGGACGGCATGTTTCCATAAAACTTTTAAGAGCACGCCATAGCGCTCTCTTCCCTAAATAACGACTATTAAACCACCCCTCCGCGCGGGCTATATCACGATAGGCAAAATTAATAACGTGATGCCCGTTCCGAATAAGGCCATTACTCAGCTTTCCTCCCACACTAAACTGACTGGGAGAACGCTTTTTCAAACTTGAAAAGAAATCCCCTACGTGAACGATCTTCAAACTACGTTGGGGCATTGTCATAAAATGAATGATCCATAAGAAAACCTACACACTTCAACATGCGACAAAACACGCATAATATCACTCTATCAAAGTAAAATAACCTTTCCTCACAGGACAAAACCTTATCCATACTTCAGTCCAATAATGCCTAATAGATAAATAACCGTAACATTTTTCTGACCACACGTTGACTCCCAAACTCGTTCGGTCAAACCTGTCCGCTCTTTTACACGCTTACTCTTATGCGGAATCAGGATGGCTCACCAGCAGGCACCACATCGTCAAGCATCATCGACCCGGTCATCACGCGAATTAACCTTTCGTGGTATGATTCTGGGAGCCTTCATCACCATTATTTTTACAGCCGCCAATGTTTATCTTGGCCTTAAACTGGGTCTGACATTTGCATCATCCATTCCAGCCGCCATTATCTCCATGGTTGTACTCCGTTTCTTAGGAAACAGTTCCATCTTAGAAAATAATATGGTGCAAACACAGGCCTCCTCCGCTGGAACATTATCCTGTGTATTTGCTGCCCTCCCCGGTTTGATCTTGGTGGGATGGTGGCAAAACTTCCCCTATCTTTTAACCGCTCTTCTCACGATGGCGGGTGGAATGACGGGGGTTTTATTTACTATTCCGCTACGCCGTGCCCTTGTCACCGAATCCAATCTTCCATACCCAGAAGGCGCCGCTTGCGCTGAGATCCTACAAGCCTCATCACCTGATAAAGACCGTCAACAGCTCCGCCTATTGGGCCTTGGGAGCGCCGTTTCTGCCATTGTAAATTTTTCAACAGCCGGGCTGAATTGCCTTGCAAGCGGCTTCTCCGTCTCAACACGTTATGGCGCCTCTGCTTTTAGTCTAACCGGCTCTTTTTCCCTTGCCTTACTGGGAACAGGTTATCTCGTCGGTCTCGCAGGCGGCATCACGATGCTTCTGGGTGTGCTACTGGCATGGGACGTCATAGTTCCCCTTCTCGGCCATATCACACCCTCAGCCCACCCAATCCAGGATGCGCCTATTCTATGGTCTCATAAAGTACGCTTTATCGGTGCAGGCGTGATTGCTGTTGCTGCTTTATGGACGCTCTTATGCCTCAGCCGCCCTGTATATAATGGCGTCAAATCTGCTTTATCCCGCTCTGTTCATCTCACACACTCTGAAGAAGATCGTGATCTATCCCCACGCTTTATAACGTGGTTGGGGTGCGGATTGGCCGGTCTTCTTTTTATCACCTTTATGTGGTTTCTCTCTCCCTCTCATCTGTCGTTTCTCATGATGAGTGGGTTGAGCCTCTTAGGCACACTTCTCTGCCTGGTTCTTGGTTTTATTGTCGCCAGTACATGTGGTTATATGGCAGGCATTGTCGGCTCTTCTTCTTCACCTATTTCGGGCGTTGGCATTATCGCCATTATTGTGATTGGCTTTGGTTTTTCCAGCTTAGAGACAACCGGCATTATCCCGCACGCCCAGCGCCCCCTTCTCATTGCCTTCAGCCTCTTTATTCTGTCAGCCATTACAGCCTCCGCAGCCATATCCAATGATAATCTACAAGACCTAAAAACCGGTCAACTTCTCGGTGCAAGCCCTTGGAAGCAAGAAACAGCGCTCCTGATAGGCTGTGTTGTCGGCGCCCTCGTCATCCCGCTTCTTTTAAATATTATCTACCAAGCCTATGGATTAGCGGGCCATCTTCCTCGTCCTGGGATGAATCCAGCTGATGCTCTGCCCGCTCCGCAACCAGCTCTTATGGCGGCTCTCGCCAACGGAATTATCACGCACTCGCTCGATTGGCACATGCTCGAAATCGGTGCGGCCCTCGGCGCTGCAATTATTTTTATCGACTATACCATACAAAAAAAGGGCCTTAGCCTGCCACCGCTTGCGTTAGGTATGGGCCTTTATCTCCCAGCAGATGTTTCCGTCACTATTGCCATTGGAGCTCTCTTAGGCGCTTTCTTAAAGCGTGGCTCCAAACAGAATGGCACCATGCTCGCATCAGGCTTTATCGTCGGGGAAAGCCTGATGGGGATCATCCTTGCTGGGATAAGCAGCTTAACAGGCCGGACGAACTCTCTCAGCCTCCAGCTTCCCACACTACTGCCACATCTCGCCGGCTGGGGAATCTTCATCGGGGTCTGCCTTTGGTTTTCAATTAAGACATACCCCTCACTTCTTCAACGGAAAGACAGTTAGTCTTTCCACCACTGCACGGGTTCTTGGTCATCCACCCGCATCTCCTTAAAGGAGGCAGGAGTAGGGTGAGATGTTTTCTCTTCCATTTTCCGCCGCTCAGCACGCTTATTATTTTCGCTAACGCGCATAAGTTCGGCTCTTAAACGAATCGTTTCTTCTTGCTGCTGTCGTAACTCACGGCTACGCTCGTCAGCCTGCATCCGGAAATGAGCAACCCGTGTTTCTATATTACGCAGTCGGTTCTTAAGCTCTTCTATTTCCGTCTCTGCATCAAAATGACGGCGCTGCTCTTGCTTAACGAGCTGCTGAAGACGCTTAATTTCGTCGCGCTCCTGATCATTCGCCGCCGCATTGCTACTACGCCCTACCTGGCGATGATGCGCTGCACGACTTTGGAGTGGACGCTCCACAATTACGTTATCATCCCCAACAAAACGACGCCTCCGCCCGAAAGACTGGCCGCCACCGCGCATGACGCCGCTCCGCATCGCCGACGGGGAGCCTCCTTCCTGCCTAGAATTATCTTGCTGCTCTGATCGATGGCCTTCTGCCCCAAGACGGGAAAGAGCCTGACGAAGAGAATCCTCTGTTAAATGTGAATCTTCCTGCATACGTAGAGTTCTATAACCAAACCAATTTCTAAATACCTCATCACAGCTATATCGACTTTCCGCACAACCACGCGCCTTGCACGCATATGAAGACGATATAACCACACTGATGAGCGGGAAGAATCTTATACACTTCCTCCCGCAAAGAGTTAAACGATCGTGTACATTCTGTCACTTAAAAAGAGGCCTAATAATGTCTTTTTTATGAAAATATTCTTAACTTCCATTTTGAATAAAATGCTTTCAGTACTTCATCAAGTCGCGTGCTTTATTTTGCATTGTTGTTTGCGCTTTCAAAAAACTATCCGCTAGGTTTTTTAAATCCGCTGTATTGCTCGACTTCTTAGTCTGTTCAATAGACTGTCGTGTTTGACGTGGTAACGGACGAAATACCCTTTGAAAAAGACCATGATCAAAATCTCGATAATATAAACGACTCAATGATGTAACTTGTATTTGATATGAAGGGGAAAGTTGTGATGAAAGACTTAAATTTGCAGATTTTGCGATACTTGTTACTGAATCATTAACCTTCTTGTAGGTTCCTCCCAACTCTTTAGCAAAATTCTTTGTCAAATCTCGATGGCTATGTGTCGGCGCCATCGCAGCAATCGCTTGCAGAAAGAGTCCTTGTTCGTTGATGCTTTGCAGAGCAGCAACATCCGTCAAATTCAACGGAGGGGGCGCCGCTGGTGCAGCATGTGCCGCTGGCAGCGGAGGGGGTGGTGGCGCATCCGGCGTCAACAACGCTTCACACCCACTCAATGCCAGTAACCCCGAACACAAAATAGCGCAGCAAGATATTTTCTTCACAGCCCCTACTCTTTCCAAATAAGATAGTTTTGTTAAAGACGAAAGAATGACAGATACACACGCACAGCAAACTCTCTCCCTCTCACGTAGCTCTCTCTTGAGAGGCTGCTTTGTCTTAGCGGCCATGATGGGAGGCTTCAGCGTTGCTCTTCAGGCAATAGCAGCCCACTTGCCAGACCATTTTTTTATGCCGCCCCATGGGCGCTCTATGGTTCATCAAGCGGCTGACATCACGCTATGGCACGCCATTGCTGTGTGTTCTCTCTGCCTTGGTTCACCTTATCTCCACCCCTTCCGCTGCCGTATCGCCTGTATCGGCATGACGCTTGGAATGCTCTGCTTTAGCATTTCCGTTACACTGCACGGTTTTGGAAGTCTGCTCATTGCCCCACTTGCGCCAGCAGGCGGCACTTTACTCATCCTCTCATGGTTCATAACAGCAAGCTGCGCCTTCAACAAACGCTCTTCTCATTGAGCCTTAGAGAATAAACGACGCCATAACCATAATCCGGCCAATTGCACACTCAGGGCTAGAGCAAAACAAAAGATTACAATTGCGCTTAACATAAGTTGTTCACGCCCTAAAGCGCCATTGACATGGAAAAGATCATAAAGACGTTGCCATGGAGCCGTCCCTGCTACCCACTGCACAGCATGCGATATGGGAGGGCAAAAACGTACAAATACCATGAACACTATTGTAAGCCCTACCAAGCACGCTGTACGCCCTAAAGTCGACAGAACTGTTACCTCTTTGGCCGCCACGTGCACTCTTCTTTTATCTGTTTGTGCCATTCTTATCTCTCAATCTGTGATTAAGCATGGACCATACTGGGGGATAGGCCCCATATAAAAGTAAAAGACCTGTCAGATTACAAAATAAGGTTTCTCATGCGTTCTTTACGACTTCTTGCCCTTGCCGCCACAACGCTTTTTCTTGCTCCAAACGCGCATGCCTCTTCTACTCCGGCAACATCCCCTTACAGCTCGCCAACCCCTGCGCCGCATCTTCAAGAAACATCATCGCCTCCTGTGAACGCTCCCTACCCTGATGCAGGCTTGGCCCCCGTCCAAGTGAAAGAAGCCTTCATAACGGCCGCAAAAACACATAGACGCGTCCTTCTTGATTTTGGCGGGAATTGGTGCCCTGATTGCCGTATGCTCGCAGGCGTTTTCTCTCTTCCTGATGCAGCATCCTGGTTGGAACAAAATTTTGTTATTGTTCCTATTAATGTCGAGCGTTTTAACAAAAATATGGGCATTGCCGCTCAGTATGGCGTGACCATTAAGGCCGTGCCAACGGTACTTATCCTGACACCTGAAGGGAACTTGTTAAACGGCAACGATGCCGCCGCCCTAGGGAATGCACGCCGCATGTCCCCACAAGCGACCATCGATCTTCTAGCAAAATGGAATGACCGTAGCGTCTCTTCCTCGCAGCCATAATCCAGTCTTTAAGGATGGATCGCTTGCACAAACCGTTTTAGTCGTGTGCAAGCTTCCATCAACTGCTCATCAGAAGCGGCAAAAGATAAACGCAAATGTGGCCCATACCCAAAGGCTGATCCTGGGACTGTTGCTAAATGCTCTTCTTCGAGAAGCGCTTCAGCAAAAGCAACATCGTTATTCAGGAGCCGTCCACCACCGGATTTTTTGCCTATCAAGGCCTGCAATCCTGGATACGCGTAAAAGGCACCTTGCGGCATGGCACAGGTCAATCCAGGAATATCACGTAATACTTGGACAACCTTGTTACGACGACGCTCATAGGTTTGGCGCATCGTCTCAACGCCCTCCATACCCCCGCGTAACACTGAGGCTGCCCCACCTTGAGCTAAAGTACAAATGCCTGATGTTGCATTCCCCTGAACCTTCACCATCGCCTTAATCAATGCGTCTGGTCCACATGCAAAACCAACGCGCCACCCCGTCATAGCATAAGCTTTGCTCACACCATTCACAATAAGAAGGCGATCTGCAAGATCAGGTGCTACTTGCCGTAAAGAAAGATGCTTGCGCCCATCAAAGGTAAGATGTTCATAGATTTCATCGCACATAATCAAAACATGCGGCGCGTCACGCACTATACGCGCCAAAGCTTCTAGATCATCACGCTCTAAAATCGCACCCGTTGGATTGTTCGGGAAATTCAACACCAGCCAACGCGTCTTCGGGGTAATCGCTTGACGTATAGCCTCTGGGTCAGGACGGAACCCATTTTCTTCACGACATTGTACTTCTACCGGCCGTGCACCAAACATCTTGGCAATAAGCGGATAGCTCACCCAATAAGGAGCGGGAACGATAACCTCGTCCCCTTCTTCCAAAGACGCCATAAAGGCATTGAAGATGACCTGTTTACCGCCATTAGCCACCATCAAACTTGATAAAGGAACATCCAGCTCATTATCGCGCTTAAATTTATACGCAATGGCTTCCAATAGTTCCTTTTGACCGACGATCGGCGGATAGCCTGTCCTTCCTTCCGCAACTTCTGCTTCTGCCCCAAGCAAGGCTTCCTTGGGAGACGGAAAATCAGGTTGCCCTAGAGCGAGCGATAAAACGGGCTTCCCTTCCGCCGCTAGAGCGCGCGCCCTCGTTGCCATGGCAATCGTTGCAGGCGCCGGCAGAGAAGCCAGCCGCGAGGCCGGACGAAACATCTTATTCTATTCCTTCACAGAAATGACGGATCCTGGCACAGGCCTCCTTCAAAAGTTCTGTGCTGGTCGCGTAGGATACGCGGAAATACCCTGGCATAAGAAAAGCTGCTCCATGCACAGCAGCAACGCCCGTCTCCTCCAGAAGCGCAGCCACGAAGGCCTCATCATCAACTAAATCTGTGCCCTGAGCAGAGCGTTTTCCGAGGAGTTTTTTCACAGAAACAAAGACGTAAAAAGCACCTTCTGGGCGACGGCACTCAAGCCCTGCTACAGAAGAGAGTTGATCAACGACCAAATCGCGCCTCTCTTGGTAGACAGAAACCATCTCCGCAATACATTCTTGTGATCCTGAAATGGCGGCCAAGGCCGCCGCTTGTGCGATTGAGCACGGATTGCTTGTACTTTGTCCCTGCAACTTGATCAGCTGACGCGTCAACTCCACAGGGGCCGCAGAAAAACCAATCCGCCAACCTGTCATCGCATAGGCTTTACTAACACCATTCATCGTGACAGTGCGATCCCGCAGCCGCGGCTCAACCTGAACCAACGTGTGCGAGACACGTCCGTCATAGACCAGCTTTGCGTAAATATCGTCCGTCAAAACCCATATATGCGGGTGCTCTAGCAACACATCAGCTAGAGCTTTAAGCTCATCACGCGAATAAGCAGCACCCGTAGGGTTACACGGTGAGTTAATTACCACCCAACGCGTGCGCGGGGTTATGGCTGCCTTCAGTTGCGACGCCGTCAAACGAAACCCATCTTCCTCTAACGTTGAGACCACAATAGGTGTCCCATCCGCCAGGCGCACAATGTCAGGGTACGAAACCCAGGCCGGAGCTGGAATAATAACCTCATCCCCAGCATTGAGTGTTGCCGTCATGACGTTATAAATGACCTGCTTACCACCCGTCGAAACGCATATCTCTTCAGCACGATAATCAAGATCAAAATCTCGATTCAACCATTCCGCAACGGCCTGACGTAAAGGCGCTGTCCCGGCAACATCCGTATATTTCGTCTCACCGCGTGCAATCGCCTCAATAGCGGCTTGCTTGACAAAATCTGGCGTATCAAAATCCGGCTCTCCAGCAGAAAGACTGATAATATCCCGCCCTTCTGCTTTTAAAGCGCGAGCCTTCTGGGTGATAGCGATTGTCTGGCTGGGCAGAATACGCCCCATCCGCTCCGCAATAATAGACATATCATCTTTCTCCATAGGCTCGCATATAGTTCGAAAAAGAAGAGACCTTCCCTTAAGAGAGCACGTCCATTTCTTTCAGAACAGCCTCACCCATTTGCTCAGTTCCGATGGATGTTTCGCCCTTCGCTGCAATATCCGCTGTCCGCAATCCACGGGCCAGAACTTGAGCAACGGCCTTTTCAATCAGAGCCGCCTCTTCCGCACGGTTGAGCGAATAACGCAACATCATGGCAAGCGAGAGAATTTGCGCTAAGGGATTAGCAATCCCTTTTCCAGCAATGTCCGGCGCACTTCCATGAATCGGCTCATACAAAGCCGCGCGCTTACCATTACTGCCAACAGCGCCTAACGTTGCTGACGGCAACATCCCCAAGGAACCCGTCAACATTGATGCGAGATCAGAGAGCAGATCCCCAAAAAGGTTACCCGTTACGAGCACATCAAACTGGCATGGATCACGCACCAACTGCATGGCGCAATTATCTGCCAGCATATGCGTCAGCTCTACATCAGGGTAATCTCTTTTCTGTAGATCGGTAACGACTTCACGCCACAGCAACCCACTCTCCATCACGTTGCCCTTCTCGACAGAGCAAACGCGACCATCGCGTACGCGCGCTAAGTCAAAAGCAACACGGGCCACACGCTCAATTTCAGCCGTTGTATAAACTTCTGTATTGATCCCGCGACGTGATCCATCGGGGAGTGTTTCAATCCCGCGCGGCTCGCCGAAATAGATACCCCCGACTGTTTCGCGCACGATCATGAGATCCAACCCGCGCACAACATCGGGCTTTAACGCTGAAGCTGACAAAAGCGCCTCAAACAAATGAGCCGGACGCAAATTAGCGTATAATCCAAGCTCCTTCCGTAGGCGCAAAATCGCGACTTCAGGGCGCTTATCGAAAGGCTCATTTTTCCATGCTGGATCACCAACAGAGCCGAACAACACGGCATCTGATTGCCGAGCTTGAGCAATAACCTCATCCCGAATAGGCGTATCATAGCGCGCAAGTGACGCCCCACCCACCAAATCTTCGGAAAGCTCTAAGGCCAAGCCACGCTTGTCACGCAGCCAATGCAACACCTTAACGGCCTGCCCCATAATTTCTGGACCAATTCCATCACCGGGCAGAAGAAGAATTTTATAAGGTGTTGTCATGTTTAATTTCCCCGCGTTGATGGAATCCAAGCACGCGCAGCACGCGCTTCAAACTGCTCAATAGCCTGCTTTTCCAGAAGGGTTTGCGCGATATCATCAAGCCCTTCCAATAATTTTTCACGACGGAAAGGATCCACCTCAAAAGGAATAACCTCGCCATCTGGACGAATAACCTGCTTTGCTTGCAGATCAACCGTTAGGCGAGCATTCTCACCCTGACGCGCATCGTCCATCAAAGCTTCACACACGTTACGTGGCAATGCGATGGGAAGAATTCCGTTTTTGAAACAGTTACTATGGAAAATATCGGCAAAGCTTGGTGCGATCACACACCGAATACCAAAATCCAACAAGGCCCAAGGTGCATGTTCACGCGATGAGCCACAGCCCAGATTATCGAGCGTAATGAGAATACCGGCATGACGATAAGCTGGCTTATTCAATACAAAATCTGGTCGCTCATTTCCGCTCTCATCATAACGCTGATCTGCGAATAGATGCTTACCCAACCCAGTCCGTTGAATTGTCTTCAAAAAACGAGCGGGAATAATTTGGTCTGTATCAATATTTTCTTGAGGAAGCGGCGCTGCAACCGTTGTCAAACGCGTAAACTTGTCCATTACACCGCTCCTTTTACCAAATCACGTACATCACATAACGTTCCTGTGACAGCCGCAGCCGCCGCCATGGAGGGAGAACATAAATGCGTACGCCCAGATGGCCCCTGTCGTCCTTCAAAATTACGATTTGAGGTTGATGCGCAGCGCTGACCAGGCGTTAAGCGATCAGGATTCATCCCCAAACACATGGAACAACCCGCTTCACGCCACTCAAACCCGGCATCCCGAAAGATTTTATCCAACCCTTCTTTTTCCGCTTCGTGCCGAACCCACCCAGAGCCTGGCACAACCATAGCACGCACGGAAAGTGCTACTTTATGGCCCTCAATCACGGAAGCCGCAGCGCGCAAATCTTCAATGCGGCTATTGGTACAAGAGCCAATGAACACAACGTCAACGGGCGTCCCAGCCACTTTCTGGCCTGCTTCCAGCCCCATATAAGCTAATGTACGACGGATACGCTCTGCACGCGCAGGATCTGTTTCATCTTCTGGACTAGGAACAACGCCATCAATGGGTAAAACGTCTTCCGGACTGGTTCCCCATGTAATAGAGGGCTTAATATCAGCAGCATCTAAGACGACTTCTTTATCGAAAACAGCCCCATCATCAGAATGCAGACTTTGCCAATACGCCACTGCCTGCTCAAACGCTTCACCTTTAGGCGCAAAAGGGCGCCCTTTCACATACGCGAATGTCGTTGCATCCGGCGCCACCATGCCGGCTCGAGCTCCAGCTTCTATAGACATATTACAAAGGGTCATACGACCAGCCATATCGAGAGAACGAATGGCAGAACCCGCATATTCAATAACATGTCCTGTGCCACCGGCCGTACCAATACGCCCAATAATCGCGAGCATAATGTCTTTCGCGGTAACGCCTAGCCCAACCTCGCCCTCGACACGAACACGCATATTCTTAGCACGTTTCTGCAACAAGGTTTGTGTTGCCAACACATGCTCAACTTCTGATGTGCCAATACCAAATGCTAAAGAACCAAGAGCCCCATGGGTAGATGTATGGCTATCACCACATACAATCGTCATCCCAGGCAGTGAAATCCCTTGCTCTGGCCCGACGACATGCACAATACCCTGCGAACGTGACCGTAAGGGAAAATAAGGGACCCCAAATTCCTTCACATTACGCTCTAATGTCTCAATTTGTAGGCGACTTTGCGGGTCCTCTACAGGCTGAGAGCGATCAGACGTCGGAACATTGTGATCAGCCACCGCAATTGTGGCATCAGGGCGCCTTACAGGACGCCCCGCCGCCCGCAAACCTTCAAAAGCCTGCGGGCTTGTCACCTCATGAAGGAGGTGACGGTCAATATAGAGGAGGCACGTCCCGTCTTCGAGTGTGTTGATCACATGAGTGTCCCAGATTTTGTCATATAACGTTCTGGGAGAAGACGGGTTCTGCATTTCTATATTCCCCTAAATTAATTAAGACGCAGCCTTGCTGCCTTTCGTCAAATCACGTGGACGTTCAGCAATACGTGCTGACTTACCAGAACGCCCGCGCAAGTAGTACAACTTCGCACGACGCACCTTACCACGACGCACGACATTAATCTCAGCAATCGCTGGTGAGAAGAGCGGGAAAATACGCTCCACACCTTCACCATTGGAAATTTTACGCACGGTGAAGCTGCTGCCAAGACCACGGCTCGAACGTGCGATCACCACACCTTCGAAAACCTGAACACGCTCACGTGTTCCTTCAACAACGCGCACACCAACGCGAAGTGTATCGCCCGGAGCAAATTCTGGCACATTACGAAGAGCGGAAAGACGCTCCATCTCACGCGCTTCATACTGCTGAATGATGTTCATGACCAAACTCCAAAAAAAACAACAACATTATGACTGCTGCTCATGCCGTGCCCAAAGATCTGGGCGTCGTGCACGTGTTACAGCAATGGATTCCTCATGTCGCCAACGGGCGATATCCTTGTGGTTGCCAGAAAGAAGCACAGGCGGCACTTCACGTCCTTCCCACTCTGATGGACGCGTATAATGGGGATATTCCAGCAAGCCATCTGAAAAGCTTTCCTCTTCCCCACTATGTGCAGACCCCATCACACCCGGAAGAAGCCGCACACACCCATCAAGTAAGGCTAACGCTGGGATTTCGCCTCCTGACAAAACGAAATCACCCATACAATACTGCTCAACCCCGTGTTTTTCTAACACGCGCTCATCGACACCTTCAAAACGCCCAC
This sequence comes from Saccharibacter sp. 17.LH.SD, assembly GCF_009834805.1. GTDB lineage: Bacteria > Pseudomonadota > Alphaproteobacteria > Acetobacterales > Acetobacteraceae > Saccharibacter. Next base: position 450,548 of record NZ_WVHO01000010.1, read on the forward strand.
ACAAAAGAACAACGCCACTCCCTTGTGTAAAACGCTTAATATCCTTTTGTGATAACCGAACCCCGCGAGGTGTTGGGTAAATGATCGGACAATCCCCTTCTCCCTTCACATCCTCTAAGGCTTGGTCCAACACGTCTGGACGCATCACCATTCCAGCCCCCCCCCCAAAGGGTGTGTCATCCAAAGCACGATGACGCCCACGCCCATAAAGACGTAAATCATGCGCTTTGTAAGACCACAGACCTGCTTCCAAGGCACGCCCAGCGAGGGAATACCCCAATGGACCTGGAAACATCTCTGGAAAGAGAGTCAGAATATCGGCCTGCCATGTCATGAGCGTACGCTCACATCCCCAGAGAGATCTCCCTCAACCTCAATCGCTTCTGGCAACTCCACCACTAAACGACGCGCCTGCCAATCCAGTTCTGGCACGCAAGCACGCGTAAAGGGCACAAGTTGCCCCTGATCAAACTCTAAACTTGTGCCGGCACCATAATCATGGACCTTCACAACACGCCCAAGTGTCTCGCCTGAACGAAGAACCCCTTCCATATTGAGCAAATCAATGTGGTAAAATTCTTCCTCTTCCGTTTCCGGCAGAGCATCACGCGCAACATAAAGACGGCGATTGACCAATTTTTCAGCTTCTGTACGGTCTGCTAAAGGACGGCCTTTAACATCTTTGAGAACTGCAATCCCTGGGGCTATCCAACACACCTGCCATGCTTCGCCATGATCATCATACAACGCACCGAGCGCTTCCACTATATCCGCAGTCTCTGTAGCCGGATAAAGGCGCACAAGACCACGCACACCATGTGGCTTCCCAATGGTTGCAATCAGCACATCATGTTCTGAAGAACGGCGTGTCAAAGAATAATCTCCCGTTAAACGCTCACTCTAAAATTAGGCTGAAGCGTCAGCTGCCGCAGCTGCAGCGCGCTCTTGAGCCTTCTTCTTAGGAGCTGACTTCTTAGGCTGATCACGATAAGCAGGCTTTGGAGCCAATCCAGCATTCCCCAAAAAGCGAGCAACACGATCTGTTGCCGTCGCACCATTGGACAACCAGTGCTTGATACGCTCGTCATTCAAACGAATACGATCAGCGTGATCGGATGGCAGCATCGGGTTATAAGCACCAACCTTCTCGACAAAACGGCCATCACGTGGGCTACGGCTATCAGCAATCACGATATGGTAATAAGGACGCTTTTTAGCACCGGCACGCGATAGACGAATTTTCAAGCTCATAAAAACTCCTACTCATTACTTAGAGATGTTGAAACAAAAAACAATCGGCCAAGAAGATCCTCAACCAAAAGGCGGGCGCCCACCTGGGCCTCCCATCCCCTTAAACATATCGCCTAGGCCCCCAGCGCCCCCAATACCCCGCATCATGCTTGGTAGATCCATCTTGCTGAGACGTTTCATCATGGTGGACATGTCATCAAACTGCTTAAGCAGCCGATTGACTTCTGGTACGGTCGTTCCTGATCCAGCGGCAATACGCTTCTTACGAGAGGCTTTAATAATCCCCGGCGTACGACGCTCTTGCTCTGTCATGGAAGAAATAATGACTTTATGACGATTAAAGATAGACGTATCTAAATCTTTCCCCGCCAATTTCTCCTTTATCTTCCCCATACCTGGAAGCATTCCCAGGATGCCAGAAATAGACCCAAGGCGATTGATTTGATTGATCTGTGACACATAGTCATTCAGATCAAACTTCCCGGCGAGCATCTTCTTAGCAACACGCTCACCTTCTTCCTCATCAAGCTGCTCAGAGGCTTTTTCTACCAGTCCAGCAATATCGCCCAGACCGAGAATCCGCCCTGCAACACGCTCAGGATGAAACTCTTCTAAGGCGGACACCTTTTCACCTGACCCGGTGAATTTAATCGGCGCGCCTGTTACCGCCCTCATGGATAGCGCTGCACCCCCGCGGGCGTCACCATCCATACGGCTCATCACAACACCTGTGATGCCGACCTGATCTTTAAAAGCTTGTGCTGTATTCACAGCATCTTGCCCGGTCATCGCATCAACGACCAACAGCGTTTCCGCAGGTGTTGTTGCATCTCTAATCTGACGAACCTCTTCCATGAGCGGCTCATCAATCGCCAGCCGACCTGCCGTATCAAGGATAACTACGTCATATCCCTCACGGCGCCCCGTCTCCATAGCGCGACGTGCAATCTCAACAGGCTGCTGCCCCTCAACGATCGGCAATGATACAACGAGCCCTCCAGTCCGCGCACCCACCTGTTCGGCCAGCTGCTGCAACTGCAACTGTGCCGCTGGACGCTGAACATCAAGGCTCGCAAGGAGCACTTTTTTGCGCTCACGCTCCGCCAACCGTAGACCAAGCTTCCCAGCCGTGGTTGTTTTCCCTGCCCCCTGCAGACCCACCATAAGAAATGGGATGGGCGCAGGAACAGATAAATTAAGTGGAACAGCCCCCGCACCACCAAGTGCATCAATAAGAGAATCGTTAACAATCTTCGCAACAGCTTGTCCAGGCGACACACCGTCGAGAACATTCTCCCCGACCGCACGTTCCTTAACGTTGTTAACGAAGCTGCGCACCACAGGCAAAGCCACGTCCGCTTCCAGCATAGCCAGCCGGACTTCACGCATGGCCTCAGATACGTCGCCTTCGGAAAGTTTTCCTCCGCGGGAAAGACCTTCGAAGACTTTTGACATTCTACCGGACAGCTGGTCGAACACGTGACACCCTTAATTCCATGACAAACGCGCCACTGCGCGAACCCTCGCGGAGTGACGTGTCCGTAAACCTTTCTCTCGCTTTAGTAGCACATCCTTTTTCAGTCAAGCATTCTATATGGCTTGACGTGTGCGTCATTTTAGGGTTTATGCATCACCACGTTGTCATGAGCTCTCGAAATAAACGCTCTACAACGTAACAATTGAATAAGACGGATGGGTGTCCGAGTGGTTTAAGGAACTGGTCTTGAAAACCAGCGTGCGGGAGACCGTACCGTGGGTTCGAATCCCACCCCATCCGCCACAATCAATCATTACATACCTTCAGATTGCAAAACGGCAGAAAACGGCTGTTTTTGATTTGAAGCCCCCAACTTCCCATTTAAACTATTATACCCCGTAAAAATGGGGGCCTTTTTGAGGGCTAGTTATGGGGTGGAGCCTTATCATAAAATACGCAGAACGCTTGCTATGCCCAATTACCCTGTAAGGGCATATCCGCTATCGTAATCCGCCTTCGGACCGTTACAGCCGCAACAGGCTTGCCCCCGCCATATCCATTTGCACACCAGACGCATAAACTGATTGTTTCTTATCGTTTATATAAAGTTTGATGTCTTCTCATACAAAAGAAAGATAATACTGATAGATCGCTTATAATATTAAGAGTCTTTGCATATGCTTACCCTCTCCCCTCGCACCACAGCTCTCCTCCTCATTGACCTGCAAAACGGTATTGTTGCACTACCAACGGCTCCTTATTCAGGCGCAGAGATCGTCGAGCGTAGCAAAAAGGCCATCGATATCTTCCGACGTGCTGGAGCTTCCGTTATTCTGGTAAATGTTGCTTTTTCTCCTGACGGTGCGGACGCACTCAAAGCTCCTGTTGATCGTTCTCTATCCGCTTCTGGGCATAGCTTACCCGATAATTGGTCTGATCTTGTTGAAGGACTTTCTCAGCCGTCGGATATTCACGTGACCAAGCATCAATGGGGCGCCTTTTACGGCACCGACCTCGACCTACAACTGAGACGACGCGGCATAACCACAATTGTTTTAGGAGGAATTGCTACGAATATGGGCGTTGAATCCACAGCACGCGCGGCACATGAACACGGCTATCACGTCATCTTTGCGGAAGACCTCACGAGTGGACTTTCAGAGAAAATGCATCATTTCTCTTTCGAAAATATCTTTCCTCTCATTGGTAACGTGACAGAAAGCCGTAAAATTATCCTCAACACGTCATCATAATGTGACATATTATGTGACTAATGTTCATCAATAATCATTAGTCACACTATACGAATGAATACTGTCGTAAATAAAACATACTATTTGCAGTAGCTCATCCATTTTTCAACTGTATCATCACTGCTAAAACGATTATCTATTAATCCATTCAGCATAATTGTCGGTGAAACATGAATACCATTTTGTCGTGAATAACGTGTATGCCTCTTAAGCTCTGAGGTAACGGATTCATCTTGAAAAACATCAGTTAAAGAGAAACCACTATAATTCTCTAGACGTTTCAAAATGGTATGGGGCGTCGCATCCATATTGGCGCCAGATGAATGATGATGGAATTCAAATTCATCTCGATGGTCGGCAACGCACTCTAACATCTTCCACGCAGCATCACGTCCATCTGGTAAGAGAGAAGCAGCCAAAATGGCGCGCGTGATCACAGCCGAAAACATATGCCACGGCTGAACGTGCAGATACACACGAACCGTTACCGAGCCCTCCCCCATTGCATGTAAAAAAGGTTTCAGTTTTTTTAACGCTTTATTGGAAAAAGGACATGTCGGCTCTAGAAAAATCTCGAACAATACCGGCCCCTCTCCCCAGACGAGCGGCGCTAATCCACGAGCATTCATCATGGCAATTCTCCCCTTTTGAGAAATCACCCTAACAATAATAAAGGAGGGAAACAGCCTATCAATACCGTTTCCCTCCCTGATCATGACGTTCGCCTACTAAAATTTACTATGACGTCCGCCGTGCAGCGGCGCGAGGCGCCCCCCCACTCCGTCTCGGTGAACTTCCACGCCCCGAAGAAGGACGTCGTGATGATCGACCCCCACCTCCGCGACCGCCCCCTAGAACAGGTGGACGTTGCGTAGAATCCTGCGCTTCATCAGAGTGAAATGGATGATCCGTAATGACAGGAACAGCCTTCCCGATGCGTTTCTCAATATCACGCAACCAAGCACGCTGTTCAGCATCACATAAAGAGATCGCCCATCCTTCCCGACCAGCACGCGCCGTACGTCCAATACGATGGACATACGCTTCAGGCACATTCGGCAGGTCATAGTTGAAAACATGCGAGACATCATCAACATCAATGCCGCGCGCCGCAATATCCGTTGCCACTAACACGCGCACGCTCCCATCACGGAAACCCTTCATAGCGCGCTCACGTGCCCCTTGCGACTTATTTCCATGAATAGCCGCTGCGGTAATGCCATGCTTTGTTAAAAACTCAGCTACTTTATTGGCCTCATGCTTCATCAAGGTGAAAACAACCGCCCGGACGACGCGATCATTATCGACGAGCATGAGCAAAGCATCTTTTTTCTTCGCCACATCGACAAACATGACGGCCTGGCGAATTCTATCAACTGTGCTCGACTCAGGCGTCACTTGCACTGTTGCTGGATTCTCTAACAGCGAATGGGCAAGGTCCCGAATAGATGCAGGCATCGTCGCTGAGAACAGTAAGGTCTGCCGTTTTTCTGGGAGCTGCGCCACGATACGTCGAATATCATGGACGAAGCCCATATCAAGCATACGATCTGCTTCATCCAACACCACAATTTCTGGTGTGGAGAGATCAATATGGCCCTGACCGACGAGATCTAATAGACGACCAGGTGCCGCCACCAGAACATCGACCCCACGCCGCATCGCATCCACCTGCCGCGATTGGCCAACCCCGCCAAAAACCACAGCGTGGGAAAACTTCATATGTCGTGCATAGGCTGCAAAATTAGCACCGATCTGCGCAACCAACTCACGCGTTGGTGCCAAAACCAACACACGCATGCCGCGCGCTAGCGGACGCCTGGGATTATTTAAAAGATATTGCAAAATCGGCAATGCAAACGCCGCGGTCTTTCCTGTCCCGGTTTGCGCCAACCCAAGGAGATCTCTCCCCTGTAAAAGATGAGGAATCGCCTCCGCTTGTATCGGCGTTGGGACATTATATCCTTCATCCTTTAAGGCTTCCAAAATTGGTTCAGCCAAGCCAAGAGCCGTAAAACTGCTCATGATTTCTCCTCAGAAACGGCGCCACCCTAACATTAACTTAGCAACACCATAAAAATGGGAGCTCGTTAGTCCTAATAGTAGGGAGCACCGAGCCTTAGGACAAGAGCATGAAGCCGTTTTTTATCAAACGACCTCTCTCAAGCCTCTCATCACCTCATATAATGAGGCCGCAACCCTCTCGGAAAGCTACGGCTCCTCACTACACTCGATAGGATTTTTTATCTCAAAATGTCTCGTGACGTACAACATCTTCCAAAGGAAGCATACCGAGACGAGGCTTAGGCTCAACCGCCCGTTTCCCAATGGCGACAAACATAACAAGCTCATGATCAGCTGGTAGATTGATGATCTTTTTCACCTGATCAAAATCAAACCCGTCCATCGGACAGCTATCCAAGCCATGTGCTTGTGCCGCCATCATCAGGGCATAAGCTGCGAGACCACATGACCGAAAACCTTCGTCACGTTGGACTTGCTCGCGCCCCTCATAATATCCTGGAATCATCTTATTGACGTAGAGATCACGCACCTGCTCCGGGGCACCTTCCCAATACCGCGCACGATCTTTATCCCATGCTTTTAAGTCAGCACACATCACGATCAAAGCCGCACTTTCCTTGATTTGCGGCTGATTGTGCGCTGCAGCGCTAATTTTCTCACGCTGTTCTTCACTCCGCACAACCAAAAAACGATAGTTCTGGATGTTATACGCGGTTGGTGCGTAACGTGCTGTATCTAAAATATCCTTTAATACAGCATCCGTAAGTTTATAGGAGGCATCGAACCTCTTTGTTGCACGTCGTGTTTTAATTGCTGTCAAAATATCTGTCATGATCATACCTTCATGATTACCAAAAGTAGCTTTTCCGTTCGTACACGAAACTGCCCGCAAACCCTAGAGGCGGCATTCTCTATGATATCGTGCACAAAAAAAAGGCTCTAAACTGTATTTTACTGAGAAATATCTGCTCGTCGCAGAAGGAAAAGTGCCTGCTCTCCAAACAAATTAGCTAAGCGAATGGATCGCCGCCAAGGAACGGAAGCTCCATTCTCATCAACAGCCATCCAACGCTCTACCACATACCCGTCTTCCTCACAAAGAGCCATGAAGTCCCTAATTGTGCAAGGATGGATGTTCGGCGTTTCATGCCACGGCGTAGCCCACACAGGTGTCATAGGCATTCTTCCAGTCACAAGAAGTTGCCAACGCAATTGCCAATGCCCAAAATTAGGAAAAGAGACAATCGCATAACGACCAATACGAAGCAGCTGGCGCAGCACCTCTCGTGGTCGTGCTACGGCCTGTAACGTACGCTGAAGCACCACATAGTCAAAACGTCCATCTGGATAATTAGCGAGATCATGATCAGCATCACCATGCATAACGGGCAATCCATGCGCGACCGACTGCGTCACAGCCTCCATATTTAATTCGATTCCTTGGGCGTCACAGGCTCGTGTTCGAAAGAGATAATCAATGAGCTCCCCATCCCCACTTCCAACATCCAGAACACGACTACGCGGGGCAATCATATTAGCAATCAATTCTTGATCAACGCGCATGATGCCCTCCCTGAGGAAATCCTGCATGTTCTGCAGCACCATTTAAAAAACCGCGCATTGTCCGATCAAAATCTGGTTCTTCCAGCAGGAATGCATCGTGACCACGATCACTATCAATTTCAACAAAAGAGACATTAGCGCCCGCTTTATTCAAAGCTTTCACTAAATGGCGGGACTGTGATGTTGGAAACAACCAGTCTGAACTAAACGAAATAACACAAAACCGTGTTGTCGAATCTCGGAAAGGAATAACAAGATCACCATCATATTCGGCTGCCAAATCGAAGTAGTCCATAGCACGCGTTATACTAAGATAAGAATTCGCATCAAATCGTCGGACAAACGTTGATCCCTGGTGCCGTAAATAACTTTCGACTTCAAACATTTCACCAAAAAAGAATGAAGATCCTTCTTTGTGCGATGAAGATGTCGAGACCTCGCGAATACGTCGGCCAAATTTCCGGGTCAAAGCTTCTTCCGACAAATAGGTGATATGCGCCATCATCCGCGCAACCCCTAACCCACGTGCCGGTAAGGTATCAAATGCTCGATAATCACCACCGTGCCATTCTGGATCCGCAAAAATAGCCTGACGACTCACCTCATTAAAGGCGATATTTTGAGCTGATTGATAAGGCGAGGTCGCGATAGGCATCGCAGCAAACACGCGCTCAGGGTAATCCGCCGCCCATGTAAGGACCTGCATTCCCCCCATTGACGCACCAATAACAGCAAAAAGCCGGCCGATCCCTATATGATCTATCAACGTCACCTGGGCAGCCACGATATCGTGCATGGTAATAGGCGGAAAATCTTTTCCCCATGGCTTCCCTGTGTCTGGCCGAATGGACAGTGGCCCAGTCGACCCCATGCACCCTCCCAATACATTGGGACAAATCACAAAGAAACGATCCGTATCAATGGGAAGACCCGGCCCTACCATACGCGCCCACCAACCTGGCTTCCCTGTAAAAGGATGTGGATCGGCTACATACTGATCGCCTGTCAGCGCATGACACACCAAAATTGCATTATCCCGTGCTGGCGACAATTTACCATAGGTTTGATATGCAATCTCCAAAGGAGCAATATGTTGCCCACACTGAAGCTCAAGCCCCTCTTCTAAGGAAATATTTTGATGAGCCAATACGCCTCCTTCTTCTCTTTCTTATAATTCGTTAGGCTGATCACCGTAAAAAGACAGACCCAGAACGCAAGAACTTTTATTCTGCAGCCTGCATCAGAGATGGGTGATTATCCTGCACCATCGCGTCTTGTGGCAAGACCGGTATGATCTCAGCTGAAGATTTTTTACTTGGCAACCAATACCCATATGCCGCTAGCGTTAATCCTAGCTGTTTTAAAGCCTTTCCGAAATCAGAAATAAGCACTTCTTCATGCGAAGAATTTTGTATATCCGCTAACACTTGTAAGAGATGAGCCTCCGTTGAAGACAACTCTAACGAAGATGTGGCCCAGATAGTATGCAGAAAAAGAGTTCTAAAACGCTCCTGTAACCGCTCACTTTCGGTACCAAACAATTTCTCCAAAAAAACGGATGATCTCCAACGACGTGGACCAAGCAAGCACCGAAGAACCCACAGCGCTGTTTGCTCCTCCCTCTCCAACGTATCAGACCGTAATGCCATATTTAGAGAACGAACATTCATCAGAGGCACTCCCTCTTCCATCAATTGCGACAGAATCACCATAGTTGAGAATTCTTCTCAATTGCAAATGAAAGATATCTCTTATGAGCCTAACAAGTCTTTTAGATGAGCAAGAATAGCGGAAGGGTGCGCTCTTGAGCGGGTGAAAATTTTTCTGAAAGAAACTATATCTTGAGCAGAATCGCACTTCGAAACACAAGAGATAGAATTTGTGCTTATTTGTGAATATCCGAATCTTATTTCCCGAGCTCTCAAAACCTCATGTGACAATGCGGCGCATCCAGATGCAGCACACAGTTCTTAAATTTGGAGGCCATTGTCCCCTTACTTCTCTGCGTTTCAGAAGCATTTTGGGTATCAGTTTTATTTGAAAATTTTGGATCTGTATTTGAACGTACAGGATCTAAGCTTCTTCAAAGTGGGGGATGTATTGGATGCGGGGGTAGGATTTGAACCTACGACCTTCAGGTTATGAGCCTGACGAGCTACCGGGCTGCTCCACCCCGCGTCAGGGGGATAGGGGTAAGCGAGGGGACCTGGCGGCGACCGACTTTTCCACCCGTCGAGGGGCAGTATCATAGGCGCTGGAGGTATTGACGGCCGAGTTCGGGATGGGATCGGGTTTAGAGCCTCCGCCATAGCCACCAGGTCTTCCCGCTTACCCGTATGTGTATGGGTGAGAGGGGTGCGGTTGGTGTGTAGAGTAATGTGACTGACTACTGTGCATGTGTTTTATGTGTGAGAGATATGGGCGATTAGGATCAGTTAGCTGAACGCGTTACCGCGCTTTTACACCTGACCTATCGACGTCCTGGTCTTGGACGGCCCTGTGAGACCTAGTTTTGAGGCTGGTTTCCCGCTTAGATGCTTTCAGCGGTTATCCATTCCATACTTAGCTACCCGGCTGTGCCACTGGCGTGACAACCGGTGCACCAGAGGTATGTTCATCCCGGTCCTCTCGTACTAGGGACAAATCCTCTCAAGTCTCTTACACCCACGGCAGATAGGGACCGAACTGTCTCACGACGTTCTAAACCCAGCTCACGTACCACTTTAATCGGCGAACAGCCGAACCCTTGGGACCTGCTCCAGCCCCAGGATGTGATGAGCCGACATCGAGGTGCCAAACCTCCCCGTCGATGTGGACTCTTGGGGGAGATCAGCCTGTTATCCCTAGAGTACCTTTTATCCGTTGAGCGATGGCCCGTCCACGTGGGACCACCGGATCACTATGGCCGACTTTCGTCTCTGCTCGAGCTGTCACTCTCGCAGTCAGGCGGGCTTATGCCATTGCACTCGACAGCCGGTTTCCGACCGGCCTG
>NZ_WVHO01000011.1 GCF_009834805.1 Saccharibacter sp. 17.LH.SD
ATATTGACGTGCATCTGGCTTCCCTAACTCAAGGCTCTGAAACATCTTATCGACCACTTCATGGCCTTCTAGTCCCTGAGACGCATATTTCCTGATCTCTTCAGGTGTGTTCCCTCGGGCAAGCTCCTCTTGGAAAACACCATATTGACGTGCATCTGGCTTCCCTAACTCAAGGCTCTGGAACATCTTATCGACTACTTCATGGCCCTCCGGCCCCTGAGACGCATATTTCCTGATCTCTTCAGGTGTGTTCCCTCGGGCAAGCTCCTCTTGGAAAACACCATATTGACGTGCATCTGGCTTCCCTAACTCAAGGCTCTGGAACATCTTATCGACTACTTCATGGCCCTCCGGCCCCTGAGACGCATATATTCTTATTTCTGAAGAGCTATCGCCTTGTGCAAGCGCACCTTGAAATACACCATATTGACGATCGTCAGGTTGACCTAAGTCGAGGCTTTTAAACATGTTCTCGACCGCTTCACGGCCTTCTTTGGAAAAAGCAATTTCATGAATTGTTTGTTGGTAAGATTGTCCCGCTTGTATTTCTGAGAATATCTGTTGTTGTTGGGCATCATTAACAAAACCAAGCTTATCTTGAAGTGTATTATGCAACCAACCTTGTAATTCTTTACTGTCAAGTATGCTCCCTTGAGTCTGAGACCAGTTTTGACCATTTGTTAATTTATCTGCAATACTATTCTTTAATGAGTCAGGAGCATCTCCTCCTGTCGCATTATGATAGAGCATATTTATAGAAGTGGTTACTTGAGGGCTGTGAGCAATCATTGCTCGAACATCTGAAAAACTCCCTCCATTTTCCAATATACTAAACATCTTATCTTGTTCGCCATCACTTGGATCACGCCCTAAGATGTCTTGTGTGTCTTGTGTCAGTGATGTTGCCATCACACCATAGGATAGTTGTTGGGTCGAGCCATCTGACGCCTGATAGGTTGCAATATTACCTGTTTGTTTAGAGATGAGATAATCAACTCTATGACGACGATGATGGTGACGCACCGTTTCAAACTCATGCCCATTATAAGAATACCATGAATGTTTTGGCGGGCGGATGGGAAGATCCCATGGATTCCCCCAACCACTATCAGGTGAGGTCATAGGGCTAAAGTTGTTTACTTGGGACTGATTTCCATACTCATCATAATCAAAATTTCCGAAATATAGCGTTGGGCTATCTAACTCCTGTAAGATGTTGTGTTTTTCTAAAATGGCATGAGGAATATTCAACGTATTTAAGAGCGATGTCCCATCGGCTTTAACGGTAAAAGCCATGTCCTCAATAGAATGACCTTGATTATTGCTATTTGGCAATAAAGAAGGATGACTTCCCCCAGTTTTGTTATCCAATGACGTTGCGTCATCAGAAAAACCAGCAGCAGCACTTCTTTGAAAGATCGAATCATGATCTGATTTTAATGATGATGGTGTCGAAATGTTTTTATGGTGTGGGCCGGCAGAAAAAATATGGTTTTCATTCATCAAAACGATTCCTTAACAAATTATTTATGCGAAATATGCCATCCCTTTCTTTGTGGCAACTCTATTTTTAGAGCTTGGCGAATAAACGATATCAAAAGGCAGATTTGGATGCTCCAGTCTAAATCTGTAGGTAAGCTGAATCCCTAGGCTCACTGGTTTTTAGACGCCCCCCAAACTGCCTTTCAATAAGGCGCACTCCTCCCATCAGGCCACCCTAGAACTGAAAGAGTTTTATTTGTTCCTTTTCCGGAACGTACACAACCTCAAAATCCTTGATCTTAATATAGGAGGATTTCAAGTTTTGAACCCACGAACTAGTTTAAACAGCATGGCCTCGGGGTCGCGGTAGTCGATCCCATAACGGCAATGCCATCGCGCTGCTCACATTATCATTTCACTATGAAAATGATATTACCTGAAACTATTCCCGAAAATCGCTCCACCCCTAAACCGATAACGACTTCTAATAAAAATCTCAATTTTGTCACGGAGCCGAGGAGCCTACCTTTCCAACTCTGAGAGAGGGGTATTCATCAAATCCATTACTTCATCAGCAGCAGCATCAGCAGGGGTTCTTTCCCCTGTTGGGGCAAGCTGCCCTAAAACATCCGCAAAAGCAGCACGCTGTGCATCGGCTATCTCTGGGTTTTTCAAAATTTCTGAAACTTTTTCCGCCAATTGCTTCGGCGTGCATTTCTCCTGCAACATTTCAGGCACCACTTCCCGCCCCGCAAGGAGATTTACCATAGCGACATAAGGCACTTTAATCATCCAGCGCGCGATCAAGGCAGAAAGAAGATTCACTTTGTAGGTAACGACCATCGGGACGTTTGCCATCGCCAGTTCTAACGTGGAGGTTCCTGACTTTGTCAATGCGCAACGTGCCGCCCGAAAAGCATCATGCTTATCGTGAATATCCGCCACGATAATGGGATGACAGGGCCATTTCGCCACCATCTTCCTCACTTTTAAGGACATCACAGGCGTTACTGGAATAACCGGACAAATATCTGGAAAATCACGGCGTAACAACTCCACCATTTTCCGGAAAATTGGCAAGAGTTTGGGAACTTCCGAACGTCGACTACCAGGCATAAGAATAATAACGGGACGGTGCCGTTCGATATCATGCCTTACAAAAAAACGTTCTGCATTTCCCTCCATAACCCCCGATTGAAGAACCGGATGGCCAACAAAACGCCCTTCAAATCCACGTTGAGCAAACCATTCGGGCTCAAACGGCAACAGGCATAGGAGGCGATCCCACAAACCTTTATAACGACGCAGCCGTTTTTCTCGCCACGCCCACACTTGTGGTGCAACATAATGCAAGCGCCTTACCCCTAAGGGCTCAATACGTCGCAACAATCTCAGTGAAAATCCGGGGCTATCAATTGTAATGACAATATCAGGCCGCCGTAATTCAATATCCTGAACAGCTTCAATCATCCGCTGAGACAGAAGTTGTAAACGCGGTAATATTTCCACGAACCCCATAACGGATAAATCACTCATGGGGAAAAGGCTCCGGAGGCCGAGGACTTCCATCCTACCGCCTCCAACTCCTGCAAACACCAAGGCAGGATCACGGCGATGCAACGCCTGCATAAGGCGTGCACCAATAATGTCACCGCTCGCCTCCCCTGCAAGAATCCAGATAACACGGCCATGATGATGCAGTGGCACTTGTCCTTGAACAGGAACCATATGCACCATAACGTGTCTCTCCTTCTTCTTGCAGCCTTCTGGCTATGTCTAGCGCCGCAATGTCGCCCCAGTCGCTTTCTTTACAGCCTCTTCAACCGCTTGAGAGAAAGCTTCTAGTTGAACCTCTTTGAGACTCTCACCTTGAGGCTGCAACACCACTTCAATACCCAATGAACGGTATCCTTCAGGAAGACTCCCGCCCTCAAAAATATCGAATAGTCTCACATCCTCAATTAACTTACGATCTACGCCTCGCACAGCCCTAATAACATCCTGAATGGTAACTTCTTTTCCTGCAAGGAAAGCAAAGTCACGCCGCACAGGCTGTAAAGCCGACAAAATAGGTGGTGCTTTACGCTTTGTTTTAGACAGCGGAATATCATCCACCAGTAATTCAAAGATCGCTACACTACCTGTTCGACCGAAATGACGGGCAACACGCGGATGTAACTCACCAAATCGACCAAGAATTTTTTTAGGTCCTTGGCGTAATTGCCCTGACCGACCTGGATGATAATAGGCTGGAGCATCTGCCGTCGTGTTGAGCGAACTCTCCGATATAGAAATACTCTCTAATGCAGCGATTAGATCTGCTTTTGCATCAATCCAACTCGGTTCAATCGCAGCATGCCCAGGAGCTCGCGCCGTTGTCCCACCACGGACTCCAGCCAAAACCAGATGTGCCCCCTTCTGGCCAAAACATGGCCCTAATTCGAAAAAGGAAGCTTCCCCAGCTACGCCAAAACCATGGGCTATATTCCGCTTCAATGCCGACAAAAGATTGATCAACGGCGTTGGACGCAGTTGATTTAAATCCGTAGCAATCGGGTTCAACAAGCGTTCGCTTTCCGTCACATCATCAAACAGAGCGGCGTCCTGATCCGATACAAAGGAGAAGCCAATCGTTTCCATCATACCACGTGACGCGCAAAGACGACGTAATGCTCCATTACGTGCCTGTTGTGGTGTTAAGGCCGCAGCAGGAACCATTGTCGTCTGAGGAAGAGGTACGGCAGGGACGGCATCCAAACCACGAAGACGTAAGATCTCTTCAATGAGATCAACCTCCGCTTCCACATCCGCGACATGAACTGCCGCCATTTCCGCTTGCTCTTTAGAGAGACTCCTTGCCTGATCCAAGCTTTGACCTGACGCAATGTCGTTGCGCCATGACGGCACAGAAAAAACAGCCTTTTCTTCTGTCTGTTCTAGAACCTCAAAGCCTAACTTTTCTAAAGAAGCAACAGCATCACGAGCCGATACCTCAAGCCCACCAAAACTCTTCAGCCGTTCAAAACGCAAACCTGCACGACGCTGCCACTGGGGGACTTGTCCTGCTTCTGTTACCTCTGTTGCGATACCACCACAAAGCTCCAAAATGAGAGCCGTCGCCGCCTCTAATCCCTCTTTGACAAAGGCTGGATCAATCCCACGCTCAAAGCGGTAACGCGCGTCTGTTTGCACACCTAAACGCCGCCCGGTCAGCGCAATTTGTACCGCATCAAAGAAAGCCGATTCCAAGAACACATCTGTTGTCATGTCATCAACAGCACTGTGCTCCCCACCAATAATACCTGCGAGAGATTGCACACCGTTCTCATCAACAATGACCAGATCTTGTGTACCCAACACATAGTCCTGCCCATCAAGAGCACGAAATGTCTCACGCGCCGCATGGGTGAGTGTCAAACATTTCCCCTTAAGCTTCTGTGCATCAAATACATGAAGCGGGCGACCAAGGGCGATCATGAGATAATTCGTCACATCAACGAGCGCGGATTGTGGACGCACACCAACACTCTCTAGGCGGCGTTTAAGCCACGCCGGACTCGGTCCATTTGTCACACCATGGATGAGCGTTCCCGTCACATAGGAGCAAGCTGGATGGTCAATATGCCACTTAATGGAGCTTTCTCCGTGACGTTCGACTTTAGCCGGCACATAGGGCTTTAACGTCCCAATCCCAGCTGCGGCTAAATCCCGTGCTATGCCACGCACACTGAGCGCATCACCTCGATTAGGCGTAATGGCAATATCAATGACAGGATCATCTAGCTTAGCATAACGCACATAGTCAGCCCCAATAGGAGCCTCTTCTGGGAGCTCGGCAATGCCGTTACTTTCTTCCCCTAACCCAAGCTCTTTCAGAGAACACAGCATTCCCCCGCTTGCTTGCCCACGAATTTTCCCAGCTTTGATCGTGATATCACTTCCTGGAATATACGTGCCGGGTGGCGCAAAAATAACATGCAACCCTGAACGCGCATTCGGTGCACCGCACACGACTTGCACATCCTCAAATCCCGTACCCCCATCGACGCGACAAAGCTGTAAACGATCCGCATCTGGATGCCGTGTAGCCTCTTTAATAAGCGCTGTACGCAAACCGGAAAGACGCTTAGAAGGGTCATCGACTCCCTCTACTTCCAGACCAATCCGATTAAGTGTGGCGCATAATTCTTCAAGCGATACAGAAAAATCCAGATAATCCCGCAGCCATGAAAGTGAGAACTTCATATCAGAATCCCTCCGTCAAGGTTGCCGGGGAAAGCGCTGAAAAACCGTAGTGACGTAACCAACGTAAATCACTTTCATAGAAAGAACGTAAATCAGGTATTCCGTTTTTCAGCATCGCTAAACGTTCTACCCCCATCCCAAAGGCAAAACCCTGCCAACGCTGCGGATCCAAACCACAATTGGCCAGTACGCGCGGATGCACCATTCCTGCACCGAGCACTTCAAGCCAATCAGCCCCCGCACCAATCTCTCCACTCGTTTTTGACCAGCCTATGTCAATTTCCATAGAAGGCTCTGTAAAAGGGAAATAGGATGCACGAAATCTTACAGGCAACTCAGGTTTATTAAAGAAAACACGTAAAAATTCGATGAGACACCCTTTGAGATGCCCCAAGGTAATGCCTTCCTCAACGACCAATCCCTCACATTGATGAAACATTGGAGAATGAGTCGCATCATGATCTGCACGATACGTGCGACCAGGCGCGATGATCCGCACAGGGGCGCCATCATCAAGCATCGTACGAATTTGTACCCCTGACGTTTGTGTTCTTAAGACCCGTGCTTCTTCCTTCCCCGCTTCTGGGGGCAAATAAAATGTATCTTGTTCTGTACGCGCAGGATGGTGTGCCGGTGTATTCAATGCTGAGAAATTATGCCACTGCGTTTCAACATCCGGGCCTTCGGCGACACGAAAATTCATCGCAGAAAAAATTGTTGTTATTTCTTCAATCGTACGACTGATAGGATGAATCTTCCCCTGAACTGGTACTGTTGGTGGCTGCGTAACATCAACACGTTCTTGCTGGAGACGTTGTTGAAGGGCCTCTTCCTCAATTTCTTTTCCACGCTCTTCAATCAAGGCCGTAAGCTCATCACGCAAACGATTCAATGATTGCCCACGTTCTTTACGCTCTTGCGGGGAAAAACTACCAAGCTGACGCAATAACGCCGTCAGCTTACCAGAACGCCCTAGAGTACTCACACGAACGGCATCCCACTCTACTTGCGTGTGAGCAGCCGTAAGGGCCGAAAGTGTCTCTCTTTTCAACGTTTCGAGGTCGTTGGCCATACGCTTATCTTCCACCACCAAAAAAGACGGGCCACCCCGCTTTTGCAGGGCAGCCCGCCAGTCATAGGCCTTTCTATACAGTTAATTATAGAAAGGCAGCCAGATACCAGCTGTAAAATTTCTCTTACAGGGCCGCCTGGGCTTTACGTACGATCTCAGCAAAAGCAGCTGCATCATCATAAGCGATAGCAGCAAGCACTTTACGATCGATTTCAATACCAGCCTTATTGAGCCCGTTAATGAAGCGGCTATAGGTCAGGCCATGTTCACGCACAGCGGCACTGATACGTTGAATCCACAAAGAGCGAAATTCGCGCTTCTTGTTGCGACGATCGCGATAAGCGTAACGTAACGCCTTTTCAACGCGCTCTAACGCAATACGGTAATTTGTGGAAGAACGCCCACGATAGCCCTTAGCGAGCTCGAGAACTTTCTTATGACGGGCGTGGGTTGTTGTACCCCGTTTAACACGTGCCATAGTTTCTTAACTCCTTATGACAGCCCGTAGGGTGCCCACTGCTTGACGGTACGCGCATCCATGTCCGTCATTGTCTGAGGACCACGGTTGCTGCGTTTCATCTTTTGAGGGCGATTAATCAGGCCATGGCGCTTGTTACCCGGACCACACGTCACCTTACCGGTCGCGGTGATTTTAAACCGCTTTTTGACCGAAGACTTCGTCTTCATCTTAGGCATTTTGATCTCCTCTATACAAGTAGGCTCCCCAGCAGAACCGAGCAACCCCACGGCCGGGCATGCCTTACTAGAGCCCGGGCGCGTGAATTAGTGGCGTGCTTATAGGGGGTTTCCCTAACAATCTCAAGGACGAATCATCGCCTCACGCCATCATTCCTTAAAAAATCCCTTTGACCCCCACAATCCCTAAATTTCGCGTCATTTTTATGACATAGATCAAAATTGGGACCTATCATAACTTGACCCCATGCCCTATCTCTGTGCTTTAAACAAAGGTGAACCCGTTTTAATCTTTTTTAGTTACGCGCTTTTTAGTCGTAGGTTGAGGTTTCTCATGTCTTCTACATCCCAAACGGGGGGCATTTGGCTAAAATTTGTTGCCGCGGTGGTAGCAATTATTGGCCTTATCCTGGCTGTTGGCGGCATTTGGTCTGTCGTCGATGGAGGCCCCTTTTATTACCTTATAAGCGGTGTTGGTCTTTTTTTGACCGCAGTGCTTCTATTTAAACGAAATCCCACAGGATTAGCACTTTACGCTCTTATCCTGATCGGCACCTTCATTTGGGCATTAAGCTCAGTTGGTTTCGATTTCTGGGCTCTTGTTCCACGACTTGACGTTGTTGTCATCTTGGGGGTCGTACTCCTTCTCCCCATCACCGTTCGTCCACTTTCTGCAAGTCGTGCCGCAACTCTTCCTCTTTATGGAAGCGTTGCTTTAGGTGTTCTACTCTTAGGAACAACCTTCTTTATGGACCCTAGCGATCAGGCCGGCTCATTGCCTACGACGATCGCTAACATGCACCCAGCCAACCCTGAAAATGTACCTGATGAAGAATGGCACGCCTATGGTCGCACCCAAGCGGGTGATCGGTGGTCGCCACTCACACAAATTAATTCCAAAAATGTTAATAAACTTAAGGTTGCTTGGGTCATGCGTACCCACGACCTGCCTCAACCAACCGACCCGGGTGAAGCAACAAACGAAGCGACACCGATTGAGTTTAATGGAACGCTTTATTTCTGCTCAATCCATCAGAAACTTTTTGCTGTTGATGCCGCAACAGGTACAACAAAATGGGTTTTTGATCCAAAAGTCGTTATTAAGCCTAGCTATCAACATCTTACCTGCCGCGGTGTTAGCAAGTTCACAAAACCTGCGAACCCAGTAGACTCCGAAGGTAAAGCTGTTTCTGGTACAGATTGCGCTGACCGAATCATCCTGATGGTTAATGATGGTCGCGTTTTGGAAGTTGATGCGGCTACTGGGCAGCGCTGCCACGCTTTCGGAAACGATGGCGAAGTTGATCTCCGCTTCTCTCATCAGCCTTACACAACCCTTGGTGAATATGAGCCAACATCCCCACCTGTTGTTACGGACAAATATATCATCGTTAACAGCGCGGTCCGTGATAATGGTTCAGTCCACCAACCATCTGGGGCTACACGTGCCTATGACGTCTATACAGGTCGTCTAGCTTGGGTCTTTGATGCTGCAAACCCAGACCCCAATGAGATGCCCAGCGAACAGCATCCTCATTTCCATGCTAACTCTCCTAACTCCTGGATTGTTTCGTCCTACGACAAGAACCTAAATCTAGTTTACATTCCAATGGGTGTTGGAACGCCAGATCAATGGGGTGGTTACCGCTCTAAAGAAGCTGAACGCTTCGTTCCAGGTATTATCGCTCTCAATGCAGATACGGGTAAACTTGTCTGGTTCTTCCAAACAGTTCATCACGATTTATGGGATATGGATGTCCCTTCTCAGCCAAGCTTAGTTGACATCACGCAAAAAGATGGCACCAACGTACCAGCGATCTATATTCCAACAAAAACGGGTGATCTGTTCGTTCTCGACCGCCGCACCGGTAAGCCTATCGTACCTGTGACGGAGAGACCTGTTCCTCAACAACCTGCACCAGGCGACAGAACAAGCCCAACACAACCTTTCTCTGACTTAAGCCTGCGTCCTAAAAAACCGCTAGCTGACAAAGATATGTGGGGTGCTACGATCTTTGATCAGATGGTCTGCACCATCTATTTCCACACCCTTCGCTATGATGGACCATTCACACCACCATCACTGCAGGGCACACTTGTGTTCCCTGGAGACCTCGGCGTATTCGAATGGGGCGGATTGTCTGTCGATCCACAAAGACAGGTCGCTTTCACAAACCCAATTTATCTTCCCTTCGTTTCCCAACTTGTGCCTCGCGGGCCTAAAAACCCACTATGGCCCCAAGAAGAAGCCAAAGGAAAAGGTGGTGAAGCAGGATTGCAACCCAATTATGGTATTCCATATGCCATTAACTTGCATGCGTTCCTAAACCCAGTCCTGACGCCAATTGGGCTTAACCTTCCTTGCCGTAACCCACCTTGGGGTACTGTTGCAGGTATTGATCTGCGCACGAACAAGGTTGTTTGGCAGCACCGTAACGGAACAATCCGTGACGCGATGCATGGTTCCTCTCTCCCAATCCCACTACCTCCTCTTAAAGTCGGGGTACCAAGCTTGGGTGGTTCCATGTCCACGGCAGGTGATGTCGCCTTCCTGACATCAACCATGGATTATTACATCCGTGCCTATGACATCACGACCGGCCACGTTCTTTGGAAAGATCGCCTTCCAGCTGGAGCGCAATCCACACCGATGACGTATTCCGTTAATGGTCACCAATATATCGTCACCTATGCCGGTGGACATGGTTCATTCCTGAGCCGTATGGGCGATTATTTAATCGCTTATAAGCTACCGGATGACGCGATTGCCGATAAAAAGTAAGAACTTCATACTGTTGATGTATCGGACGAGGGGAGGAGCTTAGTGCTCCTCCCCTTTTTTGATCGTTAACAATATATGACAGAGGCTTAACTATTATTTGCCTCTTACATAGTTTAGAGAAGAAAACATCTGCTCCAGAGGCAGAATGAAAGAAGATCATACCTCTCGGAAGGAATTGAGAATGATGTTACGCCGCTTCGCTTTAGCCGCTCTTGCTGTTAGCACCCTGGCAGGGCAAGCAGCTCTTGCACAAGGCCATGCCCATCCTTGCCGTAACGAAAAAGGCCAATTCGCAAAATGCGAGAAGGACCACAAACCTAAGCCTTGCCGTAACGAAAAAGGTCAGTTCGCGAAATGCGATAAAAAAGACGGCATGAAGGCAATGAAAGACATGAAATCTGATATGAAGTCAGACATGCCATTAAAGCCTGATATGCCTGATGCAAAAATGCCTGCAGAGAACCCAGCTGCCAAGTAACAAACAAAGCGTTAACGCGCCTTAATCAAACAAGAAGAAGGAAGCTCGTTATTATTGATGCTTCCTCCCCAACAGAAAAAGCCCTCGCCTTTCCAATGGGCGAGGGCTTTTTTGTAAGAAATTTTACATTACTGGAACAGCGATTATGCCGTTGCTGCTCTCTTTCTAATGGCTTGAGCCATCGCTTCGACACCGTTACCCCGATTTGTCGAGAGCGCCTGCACAAGGCCCAGATCATGCAAGAAAGAGGACTCGGTATCCACAATTTCCTCACGGCTACGCCCAGAATAGACCCTAAGCAACAATGCCACGAGACCTTGAACAATCGCCGCGTCAGAAGCTCCCGAGAAAAACAGCTTTCCATCCTTCTCCGTTGCCTCTAGCCACACCTGACTTTGGCATCCTGGAACGCGATGAGTATCGTCTTGCCATTGAGACGGAAAGGCCGGAATCTTCCGGCCTAACTCGATGATATATTGATAGCGTGCCATCCAGTCATCAAAAAGCGCTAACTCATCGCCTATATTCTCAATCGCTTCCGATGCACGCCCCTCCTCTGGTATGACAAAAGGCGACCCAACATTATCAGACATTTCAAACGACCCCTTATCACTACCATATTGGTCAAAACTCAGACACTTAGTGCATCAGAGAATAAAACGACTCAAGTCTCCCTTATGGGCTAATGGCGCCACCTTTTCATGAACATCCTCAGCAGTAATGCGAATAACTTCCCCAGAACGCTCAGACGCCGTAAAAGAAACTTCCTCAAGTAAACGTTCGATAACAGTCGCCAAACGACGCGCACCAATATTCTCAACACGCTCATTAATCTCCGCACCTAATTCAGCCAAAGCATCAATAGCCGCTTCATCAAACTCTAACAACACGCCTTCTGTTGCCATCAACGCAATATATTGCTTGATCAATGAATGCTCAGGCTCAAGCAGAATGCGGCGCAAATCATCACGCGTTAGACCGGACAGCTCTACCCGAATGGGGAGACGCCCTTGGAGCTCAGGCAGTAAGTCAGACGGTTTCGCTAAGTGGAAAGCTCCCGAAGCAATAAACAAAATATGGTCCGTTTTTACCGCCCCATATCGTGTATTAACCGTCGTCCCCTCAATAAGCGGCAACATATCACGCTGAACACCCTCACGTGAAATATCTCCACCGCGCCCCCCTGGCTCCGATCTCGCGCAAACTTTGTCGATTTCGTCCAGGAAAACGATACCGTGCTGCTCCGTATAGCGCACAGCTTCTCGCGCCAAAGCGTCTTCATCCAACAATTGGTCCGCTTCTTCACGAATCAAATGCTCACGCGCATGGGCAATGGTCATTTTCTTCCGGGAAGGTTCGCGTCCCATCGCTCCACGCATGATCTCTCCCAGATTAATCACCTGCCCAGGAAGAATTGGTGGAAATTCGCCGCTACTACCTGCCCCAGATGGGGATGACGCATCAGGCATCACCTCAATCTCAATTTCTTTATTTTCTAAAGCACCATCACGCAGCAATTTACGGAAACGTGACCGCTCATCCGCTGTTGCTTCTTTACCAACCAAAGAATCTAACAACCGCTCTTCTGCAGCCTCCTCTGCTTGAGGTTTAAATTCTTTACGTTTTTGATCACGCAGCATCGTCCGCGCAGCATCAACAAGATCTCGAATGATGCTATCAACGTCTCGGCCTACATAGCCAACTTCCGTGAATTTTGTTGCTTCAACCTTTAAAAAAGGTGCATTGGCCAGACGTGCTAAACGCCGCGCTATTTCCGTCTTACCGCACCCCGTTGGGCCAATCATTAAAATATTTTTGGGGACAACTTCTTCACGCAGCCCTTCAGGCAACTGGGCTCGCCGCCAACGGTTCCTCAGCGCGATCGCCACAGCCCGCTTTGCGTCATTCTGCCCGACAATAAAACGATCCAGCTCGCTCACAATCTGCCGGGGCGCAAATTCAACAGCACTCATGAACGCCTCACTTCTTCATCACCTAAAATTTCAAGCCGAACAGAATGATTCGTATAAACGCAAATATCACCAGCAATCTTCATGGCCCGGCGCGCAATATCCGCGGCAGTCAGCCCTTCAATATCCAGTAAAGCGCGCGCGGCAGAAAGGGCAAAATTCCCTCCTGACCCAATAGCAATTAACCCATCTTCAGGCTCTAAAACATCACCATTCCCAGTCAGCGTGAAAGAACGATGTTCATCCGCAACAGCCATCATGGCCTCTAGACGACGAAGATACCGATCCGTCCGCCAATCTTTTGCCAGCTCAACACAGGCGCGTTCCAATTGCCCAGGATAACGCTCTAACTTGCCTTCCAAACGCTCCAACAACGTAAATGCGTCCGCAGTCGCGCCCGCAAAGCCTGCTAGGATCTTCCCGCCAGGACCAATACGCCTGACTTTCCGAGCATTCCCTTTGATAATAGTCGAGCCGAGGCTCACTTGCCCGTCCCCTGCCATTGCCACTTGTGAGCCGCGACGCACACATAAGATGGTCGTGCCACGCCAGCCGACCGGATCATGCGAAACAGTTTGATTCATCATACCTCTCCAAATTGGGCGACTGATAAGAGAAGACAAGGCCCCACAGAAGAAGGCTCTTTATTTTCTCTCTATGGAAATATGATTAACGAGTGAAAACGATTACTATCCTACTGAGATATAGTAACCAGAAAGACATGCCCGCGACATAATGCTATATAAGAGGCTCGTATTAACGAACGTCTTCCTCTACATACAGCTAATCTTTCGCTATAGAGCACTAAAGTTCCCTTACGAATGGATGACTACCCATCATGAACCAGAACACTCCCCATCATGCTGATGAACGCATGGTAACAGAAAGAAAACACTCCCACGTTTCTCGGTCTTATCTTCCCTTCGTCTGGGAAGGATGCTGGGTAGTCTCCCATTTTGCATGTTGCTTTCTGCTACAAATCGCTGAGCTTTTTGCCCCCTTCTTCCTCATCGTAGGTATTGGTTGGTCCTTAGTCCCACATATTATCGGCTTAGCAAGCGAAAGCATGGATGCCGCTACACATGACCCACAAACACGCAATCTCATTGACCATATAACGCATTCATTTCCAACCCAGCTCACATTCTCTGGCCATGTCTTCACACCGCATAGCTTAATCGTCGATGGGTTTTTTCTCATGGCGCTTGCCGCTGCTGCCGCAACACTTTCAACGTGGATCGGCCGTCGCCTCTAATTTCTTTTCCGGCATGATATGACCATGATCAATCTGCATGATCTCTCTCTTCCTGTCGCCCCTCATCACCATGTAGGAACGGAGCAACGTGTTTCTTTGACCTTACAAAGAGGCGCTTTATGCTGGATCGTCGGTTCCAGTGGCAGTGGAAAGACGGCTTTACTAGAAACACTAGCGCTCCAACGCCCCTTCAAAGGCGTATTCCGCCTTTTTGATCAAGATATCACGCCGCGAACCTCGTCTCGTACTCTTACATCGCTTCGGCAACGTATAGGATTTCTCGAAGAGAACCCCCTCTTCTGCGATACGCTGACCGTTTGTGAAAATATTGCGCTTCCGCTCGAAATTAATGGGGTGAAACGCAGCGAATATTTACGTGAAACATCAACAATTCTCAGCTGGTTCCAACTCGATCTCTATGCAGATCGCCTCCCAGCGTCTCTCCCACTCCTTGTCCGTTGGCAGCTCGCTTGCACACGCACATTAATCAGACGACCACCCCTTCTCCTTATTGAGGCATCGCCTCTCATAAGCTTACCGGATTTTCGTGTACGCTTATTCTCTGTTTTAAATGACCTTGCTCAGTCGGGAAGCACCATTCTTTTAACAACGAATGATGACTCTATATGCTCAGACCCCCCCGCCTCTATACTTCATCTACCCTCCAACACCCCTTCAAAGCGTGACTCTGAAAGAGACACTCTTTCGCCCAATCTCTCTGCACCTTACTCCGACCAACGACGCGAACCTCGGTTATCATGAGACATTCCTCTCTCATTACACGTAGTCTTCCCTCGCTTCGCTATGGATGGTTCGCCATCTGTGCCGCCCTAAGCACTCTTTGGCTTGGTTTGGGATTCGCTGCCCTATGGGGAGGGCAAACACTCAGTGCAAGCTGGGAACAACGGCTTGATCATACTACGTTCATTACCGTTCCTACTCTTGATGGACGTTCAACCTCCAATGAACATATCGCCACCATCATGCGTGCTGTAAGCCAACTACCCGGTAGTGATCACGTCCATTTTCTGAGTAAAGCCGAAATCAACACCCTCCTCGCACATTGGAGTGCAACACCGTGGCCTGATCCCGTACCGGCCATCATAACACTCCATTACAATGGTGATTATCGTGTTTTAGAGAACGCGGTACACCATCTCGATACGAACACGCTCATCCTCCCACCCAATCCACAGAGCGAAACACTCCAACCCTTATTAGCCGTATTAAAAAGGGGCTCATCTCTTATTGCTGGGCTCTGTTTTATGTCAGGTATTCTTTCTAACCTTGGAGCTTTATTTTTATCACTCAATACGCTCTCTTTACGCCAAGACAAAAATCTCTCTCTTCTTGAAAAGCTTGGCTACCCTCTATCAAAATTTTATCGTTCTCGTGCAATATATTTTGGTGGGGCAGCACTTGCTGGAGGTCTCGTCGGTCTGGGCATTCTCTTCACGTTACTGACCTCTATATCATCCCTAGTAAGACCTTTTCTGCACCTCACAACACAATCACAGACCTGGCTCACATCCACTTCTATCACCCCATTGCATATTATGGTGCTGCTCTTCCTCCCCTTCTTACAGGGAATAATAAGTGCGCTTATCAGCCATCGTCGGCTTTTACAGGCGACACGATCCTCCTTATGAAGGCCCTATCTCACATTTCCCGCTATCTTATAAAAATCGGCGCCATTCTTTTCATTATCATCGGGCCGGGCGGCTTTCTCTGGTTTTGCTCTGATACCCTCCTAAAATCGACACCACAGCCCGATAGCCTCCCTACCGAATGTGACGGTATTGTTGCCTTAACAGGCGGTAAAGATCGTATCACGACGTCTCTATACCTCCTGGAAAAACATCCCTCTCTGCAGCTCCTAATCTCAGGTGTTGCACCTCATGCCCAACTCAACCAAATTGTCGACCTGCGGGCGCACCCCATCTCACCACAATTATTGCCTCACATTACATTAGGCCGCCGTGCCATTAGCACGGTTGGCAATGCGCGTGAAACGGCCGATTGGGCACATCATTACCAACTTTCTCATCTTACAATCGTTACGGCGGATTATCATATGAGGCGTGCAATGATCGAATTTCATGAGCTTGCACCAGGGATTCAGCTCTTCCCCTATCCCGTCAAACCTGAAGATACGACATCCCTATGGCACCGCCACACATGGCGGATCCTCGCACGTGAATATATTAAACTACTCGGTGCTTTTCTTCGTTCTGTCATCCACGCCCCTCAACGCCCTTATGACCTTAGCCCATAAAAAATCGCTTGCTTGGAAACAGTATTTTAGGTCATGCACTGAACTATGATGAGCTTAATACGCGGTACTCTCTTTAACATTTATCTTATCATTCTCACTCTCATTATGGGGATCATTGCTTTTCCCATACGCTTGATGAAGAAACATGACTTAGCCCTTCGCTATGCTCAATTATGGTCACACGCTGTCTTATGGGGCCTCCAACATCTCTGCAGCATACGTATTACCATCACAGGAAAAGAGAATATCCCTGCTGGGCCTGTTTTGATCGCCTCTCAGCATCAATCATTTTTCGATGGCTTTGTCTGGATGAATACCGTGCCTCTTCCAGCTTATGTCATCAAACAAGAGCTCACCAAAATTCCCCTCGTTGGCCCCATGTTACTCCTAAGCGGCATGATCCCTATAAATCGACAAGGTGGATCTCAAGCCCTTCGTAAGATGATGGACACCGTCGCTCATGCGCAAACAATGGGCCGTCAAATTATTCTTTTCCCCGAGGGCACACGTGTTCGTCCGGGGGAACGCGTGCCACTTCAAAATGGTATCATCGCGCTTACCCGACAGGCCAAAGCACCTATTATTCCTGTCGCAACAAATTCTGGCCTTTTCTGGCCACGCTCTCCTTGGCGTAAATATCCAGGGTCTCTTATCGTCGCGATCGGTAACCCTTTACCTCCAATGAAAGGCCGTGATCTCATCCCGGCTCTTGAAAAAGCGTGGGATGATTTGTCTAACGCCCATCATTTACCACGCGAGACCCCATAAAATATCCCTATCTACTCCATTCTGATAACATATTAGAGCCGCTCACGCTCTCTCACGCGCCACATTTAAGGAAGCCAGATGCTGCGAAAATACCTCATCCGGTCCGTAGCGATAGGCACTCTCGTCAGCTCCCTACTGCTTCTCGTCTCTTTATGGATCTATTACCGCTCCACGCTTCTCCTTGCACACCAGCTCGTCTCATTCCAGCAATCCAGTGCTGCTTATGGTGTGGAGCTTTCTTTCTCAACAACACAACGCAAAGGCTGGCCTTGGGGAGCTGAATTATACAGCGTTATGCCCAAGCTCCTCTACCACCATGACAACATCCAAATTGGTGGTGTTTCATCCTCTGTTAAGTTAGGGGGCACATGGTGGACGTGGCTGTGGTATGGCCTCCACAACACGATGCCACCTATTCATTTCCCCAATCCACTCATCATTAGAATTCTGCAAGATGATCACATTATAACGTTACATCTGAATGATCTGACACTTTCACCTTCAGCGATAACCACCAAAAATGCATTTTTCTCACTAACATTCCACAGCAGTGATATCGCGCTCTCTTATAATGGCAGCCCCTACCCACTACACCTCGCCCCGATAGAGGGAACGCTGTTTGTTAATCCCTCTGCCAACCCTCATGAAAGCCGTATAGGCCTACAACTCACTATAGGGCTTGCCACCCTACAAAAGGCTTCTTTCCCTTTGAATCTGCCACTGCATAATGTCCATATGGCTCTCTCTCTTGCTGGAGCAAATACGCCACTCTCTGTTTCCTTGAAACAAGGTATTCCTCTTCACATCCACGATATCAGCATTGATATTCCTTTCACGGCACAACCTAACGGAAACCTTCCTCGTTTTCCGCCTACGCACATTTCTCTCAGTGGGACATTGAATCTACCCAACGGGAATGGTCTTCTTTTTCTTCAATTCACACATTGGCGCCTGGGGCTTTACAGCGCTCTTGATCTGCCCATTTTCCAGCAACGCCTTGCTCCAAATATTCTCGCAAGTTTAAAACGCTACCTTGTGCCATCTCCTAATGACGATACGTTAGAAGAACATCCCATAACGCTCAGCGTCCCTCTTGCCCAATGGCATTTGTCTGGACTACCTCCTGAGAAAGTTCGCGCCCTGTATCAAATGCTCCTCCACTCGCCCAAATAACCCAATGACTCAAAAACAACTCTGTGAAATTGATCTTCTCACCGTTGTCATCACCTTAGGGCCTCTCGCCCCCCATATCCTTACTGTTAACCAAGGACAGGAACTCCCATCTGGTCCGCTCACCATCAGTCATCGTTCTCTGCAAAAAGGGCTCCATCAATGGGCAGAACGCCATACAGGCTGCGCAATTGGACATATGGAGCAGCTCTACACATTCACTGATCACACCCAAAAAGCATCTCAACGTCAGCTTATCCGTATTTCGTACCTTGCTCTCGCCAGAGTGCTTGACCCTGCACTGCATGACGCCCATTCCCTTTATGATTATTTCCCCTGGGAGGATCGCCGTTCAAGCCATAACGCCTCACTTCTCGAGCGCTTCCGCCACGAGATTACACTCTGGGCACGCAGCAACTCGGAACGTATGGGACGTGTAGCATCAGCCTTCGGACTCCATGATCTTCCATGGGATGATGAAAAAGTGCTGGACCGTTATGAACTTCTTTGGGAGGCTGGACTTGTATCACGCGCTTCTTCAGATACCGTGACGGCAACGACTCTCTATGATAACCGACGCATTCTCGCGACGGCACTCTCTCGTTTGCGTGCCAAAATTCGCTATACCCCCATTGTTTTTGACTTATTGCCAGAAGCCTTCACTCTTTTGCAGCTCCAACAAGCGATGGAGAATCTTTCTGGCCGTCCAATGCATAAACCCAATTTCAGACGCCTCGTCCTTCACCAAAATCTTGTAGAAGAAACGGGAGCCCGTGATGCAACGGCGCCTGGCCGCCCAGCGAAACTCTACCGCTTTCGCCCTTCAGCCGCGACATCCTGCTATCTCAGTGGGGCCATGCTTCCGCTGAGTTAAGACAGTTCAGCAGTCACCTCCATAAACTCACTGAACGTTACATTCCTTTTAAGAAGAATAGTGCAGAAAGCTCTTCCTCTTTTCATTCTTTTATGCTCACTATGAGTATAAAAGAAACTGTAAGGATTTTCGGACATGTTGCAGGATACTGCGGCCCTTCCTTCTCGCGATGATCTCTATCGTCCTGTTAAATCTCTCATGGCACGGGAAGATTGGGATGCTCTTTTTGCGGATGACATTGCCGCTATCATGGAGCTGAAACGTCAGCGCGATGCCGTAATTCTTGCTCATAATTACCAAACACCCGAAATTTTTCATTGCGTTGCAGATATCCGTGGCGACAGTCTCGCCCTCGCACGGGCCGCTCAAGACATTAAGCAAAAAGTCGTCATTATGGCGGGTGTACATTTCATGGCAGAAACCGTGAAAATGCTTAATCCGGAGAAAACTGTTCTCATCCCTGATGATCAAGCAGGCTGCTCTCTTGCAGAAGGGATCACCGCTGAAAATGTACGGACGCTAAAAGCGCAACATCCCGGCGTCCCTGTCGTGACCTACGTCAATAGCTCTGCTGCGGTAAAAGCGGAGACTGACATATGCTGCACCTCCGGAAACGCACGCCGTGTGGTTGAAAGCCTCGGGGTTCCAGAAGTGATCATGATCCCCGATGAATTTTTGGCACGTAATATTGAAAACGAAACGGGCATTAAAATGCATACCTGGTCAGCACGCTGTGAGGTGCATGAGCTCTTTACCCCTCAAGAAATTCGCCAATACAGACGGTTACAGGGACCACTCAGCGTCATCGCTCACCCTGAATGCTCCCCCGATGTCGTCGCCGCGGCGGACCACGCCGGTTCAACAGCCAGCATGATCAATTACATTGAGGACAATAAACCTGAGAAAGTTATGCTCATTACAGAATGTTCCATGAGCGACAATCTTTCCGCCATGTATCCTGAGACGCATTTTGTTCGTCCCTGCAACCTTTGCCCGCATATGAAACGAATCACATTAAAGAATATTCGCCAGGCACTCGAAACGATGAGTACGGAAGTTCTCATCCCTGATGCACTACAAGCACCAGCTCGCCTCGCTGTGGAGCGTATGCTGGCAATTTAACGCATTCTGCTGGGAGAAAACATCTTCTTCCACAATCTCTTTCCCTCTCACCTAGGCACCTCCATGACTGATTCTCTTCTTTCTCGTTATGCTGGATGGCCTATTATCATCGGTTCTGGGTTGGGTGGTTTATCTGTAGCCCTTCACCTCAATCGCCCCTGCCTCCTCATTGCGCCTTCTCCAAGTCCACACGAAAATCGCTCAACAGCACTTGCACAAGGCGGTATGGCTGCCGCCATTTCTCCTGATGACAGCCCTGAATCTCACGCAAACGACACGATTCAGGCTGGTGCAGGACTATGCGATGAGTCGATTGTACGAGCCATTACCCAAGCAGGGCCACATGCTGTTGAAACACTGCTAAAATGGGATGTTCCACTTGCACGTGATCCCAAAACAGGTTCGTTAGCCTTACATCTTGAAGCCGCCCACAGTCACCCGCGTGTTGTCTATGCAGGCGGGGATCAGAGCGGCGCTTTTATTACACGTGCACTCTCACATAGAGTTGAACAACAGTCTGATATTCACAAGCTGTCTGGCCATCATCTTGTAAGTTTCCACGTAGAAGACGGGCTCCTTCGTGGTGTCTGGACCAGTGCAGGCTATATCCCAACATCATGCTGCGTTCTGGCGACAGGTAGTTGTGGTGGCCTATATCGTCATACGACCATTCCTCTTACGAATAGAGGCGTTGGGATTGCGTTAGCGGCACATGCTGGAGCACGACTAGCCGACATGGAATTTACTCAGTTCCATCCGACCGCGCTCAAAGGACCAGAAACACACAATCGTCTTTCTTTGATTAGCGAAGCTGTTCGCGGTGCAGGCGCAACCCTTGTCCTCGACACGCATGAACGCTTCACTGAGGAACTCGCCCCTCGGGACATTGTTAGCCGTGCAATCGCTGCCAAACTTAAAGAAGGCCATAATGTTTTTTTGGATGGCCGCGCATTAAAAAATGGCACATTCAGCGAGCGCTTCCCCAGCATTACAGCAGCATGTCACATAATCGGAATAGACCCTGATACACAGCTCATCCCTGTACGGCCTGCGATGCATTATCATATGGGCGGAATCGCTGTAGACCAGAACGGTCGAAGCTCAATACCTGGTCTGTGGGCCTGCGGAGAAGTGGCCTGCACCGGCCTTCATGGGGCTAACCGCCTTGCAAGCAACTCCCTTCTTGAAGCACTGATCTGCGGAGAATGGGTTGCTAAGGATATTGCCGCTTACTCTCCGCCGCCTTCTGTATGCACTCTCCCCAAACATCGACCAACGTTCCTTTCCACAGAATGGACATTACAAGAGGACATGGAGAAGGGAGCTGGTATTCTTCGCAACAAAGACGGCCTCACCCATTTATTGGAGAAGACACTTCCGCTTGCTTCCCATAATGCCTGCGCGCTTACGACCTCTTTTATCGCATGGGCCGCTCTCAAGCGTCACGAATCCCGCGGCGGGCATTATCGCGATGATGCCCCGCAATCCGACACACCCCAACGCTCTAGCTTGAGCTTGGTCGATCTTCCACTCAACATAAAGTAACCTTATGCACTCTACTCTTTTCCTACCCGATCTTCTTTGGGAACCCGTCGTGACCACGGCCCTTCGTGAAGATTTTGGCACAGGAGGGGATGTGACAACACAAGCTCTCCTCGGACAGGCAACCACACTGCAAGCCTCTTTCCGTGCTCGACAGCACGGTGTTGTCGCGGGCCTTCCTGGTGCTCGCCTGACATTTGAAAAGCTTGACCCATCTCTTCATTTCCACGCCTATAAGCACGATGGTGATACCATCGCCCCGGGTGATATCTTAGCAACCGTTAAGGGAGATGCTGCTGCGCTTCTTGGCGGTGAGCGCGTGGCTCTAAATATTCTATCTCATCTCAGCGGTATTGCGACAACAACAGCCACAATCGTAAACCGTGTTAAGGGAACAGGTGTACAAATCTGCTGCACGCGAAAAACTCTTCCTGGCTTGCGCGCTCTCCAGAAATACGCTGTCCGCGCAGGAGGCGGAAGCAACCACCGCCACCGTTTAGATGACGCCATCATGCTCAAAGATAATCACATCGCGCTTCTGGGAGGCAATTTGACGGATGCCCTCAAAGCAGCACGCCAGAGAGCCGGCCATTTGATGAAAATTGAACTCGAGGTAGATTCTCTTGAACAGCTGGAAACCGCTCTGTCTGCGGGAGGTGCTGATGCCTATCTTCTCGACAATATGGACCCAGAAACGCTACGCCGTGCCGTCAAAATGATCAACGGACGCGCCATTACCGAAGCTTCTGGAGGGATCACCCCTGATAATGCCCGTTCCAAAGCTGAAACAGGCGTCGATGTCCTCTCCCTTGGCTGGCTGACCCACAGCGTGACAGCCCTTGATATCGGGCTTGATATCATCGCGGGGTGAAACTACCCCCTAAAATGATCCTTTAATTGGCGAAGACGGGCAAATTCTTGGCTGTCTTTTGCCTGAAGGAACGGATTGGTTTTCCGCTCAATACCCAACGTTACAGGTAACGTCGGTAGACCCTTTGCACGCAAAGCCGTTACCTCATCTCTACGCTTACGAAAAGCCTCTGTCTCTATACCCAGTGAGGCAATAAAGGCCATGTTGCTTGCTGTATATTCATGCCCAGCGCAAACAAGTGTCTCATCTGACAGTGAATCATAGGCTCGTAAGCTGCGATAAAGCTCTTCCGCCGTTCCTTCAAGCAATCGTCCAGAGCCGCCACTAAATAAAACATCACCGCAAAACAGCGCCGGCACTTCAGGAAGAACATATGAAAGATGCCCCACAGCATGACCTGGACTCGCCAATACATGAATCGCTATTCCGGCAACAGTCAGTGTTTCACCGCCTTGTAAAATATGGTCCAATGTCGCGTAAGCATTGGATGGACCATAAACAGCGGCCCCATAACGTTCACGTAAGGCATTCGCACCGGCAATATGATCAGCATGATGATGAGTCAGGAAAATCGCCTCGATTGGATTATCATTCACCACCGCCTCAACGGGAGCGGCCTCACCAGGATCAATCAAAATCCCTCGCCCGTCAGAACTCCTGACAAACCACGTATAATTATCTTTTAAAACAGGGATAGGCTGAATATTAATCATTATGAATCATCCCTCATACGACACACTTTGTTATATTCTCGTATGATCGGCGTGTGTCAAATGCTTGACCCACACCGCTGGTAACGTAAGAGTAGGTTTATGTCACTTATTCAATCTTTCAAACTTGTCCTCTCTCCTCCACATCGTGCCGCTTACCCGTTTTTGGGCATAGGTCTACTCACCGGTATCATCGGTCGATCCACCCGTTGGCGTTTGACGCGTGCTGTTGGTACTGCTGGTTTCGCCTTTACCGGATTTTGCCTCTATTTCTTTCGCAACCCCAAACGGGTATCTCCAGACACTGATCAGCTAGTCCTCGCCAGTGCTGACGGACGTATCACCTCCATTTCCCAGGTCGTGCCTCCATCCGCACTCGAGATGGGAAATGAACCTGTTTGGCGTGTTTCAACATTTCTTTCTGTCCTTGATGTTCATGTAAATCGTATGCCCGTCAGCGGCACAGTCACTAAAATTGCTTACCATCCTGGCCGTTTTCTTAATGCGAGCCTCGACAAAGCCTCTGAACATAATGAACGCAATGAACTCCGCGTAACACTTGGTGATGGTCGACAAGTTGGCGTTGTCCAGATTGCTGGTTTTATTGCCCGCCGTATCCTGTGCGATGTCAAAGAAGATGAATATTTGCAAGCAGGAGATCGATTTGGCCTTATACGTTTTGGCTCACGTACAGATGTCTATCTCCCTCCTGGCATCACGCCCTTGGTCAAAGAAGGACAGACCATGATTGGAGGCGAAACCGTTCTGGCAAAATTGTAAGGCCCATTTAATGATTAATCCTACTTCTTCTAAACCGCTTATGAAACGCCGGCGACGACGACAGCGTGTCCGCGGGCTGTCATTCAACCGGCTCGTCCCCAATATTCTAACCATGATCGGCCTTTGTGCCGGACTCAATGCAATTAAATTTGCTCTCGTGGGACGTTTTTCACATGCTGCTATTGCCCTGCTTGTCGCAGCATGTATGGACGGCCTTGATGGTCGCATCGCACGAATGCTGCATGGAACATCACGCTTTGGCGCCGAATTTGATAGTTTATCCGACTTCGTTTGTTTTGGCGTAGCCCCGCCTTTTGTCTTAATGATGTGGGCATTACCTCCAACCACAAGTCGTTTTTCGTTCGTGCCATTCATTATGTTCACGGTTTGCATGGCACTACGCCTTGCCCGCTTTAATGCCACCCTCGACGACGAGAGCAAGCCAGAATACGCAGCCAATTTCTTTAGTGGTGTGCCCGCCCCAGCAGGAGCTGGTTTAGCACTTTTCCCTGTCTTCGTAGGGTTAGAGGCTGAACGGAATGGCCTCCATG
Source organism: Saccharibacter sp. 17.LH.SD (assembly GCF_009834805.1). Lineage (GTDB taxonomy): Bacteria > Pseudomonadota > Alphaproteobacteria > Acetobacterales > Acetobacteraceae > Saccharibacter. The sequence goes on from NZ_WVHO01000011.1 coordinate 24,644, forward strand.
ATATCAGCCGGTTAGCGCACACGTCATGGCTATCAGCCTTATGCCTCATCGGTACGGCCTTATTGTTAGTATCGACACTTCCAATCTGGTCTTTTAAGAATTTTAAGGTTCCCTCACGCTACATTTTGCCACTGCTTCTCGGCACCGGGCTTTATGTCGCTGTATTAGTCGCTGAACCGTGGGGCGCACTTGCTGCAGCAGGCTTATTTTATCTTATCATGATCCCGCTTTCACGCCGCTCTTATTGGCGATTAAGACGTGAAGCTGAAGCGCCTCGTGAAGAGATCAATGAAGAAAATAAAGCAGATCAGCCTTCCGCTAAAGCGAGCAACGCCTGAAAAATTTCATGTGGAGAGGGTGGGCACCCAGGTATAGAACGATATACCTGGATAAGCCCTTCAACCCCTCCCAACGTTGCGTAATCAGCCTTAAAAGGCCCACCATTCTGGGCGCAGGCCCCAATGGCGACCAAAGACTTCCGTTGTGGCATTGCATTCCATGCTTCAGCCAGTGCTCCGATACGACTGCGCGTTACCGCCCCTGTGACGAGCAACCAATCCGCCTCTTCCGGCGCTTTGACAATTTGGAAGCCACTGCCTTCTAATGGGATTGTGCTCCCATTTAGGGCAGAAATCTCCATAGCACATCCCTCACAGCTCCCCGTCTCTATCGGATAAAGACGAATGATCGAACCGGCTCGATTTTTTACAGATGCAGGACGCCATCGATACGCATCCATTAAAGCCAACAGTAATGTTGATGGGCCAGAACGCACCGTCACAAGACAACTCCTGCAGGAGAAATGCCTAACGAGGCTAACGCCAATGGGATATCATCAGGTTGATGCCCTCGCATAATACCCTCCAACACACACAATACTGGCTGCGTAGGGTCTCTTACTTGTAGATTTTCTATTTTCCCATGTAAGAGTTTTACCCAATACCAAATGTCTCCGCGGGCACCTTCGGCTACGCCCAATCCTTCCCCTGTCATAGGAATGGTCTGAGCCTCATCCTCTATCCCTAAGCTCGCTATGATACGTTGGATAAGATATAGAGAATCCCGTATCTCCAACAAACGCTGTCCATTTCGCGCAAGAGCACACCCTTCATGACGGCCTGATGCACGCAAAGCATCAAGACGCATACCAACATCCATTGAGCGCATATCAATATAGCGTCCGCTTGCACGACCCGTAACCCCACCGATAGCATATCCCCATACATGCTCAGGTGACAGAATGGCGATGCCTTCCATCCGAGACGAGAAAAGACGGTTCAAACCTGTTAAACGTGGAAGTAACGGCTGCATAGTCTCCGTCACAGCCTGTGCAAATGGAACTATTTCTGAAACCTTACTTCCTTCATCCCAAAAACGGACCGTATCCGTTAAGCGACGTGAAACACCATATTGACTGCATAACTGCGCCAAGACTTCACGTGCATGGTCACAATGCGTTGCCAAAAGGTCAGCCTTTACACAACGGGCAACCAAACCGATATCAAACAAATGAAGGCTAATGCGTTCAACTTCCAAAAGAATAAAACGTATATCACGCTCCTGCGGCAAGGGCACCTTCGCTTGCGCTTGTTCAACGGCCCGCACAAATGCCAAAGGATGTGCAACAAACCCCCCTGCACTGACACGGCTAATCAGTGGCAACGCTTCTTGAGGAGACAATCCCTTCACTTGAGATAGAATACCCCGATGCCCACTCGCAATGTGTACGTCCAGCTTTGTTATAAGCCCCTTTGACACGTTATACGTCAGGTCAAGCAAGCCGGGCACAGCCAGGCACGCAGCTTTCAGTTCGTACCCTTCTTCGCGTTCGTCATGGACTTTCCCTTGAACAGGAATCGGCTCACGCGCCATGGGCCATGTTAGAGTCCAACTGCCATTATCCAGAGCAGAGCGATCATCCAACGCGAAAAGAGGCTCAACACCCCACAAATCACGCGCCATACGTTCTCCCCACTGAGCGGCTAGGAAACGCATTGAAGGGGCATAATAGCGGCGCTTTTCCACTGGGACGCTCAACAAAAAAGGGAGTTCATCTTCCAATAAAAGCATTGTCGCATAGTCTTCATCAGCCCATGAGGCGATGAGCGACACCGTTTTATCAGCATGTTGCAATACCCCCTGCCATATCTGATTATCCACCCGATAATGCGACAATCCAACACGTTCACCATGCTGCATGATGGCAGATAATAAACTCATGGATGCCACTCTGGCAGAATATTTTGGCCGGACAAACAAACCCCCACGACAGCCACAACCATCAGTAAAGCAACAAGCACTTGCGTATACCTACCTTGCTTTCCCCGGTACAGCGCACTCCCCTCACGCATTGGGACAAGCCTCAAACCCCTTATCCCTAAGGCAATGCAAAGCAACAAAATCCCCAAGACAACAATGGAAAGCACATGCCCTAATTGTAACAACACAACCCCAATAACTGGCAATACAGCCCTCTCAGGCAACGTATTATATTCATCATTTTTGAGAGAAACACCTAAGCGAAGACTTGTACTCAGCAACGCCGCAGCTTGTAGAAGTAATAAAATAATCTCTTGTTCTGTTGCCGCCGCTAAAGCGCCTAACCCTGTTAAGCAAGGCAAAAGAGGAAATACATGCCCTCGACCAACCATCGTTACAAACAAAGCCAACAACCCAGCAACCATCATTAAATGACGAGCCAATGGATAAAAGGCCAAATGAAGCATTAATGTTAGAGCCGCAAAACGTAAGCCAACATCAAGCAAATCAAGTTCTGGGGCGGCCGTCGCAGCACTCCCCAAGCCTGCCATCATACCAACGCCAACAACAGAAAGAATAATACCTAATGTCTGAGCTGATTCTGGCGTCACAACCGCAGCCCCACCATGCAATAAGGTGGCCCCTAACCCGCCAAGAACGACCCCACAAAGGCGAAGACGCGCCATGACCCAAGCCGGCATTGCTCGCCTCGTTGCGCGACCATCCCACCATGCAAGAAGTACAGACCCTGCCCCAACAGCAATTGTTACTGCCAAAGTTGAGCGAAAAAGAAACCCCATAAAAGAGCAACCAACCACCAAAAAAGGTAGCCGCTCTCCTATTCCCCCGCCTAAACGCCCAATGCTAGAATCATGAAAAAAAAGCTGCATAAACAGTAGAAATGGAACGAAGGATTCTAACCCAAGGGCAACCATTTCGGCTGGTTCCAACCCTTGAGCACACCCAATAAGCGCTAAAAAACTTAACCCAAGCCCTATATATGAAAATTCCTGAGCGTGCCCCACGCGTCCCGATATCCACAACAACCATGCGACTAAAAAAGGCCAGCAAAAGATTGCAAACGAAATAGGCGATGCAAATAAACCCGGTGGGATCATAGGATGAGGTGTCATTGATCCTCCACACGCCGCCACGCTAACCGTGGCAACAATGTAGCTCCTAACACCGCAAGAACCCCCCACAGAGCCACAGCCATCACAAGAAGCCCCCATGACGACAGCACACACGCCATGACCAACAAGCCATCAACCGCCATTAACAACCCACAAAACTGCGACAATGGAACGCCATAGGCTGCGGAACATAAACCTGCCAAAACAAGCCCCACACCCAATGTTGGCACTAATCCAAGGCTTGCACCTGATAACGCCAACACAAGCTGCATGAGCAATATCGCAAGTACTGGGGCCGTTGCTTTCATCATCGAAAGGCGCTCAGCATGAGAGGAAACAGCAAACCCTCTCAGACCGAGCCATGCGAGCATGTTAAAGACTAACAAAGCCACAACAGCGACGACAATAAGAACGCCCCCACCCAACGAAGCCGATGTAAAGGCACAAATAACCCCGTAGACAGGGAGCCAACGCCCATCGCGCCCTAATGTTAATAAAACCATGACGAGCGCGAGTGAAAAACCAACGGTCATGTCGCGAACCTTCCTGCGAGAGCGATCAAAAAGCCCAACCCGATCAATAAAGCAATCAGTCGCACATGCCGCTCTACACCGATTAAACGTAACAGAACCGTTACAAACAAAGCACAGGCTAGCCGAATGACCAACTCCACGATGCTCGCCCATCCATCGCTATCGCTGAGAACGGGGAACAGCAAATCCGCAACGAGCAATAACCATCCCATTTGCAAGAAACGTACCAAAACACGCCGGCAATCCCGCCCATCACGCGTAGGAACATAACGGTAGCTCATCATAAGTTCTGTTAATTCAGACACTGTTGGCAACGGAGACGACACAGCCAGCGCCAACGCACAGCAAATGCTTGCACCAGCCAATCCTGATCCTGGAAGCAAACGCAGCACAGTATGGATACCCGAAAGCCCATATACCCCTGGTGCCGCTAGGACAAGAAGGGCCTCTGCCATACAGAGTGGGACGATAGCTCCAACATAGCGTCCTAAAAAAAACGCTGGCATTAAGCAAAAGCCACCCCAAAGAAGTATTCCTCCAACCAGAAGAATATCTCCCAACGGGCCAGGAAAGAGCATCATATCCCCTAAGCCTGGAATAACAACACAGCCAGGGAGCGCAATAAAAACAATCATCGCCAGTGAGAAAGACACTCCTTCTGCTGGCGGAAGGCCCTGCCTCATGACATGACGAAAAAATGATATGAACTGTCGATAAATCTGTCCAAGACGAGGAACAGTCCGCCCTGAGAGCAGGACAGGAGACACCTCAAGAGCCCATGTAAAGAACGGTGTAAGAAGACATAAAATGACGAGCTGGCAAAAACTCACCGCTCCTTCTTGAAGAACTTCTATCACCTGATGGCTCATGCCGTTAGCCCTATGATAGCGAGAACACTGCCAAGGAATAGGAGCCAGAACGCTAATCCGACTTCAGAAAGTGGCGCATTAAAACGACGAACATCCCCCGCCAGTACGTCCCAATAACCGCGCCCTCCTACCATCCAGCGGCGCCATTGCCACATGAGATGAGGCCTCTCTCCCGCAAACCATAGTCCCCAGCTTTGTTTTTCAGACAACGGAACCGAAGCCGCTATGAAAATATCGCCCAACACGCGGCGTGACGATCGCCGCGTCGACAAAAACCAAAAAAAACACAACAGAACCCACAACACAGGATACGCAACAACAGCACCGTCACCTCCTGGGAAAAACCACAAGATTGCCCCAAGAGATTGCCTATCAAACGTAGCTCCAAATTGTTTCAACACAGCCCAGCTTGCTAAAAATACCAGAGACGGCAAGACCACAGCACTCACGATAAAAATTTTGCTTTTCACAGGTTCTCGTAATGCTGGAATCAGCCGAACACCTTCCACCACAGAAAGACCAACCAAGATCAACGCGAGTCCAACCCCTGCAATCGTCCAGCCTGGTGTTCCTGTTGCCATACCCAAAGCAGCATGCATCCCAAGCCACATCACTAAAAAGCCTGGAAGAGGTGGAATAGGTAAACTTAAAGACCGCCATGAAGGCCGCAACGTACCAATCACCTGCAATGTAAGATCAAGCACCAAAGCCCGAACCGCCGCTTGGGCGCTTTCGTCCAATCCTTCCTGTTGTGCTGCTTCAATAATGCCAAGGAGTAAGAGCGGCCTCAGCGTTAAAATAACACTTAAGAGTGCCCCCCAACCTTTAATATAGGCCCATATCCCCAGAAGAAGCATAACGCTTCCTGAACCGAGTATCCATGTTACCGGGTGGCTCGGCATAACATGTGACGCAAGGCCAAGTGCTAAAATGACACCGACACATCGCTGATAAGGTGATATTTCCCTCCCCTGCCCTGGCCACAACAAAACCGGCAGAATAAGAACCGTACCCCCGGTTGTTGGAAAAAGCCCGTATAGTACAAGAGCAGGAACGCCCCAAAAAGGCAAAAAGACATCCCCCGCCTTGCCGCCCAAAAGCACCATCATCACGGCAAGCGACAAAGCAATGACACCCGTCTGCCCAACGATGAGCGCTACCAAAGCCACAAGAAGGGCTATGATACGATGCCATTCCTCATAACGAAGGGAAAAAGCACGCCCTTCACCCCACAACACTCTTTTTACGCCTAGCGGTTCGTAGCACTCACCCCACAAAAGGCACAGCAACAACCCCGCTAAAAATAGGGTTAAAGGATCACCATGAAACACGCTGCTGCTTATCCTGCCCGTCGCCAACCACGGGCTTCTTGTTTCCAGTAGGTCATTAAACAACCAGCCTTTTTCATAGCCCGCCAACGCACCCGCGCCTGCTCCACCATGTGTTCATCACGACCATCAAACAAATCAAAAACACGCACGAAAGAGGTCATGACATCATCTCCCGCACCATTAATGCGGAATAAAAATTGCGCCTGATTAGGCACGTCACTCTCGGCGGTTAACCAAATAGGCTGTCTCTCGGCTTTCCCTGTGGCGGCACATCCATGCGGCAACCAAATGGGAGAACGGCACGCCCACAGAACTTTATCAAGATGCGCTACCATAGCGTCATCCGAGCAACGGACAACCGCTCTTTCTCGCGCATCGAGTGTTTTTCCGAGCAAAGCTGGAAGAGCTTCGTCCAAAGAAGTGCGTGTCAGATGGTAGAACCCCACCTGAACACGCTTTTCTGCCAGAGAATCCTCGGCACCATCATCCCCTCTGTCGTGAGTCTCTGCCGCCATAAGATCCTCTGTCGTAACTCCATCTCAGTTTTGTGTCTCGTGATCCTGCACAAAGCGATCAAGAAGCTGTACACCAAACCCTGTTGCGCCCCGACGCGCTAGAGCTGACTCTTTATCAAGCCACGCTGTTCCGGCGATATCCAAATGAGCCCATGGCGTATCACCGACAAAACGCTTCAAGAATTCGGCCGCTAGAATAGCACTCCCCGGGCGCCCGCCAATGTTCTTAACATCAGCAATATCAGAATCAAGCTGGCGGTTATAAGCAGACCCCATTGGCATGCGCCACAATTTCTCACCCACTTCTTTACCAGCATCCTCAAGGGCTTGAGCTAACCGATCATGATTACTAAACAACCCCGCATGCTCCGCACCCAGCGCAACAACGATAGCACCGGTTAGAGTGGCCAAATTAATCATAAAAGACGGCGCATAAGTCTTCCGCGTATAAGCCAGCAAATCAGCCAAAACCAGACGCCCTTCCGCATCCGTGTTCAATACTTCAATAGTCTGACCACTATAGCTCTTGACGATATCCCCAGGACGTTGGGCCTTACCGGAGACCATATTCTCCACCAGCCCGACAACCCCCACAGCATTCACTTCTGCTTTGCGACGCGCCAAGGTGCTCATAACGCCGACAACAGTCGCAGCACCACCCATATCATTTTTCATCTCATCCATTCCAGCGGCGGGCTTAATCGAAATACCACCGGAATCAAACGTGACCCCCTTACCAACAAAGGCAAGTGGCGCCTCTTGCGCAGAGGCAGCTCCTTGGTAACGCATAATGACTGTATAAGGCTCGCGCTCACTTCCTTGAGCCACACCGAGCAGAGCACCAAACCCCAATGCCTCCATTTGGGTTTGATCCAAAACCTCTATCTCCAGACCAAGGTCACGCAGCGCTTCAATACGGTTTTTAAAACTCTCTGGATAAAGGACGTTAGACGGTTCATTAACGAGATCACGCGTTAACAGGACACCATCTCCCACGGCCTCCAATTCAGCCCAGCGTGACAAGGCTGTTTCAACCTCTTCTTCTGTCGACAGCGCGATGCTCAGAGTATCGAATACGCCCGGTTTTTGCTTTTCTGATAAATATTTCGTGAAATGATAGCTTGTTAACCGTGCGCCAAGGGCCACATCCGCGGCATGCGCTGCCATTCCCTCGGGGAGAACAATCACGCCTTGAGTGCCTGCAAGAGATGATTTCTCTAAAGCACGCAGCGCAGCTCCTCCTACCTCTTCCATGAGGTATGATTCGCTCAGATTAAATTCATTCGTGGTTTTGCAGCCGATCAACTGCACCTGAGCAATTTGTTCAACAGGAGCAAGGACACTCAGATTCTGTCCATAACTTCCTTTGAAACCTCGCAACGTCACGGCACGCAAAAGTGCGCCGCCTGTTATCTCATCAAGGCGCTTGAACGCCGCCATTTTTGTCGCATCCTCGCCAAAGCAAAGGAGCGCTACCGACAATGGCGTATTGACGTCAGACGGAGAAAAAACATCAAAGGAAAGCTGGAGCATGAAATATCCGGGATAAATAAAGAAAACCCTCAGACACACATAATCACCGTGTATCTACCTCTATCTTATCGGCAGAGGAGGGCTTTCAGACAAGAGGGCAAGTGACGAATGTTGTGCAATCAGTTAAAGTTAACGCCATGAGCGTTTCTTCTAACATACCATACGATAACCGTGCGTTGCTGGCCCTAGCCGTTGAGGTTGTTGCTGAGGCAGCAGAAATCGTCAGATCTATCCGACATAAAGGTTTTGAAACGGCTATAAAAGCCGACTCCTCTCCGGTGACCGAAGCTGATCAAGCTTCAGAGAAGCATATTCTTCAACGACTCCGGAAAGCCTGTCCAGATATTGCAGCAATAGCCGAAGAAGAAAATGCTGCTGGAGTCCAAATCCAACCTGGTGACACCTATTGGCTTATTGACCCTCTTGATGGAACAAAAGGTTTCGCTAAAGGTGGCGATGATTTTGCAATTAATATCGGCTTAATTCACAATCATAGACCTGTTCTTGGAGCCGTCGCTCTTCCGGCTTTTTTTCAAATTTATGGCGGCGGAAAAGGGCTGGGTGCATTTCGCCGAGACCCCGATGGGCAACATATCATTCATACATCCCCGCCTCCATCTGACGGATTACGCGTTCTCGCCTCATCCCATCACGGCTCTGAAGTTCTTTTGCAACGCTGGCTTTCAGGCCGTTCGATCCGCTCTATTCAACGTATGGGGTCTGCCGCGAAACTCGTCCGTGTTGCGGAAGGAAATGCTGATTTTTACCCACGCTTTGGCCCCACAATGGAATGGGATACGGCTGCACCTCATGCCATTTTAGAGGAGGCTGGGGGTTGCCTCTACGATGAGAATGGGCATGTCATGCGTTACGGGAAAAAAGGATGGAAAAATCCGCCTTTTTACTGCACGGGATACATTGAAACAGAAAAGCTAAACACGCCTTCATGACACTCCAATCCTTTTCACTACCTTCTGCCACCGAGCGACTCACCGTTAGCTATGACGGTATACGCCGCGCAGCTGAGATTATCTGCCACGGTGGGGTCGTCGCCTTTGGCACAGAGACCGTTTATGGCCTCGGAGCATTATCAACATCACGTAAGGCCGTTGCCCGCATCTTTGATATCAAAGGACGCCCTTCATTCAATCCGCTTATTAACCACTTCGCAACACCAGACCGTGCTTTCGCAGAAGTAACGCTCGATATTCCTCTTCGCGAGCAGGCCCTTGCTCTCGCAGAACGTTTTTGGCCAGGCCCCCTTACACTTGTGCTGCCACGCCATGAAGGCAGTCGCATCTGTGATACGGCATCAGCTGCTCTTCCAAGCCTCGCCTTACGTGTGCCCCAAGGACGAGCAATACAAGAAATGCTTCGTCTCATCGACGCACCCGTGGCCGCTCCTTCTGCTAATCGTTCTGGTCTTATCAGCCCCTCAACTGCTTCCCATGTTTTAAGTGGTCTTGATGGAAAGATTGATGCCATCCTCGATACCGGCCCAAGTGCTGTTGGTGTGGAAAGTACAGTCGTTGATCTCTCTGGAGCGCGCCCTCTTCTCCTACGCCCTGGCGGCATAACGCGTGAAGCCTTAGAAGAAATATGTGGTCCAGTTGATACACAAACGTCGGACAATCATCAGCCCCGCTCGCCGGGGCAGTTATCATCCCATTACGCCCCTCACCTACCCCTCCGCCTTAATGCTGATCATATAAAGGCTAGTGAGGCTCTGTTGGCTTTCGGGCATATTCCAGGAGCTCTACGTCACAGCCCACTCATATGGAATTTGAGTGAAAACGAAGATCTCGCTGAGGCCGCTGCGCGTCTCTTCGCAGGCCTTCATTTTCTGGACTATGAGGGAAAGCGTCGGAATTTATCTGGAATCGCTGCAATGCCACTTCCATCGCATGGTATGGGATTAGCTCTTCTCGACAGATTGCGCCGCGCCGCAGCGCCTCGCCCGCATCAGAATTAAAAAGGTCGCTTCATGGATCATCCCCTCTCTACAGAAGACCAAGAAGAGACACGCCTTCTCGCGAATGTTTTAGCTCTTATCTTGGATGAAGAAGCTGGCCAGGCTGGGGTTGCCCTTGAATCCTTACGACAACAAGCACGCAATCGAAAAATCAGCGGCGAAACACTCAAGACGTTATTCAAAACCCTTGTTGAGCAAGAACGAAAAGCGCGCACTTCCCCGGAAGCATTTCAGGATGAGCTCAGACAAGAACTCCATGAACAGCAAAACGCTTTAGAAGCACTGACCACACGCCATCGCCAACTTCAGAGGGACTATACTTCTCTGCAAGAAGAGAACACTCTTTTACGCCAAAATAATGCCCATCACCGTAAACAGATACCTTTTCGCCGGATGGCTCTTATCCTTACATTTCTACTTGGCTCAGTCATTGGTATCGCTATCACCCAACTTGTACATACGTTTGTAGACCCTCCTAGAATCAACCCTGCACTGTGCCTCCATTAATGGTGCCCCGAAGAACTTACCCATTGAGGCACGCGGTAACACTTCTCCGTCTTTTTCCTTTCCCTTCTAACACGTAGATTTGGCACATGCCTGGCCCTTCCCTTCCGCGATCACTCCCCCTGTTAGATCGATATATTCTCCGTTATCTTTTTCTGATGCTTGCCGCTCTTACTGGCGGTGCCGTTGCGTTGATCTGGCTGACACAGTCTTTACATTTTATCTCCATGGTTGTGGAGCACGGGCTATCACTCAGTGCTTTTCTTCATCTCACATCCTTGATGGTGCCAAATTTCGTCAGCATCATTCTCCCCATCAGTACTTTTCTCGTGATTCTCTTTGTCTATCAAAAGCTGGAAGGCGATCGAGAATTAACCGTCATGCAGGCTGCGGGCTTTTCGCCCTTTAGACTGGCACGGCCGGGCCTTATATGCGCTTTTCTAGCAACCGGATTATGCTACTTCCTCAGCTTATGGGGAGCGCCTGCCTCGTATCATGCTTTTCACCGTTATGAATTTGAAATTCGCAACCGTGTCGCAGCCTTCCTCCTTGAGGAAGGAGTCTTTACGCCCATCTCAAGCACAATGACGATTTATGTCCGCCAACGTGAAACGGATACTGTTTTTGATGGAATTTTAATCCAAGACAATCGCGTTCCAGCTCATCCCACCACTATTTTAGCAGAACGTGCTGCTATACTTCCCCATAATAATGCAATTCAACTTGTCCTTTATAATGGCTCACGACAAGAAATTGATTCACGCAATGGTCAGCTAAGTATGCTTAATTTTTCGCATGACATGATTGAACTTGGCCCCTCACATACCGCTCAGAAACTCGATGAAGACGCTGCTGAACTGTCACTTCATACTCTTTTTTCTCCACCGGCCGATCTTCCAGCACGCTATCGTGGCAAATTACTTGCAGAAGGATGGCAACGTCTTACCTCTCCTCTATCCACTCTTTCCTATGCTATGATCGGGCTTATTTGTGTCCTGCGGGGGCGTTTCTCCCGACACGGTTCCATTATCCGCCCTTTTTGCGCCATTTTATGTGTCGTCGGCCTTCTAACCCTCTCTCTTATGCTTAAAGGCATGGTCGCACGCTCGCCTGTCTTTATAATCTTCCTATGGGGGGAGTTTTTGCTCCCTATTATCGTAGGGTTATCGCTTTTAACCTATGATCAATATCGTGGTCATGCTCATGAAATTGCTGTTCGCAGTCAGGAACAACGTTCATGATTCGCTCTGCACAAACAGCATGGCGTTATTTCCCATGGATATTAGGCCGTTATTTTGCCACACGTTTTACGCTTACAACCATAGCAACCATTCTTGCTCTTACCGGGCTTATCTCTCTTTTTGATTTTATTGACCTCCTCAGACGTGCAAGTTCGCATCCCGAGGTCAACCTCACGTCTATTTTCTTTATCGCTGGGCTCCATACCCCATATTATATCATCTACGTTTTGCCTTTTGGCATATTACTGGGAGGAATCGTCTGCTTTGCGCGCCTCTCACGTTCTTCCGAGCTTATCGTTGCCCGCGCGACTGGACTCTCAGCATGGCAGTTTCTTACAACCTCTATCGGTTGCGCGGTCCTCATGGGGGGATTCGTCTCAACCTGTCTTTCCCCTCTTTCATCTATGATGTATCGACACGCTGAAATCTTGGATGAAACCTTACTTCGTGGTGGGGAGGGCCCAATGACACTTCGTCATGGCTCTCTTTGGCTGAAACAAAGCGATACAGGCCTAACGCCATCTGGTGAAGCCGTTCTTCATATCAACAACCTACACCTCGAACATGACCACCTCTATGTCAGTGGTATCAGTATTTTTCGCCTCGATTCGCACGCTCATTTTTTAGCTCGGATTGAAGCCCCTCAAGGTGAATTATTCCATCAGCGATGGTTTTTTCCTCACGCCATGCAACTCTTACCAGCCCACCCTCCACAAAATATTAATAATTTTTCTCTCCCGTCGGAATTAACCGTTGAACGAATTCGCAGCAGATCAGCCCCTCCAGACACATTATCTTTTTGGGCTTTACCCAAATTTATCAATCTTTTAGGAAAATCAGGTTTTCCAACCATTCAATACCGGCTTCACCTACAGGCCTTGCTGGCATTACCTATTTTAGCGGGTACGATGGCCCTTATCTCCGCTGGTTTCTCAATGAGACCAACACGTCGTGGCGGAGTAACTCGCTTGTTAGGCGCTGGCATCACAGCAGGTTTTGTTCTATTCACGGTATCAAAAGTTGCAGAACAACTTGGCAAGTCAGGAGCTCTCCCCCCGCTCCTTGCTTCTTGGGCGCCAGCAGGGGCGGGATTGTGTTTAGCTGCAACGCTGTTGTTGCACATGGAGGATGGTTAATGCCTTTGCTGAGAGACTTTCCATTTTTATCTGGAAAGCCCCTTTCGTTTCTGGGGCTTGCCTTAGGCACCTCGGCGCTCGGCTTTTGGGACCCTGCTTTTGCATCCACCGCCACAAGCGAAAATAAGCCATTTCTCCCATCAGGCAGCTTTATTTCACCACCTACTCAGAGCTCCTCCTCACAAGAGCCTCTCACTTATCTCGCTGACCATGAAAGCTATGATAAAACTGGCCTCCTTATCTGGACGGGAAATGTGCGCGTTTGGCAGGGCGATCAAGCCATGCGGGCCGACGAAATTACCTACGACCGTGCCTCTGGCGTCATGCAGGCGCGTGGCCATGTTGCCATGGTCCAAGCTGATGGCAGTACTACGTATGCAGACCATGTCGAACTCGCTCATGGCATGAAAGATGGCATCGGTACAGCCATCTATATGCGTATGCAGCAAAATGCTAAGCTGGCCAGCACCGGTATGCGCCGAACAAATGGTACGGTAACTGATTTTTCAAATGCCGTTTATACGGCCTGTGAAATTTGCGTAAAACACCCCGACTCTTTCCCTTTCTGGCAGTTCCAAGCTTATGGAGCAGCACAAGACCGTGAACACCAGAATATCGAATTTAACCATGCCTGGCTGAAAATTCTTGGGGTACCTGTCTTCTACTTCCCCTATTTCGCGGTAACAGATCCCACGGTTAAGCGACATAGTGGATTTCTGATGCTGAACATCAACCCCCATGACCGATATCTTGGAACTTATTTCACACTCCCTTATTACTGGGTCATTGATGATCAACAGGATATTACCTTTCGTCCTTTGATCTCATCGAAGACAGGCCCTCAGCTGTCCGCCCAATATCGCCGTCGGTTTAACTTCGGCAAGCTGCGTATCACAGCGGGCATTGCCGATGATACGCGTCGTAATTCGCCTTACTACAACGCTTTTAACCAGCTCTCCAATGGTGGAAAAGAGCATGGTGCACAGGGCTATGTCTTTGCGAATGGTGAATTCAACCTCGACCGCCATTGGCGCACCGGCTTCAACTTCAACTACGCCAGTGCCGCTAACTATATGCGCGACTACCGTCTGCCTGGGTATGGGTCCGATGCCCTTTCCTCGAATGCCTATTTAGAAGGCTTCGGAATTGGTTCTCACGTCATGCTTGACTTGGAAGGCTACCAGGGCCTCAACCGAGGTATCATTAAGAACTCTGACCTTCCTTTCGCTCTTCCACGGTTCAGTTATGATTTCCAAGGAGAGCCTGATGCTCTTGGTGGCCGGTTAACGGTCCATAGCACAGATTTTTATGTCTATCGCAAAACAGGGGTAAACGATCAACGCGGTGAGCTTGCACTTCAATGGGATCGACCCTTCCAAAATAGTTGGGGACAACAATGGCTTTTTACAGCGCGCCTCGATTCAATGCTGTATCACGCCACACGTTTGAACCAGCAACCAATCTATAGTTCAGCCCGGTCGCATACGAGTGGCCAAGTTCAACCCACTGTTTCTTTAAAAATGAACTGGCCATTCCTGCGCACCTTTAATAAAGGCCGCGGCAGTCAACTATTTGAACCTATTGTTCAAGTTATTGCAGCCCCTAACACCGGTGGTGCTGCGGACCGTGACCTACCCAACGAAGATAGCTTCGCTTACGAATTTAGTGATACAACTCTCTTTGCACTCAATCGCTATATGGGCACAGACCGCCTTGATGGTGGACTCCGTGGAAATGTCGGTATCCACCAAAACTGGACATGGAATGGTCATTCCGTTGACATGCTTGTTGGAGAAAGCTTCCAAGAACACATCACTCGTAATCGCCCTGCCTATTCAGGGCTCGATCACCATGTATCTGATCCTATCGGGCGTATTACCGTCACGCCTACGCAATATCTCGATGTTACAGCACGTGGCCGCTATAACCCCTGGCGTAAAAAGTTCGACTATGGAGAAGCCCTTTTCAGCGTGGGGGTGCCTCAGCTTCGTTTCACAGGTGGTTATGTTTATGAACCTGTAACGCCCTACTACTATAATTACACAAACTACCGCGCTTACGGAGTAAATACCCCTTATTCAACAGAAATAAGTGAACTGAGCGGTAGCGTCTCTGCGCGCTGGCGCGACTATCATCTTTCAGCATATGCACGTCGCAGTATTTCCCGTAAGCAGTTTGTTGCAACCGGTGGTGATATTGGTTACTCCAATGATTGCTTTGGAATAGACGTTATTTATATTCGTCAATACACATATATCGGTGGACAACGCCGTAATTCTACCGTTTTACTTAACTTCTCCTTTAAAACCCTCGGCAATTTCGGGATCAATGGCTGACCATATGTCTTTATCTTCACGCCTTTCCCTGCTGTCTCTGGCGGCTTGTTCCTCGCTTTTTCTCGCGTCCATTTCACATTGTCATGCAACAGCCAAACCTGCGGCAGACGATGTGATTTCTTCATCAGACGTCGGGGCGTCAGACGAAAAAGATCAGATTATCGCGGTCATTAATGGCCAAATCCTCACGCAGCACGATGTTGAGGATCGAGCACGATTGTTTGTAAGGTCCACTGGTCTTCCAATCAGCCCTTCTGTCATGCAGCGTATGCGTGTGCAAATTATTCATCAGCTCATTAATGAGCGCCTTAAGATGCAAGAAATCCTTAGGCGCCATATTAACATTGAGCCGGAACAAATTGCTCAAGCGATTAGCAATATTGAGGCCCGCAACGGGATGCCACCTAATGCGTTGCGTAATCGTTTAAAAGCGGACGGTGTTTCTCTCACAACGCTTATTGACCAAATCCGCGTTCAGCTTGGCTGGATGCAGGTCCTTCGTGAGGAGCTTGGGCCACGAAGTCGTGTTACCCCTGAACAAATCACGCAGCGTGAGAATGCATTACAAGCGGAAGCTGGCCGTCCTCAATACATGATGAGCCAGATTTTTGTTCCGGTTGCAGATCCCCGTCATGATGAAGCTGAGCTAGCCTTTACCCAGACGATTATTAAACAATTGCGTGATGGTGCCCCCTTCCCCATCGTTGCGGCTCAGTTTTCACAAGATCAATCAGCTCTTGAAGGGGGATCTCGTGGCTGGGTTCAAGAAGACAGTCTGGAACCAGAAGTTTTAGCGATTGTCCGTCAAATGCCAATTGGCGCGATTTCTAACCCGATTAAAGTTCCCGGAGGGTTTGTCATTGCGACGGTTCACGCGCGTCGAACAGTTGGCAAACAACTCGGGACAATTGTCAGCCTTCGTCAGGCGTTCTTCCCTTTTACATCTCCACTAAACCCAGCAGATCCAACAGACCAACAAAAATTAACCCTGCAAAGAGCAACCAGCGCCGCTCAATCTTTACATGGCTGTGACGCTATAGAAGCTCTGAATCGATCCCTAGGCGATAAGCGGCCTAGCAATCCTGGGCTTCAAATCATGGAACATCTTGCTCCACAAATGAAATCTATCGTTGAAAAGCTGCCGATTGGCCGGTCCTCTCACCCTCTCATTGCGACTGATGGGATCGCTCTTCTGATGGTATGCTCAAAAGAGCAACGTAACCTTGCGCAACAATCTCCTGGCCAAATTGCCGATCAGCTCATGAATGAACGCGTTGAGCAAGCATCCCAACAGCTCCAACGGGCTCTTCAGCGCCATGCCGTTATTCAAATGCGCCCAGCAGCTAAGACGGTACTCTCACACGGATGACATCAAAGCATTTTTCTCAAAGTGAGCTCCCCCCGCTGCGTGAGAGTATCCACAAGCATGGCCTCGATGCACGGAAGTCCCTTGGTCAACATTTCCTCCTAGATCCATCAATTTGCCAACGTATTGCAGAACTTGGTGGGTCATTAAATGGAAGGCATATTATCGAAGTTGGCCCAGGGCCTGGTGGGTTGACGCGCGCACTCCTGGCCTCTCAAGCCTCTTCCATCCATGCTATCGAGCTTGATGAGCGAGCATTACCCCTTTTAGAAGAACTGCGGGCGCACGATCCTGAACGTCTGACCATCATTCAGCATGATGCGCTTCAGATTGATGCCACCTCATTGGCTTCAGAACCACGTCAAATTATCGCTAATTTACCCTATAATGTCGCTACACCACTTCTCGTAAATTGGTTACGACAAGGCCGGGCTTGGGAACGTTTGGTTCTCATGTTCCAAAAAGAGGTTGCAGAGCGTGTCTGCGCACCACCCGACTCTTCATCCTATGGACGCCTCGCCGTCCTAGCACAATGGTGTGCTGACTGTTCAATTGGCATGTCTCTGCCCCCGGGAGCGTTCTTCCCACCCCCCAAAGTACACTCAGCCGTTGTTGTACTCCGTCCCTACCCACAACAACCTTCCGCAAAGTTGTTTAAGGCCATGGAACAGGTTACAGCCGCAGCCTTTGGTCAAAGACGTAAAATGCTCCGCACCGCCTTAAAAGCTATTGGTGGCTTAGAGCTTCTAGAAAAAGCGGAGATCCTTCCAACACGCCGTGCTGAAACTTTATCCATTGAAGAGTTCGATCGCCTCGCACGCACTTACTTAACATCCCAAACGAAAGTCGGTGCTTAAAACAAGCGCCGACTTTCACCTTCATTTTCTCTATGCAGAGCGATGTTTTCTATCAGCTTCGAAAATGTAATCTCGCGTTAAGGGCAGCGCTTCAATTGAGCGTGTCAATTGAAGCTGAAAATTCATATGCCCTTGTAAACGAAAAGCTAGCTCACTCGCGAGAAGATAAAGCTCAAACATCCTCATAAAACGATCATCATACATTGATCGAATTTTCTCACAATTTGCATCAAACCGCTTCCGCCAATGCGCAAGTGTCTTCGCATAATGCAGTCGTAGGACTTCACAGTCATCCAGCCATAAACCCGTTCTTTCAACCGCGGCTAGTACTTCACTCAAGGCTGGAGAATACCCCCCTGGGAAAATATATTTCTCAATCCAGGGATTCGTCGTGCCAGGCCCATCCATTCGGCCAATTGAATGAATGAGCGCCACACCATCTGGTTTCAAGCAGCGATATATGTTGGAAAAGAAAGATTCATAATGAGCGACACCAACATGCTCAAACATCCCAACGGATACAATGCGATCAAAAGTGCGATGAAGCGTCCGATAGTCAAGCAGCTCAAACCTTACTTGTCCCTCTAAACCGGCTTCTTTAGCACGAGCACGCGCTACGCGAAGTTGTTCTTTTGATAACGTAATACCCAAAACTTGGGCACCATAATCCTTCGCCAAGGTCAGGGCCATACCACCCCATCCACAACCAATATCAAGGACTTCTAACCCTGGCTGATCTAGCTTTAGTTTAGAGGCAATATGTCTCTTTTTTGCCTCTTGTGCATCATCAAGCGACATATCATCTCGCTCAAAGTAAGCACACGAATATTGTAAATCCTTATCTAAGAAAAGCTTATATAAATCCCCGTTCAAGTCATAATGATGCGCTACATTACGACGGGATCGCTGTAGTGAATTAAGTGGTTTAAAAAGGCGACCAACAAATCGAAAGCGACTATTAATTTCTTCAATAAGAAGATTACCTTGCTCAATATTATACATTAAAACGCGTAACAGCTGCTCCAACGAGCATTCTTCTGGCGTGATGGTCCCGTCCATATACGCTTCGCCAAACGCTAAGGCCGGCTTCACTATCAAGGCCTCTTCTGCAGCCCGTGTCCAAATACGCATTCCAACATCATCACCAGGATGCGCACCTTGATAACGTTGGGACGTCCCATCGCTATACGTTACTGTCAAACTACCAGTCGTTATAAGCTTTTTTAGAAGGATACCCAGAATACGCTTCATCGTGAGACGCTCCCTCTCCTACTCAACCAATTTAAAATATACTGTAAACGCCTTAATCATGCAGGAAAATTTTCCCTGTTAGTAGAGTAATCACTCTATTTTTAACACTATTATCACTAGAAATTTCTTTTTTATGGTCTCTCTTCATAAGAAACCCCAAGAAAAAGGGGCCGGGCGGAAATCCGCCAGGCCCCTTTTCAACATCCCACACGAATGAGCTGCTTATTAAGCTTCGTGTGTTTCTTCTTGATGAAGCTCTGCTTCAGCCGCAGCTTCTTCAGCTGCATGCTCAGCATGAAGTTCACCCAGGATATTTTCTTCTTCTTCCTGAGCCGCTGCTTCACCACGAGCTTGACGCTCTGCTTCTTCCTGAGAACGCGCCACATTGACCGTTACAGAAATGGAAACTTCTGGATGCAGCGCAATCCGTGCTTCAACCAAACCAAGATTCTTGATTGGCTCATCCAACACGACCTGCTGACGTGCAACCGTCAAGCCTGCTTCTGTCACAGCAACAGCAATGTCACGTGGCGTCACAGAGCCATAAAGACCACCGCTGTCACCCGCCTGGCGGATCAGAACAACGGACAATCCTTGCATACGCTCGGCCAAACGCTCAGCCTCTTCGCGCTTGCGCAGATTCTGAGCCTCTAACTGGGCACGCTCATTATCAAAACGCGCACGGTTCATTGCCGTAGCACGTAGAGCCTTCCCCTGAGGGAGAAGAAAGTTGCGAGCAAAACCAGGTTTTACACGGACGATATCGCCCATCTGACCAAGATTTTCCACGCGCTGAAGCAGAATGAGTTCTGTCTGAGACATAAACGTGCTCCTCAGTTTACAACGTAAGGGAGCAGAGCGAGGAAGCGGGCGCGCTTGATCGCCTGCGCCAGTTCACGCTGCTTTTTTGCCGAGACAGCCGTGATACGGCTTGGAACAATCTTCCCACGCTCGGACAGAAAACGGCTCAGAAGACGTACATCCTTATAATCAATCTTCGGTGCATTTGCCCCAGAAAATGGGCAAGACTTACGACGACGATAAAAAGGACGACGCGCCCCAACAGCCATACGGCGTGTCGCTGGGTTCACTTCGGGGGTTACAGTTGTATCAACCATGATTGATTACTCCGCTCCAGCCGTATGCTCACGTGCTTCAGAAGACGCATCGTTGCCATTCGAGCGACGACCACGGCCACTTTCATAACGTCCGCCACGTCCGCCACCACCGCGGGAATTACGCTCCCCACGATCATCTCCCTTACGGGAAAGAACAGGCGATGGAGCTTCATCAATCTCTTCAACACGCAATGTCAAAACACGAAGAACATCTTCGTTCAGACCGAGCTGACGGTCCATCTCACGCATTGCTTCAACTGGAGCATCAATCCCCAAAAGGACGTAATGTCCCTTACGATTCTTCTTGATGCGATAAGCCAGCGTACGCAGGCCCCAAAACTCACGCTTGCTGATGGAACCACCATATTCACCAAGCAGTGAGGAAACGTTCTCAACCAAGGCTTCAACCTGAGCCTGAGAGACGTCATTTCGTGCAATAAGCACGCTCTCATAAAGTGGCATGAACACTCCCTTCGGATACAGTCAACCCAAGCCAACCCATGTTGGCCTCACACTCCCCATAATGACTAAGAGAATGCGGGTATAGCCGCGAAGACGCCATATCCTCACGGCAGGGAAAGGCGCCTTTAACCACGAAAAATGGCTAAAGGCAAGAAAATTCAATCGAGATCAATCATCCAAGAAAGAACGCAATTTACGGCTTCGACTTGGGTGCTTCAATTTACGCAAAGCCTTCGCTTCAATCTGACGAATACGCTCACGCGTCACGTTAAATTGTTGCCCAACTTCCTCCAACGTATGATCAGTATTCATCCCAATCCCAAAGCGCATACGCAACACACGCTCTTCACGTGGCGTCAGCGAGGCCAGCACGCGCGTTGTTGCTTCGCGAAGATTGGTCTGAATAGCCGCATCCAGTGGGATGATCGCCGTCTTATCCTCAATGAAATCTCCAAGATGACTGTCTTCTTCGTCACCAATAGGCGTTTCAAGTGAGATAGGCTCTTTGGCAATTTTGAGAACTTTACGCACCTTCTCAAGAGGCATGCCCAATTTCTCAGCCAACTCCTCCGGTGCAGGCTCACGACCGATTTCGTGCAACATCTGGCGCGACGTACGCACCAATTTGTTGATTGTCTCAATCATATGGACAGGGATACGAATGGTCTTCGCCTGATCGGCAATTGATCGCGTAATCGCTTGGCGAATCCACCACGTTGCATAGGTCGAAAACTTATACCCGCGGCGATACTCAAATTTATCAACCGCTTTCATCAAGCCAATATTACCCTCCTGGATCAAATCCAAGAATTGTAGTCCACGATTAGTGTATTTCTTAGCAATCGAGATCACCAAACGTAGATTGGCTTCAATCATCTCTTTTTTCGCGCGTGTCGAGTCACGCTCACCACGCGAAATAGTCTGATACACGCCACGGAACTCACTAACGGGCAGACCTGTCTCATAAGCCAAATCTGCAACCTCTTTCCGCAACCCAATGAGCTGATCAATATGCTTCGTTGTGAGCGTCTTCCAACCCTTCCCAGGCAACATCTTGATGCCTTCAATCCACTCTGGGTCAAGCTCATGATAACGATAACGCGACATGAATTCTTCACGAGGAATCTTACATCCCTCGGCCAAGCGCAACATACGCCCTTCCAGCGTGTTAAGACGCTTTACGTGTGCTTTGATCGCTTCAACAAGTTCTTCAATGCGATTATTATGAAGACGCATGCGCCCCACGAGAGCAACAAGCTCCCCACGCAACTTAGCGTAATTCTTCTCTGCACGATCGGAGGCTTCCTCCCCCGCCATTAATGCCTCGACACGTTTACTCTGCATCCGAGAAAGCTTTTGATAAAGCGGCTCAAAAGCTTCAAAAAGCAGCATAATTTCTGGCTTTAATTTTTCTTCAAGTGCAGAGAGTGACAAATTACTCCCCTCACCGGCACCTTCTTCACCATCGTCACCGACGTTTTCATCATCACTCTCAGTGTCATCCTCGGAAGCATCTCCAGGCAACTCCTCAAGTTCACCAGCTTCCTCTGGATCACTCTGACTCGCCTCCAAATCAATCACATCACGCAGAAGGAGGCTCTCATCCTTAAGCTGCGCATACCAGCCCAGGATAGAACGGAACGTCAACGGACTGTGGCACAGCCCGTTAATCATCTCTCCACGTCCCGCCTCAATGCGTTTTGCAATAGCAATTTCGCCTTCACGAGAGAGAAGCTCCACAGCTCCCATTTCTCGTAAATACATGCGTACAGGGTCGTCTGTTCGACTTGCCGCCGCGGCGTCTATGTTGCCTGTTTCTTCTTGTTCATCATTGCTCTCCGAGCTCTCTGCCGGCGCAGAATCACCGCTTCCATCTTCCTCACGTTCTGCACTTTCAACAACCTGAATGCCCATTTCGGACAAGGCCGCCATAATGTCTTCAATCTGTTCTGAAGACATTTTATCCTGAGGAAGAACCGTATTGAGCTCATCAAACGTAATATTTCCAGACTGACGCCCCTTTGCAATCAATCTCTTTACGGCGCTCGATTGCACATCAAGAGGAGAGGCATCCTGATCGGGTGCATTTCGTTCCGTTCCAGAGGCTGATTTCATGGCCATGCGTCTCTCCGTCAACTCTACCCAAAAGCCAGTAATCGGGCAGCGTGCAAGTGGGCAATCCTGAGCCCCAAGTCAAGGGCTCATAGGGATATAAATCGGTTTTCCTAATAACGACTATCTCTTATTTCGACCAAAACCGTCTGCTTATTCTCGGTCGTTGGCCGCAGTCCTGTGCGCTTCATAAGGATGGATCCGTCCCATTATCCAATTCAAGTTGCTCTCCTCTTCTCAAAGCCTCTAGAACACGCATACGGGCTAAAATAGCTGACGGGAATTCTCCCCCCTCTTCCGATTCGGCGGAAGAATATGCATGCATGATCGCTTCCTGCACAGATTGTTGCACATCCCGTTCAAAATCGACAAAATTCACAAGACCGTAAAAATGCCACCAACTTTCCAGAATACCAACACGGAATATGTCATCTGAACCACCATCAACACGACACTTACGTGGGAGTGGCCCTTGCATCAAGGAATGACAATAGTTTTCTAACCCCTGCTTTTTCATCCACAAAAGGCATGATTCTTCATTTAAAACATCACTCTGCCCTGCCCAATCTAAAAGAGCCGCTCGAATGCTCTCCAATGGGTCAGGCAAGGCAAGCTGCATGTAAGCATGTTCAACATGAGGAAGTATCTCTGGGTGCCTCAAAAGCAAAGCCGTCATGATATTAAGACGCTCTGTCCCCCCCTCTGCAACAAGCTGACCATTTAATTGCCTCGTTTCAGGCTTTCCTCTCTCTTGCCTCATGGGGAGACCACGCCTTCGCCGAAAACGCGCGAAAAATAAGTCTAAAAAGGTGCTGCGATATTCACTCGATAAATTACGATCTGGAATTTTCTGGGCTAACGCAACAAGACGTTCTCGCAATGCTGCACGCCGTTCTGGTCCAGGATCAACTTCATGAGCCGTCAGTAGCGCAAATAACTCATCAGCCATAGGACGTGCGGCACCCAAATAGGCAGCCATCCCTTGCTTACCCTCACGCTGAATGACGCTATCAGGGTCATCTCCTGCTTCAAGACGACAAAAACAAAGTGTTTTTTCAGGGGATAAAAATGGCAATGCCGTTTCGCATACCCGCAACGCCGCCCTCATCCCAGCCGCATCACCATCAAGGCACAATATCGGCGCAGGAGAAAGACGCCACAACAACTCCAGCTGTTGCTCTCCAAGAGCGGTCCCTAAAGGCGCCACAGCCCCTTTAAAGCCGCCTTGGTCAAGAGCAATAACATCCATATAGCCTTCAACGACGATGAGCTCTGCTTCCTGCTTCCTAACAGCCGTCATCGCATAGTTGAGGTTAAACAATGTCCGGCGTTTCGAAAAAAGGGGCGTCTCCGGACCATTGAGATATTTGGGCTGGCCATCACCAATGATACGCCCGCCAAATGAGATGACGCGCCCCTTTTGATCACGAATAGGAAAGGTTACGCGGTTAAAAAACAGCTCCCCGCGGGACTTCCCCTGATCATCGACACGCAACAAGCCAACTTGCGTAAGCTGTTCGACCGTTACCCCTTCTTGATGCATCGCATCAATCAGTGAGCGACCATCACCCGACCAACCAATCCCAAAACGCTCAAGTGTCGCCTCGTTCAACCCACGCTTTTCTAGGTAAGAGAGACCTGCCCGCCCTTCAGGTTGATAGAGCTTCCGGCGATACCATGCCTGCACCTTCTCCAAGACGTCCAAAAGTGACAGACGCTCTTGTATTCGTTCCTCTTGATGAGGATCTGCCTTAGGCATTTCCAGCCCAGCTTCTGATGCCAACCGCTCAACAGCCTCTGGGAAACTACTCCCATCGCTCTGCATCACAAAAGTAATCGCGTCTCCGTGCACACCACAGCCAAAACAATGGAAATGATCGTCATAAATATAAAAAGAAGGGGTTTTCTCTCCATGGAACGGACAACATGTCTTCCAATTCCGTCCCGAACGCGTCAGCTTGTGACGGCGCCCAATAAGAGACGTCAGGGGCGTTCGTTGGCGTATTTCGTCAAGAAAAGCAGGATCAAGAGCCATACCTCTCCATGTGAGGCTTTAAACGCAACTTGAAAAGCCCTTTCCTTCATTATGATATGAATAGAGGGCCTCTCCTCTTATCTCCGGCAAAAGAAGATAAATCCCTCCACCCCATTCAGTAGATGGAAGGAAATACAGCGCCTAAAAGTCAGTGGAGCGTAAAATGTTCCGCCTCACCTTCAAAGCAGAAGCATCATCCCAACTGAGCTTTTACGAGCCCACTGGCCTTTCCGGCATTAAGCGCTGCGCCAAAACGCTCCTTAAGCACAGCCATCACCCGACCCATATCCTTCATGCTGCTAGCCCCAGTTTCTGACACAGCCTCAGCAATAGCTGCCTTTAAGGCTTCATCATCAGGTTCCGCTGGGAGATAAGACTCAATCAACGCGATTTCTTTTTCTTCTTTCTCCACCAATTCAGGACGATTTCCCTGCTTGTAAAGGGCAACTGACTCGGTGCGTGATTTAATCATGGAACGCAGCGCCATAAGGATAGCTGTTTCATCAACCTCAGCCTTCGTCGCACGTGCTGCAACATCAAGATCCTTAATCTTAGCGGTTATCGCCCGGAGCTGCTGAACACGCTCCGACTGACCTGCCTTCATAGCGCTTTTAAGATCATCCATAATACGGACACGAATAGACATCATTTGCTCCTAACATCTTTAAATGAATGCACTATAATTGAGGCCTATAGTCTAAGGGATTCGATCAGTGCTGTCGATGAGAAGCCACATTCATGGGAAAAAACTTCCCAATAAAAATGTTAGGCACTTTCTTACTTTCAGATCAGGAAAAAACTTCCCAACCCCTCCTTCTTCCCTTATGATGTGCAACCAGTCTCCGAAATGCGGCACGAGGCAGAACACTTCATGAATATTGATTCAATCATTAAAAAGGCTGGTGGCGTCAACACGATCGCCCAGCTCACGGGCGTTGGTAGCGAGGCTGTACGCAAATGGCGTCAGTCTGGTGCTATCCCAGCAAAACACTGGCCTGCCCTTCTCCACGTGCCGGGAATCACTCTGGCAGATCTCAACGATAGTTCAGAGGAGACCTCTTCCATGACGCAATCTTCTAATTCCTGCCCTCCCGGCGCAACAGCCGCCCTCGTTCTGGCCGATGGCACGACCCTATGGGGACGCGGATTTGGCGCCCACAATGACGCTGTTGTAGGGGAGCTTTGTTTTTCCACTGGGATGACCGGCTACCAAGAAACACTCACTGACCCCTCTTTTGCCGGACAAATCATTACCTTCACTTTCCCTCATATTGGAAATGTTGGTACTAACTCAGAAGATAACGAAGCCCCGCACATGGCAGCCTTGGGGCTCGTTGTAAAAGAAGACGTAACCGCCCCAGCAAACTGGCGGTCACAACGCCCTCTTCACGAATGGCTCATTGCCCAAAATCGCAGTGGAATTAGCGGCGTTGACACCCGCACCATCACCCGCAAATTGCGTGACCATGGCGCCCAATCCGCCGTCTTAAGCTTCCCCAAGAATGGTCAGATCGACGTCGTAGCGCTGCAAAAGAAAGCTCAGGAATGGCCCGGGCTTGTTGGCATGGATCTTGTCAAGGACGTTTCCCAAGGCAAACGCCACTGGACAGAAACAGTCTGGCAGAACACCCATCCTGCGAAAAAAGTTAAACGCCGTGTTGTCGCCTTGGATTACGGCGCGAAAGATAACATTCTTCGCTGTCTCGTCGCTGTAGGATGCGACGTCCATGTGCTTCCGGGCACAGCCACAGGGGACGATATTCTGGCGCTAAACCCTGAAGGTGTCTTTCTCTCTAACGGCCCTGGTGATCCCGCCGCAACGGCAGAATACGCTGTGCCCGCCATTCAAGCTGTCCTCAAGGCGGATGTCCCAATTTTTGGAATATGCCTAGGGCATCAGCTCCTGGCACGCGCCCTTGGTGGTTCAACCTACAAGCTGGACCGCGGCCACCGCGGAGCCAATCAACCTGTAAAAGACCTCACAACAGGTAAGGTGGAAATTACAAGCCAGAATCACGGTTTTGCTGTCGACGAGAAATCCTTACCTAACGACGTTAAAATAACCCATATCAGCCTGTTTGATGGGTCTAATGAAGGGATTGCTTCCACCACAAAAGAAGCGTTCTCCGTACAATACCATCCCGAAGCCAGCCCAGGGCCCACGGATAGTTTCTACCTTTTCGAGCGTTTCGTCACCATTATGGACCGTCGCGCCAACGACCAAGCCACAGCACAGAAAACGGGAGCCTAAAACATGCCAAAACGCACTGACATCCGCTCCATCCTCATCATTGGTGCTGGCCCGATTATTATCGGCCAGGCATGTGAATTTGACTATTCCGGCGCCCAAGCCTGTAAGGCGCTCAGAGAAGAAGGCTACCGTGTCATTCTTCTGAACTCTAACCCTGCGACGATCATGACGGATCCCGGGTTAGCAGACGCAACCTATATTGAGCCCATTACGCCAGAATTTGTCGAACGTATTATCCTCAAGGAAAAACCCGACGCTGTTCTTCCAACTATGGGGGGACAAACAGCGCTCAATGCCGCTATGGCCTTGGATAAATCTGGCTTTTTAGCAAAGCATAATGTCATGTTGATCGGCGCACGCGCCGACGTTATTGACCGTGCAGAAGATCGCTTCAAATTCCGTGAGGTCATGGACTCAATCGGAATTGAGAGCCCTCGCAGCGCCATTGCTCATACACTTGAAGAAGCCCGTGAGGCCGTTAAGAATACAGGGCTTCCCGCTATCATCCGCCCCTCCTTCACCATGGGCGGTTCAGGTGGCGGCATTGCCTATAACCTTGAAGAGTTTGATCACATCGTCCGGAGCGGCCTCGACGCCTCGCCTACAACGGAAGTGTTGATTGAAGAATCCGTTATCGGCTGGAAAGAGTTCGAAATGGAGGTCGTGCGCGATAGTGCAGATAACTGCATCATCGTCTGCTCCATTGAAAATATCGATCCAATGGGCGTCCATACAGGGGACTCCATTACCGTTGCCCCTGCCTTGACCCTGACGGATAAAGAATACCAGCGCATGCGCGATGCCTCTATCGCCTGCTTGCGCGCGATCGGTGTTGAAACTGGCGGATCCAACGTACAGTTTGGTGTGAATCCTGAAGATGGCCGCATGGTGGTCATTGAAATGAACCCGCGTGTTTCTCGCTCTTCGGCTCTCGCATCGAAGGCGACGGGTTTCCCAATCGCGAAAATCGCCGCCAAATTAGCGGTTGGCTACACGCTTGATGAACTTACCAATGACATCACGGGAACAACACCGGCAAGCTTCGAGCCGACGATTGATTACGTCGTCACCAAAATCCCTCGCTTCACTTTTGAGAAGTTCCCTAGCACGCCTGCCTTGCTCTCCACCTCCATGAAATCGGTTGGGGAAGCTATGTCTGTAGGAAGGAGCTTTGCCGAATCTCTTCAAAAGGGCCTTCGCTCTATGGAAACCGGCCTTACTGGCCTGGATCCCGTAGACCCACCTGGCGATGGATCTCCTGACGCATATCGTGCTGCACTGTCTGAGCCACGCCCAGAACGTATTCTGATGGTTGCTCAAGCATTCCGCGCGGGGCTGTCTCTCGAAGATATTCAACATGCATGCCACTTCGAGCCTTGGTTCCTCCGGCAGGTTGAGGCTATTGTGGCCGCTGAACGTCACATTGAGAAAAACGGCTTACCACAAGACACTATCGGCCTTCGTCAACTGAAGGCTCAAGGGTTCTCTGACCGTCAATTAGCGCGTCTTTCCGGCAAAAACGTTAAGGAAGTTCAATCTCTCCGCGAACGTCTTGATGTTCACCCCGTCTATCGTCGGATTGATACATGTGCTGCAGAGTTTGCTTCTGACACCCCCTACCTCTATTCCACATACGAGGGTGGTTTTGGGACACCTGAATGCGAAAGCCACCCAACAGAGCGCGACAAAGTTATCATCCTTGGTGGCGGCCCTAACCGTATCGGGCAAGGTATTGAGTTCGATTATTGCTGTGTTCACGCCGCTTATGCCCTGCGCGAAGCAGGCGTTGAAACCATCATGGTCAATTGTAACCCAGAAACGGTTTCAACAGACTATGACACCTCAGACCGCCTTTATTTCGAACCTCTCACAGCAGAAGATGTTATCGCCCTCGCGCGCACAGAAAAGTCCAAAGGACGCGTTATTGGCTGTATCGTCCAATATGGCGGCCAGACACCTCTCAAACTGTCTCGTGCTCTAGAAGAAGCCGGGATTACCCTTCTCGGCACACCCGCTGATGCCATTGACCGTGCGGAAGATCGCGAACGTTTCCAAGCCATGCTTCGTAAGCTCGGCTTGCGGCAGCCCAAGAACGGCATTGCGCATCATCCTGACAAAGCACTTAAGATTGCTGAAGAAGTTGGCTACCCTGTCGTTGCGCGTCCCTCTTACGTGTTGGGTGGCCGCGCTATGGAGATCGTCTACGACCCTGCAGGCCTTACACATTATCTAAACACCGTTCTCCGCACAGCCGGGGAAGAAGTCTCCACAGGGCCGATCCTTCTTGACCATTACCTGAATGATGCCATTGAGGCAGATGTCGATTGTATCGCGGATGGGGAAAATGTTTTCGTCGCTGGTGTGATGGAACATATTGAAGAAGCGGGTATTCACTCCGGTGACTCAGCATGTTCTCTTCCGCCTTACACACTATCACCTGCTCTTGTGACAGAACTCCGCGCGCAGACAGAGGCCATGGCCCGAGAGCTCGGAATTCGTGGTCTGATGAATGTGCAATATGCCATCAAAAATGACGAAGTCTTTGTCCTGGAAGTAAACCCTCGGGCATCCCGCACGGTGCCGTTCGTCGCTAAAGCCACAGGGGTTCCTGTCGCAAAAATTGGCGCACGGATTATGGCTGGAGCCAAACTCTCGGAATTCTCGCTTGAAGGGCGGAGCATCGCTCCTCATGTTGCTGTCAAAGAAGCCGTCTTCCCCTTCAATCGCTTCTCTGGTGTGGACACAATCCTCGGCCCAGAAATGCGCTCCACCGGTGAGGTCATGGGCCTCGACAGCACGTTTGAGACCGCTTTTGCAAAATCTCAGCTCGCAGCTGGTGTCAACCTGCCGCAAACAGGCAATGTTTTTCTCTCTGTGCGCGATAGCGATAAGGCTCACGTCCAACCTGTTGCGCGTAAACTTGTCGAGATGGGCTTCACCATTCTGGCGACCCGTAATACAGCCCGTCGTCTAGAAGAATCTGGGATCCCTGTCACACGCATCAATAAGGTATTGGAAGGACGCCCACATTGCGTCGATGCCATTCGCTCAGGCGAGGTACAAATGGTCATCAATACATCACAAGGTGGCCAAGCCGCTCGTGACAGTTTTGACATCCGCCGCTCGGCTCTGACAATGGGCGTTCCTCACTATACCACGATCGCTGGGGCGCGTGCTGCAACTTACGCCATCGCCGCTTTAAAGAAAGGCCCCTTGGGAGTGGCTCCACTGCAGTCATATTTCCACGGCGGTTTCTAACATCATCAGGAAACTTGCAGCCTGCCGGTTGTGCTGGTTATCCTAACCTCAACATCTGTACCGAATCCCCGACCCCGTGTTCCAGAAATTCCACTTCCTAGAGCACGGGGTCGGGGATGTATCTTTGTTTGTCGTTTTCACAATCTGATCTTAAGGGATGCATCGTGCAAAAAAGCCCCATGACCGCCGCAGGGCTCAAACGCCTTGAAGATGAGTTACGCCAGCTAAAGACAGAAGACCGACCTGCTGTGATCCGCGCGATCGCCGAGGCGCGCTCTCACGGCGACCTCTCGGAGAATGCCGAATATCATGCAGCTCGCGAGCGTCAATCCTTCATTGAAGGACGCGTTATCGAACTTGAAAGCCTCGTTTCCACGGCTGAAGTCATTGATCCAGCAACGCTCTCCGGCAACCGCATTCAGTTTGGCGCTACGGTCGAATTAGTTGATGAGGAAACGGACAAAGAGCGCTGTTACCAGATTGTCGGTGCTCACGAGGCCGATATTAAAGAGAATCGTATTTCTATCTCTTCGCCCCTTGCTAAAGCTCTTATCGGCAAGGAAGTTGGTGATTCTGTATCTGTCCCTGCACCAGGGGGAGATCGCACTTATGAAATCTTGAAAGTGACCTATAAGTGATAACTACCTCTGCTTCTCATACTCGAAAAGTTACCTTGAGCGATGTACGCGATGCTCAAAAGCGTATTGCGACTACCATTGCGCGGACGCCCACCATTCGCAATATTGCTCTTTCTCGTATGACAGGGGCAGAGGTCACATTAAAGCTCGATAATCTCCAAGCCATTGGTTCTTTTAAAGAACGTGGCGCCGCGAACCGCATGGCGTTATTAACGCCAGAAGAACGCCAACGCGGTGTGATCACAGTATCTGCTGGTAATCATGCCCAAGGGGTCGCACGCCAAGCCAGCTTGCTTGGATTGGACGCCACCATCGTCATGCCTCGCTTTACGCCAGCAACAAAAGTCGGCGCGACCCAAAGCTGGGGAGCTCGTGTTGTTCTGGCTGGCAATAATTTTGATGAAGCGAGCGCAACAGCTGAAGACTTGCGAAATAAGGAAGGGCGTACACTCATCCATCCCTTCAATGATCCTGCCGTCATTGCAGGCCAGGGTACGTGCGCTCTGGAAATGATTGAAGATGCACCTGACTTAGAAGCGGTCATCGTCCCTATTGGCGGCGGCGGCCTCATGGCAGGGTTTGTAACTGTTTTGAAGGCGCTTCGTCCGCATGTAAAAATCTTCGGCGTTCAAGTTGCTGCCTATTCACCTTTGAGGGATTATCCGCAGCCGCCTGTTGCTGTACGCGCCGGCTCTACCATCGCAGAGGGTATCGCCGTTGTTCAACCAGGCCATCATTGCTTAGACATCATTGGAAACCAGCTCGATGGCGTTTTTGTAGTTGATGAACTACAGGTTGAAAGCGCCATCACAACCCTGGCGGAAAAAGCTCGCCAAGTATGTGAGGGAGCGGGTGCCGCCCCTCTTGCAGCGTTAATCGCTAACCAAGAGCGTTTTAAGGGCCTTAACGTCGGGTTCCCACTCTCAGGGGGCAATATCAACGCGCGCATTCTCGCTAACGTTATTTTGCGCTCCCTTTTACGGGACGGACGCATCCTGCGTCTTATTTTCCAAATTCCCGATCGCCCAGGATTATTAGCCGATATTTCTCAAAAAATTGGTGATTTTGGCGGGAACATCATCGAAGTTTCACATCATCGACTCTTTGCTTCTCCTTCCGTCCAGACAGCAGAGCTCGTCGTTATGATTGAAGCACGCGACACAGAGCATGCTCTCCAAATTGAGCACGAACTTGCCCTTCACTATGACGTTAAACGGGACTAGTATCCCCTACACAGCGGGTGTCTGATGGAAAGACATGTAACGAATTGAAACCTAGGGTTTCTGTTTCGAACATTCCCTTACATTCAAAGCGCATTTACGCTTCATTGCCATAGAGCCGGGGTCACTCGGTTTATTTTTAGGAGTTAAGTTATGTCTAGCCCTCGCGTATTAGTTCTTTATTATTCCACTTACGGTCATATTGAAACAATGGCAAACAAGGTTGCTGAAGGTGCAAAACGTGCCGGTGCAACGGTTGACGTTCGTCGCGTTCCTGAGCTCGTTCCAGAAGAAATTGCTCAAAAAAACCACTTCAAGCTGGACCAAAGCGCACCTGTTGCTAACCCAGAAGACCTCGTAAACTACGACGCTATCATCCTTGGTGCGCCTACACGTTTCGGTCGTCTTCCTTCTCAGATGGCTAACTTCCTCGATCAGACCGGCGGCTTGTGGTTCAAGGGCGCTCTTATTGGAAAAGTTGGAGCTGCTTTCACCTCTACAGGAAGCCAGCATGGTGGTCAGGAGACAACACTTTTCTCCTTGCTAACCAACCTGCTTCACCACGGCATGGTCATCACAGGTCTGCCTTACTCTTTCCAAGGTCAAATGGCGATCAACGAAGTTGAAGGTGGCACACCTTACGGTGCCAGCACTATTGCTGGCCCAGATGGCTCACGCGCCGTTAGCACCACTGAAGGCGAAGGCGCAAGCTTCCTTGGTGAGCACGTTGCTAAGTTGACGCAGCGCCTCGTTAAGTAAGTTGTGTCCAATCAGCGTGGCTTAAGTGCCGCGCTGATTGATCTCCATTTTAATTAACTAAATACAAAAATTATCCAGCAAGCTCGCTATGAGCTCTCCTTATTTTTCGGGAGAATCACTGGGAACAAAATTTAAAGCAAGTCCGTTGATACAGTAGCGCTGTCCCGTAGGACGTGGCCCATCGGGAAATAGATGGCCTAAATGACCACGACAGCACGCACAATGAACCTCCACACGATACATCCCAAACCGAGTATCTTCTGAGAGATCCACCGCTTTTTCCAATGCTTGAAAAAATGACGGCCAACCTGAGCCGCTATCATATTTTGCCTCAGAACTAAAAACAGCTTCTCCGCACCCAGCACAAAAATAACAACCCTCGCGCTTTTCATCATTCAACGGGCTTGTTCCAGCGCGCTCTGTACCATGGTCCCGTAGAATACGAAGCTGCTCGTCACTTAGTTCTGTCGTCTCTTCTTTTTGACTGGGCATTATCAAAATCACTCCATTATTGATCACACGACAGTATATCCTCTCTATACGAAAGAGACGAATGCCTTATAAACTATACGATGTAGCGACAAAAATGTTAAACGCCATCCGATTGCCTTCTTTCAGGACGATATGATTTTCCCCTGATCTGGAGCAGCAGATACTAAACCTGTTACTGTGATCTTCTTAGCGATACTGTCTACCACCCTCCTTAGATAGAGGTTCAACACCGTTAACAATGGTAACGTTGCTCTTCTCACCTCTAATACGACGCGTGATAACGCTTGTTATCATAACAGGAAGCCTCTCGGGCGTAGCACTCGGTGATGAAACCTCACCGGCTTTGGCCGCATCCCTAGCCTCACGCCAGGCCCTTCAACAATCTTTACAACGAGAACTTCAACAGCTCAAAGAACGTGAAGCTCAGGCCCAAGACGCCATCAAGCACGCTCGCCTTAGCCAGCACCAGCTCAAACTCGAAAAACTACATCAGCGCCATTTACAACAAGCACTTCTACGCACACAAACTCGCTTAACCTCTCTAACGCGGCTCATTTCTCGTCTTACAGCACATGATTCGTCGCTAGAGCATGAAGAAAATCAGAAAACGATAGAGATGGCGCAGCTCCTTCCTACACTGCAGCAGCTTAATACCGCGCCGGAGACACCCCTTTTACTGCCTTCTGAAACATCTCCTGCTGGACCTGAAAATGACCCTGCTCTCATTTTCCCGCTTTTAACCACACAGATACGCCTCACTCAGCAAAAACTGACGCAACTCGAACATCAACGCCGCACACTGCATCAACGCCAAACACAACTTGATCGCACAAGCCAATACATCGAAAAGCAGCGCCTCTTACAACAGAAACAACAAGCACTCGAAGCATCTCAAAAAGAGCAAATCGAGCGTATGCATCAAGCTGATGAACAAGCCGTATTGCAGGCTCGTTCCTTGCTTGAAAAATCCAGACAAAATATGCAGTCACTCACAAATGCCATTGAACAACTTGCTCGCCGAGAAGAAGCAGAACGCCGCCGTCTCAAAGCGGAAGCCCGGCGCTTGCGACAAGCCCACAAAAAAGCCAAAGCACGCCAAGCCGAACAAGCCGCTCGGAATCTCAGTGCCGGAAACGGTGTGGCTAAAGGACAAGGAGCAGCCCCTGTTCAAGGAACCTTACTCATTCATTGGGGAGAAAACACTGAAGCAGGTCCTTCTACCGGCCTCACCTATCGTACGAACTCAGCCGTCACTGTGAGCGCTCCATGCTCCGGTCGTCTCCTTTTTACCGGTGATTTCCGTTCATTTGGCCCTATGGTCATTTTAGATTGTGGTCATAGTCAGCGTTTTGTTCTTGCCGGATTAGGACAAATTGTCGTGCACTCTGATCAACCTGTGAAACGCAATGCCCTCTTGGGTTATATGCCCAGTCATGGAGGCGATTTGTTTGTTCAATTTCGTCAAGGCTCCCACATTACAAACCCCACACCTTTCTTGACCTCCTCTCCATAGTCTTTTCCCTTTATTTAAAGGGTAATCTCTCTTTCTTTTGGTCTAAGCGCTCTTGGAGGAGTTTCACCTTTTTCAGAAAGACTGTAAGCTAGGCTTACTACATGTCTCTATCACTTACGTTTGATTGATCTGATCTTTCTCCTCTTCCATGGCGAGGATGGCGCTCTTATGAAGTTTAAAACTGGCCTTATGCTGGGTCTTGCTTTTGTAGCTGGCGCGGGTGCCAGCTCCGGTATCTGGTCTACAGGCCTACCTTCTTTTTTCCTTCCCGCAGCGGCACAAGATGGGAAGCCTGAAAAAGACAATAACGCCGAAACGATCCGAATGCTGACTCTTCTCGGCACGGTTATGGATATCGTTCATTCGGAATACGTCCAGCCTATTACCGACAAGAAACTTATCGGAAATGCCCTTGATGGAATGGTAGGCGAACTTGACCCCCATTCCGCCTATATGAATGCTCAGCAACTGCACGATATGCAGGATGAAATTTCTGGGCAATTCGGTGGGCTCGGGCTGCAAGTTCAAGCCGACTCAGGGCATGTCCGCGTTGTGTCACCTATTGATGATACCCCTGGTGCTCGCGCGGGCATCCAGCCAGGTGATGTCATCACCATGGTCAATAATAAAAGCATTGCCGACCTGACACTGGACCAGGCTGTCCGAAAAATGCGCGGCAATCCTGGCACAAAAATAACCTTAACAATTCTACGCCCCAAAACTGGGAAAACTGAAACAATCACGCTTACTCGAGAAATTATTCATACACAGGTTGTCCGCTCCGCCCTCTATGGACGTACAGCCTATCTGCGCCTCACCGAATTTGATGATTCTCTCGAGCGTGAGATGCACAAAGCTTACAATCAACTCCGTAAGAAAATCGCACAAACACCAGAAAAAACCTTTAACGGAGTAATTCTTGATCTCCGTTTCAACCCTGGCGGGAAGCTTGATCAAGCCATTGCCGTCTCCCGTGACTTTATCAAAGAAGGAGAGATCGTCTCCATTCGCGGTCGTCATCCTGAAAATAACCAACATTGGGATGCAAAAGGCACAGACATTACAAATGGTCTGCCCATCATTGTCCTCGTCAATGCTGGCTCCGCTTCAGCCAGTGAGATCGTTTCGGGCGCTCTCAAAGACCATCACCGTGCCATCATTATGGGAGAGCGAACCTTCGGGAAGGGATCCGTACAAACGATTATTCCAATTGCTGATCAAGGTGCTCTTCGCCTTACAACGGCACGTTATTACACACCTTCTGGGCGCTCCATCCAAGGGCTGGGGATCACACCAGATATTGTCGTACAGGCAACGCATGATGACGATAGCGCTTATTCCTATCATGAGTCTGATCTTGCTCATGTGCTCACTAATATCGGAAGCACCACCACCAAAGAGACACTCCGTCAGGACCTTCCTGCGGCTGCTAAGACCATCCCTCATCTTCCACCGGAGAAATGGCCAGCTTACGATCCGAAGAAACCAGAAACGGACTTCCAACTTCAGCAGGCCCTTCACCTTCTCAATATGATGACGACAACTCCCGTAGAAGGAGCACATAAATGACATCAACTTCTGCTCTTCCTTACCGCCCCAATGTTGGCATTGCTCTCTTCAACCCAGAAGGGAAGTTGTTTTTTGCACGACGCGCAGACACGCCAGATAATATCTGGCAATGCCCACAAGGCGGAATTGATGAGGGCGAAACCCCTCATCAAGCTTCTCAACGCGAAATGATGGAAGAAATTGGGATTGGGGCCAATCACGCTACTCTTTTAGGAGAGCGTGAGGATTGGTACTCTTACGACCTTCCTGATCATCTTATTGGCAAAGCTCTCGGGGGACATTTCCGCGGCCAACGCCAGAAATGGTTTGTCTATGGTTTCACCGGACAGGATTCAGATATCCGCCTTGATGTGCAAGATCCCGCCGAGTTCAACACATGGCGCTGGGTCTCCCCTTCTGACATCCTCAGCGGAACCTATAATCTCGGCTTTAAACGCACCGTTTACGAGACCATTCTTCCTGATCTAGAAAAAATTTTTCACGCATCTCCTAAAGACTGGATCCGCACCAAACGCGCATAAAGCCCCTCTTTTTGTAGAAGATCGGCATGCGTGCCGATCTCTACAACACGCCCTTGATCAAGCACGACAATCTGATCGGCCGTTTGCACGGTCGAAAGACGATGAGCGACAATAAGCGTTGTCCGCCCTTGTCTTAGGGCCTGTAATCCTTCTTGGACGCGTACTTCATTTTCAGAATCTAAAGCACTCATCGCTTCATCCAATAAGAGAATACGTGGATTCCGTAACAGAGCCCGCGCCAAGGCTACACGCTGACGTTGCCCTCCTGAAAGACGTTGCCCTCCCACGCCAATACGTGTGTGTATTCCTTCTGGAAGTGCGTCGATAAAATCGAGAGCGGCTGCCCGACAGACATCCTCAACATCTTCATCCGATGCACTGGGGCGCCCAAGGCGAATATTATCCATGACGGACATATCAAACAGTGCCGTTTCTTGGCTGACATAGGCAATATGATCACGCAAACTCGCCAATGTGAGATAACGGAGATCAACGCCCTCTATTGTAATCGCCCCGCTCGTCACATCATGCAGACGTGGAATCAGGGATAAGGCTGTAGACTTACCGGCACCACTTGGCCCAACAATCGCCACGGTTTGGCCCGGCATCACATCTAACGTCACATCATGAAGCCCATGCTGCCCATTCCCATAATGATACGATACATCGCTAAAAGTCAGATGTCCGTCCCCATCGGGTAAAGCCACTGCCCCTTCATGCTCATGAATAGATGACGGTTCATCAATAACCGCAAAAACCCGACTCATCCCAGCCAGACCTTCTTGTAACGCGTGATGCAACGATCCAAGAGCGCGCAACGGACGAGAAGCAGCGAAGAGTGCCGCAATAAAAGCTGTAAAATCGCCTAATGTCGCCCCTCCCATAGCAGCGCGCCATCCAGCAAAACCCAAGACAAAAGCAATGGCAGCTCCCCCAATCACTTCCAACATGGGATCTAACCGAGCCCGGTTACAGGCTATGCGGAGAAACGTATCATGCAGACGGTCTAACTCCCGCCCAATACGCCTATGCTCATGTTTCTCCATCCGATAAATGCGAATTTGCCGTGCTAAGGCGTAGCTTTCATTTAACAATGTCGAGGTATGGCCAACCTGCTCCTGCATCCCACCTGATGCCCGGCGAACACGCTTCCCTAATTTTTGCACTGGAACTGTGGCAAGAGGGTATAAAATGACAGCGATAAGGCTCAGCTCCCAGTCCGTCCAAATCATGGACGCCACCAAACCAATCACCGTCACGACATCACCCAACGCATTAACCGATCGGATGAGAGCCTCACGAATCGTAAGAGCATCACTGGTAAAACGTGCAGCCCACTGTGCAGGGGCTTCGCGTTCAATACGCGCAACGTCCACTTCCAGCGTATGGCAAAACATACGCTCTTGCAGTCCTCTGATAACTTGAAGCACAAGCCCCTGAACAGCAACACTTTGTCCATACTGCGCCAGTGCTTTTAAACTTGTCACAATGACTACAAGAATGGGAACTTGATACAGGATACGCCGGTCATGGGCCGCAAACATGTCGATGGCACGCTTAATTACCAGCGGATAGACCGCCGTCAATAACGCCATAGCGATGGTAAGCCCCAGCACGGCTAAGACACGCCCCCAGTGACGGCTCACCTCCTCTTTCCATATTCGGCGTATCAAAGGAAGGCTGGCGAGGTCCGCGTATTTCTGCTGCTTCATGGGGCAGACTGTAGCAGTCTCACCCTTCCCGCGAAACCTGCTCCTTAAGCCATGTAAGACACATACCGTGGTCTGGGCGACACCCTTCCGCCATCCACCATTGTTGCGCC
Organism: Saccharibacter sp. 17.LH.SD; assembly: GCF_009834805.1. Taxonomy (GTDB): domain Bacteria; phylum Pseudomonadota; class Alphaproteobacteria; order Acetobacterales; family Acetobacteraceae; genus Saccharibacter. The sequence goes on from NZ_WVHO01000011.1 coordinate 63,250, forward strand.
TTCTTGAGCCACCTCCCCAACTGAGGCCCAGAAGCAAGACCAATCATTAAACCATCACGCCCAGAAAGGGGAAAAACGGGTTGCGGCAATGCCTCAAGCCGTTGGCGCCACTGATCCCATTGCGGATCGGGACCTATAACCGAACGCGCTTGCTGTAACCAGCTCCGTGAAACCAAAAGCGGTAATGACTGCGACGCACGAATTCTTCGTAAATCATCATCAGACGCTGACAGAAATAACTCTGGTTCAGAGCGCGCAAAAGCCTGCAATGCACTGCGCTCCGCATTCGACAGTTTCAACAGTTCACCAACGGAGCGGTCTCCACCGCTTAATACATATAAACGTGGTAACGGTTCTGATGGATGACCCGTTTTAAGCAAATCCTCTAACAGATCTACATGAGGGTGCGGTAAAATTTCCGGCAGAACACCAGCTGACAACATAAGGCGAATCGTACGCCCCACATGTGGGCCACTTAAAATTTTCAGCAACTCAGACGCTACGCGTTCAACGGACAACCGCGTTATGAGGTCACGTTTTTCTGCGATGGCCGCATAAGCGCACGGATCCACCTCTTCATCGCCATAACGTGCTTGAAAACGGAAAAATCGTAACGATCGAAGAGCATCTTCTTCAATACGACTCTCTGCATTCCCGACGAACCTTACTTTATGTGCTTCTAAATCGGTCTTCCCACCGAAATAATCATAAAGAACACCCTCGTGATCAATCGACATAGCATTGATCGTAAAGTCCCGCCGTGCGGCATCTTCTTCCCAGCTATTCGTCCAAACTACGACAGCATGACGCCCGTCTGTTTCTACATCGCGCCGCAACGTCGTTATTTCGTAAGGTTGATGATTGATAACCGCTGTGACCGTCCCATGAGAAAGGCCTGTTGGAACAACCCTTGCCCCTATCTTTTCCAAACGCTCTTGCACATCGTGCGGATGAAGAGGGCTTGCAACATCGACATCACGCACAGCCCTGCCACAAAGAAGGTCGCGCACACATCCTCCAACAAGACGTGCGCTTGGAATGGCATCCCAAATTCTTTGTAAACCCTCATATCCTGAAAGACGAGACAACGATTCCTTTAGAAAGGACGGACTTGTTTCCACGCCGAATTATTCCTCCTCACACAAAGAGGCATCATCATCTTGTGGCAATCGAGAAAGAGGGAAAAAATGCCCTTGGCTCCACACCCCCAAACATGGCCGTCCAGCCACATGCCCTGGCACCGCCAATGCCGCCAACTCAAAGACAACGGCCCGACTAACACGCGCTAAGATGGGCTTTCCACCACTTCCAGAGCGAATATGAACATAAGGCACAGTCCCATCATCTGAAGGACGATCCCAGTCACACACAAGCGGATGTTTATCGCCAACGCAGAGCAATTCATCCATATTGGTCCGCAAACATAAATTTTGTTGCCCATTTGATCCGCTTCTGAAATCAAGCTCTACTGCCAAAAATGGAACATCATCAACGTGAATAATTCCTGATTCTGTCGGCGTCGTTAGCCAATAGCGACCTTGTTCATCTCGATCTATTAATGACGCGAAAAGACACAACATTGCCCTTCGCTTAATTTCTTGTCCTCGATAAAGCCATGTCCCATTGCGACATACATGAAAAGGAAGAAGGCGTTGAGTATACTCACCCCTATGGCGTTCTCCTGCTGAACCCTCCAAAGAAGAAGTTATCCTCCGCATCGCACGATCGCTCAACTCTCCCTCCATCTCCTCAATGACAAAAATGTCATGCATAGCAAACTGGTGACGAAACCCCTTTGATGAAACCCCCCTCCTCGTCATAGAATACAAAAGTCGGGCGATCTTTTAAAAAATCTCCGGCATAAACGCGACTGTCCAGAGACTAATTTCTAACTATAAATCTAGGGTGAGCATGACAGAAGAAAACCATTCCACCACCACGATGACTTCCCTAGAACAGGGCAAGCAAGACATCGCTGAGGTAGATCTCCTTGCCCCAACTTTCCAGGCAGTACGTAAAGCCATTGGACATATCGTGCTGGGACAGAACCATGTCATTGAGCAGGTTCTCATAACCGTGCTGAGTGGTGGGCACGCACTTCTAATGGGAGCTCCAGGACTAGGAAAAACGCTCCTGGTTAATAGCTGTGCCACTGTTATGGGACTTGAAAGTTCGCGTATCCAATTTACGCCTGATCTCATGCCGTCCGACATTACTGGGGCTGAAATTTTAGAACAAAACGAACAGGGGCAACGCCACTTCCGCTTCTTACCGGGCCCTATTTTTGGTCAACTCGTTCTTGCTGACGAAATCAACCGAGCCAGCCCACGGACGCAATCTGCCTTGCTACAAGCCATGGCAGAAAAACAAGTCACTCAAGGTGGAAAGACCTGGACACTCCCCAAACCATTCCATGTTTTGGCAACGCAAAACCCTATTGAGCAGGAAGGCACATATCCCCTCCCAGAAGCTCAGCTTGATCGCTTCATGCTCCGCATTACGCTTGATTTCCCCGACCGGGATTCAGAGAGGCAGATGTTACTTCAAACCACTGGAGATCAAACTCAACCGGCTCCTCGTCTCCTTTCGACAAAAGAACTGATCAACGCGCAGTCCCTTGTAAGACGCCTTCCAATAGGGGAAAAACTTGTTGACGCTATTTTGAACCTTGTGAGAAGTCTACGCCCTCAGGATGGCAGTGCTCCTGCTGACGTCCAACGCGCTATAGACTACGGTCCAGGCCCCCGTGCTGCTCAAACCTTAATGATTGCCACGCGTGCTCGCGCCCTATTGGATGGCCGTCTCTCCCCAAGCCTTGATGACCTCCAGGCTCTGGCGATACCGGTTTTAGCCCATCGACTTGGTCTCAATTTCGCAGCTCAAGCGGACGGCATAACAGCTGAAAGCCTCATTAGCGATCGCCTTGCGGCCCTCTCTTAACCCTAAAGATCAGGCTCTGCTGTGCATATCCCATCTTTTTTCCGCCAGTTACTGAATCCATCAAAGAAACAAGCGGCTTCTTCGGAGCATACATCTTCTTTGCCTGATTTGGTTCTACAGGCCGGAAAATTTGCTTCTCTTTTGGCGCAGGGCCAGCATGGCAGTCAGAGAGCAGGACAAGGAGAAGATTTTTGGCAGTTTCGGCCACACCTACCGCAAGAGCCTGCTTCATCAATTGATTGGAAACAATCAGCACGGTCACCCAACCCCGATACATTATGGGTGCGAGAGCGAGAGCGCCATACGCCTCATACACTCATACTATGGGTGGATCCTTCCGCATCCATGCAATGGCGCTCCTCACCCGATCTCCCAATAAAAAAAGATGAAGCCCTTATGGCGGCACTTACCTTAGGGAAAGCCGCCCTCAATGGCGGGGAGTATGTCGGTGTTTTAGGAAGCAAACGTTGCTATTACGGGGCTCAAAATCTATCACGCCTTGCCCATGACCTTACACATCAACAAAACAACATTCCCGATTTACGGACCACATCACCACGGGCTCAGCTCCTGATCATCAGTGACTTCCTGTGGCCTGAACAAGAAATAAAAAATTTTCTTAATCAATGCCGGCACAGACCAGGAAAAACATTCCTGCTCTGTATCCTAGATCCAGAAGAACGAGATCTTGCTTATTCTGGACATCTTACATTTTCTAGTTTGGAAAACGAAACACCCGTCACTCTTCCTGCCGTTGAAAGTCTCCAAACACACTATCAACAAACGATGGACCACCATTTGAGACAATTTACAGAGGCTCCTTTACAACACATCATGCCTTTTTCACTTCATATGACGAACCATTCGATTAAGCCCGTTCTCTTCGACCTGCACCAGAAATTGGGAGGAAAGCGATGATTTTTCTGGCTCCTTTTCTCCTTCTTGGCCTTATCACGCTCCCGGCATTGTGGTGGCTTGTTCGCGCCACACCACCCAAGCCACGCAAGCAAGAATTTTCTTCTCTTCTCTTACTCCGTCGTCTGCAACCAAAGCGCCACGATGCTGCTCACGCCCCTCTTTGGTTACTCTTGCTCCGCCTAACCGCCGTCGCTCTCATTGTCTTTGCCTTTGCTCAACCCGTTTTCGTATCCCATCGTGATCAAAACACGCCTCAATCATTGGTTATTATTCTTGATGACGGATGGGCGGCTTTCCCTCACTGGCATGAACGCCAGCAGACAGCCTTGACTTTAGGCGCTCAAACCCTCCGCGCAGGGGGACATGTCACCCTCTTCCTTAGCGCCAGGGAAGCCGATGGTCGGTTCCCCCCTCCCTTCACGCCCAGCGATACACTATCCCTTGAGCGCTATGTGCATGAACTTCACCCTCATCCTTGGCCCGTTGACCGCCAAAGTCTTGCTACGCAGCTAACACAATCGGAATATCAGCAGACCATTCCACAAGCGACAGTCGTTATTCTGTCTGACTCTCTGGCTCAGGACCACGACCTCACGTTAAAGACGTCTCTCTCAACGGCTCATCATATTGAGGAAATACGCTGGCCCCGCTGTGATCTCATTCTGCTGCGTCACGACACAACATCACGTGCCCATCTAACTGTCCTTGCCGAAACGCTTCCCCATTGCCCTTCGCGGTCTCTCCCCCTCAATGGTCTGACCCTTGATGAACACGGGCAATTTAACACCATTGCCCATTGGACGCTCCTCAGTAATCACGCACAAAATTTAAACTTACCAGAAGTCCTTGTAGACTCTCTTGATGCGCTCTCCATTCCTGGCGCGCCAGTTCCCGCAGGAATGGATTTATTAAAAAGTGGGCATCATCAACATGTTGTGGGGCTGTTACATCTTAACGGCGATACGGCCCCCCTCGTTGGAAGTGATTTTTATCTAACACAAGCTCTTAACACTATTAGTACGGTCCATAATGACGGCCTCACATCGCTTCTTTCGCACCCATTGTCCCTTCTCATCGCCCCTGACGGCACATTGTCATCAGAGGCAGATCTTTCCCAGACGCTAAAATGGGTGCGTCAAGGCGGTGTACTTGTTCGTTTTGCCGGCACTGAAATGGCTAATCATGACGATTCTGCTCTTTCTCCAACGGCAAAAGCTCTTCTTCCCGTTCCCTTACTCCATGGCACACGCCAATTAGGCGGTGCCATGTCCTGGGGTTCTCCACAGAGCCTTGCACCATTTCCCGTCGCCTCACCTTTCTCTGGAATCACTATCCCAAAAGACGTCACTATATCACGCCAGGTACTCGCCCAACCCACCAGTGACTTGTCAGAGCACACTTGGGCCACATTGGCCGATGGCACCCCGCTTGTCACAGCGCGCCATGAAGGACATGGGCTTGTCATACTGTTCCACATAACGCCTACAGCAGATTGGTCTAACCTTCCTCTATCCGGCCTTTTCCCACAAATGCTGAATCAGCTTATCATCAATGCCCCAACCCTTGCGCAGGATGTGATCCACTCACCAAGCACCACCACAACGTGGCCCGCATGGAAAATACTCTCCCCAGAGGGAACATTAGTTGCCCCCGCATCGTTCGTACAACCACTATCCACTCACACATTACTGCGCGTTGATGAGCACCATCCCGCTGGATTTTATGGAGATGAATCACATGCACGCCCTTTAAATCTGGCCGACGCCTTACCACCACTCCAAGACGAACTGAAACTCGGTCTTGAAGTCTCACCAGATCGCATCACACCAGAACAAGCTCTTTGGCCTTATTTAGGATTATTCGGCCTCTTTATGCTCGCCCTTGATATGGTTCTGTCTTTAAAAAGGCAGGGCGCTTTAAGCCTCACATTGTTCCGCACTCTCAGCATATTATTTGTCATTCACTGCCTTCCAAATGCTTACGCTGATACAACCCACACAGACGTTCCTCAAAGTGCCTTAGATATTCGCCTGGCTTATATTGAAACAGGGGATCCTGACCTCGATTCAGCTGTCCAAGAAGGACTTGAGGGGTTAACGCGTTTTGTCAATCAACGCAGTACTGCCCATCTTGGGTCACCCCTTGGGGTCATTCCTGGTCGTGATGATCTCGCTTTTTATCCACTTATTTACTGGCCGATAACGGCCCATTCTAAAACAAACCCCGCTCAAGATGCCGCTTTAAATGATTATATGAAACATGGCGGTATGCTCCTCATTGATGAAATGGGCGCAGGAAGCTCACTTGATAACAGTGACGGCCAGGCAACCCGCATGGCTTTAAAACGTGTCACGGCTGGGCTTTCTATCCCGCCCCTTGCCATCCTCGGAGATCAACATACACTCTCCCACACTTTTTATCTCTTGCGCGACTACCCGGGCCGCATTGCTGGTCAAACCGTTTATGTGGCACGCTCAGACAACGATGATAGTACTGAAGATGTCAGTCCCGTCATCATAGGCAATGCCGATTGGGCGCACGCCTGGGCCAAAGACTCTAACGGAAATGCCCCCTTTGCCGTCATCCCTGATGGAGAAAGTCAGCGCGCCCTTGCTTACCGCTTTGGCTTCAACGCCGTCATTTACGCCCTGACAGGCAACTACAAGAATGACCAGCGCCACTATCCAGAAATGCTCCATCGCCTCAAAGGCACACAAGATGATAGTCCCTCTTCAGAAAGCGAGGACAGCCCATAATGACATTGGATTGGACCCCCAGCTTCCCGCTCGTGTGGCTTGGCATCATAGCTCTTTTGGTCGTCCTCATAGCCCTTTATAGCCTATGGCGCCGCCTCCCCGGTCTCATCTGGCGCTCTTTAGCTGTCTTACTGATCATAGGGTGGCTCAGTGGGCCACACCTCTTGCACCCGGTTCTGCATCCGCAACCACAAGACGCCTTAATTGTTGTGGATCAATCTCCTTCTATGGAGATCAAAAACCGTCATTCACTCGCAGACCACGCAGCCCGGCAACTCAGTGAACAAGCACAACATCTCCCCAACCTTCACCTGCACTATGTTGATGCCTCCGGGGGGAACGGACGCGGCACCCGCTTATTTGAAACAATTGAACGCGAAGCCCTTAACGTCCCCAATCTCGCAGGCGTCTTTCTATTAACAGATGGGATGAATCACGATACGCCGGCCCAGCTGCCCACAAGCTTAAAAGACAGCTCTGGCCGCATTTTACCACTGCACGTCCTTCTCACGGCCAAAGGTGAAGAAATAGATCGCCGCCTTCGTGTCCTCAGCTCACCCCCCTATGTGCTTCTTGGGCAAGAAGCACATATTCGCCTCCAAGTTGACGACCTCGGCGCATCTCCAGGAAAGCCTGTCGACATCATGGAACATCTCGATGATGGTCGTTCTGTCGTCTTAGCCCATACCGTAACCAATCATCCCGTTGACCTTACTGTCCCCATCACCCATGCGGGCACAACACTCAAAGAAGTTTATGCCACTCCACGCGCCGATGAAGTATCATTGCGCAATAATAGCGTTCTGTTAAAAATTCAGGGCGTTCGTAATCGGTTACGCGTTTTACTAGTCTCAGGGGTTCCTAATCAAGGAGCTCGTGTTTGGCGTCAATTATTAAAGGCCGATCCTTCTGTTGATCTCATCCATTTTACCATTCTACGATCTCCCGAAACAGAAGATGATACCCCTCTCTCTGACCTTGCCTTAATCCCATTCCCAACGCATGAATTATTTGAACAAAAGATAAATAGTTTTGACCTCATCATTCTCGATGGCTTTCGTAATCAGGGCATTTTACCGGAATCCTACTTACGTAACATTAGCCACTATGTCCGCCAGGGAGGAGCACTTCTCGTCACTGCGGGACCAGAACTCACACAGACAGGCAGCCTTCAAGACACACCATTGAGTGACATTCTCCCAGCCCATGTCCCTCCTGACAACGGCGTTGTAACACGTGCATTTCGTCCTCGCCTAACCGCACAGGGGGAAGGACACCCTGTGACAAGTGGCTTACCCCTTAATGGCCCGTGGGGAAAAGAATGGGGACCTTGGTTTCGTTATTTAAAGCCAGATTCCGTCCAAGGTGAAAGTCTTCTCTCCACACCAGATGGAACACCTCTTCTCGTCTTGTCACATCAGGGTCAGGGACGCGTGGCCATGCTCCTCTCTGATCAAATTTGGCTCTGGTCACGAGGCGAGCAAGGAGGCGGCCCTCAAAAAGAACTGCTCCGCCGCCTTGCACACTGGCTCATGAAAGAGCCGGACTTAGAAGAAAATCGTCTCGATGCGCATATTGAGCATAACCAACTCATTGTTGAGCGCCATCTCATAACGCGCTCTCCCCCCTTACAAGCGGATATTATGTCTCCCTCAGGGCAGCATCACTCTCTTACTCTTGTTCCACAAGCCACCTATGGCCTTCTTCGCGGAGTGCTCCCCCTTCCGACGCCCGACACCTATGAAAACCGTATTTGGACCATTCGCCAAAATGCGCTCGTCGCTTTTGCTGCCGCTCCAGAACAAAACCCTCTTGAAGACAGTGACCTTCGTAGTACAGCCAAAATTTTGTCTCCACTCGTCACATCATCACACGGGGGACTTTTCTGGATTGGCACCAATACTCTTCCTACCATTCGCCAAGTTGCCGAAAATACATCTCTCGCTGGCTCTGACTGGGCCGGCCTGCCCATCCATCAAGAAATGCTCAGCGGTGCCAGCAAAACAACCCCACTCCTTCCCGCATGGAGTGTTCTTCTAGGCGTTTTATGCTTGCTCGCTCTTGGCTGGTGGCGTGAGGGACGTTAAGCAAATAGAAAGTTCTGAGTATTAAGATGAAAGCGTTACTGTTTTAATGGCAGCTTGGACTCGCACTTATTGCAAGAGGAGGATATACTTCCCGACTATGCGATTGCTTATTTCTCCTTTGCTCCGTTTGCCGCACTTATTGCTAATAGCGGCATTTGCGACGACCCCTTTTGTCTGGGCACCCTGGCATGCGGCTCATGCGCAATCTGCCTCTGACGAGGCAGAAGCAGAGCAAGAAGCGATGGATGCTCAAAAAAAGGCTGAAGCACGGAAAGCAGCACGCCGTGCTGCCCCTCCGTCAGCCCTCCCAGGAGCTGATGCAGACGACTCTGACTCTGGGCATTCACGCATGGATGTGAACCCAACAGCCGCTCTCTTTGATGCTATTAACCGCGGTTCGCTCGTTGCCGCAAAAGAAGCCCTCAACCGAGGTGCAGACCTAGAGGCACGCAATGTATTGGAACAAACCCCTCTAGATTTAGCCATTGATCTAGGTCGCAACGACATCATGTTCTTACTTCTGTCGTTACGCACTTATAACCCTGATGGTCGTATCATGACGGATGTAAGTCATGGCGATATTTCTCAGGATCATGGCAATGGGCATATTAATGTCAACGCGAAGAATGGTATTTCTGCTATTGCACCAGCAAAACATATCGTGAGTGATGGCGGCCACCCTCAGCCAGAATATGGGTTTTTAGGATTTGGTGCCGAGCCAACACCAGCCACCTATACTCCCCATAGGGCGCCCCCTCACCACATTCAGCGGTCTCGGCGGCACGTCGTCACACGAACAACGCATTCATCAACTAAATAATTCTTCTACTATAGAATATTCCCGGGAAAGAATTTTCCCGGGAATATTTTCAGGCAGTTTGCCGCAACCTATGGCTTTCTTGACGTAACACATCGAGCGGCAGCCACTCTCCTTCACGTTCAAAATGCCAGAAGGTCCAACCATTGCATGACGCTGCATTGGTCAATAAGGCGCCCAACTTGTGAATAGACCCACGATGTTTCCCTGATACGAGGGTTCCATCAGGGGCAACCGTTGCTTTGAGACGACGTTGTCGATCATAAACAACACACCCTGCTGGTAACGTGCCACTTTCAACAAAGGAGCCAAACGGAATACGCGGCATTTCTCGCTTAGCGGGGGTGACCTCCAACTGATCATCTGGAAGACGTAAAACGCCATCCAAACGTTTTTCAGCAGCCTTTACGTAGTCAGGATGCCGCTCAATAGCGAGATAACGGCGCCCTAACCGTTTCGCCACAGCAGGTGTTGTCCCGGTGCCGCAAAAAGGATCAAGGACCAAATCATCAACTGTCGTGGAGGCCAAAAGCACACGATGAAGAAGGCTTTCTGGTTTTTGCGTTGGATGAAGCTTTAAACCATGCTCATTCCGCAAACGTTCATGACCTGTGCAAAGCGGTAAAAACCAGTCAGAGCGCATTTGCAAATCATCATTAAGCGCCTTCATAACTTGGTAATTGAAACGATATTTGCTTTGTGGGCTGCGCGCTGCCCAGATGAGGGTCTCATGAGCATTGGTAAAACGACGACCCCGAAAATTCGGCATGGGATTCGACTTCCGCCATATAATATCATTCAAAATCCAATAACCTAGATCCTGAAGAATAGCACCAAGACGAAATATATTATGATAAGAACCGATAACCCAGATCGTGCCATCTTTATGAAGCACACGACGCGCTTCGCTCAGCCAATTACGCGTAAAATCATCATACGTCTTATAATCAGCAAATTTATCCCATGCATCATCGACCCCATCTACAATCGTCTCATCAGGGCGACGCAACTCTCCACGAAGTTGTAAATTATACGGTGGATCAGCAAAAACACAGTCTACACTTCCATCTGGAAGTGTTTTCATTGTCTCTACACATTCACCACGTAAAATACGATTAAAGGGCATTTCAACAGTCATGCTACGTGACCCTCCCTTGCGACTAAACGACGTATAGGGGCAAAAGCACGCCGATGATGAAGAGTTACCCCCTCAGTTTTAAGACCCATCATATGAATTGCTGTGCCATAACCTGCATTTCGCTCCCATCCATAAATTGGGTAACGCTGTGCCAAGCGCGCCATAAGGCGATCTCTCACAACCTTTGCCAGAATAGAAGCCGCAGCAATTGATAAACTGATCCCATCACCACCAATCACTGTCCTTACAGGGCACGGTAAGGTTGGCGCACGATTACCATCGACCAACGCCAACTGCGGCCATGCACCAAGTTGAACGCGTAAACGCGCTACCGCCCTCTGCATCGCTAGAAGACACGCCCCCCCAATATTCAGTTTATCAATTTCATCTACCGAAGCCGCGCCTAGAGCAAAGCACACATCTGTTGAGGCACATTCTTGCAGTGCCCGAAAAGCCTTCTCACGACGGCGAAACGTCAATTTTTTAGAATCATCAAGCTGAGACGCCAATGATACGGATGGCGGACGGAGAAATACCACAGCCCCTGCCACTACAGGACCCGCTAAAGGACCTCGCCCTACTTCGTCCACGCCCGCTACCAACCCTTCATATTCCATTTCCAGGCTGTAATCTGGCATGCGCAATCCCTCAACGTCTCTACAATAGGGCATCGTCACCCAACGAGTCGGTTCTGAATCACTCCGAGTCGAAAAGAAAGTCTTTTTTTATAAAAAATATGCTGTCAATTATAAAATAAATATTTTTATCCCTATTGCATACAAAAAACCCTCCCGAATGGGAGGGGCATATTCTTCGCGCTGCGATTTAGTATAATATACTATATCGTAACGCTATATACTCATTTGATCATTCCCGTTCGGTGAATCTTTCTCATCCTGTGAAGATGATGGCTTATCTTTATGCGCAGAAGGCGCCTCATGATGCTCTGTCTGAAATGGATTCGAAAAAAGCCAATCTCTTTTCCCATCCATGTCCGAGGGCACTCGAAAGATAAGAGTGCTTATCATCACCAAAATCATCATAGCAATACTACAGGTGACGAGGCCTTTCCCACGCCCTAACCGCTCTCTTCTCATGACGAAATAGCCTGGGAAAAAGAGAAACCACCAAAATGAGGGAGGACGAATACCCGCCATCCCTAACACACGCCGATCCAACGACAGTGACATGAAGAAAATAATGAATATGAAAAATTGTGCCACATACGAAGGCTGCGCATTCCCTTGTATATAGGCGATAACCTGCTCGATGATCGTCAAACCATGCGGCACAAGAAGAAAAATCCACGCCCACAGCGACGGTACTGCAGCGATACTTCTCCCATCCGGCCATGCTTCAGGACCTGGACGGCCATCCATAGCGCCACGAAGACGACCTGGCAAAGATATCATCAACCCTGCCTTAATCGCCGGGCGCCATTGATCTCCGAATTCAGGAGTCCACACTAACGTATGAGGCTGGATACGACGCTGCACAATCAAACGAATTATGTCAGCTCGAGAAACAGGCCCAACCTGCTGACCATCCTGTTCGTAAAACCATTCCATAAGTAACAACCAGGCCTCTTTCGACGCTTTCTATTTCCGGTAAGGGAGCCCTATCACAGCACAGGCCTCCAAAGCGACAACAACGCCCTGGAAGCCCGTCATTAACTTTAACGCAGTTAAAGTGGCTCTTACTAGCTTCGTTTTTTCAACAGAAGACGGCCGATAATAAGCCCGACAACTGATGCAATTGCCAACGAAACAACCGGGCGTTCCTTAATAAAGGAAGCCGCTGCCTCAAGCTTCGTCTCTTCAGCCTCATAAAGATCGGCAAACTCACTGCGAGCCTTCCCTGCCAACTTATCAAGCTTACCACTTGCCTGAGTGCCAACATCACCTGTAAGGCCACCCACAGCATCCTTCACACGGCCTTTTGTTTCATCCAGCAGCCCTTCGGCTTTTGCGCGCGCCGTTTCAACCATGACACTCTCCTTAATTCTTGTTTAGAAATTCCCCAGGGTCAGACAACATCCAACCCTTCACATCAGGTTCAATCCAACTACGTAAAGATATGAAACTCCCCTCTGCAAACTGCAAGGGGCAATTCCATATACCACATAATGGTCACGATTTTCTTTCTAACGGCAGGTCATATACGAAAAAAATCTACCTATCATCAGTTCATCAATGCATGCTTAACTGATCACACCCTAAGAACCGGTTTTATAAAAAGTATTAAGTTAAAAATGTCACGATGACGCTTTATACACTCTCTAACACAGGGCATGTATGAAAGTGATCGGCCCATCTCGGTAAGGAAAAAGCACATATTATGTCTGTCCCTCCTCCTGCCCGTCCTAGACGTAAAAAAAAATGGCTAATTGGCGGAGGGATAGCCCTTCTCATGATCGTCGCGGTTATATGGTCACGATCACATGGTGTTTCTCACAAAGCAGATACACACAAGACAAACGGACTTGAGACAGCTCAAGCTGTTGCCGTTGCGCAAGTGCATCGAGCTGACGTTCCCGTCATTCTTCAACTGCTCGGCACAGTAGTCCCTATCACAAACGTAACGATTACCCCACGCGTGAGCGGACACATTCTCTCAGTATATTACCATGAAGGTCAGCACGTACATAAAGGTGATTTACTCGAGTTGATCGATCCTCGTCCCTATGAAGCAACCCTCCATCAATATGAAGGAACGTTAGAGGCGGATCGTGCTCAGCTTGCTAAAGCTCGGATTGATAATGCCCGTTATCAACGGCTTATCCACCAAAACTCAATCGCAGCTATGACCGCGCGCGATCAGCAATTTACCGTCCAACAGCTTGAAGGACAAATTCAGTTTGATGAAGCCAATGTCCGTAATGCTGAACTCAACGTTATGTATTGCCATATCATCGCGCCAGTGGATGGCCGCGTCGGCATCCGCGCTTTAGATGCAGGAAATTACGTTACGGTAGGGCAATCCGGAGGGCTGACCACGCTGACTCAAATGCAGCCTATATCCGTCATTTTCACACTCCCTCAAAATGACCTACCGGATGTCCAAACACAATTAAGCCAACATGGCTCCCTCAAAGTGGAAGCATGGAGCAGTGATAACGCACAAAAACTTTCTTCCGGCAGTGTAAATGCACTCGATAGTCAAATTGATACTGCAACAGGGACAGTGAGATTACGCGGCATCTTCCCCAACGACGATGAGCGTCTCTTCCCGAACGAATTCGTCAATACACATCTCCTCGTTCAAACCTTACAGCATGTTTTGGTTGTCCCAGGAGAAGCCATACAAACTGGACCAGATGGTAGTTTCCTCTACGTCGTCCAAAGCAATATGACCGTTGCCATCAAAAATATCAAAACTGGATATAGCGATGATACGCAAACCGTTGTTCTTTCAGGCATTTCTGATGGAGAACGTGTCATTACCGATGGAATCAACCATTTAAGACCAGGGAGTAAGGTTTTTATTGCCCCGAGTAGTTCCACCTCTGCCGGTACGCAAAGCACCCCTTGATTGTATCATGTTCCTGACGTTTGAAAGTCCTTCTACGTGAATCCTTCTCGTCTTTTTATCGAACGTCCCGTTGCGACAAGCTTGTTGATGGTCGCGATACTTTTGGCAGGGATTTTAGGCTATCATTTCCTTCCTATTTCAGCCTTGCCACAAGTAGAATACCCAACAATCACGGTCTCTACTTTCTATCCCGGTGCCAGTCCCGATGTAATGAGCACGTCCGTAACGGCTCCTCTCGAGACACAATTAGGGCAGATGGCAGGGCTGGAGCAAATGACATCGCAATCCTCTGGGGGAGCATCTGTCGTTACTCTTCGTTTCGGTTTAGATATGAAAATGGATATCGCCGAACAAGAAGTGCAAGCGGCCATCAATAACGCCACCTCTCTCCTCCCTAGCGATCTCCCTGCCCCTCCAATTTATGCCAAAGTAAACCCGGCTGATACGCCTATTCTCACACTCGGCATTACCTCAAAAACAATGCCACTCCCCGAGGTAGAAGATTATGTTAATACGCGCTTGGAGCAAAAAATAAGCCAAGTTTCTGGGGTTGGGCTGGTAACTCTGTCAGGTGGAAACCGTAAAGCCTATCGCGTTCAGATTAATATTCCTAAACTCACTTCTTACGGTATTGCGCTTGATACCGTTCGAACCATTATTGGTACGATTAATGTCAATTCCCCAACAGGTACGTTTGATGGGCCGCAACATGCGACATCCTTAAGAATTGACGGTCAGATCAAATCTGTTGAACAATTAATGAATCAAGTGATTGCCTATCAAAATGGCGGACCGATCCGTTTACGTGACGTAGGAACCGCTATTGAAGGTGCAGAGAATAATCAACTCGCCGCTTGGTCTAACAATACACCCGCCTTAATTCTTAACGTTCAGCGTCAACCTGGCGCCAATGTCCTCAATGTAGCCGATCATGTTCGTGCCCTCTTACCACGCTTGCGGCAAGATCTTCCCCCAGGAATCGACATCACCCCTCTTACAGATCGAACAACAACCATTCGTGCTTCTGTCAATGACGTAGGGTTTGAACTCGTTTTAGCGATGATTCTCGTCGTTGGGGTTATCTTCCTTTTCCTCTTTAACGTGCCCGCAACAATCATCCCAGGCCTGTCTGTACCTCTCTCGCTGATCGGCACCTTAGCGTTGATGTATATGCTTAATTTTTCTCTCGACAATTTATCTTTGATGTCTCTGACCGTTGCATCGGGCTTTGTTGTTGATGACGCTATTGTGGTTATTGAGAATATTGCGCGTTTTGTTGAAGCTGGAGATGACCGTTATACAGCCGCCCTAAAAGGCGCTCAAGAAATCGGTTTTACCATCATTTCACTCACAGTTTCACTCATTGCCGTACTCATTCCACTGCTCTTTATGAGTGATGTTGTTGGTCGCCTCTTCCATGAATTCGCCATGACTTTGGCCGTGACAATTGTCCTCTCGGCAATTGTTTCCATTACCCTTGTTCCCATGATGTGCGCTCGTATGCTGAGCGAAAAGCGCCACCAAGAGTCCTCAACGCCTCCAAAAGGCTGGCGTCGCCTTCCCCATATCGTTAATCGCATTCTAGCTCGTGTCCTTGCACTCTATGCACGCGGACTGGATGTTGTCTTACGGCATCAACCACTGACACTTATCGTAACACTTGGCACCATCGCCCTAACGGGCCTCCTTGCATGGACCATCCCAAAAGGATTCTTCCCACGGCAAGACACAGGTGTCATTCAGGGGATTTCTTCCATGAACCCCAATATTTCATTTGAAGGAATGGCCAATCGGCAAACAGCCTTGGGCGCAAAACTTTTAGCTGACCCTGATGTCACAAGTCTCTCCTCTTTTATTGGGGTTGATGGGCAGAATATGACGCTCAATGTTGGGCGTTTTCTCATTAATCTTAAACCTAAAGAGCAACGAAGCGCTGATCTCGATACGATTCTAAAACGTCTTTCGACTGTCAGTCATGAGGTGACAGGAACTCAGCTTTACACACAGCCAGTTCAAGATCTTTCATTAGATTCCACAGTCTCAGCCATGCAGTATCAATTCATTCTTGAAACACCAGACTATGATGATTTTAACATTTGGGTGCCTAAATTTCTTGATGCTCTTAAGGGGGAGCCCTCTCTGGACGGTGTAACCTCCGACCTTCAAGCTGGCGGTCTCACAGCTATGATTACGCTCGATCGTACCAATGGAGCCCGCTACTCCATCACACCGCAGACGATTGATAATCTTCTTTATGACAGCTTTGGCCAACGCCAGGTTTCAACGATTTATACTCAATCCAATCAATACCGTGTCATTTTGGAAGCAGAACCTTCTTTTCAAAAAAGTGAAAGTAGTCTTTCACAACTTTATCTTCCTGGAATCTCTTCTTCAGCAGGCGGAAGCACCTCTGGACCTAGCCGCCAACCAACATCTGGGCTCGTTCCCCTCAATCAAGTCACCGTGCTGTCTCGCACATTATCTCCGCTCCTTATCACACATTACGGGCAATTCCCCGCAACAACCATTTCTTTCAACGTCGCACCTGGTCATGCTCTGGGTGATGCAACACGCGCTGTTGAACAAGCAAGCCATAGGATTAGTCTTCCTGCTTCATTCCAAACCGCTTTCCAAGGGACGGCAGCGGCCTTCCAAACATCTCTCGGCCACGAGCTCGCCCTTGTGATTGCAGCCATCGTAGCTGTCTACATTGTACTCGGCATACTTTACGAGAGTTTCATTCATCCCATTACAATTCTCTCAACACTCCCCTCTGCGGCCATTGGAGCCTTATTAGGCCTCTATGCCTTCGATATGCCTCTCGATATTATGGGCATTATCGGAATTGTTCTGCTCATTGGTATCGTTAAGAAAAATGCAATCATGATGATTGATTTTGCTCTTAATGCTGAGCGCAATGAAGGGAGCTCCCCTCTCGACGCTATTCGTCAGGCTGCCTTATTACGCTTTCGCCCTATTCTGATGACAACCTTAGCGGCATTATTTGGTGCGCTTCCCCTCGTTCTGAGTAGTGGAACAGGTTCCGAATTAAGACGCCCTCTTGGTATCGCTATTGTCTTTGGTCTTTCGCTCTCTCAACTTCTGACATTATTCACGACCCCCGTCATTTACCTTTTCATGAATCATTGTTCTGAAACGGTACGTTCTTGGTGGCGCCGTTTGTCATCTCATACATCATCATCTGACGCATTATGAAGCTCGTTCGCTTCTTTGTTCTCCGGCCTGTTGGGACAACGCTCATGGCGCTTGCCATGTTCTTGGCAGGGTGCCTGGGCTATACTCAGCTCCCCGTTTCTGACCTCCCCAATGTTGATTTCCCAGTTATTATGGTCATGGCGAATCAACCTGGGGGAGCGCCATCAGAAATCGCCAGCACAATTGCCGCTCCCCTTGAACGACATTTAGGGGCCATTGCAGGCATTCGAGAAATCACATCAGAATCTACCGTTAACCAGACACGTATTCTGTTACAATTCGACCTGTCACGCGACATTAACGGCGCAGCTCGCGATGTACAATCCGCTTTACGGGCCTCAAGACAAGACCTTCCCACAACGTTACGCAGTGACCCTAATTATATCAAGGCCAACTCCAATGGCCCACCCATTATGGTGCTCACACTCACCTCAACAACACGCACCCCACAACAACTCTATGACATGGCCAGCAACATTTTACTTCCAGGACTTAGCCAAGTTCAGGGGGTTGGAAATGTTGATCTCAAAGGCAGCTCTCTTCCGGCAGTCCGTGTTGAACTCAATCCACTTCGTCTTTTCCGATATGGTATTGGATTTGAAGATATCCGGGCAGCCTTAGCCTCAGCCAACGCCCAT
This sequence comes from Saccharibacter sp. 17.LH.SD, assembly GCF_009834805.1. Taxonomy (GTDB): domain Bacteria; phylum Pseudomonadota; class Alphaproteobacteria; order Acetobacterales; family Acetobacteraceae; genus Saccharibacter. The sequence continues at coordinate 81,291 of NZ_WVHO01000011.1, forward strand.
ACCCCAAAAGGTTTCTTACAAATTAATGGCCAACGCATGATTTTGGCCACAAATGACCAAGCCACCAAAGCAGAAGATTACCACGATCTCGTTATTGCATACCGCAATTCACGTCCCATAAAACTCTCCGATATTGCTGATATTCGCAACGGTGCTGAAGACCTTCGTCAAGCAGGTTATGTCAACGGACAACCAGATATCATTTGTACAATCTACCCACAAAGTGGTGCAAATATCATCAAAACGACCGATGCACTCAAAGCACGCCTCCCTGAACTCCGCACAGCTCTTCCCAATAACACGCATCTAGATCTCCGTTTAGATCGTTCTACGATGATCCGTGCATCCCTTGCTGACACACAAACAACCCTTATTCTGGCTGTTATTTTAGTAATCTTCGTTGTCTTATTCTTTCTTCGTAATATTTCTATTACACTTATTCCCGCGATTGTTGTCCCTCTTTCGATCATTACAACTTTCGGGATTATGCAACTTTTAGGGTACCAGCTTGATATCATGTCTTTGATGGCTCTAACCATCGTGACAGGTTTTGTTGTGGATGATGCCATTGTCGTCATTGAAAATATATCACGCTATTTAGAAATGGGATATTCCTCCCAAGACGCTGCTATTCATGGTGCCGGAGAGGTGACCTTTACGGTTATTTCCATCACGCTCTCTCTCATGGTCGTTTTTACCCCTATCTTACTCATGGATGGTATTTCAGGATTGTTTTTCCATGAATTTGCCATGACCATTATATGTGCCTTAGGTGTTTCTCTGATCTTATCCTTAAGCCTGACCCCTATGCTCAGCGCTTTATGGCTCTCCTCTCCTCCTTCCCACACAAAAACCTCAGGTTTCTGGTTTCTTATTGATCAGAAATTTGAGCATATTTTCACTGCATTCACTCGTGGATATGCTCGTTCTTTGACGAACATTTTACGTTATCCGAAATTAGTTATCCTCTCTCTTCCTCTAAGCCTTATTCTCGCCGCGCTTCTCTTTCAAACATTGCCTAAAGAGCTCTTTCCCCAAGAGGATCAAGGCATGCTCATGGGGCGCCTCGTAGCCGACCAGTCTATTTCTTTTCATGCATTACAACTCATGACACAACATGTTGAACGCCGTATTTCGCGCGATCCCGATGTAGAAAGTGTCATTGGTGGACTTGGTAAACGGTCAGCAAATTCTGTTAATCTTTTCATTACGCTGAAGCCTCGTGACCAACGCCAAGATGATATCTCTGTAACCATACAGCGATTAAATCGTCTTTTCCGCCATCAAGCGGGTGCCAGTCTACGTTTACGCTTACCTAGTCTTATTGGCGGTGGCGCACGCTCAACCGATGGAGCTTACCAATATAGTTTACAGGGAAGTTCAGCCGAAGAACTCTATGAATGGACACCACGTATCGTCAAAGCGCTCTCAGCTCTCCCCATGATCAGCGACGTTACTTCTGATGTAGAACAAAATGGGCGTGGGATTACCCTTTTTATCAATCGTGACGTAGAGGCTCGCTATAAAATTACCCCTCAATTGATCGGGAATGCCCTCTATGACGCCTTCGGGCAACGTTCCGCATCGGTTATCTACGGATCACTTAACCAATACCGTGTCATCATGGAAGCCGCTCCTCAATATTGGGCCAATCCTGCATTTCTCAATCAAATGTGGGTGAGCGTCACCGGAGGAACTGCTAATGGTGGTAATGCCTCTAACAATATTCGAGTAAGACAAACCGAAAAAGCTCCAACAATATTGTCCCAAAGCCAGCTTTCTTACCAAAATGCAATGGCCAATGCGCTTGCTGGAGGGAAATCAGCCTCTAGCGGTGCCGCCGTTACAACCCAAAGCGACCCTATGGTTTCCTTTAATCAATTAGGTAAGCTCAAAGAGGTCAATGAACCTCTTGCGGTGAATCATCAGGGACAATTCGTTGCTACAACGATTTCTTTTAACCTAACTCCTGGTTCTGCTCTTGGCCCGGCCATCCAAGCAGTACAAGGTGCTATTGTTAGCCTTCATTTACCCCGGTCTATCCATGGCGATTTTGCGGGAAATGCTGCAACATTGAAAAAAACAGTCGGACAAGAACCTCTCCTGATTATGGCCGCATTATTTTCCATTTATGTTGTTCTCGGCATTCTTTACGAAAGTTTGACACACCCTCTTACCATTCTTTCAACCCTTCCTTCAGCTGGCGTTGGTGCTCTCTTAACCCTGGCCATCTTTCATGAGCCCTTCTCGCTCTTAACACTCATCGGAATTCTTCTCCTGATCGGAATTGTCAAAAAAAATGCCATTATGCTCGTCGATTTTGCCATTACGGCCCAAAGAAAAGGCGCCTCAGCTTCTGAAGCCATCATAAAAGCCAGCGAACTACGCTTCCGTCCCATTTTGATGACCTCTCTTGCCGCTGCTTTAGGGGCAGTGCCTCTCCTCATAGGTGGCGGTGATGGAAGTGAAATGCGTTATCCACTTGGTCTTTCTATTCTCGGCGGGCTTTGCCTCAGTCAGCTTCTCACGCTTTACACAACACCGGTTGTTTATCTTTATCTAGACAAACTGAGCCACCGGTTATCCCCGAATTAACATCCGTTAATCGTGCTATCCTAAATTTTTCTCACTGGAGCCCCACCCATACCATGCTCTCCTTTTCTTCTCCACGAATAGCCCTTTTTCTCTCTGCGGCTTTTCTCCCATTTTTAAGTGGATGCATGGTCGGGCCTAACTATCATCGCCCTAAAGCAATTATTTCCGAGCAGTTCAAGGAAGCCCCACCACCTCGAGGATGGGACAAAGCACATCCAGAACGAAGCGAACTTCCGAAAGGAAATTGGTGGTCAATCTTTAACGACCCACTTTTAAATCAACTCGAGGAAGACGTAAGCCGTTCGAACCAAAGCCTCAAAGCCTATGAAGCGCAATATCGCAAAGCGCGGGCCATGATTGATTCTGTGCGGGCCAACCTCTACCCAACACTCAGCGGACATTTTAGTTTTAACCGTAACTCGCAAGGGGCCACTGTCCCTGACGGAATTGACAGTGGCACTCATGCCGTCACGAACACAACCAGCACATGGTCGACCGGACCTAGTGTTAATTGGACGATTGATGTGTGGGGCATGATTCGTCGCCAAATTCAGCAGCAAGTCACCGCAACACAGGCAAGTGCTGCACTGGTTGCTAACATGCGCCTTTCTTACCAACTCACTCTTGCTAGCGACTATATGAACCTACGCTACCAAGATAGCCTCATTGATCTCTTCCAACGCAATGTCAGACTCTACAAACACAATCTTGAGATTTTAACCAACCAATTTGATGCTGGCGTTGCTGATCCGACCAATGTGCTCCAAGCGCGCTATCAACTTCAATCAACAGAGGCGAGTCTCGCCAATGCTCATATCGCTCGAGCTCAATATGAGCATGCTATTGCTGTTCTCACAGGACGTCCACCTGCCGATTTGACAATACCCCCAGGCCATCTCCCTGACGACTTACCTCCACCTCCTCAAATCGTTCCTAGCCAGCTCCTAGAGCGCCGGCCTGACATTGCGCAAGCTGAACGTCAAATGGAAAGCTATAACGCGGAAATCGGCTATGAAATCGGTGCGTTCTACCCACAAATCAACTTGAGTGCGAGCTATGGCTATAGCGGTAACCCTCTACAACATCTTATCCAACTCGCCACACGAACATGGTCCCTCGGTGCTGCAGCTTCTGAAACAATCTTTCAGGGTGGTGCCCGTACCGCTGCTGTCCGTGGTGCCGAAGCCGACTACGATAATGCCGTTGCCAATTATAGGCAGACAGTCCTTAACGCGTTGCAGGACACGGAAGACCAGCTCTCCAATTTGCATTATCTAGAGGATCAAATGAAGCTTGAAAAAGAGGCTGTCAAAAGCGCACGTGGCGCTGCCGAAGTCTCTATGAATGAATATCTTGCCGGCACGCAAATCTATACAACAGTCATCACGGCCCAACAAACGGCGTTACAATACGAACAGACACAGCTCCAAGTTCAACAACAACGCTTGGTTTCTGAAATTCGTTTACTTGCCGATCTTGGGGGTGGATGGACGACAGATGAAATCCCCAGCAAAGGATCTCTCCAGACCAATAATCCCCTCATTCCAAGCTTTATCCAAAAAAACAAAACTAAGTAGTTCTTAAACAAAAACCCCGCTCTCAAAGGAAAGCGGGGTTTTTAGACAAGCGGATACGCTTCATGAAGCGTATCCTTAATGTTCGACTTTTTTAGAGCAGTTACATGTAGCACTGCGCCCTGTGAGCAGTCCTACGAATAACGCACCACCCGTCCATAACCACGGATGGTCAAACACCAAATCTTCAATAAGATCATGAACAAAGCCCGTCATTGGACAGAGTTTTTCTTTAATACCGTTGCTCATAGCCTCGCCTTTCAACCAAGGGATATGACCCCAGAGTTACAAAAAAGGGGCCGGTGTAAAACACCGACCCCTCCTTTATTCTCCTTATGGAGAAAAACCTCAAGCGGCTTCCTGCTCACCTTCAGCTTTTTGAGATGGACCGCTGTCCTTCCCACGTGCTGCGAGATCACGGTCAACCAGTTCAATAACAGCCATATCAGCGTTATCGCCATAGCGAACGCCAGCTTTCAGAACACGTGTATAACCTCCAGCACGGTTGCCATAACGTTCACCCAACGTTGAAAACAACTTGGACACAATGGTCTCATCACGCAACTGGGCAAAAGCCTGACGGCGCGCATGCAGCGTTCCGCGTTTGCCAAGCGTAATCAATTTTTCCGCTACAGGGCGAAGTTCTTTCGCCTTTGGCAAAGTTGTCGTGATCTGCTCATGCTTGATCAGAGCTACAGCCATGTTGCGGAACATTGCCGCGCGATGAGAAGAAGTAACACCAAGCTTACGCCCGCTCAGATTGTGACGCATTTTCTCTCCCTAATCCTTTTACCCAAAGCTTCCCAGCCAAGGCCTATTAGAATGTCTCGTCGAGACGCCGGGCCAGATCCTCAATGCTCTCTGGCGGCCAAGCAGGGACATTCATACCCAGCGATAGCCCCATACTGGTGAGCACTTCCTTGATCTCATTCAGCGACTTACGACCAAAATTCGGAGTCCGCAGCATTTCCTGCTCGCTCTTCTGCACGAGATCGCCAATATAGACAATATTGTCGTTTTTCAAGCAGTTTGCACTACGAACCGAAAGTTCAAGTTCATCCACTTTACGCAGAAGATGACGACTGAAAGGAAGGTCATCCTGCGGTTCTTCATGCTGAACCGGACGTGGCTCTTCAAAGTTAATGAAGAGTTGAAGTTGATCCTGAAGAATACGCGCAGCTAATGCCAAACTATCTTCTGGAGTTACAACTCCATTTGTCTCAACCGTCAAAAGCAACTTATCATAGTCTGTAACCTGACCAACACGGGTCGGTTCAACCTTGTATGATACGCGCTGCACCGGAGAATAAATAGCATCAACAGGAATCAAACCAATTGGTGCATCCTCCGGACGATTCATAGAAGCCGGCACATAGCCCTTACCCATGTTAACGGTAAGTTCCATACCGAACTTAACATCATCGTCGAGGGTACAAATGACCAAATCAGGGTTCATGACTTCAATGTCATGTCCTGTCTGAATCTGCCCTGCTTTCACCTCACCTGGCCCAGTTGCCGTGAGGATCATACGTTTCGGCCCTTCGCCATGCATCTGTAAAGCAAGCTGCTTCACATTCAACACGATGTCCGTAACGTCTTCCCGTACCCCAGCAACGGACGAGAATTCATGCAACACCCCATCAATCTGGATTGCTGTCACAGCAGCACCCTGCAGAGAGGAGAGAAGCACGCGGCGCAAAGCGTTGCCCATCGTCAAACCGAAACCACGCTCAAGCGGCTCAGCCACGATCGTCGCAACACGCGAAGGAACCGGGCCGGGCTCGACTTCAAGCTTCTCCGGTTTGATGAGGGACTGCCAGTTTTTCTGGAGAACCAAGGTCATGGCCTTTCAAACAACGAAGCCCGCCAAAAAATGGCGGCGCCAGGCCCGCACAAAATCGTGCGGTAAAAACCCACCAACATCAGGCTACCCTTTACCAGGGTAGCCACAGCAACACATTAAACGCGACGGCGCTTGCGCGGACGGCATCCATTGTGTGGAACCGGTGTCATATCACGAATCGACGTGATCGTGAAACCAACAGCCTGCAAAGCACGCAGAGCGCTCTCACGTCCTGAACCTGGACCGGAAACTTCAATCTCCAACGTTTCCATACCATGCTCACGCGCTTTACGACCTGCATCCTCAGCAGCAACCTGAGCCGCATAAGGTGTAGACTTACGAGAGCCTTTAAAACCTTGAGCGCCTGACGAAGACCACGAAATCGCATTGCCTTGGGCATCAGCGATGGTGATCATCGTGTTATTAAAAGTTGAAAGAACATGGGCAACACCAGAAATGATGTTCTTACGTTCCTTCTTACGAATACGCGGTGCGGCAGCCTTCGCCATAATTTATCCGTCCTACTAATTTCGCTAATGCTCAGAAAGGAGAAGTCTTACTTCTTCTTACCCGCAATTGCTACGGCCTTACCTTTACGCGTACGGGCATTTGTATGTGTCCGCTGACCACGTACAGGCAAGCTACGACGATGGCGTAGGCCGCGATAGCAACCAAGATCCATCAAACGTTTGATATTCATCGCACGCTCACGACGGAGGTCACCCTCAACGCGATACTCACTATCAATCAGCTCACGAATCTTAACGATTTCATCATCCGAAAGCTCATTCACGCGCTTTGCATCGGCAATACCGAGTTTTGCGCAAATCGTCTGCGCACTCGATGGACCAATACCATAGACATAGCGCAGACCAATGACCACCCGCTTGTTGGTCGGAATGTTTACGCCGGCAATACGTGCCACGCCAATTCTCCCATCAACGCGGCGCCTGCACCGCGTCCCCATAAATCTTTATTCGACTTAAACAGCACCGCTTATCGGTCCTGCCTCTCCACAAAACGATTCCGGCCTTACTGACAAGCCGTGCTTACTACGTGCTGGGCGAAATATACCGCCTAGCCGCACAAGTCAAACGATAACAATCACTTTTTCGTGATCAAGCTTCATATCCCGATGCTTTTGCCTCTTTCAGCAAGCCGTCTATATGCTTTCCAACCGTTCCTACGTCTTGCATACCATCAACACGCTTTAGGCGTCCACCTTGCTCATAATACGGCAAGATAGGCGCTGTTTGCGCCTGATAAACCTCTAAACGCGAACGAACAACTTCTGGCTTATCATCCGCACGTCGCGATCCATCGTCATTTTGACGGCCCGCAAGACGTTCCACCAGAGCTTCTTCATCCACCTCAAGAAGAATAACTACATCAATCTTCAGATTCTTACGCTTCAGCATAGAATCCAAAGCAAACGCCTGGCTTTCCGTACGGGGAAAACCATCGAGAATAAAACCCTGCGCGCAATCAGCCTCAGTAATACGATTCTCGATCATTTGAACCATAATAGGATCAGGGACAAACTGCCCCTTCTCCATAAGTTCTCTTGCTTGCAAACCGATCGGTGTTCCTGCAGCAACCTCAGCCCGTAGCATATCGCCCGTAGAGATTTGCTTCAGCCCGTAATGTGATTCCAAACGCTTTGCTTGAGTCCCTTTCCCAGCACCTGGGGGACCAAGAAGAATAACATTCATCGTTGCAGACCTTTTTCCCTTGAACGACCACTGCGACCACGCTGCTTACGAATCAATCCCTGATATTGATGAGCAACAAGATGAGATTGCGCCTGTGTCACCGTATCAATGGTGACAGAAACGATAATAATCAAACTTGTCCCGCCGAAGTAGAACGGAACATTGTAATGACTTATCAAAAACTGCGGTAACAAACACACCAACACCATATAACCTGCGCCAATGGCTGTCAGGCGTGATAGAATTCGGTCAAAATACACAGCAGTATTGGCCCCAGGACGAATACCTGGAACGAACCCACCCTGTTTCCGTAAGTTTTCAGCTGTTTCTTCAGGATTAAACGTCACAGCCGCATAAAAATATGAGAAAAATATAATCATTGCGGCATAAAACGCCATATAAAGCGGCTGGCCTTGTGAAAGCCATTGGCTCACACGCCCCAACACACCACCATTATTATGCATAAACCCGGCAAGAGTCGTCGGAATAAGCAAAACGGATGATGCAAAGATAGGCGGGATAACGCCTGCAGTGTTCACCTTAAGCGGCATATGCGTTGAGTCACCACCATAGATGCGGTTCCCAACCTGTCGTTTAGGATACTGGATAACAACGCGACGCTGAGCTTGCTCCATAAATACAATGAAAACAATCACAGCTAGGGCAAGCAGCAAAAAAATCACCACAAAAAAAGGTGACAAAGCGCCTGTCCGTCCCAGCTCAAAAAGATTCCCTAAGGCATTCGGTAAGTTCGCCACGATACCCGAAAAAATAATCAGCGAGATACCGTTCCCAAGCCCACGTGATGTGATCTGCTCACCAAGCCACATCAAAAACATGGTCCCTGTTACCAACATCACAACATAGGAAACCAGGAACATCGGACCCGGATCAATAACCGCACTCGCCCCAGAACGAGACGTCATATGTTCCAGCCCCATCGCAAAGCCATATGACTGAACAATAGCGATGAGAACGGTTAAATAGCGCGTGTATTGATTGAGCTTTTTACGTCCACTCTCCCCTTCCTTCTTAAGCGATTCCATCGAAGGTAAAGCCGTCGAAAGAAGCTGAATGATAATAGACGCACTGATATAGGGCATAATGTTTAATGCAAACAGCGTCATGCGCCCCAGCGCACCCCCTGTAAACATATCAAACATGCCCAAAATGCCATTTTGCTGCTGAGACGCAATTTGCCCCAAAACAGTCGCATCAATACCAGGCACTGGGATAAACGTTCCCAGTCGATAAACGATCAGCGCCCCAAGCGTAAACAAAATCCGCTTCTTGAGCTCCGTTGCCTTTGCAAAGGAACTCATACTGAGGTTGCCGGCCAACTGTTCAGCTGCAGAAGCCATCTCCCCATCCTTTCATGAAAACAGCGCCGCCGCACATTGTGCGGGACGCCGTTCACTAAATCACCACATGCCAATTCATATTGGCACAAAAGACATCAAGCGTCAGCCTGAGCTTCCTTCTTTGTGGCCAAAACTTTGACAGAGCCACCAGCTTTTTCAACAGCAGCACGCGCTGAAGCAGAAGCCCCGGCAACCTCAAAGTGTAGTCCTTGGGAAAGCTCACCCTTCGCCAAAAGACGAACACCAGCCACCCTGCGACTCCCCACGAGGCCTGCCTCACGAAGAGTTTCAATTGTCACCGGCGCAGAAGCAGAAAGTTTACCTGCCTCTAGAGCTTTACTTACAGTACCAAGATTAATCGTCGCATATTCCTTACGGAAGATGTTGACGAAGCCCCGCTTCGGCATACGACGATAAATTGGAAGCTGACCACCCTCAAAACCGTTTATAGAAACACCTGAACGGGCTTTCTGACCTTTATGGCCTTTACCCGAGGTCTTTCCTTTACCTGAGCCGATTCCTCGTCCCAAGCGCTTGCTACGGTAGCGAGCACCAGCATTATCACGCAGTTCGTTCAGGTTCATATCAACCCTCCACCTTCAACAGGTGGGATACCTTACGGATCATGCCTCGCACAGCCAAGGTATCCTCTAGAACACGGGAAGAACCGATGCCACGAAGCCCCAGTCCCTTAATCGTATCCGCCTGACCAGGTTTAGCACCGATTACAGAAGCAATCTGCGTTACCCGAACAGTTTTACCCTGAACTTCAGACATTAGCATTCTCCGTCTCTGAATGCTCACGACGCCCGAAAAGTTCATAGGTCTTCTTGCCACGACGAGCAGCAACCTGACGTGGGCTATTTGCACGCTCCAAAGCGTCAAAAGCAGCCTTAATCATGTTGTGCGGATTCCGACTTCCCAAGCTTTTAGCGACAACATCGCTTACACCTAGGCTTTCAAATACCGCACGGATTGGACCACCAGCGATGATCCCTGTCCCGGCATCCGCAGCACGAACAATCACCTTACCCGCACCGAAACGACCAACTGCATCATGATGCAATGTACGGCCCTCTTTCATGGGGACGCGTATCATCGTACGACGTGCATGCTCTGTGGCTTTACGGATTGCTTCAGGCACTTCGCGTGCTTTACCGGCACCGTACCCGACTCGTCCCTTCTGATCGCCAACAACAACCAAAGCAGCAAAGGCAAAGCGACGTCCGCCCTTAACCACCTTTGCAACACGGTTGATGGTTACGAGCTTATCAACCAGCTCATCACCTTGCTCGCGCTCACGACCACCACGGCCGCCTTCTCTTGGCTCACGTGCCATGTGTGATCCTCCTTAGAACGACAGCCCGCCCTCGCGGGCAGCCTCAGCCAGGGCTTTTACCCGACCATGATAAAGATAGGCGCCACGGTCGAAAACGACTTCCTTGACACCCGCTTCAACAGCGCGCTCAGCAACAAGTTTCCCGATAACGGTAGCCGCCTCAATGTTAGAACCCGCTTTACCGGCCTCACGAATAGCCTTCTCCAATGTAGAAGCGCTAGCTAACGTGTGACCACGAGCATCATCGATGACCTGAACATGAATATGCTTGTTAGAGCGGAAGACCGACAAACGCGGCCGGCCGCCGCTCTTGCGACGAAGCTGGAAACGCAACCGCTTGCGGCGACGCTCCTGCAATCCTTGCAGCGATGCCATTACTTCTTCTTACCTTCCTTACGACGCAGAACTTCAGTCTCATACCGAACACCCTTACCTTTATAAGGTTCAGGCTTACGGAAGCTCCGGATATCCAAAGCGACTTGACCAACGCGCTGCTTATCATTCCCTTCGACGGTGATAGCCGTCGGACGAGGCGTGGTGATCTTCACATCAGATGGAATTGGATAAACCACATCATGTGAGAAACCAAGATTCATAACCAAGTTAGAACCCTGCACAGCAGCACGGAAACCAGTCCCTTGAATTTCCAACGTCTTCGTAAATCCGTCAGAAACGCCCTTCACCATGTTGGCGAAAACAGCACGGGAGGTACCCCACATCGTCCAACTATCACGTGAACGACCACCGCGAGGACTAACTGTGATATTCCCCTCTTCCACCTTCACATCAATATGAGGCGAAACAGGCACTTGTAATTCACCGCGCTTTCCCTTGACAGAGAACATCCCGTTCACAACGGAAGCTTCCACTCCTGCGGGGAGCGCGATAGGATATTTACCTACGCGAGACATGTTTCCTCCTTAGAAGACGCGGCAAAGAATCTCGCCACCAACATTGGCAGCGCGAGCCTCGACGTCGGAAAGAACGCCACGCGGTGTCGAGAGGATAGAAACACCCAAACCAGCATAGACCCGTGGCAATTCTTTAATTTTAGAATAAACACGACGTCCTGGACGGGAAACACGGTGAATCTCGCGGATCACTGGCTGACCTTCAGCATATTTCAGCTCAATGCGAAACTGAGAAATTCCTTTACGAACCTCTTCAGTTGTAAATCCACGGATATACCCTTCACGCTTTAGCGCTTCAAGAACGCTAGCACGCAATTTGGATGCCGGCGCAACACAAGCAGCATGGCGGGCACGCTGAGCATTACGGACCCGGGTGAGCATATCACCCAATGGATCAGACATAGACATTCAGACTACCCTTACTTACCAGCTGGACTTGACCATACCGGGAATCTGTCCCGTAGAAGCAAGATCGCGCAACGCGATACGACTCAACTCAAATTTCCGATAGTTCGCACGTGGGCGACCAGAAATTTTGCAACGCAAACGCACACGCGTCTGAGAGCCATTGCGAGGCAATTGTGCTAACTTCAACGAAGCTTCGAAGCGTTCTTCCATCGGAAGGGAACGGTTCTTAATAATATTTTTGAGAGCGGTCCGCTTTTCCTTATCACGCTTTGCCAAAGCTGCGCGATGGTTATTACGGTTTACCGCAGAGGTCTTCGCCATCTCGAATCTTCTCCCGGAACCTGTCAGGCCTATCCCGACGGTTTTCCAATCAGCGGTCTTGTAACGGTATTCCCCCCCTTTTGAAAAGGGGGAAATCCCGTTTTTCCGTGATTGTTACGAAAAATATCGCTTAAGACGCAATCGGCAGATCGAAAGCTTTCAGCAATGCTTTAGCTTCTGCGTCTGTCTTAGCTGACGTTACAAAGATAATGTCCATTCCGCGAATGGCATCTACCTTATCGTAATCAATTTCCGGGAAAACAATTTGCTCTTTGAGACCCATGGCAAAATTACCACGACCATCAAAGCCCTTGTTTGCCGGAAGACCACGGAAGTCACGGATACGAGGCATAGCAATCGTCACAAGACGATCTAAAAACTCATACATACGTGCACGACGTAACGTCACCTTGCAGCCAATTGGCAACCCTTCACGGATTCTAAAACCAGCTACAGCCTTACGCGCCAGCGTCTTCACAGGCTTTTGACCAGAAATAAGCGCCATCTCTGCCACAGCAGCATCAAGCTTTTTCTGATCAGCCGCAGCCTCACCAACCCCCATATTCAGCACGATCTTCTCGAGCTTAGGGATTTGCATGTCGTTCTTATAGCCGAACTGCTCACGCAGTTTCGCCCGAAGAGCGTCTTGATAATGCTGCTGCAGACGAGGCAGAACGGTACCCTTATTGTCGCTCATCGTTCTCTCCTCAGCCTTCGATCACTTCGCCGGTTGCCTTAGCAACACGAACTTTACGACCATCCTCTAACACACGGAAACCAACGCGTGTTGGCTTACCGCTCTTAGGATCAATCAGCTTAAGGTTAGAAAGATGAACCGGCATTTCGCGATCGACAATGCCACCACCTTCACCCATGCGATTTGGCTTTGTGTGACGTTTCGCCACAGCAACACCACGGACAACAGCCTTCTCTACCTTTGGTAGAACAGAAAGCACTTCGCCGCGTGTGCCACGAGAACGGCCACTCAACACCAATACCTGGTCACCTTTTTTGATACGTGCAGCCATTACAGTACCTCCGGAGCCAGAGAAATAATCTTCATGAATTTACGAGCACGCAATTCACGAACCACTGGTCCAAAAATACGAGTTCCAATCGGATCTTGCTGATTATTCAACAACACAGCAGCGTTCCGATCAAAACGAATAGCCGAACCATCAGGGCGTCGCACTGGATAAGATGTACGAACGACTACAGCACGATGTACGTCGCCCTTCTTCACCTTACCGCGTGGAATAGCTTCCTTAACGGATACGACAATGACGTCGCCGACCGAGGCGGTCTTCCGTTTGGAGCCACCCAGTACTTTAATGCACTGCACCCGACGTGCACCGGAATTATCGGCCACGTCAAGGTTGGTCTCGGGATGAATCATGTGTCTACCCCCTTATGCGCCGGCTGAGGGCGATGCAGTCTCAACGACATCGGCCCCATTGCGGGAAACAACCGTCCACGTCTTACGCTTGGAAAGAGGTGCGCATTCTACAATGCGCACAACATCTCCAATCTGACACGCATTAGCTTCATCATGAGCTGCGTATTTCTTGGAACGGCGGATAAACTTCTTGTACAGCGGGTGCATAACGCGACGATCAACAAGAACGGTCACCGTCTTGTCCATCTTATCGCTGGTTACCCGACCTGTCAGGACGCGCCTGGGCATCGTCCGTCTCCTCTCAGGACTTAGCGGCGGACGTTTGTGCGCCCGCCCGGTTCTTCGACTGATGCAGCACCGTCTTGATACGTGCGACAGCACGACGCACGACCTTAACGTGGCTGGTATTCTCGGATTGGCCCGTGGCCGCAGCAAAACGCTGGTTAATCTGCTCGCGCTTTAGCTCAACAAGAAGAGATTTCAACTCATCTTCGCTCTTAGCACGCAGATCAGCAACCTTATAGCTTTCAGCCATTATTAAGCCTCCCCGATACGCTGAATGAACTTGGTCTTAATTGGCAGCTTTGCAGCAGCCAGACTCAGAGCCAAGCGGGCAACCTCAGGAGGAACCCCTTCGATCTCGAAGAGGATACGCCCCGGCTTTACGCGGGCCGCCCAGTACTCAGGGTTACCTTTACCGGACCCCATACGCACTTCTGCCGGCTTTGTCGAGACCGGAGTGTCAGGAAAAATACGAATCCAAACACGACCGGCACGTTTCATCGCACGCGTAATAGCACGACGAGATGCCTCAATTTGACGAGCCGTAATCCGCTCCGGCTCAAGAGCCTTCAGGCCATACGCACCGAAATTTAGCTGCGTACCACCTTTGGCCATCCCATGAATACGCCCTTTATGGGCTTTACGGAACTTTGTCCGCTTTGGAGAAAGCATAGTTTTCTTTCCTCACATCAAGCACCGCAGGAAAAACAGGGATTCCCCCGTTTTAGCGTTGTGGAGCCTGCTCCGCAGCACGACGATCTTGCGCAGAAGGATCATGAGCAAGAATCTCACCCTTAAAGATCCAAACCTTTACGCCACAAGAACCATAGGTGGTATGTGCTGTAGATGTCCCATAATCGATATCTGCACGCAACGTATGCAACGGCACACGACCTTCACGATACTTCTCATCGCGAGCAATTTCTGCTCCACCGAGACGACCGCTGCAGGTAATACGGATACCCTGAGCACCCAGACGCATCGCAGACTGAATAGAACGTTTCATAGCCCGACGGAAAGCAACACGACGTTCCAATTGCTGTGCAATATTATCGGCTACAAGCGTTGCATCGATTTCTGGCTTACGAATCTCAACGATATTCAACGCAACATCTGTCTTAGCCATGCGGCTCAGAGTCTTGCGCAGCGCATCAATATCCTGCCCTTTCTTCCCGATGATAACACCAGGACGAGCAGCATAGATCATGACGCGTGGCTTCTTCGCTGGACGTTCAATGACCACACGAGAGACACCGGCACCAGAAAGTTTACGACGCAAAAATGCACGCAACTTCAGGTCTTCATGCAGTAGGCGGGAATAATCACTCCCCGCATACCAACGGCTATCCCAAGTACGATTAATGCCGAGCCGGAGCCCGATCGGATTAACCTTATGTCCCATAGATCAGGCTGCCTTCTGCTCTTTGTTGTTTTTACGAGAGTTGGAGGTTTCCTCAGAATCCTCAGAACGCTCAGCAACAACAATCTTCAGATGACTAAAGAACTTCTCAACACGTGCTGAACGACCACGACCACGTGCATGAAAACGCTTCATGACGATTGATTTGCCAACTTCTGCCGTCTTAACCACCAGGCGATCAACATCAAGCTGATGGTTGTTTTCTGCATTCGCAACAGCACTCTCGAGAGCTATCTTCACCTGCTGGGCAATACGCCGACGTGAGAACGTCAATGCCGCAATTGCCTTATCAGCGGGTTGATTGCGAATCGTAGCAGCGACCAAGTTGAGCTTACGCGGACTTACACGGATGTTACGTGCGACAGCCTGAGCTTCAGTGTCAGCAAGGGTACGAATATGCTTCGGCTTACTCATGATCAGCCTCGCTTTGACTTCTTATCGGAACCATGACCGGTATAAGTACGTGTCGGTGAAAACTCACCGAACTTATGACCAACCATATGCTCCGAGACCTGCACGGGCAGGAACTTATGACCATTATAAACACCGAACGTCAGTCCGACGAACTGCGGAAGAATAGTAGAACGACGTGACCAGATTTTGATCACTTCATTCCGGCCTGAGGCGCGAGCCTTCTCAGCCTTACCGAACAGATACCCGTCGACGAACGGGCCTTTCCAGACGGAACGTGCCATCTCTGTTTTGCCCTCTCTTACTTGCCGGACTTACGACGACGGATAATCAGACTGTCCGTCTTCTTGTTTACACGTGTCTTGTAGCCCTTAGTTGGTACACCCCATGGCGTCACAGGATGACGACCACCTGAAGTACGTCCTTCACCACCACCGTGTGGATGGTCAACTGGGTTCATCACGACACCACGGTTATGTGGACGACGACCCAACCAACGTCTACGACCGGCCTTACCCATATGCTGGTTCATGTTGTCTGGGTTAGAAACCGCACCAACAGTCGCCATGCACTCACCGCGAACAAGACGTAGCTCGCCAGATTGCAACTTCACCTGAGCGTAACCAGCATCTTTACCGACGAGCTGCGCGTATGTCCCTGCTGAGCGAGCCAACTTACCGCCAGCACCCTGCTTCAGCTCAATGTTGTGGACAATCGTACCAACCGGCATAGAGCCAAGCGGCATCGCATTGCCTGGACGCACATCAACATGATGTCCTGCAACAACTCGATCACCTACTTTAACGCGCTGTGGCGCAATAATGTAGGAAAGCTCACCATCTTCGTAACGAATGAGCGCGATAAAAGCCGTCCGGTTAGGATCATACTCTAAACGCTCTACCGTTCCCGCTACGTCAAATTTACGACGCTTGAAATCAACATAACGGTAAGACTGCTTGTGTCCACCACCACGGAAACGAACCGTCGTACGACCGTAGTTATTACGGCCACCTGACTTGCTCTTACCTTCCGTGAGCTGCTTGATCGGCTTCCCTTTCCAGAGTTCGCTGCGATCAATCAGCACCGTGCCACGAGTACTCGGCGTCGTGGGATTAAAGTGCTTTAATGCCATGGTTATCTACCCCGCGCGTCAACCTAGCTTTGCAGTAAGGTCAATGGACTGACCTTCAACAAGCTGAACATACGCCTTCTTAATGTCAGAACGGCGACCTGGACGACCCTTGACGCGCTTCGTCTTCCCTTTTTGAACCAGCGTGCTGACACCAGCCACTTTTACGTCAAAAAGTTTCTCAACAGCGGTCTTGATCTGCGGTTTTGTCGCACCCAACGCTACCTTGAATACAACCTGGTTACGCTCAGAGAGCATGGTTGCTTTCTCAGTAATCAACGGTGCACGCAGCACATCGTACAGAGCTTCTTCAGACAGGTTCGCCGCTGTCTTACGTGCATTCAAAACGATTTTCGTTGTCATGCCAGACGCTCCTTGAGACCCTCAAGAGCAGCGCGGGTAATTACCAGCACATCGTGCTTGAGAATGTCATAAACATTTGCACCAACCGTGGGCAGCAGATCAATTTTAGGCAGATTAGCTACTGCACGTGCAAATGGTTGATCAGAAACCTGATCTACAAACAACGCAGATGTGAAGCCTAATGCTTTCAATCGCACAGAAGCATCCCGTGTTTTCTCAACTCCGGAAAGGTTCTCCAACACAACAAGCTTACCTTCAGCAGCTTTCTGAGCCAGGGCAGATGCCAGGCCTAGACGACGCACTTTCTTTGGCAAGCTAAAACCATGATCCCGAACAACCGGACCGTGGACGACGCCACCTGTACGGAACTGAGGCGCACGCAAAGACCCTTGACGGGCAGAGCCTGTGCCTTTTTGACGGTATGGCTTCTTAGTCGTTCCAGAAACAGCGCTTAGACCCTTGGTCGCATGCGTACCTGCACGGCGTTTCGCCAATTGCCAGTTCACAACACGCGCCATAATGTCTTTGCGCGGAACAATCCCGAAAATCTCTTCCGGCAGTGCGATTTTGCCAGCACTCCCGTTATCGAGGGTTTTGATATCGTATTCCATATCCCTCACCCGGCGGCCTCAACGGTCGCTGCCGGATATGGCGCGTCCGTATTACGGGCCTTCTTGATTGCATCGCGAACCAGGACAAAGCTGTTTTTAGCGCCTGGAATGGCGCCACGCACCATAATCAGGTTACGCTCTTCATCAACAGCTGCAATCTCAAGGTTCTGCGTCGTCACGCGCTCGTCACCCATGTGACCAGCCATCTTCTTGCCCTTGAACACCTTACCAGGATCTTGACGTTGACCCGTCGACCCTGCTGAACGGTGACTAATGGACACACCGTGCGAGGCTTCTAGACCGGCAAAGTTGTGGCGTTTCATAACACCCGCAAACCCTTTACCTTTACTGCGCCCCGTCACATCAACTTTCTGACCAACCACAAAATGGTTCACAGAAAGCTTAGTGCCTGGCTCAAGCACAGCATCTTCGGCCACACGGAACTCAACAAGCTTCCGTTTTGGCTCAACCTTCACACGAGCAAAATGCCCACGGTTCGCTTTTGTAACGTGCTTTGCTTTAGCATTTACCGTACCAAGCTGAACGGCTGTATAACCGTCGCGCTCCTTTGTACGGGCATCCACAACCTCAAGATTATCGAGGTGCAGCACCGTCACCGGCACATGTGTGCCGTCTTCCTTAAAGAGCCGGGACATACCCAGCTTTTTTGCAATCAATCCGGTACGCATCGTCTGGACCTTAAAGTTTAATCTCGACATCAACGCCAGCGGCGAGGTCGAGCTTCATGAGGGCGTCCACGGTCTGCGGAGTTGGCTCAACAATGTCAAGCAACCGACGGTGAGTTCTCATCTCGAACTGTTCGCGGCTTTTCTTATCCACATGAGGTGAACGGTTCACGGTAAACCGTGCAATGTGCGTTGGCAAAGGGATAGGACCCCGAACCCGCGCACCCGTACGCTTCGCCGTATTGACGATCTCTTTCGTGCTGTTGTCCAACACACGATGATCGTACGCCTTAAGGCGAATGCGGATGTTCTGGTCGTCCATGTTTTAATTCATCCAACTTAGTAAACCGGGTGCTGTCCTACTGCTATTCCATCTGAAATGGAACCCCGGCTGAAAAAAATTCAGCCGGGGTTCCATAAATAACGGCCAGAGAGGACTTAGGCTGAAATGTCAGCCACAACACCTGCACCTACCGTACGGCCACCCTCACGGATAGCGAAACGGAGGCCTTCATCCATGGCAATCGGAGCAATGAGCTCGACATTCATGGTAACGTTATCACCAGGCATCACCATTTCCGTGCCTTCTGGCAGAGTTACAACACCTGTAACGTCTGTCGTACGGAAATAAAACTGCGGACGATAGTTCGTGAAGAATGGGGTGTGACGTCCACCCTCTTCCTTCGTTAGAACGTATGCCTCAGCCTTGAACTTGCTGTGTGGCGTAATCGTTCCTGGCTTTGCCAAAACCTGACCACGCTGCACATCTTCACGCTTCGTTCCACGTAGAAGAGCACCGATGTTATCACCGGCCTCACCACGATCAAGAAGCTTACGGAACATTTCAACGCCCGTAACTGTTGTCTTAACCGTAGGCTGCAAGCCAACGATCTCAACTTCGTCACCAACGTTAACCGCACCGCGCTCAACACGACCTGTCACAACCGTACCACGACCGGAAATTGAGAACACGTCCTCAATCGGCATCAGGAATGGACGGTCAATTGGACGCTCTGGCTGTGGAATATAGCTGTCAACAGCAGCCATCAGCTCACGAACAGCCTTCTTACCCTGCTCTTCATTGCTATCCTCAAGAACAGCCAAAGCAGATCCCTTGATGATGGGGATATCATCACCTGGGAAGTCGTAAGAAGAAAGAAGTTCACGAACTTCCATTTCCACAAGCTCAAGAAGCTCTGGATCGTCAACCTGATCAACCTTATTCAGGAAGACAACCAGCGCTGGCACACCAACCTGACGTGCAAGCAGGATGTGCTCGCGTGTCTGTGGCATTGGACCATCAGCAGCAGACACCACCAACACCGCACCATCCATCTGAGCAGCACCGGTGATCATGTTCTTCACATAGTCAGCGTGACCTGGGCAGTCCACGTGAGCATAGTGACGATTTTCCGTCTCATACTCAACGTGAGCTGTAGAAATCGTAATACCACGAGCACGCTCTTCAGGAGCCTTATCGATCATATCGTAAGCACTGAAGGTCGCGCCACCGGTCTCTGCCAACGTCTTCGTGATTGCAGCGGTCAGCGTGGTCTTACCGTGGTCAACGTGACCGATGGTGCCGATATTGCAATGCGGCTTATTACGCTCAAACTTAGCCTTTGCCATCGTCTCTCTCCAAAACCTTAGCTCTCATATGAACTCAAGGTATGACTGAAACTTCATGCCAGTGCTTCTCATTCAACAAAAGAAACACTGGAAGCCCTATTACTGGTTCAAATTACCAGCGATAATGACTGAATGCCTTATTGGCTTCAGCCATACGATGCGTGTCTTCCCGTTTTTTGACGGCAGAACCGCGATTATTGACCGCGTCCATCAGCTCATTGGAAAGACGGTCCTGCATGGTGTTCTCACCACGCTTACGAGATGCATCAATCAACCAGCGAATCGCTAGTGCTTGACGACGCTCTGCACGAACCTCAACCGGCACCTGATAGGTTGCACCACCAACACGGCGGGAACGCACCTCAACAGCCGGCTTTACGTTATCCAATGCTGAATGAAACATAGCCACTGGATCCGCTGAAGAACCACCACGGCGACGCAACACTTCCAACGCCCCGTAAACAATACGTTCAGCAGTGGATTTCTTACCATCATACATTAACGCGTTCATGAAACGCGTGATGACGGCATCTCCAAATTTCGGATCGGGAAGGATCTCACGCTTAACAGCGCGATGACGGCGACTCATTCCAAATACCCCTTATTTCGGCCGCTTAGCGCCATACAGCGAACGACGCTGACGACGTTTTGCGATACCTTGCGTATCCAACACACCACGAAGAATGTGATACCGCACACCGGGAAGATCCTTCACGCGACCACCACGGATGAGCACAACACTATGCTCCTGGAGGTTATGTCCCTCACCAGGAATATAACTCACCACCTCATACCCGTTGGTCAGACGCACTTTGGCAACCTTACGCAGGGCGGAGTTCGGTTTCTTCGGTGTTACGGTATAGACACGTGTACAAACACCACGCTTCTGCGGACATCCCTGCAGAGCAGGAACCTTGTTCCGCTTGGCGGCCGGCTCGCGGCCCTTTGCGATCAACTGGTTGATGGTCGGCATGCGCCCTTCCCAATCCTTGTCCATATGCGGACAGAAGTCATTCTCCTGTCTCGACATCCGTTCAAACCGACACGCGGCTGAACCGCCTGCCTTCGCACAACACGAAAGAAAGAAAGTGACACTCACTCTCTTTCCACACTCCATACCCCTGGGCTTAACCCCTTTTCTTCTGAAAAGAAAGTAGCACCAGACGTGATTCTTTTTCTTGGGACGATTCCTTCATCTCTAATGAGCGGGAACTGTCTAGGCCGCGGAGCCTAAGTTGAGTCGTCCTAAGAGTCAAGTCTCTCCCTAAAAAGAGAGAGACTTGATCATCAAAAAACATTACTCCGCTGCGTCTTCAACTGCAGGTGTACTCTTCTTCACCCGAGCTGGCTTCTCTCCTACAGCCAGATTCCGCAACCGGCGCATCGTTCCACCCGTCCCTGCAGGGATGAGGCGACCCACGATGACGTTTTCCTTCAATCCACCAAGTGTATCCACCTTACCTGATGTCGCGGCATCAGTGAGGACACGCGTGGTTTCTTGGAAGGATGCTGCAGAGATAAAGGACTGCGTCTGGAGAGACGCCTTAGTGATACCCTGGAGAATCGGCATCGCCTTCGCTGGCTCACGTCCGTTCGCGAGAAGTTCTTTATTCTCGATCTCGAACTCAACCCGATCCACCGTCTCACCAATGAGATATGTCGAGTCACCCGGCTCTAAGATCTCAACCTTTTGCAGCATCTGACGAACAATCACTTCGATGTGTTTGTCGTTAATTTTCACACCCTGCAGTCGGTAAACATCCTGAATTTCATTCACCAGGTAATCCGACAAGGCCTCCATCCCCATGACTTTCAAAATATCATGAGGAACACGAGGACCATCAACCAATGGGTCACCTTTCTGTACGAAGTCACCTTCCTGAACAGAAATATGTTTACCCTTTGGAATTAGATAGTCTGTCTGTTCTCCGGTTTCATCATTCTTCACAATGATGCTGCGCTTGGATTTATAATCCTTACCGAATTCAACACGTCCATCACCTTCGGCGATAATCGCATGATCCTTCGGACGACGCGCCTCGAACAACTCAGCAACACGTGGCAAACCACCGGTAATATCACGTGTCTTGGAGCCCTCACGCGGAATACGCGCTAATACGTCCCCTGCATGCACCTGCGCCCCGTTTTCCACTGATAGAATACTATCTGGAGACAAGAAGTAACGCGCTTCGTTACCATTCGCCAGACGCACAACATTCCCATCAGCATCTTTAAGCTGCAAACGGGGACGCAGATCCACGCCCTTAGCGGCATGCTTGTAGTCAACGACCACACGCGATGTCAGACCCGTTACCTCATCCACACGCTCGACAAGGGTAATACTGTCGATCAAGTCGAGATATTCAACTGTTCCCGCTTGCTCTGTGATGATTGGCAATGTGTATGGATCCCACTCAGCCATTTTATGGCCGCGCTCCACCTCTTGCCCTTCGGACACCATCAAACGTGCCCCATAAGGAACGCGATAACGGCCCCGCTCGGCACCATTCTCATCCGTTATCAGGATTTCACAGTTTCGAGACATCACAACCGGAACGTTTTGTGAGTTTTCCACCACATTCCGATTCCGGATCGTCACCTTACCTTCACGGAAAGCCTCAACCATGGACTGTTCAGCACCGCGTGTTGCGGCCCCACCAATGTGGAAGGTACGCATCGTCAGCTGCGTTCCAGGCTCACCAATGGACTGAGCCGCAATAACGCCGACAGCCTCACCAATGTTAACAGGTGTTCCACGCGCCAAGTCGCGCCCATAGCAATGAGCACAGATACCCGCCTGACTATCACATGTCAGAACTGACCGTATCTCAAGACTTTCAACACCTGCGCTTTCCAGAAGTTCAACGTCAGCTTCTGCCAAAAGCGTATTACGTGGCAAGAGTAACTCACCCGACGTTGGATGCAGGACATCGCGAGCCAACGTACGACCCAATGCACGCTCACCCAAGGAGGCAACCACCTCCCCGCTATCCATCACCGCGCGAACGACAAGACCACGTTCACTTTCACAATCCACCTCGGTAATGATGCAATCTTGTGCAACATCAACCAAACGGCGTGTCAGGTAACCCGAGTTTGCGGTCTTCAGAGCCGTATCTGCCAAGCCCTTACGCGCACCATGACTTGAGGTAAAGTAATCGAGAACCGACAAACCTTCTTTAAAGTTCGCCACAATAGGTTGCTCAATAATTTCACCTGATGGCTTCACCATCAGTCCGCGCATACCGGCCAGCTGTTTCATCTGTGCTGGTGACCCACGAGCCCCTGAGTGGCTCATCATCCACACAGAATTGGTCGGTTTCCCTAAGACTTGCTTGGAGATTTCCTTCAACATCGCCGCCTGCACTTCATCCGTGCAACGAGACCACGCATCCACAACCTTGTTATAACGCTCGCCAGCCGTAATCAGACCTTCCTGATATTGCTGCTCGAACTCTTTTACCTCAGCCGCAGTACGGTCCACCAAACCAGCCTTTTCCTTTGGAACGATCATATCGTCCTTACCAAAGGAAATACCCGCCATAGCAGCATGACGGAAACCCAAGCTCATTAAGCGATCACAGAAAATAACCGCCTCTTTCTGACCGCAATGACGATAAACGGTATCGATCACGTCAGAGACATTTTTCTTCGTCAGCTGCTTATTCACCAAGCTGAAAGGAATGGCCGGATGACGTGGCAAAATCTGAGCAACCAAAGCACGCCCTGGTGTCGTCAATAATGTTTGACGCACAGTCTTACCATCTTCACCCATCGTTTCGAGGCGAAGACGTATTTTATCATGCAGCTTCAAAGCACCCGCTGCCATAGCGGCTTCAATCTCTGACACCGTTGCATAAGCAGGAGGACCAGCCTTAACAACCTTACCATCCTCGATCACTGCTTCATCTGGCGTCAGGCGATATTCTGGTACCTCTAAGCTGAGATAATACAACCCTAAAACAATATCCTGAGAAGGCACGATAATGGGCTTACCATTAGCCGGGCTCAAAATATTGTTGGTCGACATCATCAGCACACGCGCTTCAAGCTGCGCCTCGAGAGACAATGGCACATGAACAGCCATCTGGTCGCCATCGAAGTCAGCATTAAAAGCGGTGCAAACAAGCGGATGAAGTTGGATAGCTTTACCTTCAACCAAGCTTGGCTCAAAAGCTTGAATACCAAGACGATGCAAGGTCGGAGCACGATTGAGCATCACGGGATGTTCACGAATGACCTCTTCGAGAATATCCCAAACCTCTGGACGCTCTTTCTCCACCATCCGCTTTGCAGCCTTGATGGTTGTTGCGTGACCATATTTCTCCAATTTGGAGTAAATAAATGGCTTGAAGAGCTCAAGCGCCATCTTCTTTGGTAAACCGCATTGATGTAGCTTTAACTCAGGCCCGACAACGATCACCGAACGGCCTGAATAATCGACGCGCTTACCCAAAAGGTTTTGACGGAAGCGCCCCTGCTTCCCCTTCAGCATGTCTGAAAGAGACTTCAACGGACGCTTGTTAGCTCCCGTAATCGCCCGTCCCCGACGACCGTTATCAAACAAGGCATCCACAGCTTCTTGAAGCATACGCTTCTCGTTGCGCACGATAATATCAGGCGCACGAAGCTCCATGAGACGCTTCAAACGATTGTTACGGTTGATAACACGGCGATAGAGATCGTTCAGATCGGATGTTGCAAAACGCCCGCCATCCAGTGGAACCAGTGGACGCAATTCCGGTGGAATCACAGGAACAATGTCCATGATCATCCACTCAGGACGCGCACCACTTTCCACAAACGACTCAACCATCTTGAGACGCTTCACCAGCTTTTTACGCGCTGCCTCTGACGTCGCTTTGCGCAATTTCTTACGCATGATGGTTTTTTCGGAATCGCCCTCCATGACTTCTGTGTCATAGTCGAACGGGTCTGGATCGCCACGCTCACGTGCAGCTCGACTTAACGCACGCTCTTGCTCGTTGGGTATACCCCAATCATAGCTGGAAAGAGCGCGCTTAATCGCCTCAGCACCGATACCAACATCTAGGCCGGAATCAGCATATTCATCCAGAAGCTCTTCACAGCGAACCTCATCCAAGAGGTACTGATCGCGGCGCTTCCCGTGCTTATAAGAATCAACCTGGTCGGACTCACAGACCCCTTTATCGAGAACAAGAAACTTCTCGAAATATAGGACAGGCTCGACATCTTTAAGAGGCAGGTCAAGCATCGTCGCAATACGGCTAGGGAGCGACTTCAAGAACCAAATATGCGCTACTGGCGCTGCAAGGTCGATATGCCCCATGCGCTCGCGGCGCACTTTTGCCAACGTAACCTCGACACCGCATTTTTCACACACGATGCCACGAAATTTCATTCGTTTATATTTACCGCACAGGCACTCATAGTCCTTTGTTGGACCAAAAATCCGTGCGCAAAAAAGACCATCACGCTCGGGCTTAAAGGTGCGGTAGTTAATTGTCTCTGGTTTTTTAATTTCACCATAAGACCAGGAACGAATCTGCTCACTGGACGCGAGCTGAATTCGAATCTGATCAAAGCTAACAGATTGACCAGATTGCCCCAAAATCTTCATGAGTTCGTTCATGCGCCGAAACCCCACTGTGCCGCACGGCGTCCCGCCGGCACGTTAAAAATGAACTATAACGAAAGAGAAGGAAGCACCGTTGTCACGATGCCCCTTGCTCAAGTTCAACATTCAAACCAAGCGACTTCAGCTCTTTAACCAAGACATTGAAGCTTTCTGGAATACCAGCTTCAAAATCATCTTGCTCACGCACAATCGCTTCATAAACCTTCGTACGACCAGACACGTCATCCGACTTCACTGTCAGCATTTCTTGAAGTGTATAGGCCGCTCCGTAAGCTTCCAGAGCCCAGACCTCCATCTCACCAAAACGCTGCCCACCGAACTGAGCCTTACCGCCGAGTGGTTGCTGTGTAACCAACGAATATGGACCAATCGAACGAGCATGAATCTTATCATCAACAAGATGATGAAGCTTCAGCATGTAGATATAGCCGACCGTTGTTTGACGTTCAAACTTCTCACCCGTCCGCCCATCAATCAACTGGGATTGACCTGATTTATCCACCCCTGCCTTAACCAGCATCTCTTCAATATCGGGTATTGAGGCACCGTCAAACACAGGTGTCGCAATCGGCACACCCTTACGCAGGTTGTTAGCAAGCTCGATAAGCTCATCATTGGACATAGTCGCAATATCATCTTGATAGACACGCTCACCATAGACCTCTTTCAAGCGATCCAAGAGCTCCTGTCGACGCTCACCAGTTCTCTGGTAATCATCGACAATAGTCGCGATGCTCTGGCCAATATTGGCACAAGCCCAACCTAAATGCGTCTCGAGAATCTGCCCCACATTCATACGTGACGGCACGCCAAGTGGGTTCAGTACCAAGTCAACCGCCTGCCCATTCTCCAAAAATGGCATGTCCTCTACAGGAACAACGCGGGAAACCACACCCTTGTTCCCGTGACGACCCGCCATTTTATCGCCCGGCTGAAGCTTACGCTTCACAGCAATGAAGACTTTTACCATCTTCATCACGCCAGGAGGCAATTCATCACCTCGCTGAAGCTTCTCAACCTTGTTGTCAAAGCGGCCATTGATAGAGCGTACGGCTTCATCAAACTCACGGCACAGCGTTTCCAACTCGGCACTTACAGCCGGATCTGCCACCGGAATATTACGCCATGCACGACGTGGGTGCTCATCCAGCACTTGCGGCGTAATATCCGTCCCTGCACGAATACCCTTGAAACCTGCAGCCGCCTTCTGACCAAGCAAATGCTCGCGCAATCGGCTAAAGAAACTACGCTCCTGGATCAAACGCTCGTCATCACGATCTTTTGCCAAACGCTCAATCTCTGCGCGCTCAATCGCCATCGCACGCTCATCTTTATCCACACCGCGGCGGGAGAAGACACGCACATCGACAACTGTACCACTCGTTCCTGGTGGCAATTTCAATGAGGTATCACGCACATCTGACGCTTTTTCACCGAAGATGGCTCGCAGGAGTTTTTCCTCTGGCGTCATTGGGCTTTCACCCTTAGGCGTCACTTTACCGATGAGGATGTCCCCAGGATTGACCTCGGCACCGACGTAAACGATCCCCGCCTCATCAAGATTCCGAAGAGCCTCTTCACCGACGTTAGGAATATCGCGCGTAATCTCTTCCTGTCCAAGCTTCGTATCACGAGCCATGACCTCAAATTCTTCAATATGAATTGAAGTAAAGATGTCATCACGCGCAATACGCTCAGAAATCAGGATGGAATCTTCAAAGTTGTACCCATTCCACGGCATAAAGGCGACCAGAACGTTACGCCCTAACGCCAATTCGCCCAACTCTGTAGACGGACCATCAGCAATAATATCACCCGCGCCAACACGATCACCAACCCTCACCAAAGGACGTTGATTCAAACATGTTGACTGGTTAGAGCGCATATATTTGCGCAAACGATAAATATCGACACCTTGGGTAGAGCCGTTTTCATCGGTCGCACGAATAACGATACGCGCACCATCAAGCTGATCTACGATACCGCCACGCTTCGCAACAATAGCAGCACCGGAGTCATGAGCAACTGGGCCTTCCATTCCAGTCCCTACCAACGGCGCATCAGCACGCACCAATGGCACAGCCTGACGTTGCATGTTGGATCCCATGAGCGCACGGTTCGCGTCATCGTTCTCAAGGAACGGGATCAATGCAGCAGCGACAGAAACCAATTGCTTTGGTGAAACGTCGCACGCTGTTACTTGAGCCGGCGGCACCAAGCGGAAGTCACCTGTCTGACGAACAGCTACAAGCTCGTCAACCAAGCGACCATCCTGCTGCTTCGCATCGGCCTGTGCAACAATCAGCCGTTCCTCTTCCATGGCGGAAAGATATTTCCAACCATCTTGAAGAACACCATCTTTTACCAGGCGATAAGGCGTTTCAATAAATCCGTATTGATTGACCTTCGCATACGTTGCCAGCGAGTTAATCAACCCAATATTTGGCCCTTCAGGCGTTTCAATCGGGCAGATACGTCCATAGTGCGTTGGATGAACGTCACGCACCTCAAAGCCCGCACGCTCACGCGTAAGACCACCCGGCCCCAAGGCCGATAGACGACGCTTATGCGTTACTTCTGAGAGCGGATTGGTCTGATCCATGAACTGGCTAAGCTGCGAAGAACCAAAGAACTCACGCACAGCCGCCGCTGCTGGTTTCGCGTTGATCAGATCATGTGGCATGACCGTGTCAATATCCACAGACCCCATACGCTCGCGGATGGCACGCTCCATACGAAGCAAACCAATACGATACTGATTCTCCATCAACTCGCCGACGGAGCGAACACGACGGTTTCCTAGATTATCAATATCATCAACCTGACCACGCCCATCCTTAAGATCACAAAGAACCTTAACCGTGCGGATGATGTCTTCTTTACGCAATGTCCGAAGTGTGTCGGGAGCATCTACATCGAGACGCATATTCATCTTCACACGGCCGACAGCAGAAAGATCATAGCGATCTGACTCAAAAAACAGACCACGCAGCATAGCTTCCGCCGTTTCGCGCGTTGGGGGCTCACCCGGACGCATGATACGATAAATATCGATCAATGCTTCTTCACGCGACGTATTCTTATCCGCCATCAATGTATTGCGGATCCAAGGGCCGTGCGCCCCATCAATCGCAAGAATGGGCAGCTCTGTCAGACCCAACTCTTCTAGAGCTGTCAGATTTTCTTCTGTTAACTCTTCACCCGCTTCCGCATAGATCTCACCCGTCTGCTCATTCACCAAGTCATGAGCAATGAAACGGCCTAAGATATCCAGGCGACCAACATGCACAACACGCGTTTTCTCTGCAATTTTTCTTACAACGCGTGCTGTTAACTTTGTCCCGGCCTCAGCAACCACTTCTCCAGTGTCCGCATCCACCAAGGGGCTCAGCAATTTTAGACCACGGAATGCATCAGGATCAAATGGACGCGCCCACTCATTCCCTGCACGTGTGAACGGCACGATACCGTAGAAGCTCGAGAGGATCTCATCCTCATCCATGCCGCTTACTTCAAGGATATCAACATCACCACCAGCCGCGAGCTTCGCCTCGCGAGCCTTACGAGAGTTTTCCCCTTCTAAGGCATAAAGCAGGGTCGTGACGGGCAATTTCCGCTTACGGTCAATACGAACATGGATGATATCACGCGCGTCAAACTCGAAATCCAACCATGACCCACGGTAAGGAATCACACGTGCGGCAAAAAGATATTTACCTGACGAATGTGTCTTACCTTTATCATGATCAAAGAAAACACCAGGGCTACGGTGCATCTGAGAAACGATAACACGCTCAGTTCCGTTAATAATGAACGTACCGTTATCGGTCATGAGTGGCATATCACCCATGTAAACAGGCTGTTCTTTCAAATCATGAATAGAACGAGACCCTGTATCCTCGTCGATATCCCACGTCGTCAGACGTAAAACAACCTTCAGCGGCGCCGCATATGTCAAACCACGTTGAATGCATTCTTCAACGTCATATTTTGGTTCTTCAAATTCATAATACTGAAAATCCAGTCGCCCACGACCAGCAAAATCATGAATTGGAAAAACAGAACGGAATACCTCCTGAAGGCCAGCCATTTCACGGCTCTCAGGGCGAATATTCATTTGCAAGAAAGCCTCATAAGAAGCTCGCTGCACGTCAATCAAATTTGGCATCGGCGCAATTTCGGGAATACGCCCGAAGCTCTTGCGGATCCTCTTACGCCCTGTGAACGATTTTGTGATCGCGTTCATCTCATCCTGCCCCTGCACCAGACCTCCGAGTCGCCCGCCTTCGTCTGGCATAAAATCTATAAAGAACTCTGCCAAAACGTCAGACGACTTGAACGGCTGATTTATCCATATCTGTGACGCATAACGAAACGCTTCATTATATAAGCGCTTTTCCCGTCAACGGCAAATGGGGCGGGACCGCTATGCAGCACCCGCCCACCTACCTTCAGCAACCTTTTGATATCAAAGGCCGCTTTAGATCGACTCTTACTTGATTTCGACTGTAGCGCCGTTATCCTCAAGAGCTTTCTTGATCTTATCAGCTTCTTCCTTGGTTGCCCCTTCCTTAACGGTCTTTGGAGCACCCTCAACGAGATCCTTAGCTTCCTTCAGGCCAAGACCTGTAATGCCACGGATTTCCTTAATAACGTTGATCTTCTTGTCACCAGCTTTTGCCAAGATGATGTCAAATTCTGTCTTCTCAACAGCAGCTTCAGCAGCAGCGACAGGAGCAGCAGCAACAGCAGCTGGAGCAGCCGCTGAAACGCCCCATTTCTCTTCTAGAAGCTTGGAAAGTTCAGCAGCTTCAAGAACGCTAAGAGCGGATAGTTCGTCAACCAATTTCGCCAGGTCGGCCATGGTATTTTCCTCTATAAATGCATGTTAAACAGGCCCCCCACAAAAAGGGAACCTAAGTTAATTAAGCGGCTTCCTTGTCGCCGGTTCTGGCATAGGCACCAAGAACACGAGCAAGCTGGGCGGCCGGAGCCTGACTGAGGACTGCAAGACGTGTTGCTGGGGTACTGATCATACCAACCAACTGGCCACGCAGTTCATCCAGAGATGGCAACTCGGCAAGAGCCTTGATTCCATTGGCGTCAAGCACCTGGTTACCAAGGGCGCCACCAAGCACCTCCAACTTCTCATTCTTCTTGGCGAACTCGACCAACACCTTCGCCACGCCAACTGGCTCGTCTGCCCATGAAATGGCAGTCGGCCCTTTGAACAGCGGCTCTAGGCCGTCGAACTGGGTCCCATCCAGAGCACGGCTGACCAGCCGGTTCTTCGCAACCTTATATGTCGCTCCCACTGCACGAACGCGCTGACGCAGCTCTGTCGCCTCTGCAACGGTCAACCCTTTATTATGGGTGACAATCACCGTCGACGTGCTACCAAACACGTTTGTGAGGAACTCGACAAAGGCCCGTTTTTCCGTACGGTCCAAAACCTGTCTCCTCGTCAGTCTGATCACTCAAACTAAGTTACCCATAGATCTCGCCCCGAGAATATCTCCTCACAACGAGATCCGCTCGCCTGTCCATAGAAGGGAACCCGCACCATGCACTATAAAATACATGAAAATACGACCTCACCCGTCTGACACCCGCGCTTCTTTCGAAGCATTAAAACGACCGTTACGTGCGCTCTTGGACAGGAAGGGGAAGCATGAACACCTCCCCGACACCACCCGAAGGCGGCGATTCCTATTAGACTGTTAACCCTCTAAATTCGTCACATCCAAACGAACACCAACCCCCATCGTGGACGTTAGTGAAGCATTCTTGAGATATGTACCCTTAGCACCAGAAGGACGAGCCTTCTGCAAAGCATCAATCAACGCTTTAATATTCTCAACCAGCTTAGCTTCGTCAAAGGACGCTTTACCAACCCCAGCATGAACAATACCGGCACGCTCTGCACGATATTCAACCTGCCCGGATTTAGCTGCCGCAATAGCACCCTTAACATCCATTGTCACGGTCCCCAAACGTGGGTTTGGCATCAGACCACGTGGACCAAGGATCTTACCCAGACGACCAACAAGAGCCATCATATCAGGCGTTGCAATGCAGCGATCAAAATTCAGCTCACCAGCCTGAATTTTTTCGGCAAGGTCCTCTGCACCTACGACTTCTGCGCCAGCAGCCAAAGCTTCCTCAGCTTTAGCGCCTCGTGCAAAAACGCCAACGCGCAATGTCTTACCCGTACCATTTGGCAGAGAAATCAGTCCCCTTACCATCTGGTCCGCATGACGTGGGTCAACACCCAAGCCAACAGAAAGTTCAATGGTCTCATCGAACTTCGCAACGGCATTACCTTTTACCAAAGAAACAGCCTCTGTCAGAGGATATACCTTGTTGCTGTCTACCTTGGCACGCAGAGCGGCTAAACGCTTATTTTTTGCCACAGTCTTAGCCCTCCACCACATCGAGACCGATTGACTTTGCAGAACCTGCCAACATACGGACAGCCCCATCAATGTCATTCGCGTTCATGTCTTTGAACTTGGTTTCTGCGATCTCACGAAGCTGAGCCACCGTTACAGAACCAACAGAAGCCGTCTTACCGACCTCAGAGTTACCCTTGGTGATCTTCGCTGCTTTCAGAAGAAAGTAGGTGTTTGGCGGAGTCTTCGTGATGAAGGTAAAAGTGCGATCCGCATAGGCCGTGATGACGACTGGAATCGGCATACCTGGCTCAAGACTCTGCGTCTTAGCATTAAATTCTTTACAGAATTGCATGATGTTCAGACCACGCTGACCGAGCGCGGGACCAACTGGTGGAGACGGATTCGCCTTACCAGCCGGAATCTGTAACTTGATGTAGCCAACAACTTTTTTGGCCATATCCGGGACTCCCTAATTTTTAGTTCCCGAACCGCGGTCTATACGGAGGCCAACCAATAGCCCCCTCCCGCGTTCGACATGGATGGCTCCCCTAGACCGATTTGGGCATACTGTCAAGAATAGCCTTTAAGGATGCCCTATATCATGCCCCGTCAAATCACTATCTTCCTTCGACGGTTCCAATCCATTCTCTTTCCCCTGTCCCTTAACAGGAACCTCTCCCGCAGCACGCGCATGATGGAGGTTATCATATTGGAAAGGACCAAACGGATCTATTTCATTCACTTTCGGTAGAACGCTTGAATCCCAGCCTCCACCAAGAGCTCTTACCAAACGAACCGTCGCTTGGATTTGCGACATCTGCGCTTGAACCTCAAGCAATCGAGCACGTAATGCATCCTGCTGCGCAACGAGAGCATCCAAATAGTTCGTCAACCCTCCTGTATAGAGGGACATCGTCATGCTTTGTGTTCGCAAAGCAGCCTCAACGGCCCGTTTTTGTTGCAATTGCTCTTGATGAAAAAGACGTGTCTGACTGATACCATCTTCAACATCTTGAAAAGCACCCAGCACGACAGAGCGGTAGTCATCAACCCTTTCTCGATATTGCGACCAAGCCCGTTGGAGGGCAGCCCGGCGCATACCTCCTGTAAACAAAGGCTCTACAGCTTGAACCGCGACAGTCCAAAAGGCCCGCGAAATACTTGCCAGATCGAACCCGCTATCTTCAAATCCACCCGTCGCACTGAATGTAATATGCGGATAAAAGGCCGCACGTGACACCCCGATAGAACGAGCCGCTGCCGCCATTTGTCGCTCACTCATCGCAATATCTGGACGACGCTCCAATAGTGTTGAGGGAAGACCGGTCTTAATCTGCACGGTCGCAAAATGCATTCTTACATCATTGATCGGTTCGATATGAAAACCTGCTGGCACCGTGTTTAATAAGGCGGCAATCGCATGCTCCTCTACCTGCCGCTGTGCCAATAGTCGGCTCTGTCCGGCTTGTGCCGCATAAAGTTGATTTTCCGCACGCGATACATCCAACCCATCACCAATAGCTCCCCCTTGACGAAGGCGCGTTATCTCAACAGCATCTTGGAAGTAACGAATGGAATCGGCATAAACAGCAAGCTGTGCATCAAGCCCACGTAGAGCTACATAGTGAGACGCCAATTCTGCCTCAAGGCTCAATCGCGTCAGTGCATATTCTGCAGCACTCGCTTGGGCCATATTCTTCTGCATGCGCGTAGAGTTACGAATAGAATCCCAGAAATCTGGTTCCCACGTTGCTGCCCCACTATACATCACATTTGATTCATAAATGGGTGATGTACTGTTGCGGCTTAAATAGAGGCGCCTCCTTGAGCTTTTATTGCGGCTCATACGCCCCGACCCTGATATTTGAGGGTAGAGCTGGCTTTCTGTTTCCCGAGCAATATCTCGCTCTTGTGTGAAGGCTTCAGCCGCGGCCTGCAAATCAGGATTGCTACTAAGGAGCTTCGTCTCGAGTTGATTTAACAAGGGATCTTGCAATACTTCCCACCAACGCCCGCGCTGCACCATATCGGCAGGCTGTGCGTCGCGCATGATTCCTTGACCACTCCACCCATTAGGATAAATCAAATGTGGAGGATGATAAGTCGGTGCAAGATCACACGACGCCAATAAAAAGCTCATCCCCCCTATTAAAAGAGCACTTTTACGGAGCCAATTACGCGCCGCCATTAGTGCCCCCTTCCCTGTACTGGTTTGGATTGATCATTGCTCCCATCATTCCCCGCTGATGGTGAGGGGTGATTACTCTCAATAGGCTCTTCTTCTTCCGGAGCCATAGCACCAGCACGACGCAAATCGCCCGGGCTATCATTGCTCAAAGGCTTATCCTGCAATTGGGGAAGTTTGGGTTGCTCATTATATCCCCGCGTAGCAGGAACAACGTGCACCGCATCCCCCTCCAACATATCCGCTGTAGGGTTTGCTACGATTTGGTCATGCACACTCAAGCCACTCAATATCTGGCTTGTAAGACCAAAGTTCACCCCGACCTGCACATTCTGTAGATGAATGTGGTTATTAATCACTTTCGCTATCTGCATCCCTTGAGCACGGAAGAGCAGTGCATTGGTTGGGATAATCAAAATGGAAGGATCCCCAGGGGCCATAATATGGGCTGTTGCATAGGAATTCGGCCAAAGCATATCTTCATCATTATTCAGGGATAATTCTGTCGTCACAGTACGCGTAGCAGAATTGAACGCCCTCGCTGTTGCCAGAAATTCCGCTTTGAATTTTCGTCCAGGATACTGAGGAACACTGAGGTCAGCTGTGATTTTAGGCGAGATAACACTCGCAAAGTCTTGTGGGACTGACACGAAAACACGGATACGATGAACATCCGCAACAGAGAATAATTCTGCAATGGACCCCCGAGCGCTTAAATTACCCCCGGCAGGATTGACGTAATCCCCAACGTTAACCAAACGCGACGTCACAATTCCATCAAATGGCGCAACAATCTTTTTAAAATTCTCTAAAGCCTGAAAACGCTCAACATCATGGAAGGCCGCTTCAAGCTCTGCCTTTTGTGCTGCTGCATTCGCCGCCTGTACATCCACTTCCTGACGAGAAACGGCTTGAGTACCGCGCAAAGCTGTCCACCGTCGGGTGGTTATTAAGGCTAAACGGTAACGTGCCATCACAACGTCATAATGTGCCTTCGCCGCCGCAAATTGTGCATCCAAACTAGGAGTACTGATTTCTGCCAGAAGATCTCCCCGTTTCACACGTGCACCATAATCCTTGTACCACATCTTAACGTAGCCGGAGACCTGCGCATAAATTGGGGCTTCATACCATGCCGCCAAATTAGCAGGCAGATCGACTTGTCGAACCTTGGGGCCTGGCTGCGGGTAAACCAACGCAACACGTGGAATTGCCCCATCTTCCGTCTCTTGTTTTATCTCTCTTGTATCGAGAGCACGCTGAATGAGCCCCCACCCAACAAGCACAATAATGACAACAATAATAAGCAAGACGATGAAACGCGTCCGTTTCGGAGAACGACCTTGAGGTAGCTGAGACGAAGAACTCACGGACGGCCCCCTTCTTGAAGCGCTGTTTTTCTAGATGTCGGTTTATTGGATTTTTCATGCATAACGGCAAAGACACAGGGGACAAAAAGTAAGGTTGCAACCGTTGCAACCATCAGTCCACCGATCACCGCCTTACCGAGCGGTGCATTGGAAGAGTTACTGATCGACATGGGGATCATCCCGATCATCATTGCCAATGCAGTCATCATAACAGGACGAATACGCTCATACCCTGCTTCAAGAGCGGCTTTAATCGCATCCCCATGCTCTTCTAAACGCTCACGCGCGAAAGCAACAACCAAAATAGCGTTTGCTGTTGCGGTTCCCATACACATGATCGCTCCCGTCAAAGCAGGCACGGATAATGTCGTATGCGTAAGGAACAAGCTCCAGGCAATACCTCCCAACGCCCCAGGCAGAGCCATAACGATCACAAACGGATCCAACCATGATTGGAAGTTCACGACGATAATGAGATAAACCAACGCAATAGACAGAGCGAGACCACCAATTAATTGGCTATACGCACCGTTCATTGTCACGGCTTGACCACGGACGACCATGCCCGAACCGTGCGGCAAAAAAGCACGCTCTTGCGCTACAATCTTATTAACTTGCCGAGATATTGTTCCCAGGTCTACCCCTTCTGGGCTCGCATAGATATCGAAAACAGGCATGATATTATAGTGAGAAACCTCAGCTGGTGTACCTGTCTCCACAAAATGGCTCACCCCACCCAAAAGCTGCATTATCTGATTTTGAGGGTTCCCATCACCACGGTCCACGGGCACCTTTTCAAGGTCATTGAGCGTCTGCAAATAATTGGCCGGTGTCTGAACATCAATAAGCTGGGACGTCCCTTGAGAGTTCAGATAGTAAGTCTGACCAACCTGGGCACTTCCCGACAATGTCACCAAGGCATTATAGGCAACATCACGCTCCGTCACCCCGGTACCAATAGCAAAGCTACGATGGGCATTAATCAGCAGCGTAGGCTGCGTCATTGGCTCCTGCACCGTAACATCAGCTACCCCCGTGATGTGACGTAATTTCTGCGCCAACTTTACAGAAAAAGCATAGTTATCTTGCAGATTACGGCCAACCACCTGCACATCAATAGGAGATGGGAGACCAAAATTGAGAATCTTAGATGTGAGATCCCCCGGTTGGAATGTAAATACAGTCCCCGGGAAAGAGTCATTCAGCCCGCGACGGAGAAGACGGCGATATTCCGGAATGGGGCTCTCATCATTCTTCAACTGGATGGTGATATCACAATCTTGCGCACCCGTTGTTGGGGATGGAACCATCGCCTGGTTAAGCTGACTCATGGGAAGACCGCAATTATTCACGACACTTTCAACTTGTCCCGCCAAAAGCTGACGTATCCTACGCTCTACTAACCCATTAATTTTAGCCGTTTCTTCAATACGCGTACCTATAGGAGCGCGCATATGCATCTGCAACGTGCCTGACTTAACTTCAGGAAAGAAATTTTGCCCAACAAAGAGCAAAAGCAGGAGCGATGACACCGAGCCCAGCATAAAGATCGCTATAAAGCGTCTCCGTATATTCACAAGGCTTGTCAGAACATTGTGATAGGCTCCTCGGAAACGCTCAAACCCTGCCTCAAACCCTCTCTGAAACCGACCGAAAAAACCAGGATTTTTCTTCTGTGCGTTGGGGTCTCTTTGCTGCCTTACCTGCTCTGCAAGCAACCAGTTCGCCATCGTCGGAACAAGGGTTCGTGACAAAATAAATGACGCAATCATCGCAAAAATAATGGCTTCAGCCATCGGCATGAAGAGCCATCCCGCGACACCGGTCAACTCGAACAAAGGTAACCACACAATACAAATACATGTCGTGGAAACAAATGTCGGGATAACGATCTGGTTCGCAGCATCAATGATGGCATGTTCAAGCTCTTTACCCATATGCAAATGGGCATCAATATTCTCAATCATCACTGTTGCATCATCAACGAGAATACCAACCGCTAGAGCCAATCCACCCAACGTCATCACGTTAATCGACTGCCCTGCTATACTCAGCCCGATAAGAGCCGAAAGCATGGCCAAAGGAATGGAGGTCGCAACAATCAACGTTGACCGCCACGAGCCCAAGAAAAGGAGGACCGTCAAACTGGTTAGAAGTGCGGCGGTAATCATCTCACGCACAACGTCAATAACAGACTCTTTCACGAAGCTCGAAGCATCCGTTAAGATACTCATCGTTGTGCCTTTGGGTAAGGTCTTTTGAACATCTGGTAGGATCTTCTTAATCCCACTCACAACATCCAATGTGGATGCATTCCCACTCTTGAGCACAACAATCATAACGGATTGATGCCCACGCACCAAAACGGCATTCATCTGTGGAGGGCCGCCTTTATGCACCCATGCAACATCACGCAAATATATGACCGAGTTCCCAACCTGCTTGATGGGCATTCGATTAAAAGCATCAATATCCATAGGCGATGAGTTGGTACGCACCATTAAATCCTGTGCACCAACTTTTTGATCCCCGCCCGGTAACACAATATTTTGCTGGTTAAGAGCCGTCGCGACATCCACAGGAGAAAGCCGATGAGCCAGCAATTTGGTCGGATCAATATCCACCATGATGTCAGCCGCGATACCACCATAAGGGCTCGGTATTGCAGTTCCCGGCACCGAAACCAATTCAGGACGGATGAGGTTAGACGCCATATTATAAATTTCCGAACTCGACATGTTCGGATTATTAACCTGCAAGGTCAGCACAGGAACGGAGGAAGCATCTAACGCAATAATAAGCGGAGGTGTCGCGCCTGTAGGTAGCTGCTTAATAACTGTTTGCGATACAGAGGTAATCTGCGTTTGAGCAACTGCTGTATTCGTACCGGGTTGGAAAAAAATCTTCACCACACCGCGGCCGTAGTAAGAGCTACTTTCAATATGCTCGATATTACTAACCGTCGCTGTTAGTGTTCGCTCATAATAATAGACAATACGCCCTGACATTTCCTCAGGCATAAGGCCTGTATAGGACCAAACAGCTGCGACGATAGGAATTTTAATACTTGGAAAAACATCTGTCGGTGTTCCCAAGATGGCTCGAATACCAAAAATAACGATGACAATCGACAAAACGACGAACGTATACGGGCGGCGCAATGCCGTAACGACAATAGCGTTCATCAGGCGACATCACCGCCATAGGTAACCACCTGCATCCTTCGCTCTCCCCGGCCCGTCGTTATCCTCACGCAGCATCACTCCTTTGCGAACAATCTCACCAACTGACTCTCGTCAAAACATGTCATCACAATGACAAAGCAACCCCCTCAAGAGTTTCACTCACATCGACAGACATATTAACGACCTATAAGGCCGCACGGCAAAAGAAAGAATGCCTTTTCCATTGAAAAGAATTTTACACACCTAAAGACCCCTTCTCCTCAAAGGGTCATATTCTGGCCAGAAAAAACAGGGAAGATTACCCGGAAAGTTGTGCCTGACGATGAGGTCTCCGTAACATTCGACTCAATATCCAACACAGCATTATGTAACCGCACAATCGCCGCAACAAGACTAAGGCCAAGCCCACTTCCCGGTATATGCCGACTTTTATCAGCACGATAAAAACGGCCCAACACAGCGTCTCTATCCTCAGCCGCGATACCGATTCCCGTATCACTGACTTCAAGAAACACACGGTCATCATGACGCACCCCAACGGCAATGCGAATCCATCCCCCTTTCCGGGTGAACTTGATGGCATTGTCGAGAAGGTTTGCAAGAATCTCGCCTAATAAATCAACATCCCCAAAAATCGGGGTCGTGACCTCATCCCCTGTCACATCAACGGCAATCCCCCGATCCTCAGCAATAGGCTCATACAAATCAACCAAATCCGCCACCAGCGGCCCTAGTGCCATCGCCGAAAATCCAGCACGCCGTTGACCACTCTCAATTTCGCCTATCCGTAATATTGCCGTTATGATCGAAAAGCACTGTTCAAGGTCACGTCGGCACTGCCCAAGCATTTTATCCAGCTGCTCTCCCTGCTGCACTGGAAGGGAAGAGGATAGCCCTGCGGTTCTATCCAACCGCGCTTGAACGCGCGCTAAAGGGGTGCGCAAATCATGAGCAATGTCATTACCAACATCCCTCATTTCACCCATTAATTGCTCCAGACGATCAAGCATATGATTGACCGACACGGACAACTTTACCAAGCTGTCATTACCACGCCCAACCGGGAGACGTTCATGGACATCTCCTTTCATAATTCTCTCAATAGCTTGATGAATATTTTGCACTCTTGCCAATGCGCGTTGACTTAAGAAAATTCCTGCAATTAACGCAAAAACCACGACAGGTAAGACAGATAGCAGAGCAACGTGCCACGCAATAAAACGCATTTCATCAGCCAAATGCTGAGAACGTGCCAATACTAAAATACGGTCATTTTGCGATTTGGGCCCTAAGACTTCTACGGCCAGAAATCGCATTTCTACTTGCGATCCATCTGGCAGCTTCATTGGAAGCGACTGCATCTCCGAAGTGAGGCGTAACCCAGGCGGCCATTTCCGAATATCGCCCGCAATATGATTATGGTTGCGGTCAAACAACGCGGCACCATTCAAGATAACACGTAATTCATTCGTGCTTCTCTCCTGGAGCTTTACCTCAAGCGCCTTAGGCTCCTCCTGAACAAGCACAGCAGCTGATCGATGCAACAAACTACTTGCTCGCAACTGCTCGTAAGCGCTCATCTGCCCATAAAGCAACACGAGCTGCAGCCCCATGCCCAGTACAATAACCGCAACTAAAGCTAATGTTAGACGAAATGTCGCTGTACGAAATAAATCAATCCGGAACACGCAAACGGAACCCTACGCCGCGAATACTTTCAATCAAAGGCTCCTCTCCCGGAGCATCAACTTTGCGGCGTAATTTCCCTATATGTACATCAACAAGATTGGTCTGTGGAATAAAACGATAATTCCACACATCTTCCAAAAGCATCGTACGCGTTAGCACCATATTAGGACGCCGCATCATATATTCCAGCAAACGAAATTCTCGCGGCAACAACTCGATATCACGTCCATCACGCTGTGCATGCCGCTCAATCAAATCCATTTCCAGAGGGCCTACTCTTAAGGTCGAGCTCCGCCCATGCATAGGACGTCGTAACAATGCCTCTAAGCGCGCCGCCAACTCTTCCATCGCAAACGGCTTTGTTAAATAATCATCGCCACCGGCTTTTAAACCGCTCACACGATCACCGACGGCAGAGAGTGCAGAGAGCACCAATACAGGCACCGTATATTCTTCTTGGCGTAATGTCTCAAGGACACTCAGCCCATCCAACTCCGGCAGCATCCGGTCGACAACGAGAAGATCAAACTGGATCTTCCGAGCCATTTCAAGCCCTTCTGCCCCCGTTTCGGCACGATAAACCTCGTAACCACGCCCTTGAAGGTCTGCAATAATTTCTGCGGCAAGACTATCATCATCTTCAACCAGCAATAAACGCATCACATCAGCCTCTCTCTCACGCATTGCCCTACTCCCGGACATCTCACCTCCTGTGGTATTCTCTCTACCGGTCTTTTCCTATTTTACGAAACCAACCAGAATGACTTAAAAAATAGAGCCTCTTTATTATCTGATTTCCTAGCGCCTAATAAGATGATCACTAATAAAGCATTAATGCTCATACACGAAGTTACATATCTGTATAAAACGCACTATTAGGCAGCCAAACCCGTGTTACGACCTCATAAAACCCTAGACCGCTCAGCAGCAGCCAAACCCGCAGCCACACCACTGGACCATGCCCATTGGAAATTATACCCCCCAAGCCAACCGGTCATATCAACAGCCTCACCAATCGCGTATAGGCCTGGCACCGTCTGAACCTCCATACTGCGTGACGAAAGTTGTCGCGTATCAATCCCACCCTTCATCACTTCGGCTTTAGCATACCCCTCAGTGCCACTTGGAATAACCTCCCATTGTGCCAAACGTTCTGCTAGCGTTCTTACAGCCCGTCCAGGCTGCTCCGCCAAAGGTCGTTTATCCATCATTGACTGTGCCCAATGACGTGCCAATCGTGCGGGCAACGCCTCCATCAAGGCTGCCGCTTGCGCACGAGGGCGCCGCTGACACGCAGCTTGCATTTCAGCTAAAATATCATGCCCAGGTAAAAGGTTAATGCGTACCTTCTGACCTGCATCACGATAAGACGAAATTTGTAAAATAGCGGGCCCCGATAACCCACGATGGGTAAAGACCATCCCATCCGTAAACTTTACACCCTTTTTCCCCAATGATGTCGTTACGGGAAGCGATACTCCAGCCAGGTCAGGAAAAGGCTCGGCCAAGCATAATGGCACAAGAGCTGGGGCCGGCTGAATAATATTAAGTCCAAATTGTTTTGCTATACGTAACGATAAGTCACTCGCCCCTAATTTGGGCACGGCTAAACCACCACTGGCGAGAATAACAGTGTGCGCGCTCATTTCTCCATGTGAGGTTTTAATGGAAAAAACATGACCGTCATGAGTCACTTGTTGTACAGCATGACGCAAATACCATGTTACATCCCCTGCCCGACATTCGGCTTGAAGCATCGCAACAATCTGACTGGCTGGCCCGTCACAAAAAAGCTGCCCTGGAGATTTTTCATGCCATGCAATTTTATAATGCTCAACGAGCGCAAGAAAATCTTGAGCCCCATAACGTGCAAACGCAGACTGACAAAAGCGTGGATTTAAGGAGTGATACCGCTCCCAACTCGTCTCTAAATGAGTGAAGTTACACCGCCCTCCGCCAGAAATAAGGATTTTTTTCCCGGGTTCGTCCGCGTGATCCAATAGTGCGACACGTGCACCTTGTTTCCCTGCTACAGACGCCGCCATCATCCCAGCAGCCCCAGCCCCGATCACCAACACATCCCATGGCTGAAGGTGCTTTCTATGTACCATAGTGATTACTAACCCCGCACGAAAAACCCCTGCTCTCTATCGACAAGAGAACAGGGGCGTTCATATACCCAACAACTTACCGTCTCAAATATCTTAGAAGTCGAGATCTTTATAGTAAGGCGGGGGCACAATGCCACTCATTTTATCTTCTAACAGTGGACGAAAGCACGGGCGCGACTTAACCCTCGCATACCAATCACGCACAGACGGCGCATGACGCCAGTTAATATCACCCAAGAAATCCAATGTTGAAAGATGCGCCGCAGCAGCAAAATCTGCCGCAGATAACGAAGGCCCAGCGAGCCAGTTACGCGTCTCTGCAAGGTATCCAATATAGTCTAAATGAAAGCGTAAGTGCTTATAGCCATTACGCAATACATTCCCATCAGGATGCCCTTGACCAAAAAGCCGCTTCTCGACCTTCTCACCTAAAAGATTGACTGTCACTTCCTGCTGAAAAAGGCGATCAAACCAATCTAACAACCGGCGAACTTCAACACGTTCTCCAACCGTCCGTCCAAGCAACAACGTATCGGGATAAACATCCTCAAGATACTCGCAGATAACACGTGCTCCTGGCACGACAATTCCGCTATCTTCCACCAAAACAGGGACTTCACCTGCCGGATTAAGAGCATGGAAAGCATCATTTTGCTCCCATACTTTTTCAACGACTAATTCGCACGGCAAACGCTTCTCACCGAGCAAAAGACGTGCCAAGCGAGATTGCGGAGACAAAGGAAGATGATGCAGTATACGCATGGTCTTCTTCTAAAACACTCTGGGGGTCCAAAACAAGAGACTTCCGGTGACATACCTATAATAGAGTGGTAAACGGTGCCTCATGTCTGATTCCTCACCTTCTCTACAGCCACATAATGGTATCAGCTCTGATCAAGCGATAGACGCAAAGCCTGAGGCCATAACGATTCGTGCGCGCGGACGCTCTTTCCTCGCGCTTATCTTGTCACCAGAAGCTCCGCTTGAATCTTGGTTGCGGGGGCTAGATGCCCAGATGGTTCGTTCCGCTGGTTTCTTCAACCGGCAGCCCATCATTCTAGACTTAAGCCTTCTTCAACCAGACGCAGAAGGGCTAGCGCATTTCCAAGATGAGCTTAAAAAGCGAGGAATTCGTCTCATTGGTGTTGAAGGCGGTAATCGTGACTGGCCAGCTCTCCAAAACTGGGACTGGCCTGGAAAGCTCAGTGGTGGACGGCCAAGAGGCAATGTTTCTCTTCCAGAGGATTCTCCTGACTCAGTGCCTCCACAAGAGCACACTGCAGCACTCAAAGATCCCTTAGTCGTCAATGGCCCCGTGCGATCTGGTCAATCAGTGCAGAACCCAGATGGTGATGTTATTATCCTTGGGGCGGTATCCTCAGGCGCTGAGATCATCGCTGGGGGGTCGATCCACGTTTATGGACCGTTACGAGGCCGTGCAATCGCAGGCGTCGATGGGCGCCCTCAGTCGCGTATTTTTACAACACGTATGGAAGCCGAGCTTTTAGCGATTGACGGTTTCTATATGGTTTCAGATGAAATCTCTTCCGAATGGCACGGGTTACCTACCCAGACTATCCTGGAAGAAGAGAAACTTGTCGTTCATCCCTTTACGTGATGATCGATCGTCAATTGGGTCGTAAGAATAATTCTTTTAACCTTTATAAAGCTTTTGTCTGTTAAAAGAATTTTCTGTTAGAGATGCTTTGTTTATTGACTGTGTGTTGCTATTCCGAAACACTCTCCCAGATCGGGCACACGGTTACTTGGAAAAATGGAGAGGGTTGAATATTTCATGGCTCAGATAATTGTTGTCACCTCAGGAAAAGGGGGCGTTGGGAAGACGACTACAACCGCGGCATTAGGGGCAGCCCTAGCACGTAATGGGCAGAACGTGGCCGTCGTGGATTTTGATGTTGGACTACGTAACCTTGATCTTATTATGGGGGCTGAGCGACGCGTTGTCTTTGACCTCATTAATGTCGTGCAGGGTGATGCTAAACTGAATCAGGCGTTGATCCGTGATAAGCGATGCGAAACGCTCTCAATCCTTCCCGCCTCCCAAACGCGTGACAAAGATTCTCTGACGGCTGAAGGTGTCAGCCGTGTCA
This sequence comes from Saccharibacter sp. 17.LH.SD, assembly GCF_009834805.1. Classification (GTDB taxonomy): domain Bacteria; phylum Pseudomonadota; class Alphaproteobacteria; order Acetobacterales; family Acetobacteraceae; genus Saccharibacter. The sequence continues at coordinate 125,948 of NZ_WVHO01000011.1, forward strand.
TGAGCGAGCTGAGTGAAAAATTCGATTGGATCTTATGCGACAGCCCCGCAGGCATTGAGCGAGGGGCTCAGCTAGCAATGCACCATGCAGACCATGCGGTTATCGTCACTAACCCTGAAGTAAGCTCCGTTCGCGATTCAGATCGTATCGTTGGTATGCTTGACAGCCGCACGGCACGCGCTGCCCGCGGAGAACGAGTCGAGAAACATCTTCTTCTCACACGCTATGATCCTGCCCGAGCAGCACGCAACGAGATGCTGAGCGTGGACGATGTTATTGAGATCCTCTCCCTCCCTCTTCTCGGTGTCATACCGGAAAGTGAAGATGTTCTGAAAGCCTCCAACGTTGGTGCGCCCGTAACCTTGGCCGCGCCAGACAGTGCTCCAGCAAAAGCATATTTCGAGGCCGTGCGTCGCCTTGAGGGCGAGGACCTCAAAGTCTCGATCCCGACAGAGAAACGTGGTTTTCTTGACTTTCTTTTCAAGAAGAGGGGCTCATGAGTTTTCTAGATTCCTTCTTTGCGCGTAAACGCCCCTCCAGCAGTAGTGTCGCCCGCAATCGCCTGCAAATCCTCCTCGCTCACGAGCGAGGAGCGGAAGCTGAGGGTGATTCTACACTGTTGCGAACTCTCCATAGAGAGATACTCGAAGTCCTGGCACGACATGTTACGGTTGATCAGGATAATGTGAATATCAAACTCGACCGGGGAGAGCACTGCTCAACACTTGAAATTGATATCCAAGTTCCTGAGTCAGGGTTACGTGCACATGTTTCCACACAGGCTTCTCACGAGCCAGATCCCTCATAAGCATTCTTTCGCCCCAGCATCCCCATATCCTGCATAATCATCCCCTTGGTTATGCAGGGATTTTTATAGGTCCCCTCTGTCTCACCAGTGTATGCTGAGGGAAATGAGCAACAGTGTTCCAAAATCTCTACACTCTGAAGAACAAGCGGATTGCCACAATTCTTTCTTCTTGATAATTTACAATAGTGTAGAGTGATTTGAATTAATTACTGTTTCATGCGGTTCATAATTTATGAAACAGACAATTTTTATCTACCCTGCATCGTGAAATAATTCGAGTTCCTTCGCCGCAGGATATTCCATGACCGCTCGTCTGTCTTCACTCGTTTCTGCTGTTCTTACATCATCGCTTTTAGGTTCAGCGCTCGTTATCAATGCAGACGCGTCGGCTGCCTCCTCTGAGAAAAAACTTCCCAAGAAAAACTCTCTCCATCGTGCCGCATCACACCACACACTCCATGCTCTTCCATCAGGCGGGCATGAAGACCTCATTGTTACAGGAACACGCGAGTTCGGAAAAAAAGCACGGGATGCCATTGCACCTGTTGATGTCGTTTCCAGTAAACAACTCGCTCGCACGGGACAACCTACTTTACGCGATGCCTTACAGCTCTTACTCCCTTCTCTCACAGTTCCAACGGGTGGGTTCGATACAGGAGCTTTAACAGACTCAATCAGCCTTCGTGGTCTGAGCTCGAACGAAACTCTCGTTCTCGTCGATGGTCACCGCCGGCATACGACAGCCAATATTTACGCTGATACTGGTCCACAACAAGGAACCACCCCCACAGATATTGACATGATCCCCATGTCATCCATCGATCATATCGAAGTGCTCCGTGATGGCGCTTCCGCTCAATATGGTTCAGATGCCGTCGCAGGGGTTGTCAATATTATCCTTAAGAAACAAAGCCGTGGTCTCACCATGCGCTCTAATAGCGGCATTACAAGCGACGGAGATGGATATCAGCAAGGGCTTTTTCTAGACGGTGGGTTTAATCTTAACAATCGAGGCTTCATCCATATTGGTGGCGATTTCGTCCATCAAGATCATGCCTTCCGTTCAGCACCCGATAGCCGCACAGGAACAACCATTAATAAAATATTAAGCCAGCCTGAACAAACCCGTGAAAGCATCGCGATCAACGCCGGCTATGACATTACCAACACACTACAAGCCTATGCGACAGCCACTTACGCACATCGCCATGCAGAAGCTTTTCAAAACTATCGCCTGCCTTCTGCCTTAACAGCCTATCCTGGCTATGAAGCTCTGTATCCTGATGGCTACTCCCCACTTCAAACCAATGAAGAAAATGACTTTGAAGTAACCGCAGGCTTAAAGGGAAAACTTCTTGGATGGCACTGGGATTTATCAAGTGTTTATGGCCGCGACTTTGACAATATCGGCTTAAAACAAGACGCTAATACAGCCCTCTATAAGGCAACAGGGAAAACGCCCCAGAAATTCAATAATGTTCAGGGATATAATAATTCTCAATGGACATCGAGCTTCGATCTCTCTCGAAAAATTCATTTATCCATATGGCCGCATAGCATCAATCTTGCCGGAGGAGCCTCTTATCGTTACGAATCCTACTCTATTGCTACCGGATCCCCCGACAGTACCTATAACGGTGGGACAAGCCTGGCCCTTTCAGGAACCAACTCACAAAATGCCGGAAACTTCAATCGTGATGTCGTCGCTGGCTATGTTGATATAGCCACTCATCTGACGAAAAACTGGCAAGTCGATGCGGCTGGACGTTACGAACATTATACGGATGTAGGAAATACCCAAACAGGTAAAATTTCTACTCGCTACGATATTACAAAGCGTTTTGCCCTGCGGGGAACCTTTAGTAATGGGTTTCATGCCCCCACATTACCGCAAGAACATTACTCCGCTCTAACCATCTCTCCCACTGTTGCGCGCGGTTTGATCGCCGCTAATTCACCTGGGGCCCTAGCGCATGGCGCAACACGCCTTAAAGCTGAGCAAAGCACAAATATAGAAGGCGGAATTATTGCCGAACCAATTAAAAAACTCAACATAACGGTTGATGCTTACCAAATTGATCTCCGCGGCCGTATTCTCCCAGGTGGGAACCAATATGGCAGCACGGCGGCCTCCATCCTTACAGCCAATGGATTCCAACTTCCTGCCGGCATCTCAGGAAACAATCTTTCCACACAATGGTTTGCTAATGTGGCCAATACCCGCACACAAGGGCTCGATATTATAGCGCATTACCCCACGGATTTTGGCCGTTTCGGTCATGTAAATTGGGATGTCTCCATTAATCTCAACCGCACTCGTTTACGACACCAAGCAACACGAGACGATGGAAGCCCACTCCTTAACCCACCCAGTGTCGCCTACATCACAACGGCCTATCCCCGTAGTAAAATGATTTTTGGCGGGAATTGGTTCTCTCCAGATGGCAACTGGACGGTTTCTCTTCATGAGATTCGTTACGGACAAACAACATCTCAACTTACTTATTATAAAAACAACAACACATCGACCGCATCAACGACCAATTATCTGCAATTCCATAATAAACCGAAATGGACAACCAATCTGTCCGTTAGCTACGCTATCAATCGTCATTGGAACGCAACACTGGGCGGTAATAATATCTTTGCTGCCTACCCAAGCAAAACCCCAAAAGGGAATCGCTATCTTGGGGTTCCAAAATATTACATGAGCACATCACAACTCGGCATCAATGGTGGTTACTATTATGTAGATGTAACCGCACGCTTCTAAGGAAATAATGTAAGGCCTAAAGCTCTGCCCAACTGCGTTGCAAATTATGATACACGTTTGTAAGGCGGAGCACCTCTTGATCTTCCGGACCGAAACGACTCATTAAATTCATGATCGTTTGATCAAGATCGAAGAGTATGTCGCGATGCTCTTGGGAACGCACCATAGACTGCGCCCAAAAGAAAGCCGCCCACCGGCTACCACGCGTCACTGGTGTTACACTATGAAGAGCCCGTGTAGGATAGACAATCATATCCCCCGCTGGCAGACGCACGACCTTCTCTTCCGAAGGACCATAAAGAACGAGCTCGCCACCTTCATACTCGTCTAAATCGCTCATAAACAGCGTACTCGACACATCTGTGCGAATACGCTGCCCTGTCCCTGGAATGGGACGTAATGCGTTATCAACATGAGCTCCAAAGGACATCCCTTTATCATATCGATTAAATAAGGGAGGGACGACGCGCAAAGGCTGCACCGCACTGTTAAACAAAGGATTTGTACCGAGCTTCCGTAAAATAAAAGTTGATAATTCACGCCCTAAAGGACTATCCGGAGGGATTTGAAGATTATTTTTGACAGATGCTGACTGCCCCCCGGCCGTCTTTCGACCATCAACCCACTCCCCCTCCTGTAAACGAGACCGTAGGTACGTAAGCTCTTCTGGCGAAAGAACAGCAGGAATATGCAGCATCATAAAATTGTCCTTTTCCCTTTGTTCAACAAAGCACTCTTTAATAATCCATACTTAAGCGAGCCAAAAAGGTACGCCCTGGAGCGGGGGTCGCATACCCTGAAAAGAGACTGCTATAATTAAGGCGGTTCGCCAAATTGTACCCATTAAGCGACGCACTCCAATGGCGATTGAATCGATGAGAGAGCGTACTGTCAAACTCAACATTCGCTGGAGCACGAGCAGTATTGGCATTATCAAGCCACACACCCTGCCTCCATGTAATACCTCCGCCAACTGTTATATTCCACGGCGTATTGGGAAATGCTTCATAAGCTGACCATAGCGTCGCCTGATTATGCGGCACATATTGAATCCTCTTGCCAACATTTCCTGGGGTTGAAGACGAAGTTACTTTTGGATCGTACAACGCATATGTAGCCGTTATATTCCAACCAGGAAGTATCATCCCGCCGAGCGATAACTCTAACCCCTGATTCCTCTGCCTATCTCCTGTATTGAAGGTTGAATCAGCGACAGGGTCAGTCGTAAGGGCATTGCTTTTATCCAAACGGAACAATGAGATTGTTGCCCCTAAACGATCATGGAAAAAGCTCATCTTGCTCCCAATTTCATAGAGCTGAGCACGCTGGGGCTTATCCGAGGGCAATGTCCCCCCTTTGCCAGGGCGAACCGCTATCGCACCACTCGTCACATACATTCCTACAGGGGTCGTTGAACTTGCATAGGTGAAATAGAACATCTGCCACTTATTGGGCGTGATAATGAGGCTCGCTGTCGGATTAATAATATCTGACCGACTAGGAATACGTTGATCAGGGTTCGCAATCGTCTTCCCATTCGCAACAAAACTACTCGGCCCCCCCGTAACGCGATAAGCACTCTGCCAACGGTCCCAACGGAAACCACCTTTAATGGAGATCCATTTCGCAAACCATATCTGGTCATACAGGAAAATACCCGTATCAAAACCATACCCCGTGCTGTTGGGTTTCTTCCCTAACCCCGCGATATACGGCATAAATTTAGGATCATTCCCTGCAGGAATACGGTACACCCCTCCAGCATTGCTCGAATCAGGATTCAATAAATTCGCCTGGGGAACGGCCTTGTTATACACATATTGATGACGGGCATCATGGACATATTCCATGTCAAACCCCGTAACAAGCTGATGTTTTAGAAAACCCGTATGAAAATCAGCCTGCATAGAAGCAACATTTTGGACAGACCAGCTCCATTGCTTATAGGGCATTGGCACACTGCTGCCAGGCGTTGTACGCTCAATCTCCCCGGCCGCAAAATCTCCACTGTTGAGGGCGTTAATACATCCCTGCTTACATTGAACTTTAGACGCCGTAAAATCACGACTAAACTCACCAAAGCGCAGATCATTATGGAACGTTATATGTGAGTTATAATGATGCGTAAGACGCAATGTTTCCATTGTATCACTCGTCTTATTACGATCTTGATCCTTTCCATACCAGTTATGACGCGGCACGCTATATTCTGTGATGGGACGCCCCACGGTAGAACCGCGCGCTTGCACCACCGGAACCCCAAAATCGGGCACACTTTTATCAGATAAATGCATAATTTGGAAAACGACGGTGGTTTTCGTCCCCAAACCAAAGGCAATTGACGGGGCAATCCCCCAACGATGGTCAAAGACTCCTTTACGGCCTATCACATTGTTAGAATTGCCTACGCCATCAATACGAAACGCACTATGCTCCCCAAATTGACGATTTATCCCTAAAGTTCCTCGATAGTAATTCCCTGACCCACCACTAAAATCACCACTGATCGAATTCTTTAACATCGGCATTTTTGTAACGGCATTAATCGCGCCACCAGTCGTCCCATTACCAAAGACCTGAGAAGATGGGCCTTTAATGACGTGAATGGAATCGTAATTAAAATTATCGCGCGTATAGACGCCAAAATCGTGCAGACCATCCTCATAAATATCGTTTTGAGCCGGGAAACCCCGAATAAGAAACTGATCCCCATTCAGGCCACCCGCTCCTTCACCAACAGAAGCCGCAATACCCGGAACATTCTTCAAGGCTTCATCCAACGATTTTGCATTTTGCTGCTTCATTAATTCACGTGGAACAACGTCAATCGTCTGTGCCGTATGCATCACATCCTGAGGCATTCGCCCCATATCGTTGCTTGCATGCAAGACATTGAAAGGATGACCAATAACATGAAGCTTTTCAACATTTTTGCTCGTTACAGACAGTGATGAACCCTGCTGTGAAACAGGATTCCCCTGTTTATCCGCATGGCTCTCTTCTGCAGTAGAAGCTCGACTGTGCATCGTCGCGGCAGGCTCGGCCTGTGCTCCTGCAGCGCTGCCGAACGTTAAGATCGCAGACACAGGCTTCAAACAATGTCGAACAAAACGGCTCATTCCACGCTCCGCAACTACCAAAATGAAGGCAGAACGCTCTTAAATGAAAATGCTTCTTAACTTCAATAATCATAATTTATGAAATTAGTTTAAAAAAACGGCATGTTGCTAAAAAAACACACCCAACCAAAGGTCTTTTTTAATACATGCCACTTTCTTTCCTTTAAAAATAAAATTAATGATGAGAATTGGTTAATACTATAAATTACATGTAATTTATAAATTAAAATGAATATTACATTATTAATAATAACTAATTAATCATCCATCACTAATAAATGTATAGAGAAATAATAATAAAAAATCTTGTTAACTTAAAAAGGATTTTTTATGAAAAAATACCTCCTAGCATCATGCCTTCTCATGTTTCCGCTTTACCTGCATGCGGAAACTGCAGATCATCATGATGCCCCTCATGAAGAGCCCCATGCAGAAGCACCACCACCACCACCACCTCCTCCTCCTCCTCCTCCTCCTCCTGAAGAACATCACGAAGAGGCACCTCCACCAGAGGTGCATCATGAAGAACGTCATGAAGAAGCTCCTCCGCCAGAGGTGCATCATGAAGAACGTCATGAAGAAGCTCCTCCGCCAGAGGTGCATCATGAAGAGCGTCACAGAGAAGCTCCTTCAACAGAAGTCCATCATGAAGAGCAGCACAAAGAAGCCCCTTCAACAGAAGTCCATCATGAAGAGCAGCACAAAGAAGCCCCTTCAACAGAAGTCCATCATGAGGAACGTCACGCAGAAGCTCCTGCAACAAAAGTGCACCATGAGGAACGTCACCAAGAAGCCCCTTCAGCAAAAGTCCATCATGAAGAGCAGCACAGAGAAGCTCCTTCAACAAAAGCCCATCATGAGGAACATCACGCAGAAGCTCCTGCAACAGAAATGCACCATGAGGAACGTCACGAAGAAGCTCCTTCAACAAAGGTCCATCATGAAGAGCAGCACAGAGCACAGCATGTAGACACACCCCATGAACAATCACATGAGGAGCATCACACAGACGTAGATTCCCAAAAACTAAACGAAGAACATCATCCAGACGTAAATCATCAAAAGGAAATTCTAGAAAATAACGCTATAAATAATAATGTAGAATCTACACAATCAGCCTCAAATGTAGCACCGGTTATTATTGAATCTACTCAAGAAAACAACCAATTTCGTTATTATTGGGGGCAAGAATCAGGAAATATCACAGCAAATAACATTGACAAAATAGGGAACTTAAGTAGCTTTGGCGTCATAGAATCTGCCGATGGAACCACCGTAGGGCAAATCAACCCTAATGGCACCATAGATTCAAGAAGATACGGTACCGTAAGTTTTTCTTCTAACGGCGATATAGAAGCATACGGAAAGACCATAGGAAAGCTCGATAGTGATGGTGAGGTAACCTCCTCCGATGGCTCTCTTCTCGGAAGCGTTACCAGAGGAGATAAGATTGCTGCCTTTGTTCTATTGAACAATCAGCCTCCCCCACCAACCAACAATTCCTGGCCTCATGATAATTTTCCTGAGCGGCAAGACGGTTCTCCATCTCAATACTCAGCCCTATCCCAGGAACAGGACGTTATCTCTCATTGGAACCTAAGAGCAGGAAATATCACGAATAAAAAGAAAGTGGTTATAGGGCATATCGACCACAAAGGTGTCATAACAAACCCTCAACATCACATCATCTTTACAGGAAAGATCGATCGTCATGGATGTGTAACCAGCAATGGAAACGTAAATCTTGGGCACGTGGATGAAAATGGAACCGTGACGGACCAATATGGTCAATTTATAGGGAAAACATATCATAATGGACGTGTTGCCGATAGTAATGATGCTTTTGTGGGACACGTCCCCTCAGGCAACAGAATAGCGGCCCTTTGGTTGCTTATGAACCAATAAAATAACTCTAGCCTCCCTCACATTCATCGCAAGAATGTAAGGGAGGCCCATCTATCTTTAATAATTCATCGAAATGCGCCCTAAGAAACTTCTTCCTGGCGCGGGCGTTACGTAATTTGGGAAAAGACTATTGTAGTTCAATCGGTTGGATAGATTGTAACCATTCAGTGTGAGAGTCCAATGCCGGTTAATCCGATGGGCAAACATCATATCAAATTCAACATTGGCTGGCACACGCTCGGTATTCGCTGTATCAAGCCATACGCCTTGCCGCCATGTCAGGCCACCACCAATAGTAAAGTTCCATGGCCGTCCTGGAAATGCTTCATAGGCTGTCCATACCGTAGCTTGATTATGCGGCACATATTGAATCATCTTCCCAATATTAGACGCTGTTGTTGATCCTGTCGTTTTCGGATCATAGAGAGCATAAGTCGCTGTGATATTCCAACCAGGAAGAATCATTCCACCGAGAGAAAGCTCCAACCCTTGGTTTCTTTGTTGGTCCCCCGTACTAATGACCTGACTTGATAGGGGATCTGTTGTCAGAGCATTACTTTTCTCTAAACGAAACAGAGAGATTGTGGCTCCGAGCCGATCATGAAGTAGGCTCATCTTACTTCCTACTTCATATAAACGCGCTCTTTCAGGGCGTGTATTGTAAGCACCACCACTGGATGGACGGATAGGAATAGAACCGTTAGTAACATACATGCCCGTCGGGGTCGTAGAACTCGAATACGTGAAATAGAATGTCTGCCAACGATTAGGCGTAATGATTAAACTAGCGGATGGATTAATCACATCCGTTGTATTGGGGATATGTAAATCTGGATTAGGCTCATTTTTCATAGACTTCGTTTTTATATCTGGAAGGGTCGCCGTTCCTCCCGTCGCATTGTAAGCTGTTTGCCAGCGATCCCACCGGAAGCCGCCTTTAATAGAAAGCCATTTTGTAAACCAAATTTGGTCATACAAAAATATTCCTGTATCAAAACCATATCCTGAACTATTAGGTTTCCGTCCTACCCCACTAAAATAGGTCAAATTATTCGGAGCTTCCGTCGCCCTTACACGACCAACATCACCAATATTAGGGTCCGGGTTTAATAAATTTGCTGCGGAAACGGGCTTAGTAAACGTATATTGATGGCGATGATCGTGAACATATTCCATATCCGCACCAACAATCAGCTGATGCGTCAAAAATCCTGTTTTAAAATCAGCTTGCAGCGATATAACATCCTGGACCGACCAGCTCCATTGTTTATACGGAATTGGCCCTCCCCCAATATTGCGGTGCACTCCCTGACCATTGGTTGTTCTTGCCACCATGACAGAGCCAGGGTCTGTTAGCACGTTGTCATTGCAATTCGCATCACACACAGCTTTAGAGGCTTCAAAACTACGACTAAACTCACCAAAACGTAGATCATTATGCAATTTTAAATGCGAGTTAAAACGATGCATTAGGCGCATCGTCTCCATTGTATCACTCGTCCGGTCATGATCTTGATCTTTTCCGTACCAATTAGAACGAGGAATTCCAAAGGCTGAAACTGGACGCCCCACAGCAGAACCAGGCGGACGCGCAACGGGAAGACCATAATCCGGAACAGCATCATTAGAGAGATGCATCAATTGGAAGACAACCGTCGTATCCGTTCCTAAACCCAAAGAAATTGAAGGCGCCAACCCCCAACGATGGGAATAAATATCGTGACGCCCGACCACATTGTTAGAATTTCCCATCCCCTCAATACGAAAGGCCGTATGATCATCAATACGATGATTCACATCAATTGTGCCGCGATAATATTGCCCAGATCCACCACTAAAATCAGCATTAATGTGATTAATAAGCGTTGGAACTTTGGTGATTGCATTAATAGCCCCACCTGTTGTCCCATTCCCAAAAACTTCTGATGACGGTCCCTTGATGACATTTACTGAATCATAGTCAAAACTGTCTCGGGTATAGACACCAAAATCTCTCAAGCCGTCTTCATAAATATCATTTTGTGCAGGAAACCCGCGGATCAAAAACTGATCCCCATTCATCCCACCAGCGCCTTCTCCAACAGAAGCCGTGATCCCTGGAACACTTCTCAGTGCTTCATCAAGCGATTTTGCATTTTGTTGTTCAATCAATTCATGTGGGACGACATCAATGGTTTGCGGCGTATGCATAACATCTTGCGGCATACGGCCCATATCATTGCTTGCGTGCAATGTATTAAATGGGTGACCAATAACACGAATTTTTTCAACGTTCTTGGTCGTTACTGAAGGAGATTGTGGAGACTTATTTGTTTCACTATGAGAACTATTTTTTGATTGAGGGTTAATGATCGCAGCCTGCTGCGATGCCACCGTGTCCGCATATGCCCCCGTCACTCCCCCTAATGTAAAAACAGCCGATACAGGCTTAAGGCAACAACGAACGAAACGACTCATAAAAACCCGCAATCAGTTTAGGACTTTTTCATTGCGGTTGTTCTAAATGATAATCATTATCATAAACAACAATTACCACCTTATTAACTTAAGTTATTATAGATTAAATCTATATGTCTCTGTGGAGGGGAAATTTATACGTGATCATTTTGGCCTGAAAATAGGCCCTTCCAGGAAAGAAATCTTTCCTCGATATGAGGAGGACACCCCCGCTTCATTATTCAAATGAATATTATAAAATTTAATTTACCACACAAACAATATTACATTTTGGGCTGGCAGAGCCGCACAAGATGCCTACGACACAATAAAAGGTCAGAAGTGCCAGTTTGCTTACACTGCCATTCAAGCTCTTGCGTTGCTGAAGCTGCTTTTATCAAATCGTCACGTGACCAACGATCTAACGCTCGTTGAAAACTCTCTTTACGACGGAAAAAAACGGGAGGCCGTAGCCCGGCCATTGCTTCAGAACGCGATTTCCCTCCAGCAACAGCAAGCGATACTTGCCACAAACGCTCAAGAACATTTAGTACAACACGAGCAAATGCAATAGGATTAGCCCCATCAGCAAGCGCTCTCTCCAAAGCTTGATCGGCAGCCAATCGATCCCCTGACAATGCCCTATACACAGCCTCTTCTAATGAGCCCCCAGCCGTATCACCCACACAATGGCGGACATCTTCCAGCGTTAAATGAGCTCCTTTTCCGCCATAAAGACGCAATTTTTCTAATTCACTGCGCACAAGAAGACGGTTACTTCCCAAATGCCCCAGCAACCAAGCCATAGCCTCCCGGTCGATTTGAATATTATCTTCTGCCAGAATTCCTGCTATCGTACGCGATAGAGCAGCTCCCTCTTCAGGGTAACATCCTATGGCAGCGAAACGTGGATGTTTTTCTGCAAGAACACGTAATTTCGAGCGAGCACTTAAGCCGCCACCCTCCAAAACAAGAAGTGTATCATTTTCCTGCTGAAGCACCCGATTTAACAATGGAGCAAGACGATCCTGGGCATCTTGCACCCACACCACACGCCGCCCGCCGATGAGAGAAAGAGCAGTTGCTTCCTCCTCTAATCGGTCTTGCTCCTCCCCTTCCAAGCGCGCCACACGAAAAGGATCTTCTAAATCCTCAACGATCTGCTTCACAGCTGTAACAGCACGCTCTCTTATTAGCCCAGCATCCTCTCCATAAAGAAGAATACCTCTCCACGAACCAACATCAGTCATGACACGCTTAATAGTGCGCGCATCAATTTTCACTGACTATCATCCTCGCCTGTATTGGTGGTCGAACTTCCTAAATTCTGGCGCCCGGTTGCCGCTGCAGGGAAGCCATCAGACCCTAGACGATAAAACGGTGTGCCTCTGTTGGTCGGAATAGAATCAACATCGGGGACCTGATCCGGTTTGACACGATGGTCTTCACCCAAGGAGACATTACTACGAAACCATATAGCAACTTGCTGGCTAATCGAATGCGCAAGAGTCTGAGCAACACGCTGTTGAACACTTTCGTTATTCAAGCTTTGTGCAAAATACTGCTCAATTGTTGGATTAAACCCATCAAGCGTCTGTGCATGACCTTGTGCAAGCAAGCGTGGCACTGCCTCAACCGTGTATAAGTGCCAATTTGCATTCCCTACAACACGCGTACGACCCGACGTATTATCTCGGTGAATATCAATCGCCTCAATTGAGGTACTACCATTCACACGAAGAATATAGCCATCAGGATGCTCTGGATCAGCCCCAGCCATGTCCTGCTGTAAAGCAAGACGCATTTCCTGACCAAAACGCGTTGGAATGTTCGCCACGAAAACACGCTGCATTTCACGGGAAACATTCACATTTTGTGCGTTCTGTGTCCCGTAAAGAGGCTGGAAACCACAACCTCCCACGCTAGAAACCACAGCCAACCCAAGCAGAAAGCGCATCATGGGAGCATGACGGGTGACTCGACCCCACATCATCAACCTGCCACCACAAGATTAACGATCCGATTAGGAACGTGAATTTCCTTCACAATACGCTTCCCTTCAATCGCTTTAATGACATTCGGATCAGCCTTTGCTTGCTGAAGCACTGCCTCTTTTGGAGCATCTGGTGGGCATGTAATCGTACCGCGCAGCTTACCATTAACTTGCACCGCAATTGTTACTTTTTGAACAACCAGCAAAGCATCATCCGCCTCTGGCCAAGACCGTTCAACAACAAGTTTACCGCCTGGCTCCAAAAGCGCCATAAGCTCTTCTGCCAAATGCGGAACCATCGGACTAATCAACAATGTCAAAACAGTCGCCGCCTCACGCCGCGCAGCAGACAGCCCCTCACCGCTTCCCTTCTCAGCCTCACCCAAAGCAGAAGAAAGCTGGTGCAAACGCGCGACGGCAACATTAGGGGTAAAACCTTCCAATGCTTCTGTCACCGCAACAATCGTTCGATGCGTAATACGACGCAAATCATCACCGGCATCCCCATGCTCTGAGCCTATCGGGTCACGCTGAGCAACTTCCTGCACCTGGCGATAAAGCTTCTGCATAAACCGACCTGCAGCAGCAACACCAGAGGCCGTCCATTCCATGTCACGTTCTGGAGGGCTGTCCGAAAGAACAAACCAGCGTGCCGTATCCGCACCATAACGCTCAATAATCTCGACTGGCGAAACCGTATTACGCTTGGACTTGGACATTTTTTCTGAACGTCCAACCTTCACAGGCTGCCCATTATCTTTGCGAACAACCGCGTCACCTCGTTGCTCAACTTCTTCTGGATACAGCCACTGATCGCCATCACGATAACTCGCATGGGTCACCATACCTTGTGTGAAGAGACCACTAAATGGCTCTGTCAAATCAAGGTGCCCTGTCTTTTGCATCGCACGTGTAAAGAAGCGCGCATAAAGAAGATGCAAAATGGCATGCTCAACACCACCAATATATTGGTCAACGGGCAACCAGCCATCAACAGCCTCGCGTACTGTCGGCGTACTCGCTTTCGGACTGGTAAAACGAGCGAAATACCATGAGCTATCGACAAAGGTATCGAATGTATCCGTCTCACGTTGTGCAGGCTTACCACAATGTGGGCACTCAACATGTTTCCAGGTTGGATGATGATCCAAAGGATTGCCAGGACGGTCGAACGTCACATCCTCCGGCAAAACGACAGGAAGTTGCTCTTGCGGAACCGGCATAGCCCCACAACTATCACAATAGATAATGGGGATAGGACAGCCCCAATAACGCTGACGCGAAATGCCCCAATCACGCAACCGCCAATTGGTTACGCCATGCCCGACCCCTAACTCTTCCAGCTTTGCAATAGCAGAGGGAATAGCCTCCTTTGTGCTTTCCCCGTTTAAAAAACCAGAATGGTAAAGAGTAGCATCCCCCGTAACGGCCTTGTCTTCAACGGCAAAAGACGCCTCATCTTCTCCTGACGGAAGCAACACAGACGGCACATCTAAATGATATTTACGTGCAAAATCCAAATCACGCTGGTCACCACAAGGGCATCCGAAAACAGCACCGGTTCCATATTCTGTTAAAACAAAATTGGCGATCCAAACAGGAGCCGTTTTCTCTGGATCAAAAGGATTAGCAACACGCAGGCCTGTATCAAACCCACGCTTTTCAGTTGTATTAATCGCTTCTTCAGAGGTCCCAATACGACGGCACTCCTCAATAAACGCCGCTGCCTCAGCATTATCTTCCGCCACTTTCTGGGCTAAGGGATGGTCCGCGGCGATACCAACAAAACTAAGCCCAAATAATGTATCAGGCCGTGTGGTAAATACCTCCAAACCATCTTGCTCGCTCGAAAAACCCTTTGGTGGATTATGCAAAGCGAAACGAACACGCGCCCCCTCAGAACGGCCAATCCAACGCTCTTGCATAGTGCGCACGCGTTCAGGCCAACGATCGAGCGTTTTCAACCCTTCTAACAAGGGTTCGGCAAAATCCGTGATTTTTAGAAACCACTGAGATAGTGTTTTCTTCTCAATAAGCGCACCAGAACGCCAACCACGCCCATCAACAACCTGCTCATTCGCAAGAACAGTCTGATCAACAGGATCCCAATTCACAGCTGCATCACGGCGTTCGACCAAGCCGCTTTGCAACATATCAAGAAATAGTTTTTGCTGTTGCCCATAATAATCAGGCAAGCATGTCGCAATTTCCCGCTTCCAATCTAACGAAAAGCCAAGACGCTGCAATGTTTCACGCATTGTCGCGATGTTCTGTAACGTCCACGTCCCGGGGTGAACACCACGCTCACGCGCCGCATTTTCAGCGGGCAAGCCAAAGGCATCCCACCCCATCGGATGCATGACAGCATAACCACGCGCACGCTTATACCGCGCAACAACGTCACCCAACGTGTAATTACGTACATGACCAACATGGAGCTGCCCCGATGGATAGGGGAACATCTCCAAAACATAATATTTGGGACGATCGGCCGGAGGGACATCCGGGACATCAAAACATCCTTTTTCTGCCCAACGCCCCTGCCAAAAAGGCTCCTGAGCATGAAAATCAAATATCGCGGTCGAAACGTCGTTTGCTGCCATGTCACTCATTAAGAATTACTTCCCACCACCATTTTCTGCTCGTAACTGACGCGCACGCTCTAAGATACGCGCCGTAATATCTGACGTTGTACTCGGCGCTACAGGAACATCTTGCCACTCGCCACCATTTAAACGGTTTTGACGAAAAATGGTCACGCGCAACGCATCAGAACGTAGACGACGGTCAAGCACGTAAGCAGCAATTTTAAAACGTTCATCTGTCGAACCAGGAGGTTGATACCAATCTGTCAGAATCACCCCGCCCTGCGCATCGGCTGACGCCATCGGCATGAAGGAAAGCGTATCAATTGCCCCACGCCAGAGATACGCATTCACCCCGCCGCGAAGCTGATCACTTCCTCCTTGCGCTCCACGATCAACACCGAGGAGATGGTTTCGTGGCTTAGATAATCCTGAAGGATCACGCGGGCCTCCACCGCAGGCGGTTAATCCCCCCATGGCGAACACGGCCAGAAGAGAGAGAGCAGCAGAGCGCTGACCACAAAAAGAACCAAACGAAGAAAAAAACGAACGAGAACGTGATAGGTGCGACTGTCGGGACATGGGCATCCTGCTTGGCCGTGCCAAGGCCGGGTCACGAGCGAAATTTTCGGCCTGGCAGGAACCGAAAACCATACAATATGATCCCCTTCATATCGCGCCCCTTCCACGAGGCCAAGTCACGAGTTGAATATCTCTCCTTGCAGAGAGCGATAAAGGAGGATAATCAACCCGGGTGGTCCGCGTAGCTCAGCAGGATAGAGCACAGGATTCCTAGTTTTAATTGGGCGCCAGGATTTGGAAACTGCCTGGTGGATTCGCTCAAAGTCGGGGAACGCTCTGGTTCTACACGAACCGTGCCAATCCCGAGCCAAGCCTATTCGTGAGAGGTCGCTCTTGCGATAGGAAGGTGTAGAGACTGTACGGGCGACACCTTGAGAGACATCTCGTGGTGAAGAGACAGTCCAGACCACAAACACTCTCGATATCGCGAGAGTGGCGGCGAAAGCCGACGTGGGATGAATCCTGGGGCCGAGGGTTCGAATCCCCCCGCGGACACCACACCCTCCACCGTATTGACAGATTACATCATGCATTGTTCCCGAAGAGGTTTCCCGTTTTCATAATAAAATTTAATTTATTTCCTACGAGCAACAGGTTGTGTTAATTTTAGTTTTGTATTCGAAACAAATCGAATACAAAACTAACGGTGGTAACGATGTTGAAAAAAACACAGAAACTTTTTGGTTTATTAGCAGCGCTTCCTATTGCAACTGTGGGAAGCAGTGCCGCTTTAATTAGCAGTGCTCACGCAAACACTACCAGCGCCGTTAACGTAGCTGAAGGCCACCTTTCGGTCGATCATTTGGGACGTCCTCATCTAAATGGTCAACTTATGAAGTTCATTGTAAAGGATTCAGCTACTGATGATTCAGACGACCCATTCGAAGTTCTAGATGTCAATGGTATATGCTCAACCAAACAATTCTAGTATATAATATTTATTCTTCTGCTCATTCAGGTAATATTTTCAAGTAAATACTAGATGTTGATAGCACATACTATCAACATCTAGTGTAAACCTAACTTCAGTCACTTGATTAGGAAATAATCTCATCAAGTCACCTCCAGGGAGCGGCACTGGATCTCCCCCTCAATCTACTGGCACAAAGGACATGTGCAATGCATAATAGACTCTCCTTGGCGCTTGATCCGACTTATCTCAAACTAATCCTATTTCCGACAGAGAAATGTAACTTCCGCTGCCTTTATTGCTATGAAGATTTTGAAAAAGGAAGAATGGAAAGAAAGATTATTGAAGGAATTAAGAATCTTATAACACTCAGAGCCCCAGAACTAACAAAACTAAACATTGATTGGTTCGGCGGGGAACCCCTTCTGGCGAAGGATATCGTAATAGAAATTCTTTCTCACGCAAAAGATTTAAGAGAAGAGTATGGTTTCTCTCTGCTTTCATCTATTACAACCAATGGATATACCCTCGATCCGACCACAATATTAAACATCGGCAAAATCTGTCCCACCGAGTATCAAATTTCATTCGATGGCTACCGAGATTACCATAACTCAAAACGATTCATTAACCACAAAGATGGAAGTTTTGACAGTATATGGAAAAACATATGCTCATTTAATGAATTAAGAAAATCTGGGAAGCTCAAAAGTGGAAGGATAACCCTTAGACTCCACGTCCATACAGATAATCAGTCTTCTCTACTAGAACTTATTAACCAAATTAATCTAAATCTAGATCCGCAATTTTTTCATGTTTTCCTTAAAAATATCGCTCATCTAGGAAGTAAAAATGATGATAAATTCTCCATTTTAGACGATACATCCTCCATACATCGTCATAAAGAATTAAATGAACAACTTTCCAAATTCCGTCTTGTTTCACTTAATAAGAGTTCTCCGTATATTTGCTACGCATCAATGCCAAACAGCTTCGCAATCCGTCCTGATGGCAGTTTAGCAAAATGTACAGTCGCCCTTAAGAGTCCCAAAAATCATCTAGGCTACCTAACGCCAGAAGGAACCTTTGATTTCAATAAAGAGACATTTACCCCATGGATTAAATCTTTCCAAACCTTGGATCCAGCAGTTCTAGCATGCCCCTTACATTACATTGAGAAAAATTAACTACAATCTAAAATCCTTCTTCCTATAATTTTCTTTAGCGTTTCTCTAACAATATATAGACGGATCCACTATAGTAGGTCTGTCTATATATTACAATTTTATTATGTATTAATGTATTTTCATTACGAGAAAAAGACAATACTATTTTCCCTTACTCTCTCATAATTCTTGGCAATGCTATTATATGACCTCCACACTCCTACTAACTATTATACAAGCAATTTTCCCCATCCTTGTTACGCTAGGGATTGGCTATATCGCTGCATGGCGTAAGGATTTTAACACATCGCAAGCCAATACCCTGATCCGAATGGTCATGCTCTACGCGTTACCACTCGCCCTCTTCGCGTCCATTCTTGGTACACCACGCGATAAAGTCCTCACTGCCGGGCCTCTCGCCTTATTGATCTTGTTCGCCATGGCAGGATTATATGTTCTTTTCTTTGTCATTCTCCGTTGGGGAATAAAACGCCGCCAAGCTGAAGCAGCCCTTATCGCGTTAACCGTTACAGGCCCCTCTGTCCCTTTTATCGGTATTCCTGTTCTCGGTCAGCTCTTTGGTGCATCCAGTGCTGTTCCCGTCTCTATTGCTGCTTTGATTATGAACCTCTTCCAACTTCCCTTAACCATTATGCTTATGAGCCATGATCAGCGCCGCTCAACCTCAAAAGACGAACACCCTCTAACTTTTAAGAAAAATATTATCGATCTTGGCAATCATCTTCTCCATGCGTGCCATGAACCTATCGTTTGGGCTCCTCTCCTCGCTCTCTTCTTAGTCATTCTTGGGATGAAAATTCCTCCATCATTCAAAAGCTCTTTTCTCCTCTTAGGGCACGCCACTGGTGGCACGGCCCTTTTCGCCTCAGGCGTTGTACTTTTTGCCCGTCAGGTCCGTTTTAGTGCCCTCGTTGGCAGCATGATTACCATCCGCAATATCCTCATCCCTTTAGGAGTTTACGGAATAGCACGCTTCATCCATCTTCCTTCCATCCCAATGCAGGAAGGCGTATTAACTATGGCTATTCCAAGCGCTGCTATTAATGTGATTCTCGCCATGCGTTATCATGTTTTGGAGCGTGAAATCGCTTCCGTTCTCTTCTTCGGCACCTTAAGCGCAATCATCACCATGGCATCTTTCATTTGGCTCGTTCACTCATGACACATTCCCCTCAACTCCCCTCTTTCCTCTTTGTATGCACGGGCAATATTTGCCGTTCTCCTCTGGCTGATCTTGCAATGCGCCGCGAAGCCGAAAAACGCGGTCTCGCTTTAGATATCGACTCTGCTGGAACTGGCGATTGGCATATTGGTGACCTTCCGGATCCACGTGCACGAGAAACAGCACGCCGTCACGGTCTCAATGCCTCTATCCTCCGTGCCCGCCAGGTCACTAAAAATGATTTCGACCGTTTTACCCATATTATCGCACTAGATCGCTCGCACCTTAAGGCTCTCAAACGATTAAAACCGGCACATTCCCAAGCTGAAATCTTCCTGCTACTGGATGAAGTAGAAGGTCGACGCGGAGAGGATGTGGTTGATCCCTATTTCGGTAGCGCTGAAGGCTTTGAAACGACTTGGCATGACGTCGAAGCAGGATGCCGCGCTCTCGCCCATCGCCTTCTAGACCCACTTACTCCCTCAAAATGAGGAGCCATCTTATGGCTAAGTTAGTAGACCTTCTTCTCATTGAGCCCCTTCCAGACGCTATTGAAGAACAACTGAAACAGCATTTTACACTGCATCGTTTCACCACCGTTGACGCGCTTCAACCGATTGCGTCAGAGATTCGTGCGGTCGCGACAGGGGGCTCTTACGGCATTGCTCCTGACATTATGGCCGCATTACCAGCCTTAGAAATTGTTGCTGTCAATGGGGTGGGATTGGATCGTGTTGATTTGAAAGAAGCTAAACGACGCCATATTCGCGTCACCGTCACCACCAATATCTCAACAGGCGATGTAGCTGACACGGCTATGATGCTTCTTCTCGCCTTAAAACGTCATCTCAACCAAAATGAACGTTATCTCCGTGACGGCCGGTGGCCTAAAGAAGGGATGCCCCCCCTTGCCCATTCTCTTGGTTCAAAGAAACTGGGCATCGCTGGATTTGGACGGATCGGCCAAGCCATTGCGCGACGTGCTCTCGCGAGTGACATGGACGTAGCCTATTTTAACACGCACCAACGTCCAGAAAGCCCTTTGGCTTTCTTCCCAGATATTAACAAACTGGCCCAATGGGCCGATATCTTGGTGATTTCTCTTGCTGCTGGGCCAAGCACGGCGAATATCGTTTCACAAAAAACACTTGAAGCCCTTGGCCCTCAAGGTGTTCTCATCAATGTGGCACGCGGCAGTATCGTTGACGAGAAGGCCCTCATTACTGCCCTCAAAGAGAAAAAAATTGCCGGTGCGGGCCTCGATGTCTTCCAGAATGAACCTGATATCAACCCTGAGTTCTTGACCCTAGCCAATACGGTATTACAACCCCACCAGGCTTCCGCTACTGTCGAGACGCGCCTCAAAATGGGACAAAACGTCGTTGACAATCTTCTAGCTCATTTTTCTGGAAAAGAACTTCTGACACCTGCACTTTAAGTCTTCGCACCCTGATTGCCTCTTCGTAAAAGGTAATCAGGGTAATTCTCTTTGATGAGAAGAAAATATAATGATGTAAGAAACATATTTTACAGATTAGATTTTCTTCAAATTAATGTTCAGGAAATTAATTATGTTTACAGACGAATGGAAAATTCTGTTGTCCACTCCTTAAACTCTGTTTTGTTCTCCAACGTTAAGGCTCCGCCATGACCGAGAACGATTTGTCGCGCAAGACTGAGCCCTATCCCATTACCATTCTTCTTGAAAGACATAAAAGGCTCAAAGATATGGTCACGTTGCGTTGGATCAACACCACTTCCGTTATCCCGTACGAAAATACTGGCCACGCCATTATCCCACACACCAACGAGCTGCACACGCGGCGACACCATCTCAAGAGTAGCCTCGGCACTATTGTTGAGTAAGTTCAGTAAGGCCTGTTCCATTTGAACTCTGTCTAAATGAACCAGAATGTGCGTTGGTGGAAGAATGAGCTCAAGAACAGGACATTCAGCCCAGCGCGCCTCGAATAACGTCGCCGTCGTGCACAACAACTCTCTAAAATCAACGGGTTTTAAATTTGGTGCCGGCAGACGTGCGAGATCACGATAACCACGGACGAAATGTTCTAAACCATCAGCACGACGTCGAATCGTTGACAATAATTCACTCATTGATTGACCTTTGTCAGGTAATTCAGTGAGCAAATCTTCTGCCATTGCAGAAAGAGATATGATCGGCGTCAGTGAATTCATAATCTCATGACTAAGAATTTGAAGTAGGTCGCGAAGCGCTTTCGCTTCGGCAGTGTTCATCCTAGCTTCAATATCCAGTAACGCCAGATAAACGCGTATTCCCCCCATACCACCACCCTGCGCGATTGATACGGCATAGGTACGAAGGGAGCCGCCCAACGATGGTAATTGAATGACACTATGATTTAGGGCATTACTCCCTGATTCAAGGACGGCTATAAGCGCAGCGGGTGGTGCCAATATTTTCCCTTGTACCTTGAACACAGTACGAGCGGCACGGTTTGCAGCGTAAATTGTACCATCTGTGCGCTGAAAAAGAAGCAGCACTGGAGCATGGTCGATCAGAGCACGATTCAACAATTTTTCGCTATCTTCTGGCGGAACAACGGACACCTCTTTACGTTGGATACGGCGCTGTAATTCGAGCTGTTTAATAATCAGTAAAACGGCGCAAAGAATACCAACACACACCATGACCACTGTTGTGACGAAACAACGTCGTTCCCAAGCAAAGGCCGCCAACAAACAAGCAGAAACAATCCCGCCTATTTGTATTAATGTGCCAATAATGACGCGCATTTATAACCCATACCTTGCCATCCGACGATAAAGTGCCGGACGTGTCAGCCCGAGTTCTTGAGAAGCCTTTGTTACATTGAATTTATGTTTACGGAGTGTCGACTCAATAAGCATTCGTTCCGTATCTTGCAATGTCGCTGAGGCCGTTATGTTTTCCTGTGGCGTAACAGAAGGCGTAGACCAATTTCCGGTTAAAACAGCACGTTCAACCGTTGCACGAAGAGAACGGACATTTTGTGGCCATGGGCTTGCCTTCAACGTTTCGAGATGTGTCTCATCTGGGTCAGGACTTGGTAGGCCATGACGCACAGAAAAATAATCTAGAAAATATGGAGTGAGAGCCGCAATATCATCAGGCCTTTGAGACAAAGGCGGCACCGCCAGAGTGATCATGCCAAGATGCAGCATAAGCCGAGGATTGAGACGAACATCCAATGTATCTTTACTGACGGAGGACAGAGCGATAACACGCGGAGACTCACAGTCATCAAGTTTATCGGCAAGTTGATGTTGGACAAGAGGTGATAGCTCCTCTACATCCCGAATAAGCCAATTGCCGTGATCACGTGGTAAGATGTTACATTCTTTTGCATGGATCGGGATTTCGGCTGTTCTGTCGCGAGATAAGGCAAAAATACGCCGCGCAAGAGTGGTCTTTCCACTTCCTGACGGTCCACATATGGTAATCGGCGCCTGCGTCAAGGCAAGACGATCTGCCTCTGCGACAATCTGTTTTAACTCTGAGGACGCAACAATCATCGCATTTTTTGTCGTCGTCTCACCATTGATAGGACGAGCCAAAAGCGTTTGTTTTATGAGAGTAACAAAACGTTTATTGTTCCATGGTTTCATCACAAAATTACATGCACCCGCACGCATAGCCTCGACCGCAATCGTAACACCACTATGCCCAGTAACAACGACAACGGGTAAATTTGGCTTCAAAACCAATATGTCTTTCAAGAGTGCTAGACCTTCAGCGCCATCCCGCGCACCCCTAGCATAATTGAGATCAAGCAAGACAAGATCCACAGCATGAGTTGTAAGCTTCGCCAGGGCAGACTGTGCATCATGAGCACATATGACCTCTATATCATGCTGTTTAAACAGCATGCCTGCTGCTGACTGAATATCAGTATCGTCATCAACAAACAGCAAAAGAGGTTTTCCATCACACGGTGCCATTGTGCTTCTCATCGATTCGTTGCGCTATGCGTCACTTTTCCTCTTGAAGTCATATTTTAGGTGTCCGTTTTTGGACACTATGTCCAGTTTCGAACAATCTCACCTATGACCAACACAAAAAACCATTATTTATCAATAAGATAATTCCTAATGTGATCAATGTTACACTGTTTCTGAAGAGGAGAAACCGTACATGGATCAAATATTACAAAACAACTCTCCCTTTGGTGATACACAGCTTCCGCCTACCAGCAGTGGAATGGATCGTATCGTAAAGCCATCACGTCGTAAAACGCTTATACGACGGTCGCTACGTTACGGTACCCCTGTCGCCATAGTGCTCACACTTATAGTAGGATGGCGGCTTATCCCCGTTTCTGGAACACTTTCTGTATCGAGCGATCAGCTCTCTTTTGAAACGGTTAGAACAGCACCATTCCTAGATTATTTACCAGTTCGCGCAACGGTCACTCCACTCCATGTTACCTTTATTGACGCAGTACAAGGAGGATCAGTTGCCGAAATTATCGCTAGAGATGGCGCCCTCGTACAAAAAGGAGATATGCTTGCTTATCTGACAAACCCACAACTTCAGTTGGATGTCATTTCTCGCGAAGCACAAATTGCAAGCCAGCTTGGGGTTAATAGTGGGCAACGTCTAACCTTGCAGCAAACGCGCACGACAGAGGAGACACAATTAGCCGAAGCGCGTTATAGCCTCCTTAAGACGCAACGCGAACTGTACATTCGTGAGCAACTCCGTAGCCAAGGCTTCGAATCGGACGCTAATGTTCAGTCTTACCGCGATGAAGCTGAATATTATGCGCAACGTCTCAAACGCTTAGAGAATGCCTTAACGCAAGATCTTAAAATTGCTGACAAACAGAGCAAAGAAATAGACGAAGAGGCTCAGCGATTACGCTCTAATTTAGACGCCGTCAAAGCAAGCTTAAATGCCCTGATTCTTCGTGCACCATTAACAGGTCGTCTCACGAATTTCGATCTTCAGCCGGGACAATCTCTCAAAGCTGGCGACAGAATCGGGCAAATTGATAGCGAGAAGCAATATAGGCTCGATGCGGACATTGATGAATTTTATCTTGGTCGCATCTTTGTGAAGGAACACGCTGAAGCGGATCTGGGCAACGTCAAGATTCCCATGACTGTTTCGCGCGTTCATCCACAAGTGACAAAAGGTCAGTTCCGCGCTGAACTCACCTTCGACGCAGTACCGCCTGACACATTACACCGTGGCGAAAGTATCGATCTGCGTATCACATTGGGTGAAACCCGCCAGGCACTCGTGTTGCCAAACGGAGCCTGGTTGGAAGATAGCGGTGGCCTCTCTGCTTTTGTCGTCTCTGCAAATGGTCATAGCGCACATCGCATCGCCATTACGTCAGGTCGACGCAACCCTGACCAGGTGGAAATCACCAGCGGGCTCCACGAGGGAGACCGCGTCATCACTTCCTCCTACAAAACCTACAAAAATTTCAACCATCTCAGCATTCATTGAACGAAAGGTCTCATCCATGTTGATCAAGCTTATGAACATACAGCGTCTTTATCGTTCTGACGAAATAGAAACCACAGCGTTACAAAACATCAATCTGCACATTGAGGAAAAAGAATTCGTCGCCATCATGGGACCATCTGGGTGCGGAAAATCAACACTGCTTAACATTCTCGGCACAATCGACCGTCCGACAACAGGATCTTACCATTTCGGCCAGCATGAACTCACGGAAATGAATGAGGCAACACTCGCAAAATTTCGACGCGAGCATCTCGGTTACATCTTTCAGAGCTTCAACCTCATTGATGAACTGACCATTAAAGAAAATATCGAACTTGCTTTAACATATCGCAACATCCCCAAAAACGAACGCCGTAAGCGCGTCGATCATGCCATGGACCGTGTTGGGATCGGGCATCGAGCTCATCATTATCCATCACAACTTTCAGGAGGACAGCAGCAACGTGCCGCCATTGCCCGCGCCATCGTTGGGAAACCGCGCTTGATCCTCGCCGACGAACCAACCGGTAATCTTGATACCGAAAACGGTGCACAAGTGATGGATATTCTTCAAAGTCTTAATGATGAAGGGGCCACCATCATCATGGTTACGCACTCCTTGAGCCACGCTGACCTTGCTCGCCGCCGCATTGATATGCTCGACGGACAAATTGTTGTTTCCGTAGCCAACGCAATTTGAAAGAGAATGGAGCATATTATGTTGACCACAATCTTTCGCAGTGTTGTGAGACAAGGACGGCGTCACCCCCTTTATATTGGAATTAATGTTTTTGGATTAGCACTTGGCATCGGTGTGTTTTTGACGCTCGCTATGCTTGTTCGGTTCGAATACGGCTATAATTCTGGATTAAAGGATGTTGATCGACTTGTCAGAGTGGATACAAAATCAACACCCCCAGGAAATACTCCCACAGAAAGTGAATCCACCTCATTCTACGCTGTTCCGTTCCTGAAAGAGGATTTTCCTGAGATTGAAGAAAGTGTTCGCTTTCAAGAACAGGACCTTCAAATCCAGCGCAACGGCGAGTTTGCCAGCTTGCACGGAGGGTATGTTGATCCTTCATTTATGACGACATTTCAACCAGCCTTAATGCAAGGTACACAAGCTGCTCTGATGCGGCCAGATGGATTAGTTCTCTCACAATCTGCAGCCAATCGTCTTTTTGGAACAACGAACATATTAGGACGGTCTGTTACCCTTAACAACGACGGAGAGATAAGTCAGCACGTTGTCACCGGAGTCTTACGTGCATCCTCTATCCCTAGTTTTCTCTCCGATATAGGGATATTGGCCCCAATACGAGCTGAAGATGAGAAAACATCACCTTGCTATACGCGTTGGGCAAGCATGTGTGGGTCAGTCTATCTGAAATTACGCCAACCAAGTGACATTGCAGCCGTTCAAGCAAGACTGCGTGACTTTATTATAAGACGCGCCTCTGGATCAGATGATAATTATAAGAGCCTTGGTCCACATCCTGAGAAAACCTACAGCTTCAAACTCGTTCCAATGCGGGATGCCCGTTTTTATGACGCTCACATAACGGAACCATCAAGAGGCTTGGATCAAAATGTTCTTAATGGGATCGGAGCGATTGGTTTACTCGCTTTATTCTTAGCATGTGCCAACGTCATCAATTTTGGGACGGCACGTTCTGTTCTTCGTGCACGCGAAGTCGCTATTCGTAAAACGCTCGGTGCTACACGTAAGATGCTTTTCCTACACTTTATGGGAGAGTCGCTGGTGATAACGGCATGTTCAGCTATTCTGGGCTTCGCTTTATCCGAGATTCTTGTTCAAGAAATCGCCAGTTTAACAGGTGAAAATATACGAATAGCCTATGACTTCGTGTTGGAAATACTGCCTCTCACTATTCTTATCTGTGGCTGTGCAAGCGGAATATATCCGTCCCTTATTCTTTCAGGATATCAGCCCGCACATATACTGGCCTCGGCACGCATGCCATCAGGGGGTCGAAAAGCTGCAAAATTAAGAAATGGGTTGGTTATTTTCCAATTCTCCGTTTCTGCTGTCATTATCATCATCATATTAGTTATTCATCAACAGACATTATTTCTGCAACGTGCCAATCAAGGATACGTCACGTCTGGGCTTTTAATTGGTGATATGATCCCGAGCCATGATATCGCTATACAGCGCCGTATCAAAGAAACACTTCGTACAGTGCCAGGAGTCCAGGCATCCACATTCGGATCCCTCGCTCCTAAGCCTGAAGAGAGAAATATGTGGGAGTTCGATTACATCTCTCCTCATGGTACGGCTCAAGTAAATACACTTCAAGACACTGTAGATAATGATTATGTCAGCGTCTATCAACCACAATTAATTGCCGGTCGTTGGTTTGATCTTTCACGAGGACAAGATCAAATGCCTAATTGGAACAAAAACCCTAATACCATTAGTAACGTTGTTATTAACGCAACAGCCGTATCACGATTTGGCTTTATCAAATTTTCAGATGCTATCGGTAAAATTATTGAATCAAATCCAAATCATTTTAAGGCAAGAATTATCGGCGTGCTTGATGACATGCGTTTTGAATCACCACGAGAACCTGTGAGACCCAGAATTCTTTTCTTTAATTCTTTAACGGTCCATCCTTATTTTAAGCCAATACCAGCAGTTCGTTTCTCAGGCGTTCCAGTTATGCAGATGGAACAACGTTTGCAACAGGTTTGGGGGCGCAATTTCCCTAATATCTATATAGAGTTTCAAACGCCCACTGCTCGGATGGAATATTATGTCCATGGGGATGAACAGCGTGAACATATCTTTACACTTGGAGCATGCACGGCGGTAATCATTGCAGTACTCGGGCTTTATGGCCTCGCCTCCTTCGCGGCCGCACGTCGTGTTTACGAAATTGGAATCCGTAAAACTCTTGGTGCAACAGCCAAACAAATAATGTTGCTGTTACTGACCGAGTTTCTTCGTCCCGTCATCATCGCATGTATTATCGCTTGTCCAATTGCATGGGTTCTGATGCGCGAATGGCTGTCTGGATTTAATGAACGCATCACGCTCGGCCCTACCCCATTTATCATCGCACTATTTAGTGCGCTCTTGATCGCAACACTCACTGTCCTCGGTCAGACCCTTCGCCTCGCATACTCTGAGCCAGCACGTGCTCTTAAAACGGAGTAAAAAACATGCGTCCGATAACCGTATTACTCACAATATCCATCCTTTTGCTCCAATCTGCACAAGCTCAGACCCTCTCTGAAGCTCTTAGGTTAGCCTATCGCACCAATCCAACATTACTAGGAGAGCAAGCCAACCAACGTGCCGTAACAGAAAACTCAGCAAAATCACGCTCTAGTTGGCGCCCGACTGTTACTATTAATATGGATGCCAATTATCAAAAGGCATCGGATACATCTGACTTTGCGCAAGGATCACAGGCATCAAACTATGCAGAAGGGTATATTTTAGCCCAACAAACACTTTATTCCTTTGGGCATACAGCCAATCAAGTACGAGCCGCAGATGCACGTTCTCGTGCAGAAGGTGAGGCGTTGCGTCTAACAGAATCTCAGGTCTTTATTAACGTCATTACAGCCTACATGAATGTATTACGAGACAGAAACGTCCTTGAGGTGCGTCGTGCTGATTTAGAAATGTTGATACAACAGGTGAAATTGATTACCTCACGTTACAACATTGGTGGACAACCAAGCGAGCAAGTGACCCGTACAGACGTTGAACAAGCCCAGACACGCCGCCATTCGGCAGAAGTGGCGTTAACTCAAGCTAAGGCAACACTCGCCGCATCAGAAGCATTATTTCGAGCTGTGATTGGCGTAGAACCCAAAAAACTGGCTATGCCGAATCAATTTCTCAGTCTTCCAAAGGATATTGAGCAAGCGATTAGAGCCGCGATAACAAATAATCCACAGCTTGCCCAAATGCGTGAAACCAAAGAAGCAACAGCAGCTGATATTGATACAGCACGGTCCCAATGGGGGCCGCAAATTCAAATGCAGGGTCGTTTTGGTACAATGGGCCCTGCAGCCCCATTCTCTGGCCGAGAATATAGAGAACAGCTTGCGGGCACTGTGTCACTCGTGCAACCGCTCTATAATGGTGATCTTTACAATTCTCAAATTAGACAGGCACGAGCCAAAGATGAACAAGCTCGACAGAATGTTGAATTGATACAGCGGAAAACACGCCAGAGTGTCGTGACAAACTGGCGTGCTGTTGAGAATGGTTTAGAAGCGATCAGAGTCGGCATGGCCGAAGTGCAATCAGGTGAAAAAACCTTAAAAGGGTATCAGCTTGAATATGGATATGGGCTACGCAGCACAACCGACGTTCTTTATGCTGATCAAAACTTAAGGTCAGCACAAGTTGAACTCGCAGAAAGTCAACATGATACAGTCGTCGCCAAAGCCAATCTTTTAGCCGTCATGGGAGAATTACAAGCAAAATCTTTACTACCTAATGAGCGTTATTATGACGCTAACACACGATTTCAACTTGCCCGCACACGCGGGTGGGAACCATTGCAGACACCAATTGCAGCTCTTGATCGTGCGGGATGGTAGTGCATCCCATAGCAGACAAGCCAGAAGCTACACCAGTCGCACTCGATAACTACCCTCTCTAACAGATTGCAACATAATACTTATGGTCGGCACCTATTCTGCAAATTGTTCAGCAATAATTCGCTCAGATAGACTATGGTCTGGATCAAAGAGAAGTGTCACTTTTTTCTCTTGATCCACGCCAACAACAACCTCCTTAGCATCACGAATTTCTGCTGGCCCCGCAACGGCAGAAGCTGGACGTTTCACCGTATCATGTAAAGTAAAACGCACCATCGACTCAGCTGGCAAAAGGGCCCCCCGCCAATGACGTGGCTGAAAAGGAGAAATTGGTGTCAGGGAAAGAAGCTCCGCCCCTAAAGGGACAATCGGCCCATGCGCTGAACGATTATAAGCCGTTGAGCCCGCTGGGGTTGAAAGGATGATTCCATCACATACTAGACGTGCCATCCGCTCACGACCATCAACTTCAATACCAATATGAGCCGCTTGACGGGTTTCACGATAAATAAAGACGTCGTTAAAACCCAACCCCTCATGATACTCACCAGATGTCGTACGCACCCTCATCCGCAATGGTGAAATTATGGTTGGTTGTGCATAAGCCAAACGTTGTGGCAGATGTTCTTCTTCTGGCTCATTCATAAGGAACCCGACCGTTCCATAATTCATGCCAAATACTGGAATATTGTAGCCTAAAATATGCAGCAATGTTTCAAGCAAGAAACCATCACCACCAAGACAGACAATTACCTCTGCCTGGTCCAACGGAACATTCCCATAACGCTCTGTGAAACGCTCCAAAGCTTGCTGTGCAGAGTCCGTATCCGCTGCAATAAATGCAATATTCATCACACCCTCTGAAATACGCGCGTCTAAACGACGCGTGTATTCACGCTATAGAGAAACATTGCCTTATGAAGCGCCTTAAGCCTCACTCACTATGCTCGCCACTATGGCGAATCACATCATAAGCTGGGGACCCTGGATAAGGTCCCTTCTTCACATCATGTTCAGAAGGGCACAAACGCCCCTTAGGAGTCTCTAGGGCAACCGCCCATACCTTCTTTTCATGCAGCCCATTAAGGCCACGCACAGTAACCGTCTGACTTAGCCGCACAAAAGGCAACAAAGACTCCGGTAGGACGATAGATGTGCCATCTTCTAGCAAAACACCATCGCCCGTAATGCGAGTCACCTCACCTGTTGTCACAGGTAAAGGTGAAACATCATAATGGCATTCAGCTGCCCATGCAGACAGACCATGAAAGCCACCCGTTAAGAGCGCGACGACCCCAGCCAGCCGCAAAAAAGAAGATATGCGTCTCAATGTCTGAAATGCCTCATTCCTGTGAAGACCATTGCAATGCCAGCTTTATCTGCTGCATCAATGACCTCCTGATCGCGGATCGAACCGCCAGGTTGAATAACAGCCGTCGCACCAGCGGCTACAACACTTTCTAACCCATCCGCGAAAGGAAAGAAAGCATCAGAAGCCGCAACTGAGCCAATGGTCAAGGCCTGAGCTTCATCCGCTGCCTGAGCGGCATCTTCACTTTTCCGAGCGGCAATACGTGCGCTATCAACACGCGACATCTGCCCAGCGCCAATACCAACCGTTGCTTGATCTTTAACATAGATCACCGCATTGGATTTCACATGTTTTGCAACCCGGAAGGCAAAGAGAAGATCAGCCATCTCCTGCGTCGTAGGCTGACGCTTGGTCACGACCTTTAACTGATCTTCTGTAACATGCCCATTATCGCGACTCTGAGCTAGGAAACCACCGGATACAGACCGGAAAGATAAGCCTTCAGCCTGTGCATCGGGGACACCCCCCGTCAACAACAACCGAAGATTTTTCTTTTTTGACAAGATAGCCCGAGCGTTTTCATCCGCATCAGGGGCCACAATCACCTCTGTAAAAATCTTACTAATTTCTTCAGCTGTTGCCTGGTCCAATGTACGGTTCAGTGCAACAATGCCACCGAAAGCCGACACAGGGTCACACCGCAAAGCCGCACGCCATGCCTCCTGTACTGTTGCGGCAGACGCCACACCGCATGGGTTTGCATGCTTGACGATCACCACACTCGGCGCTTCAAATTCTGCAACAGCCTCAAAAGCCGCATCCGTATCATTCAGATTATTATAGCTAAGAGCTTTACCCTGGATCTGACGAGCCGTCGCTAAGCCAGGCCGCTGGCTCCCATCGCGATAAAACGCTGCATGCTGGTGAGGATTCTCGCCATACCGCAACAATTCGCCTCGCTCCCCAGAAAGCGTCAGAACTGGCGGCAAAATCGCTTCCGCTTCTGTTTCTGCCGTTTGTTGTGCGAACCAACGGGCAATCATCCCGTCATAACGTGCCGTATGTGCATAGGCCGCTGCAGCCCATTGACGACGCTCCTCAAAGGTCGTTCCACCCTGTGCAAGAGCTTCTTGAAACGCTGAATATTGTGACGGATCAGTCAAAATAGCGACATGAGAGAAATTCTTTGCCGCCGCGCGGACCATTGCTGGGCCGCCAATATCAATATTCTCGACACATGTTTCATCATCAGCGCCTGAGGCAACTGTCGCTGCAAACGGGTAAAGATTAACACAAACGAGATCAATCGGCGCAATCTGATGCTCTGCCATCTGGGCAAGATGATCTTCTTTATCTCGACGCCCCAAAATACCCCCATGGATCCACGGAACGAGTGTTTTCACACGTCCATCAAGGATTTCCGGAAAACCTGTATGGTCGGAAACATCTTTTACGGGGACACCAGCTTCCCGCAAAGCACGGGCAGAGCCTCCGGTGGAGAGAATCTCAACATTATGAGACACTAAGGCGCGAGCAAGATCAATCAACCCTGTTTTATCAGAGACAGAGAGAAGAGCACGACGAAGAAAAAGGCGCGTATCAGTCATGACAGATGGAAATATCTCTCACTTACTGATGGTGCAACCTGAATTTACAAAGGTGACGGGGATGAACCCGCCAATTGCTTATTATCCAACATCACCTGCCAGCCTCCCCCCAACGCTCTGTATAAGCTAACAACAGAAGACGCCGTCTCTGTGCGGCTATCTGCAAGAAGAATTTCATTTGCTAACAAACTCGCCTCAGCGCGATCCACTTCTAAAAATGGGACAGCGCCTGTTTGATACTGCTCGCGTGCAGCACGGAATGCGAGACGATTCTGCTTCACGGTTTCAACAAGATGAGCATAACGGTCTTGCATTTGCGCAAGACGCGTAATTGCATCATCAACATCCCGCCATGCATTCAAAACAGTCTGACGATAGGCTAAAGCGACTTCCTTCTGCTGTGCTTTGCGCAACTTTAACGTGCCACGCAAACGCCCGCCCTCAAAAATGGGCACATTGAGTGTTGGGCCCAGCGTAAAATATTTCGCTGCAGGCATAAAGAAATCACCGGCTGATAAACTTTGTGTCCCCAGATTCCCCGTTAAGGTAATATCGGGGTAGAAGGCGGCTTTCGCCGCACCTATTTCAGCCGTTGCTGCATGTAACCTGGCATCAGCTTCCATAATGTCCGGACGACGCTCCGCCAATGTTGAAGGAACACCAACCCCGATAGACACAGGAGGCAGTGGTTGTGGTGTGACTGGCAGCAACTCCTTTTCCAAAGCACGTGGCGGCAACGCAAGAAGATACCCAATCGCGTTAACTAAAGCCGCCTGAGCATCGCGCAAAGGCGGCAAACTACTTTCCGTCTCCTCAACCTGCCCGCGAGCTTGCGCAACCTCTAAAGCATTGGACGCGCCCTCGCGCTGGCGATCTAACACCAAAGCCAAGTCATGTTTTACAAGAGCTAAATGACGCTCTGTCAGACGAATCTGCTCTTGCACACCCCGCAAGTGTACATAAGCACCCACTAAATCTGCCAATGTCGCCAAGGCGACACCACGCTGAGCCGCAACAGCTTCCACCACTTCGGCTTGCCCGGCCTCAACGGACCGACGAATCATTCCGAATAAATCCATATCCCAGGAGGCTGATCCGATATTCGTATATTGTTGATACTGAAGATTTGCCCCAGGGGCTGGCTGGGCAATCGTCAGGAACCCTCGTTTACTTTGTTGTGTCCAAGTATAGGAACCTGCCCAATTAACACTTGGCATACCTGCCGATGCCGCAACCGTCACTTGAGCACGCGATTGGGTAATCCGTGTCGCGGCCTCTTGTATATCGAGATTTTGCCGCGCTAAGCGTTGAATAAGAGCTGTGAGTTCTGGATCATGGAATTGCTGCCACCATGTTATGTCCACAGCGCCACCATAGGTCCGCCCTGCAGAAAGTTTTTTGGGCATGTCCGCCGCTTTTTGCCACTGCTGCGGCTGATCTTTCATCAAAGGCTTATGATAATCAGGACCAACCTTGATACAACCACTCAGGCCTATCACGACGAACGAGAACACCCCTACACTTCGACAAAACCAACCCAGACTACCCCGCCTTATCATTTCGCTGTCACCGCTTTCTCTGTTCGAGATTGCGTTCCCACCACATCGCTCAACCCAGTATCAACAGTCGTCTCCACGGAGAACCCCATACGCAGCAATTTAGCCAACCGTTGCCCTGGCACGAGTGTAATTTTCACAGGAAGGCGTTGAACAATTTTCGTAAAATTCCCTGTTGCATTCTCTGGTGCTAATGGCGCAAATGCCGCCCCTGATGCAGGTGGAACACTATCAACAACCCCTGCCAAGTCGATATTATACGCATCAATATGGATCGTCGCTCTCTGTCCCGGATGCATATGACGTAATGCTATCTCGCGATAATTTGACTCAACCCACAATTGGTCCATCGGAACCAGTGCCATCAAGGCCGCACCCGCAGGCACATAATTACCTGCCTGCACACTACGTTCCCCAACCATTCCATCAAAAGGCGCACGAATTTTCGTATAAGAGAGATTCAACTCTGCCTGATGCACACGCGCTTGATCAACCGCCACTTGCCGCCTTGCTGATTCATCACGCGCTTTCAACACACTCAGCTGAGCTTTCGCGGCTTCAACTTGCGCTTCTGCGGCATGCAAGGCTGCTGTCAACTCTCCCAATGTTGCATGCGTTTTTTGTCCTTCCTCACGACTTCCTGCACCACTTTGCGCTAAATGTTCATAACGAGCTGCGTTTTGTTGGGCAAAAAGAAGCTCTGACTCTAAACGGGCAACCGTCGCTTCTGCCTCACTAATTAAGGCAGGTTGACGCGCCACATTCGCAGCAGCATCAACAACAAGCGCCTGGTCATGCGCTTCTGACGCACGTGCCTGATCCAAAGATGTTTGATAATCTCGTGGATCTAATGTCGCTAGCACATCCCCTTCTCGCACCGACTGATTATCATCCACTTGAACGGAAATCACCTGCCCAGGCACACGCGGTGCAATCACCGCATAATGGGCAGTTACATAAGCATCATTGGTCCACACCCGCGCGGTTGGCACAAAAATGATGGCCAACACAACACCCACAAAGACCGCGACAACGACTCCAGCAAACACAAACGGCCAATAAGATCTCTGAGATGCCGAAGCTTCCGTCATAAAGCAGGGACTTTCATTACTAAGAAGGACGGCAAATATGGCAAAGACTATGAACCCTCCTCAATACAGAACAGATAAAAAATTGCACACAGAAACTTGCAACAACCGGATGTCCTATCACCTAGCGCGTCGCATCTTTTTTATTCAAAGTAAATTGCAGAAACATCAAATCTAGCCACCGCCCAAATTTCGTCCCGACTTCCGGTAAATTCCCTACTACCTTGAAACCAAGATCTTCATGCAAACGAATGGAAGCTGTATTTTCTGACGTTACGCCTGCAACCATCACGTGCTTTCCACAGGCACGCGCGCGATCAAGCAAAGCGAGCATTAATGCCTTACCGACGCCCTTGCGACGTTGATCCGAACGAACATAAACGGAGTGCTCAACCGTGTGTCGATATCCATCCCATGCACGCCAATCCCCAAAAGAACCGTAACCGATAACAGATTCCTGATTATCTCCCGCCACAATAACCGGAAATCCCGCCTTAAGACGTTCATCCAACCACTTTATTCTATTCGAATCATCTACAATAGAATCATTCCAAATCGCTGTCGTATTTAACACAGCATCATTATAAATTTGTGTAATACCCGGAATATCACTCACCTGTGCATCACGTATAGAAAACATCATATTATCACCTAAAATAAATAATGACTCATTATCTAAAATACTCTTTCATCAAATCACAACTTCTTCTGTGAAGAGGACGCAAACACAATCCATGGGGGAAACGTTCTTACTGGTAAGAGCAATACACAGATCATCAATGCAACAATAACGCCGATCAACACAAAAAAGAGGTCTGTCATAACCAACACCTCCGTTTGGTGATGGTATTGATACTTTAATGTCGATAAACTGCCAGTGAAACGCTCTTTCCCTGACGCCGTTAAAGGGGTTGGACTTTGGATGACGGGGCTATCCCCCTGAAATAAGCTGTAACGATCAACCCCTAAATGATCGGCTAAACGCTCTGAATGCAGTCCTCCACGCCAACGACTTACCAATTGCGTTAGCCAAACCGCCACCACCTGCATCAAAGCACGCGGCATATTCACAAGTGCTACGGCAAACGGGGATTCTTGCGCCACAACGGCATTCGTTGACATCAACAACAAAGAGGCGAGAACCATCTCCCCGCCAATCCCTGCAAAAAGCTGCCATAGATAAAATTCCTGACGCAGCCAAACGGATGTGAGGAACGTATCACCACAACAGCCAATCAGAAGGAAAACCATCCCTAGAAAACCAACAATCCGGCTATCCACATCGCAGCGATTGAGCACATACCCAACCAGAGGCACCATAATAATCTGTAGTGCAGCAATCTCTATGGTGATCACATAACTTTGTTCAGGCCGATATCCAGCCACTTGTGCCAAATATCGCCCCGGTATTGTAGAACTGGCGATTGACGCGACCACAAATAGACTAATCGCCGTTACCCCGTAAAGGTAATTACGTCGCCCCAGAAGCTGATAACGAAAAAATGGAAGATGATGATGCCACTCATTCCACACTAAAAGAGGGACACAGATACCTCCTATGAGCGTCAACACACAAATCAGCGTGGAATTAAACCAATCCAACCAGTCTCCCAGTATAAAAACTGTGCATAAACACCAAGCCGCACACGCAAAGAGAAGAAAACCACGCCAATTAAAATAACGAAATCGATGATATTCAGGCTTCGTCACTGGCATACCATACCAGATCAATGCCGCTGCTAATGCGCCCAGAGGAATAACCTGCCAAAAGACAAAACGCCAATCGACAAAATCCGTCCATAGCCCTGCTAATGCAGTGCTCAGATAAGGAAAGCATGTTGCTGTAAGGGAATACATTGCCAAGCCATAAACGCGGCGATCAAAACTTAATGTTCGCAATGTTGCAAACATCATAAGAGGGATTGCGAAACCACCTGCTAATCCTTGGAAACTCCGCAAAATATAAAGCAAACTTAGAATATTAGTACAGGGAATAAGAAGGCTGCTGAAAACGCCAAGCGCTAAAACGATAAAAGCCCAACGTCTTATACTCAGTGTAATAGCCATCCAGGGAGAGATACCAGCACCGATAACCTCCGTCGCACTGTATAAACTCGTAAACCACTTGGCTGGATCACGACTCATGCCGAGCCCACCCATCACATCAGGGAGAGCTTGAGTAGAAACCTGCTCATTGAGTGTCGTCAGCATGGCCGTCAACAAAATACCACCCAACCCAACAACAGATCTCGCCCGAGACGTCATCCTCAAAGTGATCCTCTATTCAAACAATACTTATCAGTAAAAACACAATGGGCTCTGTGGTTTTAACCACAGAGCCCACCTCGCACAGACAAAAGAGCTTTTTACAACCCCTCCGTCTTATCCTGAGAACTTCCGCGGGTACTAGCGAATACCCAGGGCTTTTGCACGCTCTGCGATCACATCAGGGGCCGCATTTCCGGCTGTTAACCAAGAACCACCAACACACCCAACTGTTGGCAGGGCCAACCAATCCTTATAGGTCGCCTCGGTGATACCACCTGTCGGACAGAAGCGAACACCAAGGTTACCAAAAACAGCGGACAATCCTTTAAGGGCAGGAATACCACCATTCGTCATAGCAGGGAAAAACTTAAAGCGACGCAGCCCTAAATCCAACCCCATCATGATATCGCTCGCATTCGCCGTGCCAGGAAGGAACGGAATATCACGGTCAATAGCAGCTTCGGCCAAAGATTTTGTAATGCCTGGGCTTACGATAAACTTCGCACCAGCCTTCATAGCTTCGTCAAGCTGCTTCGGGTTCAGAACTGTACCAGCTCCAACCAAAGCACCTTCAACCTTTGACATTTCTGCAATCACATCCAATGCGGATTTCGTGCGCAATGTCACCTCTAGGGTAGAAACCCCATGAGCCACCAATGCCTCAGCAATCGGGCGAGCTTTCGCTGGATCCTCAACTACCAACACAGGCATAACCGGGCTGCGATCCATCACAGCATCAATTCTTGAGATGTAGCTCATACCTCGGCCTCCTCGCCAATATTATCGCCGATCGCCGCAATCTCGCGATCCATCGCAGCTTGCATAGCCGATCCGCCTTCTTCAGCCGTTGGAGCAAAATCACGCATCAACGTGAACAGCTCTCGACCCGTTCCCAGTGGAGCACGATGAGGTTTAGTCAGCGCACGAGCTTCCCATTCCTTCGGATCCACCTTGGCCTCAAGGACACCTTCACGAGCACAGAGACGTACCACATCACCATCACGCAAGCGTGCTAATGGGCCACCCATCTGAGCTTCAGGTCCGACATGAACCGCTGCTGGCACCTTACCACTAGCCCCAGACAAACGACCATCTGTGACCAAAGCAACCTTAAAGCCACGATCCATTTGTACACCCAACGATGGAATCAAGCCATGCAATTCTGGCATACCATTGGCGCGTGGACCTTGGCCGATCACGACAACGATCACATCCTTGTCCAGCTCACCAGCCTGCTGAGCACGCTTGACCGCACTTTGCGTATCAAACACACGAACTGGAGCTTCGATCGTCAGGTAATCATCTGAGACAGCACTGGTTTTATAAACACCACGTCCCAGGTTCCCCTGAACGAGCTGGATACCACCACCTGGATGGAAAGGTTCAGCCAAGCCACGCAGAATTTCACGATCAGTTGACGGTGCTGCTGGTTTATAGACAACCTTCTTATCGTCACCCAATGATGCCCGCTTTGCATAGTCATCAAGACCATTCGGTGCAATCGTCTTCACATCGCGATGCAACAAGCCGGCTTCTGTCAGCTCTTTAATGACGGTTGGTAATCCACCAACTTCATTAAATTTGTTCACATCAGATGGGCCACTTGGATAAATCTTGCACAAGGTCGGCACGATCGCAGACAATTGTGCAAAATCTTCCCAATCCACGATGATACCAGCAGCGCGAGCGACGGCTGGAATATGGATAGTATGGTTTGTAGAACCACCCGTTGCCATCAAGCCAACAATCGCATTCACAATAGCCTTTTCATTGACGACCTCGGCCATCGGGCGGCAATCGCTGCTCTGCGTACCAATCTCAACTAAGCGATGCACACCAGCGCGTGTCATAGCCTGACGCAATGGTGTATCAACCTCAATAAAAGACGAGTCTGGCATCATTAAGCCAAGGAACTCTGCCATCATCTGGTTTGTATTGGCTGTTCCGTAGAAGGTGCAGGTCCCATCGCTATGATACGAAGCACTCTCAGCTTGCATCAATTCTTCGCGACCAATCTTGCCCTGTACGTAAAGCTGACGAATACGGACCTTTTCCTTATTCGGCAAACCAGAGGTCATGGGCCCTGAAGGGATCAACATCCCTGGCAAATGACCAAAACGCAAAGCCCCCATCAACAATCCAGGGACGATTTTATCGCAAATCCCTAAAAGGGCGACCCCTTCGTACATGCCATGGCTCAAACCTACAGCTGTAGATTGAGCAATGACATCACGTGAAAAGAGGGAAAGGTCCATCCCCTCTTGCCCTTGGGTAACACCATCGCACATTGCTGGCGCACCACCAGCAACCTGCGCCGTTGCACCAACTTCACGGGCAAAGATCTTCATCTGCTCGGGATAATGCTCATACGGCTGATGCGCCGAGAGCATATCGTTAAACGTTGAGATAATCCCAATATTCATGCTTTTAGGATGCATCAGACTATCTTTGTCCGATGTAGCCGCTGCCACAGCATGGGCGATGTTACTACACGATAAACGTGGTCGTGACACACCCTTGGCACGGTTACGCTCCATCAGAGCAAGATAACGGCGGCGTGAGACTTTCGACCGCTCGATGATCCTAGCAGTTACACTCTCAACAACGGAATTCAGAGACATTGAAGCACTCGCTGTTCGGCTGACACCCCACAGACAGACGGGATAATTCCCCCTGAGAGACACGGCATCGTATTGTCATCCGCACACCCCCCCTAAACAATTCGGAGGGTATCGCAGGCCCTTGTTTACCGGAAAATCAGCGGCACGGGCAAGCGTGTCACGCATGTTGTTCTTTCCTACCCCCCCAGAGAAACTCTCATATCTCCTGGGGGAACTGTGGAAATATTGTGGAAAAGCCCTCATAAAAGGGCCCTTTAAGGTTTTATCCCCTCATAGGAAATTCTCTTTTACGAAAGAAAAATTTATAATTTATAGTTTTGACCAGCCCCTAGCTAGGCGAATCTTGCCCCAGCTCTTCTTCTTGAAAAGTAGGCCAACGCCCTTCCGACAAAGCAGCCAGCGAGGGGGAGTCGACATCCATACGAGAGCCATACAGCCATGACGTCAGCAATACATTATGCACATACTGACGTGTCTCACTGTTAGGTAAGGATTCCATATAATATAGCGGATCTCTTGGGCGCTCTTTTTGCTGTCCTTCCCAACGGACTATTGCCTGTGGCCCTGCGTTATACGATGCCAAAACACGCAACAGATCACCGCCTGTCGTCCCCTCTTCCCCTGTGGTTTTAGCAACAGCCTCAGCAAGATATTTCAAATATAATTGGCCAACATCCAGATTATATCCCGCCTCTTTTAAACGATCCACCATATCTGGGGGGACAGGAATCACAGCGATACCATTAGAATCTAAGTCAATATGCTGTGCTGTCACAAAACTCGCTGTTTTCGGCATAATTTGCATCATGCCGTAGGCCCCAGCAGCGGAAGAAGCGCCAGCATCAAAATTGGATTCCATACGCGCTACGGCATAGACAAGAGCCGGATTTAAACGAAATCCATGACGCGGTTTCAGTGCTGGAAGCGGTGTCACACTTTCCTTGAAATCTTGACGGCCTGTTTGTTTTAAAGCGCGCCCCATTTGTTCAGCTAACGCATCCATCCCCGCTTCTTGCACAACCATTTGAAGAGAACGTGCCTTAATCGGATTTGATAAGGTTGTCGCCCACATGCGACGAGCCAATATTTCAGCGCGTCCCTGCTCACCTACTTGCACTAACGCAAAAAAATGACGCCCTTCATCCAAACTCAGGACAGTGCTCGTATCCACTTTACTCAGCGCAGGTCGAACCCCATGCGTTTCAACAACAGGAATAACTCTCGAGATGGAATGCGTTGCGTGCCGACCTCTTTCAAGCAGCTGTGCTGCAAGTAACCCATAAAAACTTTCTGCATGTGCCGCAGCTCGCCGCAACCATGCGACATAAGACGGTGTATCATGACGCTGTCCTTCTACACGCGCTGCCCAGAAAGCCGCTGCTGCTTGCTGATCATCTTCTGTGAGAGGGGCATTTGCGGCGGCCTCAAAAAGAGAATAGGCCTTATCGAGCTGCCCTTCATGCCAAGCGGCTAATCCACCAACAAAAGCCGGACCTCCGACTTTATGACCACTTTTCTCAAAGCCATCAGTCCCAATCCGAAGCGCGGGGGATATAGCTCCCTGACTCAATAAGTCGAGGGCCACATCACCATAAAGCCGACCCGCATAGACCGGCGTCATCCCAGGCGTCGTATTCACTAAATTTAAAGCGCTGTCCGCACCACGAACACCGCGCGAGGCTCTTTCTTGCACCGTATGGTCTAACTCAGCGTTCCGCTCTGGATCATCGTCCAATGGCGATGAACTGTCTCCCTTCAGAACCACGTCCATGTTATTTAACGCAAGATTCTGATGAGATATTCCAGTGGGCGATGAACCAGGCGTTAAACGCTGCAAAAGCATAGAGATCGCAGCAACATCAGGAGACTGCGGATAAGATTTTAACCAAGCCTTTAACGCAGCAATCGAAGCGTGGTTCGACAAGTGTATATAACGTTCTGCCAGGAGATCCGGCATTAACACGCGATCCGTCACTGAAGCGGTAACGCGCTCTGCTTGTGTAAGACGACCTTCACGAATAAGGCGAAATGCTAAACGGTACTGCTCCATCGCCCGTCCAGAAAGCGGCCGCGGAAACACCACCTCACTCTGAACAATGGGAAAAGAAGAGCCAGAACCGGTTAGATCATCACCAGGAATATATGGCGTTTGGGGCGGTATAACCACACCCTGCCCCTGCGCCGAGCGGAATGAGGCGCCCGTCATCATGACTGCACTCGCCATAACAGCATGCAGTGATGCAACAGACACCCGCAATAGTATCCTTCGCATAATACGTGAAGGGGTAACCCTCTTCAAAGCATAAGGTCAAGTTTTTAGAGAAAGGAGACCTTTTTACTATCCCAAAAACACATCCCAATTACCCATGGCGAACTGGAATATTATCGTCCAAAGTTTCAGCTAACACCAAAAGATCCTGCCAAAATTTTCGACGCGTCGTTTCACCTCCCACAAGCTTCAAAGGAT
The DNA here is from genome assembly GCF_009834805.1 of Saccharibacter sp. 17.LH.SD. Lineage (GTDB taxonomy): Bacteria > Pseudomonadota > Alphaproteobacteria > Acetobacterales > Acetobacteraceae > Saccharibacter. The sequence continues at coordinate 168,393 of NZ_WVHO01000011.1, forward strand.
GAAAAAGCGGTAGTAATGACACAGGACCCGACAGCCCCGGCAAAAAGATCTCTGTCCATTTTCCCCTGGCTTGATTGAAAGAAACAGCCTCTCCCAACAAAAGCTGCACCGGCGTTATCCCCATTGTCACAATCCGTTGAGGCATTGCTAAGGTGAGAGACCGATGCAAGATAGGCTGACACACATCCAGCTCACGCGCTGCCACCTTCCGACCACCTGGGGGGCGCCATGGGATGGCAGGTACCATTGATAACTCTTCTCGTCGAAGGCCAATAGAAGCGAGAATTTTTTCTAACAACTCCCCTGACTGCCCAGAAAATAATACGCCCGAGCGATCCTCATCCGCGTCAGGAACTTCTCCAACCAGGACAAACGGGGCCTCCTGCACATAAACAGGATTCAAACGATTCATAGCCGTTCTGGCTAATGTAATATTTTTGAGTCGTTCACTTTTCTGGATCAGTTCATTAAGATCTTTTGCCTTTAAAAGATCTTTCTCTGATACATCTGGAGATGTGTGCTGCGTTGGCACCTCTGGTGCAGATAATGGTTTCTCTAACCTCTGAGAGAATGACGCTAGGGGATTCCAGCATACATCATCAACAATGGCATCAATGCCCCATTCCTGCTGCAATTGCAAAGCGGCAATCACTTCAGCTTTTGTCATTGATGCAAACACAGGCCCCACTTTCCTCGCGCCCTAACCACTATCGCTATTATGTCCCTAAAACAAGATTACCACGCGCGATCACAACAAATAGCAAGGCGAACACAACAGATGATCGATTAAGGACTAACTTATCCTCATGATACGCTTCTCCCTCACAGGGCACGCTCTTCCTTTGTCGGCCTAATCAACCTATCCTCGCACGCTTCATAACACCATCTCGTTCATTCATTTTCTCCTTTCACGAGGGAAGTTTCAATGCCGCTACTTCATGATGAAGCACATGCTAAAATCAATCTTTTCCTCCATGTGACAGGACGACGAGATGATGGTTATCACCTCCTGGATAGTCTTGCTGTATTTGCTGGAGCCGCTGATCATTTAAGCCTTAAAAGAACACACCCAGTCGATTCCGACATTGCCACACTGTCTATTGATGGACGCTTCGCAGCAGGATTACAGTCTAACAAAGATAACTTAATCACGCAGGCAGCACGCCTTTTACATGAAGCTGCCATCCGAGAAGGACAAAACGCTTCCTCTCTGTTACCCGTTCATTTCCAACTCACAAAAGAACTACCCGTTGCGTCTGGAATTGGTGGAGGTTCAGCAGACGCTGCCTGTGCTCTTCGTTTATTATGCCGTTACTGGCAAATACCCTTCGAGATCGCCATACAACAAGCTCCACAACTCGGCGCCGATGTGCCGGTATGCTTAAAACAACGCCCTAAACGCATGGAAGGCATTGGCGATATTCTGACGCCAGCTCCCCCGCTCCCTAACATGGGCATGTTACTAGTTAACCCAGGGGTTTCTGTCTCAACACCCAGTATTTTTAAACGGCTAGCACAAACAACGGGCCTCCAAGAACGTTCCACTCTCTCCTTTCCTAAGGAAGGATGGAATTCATTGCATGCCTTGATATCTTTCCTCCGTGAAACAGCAAATGATCTGCAACCTCACGCAATCGTCCAAGAACCCATTATTCAAACCGTGCTCGACCTTCTTGAAACTCTTCCCAACGCGCGATTTGCACGCATGAGCGGCTCTGGAGCGACATGCTTTGCATTATTTGAGACACCAGATGACGCCTTAGCCGCACAAAAAACACTCTCTCATACCACGCAATCTCATAATTGGTGGCACTGGGCCGGAGCTGTTTGACGCGTCATCGTTATATATGAAAAACCCCAGCTTAATGCTGGGGCTTTTCATAATCATCTAACGTTCAGTCGATTATTTTTTCAGGCGTGCATTGCACTCTGAATAATAACCACCACCCTTCTGAATCCACTTTAGACTACCATTACCACCATTCGCTTTATTCGCGTTATACTGCGCTAGGCATGTTTTCATCCGTGCCTTTCCTGGCGATAACGTGGAATATTCTGATGATACCTGCGTGGGGAACACAACATCACCACGCGCTGCGGGCGCTGCAACGGGAGCTTTATCAGCAGAAGCCTGCGATGGTGTGGCTGGTGCCGCTACCGTCTTTTTCTCTGCATCTTGTGTCTTATCGCTGGAGCACTGAGCACTCTTGAACGCTGCATATTTCTGGCCATTCAGCGTGCCGTCTTTCTTCGCCTGCTGGAAAGCCTTGCGACACTCAGAAGCAGACATCCCCCCCGCAGCTGGAGCAGCATGTGCAATCGTTCCACCCATCACAGAAGCCATCGCGACGGCCAAGAAAAATTTTGTTGGTTTCAACATAACACCCTTAACTTTCTGGTTCATTGTCATCATTCCCTAAAGAATGCCTCTCAACATGGCTTAATTAAGACGTTCTCCATGTTGGGTCATATCGAGACCCTCCAGTTCGTCTTCGTCATTTACACGCATACCGATCGTTACATCCAGTATTTTCACAATCAGCGCGGTTACAATAACGGACCATACAATCGTCACACCAACAGCTACGGCCTGATGCCCTAACTGAGCCAGACTACCCACAACCCCAACGGGATTATCAGCAGTCGCGGAAAGCGGACCGTAAGCCAAAACACCCGTCAATAAGGCCCCAACAATCCCCCCCATGCCATGCACGCCAAAAGCGTCCAGACTGTCATCATATCCCAAACGATTTTTGAGGATGGTTACACTGACAAAGCATACAGTCCCAGCAATCAAACCAATGAGCAATGCCCCACCAGGAAGAACAAAACCAGCAGCTGGTGTCACAGCAACAAGCCCTGCTACAGCACCAGAAACAATGCCCAACGCTGTTGGCTTACCGGCACGCCACCACTCAACGAGCATCCAGGAGACACCTCCTCCAGCAGCCGCAACCTGCGTCGTCAGCATAGCCATCCCTGCACGACCATTTGCCCCAACGGCAGACCCAGCATTAAACCCAAACCAACCAACCCAGAGCAATGAGGCCCCAATAATCGCGTAGGCTAAATTATGCGGTGACATATCTTCGCGGCCTAGACCACGCCTGCGGCCCAGCATGATAGCACATACAAGCCCAGCAACACCGGAATTGATATGCACAACCGTGCCACCAGCAAAATCGACGGCTCCTAAACCAGCAACCCATCCCAGCGGGCTCCATACCCAATGCGCAACGGGAGCATAAACTAAAAGAGACCAAAGGATTGTAAAAAGGCAAAGGGCAGAAAACTTAATACGCTCTGCAAAAGCCCCTGTAATCAACGCGGGAGTAATAATCGCAAACGTCATCTGATACATAAGATAGACGCTCTCAGGGATCGTCATCGCTGTAGGCGTGGACGATCCCGCCCCCAACGTAAAGGCTCCATCACTTCCCTTCTGAAAATGATCAGCAATTCCCTTCAAGAAAAAACGGGAAAAATCACCAATCCATGCATTTCCCGTTGAAAAAGCGAGGCTATAACCCAACACCATCCACACTATGGAGGCAATGCAACAAATCCCAAAAGATTGGGCGAGTGTTGACAAAACATTCTTACGACGAACCATCCCCGCGTAAAACAAAGCCAGTCCCGGAATGGTCATAAGCAACACTAATGCTGTACTAACCAGCATCCATGCTGTATCGCCTGTATCAATAGCCCGCATTACAACGCCCCTTCGCCACTTTCCCCCGTACGAATACGGATGACTTGCTCCAAACTTGTCACCACGATTTTTCCATCCCCAATCCGCCCCGTTCGAGCAGCCTGAGAAATCGCTTCAATGACGTCTGGGACACGCGCAGCAGGCACAGCAGCCTCTACTTTAATTTTTGCCACAAAACTAATATTGTATTCTGCGCCACGATAAATTTCCGTTTGCCCTTTTTGCCGTCCAAAACCACGCACTTCTGTAATGGTCAGCCCTTGGACGCCAACATCGCCCAGCGCCTCTCGAACATCATCAAGTTTAAATGGCTTAATAATCGCCGTTACAAGTTTCAAAGCCTTACACTCCTCTCGTTCACCCCAGACACATCGTTTTTTTAACTTCTGACAAAAACCCTCCCCGAGCAGCCTTAGGAAACCCTTTAATCTTATTTCTTAAAATATCGTGCCACTTCCAGAACGATCTGCAAAGTCTTTCTTTTCGCGGTTGCACCCGTTAGGTAAGGGAAGCTTAAAAAGGGAAGCGTCATGGCAGAAGAATACGATATTTGCATCAATGGTGGAGGCCCAATAGGCAGCACTCTCGCCTGCCTGCTCGCACAAAGCGGTATGAGGATACTCCTACTTGAGCGCCATGCTTTTACAACCACGCTTCAACCTGCGCTTGATGGACGGGCTTATGCTCTGGCTGAGGGCGTACGGCCACTCCTGGAAGAAGCTGGTATCTGGGCGCATCTTCCTGCCCCCCCTCAGCCAATCCAGCATATCCATGTTCTTGATGGGCAGGGCCGTTACCCTGCGGTGTCTCCCTTGAGCGTCACAAATGGCCTGACTTTTACCCCAGATGATGCTCCAGAGAATCGTCATTTCGGGTGGATGGTTGAAGCGCCTAATTTGCTCGCCTCTATTGGGCGGACTATCTCCCATTACGAAACTCTTGATGTCCGAGCTCCTGAGACAGGAAAGTTCACTTTCTCTCCTCATCATGCCTCCATCGCACTCACATCGGGGGAAAGAGTCAGAGCTAAGCTCGTCATCGCCGCAGATGGTCGCGGCTCTACCCTCCGCCAACAGGTAAAGATCGGCCTTACGCGCATTCCCTATCACAAACATGCACTTGTCGCTGTTCTCGCCCATGAACACCCCCATGACGGAGCTGCATTAGAAAATTTTCTTCCTCAAGGTCCTTTTGCTCGCCTTCCTCTCCCAGCCACGACACAACATCCTCACCGCTCTGCCATCGTATGGACAGATACAGCAGAACGTATTCATCATTTTTCTCATCTCCCTGATAATGCCTTTGCTCGCCACGTGCGTCATCGCCTGGGACAAGAGAATCTTGGGACACTTACGCCTATAGGCAAGCGTTGGACCTATCCCCTCGCTTCACAATACGCCCATCGTTATATCGCAACGCGTTTACTGCTCATTGGCGATGCAGCACATGGCCTACATCCAGTCGCTGGCCAAGGGATGAATCTCGGTTTCCGTGATGTGCGCACTCTTTCCTCCCTCTTGAAAGAAGCTTTCTTGCAAGGGGATGATTTTGGCGATACGGCCTTTTTGGAAAAATATCAGCGTCACACACGTCCTGGAAACTTGCTTATGCTCGCTGGCTGTGACGTGATGGAACGGTTATTCAGCAATCAAAATCTGCTTCTATCGGCTTCACGTCGCTTAGGGTTAAAAGCTCTGCAGCGTATGCCGCATTTACGACGGTATTTTGTTCAGAAAGCAATGGGCCTCTAAAGAACCATGCACGATAATTTTTCATATTTATCCTCTGACGATACACTAAATTTGAATGAATTTTGGACAATCGTACAGTCTCAAGCCTGTGGTTGTTCCGATGCTCTTATTCGCGACCTTTTCGCCGTAAATATCTGTGACCATGCGGACTTCTCATCCGCACTCGCATCGCTGCTCGGCGCAAAATTAACTGATCGCGCAATGGCAGAACCTGTCCTCACAGATCTCGTACTCACCTGTGTAAAAGAAGACCCCAATATCGTCACGGCAGCAGCCTTTGATATTTTAGCCACACAAGAACGAGACCCCGCATGCCCAGACTGGGCGACGCCTTTTCTCTTTTTTAAGGGATGGCAAGCCCTACAAGCCTACCGCATTGCTCATCACTTATGGTTACAAGGCCGCCATCCCCTAGCCTATCATTTCCAAAGCCGTGTTAATGAACGTTTCGGCATTGATATCCACCCTGCGGCTAAACTCGGGAAAAGAATGAGCATTGACCATGGCACTGGAATTGTCATTGGTGAAACGACCATTGTGGAGGACGATGTGTCCCTTTTCCAAAACGTAACCCTTGGCGGTAGAGGAACAGAACACGGCCAGCGACACCCCATTATCCGCCGAGGATGCCTCATTGGTGCTGGAGCAAAAATTCTTGGACGTTTAGAAATTGGTGCCTATGCCCGCATTGGTGCAGCGTCCGTTGTTTTAGAAGATATTCCCTCTCGCGCGACGGCGGTTGGAAATCCCGCACGTATCATCAAATCAAACGCTCAATAAATTCTCACTCTAATTACGCTTCAAACAGTTATCCCCAAAAAAGAGGACAAGTCGGGGCACCACCTTGTGCATGTTCTTGGGGAAGATGTGAATAACTTCTCTTGTTCACTTTTAGAACATGTCAAACCACCGGAAAATGCTCAATATCTTATCCACAGTAGCAAAAAACAGTCTTGCTCCTGCCTCACCCTAAAAATTTCTTTTATCGACATGTGATCCCTAAAAACCTTTACTATCAAGCAAAGGGAAAAGGATGACACACCACAGGAAAGTTATCCCCAATTTAGGGGATAGCTCCGGGCATCACCCTGTGTGCAACCAAGGGATAAGTGTGAACAGAATGCGTTACCCCTTGGAAAATAGCCGTTTTTAGTGTCTAATTTCTGAACACAACAGGAAGATCTATGCCTTTAATCATGAGCGAAATGGAACACTGTTGTATAATCGTATACTTCCCCAGGCTTTAACTCTGTGCTTGGGAAATCGGGATGGTTAGGGCTATCTGGATAATGCTCCGGCTCGAACGCAAGCGCATCACCTTGGCGATAAGCGTGCCCTGATGGTCCAACATATCGGCCATCAATAGAATTACTGGTGTAAACCTGTAGACCTGGTTGATTTGTCGAAATTTCCATGACACGACCAGAACGTGGGTCACTCACGCGAGCCGCTAGATACAGTGTCTTGCTCGGCGGCACATTAAGCACCCAGCACTTATCATAACCACGTGGTGCAACCATCTGTGGGTCACGACTCCGCAAGCGCTCTGCAATACTATGAGGCGTCCGGAAATCGAAAGGTGTATTATCAACCGACGCTAACGTTCCCAAGGGAATTGAATTCGCATCCGTCGGTACATAACGATCTGAAAAAACCTGCAAGATCTCAGGTTCAATCGTTCCGGACCCTTCGCCGTTCAGGTTCCAGTAATTATGGGTTGATAAATTCACAACAGTCGGTGCATCCGTCTTTGCTTTAAAGTTCAAGCTTAGACTGTCATCCGCACTCAGCATGTAGGTCACTGTCGTCGTCAAATTTCCAGGAAATCCTTGATCTCCATCTGGACTGACTAACTTCAACTTTACATAAGCCCCTGATTGGTCACTTCCTGTGCCTACGATTGTCCATAGTTTTCGATCAAAACTATCAAAACCACCATGCAAAGTATTGGGAGGATTATTTATAGGTGTATGGTACGTTTTACCCTCAAGAGTGAAGGTTCCGTTTGCCAATCTATTCGCATAACGCCCCAAAATAGCTCCAAAATGAGGATCATCATTGTGGGCAACGTAACCATCCAGCGTTGAGAACCCGAGCGCTACGTTCGCAATTTTACCATGGCGATCGGGAATCTCGACAGACTGAAGAATCCCTCCATAACTCAAAATACGTATTTTCAATCCATGGTCGTTGCTCAATGTAACCGCTTTAACCACTTTCCCATTAGGTAGATGCGCTACACTGGCCACTTGGACCCGAGGACGAGCATTGGCGCCACCACTCATCATGCCCCCGCAGGCTAGGGCAGAAAACGATAACAGCCAAATACGATTACTAAAAAAACGAGGCATAATTCCTCTCCCGTCCATTATTCAATCCATGCCGCCTCCATGCTGACAGCCACGATCACCAAACGATACCTGCTGTTTGATCACCTAAAATAAAGCCGCCGAAAACGCCATGACTGGAATACTGGCACCCAAACGATGCAAAAATGCAATCCTCAGATATTAATTATCATCCCTGCAATGATTTACGTAGAAAAAGGGGATGCGCGGTAGATAACAATATGCCATATAGTCAGGCCATAGCGCGGTCACCGCCGGCTTATAGGATGATAGTGTCTTTGGTTAATTCTTCATGCATCAGGGCATAGCGACTTTCGTCTCAGCTTGTTGTCGAGGAAAAAACGTTGACGATGAAGGTATTTGTAAGTTCTTATCAGGACAGGAGCGGCAGCAATATGGCGTGCAGACGTAGCACAACGCAGCGTAAAATGGGAAGAACTAACACAGTTCGCGCCTTAGCCGGTTGTTTAGCTCTCCTCAGTGTCAGTGCATGTGGCTCTCTTCGGAATCCCCCTCCTAAAGACCCTGAAGCTCTCGCAGACTATAAAGCCGCTAACGACCCTTATGAACCGTTAAATCGTAAAATGTTTAGCGTGAATATGTGGGCCTATCATAAGGCATTACGTCCAGTTGGACGGTTCTGGAAAAATAATATCCCGCGGCCCATACGCCACTCTATCGCTAACCTGAATGAAACGTGGCGGGAACCTTCTGTTTTCTTCTCGGACGTTGGTGCAGGCAAACCACGACGCGCTGGGGATGCCTTCATGCGGTACCTCATCAACATGACAGCCGGCGTTGCAGGCTTCTTTGATGTCGCGAGCTTGGCTGGCTACCCACAACATGAAACTGACCCAGGTATGGTGCTAGGGATGTGGGGTGTAAAAAGTGGCCCCTATCTTTTCATCCCCTTCTCCGGCCCGACGAGTTTCCGTGACGCTGCCGGCTACATTATTAGTCAGGGGTTGACGCCCATCAACTATGCACCACGCGGTTACGGCTTGATTAGTTTTAACTGGGGCTACAATATTCTTGGAACCTTCAACCAGTTTGCTGACGAGACTGATCAGTTAGATCAGTTGGAACATGAGAGTCTTGACCCCTATGCTTTCCTGCGCAGTGCTTGGCAGCAAAATCGTCAGTCCCAGATTGACGCCCTTAAAGCTGATAATCGTGCTACCGTACCTGATTGGTATTAAACCATTTAGATTCGTTCCTTATGACAACTCCTAATAACCGGGAGGACTCCTCTATGATGCTCCGCCGCTTTACACGCCGCACCATGCTGGGGGCTGCTTGCCTGCTCACACTCCTCCCAGGCCTAGCTTCTGCTAGCCCTGCGACTGATTTTGTATCGTCCTTTGGCGGAGATTTGGCTCACGTCCTTAATTCTAGTGAACCTGTTTCTCAAAAACGTGAGGAGATACTCCCTCTTTTACGCAAGAATGTAGATATCCAAGGCATTGGACGCTATGTCTTGGGACGTTATTGGCGGGTTGCCACACCAGCACAGCGTACGCGTTACCTTACTTTGTTCGAAGATGTGTTGCTCTACGCTGTTACGGTAAGAATGGGGAGCTATCAGCAGGTCTCTCTCAAGATACTTGGTGAAGTGCCTTCCCCTGCCGGAACAAAAGTGACTGTGTCCGTCGAGCGACCAAGACAACCTAGCATCATTTTAACGACTGTCGTCAGTGGGAACCCACCGAAGGTTGTTGACCTTTATGGGGAAGGTGCGAGCATGCGCATGACGCAGCGGAGCGACTACACAGCGTTCCTCTCACGCCATGGTGGACAAGTTCAAACTCTGATTGATGCCCTGTCAAATCAGGTAGCACGCAATAGAAACGTAAGCAGTAATTAATTCGTGTACCATTTTAAATGATGAGAAGGGTTGATGATCCCTTCTCATCAGCTTAGAGAGGCAACGTCATGACTGATGATCTTGCCTCTTTTGATTTTGATCTCCCCCGCACACTCATTGCTACCGAACCTGCACGCCCCCGGGATAGAGCTCGTTTGCTTCACGTAACGCCTCAGTTAGATGCTGCGCCTCATCTCGATACTCATCGCGTGCACCACCTGCCAGATCTCCTCCGCGAAGGAGATCTTTTAGTAGCCAATAACACGGAAGTTATCCGTGCCAAATTAGAGGCTCAACGCGGCGAAGCGAAAATCGGCATCACCTTGGATCGCATTTTGCCGGAAGGACAATGGCATGCCTTGGCACGTAATGCACGCAGGCTAAAGACCGGCGATCTCCTCCACTTTGGGGATGATCCTGTCACAGCAACCATCCTCACAAATGAAGGCGATGGCGCTGTTACGCTTCATTTTTCTGTAGAAGGTGACGCGTTTGATACGTTTTTAGAGCGTAAGGGCGCTCTCGCCCTTCCACCCTATATCGCGCGCCCCCAAGGGCCAACAGAAGCTGATACATCGGACTATCGCACCATTTTTTCGCGCTATCGTGGCGCAGTTGCGGCTCCCACGGCTGGACTTCATTTTACGGATGACCTTTTAGACGCCCTAGCACGGCGCGGAATTCAGCAGCGCACGCTCACCCTCCATGTCGGTGCTGGAACATTTCTCCCCGTCCGCTCAAGCATTACTGAACATAAAATGCACGCGGAATGGGGTCATATTGATGACGATACAGTCCGCGCTATTAATGATACAAAAGCACGAGGTGGTCGTATTGTTGCTGTTGGTACAACCACATTACGCCTTCTAGAAAGTGCAACATCCGACGATGGCCAATTACGCCCATGGTCAGGTGAGACCTCAATTTTCATTAAACCTGGCTATCGTTTCCGTCTCGTTGACGCCTTGATGACCAACTTCCACCTTCCACGGTCCACACTCTTCATGTTGGTATGTGCCTTCAGTGGAACAACAACCATGCAAGCAGCCTATCAACGCGCCATTGCTGATGGCATGCGGTTCTATTCCTACGGTGATGCCTGCCTTTTGGAGCGCCTCCCATGATCATCTCCACTGACGACACAATCCGTCCTGACTTTACGCCTTCTGAGCAAATGTATTGGCAACGCGATGCGCAATGTGGGCAGGCGCGTGCTGGTTGGTTATTTACCCGTCACGGTCGTATTCCCACCCCCACCTTTATGCCTGTTGGAACTGTGGGAACCGTCAAAGGAGTGACAACGGACTCGCTTCGAGCAATCGGCGCAGGAATCATACTTGGCAACACCTATCATCTCATGCTCCGCCCCACAGCAGAACGTGTACAACGTTTAGGCGGATTGCACCGTATGATGGATTGGCCTGGACCTATTCTGACAGACTCAGGTGGGTTCCAGGTCATGTCCCTTGGGCCATTACGGAAATTGGATGAAGACGGCGTTACATTTCGTTCCCACATTGATGGAAGCAAGCACCGCCTTACGCCAGAAAGCTCGACAGACATTCAATTCAAGCTCGACGCAACCATCACAATGGCTTTTGATGAATGTCCAGCACTCCCTGCCACTAAGGATGTTCTTAAAGACTCTATGGAACGCTCCATGCGTTGGGCCGCACGTTCTCGCGAGGCTTTTGCAGCCCGCCCAGGCTATGGCCAATTCGGCATTGTACAAGGCGGGACAGAGCCAGAGTTGCGAGAAGCTTCCGTAAAGGCGCTCCGCTCAATCGGGTTCGAAGGATATGCCATCGGCGGCCTCGCTGTTGGTGAAGGACAAGAACTAATGTTCTCTACCTTGGACTATACAACGCCTATCCTGCCTGAAGATCAGCCGCGTTACCTTATGGGAGTTGGAACACCTGATGACCTCCTCGGTGCTGTTATGCGTGGCTGTGACATGTTCGATTGTGTCATGCCATCTCGGGCTGGGCGTACGGCCCGCGCCTATACCGAGCGCGGCACGATGAACCTCCGTAATGCGCGTTTCGCAGAAGATACACGCCCTATCTCCCCAGAAGATGATAGCCCACTGGCTGGACGTTATTCACGTGCTTATCTTCACCATCTTTTCCGCGCCAATGAAATGCTGGGCCCTATGCTCCTTACATTACATAACTTGGCCTATTATCAACGTCTTATGCGCCAAATACGCGCTGCGATCGTAGCGGGAACCCTAGAACAGCTTGCCCGATCTCTACGCCATCAATGGTCATTAGGAGACTGGAGCGAGGACGAGTTCCCAAGGCCACATTACACACCCGATTGATCTTGCTTCACTACCGTAAAACAGACCTCATCAGCTCCACATTCTAAGGGACATGCGTCTCATAATATCCCCAATGCGTGGCAAGCTCTTTGACAACAGGGCTTGCTACCCGATAGGCAGAATCGGTTGAGGCATACAGGCCTGCAAAATTTTCCTCATGTTCTTCATCCACCAGCATACTCGCCGGCTGGCGCCCTGGTGGAGGCATGTCAAAATTACTGGCCGTTCGTAAAATGAGAATACGCTGAGGATCAACCCGTCCTGATTTCCCCTGCAGCGTTAGTGCTTGGCATAATGCAACATCCTCTTCAGCCGTCGTCGCCATACGCCCCTGACCATCGGTCCAGTAACGCACCCAACGCTCAGCCCAATCATTCATACGGGCTCCAACCCAGAAAATTTCAGTGGAAAGAGTATCGCCCATGATAACATGCGCTCTGTCTAAGGCATGAGGAAAGTTTTTATAAGGCTGACGCATCATTATAAGCTTTTGATTATCCGGCAAAATCACATTTTGTGTCAGCCGGTAAGCCCACTGCACAAGAGACGGTTTCAACGTAAACAGCATATCCCCTGCGATCGAATGTATGGGAGGGCGTGGCCGCTCATCGGGGGTACTTCCCTGTACAGGCGTAAAACCATCTGACCATGATGATGGGATCTCACGCGCATCAATCAAATGGGCAATACCACCATTAACGACATGCTCAGCCCATGCTGCTGTCGCAACTGTGCCTGCTCGTGGATCAATGCCAGCAATGCCCGCCAATACAAAATAGGCATGATGCAAATCAAAACGAGGATCTAAACTCAGCGCCGTCATAGCCTCTGCCATGTGGGTCGGCCCCTCCCCACTCACCACACCTAATACGTGAAGGTTAGGATTATACCGCAATACCTCATGCGCCATTCCCGGCGCAGGAAAGCCTTCCGATAACGGCAATTTTTCAACCCAATTTTGGAATTCTCCGGGCAAGTCCCCAGAATCATGACCGAGTTCAAATGTCGTTACAACAACCACGCGCACAGGGAGCGGCGCCGATGCCTGTACATTCAGAGATGCGGCACACGCAACAACACTTCCCTTCATCAGCAAAGCCATTGCGACCATAAGCCATCTAATAATGAAACATTTCCTCATATAAATCACTTCTCAAAAGGGTTGTAATATGGCTGACATGCCAACCTATTAAACATCAGACGAAAATTTTAGAATATTTTGGGGTATTCTCTCATAGAGTCGGATATCCTACGCATGAACTATTATAAAATATATTTTATAATTCCGTTACATTCACTCTTATATTTTTAAGGAACAGAGACGTTAAGATATAAAATCAAATACATATACACTCTATTAAGAATAAGTGAGAAATATAAACCTTATTACATCTGTTAAAATATCATCTGTTTTTTCATAAGTTATAAAAATACCCCTCAATTACCGTATAATGTAACTAATGCATATCTGCTTCACGCTGGTACAACTACTCTATAGCAGCATATCTTCCATATAGTGCTGCGATTACCTCTACCCACTTGAAGCTTCGCATCTTAGCGGCCGCACAGGAAAATGCTCATGACGCACTTCTCTTCACGTTGGCATGACCATCCGGCATTGGACGCCCTCGTAAAGCAACTCTCTGAACGCGCCCCCCACTATGACCGTGTTGGAGAAATTGCCTTCGAAAATATCGAAATTTTGCGGAATGCAGGATATTTCTCGCTTGCTGTACCAAAAGAGTATGGCGGCGGAGGAATATCTTTTTACGATATGACTGTCATCGTGGAGAAAATAGCTAAAGGGGACCCTTCAACTGCCCTCATTTTAGCGATGCAATATCTTCACACAACATCAATTGCGACATCACCAACATGGCCTCCTACCATCCGAGAAGAAATATTACTCGATATTTTTCGGCATGGTTCGCTCATTAATGCCCTGCGTGTAGAGCCTGACCTTGGCACCCCCTCACGAGGTGGTATTCCCCATACACGCCTGACCCGTGCTGGAAAGGATTGGCATCTAACAGGTCAAAAAATTTTTTCTACCGGTTCGTCTGCATTACGTTGGGGATTAGTCTGGTGCGCAACAGATGAAACGCCACAACGCGTTGGACAAGTATTAGTAAGGCTCGATCAACCAGGCATTTCTATTGAGAAAAGTTGGCACCATCTGGGAATGCGTGCGACAGGAAGTGACACATTTATTTTCCAAAAAGTCAAAATCCCAGACCGCCATCTTGTCAATGTCGTCTCAGTCGAAGAAGGAAATCCCGAAACTCCAGATCTCTCCATCTGGCATGCCCTTCTTCTTTCGCATCTCTATAATGCTATTGCTCATTCAGCCCGTGATTGGTTTATTTCCTTTCTCCATAAACGCACCCCCTCTGGCTTGGGGAAACCTCTCGCGACACTTCCACGCTTTCATACCATTGTGGGAGAAATTGATTCCCTCCTTTTATCCAATACGGCACTTCTCGACCACGCACACAAAGCAGACATCTCCCTTCCCGAAGCCTCTCAAATTAAGCGTCTTGTCACAGAGCAAGCAATCAAAGCCGTTAATCGCGCTATTGAAGTCACGGGAAATCCAGGTTTGGATCAAAATAACCCTTTAGAACGACATTATCGTAACGTTCTCTGTGGGCGCATACATTCTCCACAAGGCGACACGGTTCTAGAAACAGCCGGACGTTTAGCACTTCAACGGTCATGAAGCTCGGGAAATTGTTTCTACAATGAGCGTATTGCAAAAACGTAGTTTCAGTCTGTCAGGCCATCGCACCTCTATTGCTCTGGAAAAAGAGTTTTGGTGCGTATTACGCCACAAGGCGAACAGAGAAGCCTCTTCTTTGGCGGCTTTCGTTGCCACTATTGATGCACAACGGTTGCCTGAACATAGCTTAGCGTCGCTTCTTCGCTTAATAGCGCTACGCCACGCAGCGTCTCATGGTATGGTGGTTTTTGAAGAACTCTATTCCGCCGCCTCATCAGAAATGATAGGAAGGTAAAAAATGCGGGGGCAGTATGGCTTTCTGGGGTAAAATGTTTGGTGGAACAGCAGGCTTTGCCGTCGGGGGACCTTTTGGTAGCCTGATGGGGCTTGCTTTAGGCCATTTAGCGGATAAAAAACAACTTCTAACACCTCCCTCAGGATCATGGGGTACCCATTTTGATGCTAATGGACGGCCGGACCCCAATAATGCTGCTTTTTTCACGGCAGCTAAAATCGCCTCCGTTCTAGGGAAAAGAGATCAACTTTACGGCCTCGGCCTTATTGCGCTCTGTGCTAAGCTCGCGAAGATTGATGGTCCTGTTCAAAAATCTGAGATCAATACTTTCAAGCTGTTATTCCGTTTCCCGGAAGAAAGCATGCGTGAAGTCGGTCTTATGTTCGATCGCTCTCGCGAACGCACTGATGACTTTGAGATGTATGCGCGTGAAATGGGAAAGGCTTTTTCAGATAAGCCCGAACCCCTCGAAACGTTGCTAAGTGCTCTCTTTCGTATTGCCCGCGCTGATCTTCCCCCAGGAGCCCCACTCCATCCAGCAGAAGATGACTTTCTGCGGCGGGTCCATAAAGCATTTCGTCTTTCCGCTCGCGCGTGGGACCGCGCTGAAAGCGGCCAAGCGAGCTCAACCGGAAGTGATACCCCAGACGCCTATCGTGTCCTCGGCATTGCCCGCTCCGCCACAGATCAAGATGTCAAACAACGTTGGCGTATACTCATTCGGGAATACCACCCCGACGTCCTCGCCCGGCGCCCCATGACCGCCGCACAACGCCTTGCTGCCCAGGAACGCATAGCCCAAATTAATGCGGCGTGGGACCGCATCAAACGCGATAGAGGTCTATAAAACTCCGTATTTATACGGAGCCTCTATCCTAGCGGCCGAAAATATGCATCACCTCCTGGAAGGCGCCACCTAATATGAGGAGCCAAACAGGGATCACGCCCAGCGCACACCATAACATCCAGCGACGTGCGTATTTAAAATACAGAACCAAAGAGAGAACCGCCAACCCTGCGACAAATGGTATGACTAACACCAAAAATGTGAGTACATCTGCATCACCGGCTGGGAGAGGGTGAGAATCACTTGAAAAAGCAATTAACAAAAAGACATCATACCCTACTAAAGCAACAAATAGTATTTGAATAAAAAGCACTATAGCGATAATTTTTTTCATGAAGCCTCCTAGATTTAGGTAACGTAAATCTCTTTCTCTTATGTATTCAATACAAAGAAATGACCTCCACCAAAATCAAGATATTGATCAAAAATCTCTCTATTATCTATAGGCTTTATTCATACAACACTCACCGAGTTTCAAACGGTAATGGAACCCATCTCAAGCCATCCGCATCTTGCACGAGCAACAACACTTCATTTTTCTTCATGGCCTGAGCATGCTGCAGCTCATGTTCAAAAGCATCAGGAGTGTCAACCTCATTTTCGCCCACTTGTACGATAACATTACCCTCGACAATGCCACGAGACGCCGCCGTTCCATCCTCATATACGCGGCTCACCAAGACTCCTCTTTGACTATCCGATAGAGCGTATTGAGTGCGCGCATCGGCATCAATGACGTGCACTTCGAGGCCAACATTTCCTACCGTTCGGCGGGAATGTTCTGGTGGGTGCGTATCAGAAGACATGGGAGCTGGTTCATTCGGTGATTTACCTAAGACCACAGACACCACTTTGTGACTTCCACGATGCCAAACATCCAGCTGTATTGTTTGACCAGGCTCATGCGCAGCGACAAGACGTGGCATCGTCTGACCTGTCACTAGCTGGCCATCAATACGCGTGATAATATCCCCAACGTCTAATCCGGCTTTAGAGGCAGGGCCTCCCTCTTTCACATTAGACAGAATAGCCCCCTCTCCAAGCTGGCCATCCTCTTTATGAAAATCCAAATCAGCTGCTATATTGCGTGTCACATCCTGAAAATTAACACCGAGCCAACCGCGCTTTACAAATCCATTCCGTCGCAATTGATCAATAATCCCGCGTGCATCATCGGAAGGAATAGCAAAACCAATTCCAATCGAGTCCCCTCCTGACCCACCATAAATCAGAGTATTAATTCCTATGACCTCTCCTTTCACATTGAAGAGTGGTCCACCGGAATTCCCTCTATTAATGGCAGCATCGGTTTGAATAAAATCATCATACAAACCATGCTCGACATTGCGTTTTCGTGACGAAATAATACCGGCTGTCACGGTGCCACTCAAACCGAATGGATTACCAATCGCGAGTACCCATTCCCCAATACGAGCCTGATCGCTATGCCCAAGCGGAACAAACGGAAGAGGATGAGACGACTTTACCTGAAGTACAGCAAGGTCAACCTCGCTATCCCGCCCAACAATCTGCGCAGGCATCTCTGTCCCATCATTCAGCACCACAGTAACTTGCTGCGCTTTGTCAATGACATGGTTATTCGTCACAACAACACCAGAAGGGTCTATGATGAAACCTGACCCCAATGCTTGCACCTGACGTGTCGGCGCACCATCACTCCGCTTATGTTTTAAATAATTATGGAAAAACTTATCCAACGGCGATCCTTTGGGATAAGGCGCCGTTTGTGATCCTCCTGGAGCACTTTCATCTGGCCCGTCATGATCTTCTTTTTCAGGCCGGATGATGCTTGAAACAGAAATATTGACGACGGCCGGCAAAAGACGTTCCGTCAAATCAGCAAACCCCGCGAGGGTCACTCCTGCCTTTGACGCTTGAACAGGAACGGAAGGAGACGACACCACGCTCCCGCCATCAGCCAAGGCTGATCCTGGAAAAGAAATAAGTGCTGCCCAATAAGCAACACGGAGAGAGATAAAACGGGACATGAATCGGCTCATATAATTAATCTAGCGCACCAATCAGGTGACGTCATCCTCCCCCTTTTCACCCGTTCAACGTGACTTATGTTATAGATGACTATCCATACGCTTCCGTTAGAAACGATTATACATGACTCATACCCCTCTTTCCGACCTCCAGCACCATATCGCTAACGTTTTGGATGAGCAGAAACTCTCATCACTCGCCCAGTTAGACAGTCTCACTGTGAAGGATGGTCATGCCCACATTGTGCTCAAAACAACACCACAAGCGGCCGAAAAGATTTCTTCTCTGCGTACAGTCCTCGAAAAAGCTATTTCCTTGCATGATGCTGTGAAAGAAGTGTCCATCACTATGACACGCCATCACGCTACGCCCGCGGCCCCCAAACAAGTAATGGCTGCGCAAAAAGCCCCTCATCGCCCCTTAAATTTAGCTGGGAACACAACAACACAACAAAAAACATCGCATCATAAAACGCTATCGCCGGAACAATTTCTTCCTCACGTTAAAGCTGTGATTGCTGTTGCTTCCGGTAAAGGCGGGGTCGGAAAATCAACAACCGCCATTAACCTGGCCTGCGGTCTAGCCAAGAGCGGTTTGAAAACTGGTCTTTTGGATGCCGATGTCCACGGCCCTTCATTACCCCATATGCTCGGGAAAAATCAGCGCCCTACGGTCATTGATAGAAAATTACATCCCGTTGAATCCTGGGGTCTCCAGACAATGTCCATTGGTTACCTCGTGGATGAAAAAGAAGCCATGATTTGGCGCGGCCCTATGGTCATGGGGGCTCTCATTCAATTCATGAACGAAGTTGAATGGGGTGAGCTCGACGTTCTGGTTGTCGATATGCCTCCCGGCACAGGAGACGCTCAACTCACACTGACACAAAAACTTGGAAGTAAACTACAACGAGGTGGTGCCATCATCGTCTCGACCCCACAAGATATTGCCTTACTCGATGCACGACGCGGGGCAACATTATTTGAAAAAACACACACGCCTATTTTAGGCCTCGTGGAAAATATGTCTTACTTCTGCTGCCCTAACTGCCAAACTCGCACAGAACTTTTTGGCCATGGAGGGGCACGTCAAGAAGCGGAGCGCCTTAACCTTCCTTTTTTAGGTGAAATACCTCTTCTTCGTGATATTCGCTTGAGTGCTGACGACGGCACGCCACTCATTGTCAGCGCTCCAGAAAGTGAGGGAGCCCATGCCTATCAGGCTATTGCCAACACCATTGCCACTCATCTGAAAAACGGGAGAATTTAACAGCCATGCATCGTTATGTTTTACTGCCTGTAATCGCTTTGTCTCTCTTCCTGACGGGATGCGCTACCCATAAAGTGCATCACCCAGGACTGTCATCTGACGGATATGGCTTCGTCAAAAACGGCCCAACTCTCTCACCACCTGAGCATCTTTTACAACCTGTACCGCCTCACCAATAAATAATTTTCTGTTTTAATGACTTTTCCTCTTGATTCCTGGAGCAGGAAATGAGATTTTCCCGCTCGCGCCGGGTTAGCACAGTGGTAGTGCAGCGGTTTTGTAAACCGAAGGTCGGGGGTTCAAATCCCTCACCCGGCACCACTCCAAATCAGACAGCTGGGCAAGCATACTGCTCATGACAAAAAGGGCCTTTCCCGCATAGCCCCTTTCCTCACATATGTAATCGTGACGGCATAAAGTATCACCTCTCGCAAGATACTCTCTCCCTAAAAAATGATGCGTCGCATGCTTACAGCATGTTCGAGACGCTTTCACTTGCGCCTACGTGCACTCCCTTATTAATCCCGAACGGATTACCTTCATACTACCAGATAAAAATGTGCTTTTTAGGACACATTTTTTATTCAACGTCAACTTTTGTGAATTATCTATTTTTCACTTATAAATAATGTAGTTTACTGAAATAACGATTTTTTATGTCGGTTTCGGAGATAGAGCTTCATGATTCCTCGTTATCGCTCAGTATGGATAGGATGGATTCTCGGGAGCGCCTCTCTTGTTCCCTTCTCTTCATCGTGGGCAGCAGCACGCCCTTCGCACCACCATGCTCCACTCAAAAAACATTCAACCCGACACAAAGCACATCCTGTCACATCTCATAGTCGTGAAACCCTTGCTGTGACAGGCCACCGAAGACAATACGGTTCTCAAACGACTCTTTCACATAAGTTAATGGATCAACAAGTTCCTGGAACAAATCCGCTTAAAACCCTGGCCCAACTCCCCGGAATCCAGTTCCAATCGGATGATCCCCAGGGGTTAGATACCTATTCCAACCAACTTTACATGCATGGTTTCACGCAAAATGACATTGGAATGACCCTTGATGGAATTCCTCTCGGAGAGCCAACATTTCGAAACTATAATGGTCTTAGCGCCCTGCAAGCTATTTCATCTGAAAATGTCGAACGCCTTGATGTTACCCAAAGTGCCGGTGCAGAAAGCACACCCAGCACCAATAATTTAGGAGGTTCTATCGCTTATATCTCTTCTGCACCACGTAATAAGGCAGGAGGTACCATCGTCCAAACGTTTGGAAGTAATTCACTCTACCACTCATTCTTTCGTTTCGATTCAGGAAAACTCAATAAAACTGGTACGAAATTTTTCGTTTCTTATATGCGTAACCAAGGCGAAAAATGGAAAGGCGGGGGAGATCAATTTGTCCAGCAAGTGAATGCCAAACTTGTTCAACCGCTCAACGATCATAGCCAAATCAGCGCGTTCTTCGATTGGGATGCTCTACAAATGGTCAATTATCAAGATTATACCCCTAATTGGCTCAAAAATAATGGCTCTAAACTTGATAATTTTTATGGCCTTCCCAATGCGTGGAATAATGCTTACCAAGCCTCACAAGGTATTTTCCCTCCCTCATATAAAGGGATTACAGACCCTAAGGATGTCTCTTATTACGATAGTACAGCCTCTTCGGGGGATGTCTTTGGCGGCATAACTGCCGACATTGCCTTAACGCAAAAACTTCGTTGGAAAACGACTTTCTACGGGCATGAAGAAACAGGGCATGGTACCTATGCAAACCCCTACGCATGCAGCGACGCCTCAGCATCCCCCTGCCCACAGCAAGACGATACTGTTCAGCTCAACGGGGGGAGAATTTTCGAACAAGTCCGCAAGCCTTATGTTCGACGTTTTGGCGGCCTGACCTCACTTGATTACCACATTGCCCATCACGCACTTTCCGTCGGCCTTTGGTATGAAAACAACCACTACACAACGTATGAATATGCGTACCAACAACCTCTCCCTGGAGAAGGAGCACCGCTCAACCCATTTGGCAGTTTTAGAGGCGTCCCTCGACGCACTTTATGGGGCCAAGAATATAACACCAATACCTTCACAGCTTTTGTGCAAGATACCTATCACCCATTCGCCTCATTGGCACTTCATGCGGGCTTCAAATCAATTCTCAATACAACACGTGTTGGCGATGCAAGTAATTGGGCACTACGGTTCCCCGCACAAGCCAGCAGTGAAAGCCTTACCACAGCGAAAGCCTTTCTACCCCATTTGAGCGCTGATTGGTTCTTCCTAAAACACCACGAACTTTTTGTGGATATTTCAGAGAATGTCCACGCTTATCCTCAATCCGGCTATAATTCGAGTAACTCACCATTTGCCGTTTCTCAGGCTGCCTATAATGCCTCGAAAAATACTCTTAAACCCGAAACAGCCTGGACCTTCGCGGGGGGATATCGCTACACATCCTCTCTCATTCAAGCGAGTTTATATCTCTATCGCACCAATTTTAATAATCGCCTTCAACAGATTTTGGCATCAACTGGAGCAGGCTCCCTCCTCACCAACAACACAACGACTGTTCGAAATGTTGGCAGCGTCACCATGAATGGCGTCGATGCAGGTCTTACCATTTCACCCATTGAAGGGCTCTCGCTCTTTAATAGCTTCAGCTATAATAAATCTTCTTATGACCAAAATATACAAAATGGAAATACGCTCTATCATACAAAAGGGCAACAAGTCGTTGGCTATCCTATTTTTATGTATAAAGCACGCTTATCCTATGAATGGCGCAACTGGCAGGCTTTCATAGATGCGCAATATTACAGTCGCCGTAGTTTCTCTTACGTTGGTGATTATAAGATTCCATCGTATTGGATGAGTGATCTCGGCATTTCCTATACACTTCACGATGTACATTTAGGCTTGCTCAAAGATGCCTCTATTCATCGTCTGATTTTCTCATTCAATATATACAATCTCGCAAACACAAAATATGCTTCTACCATGGGTCAAAACGGTTATACGATGGATAATTCCGGGGGTGCCGCTTTTAACAACCAATCCATTCTTCTTGGTAATCCACGCCAATTCTTTGGTTCAATTAAAGCTGAATTTTAACGATCCAATAAAAAACCTTCTCTTATGAATAAGAGAAGGTTTTACACCCTACCAACAATCATCTCTCAAAAAGAGATACTGCGCCCCTATAAAAACTCTCGTCCTTTAACAGTTGTTTTCAGGGCATGAACTTGGAATTTCTTAACGTCTAATGCCAATTGAGAAGACCGTAGCGTCAAACGATCCAATGGTTGTTTCGGGAAAATAAGGCATGTGCCAACGCCGGCACCGTCATTTAGGTAGACCTCTAATGTACACCCATCGAGAATAATTTGTACCTCAACCCCCTTACTATCACGTGGTAACGAGGCTGCAAATTTGTCTGTAAAGGTATGATTAGAAAAACCTTCTAATCCACCACGATCAATCCAAAAACTCTTCGTCTGGCGCTGATATCCCAAACTGAGAATTTCACCTTCTTTATTAGAAAACTCAATTTCAAACCAACCATTCGGTTCTACCGAATACATCACATCAACCGCTAAACGTACATCAATAGCGGCATCCGTTGGAATAGAAAGTGATTGTTCACTCTTCTTTTCATATTCCGTGTGAAACTGGGATGACACCAATACTGTCGAAATCAACGAGTCAATCCCGATAGGACGCTGAATCAATATCGGGAGGCCAATTTCATTGCGCCGTAAATGAAATTCACGCGGCAATGTCATGACACCCGTCCAGTTTTTAGGAGGCTGGAAAAAGCAATATTGCCAATTCCCGAACCACGATATCCCACATTTTAGACCATCAGGCGCATCATTAAAGATCTGAACCGCGTAAGAATCTTTGGCAAAGTCTGTAAAACCCATCACGCTATTATCTGGCGTGAAGGTACGACCATCAAACGACCCTACAAAATATTGGGTAGAACTCCCACCTTGGGGAGAGCCAGGATTGAGAGAAATGAACAATACCCACTTCTTAGTCTTTTCACCCTCAATTTCCAGCTCAACCAAGTTGGGGCACTCAAATTCAACCCCCAAATCCCCAGCTGGCCCGAAAACACTCAAAAGCTCCCACTTAATCAGATCGGTCGAGCCATAAAAAAGCACTTGATGTTTGTAAGCAGATGCTAACACAAGAACCCACATTTTCGTCGGTTCATGCCAAAAAACCTGAGGATCACGCGTATCTGGATCCTTCAGATCGAGCACGGGATTATGAGCAAAATCCTCATAATGGTCCCCATCATCCCCACTCCACGCAGCGTGAATCACGGACGTATGATCTTTACGGATGGAACGATTATCGCGCGTGTAAAGCGCTACAAGACCACCTGCCATTTTGTCAGGGGATGCTGGACTTTTCCCTGATGGGAAAAGAGAAGAAATATTTTGCCGATCCATGACGACACTGCCTGTAAAGGCCATGCCCTTCTCATCACTATTAACAATAGCGTGCTCTCTATCTTCCCATTGATAAAGATCCGGACTAACCGCGTGGCCCCAATCAACCTCGTTAAGTAGGTTATGCATTGGCCTAAATTGATAATAGAGATGATATAATTTCCCATCATAAACGAGACCACATGGATCATTTATGAACCCAACTGATGGGCTAAAATGAATGTGCGGACGGTAAAGCCGCTCGTAAAAATCATCTTTTTCCATTTTTGACACGGATGTAGTCCCTCATGATGGTTTTGCTATACCCAACGCCAGTGACGTAGAAGCGGGCGTTAAATCCGAAGCCTCTTCATGTGACCTCACTTCTACACACAGATACCTCATCGACAGAGCATAAAAAGAAAGGAGCACGCCTCCACGAGCAGTTATGGATATTCCAATAGCAACTCATCTCCCTGCCGTGACTATTTATGATAATCATGGCTTATTTCTGGCCGTGAGGTATCCTGAGGAAAGAACCAATTAAAAATTTATAGTAAACAGTCTGCTATATTTTAATCTTTTCCATAAAATTCTTTCCCTAACTCAATCGCTGGACGTCCATGCGACCGTCTATGGATGTTGGCGTCTCGTAAAGAATAAGCGCAGCCACAATATTCCTGCTTATAAAACTGTTCGCGCTTACTAATCTCGATCATGCGCGCCGAACCACCTTTTTTACGCCAGTTAAACTCCCAATAACTCATCCCCTCATAAGGGGCAGCAGCACGTCGGCCACAATCATTAATCTGTTCCATATTTTTCCAACGTGAGATTCCTAAAGAACTCGTGATCACCGGAAAATCATGTTCATGGGCATAAAGAGCGGTTCGTTCAAAACGCATATCAAAGCACATGGTGCATCTGACACCACGTTCGGGTTCCCATTCCATCCCTTTGGCACGCTCAAACCAATTATCCCGATCATAATCAGCATCAACAAATGGGATATTATGCTTTTCTGCAAAGCGAATATTCTCTTCTTTACGCAGAAGATATTCCCGTTCTGGATGGATATTCGGATTATAGAAAAAAATCGTATAATCAATCCCAGACGAGGTCATCGCTTCCATGACCTCACCAGAACATGGCGCACAACAAGAGTGCAATAAAACCTTCTTATGCCCACCCGGTGGCGTTAGCACGGGGCGTTCATGATCGTTCATTCGATTATCTCCCTGATACATATTCCCCCTTTTACCAAAAAAACAGCCTCTCAAACTATCTCTATTTAATTTTATTCTTATATTTTGTCTGATTATCGTATGAAGCAGACAGACACGAATTCGCTCGATGAATCCAAAATCTCATTGAGAGAAAATTATTTATATCAAATCGAAATTTCTGTTTGCATTGAATGCCAAATTTATATGATATCATTTCTTATTCGATATGAAATGAACGACCTGTTTTTTAAGTTCATCTCACTAATCACAGGAGAATTATGTCCTACCCTTATTAAAACAACGACCTATATGGAGAGTGCCGCATGTTTTACGAAAAAAAATTCACTATCCTTTCAGGCATAGCATTTCTTTCCATATCCTTCCCTCTACACGCCTTAGCAAAAGGCCCCATCAGACACCGTCCCCATCTCCATCATACATTCCACCCACCATCACATCCACCACACCCGCATGTACATCACTCCCTTAATGCTCACACAACAGAAAGCCTCAGTGTACATAGCCGACACCCTACCTCTCACGGCGCAACAGAAGTGATAACGCGCGCAACACTCAATCAATTCGTTACAGGAACAAACCCTTTACAAGTACTTGCCCTGACGACACCCGGTGCCAATTTTGCGTCTGATGATGCTCTTGGCTTAGATACCGTTGCTAATACACTTTATGTCCGTGGCTTTAACCAAACCCAACTCGGGATGTCCCTAGACGGCATTCCCCTAGGAGGGCAAGGATTTCACGATTGGAATGGCCTGGGCATCGAGCAAGCTGAGATACAAGAAAATATCAGCAGCCTGACTATGTCACAGGGTGCTGGAGCTTTGGACATCCCATCGGCTCAAACCCTGGGAGGCGCCTTAACCTTCACATCAAGCGATCCTAAAAAGAAAACAGGCGGTCAACTGAGCCAGATGTTTGGCAGCTATCATGGTTTCCGTACTTTTGTTCGTGCAGACAGCGGTGAACTCAATCGCAGCGGTACAAAATTTTACGTAGCTTACGCCCGTACGGCACAAAATCTCTGGAAGGGATATGGCTACCAACAAGAGCAACAAGTAAATGCCAAATTCGTACAGCCCATAAACAACGCAGGGAAAATCACGGCTATCTTTGATTATTCCATCATGCCTGAATATAATTATCTGGGCCTTACAAAAAATATGTGGCGACGATTAGGGCGCAACACAACATACTTAAAGCCCGATTATGCACGCGCTAAAAACTACGCTTACTATGCCCAAAATGGCGGCGTTCCACCGGAATATGCGGGAATTTTAACCAATGATGAAATCAGTGATTTCGCTTACGACGGGACCCAAACACAAGAAAATATCCTAACCGCTCTTACCGGAGACTTCCATATCGCCTCGTGGCTAGATTCTAAAACAATCGCTTATGCCCATCTTTCAGGGGGGCGTTATAACCAAACAGACCCTAATCTCATCTCCCCCACTAGCGGGGTCGATATGGCTATGGAAAGCGGGAAGCCCAACGCACGCCGCATTGGATTTGTACAAAACTTCTCAATCCACGCTCCCTACCATAACGAAATAAAAACAGGAGTTTGGTATGAGAACGACCATTTTAGCTACCCACTCTATGTCTATGAGGATGGCGTCAACCAACCCCACTCTTCGATCCATTTTCACGGTGGGAATGGAGAAAAATGGTTCACCGATGCCTTCAATACCAATACATTTCAATTCTATCTTCAAGATACTTACAGAATATTCCGTGGGTTAAGCGTAAATGCAGGATTCCGTTCACTCGTACAAACAACACATGGAGGGAATACATTTGACAACACTGCCGGCCTCTCTTCCCAGGGATGGAATACATATTACCTTCATCCTGCCTCTGGCAATTTAACCGCATCAAACGCATTTTTACCCCATGTTGGATTAGATTATAAATTTCTCCTTCATCATGAATTTTACATTGATATCGCTGAGAACATGCGTGCCTATGACTATTCACATCAATTTTCCAGCGGAACTCCATGGACGAAATTAGGGAGCGCTCAAAATTCCGCTCAATCCGTATTTAACGCCAATAAAAATACGCTACGTCCAGAGCGTACATGGAATTATGTCGTCGGATACCGTTTCAACAGCCACTTCTTTTCAGGAAGTATCGATTATTATCATACAGATTATTACAATCGTTTAGCTGCCATCACGACTGGCACCACAGGTGCCAATACATATGGTATTTTTTCCAATATTGGTCGTGAAACCATGGATGGTATTGATGTCGCCGGGACCATACGCCCTCTCCCCGGCCTTGCAATTACCAACAGCTTCAGTTGGAACAACGCAAAATATCAATACTCAAAACTTTTGCACGATAGCTACAGTAACAGAGATGTTAGTATAAAAGGAAAATTCCAAGTATATTACCCAAGATTTATGTATAAAGCGAACGTGAACTATACGATCGGTCATGCAAGTTTTAATTTTAATACAACATATACAAGTGTTCGCTATATGACTTACACCAATGATAATAAAATTCCTGCTTATTGGAGCTCAAGCCTAACAGCTAGTTACGATTTCGGGAAAATAGGATACGTACAAAATTTCAAAACATCATTCGGGATCACAAACCTCTTTAATCAAAACTATATTGGCGGAATTTATGGTGCTGCCTCATTAACAGGAGACGACAACGCAAATCTTTATGTGGCCGCACCCCGACAATTCTTCGGCACAATAACGGCTCAATTCTAGACGTATAAAACTGACATCTATTCTCTCCATTGCGAGATAAACCCATTCCCCTCTACCCTGATCCTGTCTTGAAAAAGACAGACAGGATCAGGAGCTCAAGAGGAGTCCATATCTCCATGATTGATCTTTATTTTTGGCCAACACCTAATGGTCACAAAATCACACTTTTCCTCGAAGAAGCTGGCGTGGATTATCGTTTCCACCCCATCAATATCAGCGCGGGTGACCAATTCTCCCCCGATTTTCTTAAAATTTCCCCCAACAACCGAATTCCAGCCATCGTGGATCATGACCCTCAAGATGGTGGGGAACCCATTAGTATTTTTGAATCTGGCGCTATTCTACTCTACCTGGCAGAGAAAACAGGGCTATTCCTCTCCCATGATCTCCGTTTGCGGCAAGCAACACTTGAATGGCTTTTCTGGCAAGTCGGTGGGCTGGGGCCTATGGCGGGTCAAAACCATCATTTCAATATCTATGCGCCCACCAAAATACCTTATGCTATGGAGCGCTATATCAATGAAACAAACCGCCTCTATGGCGTCATAAACAATCGACTCAAAGACCATTCTTTCCTTGCTGGAGAGAACTATAGCATCGCTGATATGGCATGTTATCCTTGGGTTACCTATTGGTATGTACAGCACCAAGACATCCGAGAATTCCCTCATCTCGCCCGATGGTTATGCGCTATTGAACAACGCCCGGCCACACAACGCGCCTATGAAAAAGGCAACAACGTTTCCTCTCAACCGGCCGTTACCGAAAAAGGTAAAAGTGTTCTCTTCGGTCAAAAAGCTCGTTAACCCATTCTCGCTTTTCGTCATCACTGCCAAAGATAAACAAACTTGACGTAATACGCATCAGTCTCTGGCGTATTACGTCCCTCAACAGAATGCGAATAACGCGCTGTCAGGGAAATATGCTTATTAAGCGTCCACATAGCTCCAACGCCTAAGGCCGCTTCACGACTGTTGGAATCCTTCACAGAATGACCCAATGTATTGTCGTAAAGTCCCCCGACATTTTGCCAGTCAAACGCCAGAAATGGCTCTAATGAACGCGTTGCTTTCCAGCCAAAACGTAGATTTGTAAAGAAAACATTGCCTGGCTTATACGAATGCTGATTTCTTACATGTTTTGTTGATGCAACGACAGCTCCCAAGTCACCGTCAAAACTAAAATGTGTCCACTCATAATCGAACATAAAGCTAGAAAGGTTAGACCAATAATTGCTTGATAAGGTATCACGCGTCCCACGAGGCGTAATCATAAATGTCTGAATACCAAAGGTACTATTCTTTGTCGGTTTTATCCATGCAGCAGGACCAATCGTTGCTCCGCCCAACCCCCCATAGTTTTTACCATTTGCCAACACATAACTCTCAGACTGAATTACCTCAAAAGCAAACCCTACGTGCGGGATAGCATCGAAACTGCGAAAATGGACATATTTACTTGATCCAGCCCATGTATGGCTTCCACCATGCCCCCGCCGCGCGCCATGACTATCGTAAACAGAGCCCGCCGCATTTCCATCCCCATATTGTACAAACACATTGAAAGGCTTAAAATCTACGGGAAGGTCATACTCATGAGGGCCTATAATCGCTAAGCTAATGTCTGAAGCCTGTGCTGAACAAAAGAATACACTCCCCGATATCGCTGCCATCATAGTGACCATGAAGAACGATGAAATTCGGGGCATACCCAGTACTCCAGCCCGCACCTCCCTTGGGAGGCACAACTCCGGAAATCTCCCACCCTGCGATTACACAGCTAAGGGAGATTTTTCCGACCTTACGGCAGAGTATTCTATCCAATAAAAATGCAACGAATAGTCTATACGCAATCATGATTATGAAATAAATATTTACAATATATAAGTAAAAAACTGGACTTAACTAGTACCCTAATATTTTCTTCGGCTTACGTAATAACAAAAAAGTGATCACAACAAACAAGAGAAAACAAAGGGCACTCGCCTCTGGGCCATCACTACCTCCCGTTATCCAATAAGGGCCTGTTGTTTCAACACGCAATAATGCTCCTGCTGCTGCATGCCCGCTATCATTAACACCAAATAAAGCACTTTGTGTCCAATCCCACGCAGCATGAAATCCTATAGGAAATGCCATGCTGCCCGTACGCCATAACATCATACAAAACACAAAACCCGCTATCCCTGCTTCCACAGCTCCCCATAATGGGGTCCCACCTGGTAAATGAATGGCTCCAAACAAAATAGAGGTCACAATAGACGCAACCCAAAAGCCAAACACTCTATTTAACTGATGGTGAAAATAGCCACGGAACATACTCTCCTCCGTCGCACCAACGATAAGAAAAGTTACGGCATACTCGCACAGATGCACTACCCCCTTCCCGAAGGACGGCGCAGCGATGTGGAAATGATAACCTCCTAAAGCCCAGATGAATCCAATAAGAAATGTAGCACAGCCTAGGCCCCAGAGAATGCCGTTAATAACGTGAGTGCACCATCTTTTGTCATAGAGATTCATTTGTCGCACAAAGCGCACTCTCCATGGGAGACCGTGCAAATCTTGTTTCACTACTCCTGTCAAACAAGCACCAGCCAAAAAAACAGCTAAAAGCTGAGATGTTTCCTCAGGAATTGGCCCTAATGGTGTCAAAAAAATATGAGGACCATCTCCACGTGTTATGCTGGTAATAAATGGAAAACGCAGTGTGAGCATGACGAATAGCGTACTGAGTACCAACACAATTACGATAAAAATAACGCAACACACGCACGCCCACACATAACGCCCCCAAGCACCCACTATATTTTCCTCCGCCCTGTTTCGAAGCAACGTCCTAAAAGAGTATCTCTACTCTTCTCAAGAAACTTACAGAATAAGACAGTACTATGATGAATATTGACAAAAACCCGCAATGTAAGGAGCTTTTCGCAAACTTCTCAATGATCCATATCAAAGAGTTAGGCTTTTGCACTATATATTATTAAATTATAATTTAATTTATTGAATCTGCATTTTTTCTTCCTAAAAATTCCGCTTTTTCAAATATTTTCTGCTAGGAGGGAAATGTGTCTGGGGGAAGGATATGCTTAGAAAACTGTACACCGGCCTTATCTGTATCTCTTTGCTCACATTGATCCCGCTATCCGCTCATGCGCAGGTGCTTGACCGTATCATCGGAAATGAGCCCTATGAACGCGTCGACACCCCCTTACCTCTGCATGATACATTTGTGACGTCTGTACCGCCTTTCGCGCGTCCTGAAGCTTTATTCCCACACGGGTTTGGAATGACGGACTGGTTGCGCGACCGCGGAATTGCCTTACTCCTTGATAACACAAACGAATTCGCTGGAGCCATTACGAAGCCCACCAAAGGTTTCCATTACAAACAAGGCGCCAGTAACGCTGGCCAATATGCTGTATCTCTCAACGTAAATTGGGAAAAAATTATTGGTCTCCGTGGCTTCTCAACACACAGCATCTTTGTCGGGCGCTATGGCACAACGGCGAACCGTATGTTCGGTGATTGGCTTAATCATGCGTCAGAAGATTATGGCGGTGGTGGAAATGTCGTTGTCCACCTTGTTATGGCCTACGGAGAAGAAACACTTTTAGGTGGACGCATCGCTATTGCCGGCGGGCGCATGTCTGAAATGTCTGACTTCCAGAACAGTCCACTCTTTTGTAACTTCCAGAATGGCAGCATCTGCGGGCGCCCCAAAGCTGCAACCGATAGCGCCTTTACCAGCGGCTACCCTTCCGCTGTATGGGCTGGTCGTATTCGCGTACGTCCATGGCGACTCATCTATATCCAAAGCGCTATTTATGCAGGGGAAGAAGGCGTCTACAAAAACATCAATCAACACCGCTCAGGCTTTAAATTTAACGCTAATCATATCACTGGGTTCCGCCTTCCTTTTGAAGTCGGCTTCGAACCTACTTTTAACCACAACTATCCTGGCCATATCAAACTTGGCGGTGTCCTTATGACAGCACCTAGCCCAGATAACTATTTTGATCGTGACGGTCGTCCCTACGCGCTTTACTCCCAAACACCCCGTACTCATCATGATGGCTACGGTGCCTGGCTTATGGCTGATCAGCAGATATCACACCATTATCACGACCCAAAACGCGGCATCACCGTGCTAGGTGGGTTTCTTTATAATGACAAACGAATCGCCTTACGTCAGTGGGAAGTATATGGTGCCGTGATTGATCGTGGTATTTTTCGTTCTCGCCCATATGATACGCTGGGTGTTGCTTTCACCTACGAGCAAATGCCAACACGCCTACAACGTACGGAAGAAATTCTCCTCTCACGCCATCATTCGTTACCGAACCACGCAACCGGAATCCAACGAAATGCCAGCGTATTAGAAGTCAATTACGCCATTCACGTCATGCGGGGTGTTATTTTTCAACCTTTGATGGAATATTATTTCCGTCCTAACGGACAAGGAAATCTTAAAGATGCAGCACTCTTTGGCTTCAAAAGCCATATCGAAATCTTTTGACAGACCGTTACCCTATATCTTTTAGAAATAAGCTTACTGGCAGACTTAAATGTCACATTGAGATTACGTTTTACTCATCCCCCCTCTAGGCTTTAAGAAAAAGACACTCCACAATAGGAGAAGGTGTATCTCCTGGCTGATGATCCTATTGATCACGGCAAGGTCGATGCTTTCCTCATTTTCCTACAAGAAGGAATTCTCTCATGTATTCTACCTCATCATCACTTCGTCTGCTGGCTTCATCCATTTTAATAGGAAGTTTAAGTCTAGCCCCTGCCTTTGCAGCCGATACGGATACCCAACCAGCTGCCCCTGCATCACATCACGGAATTCATCCCCTAAAATCCGTAAAAGAGCATTGGGATCGATACAAAGCTCATCAAGCATTCCATCATCTTTCTGAGCATGGCCAGAAAGCATTTATGAAAATTCTTGATGCTCAGCAAGTCCTTGCAGCTGGTCAAACCGATGCCGCAATTCCTCTCTTAACGGCTGCAAGCATGCATCTTAGTGAAGCTGTTACGGCCAATGAACAGTTCACAGCTGCAGAGACTGCCCTACACCCAGCACCACAACATCCTCTTTCACCTAATCATATTGCACAAGTTTCCCCGACAGATTGGGTTCCTGTAGGAGCAGAAATCATTGCAAGCGATACGCTCGCACCAGAGAAGAAAGCAGCGGTTGCTACAGCAAACGCCCAGCTTAAAGCTGGACAAACACAGCAAGCGGCTCAAACCTTGCAAGTCGTTAGCCAAGATATTGATTTTATCGTTGCCTTGGCCCCACTTTTCCCAACTCAGGGAGCTGTCAATCGCGCTCTCGTTTTTGCCCAGGGACATAATGCCAAGGGCGCTGCCGCTGCGTTGAATGACGTTATCAATAGCCTCGTTTTCGTCTCTGAAAACGTCATCACCGAGGCAACAACTTCCGCAATGGGACAACCTGACCAAACGCCATCAGGACAAGCCGCATCACCAAAAAATAAATAAGAGGTCACATTAAGGCCTATCACGACATCGCCCTGGCAAGGAAAACGCTGCCAGGGCGAGTAAATGATCTATTAAATACATTCTTTAGATGCTATGAGCACGTCCCACCTTTGTGCACAAATAATGTATAAATCGGTGGAAAGTAACGGTTTTCCAAGGATTTTTGCCTGTGGAAAACTATGTGAATAATATTGTTACTCCCCTTGACACCGATTCCATAACATAATCCCACCTCCTAATGGAGCGATTTTTCAGGTAAATCTTCTTTCCAACCTCCCCCTAACACATTGTAGAGACGCGCCAGATTAGTCGCGAGTGTCGCATCGCTTCC
This sequence comes from Saccharibacter sp. 17.LH.SD, assembly GCF_009834805.1. Lineage (GTDB taxonomy): Bacteria > Pseudomonadota > Alphaproteobacteria > Acetobacterales > Acetobacteraceae > Saccharibacter. Next base: position 201,802 of record NZ_WVHO01000011.1, read on the forward strand.
CGTCAAATCAAGCTGGGACGTTTGCAAGTTCGTTTGCGCCTCTAGAACATTCAAATAGGTGCTTAATCCCGAACGATATTGGCTTGTAGCCAGGTCAAGAGCGCGTTGATTATCAGCGACCGTCTCCTTCAAGCGGATCTGTCGATTTTGCTCGTTATGATAAGCCTGCAAGGCATTATCTACTTCATTCCAAGCTTGAAGCACCGTCTGACGATAGGAAATCGCAGCTGCTTTCTGTGCCGCTTTCTTCAACTTAAGCTGACCATAAAGACGTCCCCCTTGAAAAATCGGGAGAGAAATCGTCGGACCAACATCCCAGGCTCGCGAGCTCCACCCTAAATCACGAAAAGACAAGGATTGGACACCAAAATCAGCCGTTATCGTCACTTTAGGATAAAAATCTGCCGTCGCTTGCCCAACTTCTGCAACCGTTTCGCGCAAACGTGCTTCTGCTTCACGAATATCTGGACGACGATGAGCTAACTCAGATGGAATCCCAATCGGCACCGTCGGTGGTATGACTGGAACATCCGCAGTCTTTTGCAACTCCGTGTTCAAACTTTGAGGAGGAGCCCCCAAAAGTAAAGCAATTGCATTCATTTCTTGGGCAATGCTTTGATCCAAACTTTCTTCCTCAGCTTGTACATCATGCAAACGAGCCCTCACGCTATCAACATCAAGCTCCGTCACCAGACCGCTACGATAGCGGCTTGTGGTCAAATCGAGAAGCTGACTCAATGTCGCACGGTTTTGCTCTAAAATACGATAACGCCTTTGGTCACCACGAAGTTGAAGATAGTCACGCGCCATATCGGCTTGTTGCGCGATCAATACACTGCGCCGCTCTTCCTCGCTCATCTGCATCACAGCTTTTGCCGCTTCATATTGATGGGCAACACGTCCCCACAAATCAATCTCATAACGGGCATCAATCTCGTCCTGCCACTGATTAAGGAGCGGAACATGCACATCATCTGAATTTCCGAGCAAATCACCCTTATTAGAAGGGATACGCCGCCCAACACGTCTTACAATTTCGCGTAATTGCTCTGTGCTGTGCTGAGATCGTTGATAAGACCCCTGCGCTGAAAGCGTAGGAAAACGCTCAGCCCCAGCAACCAGCATCTGAGCCCTGCTCTGCGCCAAATTTGCTGTCGACAAAAGAAAACTCAAGTTCTGCGTCGCAATACGTTCTTCTAATGACACCAATTCAGGGTCATGGAACTGGCGCCACCATATATCCGATATTGGTGTTTCCGTCACCTTACTGGTGGGAGACTCCTGCCCTTTGCTTTGATTATGTGTATCATAATGAGGTGGGGTCCACGCCTGTGGTGCATGATAAACCGGACCAACGCGAATACACCCTCCTACAGTCAAGAAAACTGCGCTATAGAGAAACCTTCTTAGTAAGGGGCGACTTACTGAAGAAAACAAATGAACGTTTTTCACAGAGCAGCTCCTGTCATGAACGTAGTAGAAGAACGAAAAATTGTCTGACCCTTGCAATGACCAAACGGTTCGGTCAGCCTATCCCAGGGGCGATGTATCCAACAGGAAACCAACGGGAAACAATGACGCAACATATGACGGACCACGCTAACCACTCTGCCGCACCGGTGAATTTGTGCGCAAAGCGTGTACAAATTTTGAAAGCTGCTGGCGAAGTTTTTCTGGGAAGTGGCTACGCGGGAGCGTCGATGTCCCAAATCGCTCAAAAAGCGGGAGTTTCCAAAGGTGCTCTTTACAACCATTTTGATAGTAAAGACGACCTGTTTACCGCCTTCTTCGAGGAAATGAGTCGCACCAAGCTGAGTGTGTTGAAAGCGCTCGTGCATGATGAAAAGCTCGATACCCGAACGGCACTCTTGCACATGGCTCGCACGACGATTCAGCTCATGCTGGATGCAACGACTATTGGATTGTACCGCGTTATTTTGGTAGATGCGCCCCGTTTCCCCAACCTTGCCGATACATTTTGGCATCACGGTTTTGGGTGTGCCATTCATAATCTGGCAAGTTGGCTTACTCGGAAAACGGCTGAAGGAAAACTCAACGTTGATGACGCTGAATTTGCCGCTGAACAATTTCTGATACTCTGCCAAACGCGTATCGTACAAAGACGACGTATGTCGCTCCCCGTCGACTGCGATTCCTCTCATATTGAACATGTCGCACGTCTGACCGCTGAAAGCTTTTTGCGGATCTACGCTCCTACTCCCTAAAAAAGGGGTAGGACATTGATACATCCTCAATGTCCTCCTCCCTTTGCTTGTCCATCTCCCTTAATAGGGGACATCATAAAACAAAGTGGAACAACAAAAAGAGCCAGCAAACCTAGCACGGTGAAAAGCTGATTATAGGCAAGCATGGCTACTTGATTAAGGAAGTCCTGGTACATATGTGCGATGGCGTAAGCGTGCGCCTTTAATGGGGCAAGACCATTTGCCTCAGCAGCACTTTGTACTTGCGCTATGTAGGATCTCACCTCTGGCCGTGAAGAAACCACATGAGAAGACACATCATTCTGCTGCATTTGCCGCATTTCAGTCAGCGCTGCCGTCGATAACGAAATCGCCAATGACCCAAAATAATTCCGCACCATACTAAACAACGCCGAAGCATCACCGTTTAACTCATTTGGTAATGTCGAATAAGCAAGCGTAGAAATCGGTACGAAAAGAAACGCTAATGGGGCTGTCTGCCTGACACGAATTAAAGCCAGATGCCAAAAATCAATATCTGAGTAGAGATTAGCCGCCAAAAGAAGCGACAAACTCATAAAAACAAAACCGACGGCAATGATATAACGCATTTGTACGCGCTTCATGATCATTCCCACAATGGGAATAAGACACATCACAGCAGCCCCGCCCGGCGCCATTAATCGTCCAGATATCGTTGCTGTATATCCCTGAACCTGCTGCGCAAATTGTGGAACAATGACGGCGGATGCATAAAGCAACATCCCCACAACCCCCATCATAAACGTCGCAATCGCGAAGTTACGATCTTTCAAAACACTTAACCGTAGTAATGGATCTTTAGCTTTCAAAAGCCAGATAATAGCCCCTACTGTACCAACCAAACCAAGAATACCCATTGTGACGATAAAAGATGACCCAAACCAATCATCATCCTCCCCACGGTCAGCCATAATCTCTAAGCAACCCAACCCGATCGAAATCAAACTAATACCAATGACGTCAACACGCTCACGGCGAGCCTTTTCCCAAGGTGGATCCTCCAAAAGAATAAACACAGCAATCACTGTGAGAATTCCAAAAGGAACATTCACAAAGAAAATCCAACGCCAAGTATACGTGTCTGTAAGCCATCCTCCTAGAAGCGGACCAAGCACTGGCCCAACCACCGTCGCGATTGCCGTTAATCCAAAAGCGGCGCCTCGCTTCTCTGGGGGAAAGATATCAAGAATAATCGCTTGTTGGCTCGGTTGAAGCCCACCACCAAAAAAGCCTTGCATCAAACGAAAAACAACCAACATCGGCAACGACGTTGCAAGGCCACAGAGGAAAGATGACAGCGTGAACATCGCGATACACATCAGAAAATAACGTTTCCGACCGAACAAACGCGATAACCACCCTGAAATGGTCAACACAATACCGTTAGCAACTAAATACGACGTCAGGGTCCACGTCGCATCATCGTAGGAACTGCCGAGAGACCCCGCGATATGAGGCAAAGCCACATTAACAATTGTTGTATCCAGCACCTCCATAAAGGCTGCTAACGTTACAACAACAGCCACTAACCAAGGATTATGCCGTGGCTTCCAGGAACTACGATCTGCGTTAGTTCCTACAGAAGCCGTTGCCGCCTCACTCACCGACATACACCGTCGGTTCTACGGACATCCCCACTGACAGCGGCAATTTTGGATCAAGCCCACGGTCGATCAATATTTTGACAGGAATACGCTGAACCGTCTTCACAAAGTTTCCCGTCGCATTCTCTGGAGGGAACGCACTGAAAGACTCGCCAGACCCTTTTTGGATGGAATCTACATGCCCTTCAAGATGAAGCTGCGGATAAGCATCCACCTCAATATCTACTTTTTGGCCGGGACGTATATCTGTCAATTGTGTTTCTTTATAATTGGCAACAATCCACATTTCTGTTGGAACAATAGAGAACATCTCCTGACCAACCTGCACAAAATTCCCTTGCTCAACGTTACGCTGTGAAATCCAACCATCACGTGGCGCCCGAACATCCAACCAATCAACATTCTGGCGTGCCCGCTCTAGCTCTGCATGCGCCGAAACCAACGAAGCTTGCGCTTGGGAAACACGTGCATTCGCATTTGCAATATTCGCCTGCACCGGCAAGGCTTGTGTTAATTGCCCTTGCGCCTGCACAACACTCGCCAACGCTTCATCTAATGCCGCACGTGCCGTATCGATATCTTGTTGTGTCGTTGCAGCCCGATTGACACGATGTTGACGCTCATAGTTTGTTTGCGCACGGAATAAGCGAGCCTTTGCAATACCCAGCCCACCTTGTGCTTCAGCTAACCGACCAGGGAAGTTTTTCTGCGCAACCATTTCTGCAAGCGAGAAAGCTTTCATATCAGCCTCAGCTTGTTGAACAGCCCCTTCTGCACGATGAAGCTCTGCAAGGTAATCACGTCCATCAATTTGAACCAAAAGATCTCCTTGATGAACAAATTGGTTATCGTTCACCAACAGACGCGACACATAGCCACTAACATGCGCTGCAATAGAGATCTTCCGCCCGGTCACATAGGCATCATCTGTATCTATTTTATTTCGATTAAAAAATATATAGAGCCCAACACCCAAGAGGACCATAATAACCAGCAAAATTAGGATAACCCTCTTAAGAGAACTTCCCTTAGGAAGTTCCGCCTCTTCCTGTTTTTGCGTTTCGTTATGCGCTTCACTTTGCGCCATACCTTGACCTCTATTTTGCTGGTTATGCCTACCAGGGGGGGGACCCGTCACCCATGTTACCCTTCACATATTCAGAGCAACATAAAAATGACCAGTCGGTCATTCCCCCATGACATAACCGACCTCTGCTGACAAGCGTCAATTGTTCTTCACATCAAGAAGACACTTAAAACCACTATTCTTCAGCCAAAAAAGACTGGCTCGCTGCCTGGAATGTATTATGAAGCAAGCACGCAATTGTCATAGGACCAACCCCTCCCGGTACAGGCGTAATATGCCCAGCAACGTGACAGGCCTCTTTAAACACAACATCACCGACCAACCGACTTTTCCCGCCAGAGGTTGGAACACGTGTGATACCCACATCGATGACGGTTGCCCCCGGCTTGATCCAATCACCTCGGACCAAACCCGCTTTCCCCGTTGCCACTATGAGGATATCGGCTTGGCGTGTAAGTTCTTGAATATTACGCGTATGAATGTGAGCAATAGAAACGGTGCAATTCTCGCGTAGCAGAAGCTGTGCCATTGGCTTACCAACCAAATTAGACGCACCGACGACAACGGCATGCATGCCCGTCATATCTGTGTGAACAGACTGCAAAAGTTTCAAACACCCTAACGGCGTGCACGGAACCATACCGCCCGTCATGCCAAGAGCTAACCGCCCTGTATTTACTTCTCCTAATCCATCAACATCCTTAGCCGGATCAATAGCGTTCGTCACAACACTTGGATCCAGTTGTTTAGGCAGCGGTAACTGAACCAAAATACCATGAATCTGCGGATTGGCATTTAAATCAGCGATCAGCTTCAGGAGCTCAGCTTCCGATGTACTTTCCGGCATCATGTGCATGAAAGAGCGCATTCCCGCACGATGCGTCTGCAGAGCTTTATTTTTAACATAAACTTCAGAAGCGGGATCATTCCCTACCAAGACAACAGCGAGCCCCGGTAGGCCGTGCCCTTGCTGTACCAAATGATCAACTTTCTGCCGAATATCCTCTGTTAAAGAACGTGCGATCGCTTTACCATCAATGCGGACCGCCTCACCTTGTGAAGCAGACAGGCCATTAGACGTAGCAGATAGTGTCATCGTTAAGAGACTCCCAAAATACGATGGTCCGTGTGGGTGGGACAAAGAGAATCATGACAAGTCTTCTTTTTTCCGCTAGAGGGCACTAGATCAGTGCGGTCTCTTCCCGCTACGGAGCAGGATGATAAGGAATTTTCCAGTGTCAGAGGACATACGCAAGAACTTTGCTAGTGACAACGTCACACCGGCCTGCCCGGAAGTGATAGAAGCCATTTGCCAGGTTAATCATGATAATGTCCCCTCATATGGAGAGGACCCAATTTCAGCAACACTCAACAAACATTTCAGTGATGTTTTTGAGACTGAAACCGTAGTGTTCCCCATTGTTACTGGAACAGCAGCCAATTCGCTCGCTCTTTCAGCTATGGTGGCTCCTTACGGGAGCGTCCTCTGTGATCAAAGCGCACATATTAATACAGATGAGGGCGGAGCCCCTGAATTTTTCACCCATGGTGCAAAACTCGTTGGCATTCCATCCTCTCAAGGACGTATGGACCCTGAGACACTTCCAACATCCCTCAAACACAATCTTGCAAAAGGCGTGTTAACGCCTCCTTTCCAGTGCCTTTCTCTCACGCAAGCTACAGAATGGGGGACGACCTATTCATGTGCAACACTCTCCCAGCTTACAGAAATTGCTCATGAGCATTCACTAACAGTTCACCTTGACGGCGCACGTCTTGGAAATGCTATCGCGCATTTAGGATGTTCTCCTGCAGAGACAACATGGAAAGCTGGTATTGACGTCCTTTCCTTCGGCGGGACCAAAGCCGGAGCAATGGCCGCTGAAGCCATTGTCTTTTTTGTTAATGATCGTACACGCCCCATGATACAGTCCATGCCACATCTCCAAAAACGCAGTGGACATACATGGTCAAAACAACGGTTCCTTAGCACCCAGCTTCTTGCCTTGTTAGACAATAACCTCTGGCTAACAAACGCTCTACATGCCAACGCGATGAGCCAAAGGCTTCTCCATGCGTTACAGCGTCATCCCGCCGCACAAGTCCCTTTTGATGTCGAAAGTAATGAGGTCTTCGCCGTTCTCCCGTACCCACTCATTGAAACCTTACGCGAAGAAGGCTATTGCTTTTATTGCTATCCTACTCCTGACGGGGTTCCAGGCGGCCTTGCGCGTTTTGTGATGAGTTTTTACACGCGTCCCCAGGATGTTGACGCCCTTATAGAGAGCTTGAATGCTTAATTCTCGTCTACCCTTCCTTTCCCTTTTCCGAAACACTCGCCTACCTTCTTGTGCTCCACTTCTTACGCTTCCTTTCCTCTTGGGGGGGTGTTTCTTCCGTGGAGCATCGAACTTTCCGATGGCAGGAGCCTACTTCCCGGGGTGGCTTATCTGTTTTTGCGTCGCCTTGATTAGTGCAGCTCTTTTCCGGGCCCTTTTCCTCTTTTTTCATATTGATGCCAAGTTGGACCTCCGCCTTTTTACCTACCTCTCACTCGGGGCGATCGTTGGGCTTGTGACATGGAAATGGTGGTTCGGACCTTAGATTATGGAACGTATAAAACTCTCTCAAAAGAGGCCACTCGGTCTCATTATTGCCTTTCTCTGCATTACAGCGGCCATTGGTACAGCTTTCTATATTGAATATGATTCCTACCGTCACCCTGAAACAGAAAGTGGTGTGATTGATGCCGATGTAGTACATATCGGGGCTCTTGTTGGCGGCCGCTTATTGCATCTCCCTATCCATGTGAACCAGGCGGTGCGTAAGGGAGAGCTACTCTATCAAATTGATCCTGAGCCTTATGAAATCGCTGTTCGTAACGCAGAAGCCAATCTTTTCCTGGCACAAGCCAATTTAGAAGAACAACAACGCCAACTTTCCGTCCGCGTACAACAGGCTGCCTCTAGCGCAAAGCAACTGCATCAAGCAGAAGATGACCGTGACTTAGCAGAGCGCACCGTTAAACGCCTGAAACCCCTCGCCTTGCAACATTTTATCCCCTGGCAGGAATATGATGAAGCTGTCACCAAGCTAAATTCAGCACAAGATCGTTTAGCAGAAACGCACCACTCCCAAGAAGCGGCGAATGTTGCCATCGGTGACCTCAAACGTTCTGAAGCAGCACGCTTAGAAAGTGAAGCCGCGCTAGAGAAAGCACGTTATGATCTCCGCCAAACAAAGGTTTTCTCCCCTGTCGATGGTTACGTTACAAGTTTAGAAACTCGTGAAGGGGAGGTTCTAGCCGCCCATCAAATACTCTTCACGCTTGTAGCGAATGACCAATGGTTTGCTATCGCCAATATCCGTGAAATTAACCTAAAACCTATCCATCCGGGAAGCTGTGCAACAATTTATTCTATGATTGATCGCCATAAACCAATTCATGGATATGTTGAAAGCATCGGTTGGGGCGTCATCAATGATTATATAAAAGTCTCACCTAACAACGTTCCTAATATTCAAAGGCAGATGGATTGGGTGCATGTTGCGCAACGTTTCCCAGTGCGCATTCGTGTCGACAACCGCCAACCAGAACTCCTCCGTATGGGGGCTACAGCAGATATTGAGCTTCTTCATGGCGCAGCCTGCCGCTAACATCATCACCAACCCTTACTGGCGTCATATCTTTCGTCTCCTTGTCCGCCCTTCCGCAGGGCGGCTTGGTCATACGCTACGCGTTACCATCGCAGGCATGATTGGCGTTTTGATTGGGGAGATTTGGCAACTTCCTGCGATGGATATTATCCCCATCATTATTCTTGCCATATGGCAAGAAGACCGGATGTTAAACCTTACCATTGGGAAAACAGCGTTAATCTTTTTTGCCTTCGTGATGTCGGCCGTATATTTTGCAACGGTATTCAGCATCAATAACTTCTTTTTGACATTATTTGTAAACCTAATCTTCAGTTTCGTATTTTTCTTTCTTGGATCCGCCAGTAAATTAAAAGGAATCGCCTTAGTTGGTGGGCTTTTCTTATCCTATATTTTACTTCAAATTGATGTCATTTCGCACAGCGATACAGTCACGCGTATCATTCTATATGTGACATTAGCACTCGCTATTTCTTGTGGCAGTTTTATTGTCCTTGGTTTCCCCTTATCTCCCTCTCCTCAAAGAGTGCTCATGGGGCGTATTGCTTATCGTTTGCGTACCGCGGCAGACCATTTAATTGATCCAACTTCTCTAAAATTTACCGAAGAAACCAAAGATCTCCTGCGCCAAGGCACTCAGGGGATGCTCGTCAATCTGGCTCTCGCCAGTAAAGAAAAACTTCTTTCTGCTCAGGATCTCTTAAGCCTCCGCCAAGCCGCTTTACACAGCTACGCTATTTTAACACTCGTTAATAAATCAACGCGTTCATCACCACTCCCTTCCCGAGAAGAACGACGCGAGCTTGCCAGCCTTCTCTTAGAAATGGCGCAAGCCTTTGATGAAAATAGTTATCTTCGTAATGTCAAAAGTCCAACATTTTCCCATCCTATTCTCCAATCTATTTCGCCTTTATTAGAACAGTTCAGTGTTCCCTCAGAAGATCCTTTGCCCCCAGCCCCCCCGGCACCAGGTTTCTTTGTTCCTGATGCTTTTTCGAACCCTAATTACGTCCTTTATGCAACAAAAGGGACAGCAGCTGTTTTTATCAATATTGTTATCTTTAAATGCTTGAACTGGCCCGGCATTCATACATGCGTTATTACGTGTTTTGTTGTCGCACTTCCGACAATGGGCGAGGTTATTTCAAAACAAACTCTACGTATTATCGGATCATTCATTGGCTGTGGTTTCGCCATGCTTGGTATTATATTCCTTATCCCTCATTTTATCAGTATTGCTCAGCTTCTTCTCTTTCTCGGAGTTGTTCTTTTAGTGAGCGGATGGCTTAACTCTGGAGAGAGTCGAATTGCTTATATAGGCTTACAAATTGCTATTGCGTTCTTCTTGTCCGATCTCACAAATTCCACGCCGGCTACAGATCTTACTGTCCCTCGAGACCGTGTTATCGGTATCATGATTGGGTTATTTATCAATTACATTATGCATACGTATCTTTGGCCAAAAAGCTGTGGAACTCAGATTGGCCCCCAACTCCAAGCAATTAAAGATTTACTCAAAGCTGAATCCAACGCGTCCACATCTGTCGAACGAATCGTTTTTGCCTCCAAGGTGCAAGAGCGTATCGCTGCCACAGAAATTATGCTAGAAAACTCCGTTCTTGAGCCCATCCCATTCCGTCTTACACGCGCAACGCGAGCCCACTATCGTTATGTACTCATGAAAGCTTCATTATCCATGGAAGATTTCTTACTCCCGGCCTCTTCTTCCGTCCGAGAAATTTCCCCTCCCTAACACAAGCTTCCGGAAAAGAGTCTTATCGTGGCTCCTTTTTTAGCCTTCCACCCTCTTCAATAAGATCGCACATTGTTGGCCGCCACTCCATGAAGTCATCCCCTTTCCCACTGATCCCACAATTAACGGCACTTCTTCTCCTGAGCGGCTGCGCCAGCTCTGCTTTAAAAGATGCTCCTTCTGCTCCCGACCAACCTTGGTACCCAGGCACAGATAAACAAGGAATGATCGTTCCTAATGGAAGCGGGAAAAATACTCATCAGGCGCTCCGTATGCCGCCTGGATACGCTCTCCCCACTGACCACAGCCTAGCACAACAACGTCATGACCCTGTTATTACGCCAGATCACACTTATACGTTGGCAGAGCTTATTGACATTGCGCAGTCAACAAACCCTGATACCCGCATAGCATGGGATACAGCTCGTGATGCCGCGTTATCCACCGGCCTTGCTCGTTCTGCTTACCTTCCCCAGCTTACAGCGATTGCAGTCGGTGGTTACGCTAGTCTCGGCAGTCATTTACGCAATTCTTCTTCATACAATCGCAACTCTCCCCATATCCATGGCGATGGCAACGTTGATGCGCTTAGCCTACAATGGCTCATCTTTGATTTTGGCAAACGCGATGCCGTCATTGACGCTGCCCAACAAAGTGCGCTCGCAAGCAATATCTCATTCACAGGGGCACATCAAAAAGTCATATATGCTGTTACAGCAGCCTATTATCTTTACACAGCCTCTCAGGCACATATCAAACTGATTGAGCAAGCACGCCGCAATAGTTACGCTATAGAACGGGCTGCCAAAGCAAATTTGCAACATGGACAAGGTACCATTATCGACGTCAATCAAGCCGAAGCGGCAACAGCACAAAAGGATCTCCAACTTGTCCAAGCGCGTGGAGAAGTTGAAAACCGCTATCTTGCCCTTATGGTCGCTATTGGTATCTCGCCCACAACACGTCTTTCTCTACACATGGCTGGCGATCATCCTTTAACAACGGAAGCCGTACGCTTAAGCGACCAGATGGTACAAAATGCCGTTGCACGCCGGCCTGACGTCCTTGCAGCCTACGCTGCAGCACGTGCTTCACAAAGCCAAATTAAAGCGGCCAGAGCCGAATTTCTCCCTAAAATTTTCGCAACAGGCAATCTTTCCTACACAACAGGCTCTCTCGGAATCTCTGGTCTATCAGGCTATGGAGCTGCTTCATCACTCAATGTCTCCAATAATAACTTAGGGGGCGCCATTTTAGGCGGCATTACCATGCCCATCTTTGACGGGGGCGTGCGCCAAGCTCTCCTCAAGCAAAGTCAGGATAAAGCTCAATCCGCAGAAGTACAACTCCACCATCTTGAAGATGAGGCTGTAAGAGATATTGTTACCTCTGAAAATAATCTTCGGACAAGTATTAGTACCTACAATGCAGCCCTAAAATTGGAAAAAGCCGCTCAAACAACTTTCAATGCAGCCCTATCAAGCTACCAAAATAGCGAAAGCTCTATAACGCGAGTTCTAGATCTGCAAAACAACTTATTTACAGCAACAATTACACGCTCTGACAGTTACTACAGCACGTTAATATCGGCAGCAGCCCTTGCCTTCTCAACAGGCTCACTCAGTAATTCTGATCCAGCACAAATCGACCCTACGGGCTTATAAGATAAAAGCGCATTCCCTTATCGGGAAACTACTCCCCAGCAAGGCCCTCTCTAGGCCGGCCCTATAGAACAACGCTGAACTGCACCCCTAATACAGCAGCATCATGAAACGTCGTCGTTGCACTTGGCCGTTGGATATATTGGAAGTCAGGCTGTATCGCCATCGCGCGTGCTACATGAACACTATAAAATAACTCATACACATTCTCATGGCTCTGAATGCCATAGACTCCACCCCACTGATTGGACTGATATGGAAGCCCTAATGCAAGAGACGCTTCTTGCTGTCGTGCAACCGTCGAGCTCATATCAAAATGCTGCCACATAATACCAACAGTATCGAGGGGCCGCCCCCAATCACTCCCCGCGTCCATCAAACCAACCCACGTATGGTCACGCATAGCAACTGTCTTTCCGTCACTATACATCGCCCCAGCAAGAAGGATCAGCCCATTCGTATCGCCGGGTCCATTGCGCTTTAACATTTGGTCAACCATCAACCATGCGCTATTTTGCCCTGCCTGGTATTTCCGTGGCTGCCCTGTTGCCTGCCATGAGTGGCCGTAAATATCTTTATAGAAATTAGGCACACGCGAGTTATCGTAAGCATACCCTAACTTATAATGCCCAATCAGATGGTTCTTACCAAATTGCGGTATCCATCCAATTTCTACAGGGGAGGAAAATTTTCCTAACCCTGATTGAGCCCATGACCAACCAGAAATACCCCCAGTATACGCATGAGGACTAACGGCAAATAATCCCCCCATGATATATGTGTTTGACGTTGGCATTACCCGAACAACCGTTCCTAGATTTCCCGAAGGCCAATCTTTGGCTGCATTCGTGTATTTGTTAGGCGATGGATTTCCACAAATGGCCACGTTCATATACGCACAAAACAATGGAGAGGCAGCAAAAAACGATCCAACAGGCATCCAACCCGCATTGATATCAAGCCGCCCCTTAAACAACGTTTCTTCAGCATACATCGCCACAAGGTGGGCAATGACGTTCCCACGAGCGCCATAAATTTCCTGAACGGCCGCTATATTATCGCCAAAAGCACTCGATACGCTCTGGCCGTGCCCGTTCACAATAATAGTATGTGTTTTGAAATTCTTAACACCAGCTAGTTTATCCCAGTCAATATCAAGCTGCAGCCCAACTTGCCCTGTAATTGTCGAGGTACGACGACGACCGCCGGTAATATTCCCCGCAAATTCTTCATTCACAGACAATAAAAGCTGTATACCATGATTAACTAACCATGGCTGAATACCACCCCACGTGCCGAAAAAATGCTGAGACGCCACAGAAGGTGCCGCTTCTGCACGCTGGTCAAGCACCTTGTCCGCCATAATTGCATTACGTACCGGGTTAAGGTTCGTAATCAATACAGATGCCCTAGCTTTACCCTTGTCAATTTTTTTACGAGCAATCTCAGCGTCTAATATTTTTTTTTGCGCTAAATAATACTCAAAAGATGGCCAGTGATTCCTGGAAGAAATATGTCGCCGCCAACCGCGACGCTCGCGTAAACGCCGATCATCTTGCGAAGAGACTCTCCTCTTACTCACGCCTGTAACAGCTTTCTTATGGAAACCTGCAGTATGAAGATGCGCCACTACTCCGCCGTTCCCTTCTGCATAGGCAGACATTACCATACAAGGAACAACGATCCCCAACGCCGGGAATATATACTTCATCAACGGAGCCAATGATATCCGAGAGGAAAGTAGTGACTTGACCATCAAATTACATCTTTCTTCCGCATCAAAAGTCATAGGAGAATCACGCGCGGGATGCTCCGCCTTCTCCTAGCGGGCAACGCAATAATTAAAAAGCCTCTTTTTCAAAAAAGAAAGCTTGCTTCCTCAGATAAACAGAGAAAGCAAGCTACTGCGACATTACGTGTCAAAAGAGTGAGAGACTAAACGATACTCTTAACCATCCTGACTATCGTCATCAGATCCACTATCGCCACTATTGTCACCACTATCAGGCGACACCGCAACAAAAAGCTGTTGCCCGTCCCGTAAAATACGCAAAAGTGGCGGCTGATGATGTGCCAGTGCATTTTGCACCAATGAAATAACAGCATGCGGTGTGGATACAGGCTGATTTCCTACAGCCACAATGATATCACCAGGACGGATACCAGAATGATCTGCCGGACTTCCTTGAGCAATATCAGCCACGACGGCACCCTGCACACTCTCATCCAGTCCTAGTTCCTGGCGTGTACGAGGCGTCAACGCTGCCAAAGAAATACCCAAACGCCCGGAAGGGGCATTACTCGATGTGTTACTAGTCTCTTCCTGGTTATGCGCACTCAAATTACCAACCACAGCATGGAGGGTTACAGGCTTACCATCGCGCAGAACCCCCACTGTCACATTACTCCCGGGCGCAATGGAAACAACCTTTACAGCGAGGTCGTGTGAGTTACGCACAGTATGCCCATCAATCGCGATGACCACGTCCCCAATTTTTACACCTGCCTTATCCGCAGGCCCTCCCTGAATGACAGAAGAAACCAAAGCACCATGAGAAGGCGCACCTGGCTTAACATTCGTCAAATTAAGGGCACGCGCCATGGTGGATGTAATATCCTGCCCCTCAATCCCTAAATACCCACGCACAACATGCCCATTGCGCCGTAACTGATCGACAACTGACTGCACTGTGCTTGAAGGAATGGCAAAACCAATCCCAATTGATCCCCCTCCGTTAGGAGACATGATCATAGAGTTCACCCCCACGACCTTACCGTCCAATGTAATGAGAGGGCCACCTGAGTTGCCACGATTAATTGGCGCATCAATTTGAATGAAATCATTATACGGACCAGAATGCAGATTCCGCCCTAAAGCAGAAATAATCCCGGCAGTAACGGTTCCTCCCAAGCCGTAGGGATTTCCTACAGCAACAACCCATTGCCCCGGCTGAACCTCATCAGAATTTCCTAGTTCGATATAAGGCAACGGAGAGGAACTTTTGACACGGAGTAATGCAATATCTGTCTTCGCGTCACGGCCAACTATCTTTGCTGGGAGGACCGTGCCATCATCCAACTTAACACTGACCTTTGTAGCCCCATTAATCACATGATTATTTGTGACGATGTACCCATCTCCAGAGATAATAAATCCGGACCCACGTGCCTCAACCGTCCTATTAGACGGCATTGGCATCATCTGAAATGGGAACGGAAAGGGAAAAGGCATCCCCTCTCCCATTGAGGGTGGGCCATCATCTCCATCACCACCATCAATAGCACTCTCACGCACATGAGCCGTTATTGATACCACTGCAGGTTTGACCTGGTGAACAATTTGAACAAAATCAGGGATACCCTGTCCCGCCATTTGCGGATGTATTTGCGTGCTCTGAGCCAAAGCCGGCAAAGGCGCCGTCCCAATGACAGGAAGAGCTGCTAGAAGTGCCAAAGACAGACGAGAAGGCGATGTCATCACAACGTCCCTGAAATTAAAGAAAGAAGTAGTCGTTACAATGAGAACATATGTATGAAAATATAAATTCTGCAACTCATCCAAGATGAAACATCTGTAACAGAGGCCTTATATATGGTTAAAACACCTTAAATTTTTAGTAATATTACCCGACGCAGTGTCAATTATTTTATTCGACGTTCCTGGAAAAAACGACGAAGTAACAGAGCAGCCTCTTGCTCTCTCACACCACTAATAATTTCCTCTGGACAATGGAGACACGAAGGCTGCTGAAACAAACGAGCTCCATGATCAACACCTCCCCCTTTTGGGTCATAAGCGCCGTAGATAAGCCTCCCTATACGGAAATGACTCATCGCCGCTGCACACATAGGGCACGGCTCAAGTGTCACAACTATGGTACAATCCACCAAACGTGGAGAATTTTGCACGATCGCTGCTTGGCGTAACGCTAACATCTCTGCATGGGCCGACGCGTCAAAATTTCTCTCAACATGATTATGCGCCTTGGAGAGGACCTTACCTCTTGAATCTAAGATGACAGCCCCCACAGGAACCTCTCCTGATAGAGCCGCCTGTTGCGCTTCTTCCAACGCCCATTGCATCGCTTCCTGGGTTGAGGCCATACCAATAACGCCTATTCTCCATCATCTATAACAAACCATCTGTTACGCAGATTGCAAAACATCCTCATCACACGATATATTACGCGCTATGACCAATCCATCTGCTTCTTCCTCTGAAACCCATCGTGGTGAACGTATCGCCAAAGCCCTCGCTCGCCGTGGGATTGCAAGCCGTCGTGATGCTGAACGGATGATTGCAGAAGGTCGTGTTCGCTTAGACGGAAAAGTTGTTACGCATCCAGCAACATTTGTCCAACCGCATGATCTTCTTATTGTGGATGGAAAGCCTGTTGACCCGCCTCAACATACACGTCTATGGCGCTACCATAAGCCTACGGGTCTTGTCACAACCCATCACGATCCAGAAAATCGACCAACTGTTTTTAATTCCCTTCCGCCCGGGATGCCCCGTGTCATTAGTGTTGGACGTCTCGACCTCAATTCAGAAGGGTTACTCCTACTCACAAATGATGGTGCCTTAGCACGAGAGTTGGAATTGCCGGCACGCCAATGGACACGACGTTACCGCGTTCGTGTATTTGGACAAGTCGATGAAAAACGCCTTGCCCAGCTCGCCAATGGATCGGTGTTTGATGGCGTAAAATATGGCCCTATCGATGCTGTTCTTGACTCCAGCAAGGGCGATAATTCATGGCTTACCGTCAGTTTACGCGAAGGTAAAAATCGCGAAGTGCGTAAGGTAATGATGGGCATGAACTTGCATGTCAGCCGCCTTATCCGCCTTTCTTATGGCCCATTCCCGCTTGGAACTCTCAAACCTGGAGAGCTTGAAGAGGTTCAATCCCGTGTGCTAGCAGACCAGATCCCATCTTTCCGTACACAAAACATTTCTACAAAAAAACGGCATTAGCCTATGCGTATTATCGCCGGAACTCAGCGTGGTCGCAGTCTCAGTGCGCCATCAGGAGCAACAACGCGCCCTACCGCCCAACGGATGCGCCAAGCCATTTTCGATATGCTGATGCATGCCCCTTGGTATGGTCGAGAAACACTTCAAGAAGCTGTCGTGCTTGATGCCTTTGCTGGTACGGGAGCTCTTGGGCTTGAAGCACTCTCACGCGGGGCCCAATTCGCGACATTTATGGAAAGCAGTCGCGTTGGTATGACAGCCTTACAGGCCAATCTCCGAGCCTGTCAGATGAGCGACAAAGCACGTTTACGCTCTTGTGATGTCACACGTCCCCCGAAAGCTTCACGCCCACACTCGCTTATTTTTCTCGACCCCCCTTACCATAAGGGTCTCGTTGAAAAAGGATTGAGAGCCCTCTACCGCGGAGGGTGGCTGGCTCCAGGCGCTCTTATCGTCGCAGAAACAGAAAATGTGACGGGAGCGGATGAGGAAATATTTCAACCTTTCCATGCCCATCTTCCACCCCATCGTGAAGTCCCTCCGCCCGAAACAATAGCACACCGTCAGTTTGGGGCTGGCTCTATCACCATTTGGGTCCATCAACCTGACCTTATTCCCACTCAATCTTAAAAAATAAGAGTGAGCACACCACCAACAAACGCATCTCTTTACTCTTGAAGAGTCTCGCGCAAAAGCCCCCAATCTGGTTTCAGAATCAGCGCATATACGCTACTATTCCGTCTCTCACCAGCGATGATTAAGGATGTTCCGTGTGGTCTTTCGATCCAAAATAACACAGAAACTCAGGGCTTTTCTCCCATCATCCTCTCGGCGCCCTCATATTCAGCAAGACTTACATTCAGATTATAATGCCAACATGGATACGAGCAACGCAGACTGGCATGATTCCTATTTATCTCGTCTGCTTTCCGCCCGTTTTATGGAAATTTTAGGGCTCGTCCTGCTAATCTGTGCCGTTGGTATCGCTGCTTCCTTGTTGAGTTTTAATCCACACGATCCCTCCTTTAATACCGCAACGGGAACACAACCCACGAACCTTCTCGGGCGTGGTGGTGCCACACTGGCAGATAGCCTTATCCAATGGCTGGGCCTTGGAAGCATCATGCCTGTACTCATTCTTCTCGCATGGACATGGAGACTGGTCCGCCATCATAATCTTGATAAGCCCCTCATCCGCTTTATTGCGGCTTTCCTCCTTTGCCCAGCGGGAGCCCTATTTGTTGGGACATTTCAGCTTGTCGTGCCGGGATTGGATGTCGCCTGGCCCGCCAGTAGCGGCCTTAGCGGACAAGTAGGCGTCTCGTTAGCGCACCGGCTGCTCAATGTTATGACAGCCGAAATGGGATCAATGGGTAATTTAGTTGCAATTATTATTGCATCTCTACTCGTTGTTCTTCTCATACCATTTGCCATGGGACTTCATAGCCATGAATGGCGTTCTGTGGCTTATGGCATCGTCACCCTAGTCCGGTGGCCTCTTCGTGCCCTCCGTCAACGCCAGCCTAATCATCCAAGCCAAGCCCCTAGCGATCAACATCTCTACCGCCCTCAAGCTGGTGGGCCAACGCGCAACGGCGCTATCGCCACAACGGGAAACTCTCTGCCCTCAGGTTTTTTACGCCGCAATCTGGTCAGGCAAGATCCTCGCATTCTCCCCACTTCACTAGAAACTCCTTCACATCTCGCCGCATCCCCAGCGCATCCCTGGATGCATCCTCCACAGTCCCCTTCACCCTGGCAACAACCTCATGAAAATGAGGCCTCTTCTTCCAACCCACCGAAGGTTCCACAGCCAGAGCCTGTCGAAAAGCCGACAAACCCCTACGGGGAAAAGCTGGCCCATATCTACCGTGATAGTGACCGCCCCGCGCCTCAGCCTATCGTCCCCACAGTGGATGAAGATGATTTTGAAAATGAGGATACACCTTCCACGCCACCACAACATACGAGCAAACCATCTGAGGGCGCTGCGGATTTTTTAAAGCGCTTTATTTCCCGCACACGAGAAGACGATCCATCGCCCGCCACACAACAGGCCGCCCCGCCACTATCGAATTATCTTACACCACCACCTCCTGAAACGTCAGCGCAGCAACCGTCCCCTACAACTCCTCCCATTCGTACCAATAGCGTAGGGAAAGTAACGGAGGTGGCTCCTCCTTATCCAGCATCGGGGTGGCTTCCCCCTTCACTTGATCTCCTAAACCCCCCACCAGCAAGTCACCTTGTGGGACCTTCGGAAGAAAGTTTAAAGGCAAACGCACAACTGCTTGAAAGTGTCTTACGCGACTACGGCGTCCAAGGGACAATCAATGAATATAGAGCAGGTCCTGTTGTTACGCTTTACGAACTCGAACCAGCTCCCGGCGTGCGTTCATCACGCGTCATTGGATTAGCCGATGATATTGCACGCACACTTGCCGTCCTCAGTGTGCGTATTGCCACAGTACCGGGACGCAATGCTATCGGGATTGAAGTCCCCAACAGTACACGTGAAACCGTTTATTTCCCGGAGCTTCTTCATTCTGACGAATGGAAAAATGGCAAATCCAAGCTGCCATTAGCCCTTGGGAAGGACATTGCCGGCGAACCTGTTTATGCAGACCTCGCCAAAATGCCGCATCTCCTTGTCGCAGGGACAACAGGCTCCGGTAAATCTGTTGGGATCAATGCCATGATCCTATCCTTACTTTACCGCCTAAGCCCAGAAGATTGTCGCCTCATCATGATCGACCCTAAAATTCTCGAACTGTCGGTCTATGATGGAATCCCACATCTGATGACGCCTGTGGTCACCGAACCGCCTAAAGCGGTAAGCGCCCTAAAATGGGCTGTGCAAGAGATGGATCGCCGTTATCGCCTAATGGCTGATCACCAAGTTCGTAATATTAGCGGTTATAATGACCGTATTCGTCGCCTCAAAGCCTCTGGGAAAACGCCAACACGTCGTGTTCAGACAGGCTTTGACCCTGAAACTGGGCGCCCTGTCTTTGATGAACACCGTCTGACCCTGGAGCATCTCCCTTATATCGTCATTGTCATTGATGAGATGGCTGACCTAATGATGGTTGCTGGGAAAGAAATTGAATCTTCTGTCCTTCGCCTCGCTCAGAAAGCACGTGCGGCAGGAGTTCATGTGATCATGGCAACACAACGTCCTTCCGTAGATGTCATCACAGGAACCATAAAAGCCAACTTCCCTACGCGTATTTCTTTCCAAGTGACCAATAAATATGACAGCCGCACCATTTTAGGTGAACAAGGGGCTGAACAATTACTTGGACGCGGTGATATGCTCTTCATGCAGGGAGGCTCACGTATCACACGTGTTCATGGCCCATTCATTAGTGATGAAGAGGTGGAAGCCGTTGTGGCTGATCTCCGCACGAAGGGTGAGCCCGTCTATAATGCTGATGTCACCGCTGATGAAGAACCCGAAGAATCTGCACCAAGCCGCAGTAACTCGAAAAGTAACAGCGACAGTGATGGCAATAGTGATCTTTATCAGCAAGCTGTTGAACTCGTCGTGCGCGAACAACGCGCTTCGACAAGCTTTGTTCAACGCCACCTCTCCATCGGGTATAACCGCGCCGCAAATGTTATTGATCAGATGGAACGCGAAGGGATCATCAGCAGCGCAAACCATGTAGGACGACGTAACGTTCTCATGTCACGCTCCGAGTTGGAAGATTCAGAGGATGAGGAGACATAATGTCCCCCCCTCCCCTCTTTGTAAAAGGGAAAGAACTTCCTATTCTTTGGGAAAATTCCTATTTTACCATTCTCAACAAACCTGCGGGCCTTGCTTCCCACCCAGGACCGCAGGCTCGTGATTCTGTCGAGGCACGCCTCACTCCACTAAAGAGAGGTGGCCCTTGGTTAGTCCATCGCTTAGATACTGATACCGTCGGTTGTCTTCTTATCGCACGACGGAAAACAGCACTGATCAAGGCACAAGAAGCCTTTGCCAAACGCTCCGTAGCGAAAATTTATTGGGCTATTGTGCAGGGCGTCCCTCATCAACCTCAGGGACAGATCACTACACCATTACGCCGCGTTCAGCAGGGTGGCCGTTGGTCTATGGAGACTGCCTCACAACACGCTCCTCAGGCACAATCAGCAGAAACCCATTGGCGTCTTCTCGGCCATAATGGAACCTTTAGCTGGCTTGAACTGACATTAAAAAGCGGACGCACTCACCAAGCACGCTTGCACTGCGCTTCTATTGGGCTCCCCATTATAGGAGACACTCTCTACAATCCCAGCGCTAAACAAGGCCCTATGCACCTTTTAGCACGCTCCCTACACCTTACCCTGGAGGGAGAAACACTTTCAGCTGAAGCGCCTCCCCCTCCAGCAATGCAAGCCCTGTTGCAGGTTATGACGCAAACTTCATCATAACGAAAATGAACAATACCGATCATCCATGCCAATGTGAACAACGGATAAGACTACAAAAATTACCACGTTTAAATTGTGGATCCTTATCAGCGAGAACATCTGCTTTAACATTGCCAAATGTTGTTTCTGGTTTGTGCTTTATTCCTTCATAGAAGGCCTGAATAATATCTTCCTTAAAATGAGGTGTTCGTGGAAATATTTTAACAATCTCTTCCCTTACACTCTCTGGATAAGCCGCGTAATTAAGGCCTAATACATCCATTTCAACACCTTCAGTCACCAAAGCAATAATGGGGTCCATATGTTTTGGAATGCCTGGAGTGGTGTGCAAAGCAATGGCCGTCCATACTTTATCAATATCTGTCTGTTGAATACCTTTTTGCTTCATAAACTGACGTGCAGCATTGGCACCATCAACTTCAAAACGTTCATGAGGTGTCGCATAACGAGAGGTGAGCCCCATGTCATGAAACATGGCTCCCGCATAGATGAGCTCTTCATCAAACGTTAAATTCTGCTGACGACCAGAATACACGGCGAACTGATAAACCCGGCTCGAATGATTAAAGAGCAGTTCGGTTTCTGTATCACGCACTAGCTCAGTGACTTCACGCGCAAACGCACTATCTGGAATCGTTACATCATAAGTTGTAAGCATTCTCTTTCTCCTTCTTGTTTCGGAGATAGCCTAACGCGCCATAATAAAGTACTCTATCATCGTATAACGATGATTTAGGACATTAAAGCAGCTTTATGCGACACCATTCACTCCCAAGCACAGCAAAACGCATCGGCATCTTAGCTCTTCCCTATGTGCAACTGCTTGATATTGCTGGACCAATGGATGTTTTCACTGAAGCCAATACGCAAGCAAAACGTATACTCTATGAATTGCATGTTATCAGCACGTCCTCCGCCCCCCTCCACAGTTCATCTGGCCTTATATTTCATCCGACAACGACGATATCATCGCCTCTTGACGTTCCCTTCGATACGCTCCTTATCGCAGGAGCCCCGCATTTAAACCCCAAACATCTATCCCCTGATCTTCTTAAATGGGTCGGCCAGCACGCACCTCGTTGCCGACGTTTTGGCTCGATCTGTACAGGGGCACTTGTTCTCGCCGCAGCAGGATTACTCACACAACGCCGCGTCACAACGCACTGGGCTGTTGCTGAACAACTTTCTCAACAATTCCCTTCTATCCAAGTAGAAGCTGATTCCCTGTTTATCTGTGATGGTCCTGTTTGCACGGCAGCAGGTGTCACAGCAGGCCTCGATCTTGCCATTGCCCTCGTAGATCACGACTTTGGGCGAGATCTCGCCCGTAAAGTTTCCAACCAACTTGTTATGTTTTTTCGTCGCCCTGGTGGTCAGCTCCAATTTAGCCACCGCGGTATCGCAAATCCTATGGGACGTTCCATTTTACGCACCGTTCAGCGGCGTGTTCTCAGCAAACCCCACTTACCTTCTGATACACGAGCCCTTGCCGAGCTTGCAGGATTGAGCCCTCGTCATTTTGCACGGCTCTTTCATAAAGAGATTGGTCTCTCTCCTGCTCTATGGGTGGAACGCGTTCGCATGGATACAGCGTGCCGCACCTTAGAAGAGGGCTTACCGCCTAAACAAGTCGCCGCAATGGTCGGTTTTAAAGACGTAGACACATTCCGGCGTGCTTTTCAACGCCAATTTAAGACGACGCCGGCAGAATACCGACGTCGTCATGCGGCTCAACCCCCAACGGAGACAGACTAATTCAATCTCTCCATCCCCACATCAACACCAACTTAGCCAGCGGGATCCATTAAAAGGCGCGTCACAGCCTTTTTGAAAGGAGTCAAACGATCCGCAAGCATCAAACCGGCACGTCGTGCTAAGAGGAACGGCTTTTCATCACGCGTGTACGCCACGGCAATCGCATTTGTTGCGGCGAACAAAGGAAATGTATCGCGGCGATGACGTGCTGAAAACCGCTCAAGTGCACGACGATCCCCCGGGTCACCATTCCCCGCTTCAATCTCACGAACAAGCGTCTCTTGCCCTTTGATCCCCAAATTAAAACCATGCGCGGTAATTGGGTGCATCCCTACAGCGGCATCGCCGATCAACGCTACACGATCCGTATGGAAACGATGAGCATAAACGGCCTTCAAAGGATAGGTGATACGCTCACTCACCACGCGTAATGTCCCCAACCGCTCACGCGTCCTCTTAGAAATTTCTGCGTTAAACACATCATCTGGAGCCGCACGTAACCGAGCAATATCATCTGGCGGTAGGGTCAAGACCAGAGAGGATACATCCCCTATGCCACCATCTGGAGCAACGGGTAACAACGCAATAGTCTGATTTTCATCAAACCATTGTAATGCCGTATAATCATGCGGCGGAAGATGCCGCATACGGCATACTAAAATATTCCGACCGAAATCATGAACAATAGCCCCAATCCCTGCCATGTCACGCAAACGGGAGAAGCGCCCATCTGCACCAACAAGCAATTTCCCCACGAGGCTTTTATGATGGTCAAGCGTAACCCTCACATGATCTCGTCCCACACGATAACCCGTCAGCGCGCGCCCACAGCAAAGCGTAATCCCTTTGGTCCGTGAAACAACGCGGTAAAGGGCGCCACGAATAATATGATTCGCCACCAGAAAACCTAAAGCCAGCTCCTCAGAAACACTGGTTGAATCAGTCTGCTCTGGCGGTTGAAAGAGTAATGGATGCTCACTGGCATCACCACTCTCAATACGCGCAGTCTGCAAAGGACACACCGCAGAGGGATCAATTTCCCCCCACACGTCATAGTCCTTCAGCCACTGAACGGTATGATGGGTCAACGCGATCTCTCGCCCATCAAAAGAAGGATGTGCAAGAACTTCCTCTGGCGCACGCTCGACAACACACACCTTCCATCCTTCTCGCGCAAAAGACAGAGCACTCGCTAAACCAGCTGGCCCTCCTCCTGCAACGATAACATCATAAGATGTGCCCAAGGCCTGCGCCTGATCCATTAGTTTTTACTCCTATCTGCCGCAAACGAGGCACTCCCAGCCCCCTGCCAGATCGCCATATAATCCTCTATATCCGGGCGGCGCGTCACATGATCGGGGTGTTGCGGCGTACCCACAAAGAGAAAACCAGCCAAACGATGCGGGGTCTCCAAACCCAAATGCTGCAAGAATTCACGATCCTCACAAAAAGGTCCGCTCACCCATACACCACCGAAACCTTCTAGAGACAGTGCATTTAAAACATTCATCGCACCCGCAGCAACCGACATATGTTGCTCTTCTAAGGGTATTTTATGATCCGGGTGGAGATGCATTCCCAGCCCAATAATCATCGGCATGGAACGGAAACGGCCTACTCGTTTTTCCTTTTTCGCTGCCGGTAAGTCAGGCTCTTGACGCTCGATAGCTGCATGCACTTCTTGCGCCAACGCTTCGCGTGCCTCACCGCTGATCACAACATAACGCCAAGGCCTTAACTTACCATGATCGGGAGCACGCAACCCTGCAGAAAGGATACGATACAACACATCCCCCTGCGGCACAGGGCCAACTAAAGCATCGGTTGATGACCGCTTCAATAATGCGTCTAAGACCAATGAAGTTGATGCAGAATGTGCTGTCATCGTGCGATCCTACCTTTAAAAAAAGACTGACGTGCAATGTCGGACTTCTTCTCATAAGAAGCAAGCTTTGGAAAAGATCTCACCCTTGGTATATAATGGCCCTATGGACACGCATACATCTCGCACTTCCCAATTAACTCGCCGTACGGGTGAGACCAATATCACTGTTTCCCTTTGCCTTGATGGCACCGGGGAAGGACATATCAGCACAGGAGTCGGTTTTTTTGACCACATGCTCCATGCTCTTGCCCGTCATGGTGGATTAGACCTCGATGTCGCCGCTGAGGGAGATCTTCACATTGATGACCACCATACCATAGAGGACGTGGGGATCGCACTTGGAGAAGCCTTTCACCGAGCCATCGGCGATAAACGCGGTATCGAACGGTTTGGTTATGCATTAGTTCCACTTGATGAAGCGCTTTGTGAGGCTGTCGTCGATGTATCTGGGCGCCCTTTCTTAGCCTGGAACGTTACTTTCCCACGTGAAATGATCGGCACAATGGCAACCGAAATGGTGGAAGAATTTTTCCGGGCCTTTGCGATGGCTGCGCGAATAACCG
Source organism: Saccharibacter sp. 17.LH.SD (assembly GCF_009834805.1). Classification (GTDB taxonomy): domain Bacteria; phylum Pseudomonadota; class Alphaproteobacteria; order Acetobacterales; family Acetobacteraceae; genus Saccharibacter. The sequence continues at coordinate 227,410 of NZ_WVHO01000011.1, forward strand.
TTCATGTCACCAACAAATCCGGAACCAACGCCCACCATATTGCGGAAAGTGGCTTTAAATCCTTCGCTCGTGCTTTGCGTATGGCCATCGCACGTGACCCACGCAGCCAGGGTTCTATTCCATCAACCAAAGGGGTTCTCTAACCTCGGATCTGGAGTTCCATCATGCGTGTTGTCGTGATTGATTATAATGGTGGCAATCTTGCTTCCGCTGCCCAAGCAACCCGACGTGCTGCCCAGCGTCGAGGCATTGATGCCGACGTTATTATTTCTCGCCATGAAGCAGACATTCAAAACGCAGACCGGCTTATTCTCCCAGGGCAAGGCGCCTTTGCTGATTGTGCAAAAGGGTTAAAAGAAGACGGTGTACAGCATATTCTTGAAAACGCGACCCAGAAGGGAACACCGTTTTTAGGAATATGCGTAGGGATGCAACTCATGGCAGAATATGGGCTCGAACACGGACGCACAGAAGGGCTTGGCTGGATCACAGGTCACGTGTCACGCATGGTTGAGCCAGAACAAGCAGGACTACGTATCCCCCATATGGGATGGAACAATTTAGACTTCACGCCAGGGGCACACCCTCTCACGGAAGGACTAACGCCCGGGGATCATGGATATTTTGTCCATTCCTATGCCCTCCATAATGGGAACCCCACTGAATCCATCGCAACAACACAATATGGTGCGACAGTACCGGCTATTGTTGCGCGCGGCTCTCGTTGTGGAACTCAATTCCATGTTGAAAAAAGCCAGGATGTTGGCCTCACCCTCCTTGGCAATTTCCTTCAATGGCAGCCTCAACCGTGACGGCTAAAATTTCACCCTCCTCCCCCGTTAACGCTCCCTCCCAATCCTGGGAGAAACATGTTGAACGGGTTACAACGCCCCTCTCTGAAGAGGACATGGACGCCCTCATCGAAGCCACAACAGCTGCCATTATTGATGGCGGAGTGTTTAATTGGCGCTATCCTCCTGGACGTCTGGTATTAGAACGCTTTTTTGAAGGACTCCTTCTGGTTCCAGAACGAGAACTTTTTGTCGTTCGTCATCATGACGGCATTATTTGTGGGGCAGCCCTGCTCGCACATCCCGCTTTCCGCTCTGAGCTCCATAGTCCGAAAGCCTGCCTCTCCGCGCTCTTTATTGCCCCTTACGCCCGGGGGCAGGGGTTAGGCGAAGCACTCATCACAGTCCTTCTAGAACGCGCCCGCAAACATGGTGCGAAAGTCGTTAATTGTGAACTGAGAGAAAACCAACAGACTGACATCCAACTCCTCACCAGGCTTGGTTTTTGCCATTGGGGCACACATCCTTATTACGCTCGCATCGGAGGACAGACAGTGCGCGGCCTTTTCTTCTCTAAACTCCTTGTGAATGATCAAGAAGCTGTCCAATGGCAGCCCGCAGATAAACCAACCTCCTCTCCTCACACCTCCCACTCTCCTACCCCAAAAAGAGAAGGCGGATTAACGCTTTACCCCGCCATTGACCTCAAAGGGGGAGCATGTGTCCGGCTGCGGCAAGGAGAAATGGACCATGCCACTCACTATTCTGACAACCCACCCGCTCAAGCCCAACTTTTTGCTGAAGCTGGATGTCGCCATCTCCATGTTGTGGATCTTGATGGTGCCTTTGCGGGCCATTCAGCCAATGTTGAGGCGGTTGAAAAAATTATCGCGAGCACGTCTCTTCCCGTCCAGCTCGGAGGTGGGTTACGTGATATGCGCACCATTGAACGTTGGCTCAATGCAGGCGTAAGCCGCGTTATTCTGGGCTCTGCAGCCGTCAAAGACCCTGATCTCGTCCGGCAAGCAGCGCGCGCTTGGCCTGGGCGCGTTGTCGCAGGAATTGATGCACGCCAAGGGCGTGTCGCCACTGAGGGCTGGGCTGAAGTTTCCGAACTGACAGCTATTGATCTTGCCAAACGTATGGAAGAAGCCGGCGTTGCAGGGATCATTTTCACAGAAATTAGCCGCGATGGCATGCTCGAGGGACTAGACCTTGACCAAACCGCAGAGCTTGCCCGCCATGTATCTATCCCCGTTATCGCAAGTGGCGGCGTCGGCACACTCGAACATCTTAAAGAATTGCGCCTCGTCGCAAGGGATGTGCCTGGAATTAAAGGCGTTATTATAGGACGTGCTCTCTATGATGGCCGTATCTCACTCCCTGAAGCTTTAGACGTTTTGGAGGGACCATGCTGAAACTCCGCGTTATACCCTGCTTAGACGTCCGTGATGGCCGTGTCGTAAAAGGTGTTAACTTCGTTTCGCTACGAGATGCAGGGGACCCTGTCGAGCAAGCAAAACTTTACGATAAAGCTGGTGCGGATGAGCTCACTTTTCTTGATATTACAGCGAGCTCAGAAAATCGTGATACAATCCTTGATGTCGTGCAGCGCACCGCCGCTGAAGTTTACCTGCCATTAACGGTAGGAGGTGGCATACGCCGATGTGACGATATGCGTCGTCTTCTCCTCAGTGGGGCTGACAAATGCGCGATTAACTCTGCTGCTATTCGCACACCTGAACTGATTAACGAAGCAGCAGAGCGTTTTGGCAGCCAATGCGTCGTCGTTGCTATTGATGCCCGCTCCAATGGCAAAGGCGGCTGGGAGATTTATGCCAAAGGGGGCCGTGAACCCACAGGCATTGATGCCGTCGCTTGGGCCGAGCAAATGGCAGAGCGTGGCGCGGGAGAAATTCTCCTCACAAGCATGGATCGCGATGGAACACGCTCAGGTTTCGATCTCGACCTCCTGAAAACCGTTTGCGATCGCGTCTCCGTCCCCATTGTCGCGTCAGGCGGTGTGGGCGAGCTATCACACTTTGTTGATGGCGCTAAAGTTGGCGCGAGCGGCCTCCTGGCCGCAAGTGTTTTTCATTTCGGGCAATTTCACGTTTCTGATGTAAAGGCAGCATTGCATAATGCAGGACTGCCCGTACGGCTCAATCGATGATAGAGGATGGTCACATAATGATAAATGATCAAGAAGCTCGTCACGTCCTTGAACGCCTGTTTAATACAGTCGTGTCTCGTAAAAATGCCTCCCCGTCCTTGAGTCACTCAGCACGTCTCATGTCCCGAGGGCGCAATAAAATTGCCCAGAAATTTGGGGAAGAAGCCGTCGAATGTGTCATTGAGGCCGTCAGTGGAAACCGTGATGCACTCATCAGTGAAAGTGCTGATGTGCTTTACCACCTCGTTGTCATGTGGGTTGATGGTGGTGTGAGCCCGGATGATGTGTGGGCCGAACTTCAACGCCGTGAAGGTACGAGTGGGATTGAAGAAAAAGCTTCTCGTCCCAAAACAGAGCCTTGAGAGGAAATCACCTCATGAACAAGAAACCCTACGATCCCAATAATGTCTTTGCTCGTATCTTACGCGGAGAGATTCCTGCTGAGCGCGTTTGCGATAGTAAACATTCTTTCGCATTCTATGATATTTCTCACGCAGCGCCGGTGCATGTCCTCGTGATTCCACGCGGAGAATATACGGATTTCCATGATTTCACATCACGCGCTACGAATGAAGAAATCATCGATTTCTGGAAATTGGTCGATACAATAGCGGCAGAGCAATCCCTTCTTCCCACAGGCTTCCGCCTTATCAGCAACATTGGTCATGATAGCGGGCAGGAAGTCTTCCACTTCCACGTCCATATGCTAGGCGGTGCTCCATTGGGGCCCATTTTGGCACCAGCACAGAAATAAAGTGGAAAATTACGTGGTTGTACAAGATTTTACTTGTGCTTCCACGCAAACTCCTCTAGATGGGGCTCACGCCTCAAGTCCCGTTCGTCTAGAGGCCTAGGACACCGCCCTCTCACGGCGGCAACACGGGTTCGAATCCCGTACGGGACACCATGCGCTCATCTGAATGGCTCTGTTTTTGTCGATAAAGTGGCTATTAACCTCCATTTTTACGCTTCCCAGTATCTATTTGATCGGGCTAAGTCTGTTTGAATCTGGTTTAATTCTGGGTATATTCCGGGGTATCTAAGCTAGATGGCATGTTAGATACATAGAGTATTTTATCCATTCGCCCGTTATGCCTGCCTAAGAAATAAATTCTATAATCACGGTCACCCATGTGGTGATCATCCTCCTTATATATTTTTGTTCCATTGAATATTTTATTAGAATGACGACCCATTTTAGGAACGATTTTTCCTAAAAGCTTTTCAAGCTCTCCCGACTAGCCAAAAATAAGACGTAGCAAGAAATGATCATTTCAAAATACCTTCTTGTCCTTATTCCCTTTATCTGTAGCACCGTCACCTTCCATGCTTCTGCGCAAGATCGTCGTGACGTTCAACCTCCTCAGTGGCCACGTCACATATGTGCAGACCTCGTTCCAGCCGATATCAATCGGTTACAATCCTTACTCAATGATTGCCCTTCTGGTTCCGCGGTTCGTTTGACAAGAGGACGTTTCGTTAGTTCTCCATTAACCATTACATCAAACGTCTATTTATGGATCGCTCAAGGAGCGACACTCGTCGCCACGACAGATCCAACCGCTTACGACCGGGGAACGGGAGAGTGCGGAAAAATCAATGATAAGGGAAATGCGTGTCATCCTTTCCTCTTATTTGATCACACAAAAGATGGTGGTTTACTCGGGAGAGGAACCATCGAGGGCCAGGGAGGTCAACCTATTTTAGGAACCACACGATCCTGGTGGCAACTTGCTCGCATCGCACAACGTATGAATCAGAAACAAAACGCTCCACGATTAATTGCGCTTGATCACGTTCAAAATTTCACAATGGGATATATTACCCTCAAAAACTCTCCTAATTTTCATGTCATGATCACTCAAAGTAAAGATGTAACACTTTGGGGAATCACCATTGATACGCCCCCTGATGCACGCAATACGGATGGAATAGATCCATCTTCTTCACACGATATTACCATAATCCATAGCATCATTAGAACAGGAGATGATCATATTGCTATCAAAGCAGGGCCTCATGGAGCAAGCCATCATATTTCTATTTTAAATAGTTCCTTATATTGGGGGCATGGTCTTTCTATTGGAAGTGAGACCATGGGAGGAGTGCACGATATCCTCGTCAAAAATATCATTATTAATGGAGCAAAATGGGGGCTGCGCATTAAAAGTGATTCAACACGAGGTGGTATCGTCGAGCGCATCCATTACGACACGGTTTGCCTATACCACACCCAATGGCCTATCTTCCTCGATACATCCTACAATAAAAATGCCAATGGTAATAATATTCCCATATATAAAAGTATCTTTTTTAAGAACATTTATATTGATAATGGGACTATTTATTTGCATGGATATAACAAAAATTATCTATCAGATCTCTTTTTTAAAAATTTAATAACACCAATACATATGCAATGGTCCGTTGCGTATACAAATCTCTATAGAGACAAATCTACTCATGAGCCATACATAAAATCATGCCAAGCAACATCACTATAGTCACCCTCCAACAAAAAATAATCGAAGAAAAATTACTCTGTTTCTCCTCCCATTCTGTGTAAATAGTTTCCAATCCATAAATAGTGTATCGTGGTTAATCCCCATTCAATGACGCAGCATAACTCGCCCTCCATATCGCCTTCACATGCTTACGAGTTCCTGAGAGGGGTTCGAACGGCATTACCCCTTACACTAGCCTTCATTCCTTTTGGGCTTCTTTTGGGAAGTCGCGCCATACAACAAGGCCTCACTCACCTAGAAATCCCCCTTTTAACAGGGCTCAATTTTGCAGGGGGCTCTGAATTTGCTGCGGTTGACCTCTGGACACTCCCCCCTAATATCCTACTTCTAGCCAGCACAACCTTTCTCATTAACAGTCGTCATATCCTTATGGGGACGACCCTCACATCCTATTTACAAAATAGACCCCGCTGGCAAATTTTTTCATTACTTTTCTTCATGTGTGACGAAGTCTGGGCACTCAGCCTTGCCGATACACAGAAAAATCCCTCAAAAACACTCAGTATTGGCTTCTATAGCGGCGTCACAATGTGTCTCTATTCCTGCTGGGTTATCACCACTTTTGTAGGAGGTTTCACAGGCTCTATCGTCCATAACCTTATTCGTTATGGTGTTGATATGGCCATTCCTGCCGTTTTTCTTGTCCTTCTTCGTGGTATGTGGATGGGCAGAAGGACAGCACTTCCCTGGATATCCAGCCTGATTGCTGCAAGCCTAACCTATCATTTTCTTCCTGGTGCTTGGTATGTCCTCGTAGGTACAATCACCGGTGGAATAAACGCTTGGATAATGATCCATAAAAAATGACACTTCACCTTCAAGCGCTCATAGCAATCCTCCTCATGGCGCTTATGACATATCTCACACGTATCGGGGGTTTTCTGCTTTTACGTGGCCGCACCTTATCCCCGCGCGCAACAGCGCTGATGGAAATCCTTCCAGGATGTGTCCTCGTATCGATCATTGCTCCCGTACTCGCTTCTGGGGAGCCCGCTAATATCATTGGTCTCGGAATCACCGCTCTTGCCGCAACACGCCTCTCTCTAATCCCAACAATGCTTTTAGGGATCGCAGCAACAGGCGTTTTACGCACTTTCCTATGACAACACGCTCCTCCCTCTCACGACGACATTTTATCGCAAAAGGCTTCTCAAAGGCTGCATTACTTCCCCTGATAAGCCATTGGACAGAAAGTAAGGCCACACCACAAAAACCAAGCTTTTATCCGCTATGGCCTGGGCTTCCTCCAGGCGGAGGGGGCCCTACTGGCCCACTCAAAATCTCGCGACATGGTGCCGTCTCTAATGTCAGCACTCCTTTTTTACAGATTCATCATCCAATGTCTCCCAACGGTACGGTCGTGCTGATCGCCGCAGGGGGTGGGTATCAACGTATCAATCTCCAACATGAAGCCATCCCAGCTGCACGCTGGCTTACATCACGCGGAATAACAGCAGCTATTCTGATCTATCGCCTTCCACGTGAAGAATGGCTGACGGGCCCCGCCGCACCTTTTGAAGATGCCCAACAAGCCATACGGCTCATCCGCTCCCGCACAACCGATCTCAACTTCACGCCATCACATATCGGCGCTTTAGGATTTTCAGCGGGAGGGCACCTTCTGGGGATGCAAGCCCTTAAAGCGAATCCTGACTGGCTACGATCACAACAATCTCGATCATCACCTGTACATTATGCTCAATTAGACATGGCGATGCTGCTTTACCCCATCGTCACGCTAGAACCACCTTTTGACCATACAAGAACGCGTATCTCCCTGATTGGCCAGCATCCCACACACGCTCAGCGTGAAAAATGGTCATTCCCTAACGCTTTTACATCTCAGCCGCTGCCGCTTTTCTTAGCACAGGCAGAAGATGACCCTATCGCAAATCCTCAACCATCACGTCTCTTTTCGCAACATTACACGGCACAGCATGGCATGATCGAAACGCATTTCTTTCCAACGGGAGGACATGGCTTCGGCCTTGGACGGCCTCACACATTAACCACCACATGGCCGTCTCTCGCGGAAGCCTGGATGAAAAAGAAACATTTCATTTAAAATTTAGTGCCCAAAAACATATTGGGCTGCAACCCGTCAAGAGTTGCAGCCCAACACAAACATCACGAATGAATAATTTACGTATTAATTTTTCAATGTGAAGTTCAAACCCTGAAGCCCTGCGGCAAGACGTGCACCAGAAGCATTGGCCGTCACTTTCAAGCGCACTCCGTTACTATTCTTCAACAGCGCACCGCCAACACCTTCGGCCATTGTAGCTTCACCATCCAGCGAGCCATAGGCACCATCAAAATCATGAAGATGCTTAAGGTTATAAACTTTCCCTTTTGCTTTCAATGACGAATACCCCAAGGCAATGACGTTGGGGCCTCTTACTTTGAAGCGATATGTATGGCCCTGATAGACCAACTTCCCCTCACCCCATGTATAACCAACACCTAGATCAGCAGAATGCGTTTGGAAGGTAATTGTCCCCGATGGAGTCGCAGGCTGTTCACTCGCAACAGCGACACCGGATGCCAAAAGACCTGCACCCGCAGCCGCCAGAAAAGCCATTTTCATGCGTGATGGGATAAATGACATAACTTGTTCGTCCTTTGTACAACGTAACCAGCTTTGTGATATGGAGTATTAAAAGTTAATATACAATTGTTATCACGATATTGTGTACGATATCCATAGCAAATTTGAGGAAACAATCAAGATTGATACGATATAAAAATAATTTTTTCTCCCCTTAAAAAACGAAGTTTTTCAATCCATAAAGGACAATGAAGCGAGTCACTGGGGAGCCTGATATCATGATTAGCCTATTTGATCTTTTTAAAATCGGTATTGGTCCCTCTTCTTCTCATACAGTTGGCCCCATGCGTGCAGCTTATCGTTTTGTTGAGCAGCTTCCCAACGATCAACCTATTGGTCGTATCATCGTCACACTTTACGGGTCCTTGGCGCTTACGGCTGAAGGTCATGGAACAAATCGCGCTGTTCTCCTTGGTTTGGTTGGAGAAAAACCGGAAACAGTCGATCCCGCATTTGCAAATTCTATTCTTGAAACAACCCAGACACAAAAAACTCTTTCGCTTCCACAGGGCCCTATCCCATTCAACCCGCAAACGGATCTGATCCTCGAAACAGGCATAGTCCCTCCTATTCATCCCAATACTCTGCAATTCGAAGCTTTTGATGAAACTGGACAGCCCCTCCTCAAAGAGCGTTTTTGCTCGGTCGGTGGCGGTTTCATCACACCAGAAGAAACCGCCCTTACCTCGTCCTACACGCTTCCAGATGGCCCATACGAATTCCGCAGCAGTTATGAGCTGTTAGAACATGTCAAAAAAACACGCATGAGCATTACAGACATTATTATGGCCAACGAATGCGCTCTACGCCCGCGCAACGAAGTCGAAGATTATCTCGACCATATTTTCGATATTATGATGAACTGTGTTGATATGGGACTTGTCCAAACATCTCCTTTACCAGGGCGCTTACACGTCAAAAGACGTGCGCATGATCTTTATCAAAAACTTCAAAATGACCGTGGGAATAACCAACCTTCGCCCCACAGAATTATGAGCTGGATTAGTCTGTTTGCTATTGCTGTGAACGAAGAAAATGCCGCGGGGGGGCGCGTTATTACAGCACCCACCAACGGTGCCGCTGGCGTGATCCCTGCCGTCCTCCGATATTTGCGTGATTTCTGCCCCGAAGACTCACGTGAAACACGCCACCGCTTCTTGTTAACCGCCGCCGCAATTGGCGGCCTTTTTAAATTGAATGCTTCCATTTCTGGCGCCGAAGTAGGATGCCAAGGAGAAGTAGGCGTTGCTTCATCCATGGCCGCCGCTGGTCTCACGGCGGCCCTAGGCGGTGGAGCAGAACATATCGAAAATGCAGCCGAAATCGCCATGGAACATCATCTCGGGATGACATGCGACCCTATTGCTGGGCTTGTACAAATCCCCTGCATTGAGCGAAACGCTTTCGGCGCGGTAAAAGCCATTAATGCCACATCTCTGGCTATGCACGGCAATGGCACACATTACGTATCGCTCGACCATGTCATCCGCACCATGGCGGAAACAGGACGAGACATGAACCACCGTTACAAAGAAACATCCCTTGGCGGTCTAGCTGTCAACGTCCCTGAATGCTGACCCCGATTAACTCTGATGGCTATGCTGGCGTACGTGACGTGTTTTGATAGATAATTTTTCTAATGCCTGTGAAAATATTGCGAAATGAGGAGCCTGACAGTGTGCCTCAAACGCCTTCTCCCCTGTATAAACTTCATACAGAACAATCACATTTGGTTCCGTCGTTGGAGTTAACACTACGAAATCCAAACACCCCTCCTCATCCTGTACAGAACGTTCTGCATCGTATCGACAAACATCCAAAAAAGGCTGGAAAGTCTCTGATGTCGTTTCAAACTCTGCAATGACAACTAATTGAGACATAAACTCTTCTCCATTTCCTTACCCATGTCGCTGGCCCCTACACATGACAACGACATGGGAACTGCCACAAATTTCGACTACCTATTCCTGACCATTGGCTAATCCACGGTGCCGTAACATTGGCTCAATATCAGGATCTTTGCCATAAAAAGCACGGAACATCGTTCCATAATCCTGCGTATGCCCACGCGACAGAATCATATCACGAAAAAACTGACCATTCTTTCGTGTCAAACCACCATGCTGCTGAAACCAAGAAAACGCATCTTGGTCCAACATTTCCGTCCAAAGATATGCGTAATAGCCTGCCGCATAGCCATTCGCCCAAATATGCAGAAAAATGCTAGAACGATAACGTGGCGGGATATGGGCCACATCCAACCCCATCGTCTTCAGAGATTCTGTTTCAAAATGATCAACATCCTGCCGTGGTGCTGATGCCGCTAGGCCGTGCCAACGGAGATCTAGCTCCGCAGCGGTAACAATTTCTCCCAAAGCATAACCCTGATTAAAAAGAGCCGCTTTACGTATTTTTGCTACTAATGCCGCGGGAATGGGCGCACCCGTTTTATAATGCCGCGCGTAATGCCCTAAAACTTGTGGATCAAGTGCCCAATTTTCATTGAATTGAGACGGAAACTCAACAAAATCTCGTGCAACGCTTGTGCCCGATACGGTCGGATAAACCTGATTAGCAAAAAGACCATGAAGCGCATGACCAAACTCATGGAACATCGTCGTCACATCGTCCATCGTAATCAGCTGAGGTTGCCCAGGAGGCGCTTTTGCAAAATTGGCCACATTATAAATAACGGGTTTTGTCCCTAATAAATGCGACTGCCCTACAAAATTTGACATCCAAGCACCACCCGACTTGGCATCACGCTTGAAATAATCAAAATACATTAAGCCTAATGGGGAGTTATCTTGGTCAAACACTTCATATACCAACACATCGGGATGATAGGTTGGGATATCATGACGCTGTTTAAAGCTTATCCCATAAAGCTGATGAGCCGCGAAAAAAACACCATCTGTAAGAACTGTTTTAAGCTCAAAATACGGCTTCACTTCATCCTGATTCAACGCATAACGCTCACGCTTTACCTGAGCCGCATATTTCTCCCAATCCCAAGGCTGCAACGCAAAATGCTCTCCATCCCGTGTGATGGTTTCTTGAAGGGTCGTGACCTCTCGCTTTTGCTCTTTCGCCAAAGCAGGGACAAGCTGTTGCATGAAATGTTCAGCAGCTTCAGGTGTCTTCGCCATTTGATCATAAAGCGTATAAGCCGCATAATTTGGGTAACCAAACAACGCAGCCTTTTTGGCACGTAACTGAGCCAACTCAGCAATGGTTGCCCGTGTATCGTTATTATCCCCGCGTTCTGCCCGCATCCAGCTTTGCTCGAACAATTTTTGTCGTGTCTCACGATTCATCAAAAGGGCTAATTCTGGTTGCTGGACGGTATTCTGCAAACTTAATAGCCACTGACCAGGTTTGTGTCGTGCCTCAGCCGCTTTCTGCGCTGCTTCAAGAGCACTTTTATCGAGTCCATCGAGCTGCTCTTTCTTTCCGACCAAGAGCGCACCATCACGGGCAGCGGCCACGAGCTTTTGTTGAAAGACAGACTCTAATGTCGCAAGTCGACTATTAAGTTCTCGTAACGTTGTTTTGTCTTTTTCGCCCAACAATGCTCCTGCGTGAACAAATTGTTGGTAATAAATATCTAACACCTGACGTTGTTCAGTCGTCAGATCAAGTTTTTCGCGCTGATCATACAATGTCTTAATCCGGTTAAATAAACGCGCATTAAGCATAATCTCATCTTGATGCTGAGCCAGAAGGGGAGCTTCGTGACTTTGCACTTGGTCAAGATGGTCATTACTATTAGCAGAATAAACACCAGAAAAAGTATTCTGAACACGATCCAAAAGGCGCCCACTTTTCTCAAGAGCTTCAATCGTATTAGTAAAACTCGGCGGTGCAGGATTGTTTGCAATTTTTTGCACTTCTTGCAGATGTTCCGCCATGCCGCGTTCAAATGCAGGCTGATAATCATCATCACGAATCACATCAAAACGCGGCGCCTGATAAGGTAACGTGCTCGCAGTAAAAAGAGGATTATCCCGCGCGACAGCTTGGCTTAACAATGAGGGGAATAAACCAAGTGATGCCACCCCTAAGGCGCTCACAATCTGGCGAGAAAATCTCATACAAGCTTATCCTTATCGCAAAGTTATGACCACGCTTTAAGCATGTCCATATTCCATGGAAGAAAAACGATTCCATTTAATTACACAAGCAAATCATTTTTCATAAAACACATATTCACTAATTTAGTCCTTTTTTATCCATCTCCACTTCCGTAGAATGAAAATTCTTCCCCTCTTCATGGAGGCCAAAACATTATGACGACACAAACATCCGCAACTCTTTTTCTTCAGCAACATAATGCCACATTCACCACATGCCATTACGACTATGCCCCTCAAAAAGGACATATTGGAGAGCAAGCCGCTCACGCTATTGGCGCACACCCGGATGCTGTGTTTAAAACATTGGCGGCTAAGATAGATCGGAAACAGCCTGTGTTCGCCGTAATCCCTGTCAATAAACGTGTAAATTTTAAAGCCCTTGCTGCGTCCCTCAACGGCCGCAATGCCAAAATGATGCAGCCGTCCGAAGCACATGAACGCACTGGCTTTGTCTCTGGAGGAACAACACCATTTGGATCACGTCAAACATTCCCTGTCGTGATTGATCACAGTGCGCTCTCTCATAGTGAAATTTGGATCAATGCTGGAGCTCAAGGATTTTTAGCCTGTCTTTCTCCACAAGAAATTCAACGAGTTACAAATGCAATATTTGAAAATATTTCAGATGAATAGTTAAATTATCTTTTTAAATACAAAATACTTACAGAGTAAAATTTCATCATTCTTCTATATGGTTTTTATTCTTATCGTAAAACCTTTCCGTTTTATGACAACAATTTCACTCCTTTTCTTTATACCAGCTCCCTATATGTAAGACACGTAACACCACCGAGTGGAGGACATTATGCTTCACCTTTTTTCATCTCACCGGAAACCACTCATGCTGTTGGTTTCTGGCCTACTGCTCAGTGCTCCTTTGTCGGAAGCTCAAGCACATCATCATCATGGTTTTGGATCGTCCTTTGGCCGCGGTTTAGGCTTCGGTATGGGAAGTGGGATCGGCTATGGCGTTGCTGACTTTGGTATGAATAGTCTCTTTAACGGTTTTTCTGGAGGCTACAACTCTCCTGGATATTATAACCCTCCTACCTATTACGCGCCGCCGAATAACTACAACTATGGCTATGCGGCACCATCCTATGCACCACCACCGCCGCCTGAAACAAACATTACTATTGTGAATGCACCACCACCACCGCCACCGCAAACTGTGCCGGCTTATCCTTACCCCGTTCCTGGCTACACGCATTATCAACCTAATGTGGGTTACACAGCAGAAGCACGCGTTACGTATGTTCCAGGCTATGGCAATGTTCCTGTCGCCCCGCCTGTAACACCTTGAATTTCGCTAAGTGATCATTCAAAGTGAGCACCATATTGGGAGAGGCATGGCATTGTTAGCCACCTCAACTGGTTTCGCCGCCTCTTCCCTAACATGTTGCTATATGGCGTAGCCTTACCCTCTTGTTCCCTCCAGTGACACAAGCGAAGGCTTTTGCCCATGTGGGGGGCTAAGAGTGGTCTTTTGTCGGTTGTTTATTGATCGTCCTGTCGCTACGACCCTCCTCGCCATTGCTATTTTTTTAGGTGGGTGCGTCGCGCTTCCCTTTTTACCTGTTTCTACTATGCCGGATATCACGGCTACCTCTATTATGGTTATCGCCAATCAACCTGGGGCAGACCCACAACAAATGGCGACATCTGTCGCAACCCCGCTTGAACGACGCTTATCGGCTATTGCAGACGTTCAAACGATTGAATCTGATACACAAAGCGGACAAACATCTATCGTTATGGAGTTTTCTCCATCGCGTAACATTGATGGTGCTCTTCGAGATGTGCAGGCAGCTCTACGTGCCGCACGAGGTGACCTTCCTAGAGGAACACTCGACTCCGATCCGGAAGCCTTTAAAATGGAAGGAGGAAATCCTGCCTATATCCTTCACTTAACATCAAAATATGTTACACGGTCACAACTTTACGATATAGCAACTATACGCGTACGCCCCCTCCTTGCCGAAGTTCCAGGTGTCGCACGTGTGGAAATTTTCGGTACATCAACTCCCGCTGTCCGTGTAGAACTCAACCCTTACCCCCTTTATCGCTGGGGCATTAACCCTGAAGACATTCGCTCTGCCCTCGCCTCTGCCAATGCTTATACGCCAAAAGGCTTTATCACATACAATCATCAACGCATTGAACTCCGCACAAATGACCAAGCAATTAATAGCCGTCAATATCGTGATCTTATTGTAGGTTATCGTAACAATTTTAACCCAATCTACCTTCGCGAAATTGCTACCCTCGTAGATGACGTCCAAGACGTCTATCAAACAAGCTCATTTAACTCCCTACCGGCTATTACCCTTATGGTAATGCCACAACCTCACTCCAATACAGTAGACATCGTCAATGGCATTCATGCCCACCTTTCTACATTACGAAATATGCTGCCACGGAATGTCGATGTGCATGAAGGAGTTGATCTCTCACGCAGCATACGCGCATCGCTGATAGACGCAAAAATTACGCTCATCACCTCTATTTTACTGATCGTCCTGGTTGTCGCACTCTTTTTTCGCCGCTTCGTCAGTACCTTTATCCCAGCCATTACCGTTCCTGTTGCCCTATCGGGCACCTTAGTCATTATGAAAGCCTTTCACTTTTCTCTTGATACGCTTTCTCTCATGGCCCTGACGATCGCCGTTGGATTTGTCGTTGATGATGCCATTGTCGTGTTAGAAAATATTGCACGCCATATGGAAGAAGGTCTTCCACGCCATGAAGCCAGCATTCATGGGACTAGTGAAATTGTCTTCACCGTCATTTCAATTAGCTTATCTTTGATCGCCGTTTTCTTACCAATTCTATTCATTCCTGGAACGCTGGGCTCCATTCTATATGAATTTTCCATGACCATGATTGCCGCAATCGCCCTCTCCATGGTCTTGTCCCTCACTTTAACCCCGATGCTCTGTGCTCAATTTTTAGAGGTTTCTTCCCACAATAAGACATCAGAGCCACATCCTATAAAATGGTACGATTACCTTGCCCAAAAACTAGAAAGTTTCCTCAATGCGTTAACAACGCTCTACGGGCATACAATTTCTTGGAGTTTACGCCACCCCATTCTCGTTGGTCTCACGCTTCCTGGTAGCTTTATCGTCCTTATTTTTGGCATCATTGTTATGCCAAAATCAGCCATCCCAGATATGGACTTAGCAATTTTGCGTGCCACTATTTCTGGGGAGCCCTCTCTCTCCTTCCATGCTCTACACAGACGCATGCAAGAAGTGGAATCTATCGTACAGCGCGACCCCGCTGTTGAATCTGTATCATCATTCAGTGACGATAGCCGTTCTTCAGAATCATTCATTACCCTTAAAGATAAAAATCATCGTGACTCTATCCCTGTTGTTCTCGAACGTCTCCGTAAGGCGATCCTTCCTACAGCGGGGACAGATGTCTTCCTGACATCCTTGACGGGAAGTAGTCAGGGAGGAAGCAAGGCCGCAACCGGAAATTATCGCTATGTCCTTCGTAGCGATGAAAGTGGCCCTCTTTATCATGTCGTCCCATCGTTAATGGCGATGTTACGCAAAAGTGGAAAGCTTACGAACATCACCTCCGATGCAGAAAACCAAGCATTCTCCGCAAATGTTAATGTCCAACGTGATCTAGAAGCGCGCTATGGCATAACACCGCAGCTCGTCCAAAATGCTCTTTATGACTCTTATGGACAAACAATCGTCTCAACAATTCACCTTCCACTCACAGACCACCGGGTCGTTATGGTTCTTGGAGAGCAATTCCGTGAAAACCCACGTCTCCTCCATCATGTTTGGATTTCAACATCTGCTGGAACCGCGGCAGGAGGAATCGCGTCCAATCTTATTCGTGTCCGTGGAGAAGGGCATATTAGCGTCCAGAATAGTATCGCGACACAATCCATCACCAATGCGTTAGCCAATAAAATTTCGGGAACATCCTCGAACGGAGCCGCCGTCTCGTCATCACGTGAAACGATGATCCCTCTCGATAATGTCACGAAAACGGTCTATACTCCGCTACCCTTAAAAATTTCTCATCAAAATGGCAGTTACTCTTCAATCATCACTTTCGATCTTTCCCCAGGAACAACCTACGATGATGCTGTAGCCCTCATTACACAAGGATTGGTCGCTCAACATGCCTCCGATCAAATTCGCGGCAATTTCACAGGAACAGCAGGTGAAACCAATTCACTCATGGTTAACTCCCTGATTGCTTTCGGCGCCGCTGTCGCTGTGATGTACATCACACTGGGCATTCTGTATGAAAGCCTCATCCATCCCATTACCATTCTCTCAACACTTCCTTCTGCTGGAATCGGTGCAGTTCTCGGTTTATGGGTTGCCGGCGATTCCTTTAGCTTGATCGCTATTATCGGCATTATTCTCCTAACGGGAATTGTTAAGAAAAACGCCATCCTTGTGATTGACTTCGCCCTTCAAGCCGAACGCCAACAAAAACTTTCTCCACGGGACGCAATCTACCAAGCGTCCATCATTCGATTCCGACCTATTTTGATGACCACACTTGCTGCTGCGCTTGGGGCCATTCCACTGATCATCGGTAACGGATATGGATGTGAATTACGCCATCCCCTGGGCGTATCTATCCTCGGGGGCATGATCATCAGCCAATTACTGACATTCTACACAACACCTGTCATATATCTTGCTATGGAGCGGCTCAAACAACGCAGCTCCCATTATTCGCGCTATTTTCTACAACGCCTCAGACGCCGTAACTCTCCCTCTCATACATAGCGCCTATATGGATAAATATTGTCCTTAATCAGGGCATAATATCTGACGTTAAGCAGGCGCCCCCGGCGATTTACTGGGGGTAAGCTTTCTCATACCCTGTACGACCGAGGGGAAACTACTCAGCTCTTAGAAACTTACCATTCCCACAAAAAACAATATCTATGCTGTGTTAAACAGCCTATTTTACGATCTTACCTAGAAGCAAGGTAAGATCGTAAAATAGCTATCATCCCTCGCCAAAACTCTTCTCACCGTCACGTCCGTGCAATGGGATAGGAATTTCTGACATAATTGGTGTGTCATCCAACTCTGCTTGATTGAGCTTAAACTCAGAGCCGTAACTCTTGGGATTCGTAATAAAAAATCAGGCTCAGTGCGTCGCCAAGCAAACATGCATGTTTCACACTGATAGACCTCCCACACTCCATTGACCGGAGATGCAGTCAGAATACCTATCTTAGCAGATTTACAACGGGGTCTTTTAATTCTTGCCCATAATGACCGTATGTTTCCGCCATGACCAGCGTCGTTGCATCCAATAACAAAGCTTATGCGTCATACCTGCCAGACTGGAACCAGGAGCGAGTGGCAAAACAGCTAGACCCGATATTTGAACTAAAAAAACTCTAGATTGAATTTTGTCGAAATCGCCCACATCACCTGATTCAGATTAAATGGCTCTACCGTTTCATCAAACGACGATGACAACCTTAGCAAATCTCCAAAACGACGCTTCGTCGATACGATAACAACAAGACATGCGTATAAAGCGCATTCACAGCCTGAATTTCAGGGAAAGCCTGCTTGAGCTGCACATGCAAAGGGCACAAATAGTCCCCCCATGAGATAATCTATCTCGATCCAGGGCATGCCCTGGTAACGATGCTCAAACAAAGGATTTTTACGATGAGATACTTTCGTGATTTCTAGAACTGGCATCCGGCGAACGCCTGAATAATGGCCGGTACATTCGCCAAAAGGCCCTTCACTTTCACGAACCCTCGAAAGAATTTTCCTTCAAAAATGATCTCAGTCCCCAAAGGACCTGTAACCCATTTCTAGCTTTAGCAACGGGATAAGGCTCTTGTGCAATCGCCCCTGCCATCTTGTATTCGGACTGGTTACAGAAAATAGGCATCGAACCGACCGTATTAATGATCGGATCATTCCCAATACACATAGCAATGGGTAAATCTTGGCCTATTTCTTCTGCTTTGCGCAAATGGATGGCAATATCATGCGCCGGTACTGGCTGTATGCTCATGCGATTCTTACCCTTAACTTGCAGGCGATAAATGCCAACATTCCGGGTATCCTCATTATCCCAATCTGTTACGTCACATAAGATTGTAACAGCTTTATCAATGTAAAAACCACCATCCCCTTCGTTTAGGTTCTGTTGTGCTGTCATCTCCCAAAATCGACAAGAGGGCATGAAAATTTGCAAATTGTTATGGGTATTGTTGTACACTTCATGAAATACTAAACTAAAGCTCAATTTTACGACAGCGCCGTGGACATTGAGAGATTTTTATGGACGATACACCACAATCTCATCCGCCATCTTCGTCACAGGAGTGTCATGCGCCTACCACGACGCGTCGCCACGTATTAGAAATCAGCACGGCAGCCCTTGGTGGCGCTGGAGCGTGTGCTCTGGCAGTGCCTTTTCTTAATAGTCTTCGTGGTACACAAACAGCCATTCAACAAGCGGAAGAAGAAAGTGCCCTTCTTGATGTTGATGTAAGTGATCTCACTCCTGGGGCACAAAAAAACGTCATCTGGCGTCATTGGCCTGTCTCTATTCAACGGCGCACGCCACAAATGCAGGAAGCCCTGAAGAGTGCCGAGCTCCTCCGTCAATTGCGAGACCCCTACTCTAAAGCGCGGCAACAACCTCTTGATGCCGCCAATCTCTATCGCTCCTTAAATCCCGAATACGGGGTTTTTATTACGGTCTGTACCCATTTAGGCTGTATTCCCACGATGCATGACATCCCGGGATTGCCAAGCTCGGGAGGTTTTTTCTGTCCTTGCCATGGGTCACAATTTGACGGTGCTGGACGTGTTTTACAGAACATGCCAGCTCCCTATAACTTACCTGTCCCTCCTTTATTCTTCCTAACCTCAACAAAATTACGCCTCGGTATGAGCAAAGCCGATCCTCATTTTGATATAAATACCATCCAGCAAATCTGAGAGATAGGAAAGCCTCTTCAATGACCCCTCCACCCTCTCCCTTTTCTCATTGGCTCAATAAACGACTCCCTTTTTTACGTCCCTTACATCAACATTTCTCACGCTTCCCCATGCCCCCTGTGAATGGGTGGTGGACATTAGGGGCCTGCTTAATCGCTATTGTGTTACTTATGGGAGCCAGCGGCCTGTTTCTCGCTCTCAATTATACCCCTGATATTCAACAAGCTTTTAGCAGTATCGAAACCATCGAACGCCGCGTTCCGTCTGGCTGGCTCATTCGTTCCCTCCATATGGGCGGGGCGACGGTCTTTTTTGCTGCTCTATACCTCCATATAGGCCGCGGCTTGTGGTACGGCTCCTATAAAGCACCACGTGAGCTTGTATGGCTCAGTGGCCTCCTCCTTATGGTCCTCTTTATGACGACGGCCTTTGCCGGTTATGTCCTTCCTTGGGGACAAATGTCTTATTGGGGGGCAACGGTTATCACACATGCTATCGAAGCCATCCCAGCCCTAGGGAAACCACTTGTAACCTTTCTTCTTGGTGGGAATGACCTCGGAACCGTTGCACTTCATCGGCTTTTCGTGCTGCATTTCACGCTTGGTTTTATTGTTCTTGCAATCATCGGCCTTCACGTATTGTGCCTACATGGTGTTGGCTCCAGCAACCCAACAGCTGACAGCCCTACCCCCATCACCACAACCCGCCCCTTCCACTCTGACTACAGCATCAAAGACGGTCTTGCTGTATGCGGCGTGCTCATTATTTATGCTATTTTAATCTTTTTTTTGCCTGATTGGCTCGAGAAAACAAGTAATCTCATTCCCGCTGACCCGCTTAAAACCCCGAGCGATATTACGCCAGAATGGTATCTTGCCCCTTTCTACGCCATGCTCCGTGCCGTCCCTTCTCGCCTTGGTGGCCTGATTATTGCGGCAACCAGCATTATTATTTTATTTGCTCTCCCTTGGCTTGACCAATCTCCAAGACATAACGCCACATACCGTCCTACTATCAGAGTGGGTATGACCCTTGCTTTCATGGCTTTTCTCACACTTGGCATCGCCGGGTTACATACCCCAAGCACGATATGGCTGTGGCTCAGCCGACTAAGCCTTATTGTATGGTTCAGTGTCTTTTTACTTATCCTTCCTCTGACCGCACGACATGAACGCCTCTCTCCGAAGGGAGACCACTCATGAGATCAATGATCCTGATTGTAGGTTTCTTCTGGGGTGGCCTCTTTACGATAACACCCGCCATCGCCGACACAGCCGAGCAAAGGGGACTCTTTGTTTTCCAACATGTCTGCAGCGCCTGCCACGGTATGGAGCAAGCACATTATGGAGATATGGCGGCTCTCACCTCTTCTCTCCCAGCTTTACAAGAATGGAGCAAACAGCATCAGGCCAACTTAGAGTCTCCCATTGCGTCTCCATATCCAAGCATTGCTGTTGGGAAAGCCGCTAATGGTGGAGATTTTCCGCCTGATCTCTCCCATATTGCTCGTACCATTCGAGGCGGAACTCCCTATATTGAAGCGATATTACAAGATTATCATGCCCCACCTCCCGGCATGACCTTAGCGGCTCACGCATATTATAATCCAACAGCCCTTACCCATCACCATCGCTTCCGTATGCCACCTCCTTTACATGACAATATGCTGATCTATCCGGATGGTACGAAAGCCACTGTTCCCCAGATGGCCCATGACGTGACAGCCTTTTTACAATGGAGCAATGACTCTCACCGGAAAACACGTTCCATCATCGGAAGCTGTGTTCTGCTCTATCTTGTAATCATGGGAGGGCTTTTGCTCGCTTTAAAGAAAACAACCTGGAGCCATTAATTCCCTTTAAAAACATAAGATATGTCACTTTCTTTCAAAAAGAACTTGCATTCCCTCACTGGATGGAACATAGTGCACGCAAGGTAGTGCCTCTCTAGTGAGCAGAAAGTACGTGACGTTCTGTTTCCATTCTGGAGGTGATGATAGCGAATAACGTTTTTTCGCGACTGCCGTGTTATATAAAGGAGCCTCGTTATGGAAACAGGCACCGTAAAATGGTTTAACCCAACCAAAGGTTTTGGTTTTATTCAACCAGATAATAGTGATCAGGATGTCTTCGTTCACATTTCTGAACTGCAGCGTTCTGGTATGCAGAGCCTCAATGAAGGCCAAAAGATTTCTTACACCATTGAAACTGGACGTAACGGCAGAGAAGCTGCTGTAGGTCTTAAAGCGCTTTAAGTGCTTTTATTGACTATGGTGTCAAAAAAAACCGCCTTCCCAGGCGGTTTTTTTTATAGAATACACTCCTGCTCAGCCCGCAGTTATGGAGTCGTCATGACACTCAGATTTACTCGATTTACCCTTGCATTGCTCATCTCTCAGTTAGGGTTTACAATAACAGCTAAAGCGACGTGCCAGCCTCAGGCTATTAATCGCTATGATTTCCCCGTTCAACGTTTAGACGAAGCATTACAAGATTTATCTCACCGTTCTGGATGCCCTATCCACGTTACCCCAGAAGCTCTAAAAGACCGTCAGGCTGCTACGCTCCATGGGCGTTACCATGCCTTCACAGCCTTAAGACGCCTCCTCCGCCATAATCCAGAACTCAAAGCTGAAATCGTCAAAGATGGATTCTTAGTCCGTGATGTTCAGCACAAAACCTAAAATAATAGCGACACACATTTCCTTATAAAAAAGTGATATTCGCCGATCCTATACACCAGTCCACTATGAATAGATCAGATCCCACCATCACCCCTATTTCCCTAAACGACTGTCTTCCTCTTCGCCAGAAGGTGCTATGGCCTTCTCTCACCCAAGAAGCATGCCGTGTTCCTCATGATGAGGAGGGTTTTCACTACGGGATTTTCTGCCAAAACACATTAGTGGGATGCGCATCTCTCTTCCTGCTACCGTCACACGAGATACAATTACGCAAACTCGCTATCCTTCCAGACTATCAAGGCAAAGGGTTAGGCACCCTCCTTCTCAAATATCTCCTCGATCAAGCCCGGCATCATGGGGGAAAACGGCTCGTGCTTGATGCGCGCCTGAGTGCAACCAAATTTTATGAGAAACTTCATTTTACCACAGGAGGTTCGCCTTTTTTCAAAAAGGACGTTCCCTTTATCCGCATGAAGAAAGTTCTCTAACCTTTAGAGCAAACCACCTTTCTCGCAAATAAACTGCGCTACAGCATCGACCCCCTCGCGTGCACGAATATTCGTAAAGACAAAAGGCCTCTCCCCGCGCATTCTCCGGCTATCACGGTCCATAACCCCTAAATCAGCCCCAACAAGAGGTGCCAAATCTGTCTTATTGATCACCAAAAGATCACTTCTCGTAATTCCTGGTCCACCCTTACGAGGGATTTTATCGCCTGCCGCAACATCAATCACATAGATCGTTAAATCAGCCAATTCTGGACTAAAAGTCGCCGCTAAATTATCGCCACCACTTTCAATCAGAATAACCTCAAGGCCCGGGAAGTTTTTTTGAAGCGTATCAACCCCTGCGAGATTAATACTGGCATCTTCACGGATAGCCGTATGAGGACAGCCTCCCGTCTCAATCCCTAAAATTCGACCTTCTGGCAGAGAGCCTGCACGAATAAGAAATTCTGCGTCCTCTCGCGTATAAATATCGTTGGTAATTGCCGCTATATCATAACGATTTCGTAAAGAATTACACAGCGCATCCATCAATGCTGTCTTACCACTCCCTACAGGACCACCAATACCAACACGTAAGGCTGGCCGAGAATGCGTCATCATGTTCGAAATAACCTCATTTCTAATGTTTCATGCTGCATAGCTGCCAAATCAGCACGCGGCGAAAAGCTTCCCGCCTCTTCTAAAGAATGAGTCGCACTCATCTGGACAGCTTCTGTCATAGAAACTTCCATTGCTGCCAAAGCACGCAAACCATCCGTTTGCCCTAATGGGACAAGACGCACAGCAACAGAGATCAATATGTTCACAACGCCCTGCACATAAGCCAGAACGAGCATCTCTTCATCCATCCCAGCTTGGCGAAATACGGCCCCATACGCGACAGCAAGTGGCCACCGAAGGTGTGGTTCCTCTAGTAATTCCGCCCCAAATCCCCATACACGAACAGCACGTAAAAAAGCTTCTCCCTGTTGAACTGTCTCTTCAAAACGTTCACGAGAAGAGGCCATCGCACATCCCATCTGAGCAACCGCACAGAGATCCTTATACGTATCGGCACGAAATGCAGCGCGTGCCGATACAAGCTCAAGCTGAATACTGCCATGGCCCAGAAGAGACGCTATCCAATCGCATAAGGTTTCACGATCCTTCACATCACCCTGAGCAATCGCGTACTCTAAACCATAGCTATAAGCGTAACTCCCAATAGGGAAAGCGGGAGACACCCATGCCAATAATCGAATCAGAAGTGCGTTATGTGTGACCATCACGCCGTGTGGTGGTGGTGTCCACCATGTGAGGCGCTCTCTCCATTCTGAGACTCATAAGCCCCTCCCTCTGGATCAAAACCAGCCTGCAATAGATGCAGATGACCTCCCAATCCCCGCAGCATATCTTCCAATACAGGATCGCGACGGATCAAAAGACGGTCCACTTCCACCATGGTTGGACAATGGCGATTCCCCAAATGCCAAGCTAGGCGCATTAAACTGAGGGAATCCGCAGCCGTGATCTCCACCACATCTTCAGGCTCAGCCTCTACTAAAATGAGGCGACCATCGTCACAGCGTAATCCATCCCCTGCCCGCAAATGCCGTGCCTGAGGTAAATCAAGCAGTACCTCTTTTCCAGAGTGCAGAGAGACAACCATACGTCGCCGATAGCGCCCTTCATAATCTGCACGGAACTGATCCACAGCCTGCGCTTCATCCCACTTCCCCGCGAGAACAACCTCAACAACTCGCATTTTATTCCCCCTCAAAACAGAAAATAACGTTGTGCCATCGGAAGCGAACGCGCCGGCTCACACCGTAATAATTCCCCATCTGCCCGTACATCATACGTCTCTGGGTCCACTTCCAGCTCAGGGAGCGCATTATTGTGGATCATATCCGCCTTCCCAATCTCTCCCCGCGTGTGTTTCACCGCACTCAGACCTCGCTTTAATCCCAAATCAGAAGCAAGATCACGCTCGAGCGATGCTTGAGAGACGAATGTTAGGCAGCTCTTTGCCAAGGCCCCACCAAAAGCCCCAAACATAAACCGCCCTTGTACGGGCTGAATGGTGGGAATAGACGCATTAGGGTCCCCCATCATAGCGTGAACAATCGTTCCGCCTTTAACCACCATATCAGGCTTCACCCCAAAGAAACCCGGCGTCCATAAAACTATGTCTGCGAGTTTTCCAACTTCAAGAGACCCTATTTCATGTGAAACACCATGAGCAATGGCAGGGTTAATCGTATATTTCGCGATATACCGTTTAACGCGTTGATTATCAGCAGCGCCATCACCCGCTAATGTCCCACGCTGTTTCTTCATCTTATCCGCTGTCTGCCACGTACGAAGGATAACCTCTCCCACACGCCCCATAGCTTGACTGTCGGAGGAAATCATAGAAATGGCGCCCATATCATGCAGAATATCTTCTGCCGCAATAGTCTCCCCACGGATACGACTTTCCGCAAACGCAATATCCTCAGGCACACGACGGTCAAGATGATGGCACACCATGAGCATATCTAAATGCTCATCTAAGGTATTGACCGTATAAGGACGTGTTGGGTTTGTCGATGATGGGAGAACATTCGGCAGCCCTGCAACCCGAATGATATCGGGCGCATGCCCACCGCCAGCCCCTTCAGTATGATACGCATGGATCGTCCGCCCACGGAACGCTTTAATCGTCTCTTCTACAAAACCCGCTTCATTGAGCGTGTCCGTATGGATCATCACCTGTACATCCATCTGATCCGCAACAGACAAACATGTATCAATAGCCGCAGGTGTACTGCCCCAATCTTCGTGAAGCTTTAAACACGCAGCCCCAGCACGCACCATTTCTTCTAAAGCACCAGGACGAGAAGCATTCCCTTTCCCCGCAAAGGCAAGGTTAACCGGTAACCCTTCCGCTGCTTGTAACATTCGCGCGATATGCCAGGGGCCTGGTGTGCACGTCGTCGCAGCAGTGCCCGTTGAAGGCCCGGTTCCTCCACCAAGAAGAGTCGTAACGCCAGAACATAATGCCTCTTCTACCTGCTGTGGGCAAATGTAGTGGATATGACTATCCATCCCTCCCGCTGTAACAATCTTCCCTTCTGCGGCAATAATTTCCGTCCCAGGACCGATAATAACATCTACTCCTGGCTGTACATCTGGGTTCCCTGCTTTTCCGATAACAGCAATACGGCCATCACGCAGGCCGATATCCGCCTTAATAATCCCCCAATGGTCGATGATGAGAGCGTTTGTAATGACAGTATCCATCGCCCCTTCAGCGCGACTTCGCTGGGATTGCCCCATACCATCTCGGATCGTCTTTCCACCCCCAAAACGCACTTCCTCACCATAAATGGTAAGGTCACGCTCCACCTCAATCCACAAATCTGTATCCGCTAAACGCAGACGATCCCCCGTTGTCGGGCCAAATGTATGGGCATACTCATAACGATCCATCGCGTAAGAACGGCTCACGAAACCTCCCCCTCATCTTCAGAGAAGATAACCCCTTCATGAAAACCAATAATCTGCCCAGCCCCTTGATAGGGAACCAACGTGACATCTCGTTCTTGCCCAGGTTCAAAACGCACAGCCCCGCCCGAAGGAATATCCAAACGATAACCCAGCGCAACATCGCGATCAAAACTCAAAGCTGGATTGACCTCAGCGAAGTGATAATGACTTCCTACCTGTACTGTTCGATCGCCCGTATTCACCACGAGTAAATGACGGCGTTCTAGTCCCACATTAAGATCGATCTGCCCTTCGCATGGGCGTAGCTCTCCCGGAATGAGAGACTCTTGATTTTGTGTGCTTTCAGGAGAAAACCGGATGGGATGATGAACCGTTACGAGCTTCGTGCCATCAGGAAACGTTGCCTCTACCTGCACCTCGGGAATAAGGTCTGCTACCCCCTCCATCACCTGACCACGATGCAAAATACGGGCGCCTGAATCCATCAATGATGCCACAGAACGCCCATCTCGCGCGCCCTCTTGAACATGATCCGATATGAGAGCAATCGCTTCGGGAATATTTAGCTTTACCCCACGCTCTAAACGCTGACGCGCGACCATAGCGGCCAACGCTACCAGCAACTTATCCTTCTCACGTGGAGTCAGGCGCATGGATATTCCCCCTCCTTACCTGTCAAAAACCTCTTAGAAGGTCATGGTCAATTGCCCAAGACGATCCGTCAAGCGCGTATTCTCCCTATAATCAACAGGGCAAGCAATGACGGAAACACCGTCTTCTTCCAAAGCCTTCTTGAGGGTTGGAACAAACTCATCTTCTGACTTAATCAAATATCCCTTTGCGCCATAACTCTCTGCATGGGCAACAAAATCAGGATTTTGGAAATCCACACCGCTATGACGGCCAAGCTCCATATCCATCTTCCACTTAATCAAGCCATAAGAATCATCAACCCAGATCAAAATCTTCAACGGAATTTTTTCACGAACAGCCGTCTCAATTTCCTGATCATTCATCAGGTAAGACCCATCGCCCATGACAGCCAAAACACGCCGGTCAGGATAGGCCAAATGTGCTCCGATAGCCCCAGGTAATGAGAAAGCCATGGTTGAAAGGCCATTCGACATCAAACATGTCAACGGCTTATAGGTTGGATAAAGCCGCGCCATCCACATTTTAACAGCGCCCGTATCTGCCAGAACGATATCATCATCGCCCATGACTTCACGAATCCCCATGACCACACGCTGCGGCTTAATGGGCATTGCTGTGTCCTGAGAACCAGCTTGCCGTTCCTCTTCAAGCAAAGCACGAATTTTAGGCACAGGCTGCGCTAAAAAGGACAATCCAGCCGCGGCTTCACGCAACGCATCCATCCCAAGAGCAATATCACCAATCACACCCACTTCAATGGTGTAACAAGAATCTGTCTCAACAGGAATCGTATGCATATGAATGATCGTCTTATCCCCATCTGGATTGATCCGAGACGGAGCAAACTCTTGCAACTCATATCCAATAGAGAGAATCAAGTCTGATTCATCAAAGGCAAAATTCTCGTAATCACGACGCATAAACCCAATAACGCCCAGCGCTAAAGGATGGCGGTCATCAATAACCCCTTTCCCCATAAACGTTGTTGCAACAGGGATGTTTAATGATTCCGCTAACGCAACCAATGCTTGAGAAGCCCCAGTACGAGCCACCCCATGCCCAGCCAGGATGATAGGATGCTTTGCTTTCTTTAACGCAGCAACAGCCTCTTCAATATACGCTGGGTCAGGCCGCCCTTGGCCAATATTACCCGCACGCAATGGCTTAAGATTTTCTGGTAAATCTAATTCTTCGATATCTTGAGGCACCGCAAGATATGTCGCGCCTGGCCGCTCATCCTGAGCCAAAGCAAAAGCTTTTCGCACCATTTCCGGGACAGAAGCTGGTGTTAAAACAGTCTCAGACCATTTCGTGGCAGGGCGGAACATTGATTGCAAATCAATGACCTGATGAGACTCTTTGTAAATACGATTCAATCCAACTTGCGCACTCATGGCCACAAGAGGAGAGCTGTTTGTTTGGGCGTCTGCTACACCTTGTAACAAATTAATCGCACCCGGCCCAAGCGTTGCCATACATACACCCGCTTTACCGGTCACACGGCCATAAATATCGGCCATAAAGGCCGCTCCCTGCTCATGCCGTGTCAGAATAAAACGAATTCCAGACCCTCTAAGCGCATCAACAAAACGGATATTTTCTTCACCAGGCAAACCAAAAACGTATTCAACGCCTTCTGCCTTCAGGGCCTCGACAAAAAACTCGGCAACGCTCTTTCCCATGATATGTCTCCTAATTCGGGACGGAAGGCTTCGTCGCCCCTCTTAGCGCCAGAAGCATGTCCGGCAACACCCCACTCTTGGGACAATACCTAGCAAAACATCACTTTTGCCAAGAAAGGGGCTCCTTACGACCATTTCGCAGCATCCCCATCAGCTGACGTAACAGGGGCCACACCACATGAAGCCGCGCACCATAAGCACGCACAACCAGCACGCCATTCCAACTGGATACGGCAGCTTCAACAGCGCGGTCATAACACATCACTATCTCACGTGCAGCCTTTAACATGTCCTGAAGTCTCTCCGCCTGGCTTTGCGGTGGCACCCATAGGATACTCAACATCACACGCTGCTCAGCCATGACAGCCTGATGGGAAAACACACGCTGCATACCGCCTTGACCACAATCTAGACGCACCGGTTCAATGAAGACAGGAACATTATCGCGATACACACTCACACGATCGTACAAAAACAAGGTATCAACACGCTCTCCTGCCCCCAATCGTCCAAAAACACGACACTCCCCAGAGAGAAATCCGCCATCCAACGCAAGATCTACACGCATCTGACGTCTATAGGACGCTCCATCATAGAAGATGGTTTCACATGGGAGCCATTCGAACAACGCCCCTGAATCCACACGGGCATGAAACGTTATATCGACATGATTATCTTTCACTCTTTGCTTATAAACGCGTTCTGCTCCTTGCGCCGTAACACTTAAAACAGCCCCAGAATGACACACAAACTGACCATCAATCGCATCACCAGAAACAAGGCCCCCCGATGTATTGATAAGAACGACGTCCAACCCCTCCACACGCCGAGAAAACGACTGATGCGGGAATAATATGCGACAACATCCCTGCTGCTGTAGTCCTTCCAGCACATTAGCTTGTCCTTGACGACGTACACTGAGCTGGAAGGAACCAACACGTCTTTCCGACATTATGGAGCAGGGTTCGCATTCAACTGATGAACAGCGTTAATCTTTTCCTCAAGCTCAGCTGTCATCTTCACATTTACAGAATCCAAAGCCGTCTGTAGCTGCTGCGTACTTGTCGCCCCAATGATATTGGACGTTACAAAAGGACGCGATGTCACGAAGGCTAAAGCAAATTGCGTCGGATTAATCCCTGCTTCATGCGCGATCTTGATATAAGCCCGAATGGCTTGATCGACCCCTGGTTTCTCATATCGTTGCCCACGATTGAACAATGTCGTACGAGCGCCTGCCGGGCGTGCACCATCCAAATATTTCCCCGTTAAATACCCTTGGGCAAGCGGCGAATAAGCGAGGAGACCAATATCTTCTCGTAACCCTATTTCCGCTAATCCAATCTCATAAGTACGGTTGAGCAGGTTATATGCATTCTGAATCGAAACAATGCGCGGCAATTTCCTTTCCCGCGATGCTGCCAAAAATTGAGATACTCCCCACGCTGTCTCATTAGAAAGACCTACGTGACGAATTTTCCCTTCTTTAACCAACTCCCCTAAGCCGCCAAGTGTCTCTTCAATGGGCACCTCATCCGCCTCTGATAACGTACGAAACGTGGTGCCTCCCTCACCAAAAAGATTAACCTGACGGTCTGGCCAGTGAAGTTGATACAAATCGAGATAATCAGTCCCCAATCGCCGTAGAGAACCTTCAACAGCATAGCGGATTTGCCCAGGCGTGAGGCGTGCACCCTTCCCATCCGGCCGATACCAAGAATTGGTGCTCCGCCCGACCACTTTACTTGCAAGAATAACCTTGTCACGCTGACCACGTTGCTTAAGCCAACTTCCAATAATCTTTTCAGTCGCCCCATATGTTTCTGCTTTAGGCGGAATAGAGTAGAGCTCCGCCGTATCAATAAAATTGACACCCTGATCCAAAGCCATGTCGAGCTGAGCATGCCCTTCAGCTTCCGTATTTTGCTGACCAAATGTCATGGTTCCAAGGCAGATTTCACTCACAGAAAGATCTGTCCGGCCAAGTTTACGATATTCCATAAGACTCTACCTCTAATCAAAATTTCTTTATGGAGACTGAGACTAACACGCTCTCAGAGCGTACAAAACCAAGATCCACTTCTTTACCTTTCCAGACAGATCACATGTCGCTATCTTCTGATCCGTAACGGGTTTGATTTTGGCCCAGAAACAGGGGAAATGAAACATCATGCGTATCCTGCTGGTTGAGGATGATCCTACCGTCCGCTCTTTCGTGGTTAAAGGCTTAAAAGAAAGTGGGCACACTATCGATGAGGCTGATAACGGCAAAGATGGGCTCTTTCTCGCGGTAAGCGAGGCCTATGATGTTATTATTCTCGATCGCATGCTCCCAGGCGGCGTGGATGGGCTTCATATTCTCGAAACGTTACGTGGACAGGAGAAGAGTACCCCAATTCTGATTCTTTCCGCGCTGTCCGATGTTGATGAACGTGTCGCTGGACTTAAAGCTGGTGGCGATGACTATGTCACAAAACCATTCGCATTTTCCGAACTTTTAGCACGCGTAGAAGCCTTAGGGCGCCGTGGACAAGCAGAGGTCAGTTCCAAAACAACGCTAAGTGTTGGCCCATTGGAACTTGATTTACTATCTCGCGACGTCACACGCGATGGTCAAAAAATTGACCTCCAACCACGTGAGTTCCGCCTCTTAGAATTTCTCGTACGTCACGCTGGGCAAGTTGTAACCCGGACTATGTTGCTTGAAAAAGTATGGGACTACCACTTCGACCCACAGACAAATGTCATTGATGTGCACGTCTCTCGCCTGCGGCAAAAAGTTGATCGCCCCTTTGAAACAGCCATGATTCATACTGTTCGTAACGCAGGGTATATTTTGCGTGATCCGCAAAATAATCATTAACCTTGTCGATGTCCCCTGATACCCGCCCCGCAGCTCCTTTTTGGTGGCGCTTCCTTTCGCGTCGCCCCTGGCCAGTCCGCTCTGCGGGTGTCAACTTCGCCATTGCTTATGGTGCTATTTTCCTCCTCTCCGCGGGATTATTTCTCTCCTTCACCTGGTGGAGCACCACCAGCCTTCTTGACCGCCATGTCCAAACCGAAATCGACAGTGATGCTCAAGAGCTGACACGCCGCTGGGTCTTTGGGGGTGCTAATGCTCTCAGTGACGCAATTGAAGAGCGTTTAGAGCAAAATGTCGATGATGATGCTTTATATCTTCTCATTGATAAGCATGGACAACGCTTTGCCGGTAATCTTCCTGGCTGGCCCGTTGCCATAACACGCAGCAATCATTTTTATGAGCTTTCTATCCGGCGCTATACATTTAGCACACAAGCTAAATTAAAAGCTTATGACCTGCCTGACGGCTTCAAACTTATTGTTGGTCATGATGTCCGTGGACGTCACTTACTACGACATATCATTACAGAGACACTGATCTGGTGTGCCTTAATGGTCTCCCTTCTCGCAATTGGCGGTGCTCTTGTTGTGCGACGTCTTTTTCTGCGCGTTGTCCATTCTATTGCACGCACAACAGCCGCTGTCGCCAGCGGCGACCTCAATCACCGTATTGCCCTAAACGGCAGTGAAACCGATCTGGTCGCAGAGACGGTTAATACGATGCTGGACCGTATTAACCGGCTGATGGAAGGCGTCAAACAAGTCTCCAATGCAATTGCGCATGACCTCCGCACCCCAATTGCCCGGGCTCGTACACAGCTTGAAGATGCAGCGCTTCATGCCCAATCAACGGAAGAACTCCGCGATGCGGTCGACCGCGCTGTTGATGACCTAGACCACATCACGAGCATTTTCGAAGCTCTCCTTCGCATTGCTCAGATTGAAGCCGGTTCGCGTCGTTCAGCTTTTGCCCCCGTCGCTTTGACCCCCCTTCTCGAAGGAATTGCAGAACTCTACGAAGCCTCAGCAGAACTTGCAGAACTTACACTTCATGTAGAGCTCTCTCCTCTTCCTACACTCATTGGTGACGAACATATGCTCCAGCAGGCATTAGCGAACTTGCTTGATAATGCCATTAAATTCGCCCCACCTCATAGCCAAATCACCCTGAGCGCCCAAACAATCCCAAGCACCAGCACCCACCCTTCTGGCATTGAAATTAGTGTGAGAGACCAAGGGCCAGGCATGGATGAAAAAGATATGCAGCGCGCTCATGAACGCTTCTTCCGCGCAGAAACAGCGCGTAGTACCCCAGGTTCTGGACTAGGTCTTTCTCTCGTCCAAGCCATCGCCGGCCTTCACCATGGACAATTTTCACTGAGTAATGCCGAACCAGGCCTCAAAGCGACGCTTCGTCTTCCAATTCAAGATCTTCCTGATCCGAAACATATTGAAGCGGCTACTTCCTCATAACTTAATCTAACAAATTATTCATTCTTCTCCCATATTTAGAAAAGGTCTTATCGTGCATAGTAGCGCCATGCGCACTATATTTTTCCTGACCGTCCTTGTGCTTCTCGCAAATCTCCCTTCTATTGGACGGGCCGATAGTGCGCACCCTGTGCCGACTACACCGATGTCATCAAAAGACCTTGTGATCACAAGCGATAGTAATGCTTATTGCCAGCAACTAGATCAGGCTTTATCCGAGAAAATTCGTCTCCCTCACAGTATTCCTGTAGGCGTCATGGAAGACGCACGCCTTTTGCAGAAAAGAGGCGAGATTCTCTGCGGCCATCATCACGTCCGTGCCGGTATTGAACGGTTACGGCGTGCCCTACTATTGCTCAAAAAACATGAAGGATCACTTCAATGATTCGTCACCCTGCTCGCGTTCTTCATTATACCCCTACGCTTGCCGTTGCTTGTTTGCTGAGTCTCCCGCTAGCAACAGCAAGTCATGCAGCAGAAAGTAGCGTCGCTCCTATGTCTTCTGAAACAGCCTCTCACACCCGCAGCACAGTATTGATTTTCAATACACAAGGTGAAGCTGGGGCGATGCCTAATCAGCTCGCCATTCACTTTTCAGCACGCGTGCAAAACACTTCTCCTGTAACGGCTCAGCAACGTCTAAACCAAATGGTTAAGACCGCTATGGATACGGCAGAACGTGAAAAAGATGTCAGTTTACATGCAGGAAATTATACCCTTTCACAAGAATACACACAGCGCGGCCCACAGCGCTGGAGCGCGGAACAATCTCTGACGCTACAGGGTTCGGACAGTGCGCATCTCCTTGCTTTGGCGGAACAGCTACAATCTCAAGGTCTCGGCCTGAACGATATGGACTGGTCCATCGATCCACAGACGCGTCAAAAATTAGAAGACCAAGCACGCCTGGATGCCTTGAAGAAGATCCGTGTCCAAGCAGAAAGCGATGCTCAAGCTCTTGGAATGAAACTTGCTAGAATAGAGCGCGTTCAAATTGGTTTTGGCCCACCCCCCGAAGAACCCATTGCACCACGCATGATGCTCATGGCCTCGGCACGCTCAGCAGCTCCACCACAAAGCACTCCTGAAGAGCAAAAAATCCACGTCACTGTGTCCGCTCGCGTTATCTTGGAGCCTTGATTAGCCCTCTTTCATACGGAGCGAAGGCTAAGCCTCATTATAACAAACCTGCTTCGGCATTTACCTAAAAAGCCGAAGCAGGCCGTTTTCCTAACGTAACGGAGAGCTTCTCCACTACCCCATGCCGGCGGATTGTAAAGACAAACACAGTACCAGGATGGGCCGCCGCCACGCTGCGCAACACTGTCCGCGCATCATGAACAGACACATTTCCCATCGCTAAAATTTCATCTTTTTTGCGTAACCCGCCGTACCAAGCCGCCCCATTACGATCCACATCTTCAACCCACATCGGCGATGATTCATCATTAAGCGTCACACCTAACCATCCGTGCTCGACATGCCCAGTCTTCTCAATTGACTCAACAATTGGAGCTACTATTTCTGCTGGAATACCAAAACCAATTCCGACAGATCCATCACTCGGTGATGCAATAGCCGCATTCACAGCCACAACCTGCCCACGCAAATTAAACGCAGGCCCACCAGAATTCCCGGGATTTATCGGAGCATCAAGCTGCATAAAGTCATCAAGCGCGCCGATCCCAAGATCACGCCCTACTGCCGAAACAATCCCTGCCGTCACAGAAGAACCAAAGCCAAAGGGATTGCCTGCAACAACAACCCAATCCCCAATTTCAACTTGGCGGCTATCCCCCCACGTCACACACGGCAAACGTGTATTGCTCTCAACCTTGATGACAGCAATATCCGTCATCGGATCATCCCCTAAGATACGTGCTGGCAATACCCGACCATCTGAGAGCGACACCATAACATGGCTCGCACCACCAACGACATGACGATTCGTTACAATAATCCCCGACGCATCTACGACAAAACCAGACCCTGCCCCTGTCGTATCATCATCTGCGGGTCGAATAACGCGACGACGCCCCTGCCCATGATGCAACTTTATTGTATGATGGTTATGCTTCGCCTCTGTTTCTTTTTCACGCGAACGACGTCTATGCCGTGCTCGACCCTTCTCCGTCTCTGTGGAGCCACCACCACCTGATGGATCGACAACCGTCGTATTCCCCAAGGAACTTCGCCCATCGGAATCTCGTGAAATAGAAATATTCACAACAGCGGGAATCACCTGCCGCACCAATGGTGCAAAGCTTGGTAAACCAGAAGATACGATGGGAACAGTCATAGGAGGGGTAGGAGGGGAAGGGAGAGCGGGCGGCGGCCCCACCTTCACATCTTCCTTAGTTGGGCGCACCAAAGGTGGTGACACAGGAACAGGCGGCGGATGAAAAATAGAAGAAAATGGTGGTGCATGTCCCATAGAGGACGGATTTGAGTCCCCTGGACGAGACCACCACACAATAACACCGCAGACGATTGCCGCAACAATACCTCCAGCTCCAGCTGGAACTAATACGGACCAAACCAATCGTCTTACACCAAGCTTCATCTTACTCTCGCCGCCATAAAGACTCACTAGATGCTATACCGTTGCTTAATCCTAAAAACCATTCATCAACAGCCCGAGCCCGTCCCTTACCACGATAAAGAAAGCAATAATAAACGATCAAAGCCAAATGACTTGCTGTGTACAACGACACTAGAGAGAAAAGAACGTTACGTACTCATCCTCACGCAATTCCCTGGATCATTACATGATCTATTTAACGATTCATATTCTTTCTCAACCAATAGAGGAAAACATTCTTCAAAAATTTTCTCCCGATCCTTTAATACGAGGAAACATGCTTATTGAGACACGCCCTATCGCTCAATAAGCAAACCCATCCTATTAATTGGATTTTTTACGAGATAGGGCACACACCATGATACTAACGGTCATGAGGCAACTCCCCTGGAGAATATCCTTTAATCTCCATTAATTTCCCCTATGATATTGAACAAATTTCAATAAATATTTTTCATTAAAAAGAATATTAACGTCCGCCTGCAATGGGTAACGTTACCCCTGTAATATAGCTTGCATCCTCACTCATTAAGAATGAGACCACGCCTGGAATTTCTTCTATGTCTCCTAAGCGACGCATTGGAATAATGCCAATCATCTGCTTTTTAACTTCTTCCGGATCAGAAGAAAAATATTGAGATCCAACCTTAGACTGTAATTCTACTTGACGATCCCACATAAATCCGGGCCCCATCAAGCCCGGCGCAACCCCATTCACACGAACATTATATGGCGCCAAATCTCGAGCAGAAACCTGCGTTAATCCCACCACACCAAATTTGGATGCCCCATAACCGCCCATATTGGGTGGCCCTTGCAGCCCCGCCATACTCGTCGTGTTGACAATACGACCAAATTTCCGCTGCACCATATATGGTGATACAGCCCGAATAAGATAAAAGGCACCAAGTAGATTGATTTTTATAACACGCTTAAAATCTTCTGGTGGGTATTTATGGATAGGGGCAAATACCCCCTGATATCCTGCATTATTAAATAGAAGACTAATCGGCCCTATATTTTTCTCAATATGGGCAATTACGGCTTCAACATTGTCATAATCAGAAACATCACAAATGACTGTACTGACATGACGCTCTGAAACAGCAACATCACGCTTTGCTTTTTCAAGCTTATCACCATTCGTACCTAAAAGGACGAGATCCGCCCCCTCGCTGGCCAGACGTTTGGCTACAGCCAAACCAATATCTCCAGAAGCTCCTGTGATGAGAGCCAATTGCCCTGAAAAACGTTGTATTGTGCTCATAATACTTACACGCCCTCTTAATTATGACATATCTCACTTTTGTGAGTTGTCAAAAATCCAGGTGAGCACTCTCGCCTTATCTTTCCTTACGAGAAGGAGGATCAACTTGGGAAGGATCATCTGGCCATGCATGTCGGGGATAACGCCCACGCATATCACGCCGCATATCGTGCCATCCATGCTGCCAAAAACGCGCTAAATCTGCTGTCACAGCTTGCGGCCTACCCGCTGGAGAAAGCAAAACAGCATGTAAAGGAACCTTCCCATTTGCCAGTAAAGGCAAGGATACCGTTCCATAAAAAGCTTGTGCACGTGCTGATACAGCAGGGATGGTTCCCGTATAATCAATGGCCTGTTTGCCCGCCTTCAACATCACATAAGCAGGCAATTGACGGTTAAGTTCCTGCACATCTTGGTAATCAAGACACGCGCGAAGCATCTCCACGACGTCTAACGCTTTAAGATGTGCAAGACGATCTAACCCAGAAAGCCAAGGTTCCAACCATTCAAGAGACTGAGCCAATGCTTCATCAGAAAGATCTGGTAAATGGGGGGCATAATGCGCACGCGCGAGCGCTACTCGTGCCTGGAACTGATTGGCAGCATCTGACCACTCTAAATAACGTCGCACATCAGAGTGCACCTTTGCTCTTAGGGCGGGTATGGCCTCTTCTGGGGTTGCCAGCTCATTGCGATCTCGCAACACTAACGCTCCCAAGCGCAAACGCTGCCTTACAATGACACGACCTGAATGACCGTCAAAACTCCCTTCACGTTGTTCCGTCAATTGTGCCGCAACAGAAGGAGGAAATGTTTCCACATTCACAGGAGCGGCCAGCGTTATATCAGCCCCACGTTTTACGTGAAACGCAGCCGAAGCCAAAAGCTTCTCACGCGCTAGTAGGTCAGATACAGGAACGCGCGCGCTCCCCCCGCCCGCAAGACGATATCGCCCCTCCCCATTTGTTAATTGCGCCACACGATCCGGAAAACCCGCAACAATCAAGGTACCGACACAGTCCATTTCTGGGAGCAACTCTCCAGACACAGCAACACCAACACGCCGCAAAAAACGTTTTGCCGATTGCCTCAAAAGGCGTGTCACCCCTCTCGGCACACGCGCATCTTCCTGAGCAAACAGAATTAGACGCTGGCGAATATCTACATTGGCAGAGGCTTTTTCGCCCCCACTACGGAAAGGATCACGCTCTTCAAGTAATGCTGCCAAACAGGCTGCCGTAACACTTTCTTGTGGGGTCCGTGCGGCACATAACATGGCCGCGAGCCGAGGATGGGTTCCCAAACCGACCATACGCCGACCAAGAGACGTTAAGGCTCCCACCTGATCAATAGCGCCTAGTTGTTTCAGTAGTTCTTGCCCCGCGGCAAACGTTCCTGAAGGCGGCGCCTCAATTAATGGAAGATCATCTGGAGAAGTCCCCATAACCTCTCGCCACGCCGCCGCACTCAACGCAAAATCACATAAGTCCACTTCACGGATAGCTGGAACTTCCTGCACGATAAGACTGCGCTGCGTCATCTCAGACCAGAGACGCACAGCAATGCCAGGGGCTTCTCGGCCAGCGCGCCCCGCCCGTTGCTCCGCCGTAGCCCGAGAAATACGACGGCTCTGTAATTTTGAAATCCCTGTACTTGGGTCGCGTTGCGGCAAACGCCTCCACCCGCCATCAATGACAATCTTCACACCAGGAACCGTCACGGATGTTTCAGCAATGGATGTCGCCAATACCACCCGCCGTCCCGAGCGTGGATCCAATGCAAGACTTTGCCCTTCTACCGATTGCTCCCCATAGAGGGGAAAAACAGGGAAACGCTCTCCCAAAGCAGCTTGTGTCCGACGGATTTCCCCAACACCTGGCAAAAAAGCCAGAATCGACCCCTCTTCCTCTTCCCAAAGACTTCGAATAGCCTGTGCACACACTTCTGGAAGATCACGCAACTGGGCAATATCACGCCGATATCGTATCTCAACGGGATACTGACGCCCTTTGCTCTCGATCAAAGGGGCTTGAAGACGCTTTGTAAAAATGTCCCCTTCCAAGGTGGCAGACATAACGAGCAATCGTAGATCATTACGAAAATTACGTTGCACATCCAAAGCAAAACCTAGAGCCGTATCACCATCGAGGGAACGTTCATGCACCTCATCAAATAGAACAGCTCCAACACCCTCTAACAAAGGGTCGCTCAATAACCGTCGAACCAATAGCCCTTCTGTGACTACTTCAATACGCGTTTTAGCGGATACAGCACTATCAACACGTGTGCGGTATCCCACCGTTTCACCGGGCTTCTCTCCCAATAAAGAAGCCATTCGTGCTGCGGCTGCACGAACGGCCACGCGACGAGGCTCCACGAGGATGAGACGCTTTTCTCTCAACCAAGCGGGTTGATGCTCCAAGAGCGCCAGTGGAACAGTTGTTGTTTTCCCCGCTCCCGGTGGAGCCACCAAAACACCATTAGACCCTTGGTCAAGCGTTTGATGTAATCGTGGAAGAACCTCAGAAACGGGAAGTGACGGCATCGAGTGTCCTTAATCGAGCGGGAAACCTAAACGTTGGAGCACATGCCGCATCACATGCCGCCCACCAAGACTAGCGGCCTTCGCGACACGCATAGAAACCGTTTCTGTCCACCGGCGTGACGATAACCCCTGCTCTTGCTGATACGCATCCGCGCGCTGATTATACGCTTCAACCCGCTCGGCTTCCTGATGATGCTCATACTGTTCATGATGCAACACCACATCTTGCGCTAACCGGGGTTTAATATCACCAGCTGCATTGTCGGTTGGGTAACCAACACACATCCCAACAACCGCGATAGTGCGTTCTGGCAACTCCAATAAGGCCGCCACTTCTTCTGGATGGTTACGAAGGCCACCAATATAGACAGTACCCAATCCAAGAGATTCAAACGCAACAACAGCATTTTGCGCAGCAATCCCTGTATCGAATGTCCCCATCAAAAAGCTCTCAGCGTAATCAAGGGCTTCCGCACTATGTCCCTCACGCTGAGCAACACGTTCCAAACGTGATAAATCCACTACCCACGCAAGAAAAACCGGAGCCTGAGCAATATAAACTTGCCCACCAGCTAATTCAGCTAGTCGATTCCGCTTTTCTTGATCCTTGACGGCCACCACTGACCATGTTTGTAAATTAGACGATGTCGCGGCTGATGATGCCGCAGCAATTCCTATCTCCAGAAATCCCTCGGGAATTGGGTCACTCCGATACGACCGCACACTGTGATGCGCCATCTGGAGACGTAAAATCTCATTATCAGGCAAAGATGTAGAAGGCTGATTACGATAACGGCGTTCCCATAGCTGAGC
The DNA here is from genome assembly GCF_009834805.1 of Saccharibacter sp. 17.LH.SD. Taxonomy (GTDB): domain Bacteria; phylum Pseudomonadota; class Alphaproteobacteria; order Acetobacterales; family Acetobacteraceae; genus Saccharibacter. The sequence goes on from NZ_WVHO01000011.1 coordinate 267,172, forward strand.
CGTCGATAAGGTGATTTTTGGTGACGTCATAAATTTATCCCTCGTACGTCAATAAAGATGTCACAGGGACATCCAGCTTACGGCGACCACCCAAAGCCGTAAGCTCAATTAAAACGGAAGCCCCAACAACATGAGCGCCTACCTTCCGTAACAAATCTACCGATGCCGCTAAGGTCCCACCTGTCGCAAGAAGATCATCCAACACCACGACGCGCTGGCCAGGACGGACTGCATCTTCCTGGATATGGAGTTCATCATGGCCATATTCGAGACCATATTGGTGAGCAATGGTTTTCCCCGGTAATTTTCCAGGCTTACGCAGCATCGTAAAGCCACAACCTAGCCGCATCGCCAGAGGTGCCGCCGTTAAAAACCCACGGCTTTCAATCCCCGCTAGGAGATCAGGCTGAAACTTCAACACGGATTGCGTGAGACGTGACGTTGCGACCTGCCAGGCCTCAGCATTTCGAATTAACGTTGAAATATCGTAGAAAAGGATTCCCGACTTTGGAAAATCCGGCACCTCACGAATATAGCTCTTTAAATCCAGAGGAGCAGGATCATGATATGACATAGGAACGGGCCTTCTTACAATAAATGCAAAACGCAGAAAGGTCCCATTCTGTAGGCGACAGCTATGACGGGCTCAAGCCCTTCTTTCTCTCTTAAAGAAAACCTTATTCCGTTACACAGAAAGAGAGCCCCAACATCGTGATCATGGCCAATAACAACATAATGGCCATCGGCACAGCGGTACCTACCGGCAAGAATGAGAATAATGCACTCGCAAACATCCCCATGACATACTGTCCCGTCCCTGCCAAAGCCGCAGCAGATCCTGCATTGTCGGCTTGATACCGTAAGGCACCCGCTGCAGCATTGGGCCCCATGGCTCCGGTCGGGCCCAACGTTAGCATAAGCGCACCAATAATCGGCCATAGATAGACAGCTTTTAGGTGCCCAGAAGGCAGGACATCAATGGCCGACCAAATAGCTAATAAACATAAAACAACACTCCCAGAAAACCCCAAACAGAGCGCAATTTTCAGGAGTGTTTTGCTCCGATATCGCCCGACAAAAAAAGCATTTATTTGCGATGTCCCGATCATGCAAACCGCAAAAATCCCAAACAGCATTCCATAATGAAAGGGTGTAAGACCAAAGACTGTCTCAAATAGAAATGGCGCTGCCGTAAGATAGGTGAAGGTTACAAAACCCAGGATCATCCATATCAGGCCATTATAACGGAAATGTTGTTCTTTAAAGGTATGAACATATCGAACCAAAACGGGTCCGAGCTTAAAATCCCGTCGATGAAGAGGAGAAAGCGTCTCCGGCAAAAAGAGCAAGACGACAAAAAAACCGAGAAGACCATAACATGACGTCGCCCAGAAAATATCACGCCAACTTATAAATTGCAGGGCAAAGCCACCCAATGCCGGCGCTAATATAGGAACAACCCCCTGGATGATAATCAAGCGCGACATCATCTTGGCTGACGCATCCCCCTGCGTTAAATCTCGCACACACGCATTGGGAACCACCAAGCTTGCTGCTGCCATGAAAGCCGCAATTGCTCGACAGGCACACATCACAAACATTGTTGGCGCTAACGCACAACCAGCTGCGGCGATCGCGTAACATAACGTCCCTATCAATAGGGGAAGACGCCTTCCGAAACGGTCCGTCAATGGGCCAACAATAAGCTGTCCCACTGCCAAACCAGCAACCCAAGCGGCCATCGTTAAACTACCGGACCCTGGTGCCGCTCCAAGTTGACGCTCCATCTCAGGTAATGCCGGCAAATAGATATCTGTCGAAACCGGGCCAACAGCTGTCAATGTCCCCAATAAAATAGGGAGCCAAAATGGCAATGGCCTCCCTGGGATCAATTCATTCCCTACCAGGGCCCTATCGAATGAAAAACGCCCTGAGGCCGGCATATTTATTCTCCATAACCCATAAAAACGCATCATCACATGGCAGAACGATCTCTACTCAACAGAATCTCTCGTTCATTTGCGCGATAACGTCTTAATAGATAGATCCCCAACAAAATAGACGTTGTAAATAACATGACAGCAAGAAAAGCTTCATATTCATGGCCAACATTAATACCACTTCCAGCCATCACAAAAACAACATTCTGCGGGAGCCCTCCTAAGGCCGTCGCGCAGGCAAAAGCCTTCCACGGAAGATAAATAGCCCCGGAAAAAACAGACACGAGCAAAGAAGATCCAAAAGGCATGAGACGCAACCCCAAGACAGCCCGAAAAGGCGCGGACTGTAGAAAAGCTTTTACGCCCCTTCGATTGTCCAGATGCACCATTTTATTATCTTCTGAGAGAAAACGTCCAAAACCATAACTCAGCAACGCACCCACTTCATACGCCAGGCTGCACCAACACAAGCCTTCCACAACCCCAAAGCCAGCACCAGCTATGAGACACAATACTTGCCGTGACAAACCAACCGCACAATATGGAATCGCAAAGACCAAAAACCATATTGGGGCCCCTGGTTCATGACACAGCGCACTAATATGGAGAATAACCCGTTGGACAATAGGTAGATGCCACAACACTAACGGAACAATAGCCAAAACAAGAGCGAAACAACACGGCTTCACCCATTCACTGTTCCTCAATAGGCAAACCAAAAATTGTACTCGTTTCAGATCAGCCCCCGTGCTCGGATTTGTGCAAATGCGGCGATTGTCACCATGCATGTAATGTCCCCATTGGCCAGCATCGATTCAAATTGAGCCAAGGTGACATCGTGAACGGTCATATCCGCTTCTGTGGCTTCCCGCTCTGCTTCACCTCTCACCAAGTTGCGCGCTAAAAATACATGTCCTTTTTGTGTGGAATACCCTGCCCCCTGATACATTGTCCCTGCATGAATGAGCTCACCTGCGCGCAACCCCGTTTCTTCACGAAGCTCTCCCAACGCCAATTCCTCAGGGGTTACATCACTACGAGTCTCCCACATTCCCATAGGAAATTCCCATAACCGTTCACCCACGGGATAACGAAATTGCCTTACAAGAGAAATTTTTCCGTCTTCATGTTGCGGTAAAATAACGGCAAATACGCCTCGTTCTACGATCCCATAAAGTCCCTTCTGTCCACTCGGATGAATAATCCTATCCTCACGGACGGCTGTCCAAGGATTTTTATAAACTTCCTTGCTCGACAAAAGCTGATAACCCGCTTTTTTTTGGGCCTGACGAATTGTTTCTTCATCCATGTGAATAAAACTCCTTAGGCTGAGATTGCACAAAACACGCTCCCCCTGACTTACTGAAGGGCATGGAGTCCTGAAGACGCATTATCACTCACCCCCCATCTATTCCTGCATAGCAGATATAACCGAACTCTAAAAAAAGCATGACCGTTCAGAGCGTGACGAATGAGATCTTCTCTCCTATGGTGAAAACACAATATCGCCTTCTTTTGATTACTACGGAGGGAGGCGACGCAGAAAACTGCAAAGGGGAATAGTATGTCAGTCGAAACTGGGGAGAATCTTCCTGGCTCACCGACGCTGGTCGTGATGCCTGTAGTCTTCTTTAACCTCCTTGTTTATTTCGTTATTGGCCTTCCAAATGCTGTAATTGGAGCCCAGTTCGTCCACAGCACGCTGGGATTTTCCACCGCTGTCGCAGGTATGACTATTACCCTTCAGTATCTCGGTACATTCTTGACACGCTTGGTCGCTGGACAGCTGGTCGATAAATTCGGGCCGAAAAAAATTCTTACCTACGGTCTGATCGCGTGTACGATTTCAGGCCTGCTGGTATGTGTCGCATCAGCTATGCCAGGTATCATTGGCGTCACAGGCGCTTCCGCTACCCTCATCTTAGGGATCGCCATTCTAAGTCGCCTTTTTATCGGTTGGGCGGAAAGCTGGACAGCGACCTCTGTCACAACATGGAACATCCGCCGCGTTGGCTCTGAGCACGCCTCGGTTGCGATATCGTGGAACGGTGTAACCTCTTATGGTGGGATCGCCCTTGGGGTCAGTGTTGGTAAATGGCTCAGTGGCATGAATCTTTTCCCAATTGGCCTCATGTCCGTTGGAATTTTATCTACGTTATTAGGTATTGGTGGGTTCATCCTTCTTCTGTTCTATAAAGGCGTCAAACCCCTTCCTAAAAAGGGCGCTCCAATGTCCTTTTTTACAGCACTTCGGAAGGTTCTACCTTATGGCGCAGGACTAGCTGCGGGTTCTTTCGGGTTCGGCACAGTTAACGGCTATCTCTCTATCTACTACAACTCCCAACATTGGCAGGGCATTGGTATCGCGTTCGGCACGTTCGCTGCTGTTTTTGTAGCAGTGCGGATTCTCTTTGCTTCTCAAATTGATAAACGCGGTGGTATCCCCGTTGCCTTTATCTCTCTGATCACAGAAGCCGTCGCTATGGCTGTTTTCTGTACTATGCATACTGAGCTCGGTGGCCTTTTAGGGGCGGCCTTAACGGGTGCAGGATTCTCCCTTCTCTTCCCCGCTTTGGGAACGATGGCCGTGAAAACCGATGGCCCAGAATTTGGTGGTATTCTTATTGCTGCTTACTCTGTCTTTACCGATTTAACGATTGCTATCGTCGGTCCACTCATGGGATTCATCCAAGGACACTTGGGCTGGTATGTGATGTTCGGCACCGTTGGCGTTCTTTGCTTAAGCGGTATTTTCTTTACGACAGTTTTAGCGCGTATTCCCGGTTGTGGTATCCAAAAAACATCTTAACCTCGGCTCATAGGCCGTTGAATAATACGCTGAGGGAGCTATCCCCTCAGCGTTTTTTTTAGGAGATAAATAAATTATGACCATTCAAAGTTGTTCCGTATTTTGTGGCTCTCGAAGTGGTTACTCCGCACGCTATACAGAAGACGCCCGTTCCTTAGGCACAGCACTTGCACAAAATAATATCACCCTCATTTACGGTGGCGGACAAGCAGGCCTTATGGGAAGCGTTGCCGATGCAACCCTTCAAGCAGGTGGCAACGTTAAAGGCATTATCCCCAGCTTTTTGGAAGCCCGAGAGCTTTTACATGAAGGCGTAACGGACCTCGAAATCACTGAGGATATGCCCAGCCGTAAAGCAAAACTCTTCGACCTTGCAGATGCCTATATCATTCTGCCTGGTGGTTTCGGCACATTCGATGAATTCAGTGAAATTCTCGTCAACCGTCAGCTTGGTCTACACGACAAACCAATCATTATTCTCAACACTGACCGCTGGGCGATATCTCTTATCGAAACACTCGATACCGCTATCAAACAAGGCTTTGCCGAAAAACATGCGCATGATTTTTATCACGTCGCACCTGATGTCTCATCACTAATTAAGCAGCTTAACAATTTCTAAGCCACTATATTGAGTGGTACGTGGGCTCTTACTTCATTTTACGTCGTAAGAGCCCATCGCGCCACCGAGCGTATTATCTAATGAGTATTATGCACCCGTTGAATGGCTGCACCACAAGCAGAAAGCTTCCGATCCACCCCTTCATAACCACGATCTAGATGATAAATACGGCTGACTTCCGTCTCACCTTCAGCCACTAATGCCGCTAAAATGAGTGAGAATGAAGCTCGCAAATCTGTCGCCATAACAGGAGCTCCTGAAAGGCGAGGCACACCTCTGATAATCGCAGAACGCCCTTGGATATTAATCCGCGCCCCCATCCTGTTCAGCTCAGGCACATGCATAAAACGATTTTCAAAAATCGTTTCAGTCATCATTGAAGCGCCCTCTGCAACAGATAGCATCGCCATAAATTGTGCCTGCATATCCGTCGGGAAACCAGGATAAGGCTCGGTGGTAAGGTCAATCCCCTGTAGACGCCCATTACACTGAACGCGCAGACCACGCGCATCCTCTTGCACGCTCACACCAGCTTCTTGCAATGCCTGGATAACTGCTTCTTGATCCCCCATCCGGCCACCTTCTAGCAGAAGGTCACCGCCTGTGATCCCAACAGCACAAGCATATGTCCCGCACTCAATACGATCGGGCATCACAGCATATTCCGCCCCATGAAGGCGCTCAACCCCTTCAATAACAATCGTACCAGATGTCTCACCATGAATCTTCGCGCCCATAGCGTTCAGACACCCAACAAGGTCCGCAATTTCTGGCTCTCGCGCAGCATTAACGATTTCTGTCGTCCCCTTTGCAAGGGTCGCTGCCATCAAAATATTTTCGGTCGCACCAACACTCGGGAAAGGCAGCATAATCCGTGCACCCCGCAACCCACCTGCCGGTGCCCTCGCGTTAATATACCCACCTTCTAGATCAATTTCAGCACCTAAAGCCTCAAACCCCTTCAAATGCAGATCAACAGGGCGGGTACCAATCGCACAACCACCAGGAAGAGAAACACGAGCTTCACCGGCACGGGCTAATAAAGGACCTAAAACCAAAATTGAAGCACGCATCTGCGCTACAATATCATAAGGTGCTTCAACTGAATTCGCCCGCCCCCCAAGGCTCAGATGATGCGGCCCATCAACCTCATGCACATCAAGGCCAAGGCCAGTTAGCAAAGAGCGCATTGTACGAATATCAGCGATATCAGGCACATTCGAGAGAATAAGCGGCCCATCGGTGAGCAGCGCAGCCACCATGAGCTTCAGCCCAGAGTTTTTGGCACCACTAATAGCAATTTCACCATGAAGCTGATGGCCACCTTGAATAATAAAATGATCCATAATTTCTCTCACAAACGCGGGGGAGTAACACCAGATTGGTTCATATATTTTCCTGCACGATCGCCATAGCTTACTTCACAGGGACTTTCACCTTTGAAAAATAAAAACTGACAAATGCCTTCATTGGCATAAATACGTGCTGGTAATGGGGTCGTATTACTAATTTCTATTGTTACCTGGCCTTCCCACTCCGGCTCAAGCGGTGTGACATTCACAATAATGCCGCAACGCGCATAGGTAGATTTTCCCAGACAAACGACCAAAATATCACGCGGGATCCGAAACCTCTCAATGGTATGCGCTAAGGCAAAACTATTTGGTGGTATTGTAATATTGCCTCGACGGGTCACGAAGCTGTCAGCAGAGAAATTTTTGGGGTCCACAACAGCATTGTCAACATCAGTGAAAACATGGAACTCATCAGCGACACGCGCATCATACCCATAGGAAGACAGACCATATGAAATGACTCCCTCACGTTTTTGAGCTTCCACAAACGGCTCGATCATGCCGTTTTCCAGGGCCATTCGGCGAATCCAGTGATCAGGCATGATCGGCATAATATTCTTCTCCTCCTGCCAAATATTTTCTCCGCTTAACGGCAGCAGAGCGGCGGTGCAACACGCTTTCGATAAATAAAATCTACGCTAAACTCAGATAACCAAATACCCCGTGACCTTCTAACATAGATCAACGCGTCTCCTGTGATGATTTCTGACGGCTCTTTTCCTCATCGAAATCACGTATCACAAATTCAGACATCGCAGGGATACGGTTCCCACGCGCCACGGCACCGCGGAAAGTGCGTCGCAATCTTGGCCAATTAGGACGTATTTCACTGCACACCACTCCACCGACAATGAACGCAGCACCAAGTAGAGTGGTAGAGGGAAGTGCCTCTCCCACTAAGTATCCTACTAAACCACCCCATACAGGCTCAGTCGCATAAATCATTGTCGCCCGTGTTGGGGAAACAGACCGCTGCGCCCAATTCATCACAAGCTGCACAACAGCGCTCAGTAGGCCCATCCCCAATGCACAGGATGCCCACCCCCACGAGAAAGAAGGCACATGCTCACCAAATAATGGCATAGCTGCGAAGGCTAATATCGCACCGAAAACAAGCTGAACAATTGTAATGCGCCGACTATCCGCATTCCCGGCAAACATCCCAATAAAGAGAATTTCCAGAGCCATCGCAACCGTCGCGACAAGGGTCAACGCATCCCCTCGCCCGAAAGAAAAACTTCCTTGGAAAGGATTGGATATAAGCGTCAAACCAACAACGGCACAGCCAATCCCGATCCAGCTCATAAAGCTGGGCGCTCTACGTAGTATAATCCACTGCAATATAGGCACCAAAGGCACATAAAGGGCAGTTAAGAAAGCAGATCGGCTACTTGATATTGTCATCAACCCCGAGCTTTGCAGAGCAAAGCCACTCACCAAAGCAGCCCCAATTAAGCAGCCATGCCTTATTTCTGATGCCGTGATTTTACGAAGGCTCTTCCACCCTGTCAGCAACGAGACAATAAGGGCCGCCGCGACAAAACGTGCTCCCACAAAAAAAAGCGGCCCACTACTCTGCATCGCAATATGAAGAACGTAATACGTGCCTCCCCATAAAATGGTAATAAAGCCTAATGACAATTCCTGTGGGGTGGGTAAAGACACACGAAAACGACGCATTACGAACGAGCCTCACGATCAGAGGAGGAAGGATTCACGGCATCTGCGGGACGCCCCCGTTTTTGCTGTTTACGACGCAATAAGTTCGCCCGCAGCGCCTGAGCCTCCCGCGCGAGACGTTCCTCTTTCTGTTGTGTTTCCTTCTTCGGCGTTTTGCCTTCCTGTTCCACCGCCATCGACTAGACCCTTTTCTCTCTGTGCCTTTTCAAAACGATCTTCTAATCTTGTCCCTAAAAGCGCATCATAAACATTCAGCGTCGCAGCCTGCATGAGTCCCTTCGTATAATGAGCCAGGACATGTTTACGTGCGCTTTGTCCCATCCTGTCACGCCTATTCTCACAGGTATTCAACAGTGTTTCAATCGCTTCAACGAGCGCGGCACTATCATCAGACGGCACCAACATACCAGTCTCATAAGGAAGGATACTTTCAGCCAAACCTCCTTGAGCCGTACCAATAACAGGACGTCCCATCATCTGAGCTTCAATAGCGACACGCCCGAAGGGTTCAGGCTTCAATGATGGAACAACCACTACTGTTGAAAGAGCGTAAGCGGCCGGCATATCATCACACATACCAGCAAAGCGCAGCCGCTCCTCAATACCAAGAGCACGCGCCTCGCTATAAAGGCTCTGCGCAAATTTAGGATTTGTCTCTGGCCCGAGAAACACACAGACCCACGGCTGGTCAATACATTTCTGCATCAGCTGGCCTAACGCGCGAACAAGGATGGCCTGCCCCTTCCAAGGCGTCAACCTCCCTGGCATCAGAATGATTTTACTATCATCAGGAACATCCCAATGATCGAGTAACGCTTGCACCCGCACACCATTGACGGAACTTGGGTCAAACAGTTCCGGATCACTTCCCCTTGGGATCACAACAAGTTGTTCTTTTTTTACACGATATTCGTTACGAAGACGCTGCGCTATGTGTGAGGAAACAGCAATAACACGCTGCCCCTTCGTTAACCCTGCGTTATAAAAACGCTTAAGCCAATGGCGTGCCTCATGCACGCCGTGCCATGTCGTAACAAGCGGAACATTTTCCTTACGACATGCAATGACAGCCACCCATACAGCATAGCGTGAACGCGCATGAACTAAGTCCACACCCTCATCACGTAAGATGGAGCGTAACTCTTTTACCTTTTGAGAAAAAACAATTGGTGAAAATGTTTTCGGCAGTGAAAGCAAACGATGCTCCCCCCCCACATAACGGAGACGGGGTAACATTGCCCCCACATCGCTCGCAACCAGACAACGACCACCCGCTTGAACGACCGCCTCTGCCATGTCGATCGCGCCTCGCTCTACACCTCCCACACTCAGAGCAGGAAGCACCTGCAGAATTACGGGCTTACCATTATTCATGCGTGTTCTTTCTCATCCTGCCGGAATAGTAACAACAGCACCGGCACCATGGCTCGTTGCCGCTAATGCACTCAATACTTGCACCATCGTAAAGGCTTCTTTACTTTGGAAGTCCGAGTCATCAATCCAATACCACCGCCCTTTATAATCCACGGCAGCATAATTATGATTCGGCGCAGAAGGTCCCGAATGAATTTGCACTTCCGGACGATTTTCAATACCTACTTGGCCGATAGTAGGAGGCGTACGACCCGCACGAATATCTGCCTCCGGAACCTCCATCTCATAAGAAAGCTGTGTTAACATTGCCAGCATAGAACGCGTTAAAATGGCAATCTGACCAATTTTCTTCGGATAAGGTCCATAAACAATCTCAGCTTCTTGCGCCGTCGAGTCAAGATGTAATAAACGGCGGACCTCTCCTTGAATAGCTTGCAGACTACTATCTGATGTAGGCGTTAATACAAGATATGCATGTTCTATATTCGAATTATTGTCCCCATCCGTAGAGCTTTTTTTATTATTTGCCCGAGATGACCCCCCGCTACTGTTTGAACTTGGCTCTTCTGTCGTAATCCTCACAGTCATTACCCCAGCACTTTGAAGTTGGCGCAAATCATGCAAGAGGAGGTAAAAACGCACAGACCCACCACCAAAAGGCCCTGCCCCAATCCCCCTCACATTTGACAAGCCATCTATGGATTGAGCCGTCAAACGCAGCAACGTATCAATCGGCATTCCCCCAAGACTCAATGGCATAATGACTGTCGGTGAAATCGGGCGAATAATATTCTCGGCATATTGTTGCCCCGTAAGAGGCTGATACGTAATCGTCGGGTTCTCTGCCATAGAAAGAGACCCCTGCCCAAAGAGATAATTACTCACTGCAGAAGCCGGATAACCATAATAACCACCGCTCACGCTACGAGAATAACTATATCCTGCAATAACCTGTGTCGTATCCAAAAAAGTCGGTGGATCCGCATAGCGGAGTCTCACAATATTGAGCAACATCTCCCGTTTTTGTGTTTCTCCTAATGCACGCGAATAGGCCAGTTGATCATGCTGCATTTGCCTCGGCCCTAGAGCAAGGCAACCGTTCAACATGATCAACATCGATAGCCCCCACACTAATCTTCCCATACGAGGAAGAGCCGTGAAGGAAAAACGTAAGAAAGAGCAAGACTGACAGAACAGGGGGAGAAACTCCGAAGAAAATCACACTGTCTCCCTATCATGGGCAGACAACAGCCGACAATGGTTAGGGGAATATACGGTTTGTTGCGCACATGATATCCTGGAAAAACGATTTTTATGAAATAATGAAAAAACATTTTCGCCACGCTCTCCCTTGAAAGACCTTCACATAATTCTTAGATCGAAAGACGTCAGTTAAGCTCTTGAGGTTCTTAAGGACTTCTAGACCACCCTAACTGAGAAACGTCAAAATAGGGTCGTTCCTGGTGCCTGATAGCAGGGTCGGGTTTGACCGCTGAGAAGGACAAAGATCTATGGGTAAAGTAATTGGTATTGACCTTGGTACAACAAACTCTTGCGTCGCTGTACGCGAAGGAAATGAGACAAGGGTTATTGAGAATAGCGAAGGCGCACGCACAACCCCTTCAGTTGTTGCCTTCACCGATAGCGGTGAGCGTCTCGTCGGTCAGGCGGCAAAACGCCAAGCTGTAACAAATCCAACCAACACGCTTTATGCTGTGAAGCGTTTGATTGGTCGTCGTTATGATGATCCTACCGTCGAAAAAGATAAGAGCATGGTCCCTTACGAGATCGTGCGTGGTGATAATGGCGATGCATGGGTAAGCGCTCGCGGTGAGAATTATGCTCCTGCACAGATTTCCGCTTTCGTGCTTGGCAAAATGAAAGAAACCGCTGAGGCTTATCTTGGCGAGAAAGTTACCGAAGCTGTCATCACGGTTCCGGCCTACTTTAACGATGCGCAGCGTCAAGCAACGCGCGATGCAGGCCGTATTGCCGGCTTGGATGTTAAGCGTATTATTAACGAACCAACATCGGCTGCTCTGGCCTATGGGCTAGAAAAGGGTAACTCTGGTCATGTTGCCGTTTATGACCTCGGTGGTGGAACATTCGATATCTCCATCCTAGAGATCTCTGACGGTGTGATCGAAGTAAAATCCACGAACGGTGATACGTTCCTTGGTGGTGAAGACTTCGATAACAAAATTATTGAGTTCTTGGCTGACGAGTTCAAACGTGATCAAGGCGTTGACCTACGCGGCGACAAGATGGCCTTACAGCGCCTGAAGGAAGCAGCAGAAAAAGCTAAGATTGAGCTTTCTTCCGCTAAAGAGACAGAAGTTAACCTGCCCTTTATCACGGCCGATGCTTCTGGTCCTAAGCACCTTGTCGTGCGTTTAAGCCGTGCTAAATTAGAGAGCTTGGTTGAAGATCTCATTAAACGCTCCCTGCTCCCTTGTGAAAAAGCTCTGAAAGACGCAGGTCTTTCAACGAGTGAAATCAATGAGGTTATTCTGGTCGGCGGCATGACACGTATGCCGAAGGTCATTGAGAGTGTTAAAGAGTTCTTCGGTAAAGAGCCTGCTCGTAACGTAAACCCAGACGAAGTGGTGGCTATTGGTGCAGCCGTACAAGGCGCTGTGCTCCAGGGCGACGTTAAAGACGTTCTCCTCCTTGACGTTACGCCACTCTCTCTCGGTATCGAGACACTGGGTGGGGTCTTCACACGTTTGATCGATCGTAACACGACGATCCCAACGAAGAAGAGCCAGACCTTCTCAACCGCTGAGGATAACCAGCCTGCTGTGACCATTAAGGTCTATCAGGGCGAGCGTGAGATGGCTGCTGACAATAAATTGCTCGGCAACTTTGACCTGCAAGGGATTGCTCCAGCTCCCCGTGGTGTGCCTCAGATTGAAGTGACCTTCGATATCGATGCGAACGGTATTGTCAACGTATCGGCTAAGGACAAGGCCACAGGTAAAGAGCAACAGATCCGTATCCAGGCTTCTGGTGGTCTATCTGATGCTGACGTTGAGCGTATGGTTAAAGAGGCAGAAGAAAATGCTGCCGCTGACAAGGCTCGTCGTGAACTGATCGAGCTGCGCAACAGCACTGAGGGTATGATTCACCAGACTGAGAAGTCTATCTCTGAAGCTGGTGATAAACTCCCAGCTGCCGATAAGACAGAAGCGGAAGAAGCCATCAAGGCAGCTCGCGAGGCTCTAGGTGGTGACAATGCTGACGCTATCAAGAGCGCAAGTGAGCGTCTGACGCAGGCAGCTATGAAAGTAGGTCAGGCTGCGTATCAGGGAACAGAAGGCCAAGGCGCTGAAGAAGCCCAGCAGTCTGGCAAGAAAGACGAAGATGTTGTCGACGCTGAGTTCGAAGACGTCGACGATAAGAAGAAGAAAAACTAATCAGGCGGAGTTCGCACCATACAGAGGGGCTCCCCCTCTGTATGGTCGATCCCCTGAGGGCGCCTCTCCCCCCAAAGGGATAAGGCGCCATTTTTTTCATGGGGGCCCCTCTTGCCGATCTCTCTCGAATAAACGAGGACCGACATGGCCACGCAAGTTGACTATTACGAGCTTCTAAGTGTTTCTCGCACCGCTAGTGGTGACGAAATTAAACGTGCTTATCGCAAACAAGCAATGCGCTATCACCCTGACCGTAACCCAGGGGACGAAGAAGCTGAGCAAAAATTCAAAGATATCAGTGCTGCCTACGATGTTCTGAAAGATGAGCAAAAACGCGCTGCCTATGATCGTTTCGGCCACGCTGCCTTTGAAAATGGCGGAATGGGCGGAGGCGGTGGAGGCTTCGGCGGTGGTTTTGGTGGCTTCGACGCTGGTGGTTTGGGCGATATTTTCGAACAAATGTTCGGAATGGGTGGGAATCGCCGTGGGCCACAACAGCAGAGCGCTTCAGATGTTCAGGTTCAAGTGACCATTGGCCTGATTGAAGCGTTTAATGGTGTCAGTAAAGACGTCGAAATCAATACCCGTAAAGCCTGCTCCTCCTGTCATGGTAGCGGTTCAGCAGACCCAGGCGCAAAACGTACCACATGCCCAACCTGTCATGGCCGTGGTATGGTTCGCGCGCAGCAAGGCTTTTTCCTTGTCGAACGCCCATGCCCCACCTGTCATGGTAGCGGACAAACTGTTAGCAACCCATGCAAGAAGTGCCATGGAAGCGGCACTGAAGCAGCACGCGACACCGTAAAAATTGATATTCCTGCTGGGATTGAAGATGGCACGCGCATCCGCCTCGCTGGAAAAGGTGAAGCCGGTGGAGAAGGTGTCCAACCTGGGGACCTCTACGTTCTCGTTAGCGTTGAAGAGCACGATCTTTTCCAACGTGATGGCGCTAATATCTACTGCCGTGTTCCACTCCGCATGACACAAGCAGCGCTCGGCACAGAAATTGAAGTGCCTGTGGTTGATGGAAGCCGTAGCAAAGTCAAGATCCCTGCTGGAACACAAACAGGAGAAACTTTCCGTCTCCGTGGCAAAGGGTTTTCTGTCCTGCACTCTCAAGCTAAAGGAGATATGTATCTCCAGGTAGCCGTAGAAACCCCCAAAAATCTTACAAAACGCCAGCGCGAACTTCTTGAAGAATTCGAAGGCGATGCAAAAGACCACCATAAAGCAAGCCCAGAAAGCAGTGGTTTCTTTGCTCGTGTAAAAGAGTTTTTCGAAAGTTAAAAATAAGTCCCTAATACAAGATGCGATTAGGGACTAAATTAAAAACAAAAAATCTATGAAGCCCATATCATTTTACTCAATTTGATATGGGCTTTATTTATATTTTACTCACCACAACGAAAATGTAATTTTAATCACTTGGGAAAAGTGAGTCATAAACATTCATAAAAAATTAAAATTTAATTTACCATCTTCCACATGAAGAGCTTCTTGTTAAAAAAAATTTACACATATAATAAGAATTAATCTCAACTGGAGATAATTTTTATGACTCCACCTTTGTTACAATATGTTTCTAATTTGCAACGTTTAGTGCCATGGCTATGCTATAGTTTTGCTTTCTCAGCAAGTATATTTGTATTTTCTGAACGTGCTCATGCTGTCCCTCCTCGCGTCAATATAGGCAATGCCATGAATGCAGAGGATGAATCATCTTCTGGTATATTCGGATTTTTATCAAATTGGCGAAGGACCTCTAACCTTCTCGGAAATATGTGGGGGCTACGTTCCGAATTAGGAAAATATGGCGCTACGCTCGCTATTCAAGAAACGTCAGAAGTTATGGGAAATTTAACTGGCGGCGTACACCGAGGAGCAGCCTATAACGGCCTAACACAAGCTATTTTACAGGTTAATACACAACGGGCTTTTGGATGGTATGGTGGAACCTTTAATGTCAGCATGGAACAAATTCACGGCCGCAGCTTAAGTGCTGACAATCTCCAGGTTTTCCAAACAGCGAGTGGCATCGAAGCCGATAGGTCAACGCGACTGTGGGAATTGTGGTTTGATCAGAAGTTTTTTGATCAGCAACAGCTCGATATTAAGATCGGCCAACAAAGCCTCGATCAAGAATATATGATTAGCAATAATGCTTTGACTTTCGTCAATACAATGTTCGGCTGGCCTATGGTTCCATCCGCAGATTTACCTGGTGGTGGTCCCGCATACCCGCTCTCAACACTTGGTGCACGCGCAAAATATTGGGCTGCAACACCGCTCTATATTCTCGGCGGTATTTACAGCGGAAGCCCATCACGTTCATGGTCGGAAGATCCACAAAAAAGCAACCGATCTGGCACAAGCTTCCCCCTAAATAGGGGCGTAATGGCCATCATAGAATTCCAATATGTTTACCCTGCCCTTGGAGAAATGGTTTCACCTGATGGTCCCCAACCATTATCGCACATCTATCGTTTAGGGGCATGGTATGATTCTGAGCCATTTGCAGACCAGTATTATGACAATACACACACACCTCTCGCATCATCTGACAGTAATGGAAACCCCAAAAATCACAGGGGGGCCTTCAGCCTCTACGCTGTCATTGATCAAATGATCTGGCGCAGCCGGAGCGATGTAAACCGCACTCTTAATATCTTCGGACGCGCAATGGGTGTCCCCCAAGCAGAACGTGTGCCGATTGATTTTAGCATGAATTTTGGTCTGACATTAAAAGACCCTCTGCCTTACCGTACAGATGATACATTCGGTATCGGAATGGGGTACACACATGTCAGTGGTGCACTCGCACGAAATGATAAAGCCGTTCACCGCTACCAGGGAACATATTCCCCCGCTCAGGGTGGAGAAACCTTTGTGGAAGTAACATACCAATATCAATTCACAGGATGGATGCAATGGCAACCTGACTTCCAATACATCTTCAATCCAAGTGGCGGTATTCCCAACCCAATTCATCCAAACCGCCGCATTCGAGATGAACTTATCCTCGGTTTTCGTACAAATATTGCTCTGTAAGGTAGAAAATATGTTTTCCCGTTCTTTAACATCCTTAGGAAGTTTGGCTTTTGTTTTTTCTCTTTTCGTGTCGGGAGCACATGCCGAAGGAAAAGGATTTCTTGAAACAATTCATCGCCATAGAACACTCGCTTCAACCAGTCCTGGCAATGGAGACCTCAACCCTTACGCCATCGTTGTTGTCCCCCGTGATATGGGAATTCTCCATAAAAATGATGTTCTAGTAACAAACTTTAATAATATTAATAATCTTCAAGGGACAGGGACAACCATTGTTGCTTACTCTCCCCAAACAAAAAACATCTCCGTTTTTGCCAATTTACCGCCCAACCTCTCTGCTTGCCCAGGTGGAATTGGCCTTACAACAGCCCTTACCGTCCTAAAATCAGGATGGGTTGTTGTTGGAAGCGCCCCCAGTAAAGACGGGTCAACACGGACACGTGGCGAAGGATGTATGCTGGTCCTTGATGCCACGGGAAAACTGGTTACCACATGGAAAGGACCTGACATCAGCTCCCCATGGGGCGATATTGCATCACGCGATAATGGCGATACAGCTTCCATTTTCGTTTCCATGTCCGGATTCGACCTTCCAGGTCCCAATGTTTTGGATCCCAAAACGCACTATCCGCCTATTCTACAAAAAGCGACTGTCGTACGCTTTGATCTTAGCATTCCCCATGATGGTCCGCCTGTCGTAGATCATCAGACAGTCGTCGCCAAAGGGTTTTCGGCACGCGCTGACCGCGATAACTATCTCTTCGGTCCAACAGGACTTGCCTTAGATGATGACGGTACCCTTTACGTAACCGATGGTTACGATAATGAAGTGACAGCGGTAGACGATGCTTTACACCGCACAACACCCGTAACACGACAAAATGACGCTGTCGGGCGACTTATTACGAAAGGGAAACTTTTAAATTGGCCTTTAGCTATGATGTGGGTTCCTGGTCATCATCTTCTGGTCGCTAATGGCCGCAATGGTCAGGTCGTTGAAATTGATCCCTCACAGAAGAAACAAATCTACGCCCAATGGGTTGATAATGATCAGGCTCAGCAACCTCCAGGAAACGGCGATCTCTTCGGCCTAGCCATGACACCCGATAATAAGGGCTTCTATTATGTCGAAGATGATATGAATACCTTAAATTTGAGCACACCATGAGCCAGAAACATTCCATATCCCTAAACCGCCGTCATTTCATTCGTGGATTATGTGGAGCAGCAACATTAGGGAGCTTGCCTCTTTCAGCTCTTGCAAAATCTACTCTTCACCATCAACCGGGGATTACGACTCCTCAACAGCCTTTTCTTTATTTTATAACGTTCGACCTCAAAACGGATAACCGGCGTGACGTCATAACGCTTATGCAGCGTTGGAGCGACATGGCCGCATCTTTAATAAATGAAAAAACTCCCCCTACTCCAGTAGATTCTGGAGAAACTATCGGCCTACCTTCCCCTAACCTCACGCTCACATTTGGATTTGGTCCGGGTCTTTTTATCCACGAAGGCAAAGATCGCTACGACCTTCTTTCACGTAGACCTGCCGCTCTAGCAGATTTACCACGCTTCAATGGAGATCAACTTATTGCAGCACGCTCAGGAGGAGATTTATGTGTCCAAAGCTGTGCCAATGACCCCCAATCTGCCTTCCACGCGGCACGTTCTTTAACACGTGCCGCATACGGCATCGCTGAACCACGATGGAGCCAAGCGGGTTTTCTTCCCCATTTTTCCAAAAATCAAACACCTCGAAATTTGATGGGCTTCAAAGACGGAACTATCAACCCTGATACACATTCCCCAAAGGTCGCCGATAAATATATCTGGGCAGACCCAAAAGCCTGCCCATGGATGGAAGGCGGCAGCTATCTTGTTGCCCGTATCATCCGTATCGCCCTCGAACATTGGGACCAAATGAAAGTATCTTTCCAGGAAGAAACCATGGGAAGACAAAAAAAATCAGGGGCTCCTATCGGCGGAGTACACGAGTTTGATCCCCTGACCTTGAAGCAAACAGACAAAGACGGAAATCTCTTAACTGCTGAAAACTCACATGCTCGCCTCGCAGCCCCCGAGGAAAATGATGGAGCACAGCTTTTAAGAAGAGCCTATGCCTATAATAACGGACTGAGTTTCACAGCTGAACGCTGGCCACCATGGCGCCAAGGAAACGAATTTGATGCCGGTCTTTTATTCCTCTGCTACCAGCAGGACCCTCGAACGGCCTTTACAAAAATATTCGAACGCATGGCAAAGTTCGATATGATGAATCAATTCACAACCCATATCGGAAGCGCTCTCTTTGCCTGCCCAGGAAGAGAAGACGGCCACTATATAGGGGCTTCCCTCCTAGAAGGATAAGCCTGGCCTATTCGTTTGTAAAAAACCACTCTCCTTAATAAAGGAAAGTGGTTTTCTATAAAACTAAGCACTCATTAAAAATGAAGCTTCAGAGTAAGAAGAGTCAGAAGCCTCATCTTCAATACGATAAGGCCCTGCTTTCTGAACATGTATGCTTAAGACACGCATAGATGATGTGTTCCCAACAGGGAGAAGCGCATCACCTTTTGTCCACCGACAATGCGAAGCCTCAATTACATCCCATCCTTGCAATGAAGATTCTTGAAATGGTGTTTCTATGATCGAACACCCATCATCCTGGAATAGACGAAGATCATCAATCAACACACCAAGATTTCGCCGATCATCCACAAAAGGCCCAACAACTTCGGATGGACGTGAAGTCCGTGACAAAATACGGACATTCGCTACCCGTTCAGGTAAACGAAATAAATAATGTTGGTTACTCACACGATAAGGGAGAAGAACCTCGCCCGTATCAATCATAAGACGCAGATTAGGCTCTTCCGTTGTTTCATGAGCTGACAACACACACCCCGCGCGTTGAGCAACATCTTTCCAAATTGGCTCAACAACATCCCTACGCGTCACAAGCGGTGCCGCGGCATCCTTTTCCCACGTTTTGCGATATTGCTCTAAATTCTCTGATGACGCATTAATGCTCGCAAACACACTAAATACATGCCTTGATCCGGTGTCTAAATAAGTCTCAGACAACGCATCATTAGCCCAAATAACAGAATGCTTTTCGGTTTCAACATGGTAAATATCATATTCTGTTACATCATTCTGATAAGCAACAGTGGAACCATTAACGAGCATTCGGGCTGGAATAAAAACCCCTTCCACAAACATGCAATGCTCAGGAGTCACAAAAAGATCTTGCGACGGAACGTTATCTGCTAAAGCATTTTGTTGAATGCGTACCGGATATTCCGCCTTTCCGTCATTTATACCATGGCGGACATAAACGCGACTCTTCCCAACCCACCGAAGTGGATGCGCCTCAAGTTTTCCATCCTTATATATGGAAACAACATCTCCAATTTTGAGATCCTCAACTTTTACATCCCCATTAGGAGTACGAATCAAAGTTCCCGCGAGATAGCAGGGATTAAATGTATTATTATTCTCATTGGACCCCCCTTTATCTTTCCCATTGGGGCCTCCTCCTGGAATATTATCCTCAGAAAACATAATGTTTCCTAAATAATATACATCCGGAGTATTCGGCTCGCTCGTATTAAAGTAATGATCAATCGTTTTACCAATATACTTCTTAGGGTCAACAGTCGGGTTAGCAATCATATACCAGTCACGATCAGAGCCGGTCCGGGTCCTCCCATTAACTACCCCCGTAACAGGAGAACTATCCTGCACGATAATAACTGAAGGATCGTCAGACGAATATTCTCGACTAACAGAAAAATTTTTTACACTGCCATTTCCATATTTTATAGAAATTGTATGTCTTTTTTGAGCATTAACTCCAAATGTAACCATCACACCAGGGCTTACAGTATTTCCTCCCGAT
This sequence comes from Saccharibacter sp. 17.LH.SD, assembly GCF_009834805.1. Classification (GTDB taxonomy): domain Bacteria; phylum Pseudomonadota; class Alphaproteobacteria; order Acetobacterales; family Acetobacteraceae; genus Saccharibacter. The sequence continues at coordinate 287,320 of NZ_WVHO01000011.1, forward strand.
CCCAACGTATACTCGGTTTTACTGTCATACTGGTCAGGCTTATCATTTGCTACATATTTGTAACCATCAGGAATCCCTGCTTCTTTAAACCCCGCTTGAAGTTTAAAAATACTAAGCTGGTACGTTCCTGAATCTGGTAGAACTGAAGGCATGCCAGCATCCCTAATTAGATAGACTACTTATCAAGAGTCTTATAAAAAGATTGAGCAACTCTGATAAATTATACCTATTTAATAGTCAACGCTATATGCCACTACAAATGTAAGCCTCTATACCGATACCGGAAATAGAGTCCCAGAACTGCACTACAGACTAATTAAAATCCAAAACAACATCTATAATAATTGTTATATAATTAACAATTTTTCTCCTCTAGAGTATAATCACAAACCAAGACCAATTGTAAAATTAACAAACAATTCAACATTATAATCCCAACTAACAAGACATATTTTCTTATCGATATACAAACAGTATACTTGGCATTACGCTATAAAAATAAAATATCTTGTTTTTTAATTAAATATTTTTTTATATATCAATCAAATTCTATTCGGAGTTGGTGCGTTAAATTAGTAACATTTATGAGCCACAATTTACCAAACCTCTTGATAACTTTCTTTTACATTCTAGCACAAAATTAACATCCCACCATGAAGTCTTAACCAAGAATCGCTTGCCTTCTTCGCTGAAGCACGCATGATTCGCCTATGACTATGCTTACTTCCCCTCGTATTGGTATTGCCGGAATCACCGGTCGACTTGGTTCCCTCTGCGCCGAAGAGGCAGGATCACTCCTTGTAGGAGGCTTATCACGCAAGGCTGACCCCTCTCGCCATATCGTCAGCCGTGCGGAAGAGCTTGCAAAACAATGCGATGTGATCATTGATGTCAGTCATGCTAGCCTCATCCCCACTCATGCTCACGCCTTTGCCGCGGCAGGTTGTGCGTGGGTGATAGGAACAACAGGCCTCAACGAAGAGGCCCGTAAGGCGATTGAAAACGCTTCTCAACATATTGCCGTCCTTCAAGCCGCGAATTTTTCACCCGCCCTCACGATGCTTCTTTCTCTTGCCCGTGAGCTTGGAGCTTCCCTCCCTGATTACGATGCCGAAATTCTGGAAGTTCACCATCGCCAAAAGCTTGATGCCCCTTCTGGAACTGCTTTAGCGATTGGCCGTGCCGTCGCCGAAGGCCGCCATGTGGATTTCGAAAGTGTTGCGCGCGCAAATCAGAACGGAAAGCGCCCTGATGGAGCCATTGGCTTTGCCTCATTACGCGGGGGACAAGTGATCGGGGAGCATGATCTTCACTTTTTCACACAAGACGAAGAAATCACCCTTTCGCATCGCGCTCTCGACCGCCGCGTCTTCGCACGAGGCGCTCTAAAAGCCGCTCATTGGCTTGCACAAAACAAATCACCAGCCCTCTACACAATGGAGGATGTTTTAAGAAAATAAGCTCTCTTTTCATGCAATAGATGTCAAAAGAGGGAAAGGTTTCTTCGCCTTCCCTCTTGACCCAGAAGAATATTTCCGCCAAGCGGGAAGACCCTGATGCTGCGGCTTCTCCCTACAACACAGGGGCGTCGTGGCTTTTTTTTCACCACTCATTCCCTGTGAGGTCCCTGAGTGCGCAATCACGGCGATTTTCTTTTCACTTCTGAATCTGTCTCTGAAGGTCATCCGGACAAAGTAGCAGACCGTATTTCTGATACGGTTCTTGATGCTTATATGGCTGCTGACCCAGAAGCCCGCGTGGCCTGCGAGACCTTGGTGACGACCAATCGTGTCATCCTCGCTGGTGAGGTTCGTGGACCGGAATCTGTTGAAAAGACTCTGATCGACCGTGCCCGCGAGGCGATCAAAGATATCGGTTACGACCAAGAAGGCTTCTCTTGGAAAAAAGCAGACATTACATCCTACCTGCACGCGCAGTCTGCTGATATTGCTGTTGGCGTTGATAGCGACGGCGAGAAAGACGAGGGTGCGGGCGATCAAGGCATCATGTTCGGTTTTGCAACACGCGAAACTGAAGAATTAATGCCAGCTCCTCTTTTCTATGCTCAAAGCATTCTAGAAAGAATCCGCGACTACCGCAAAACCAATGATGCGCGTGGTGTCGGCCTTCTCCCAGATGCAAAAAGCCAAGTCACACTGCGTTATGTCGACGGTAAGCCCATCGGGGCCACCTCTGTCGTTGTGTCGACACAACATATGGCAGACATGCGTCAAAATACTATTCGCGAGATGGTGCGTGAAACTGTCCGCGAGGTACTTCCCGAAGGATGGATGTGCCCAGAGCATGAGTTTTACGTCAACCCAACAGGTAACTTCGTTATCGGCGGGCCTGACGGTGATGCTGGGCTAACCGGGCGTAAGATCATTGTTGATACTTATGGTGGCGCTGCCCCTCATGGTGGTGGTGCTTTTTCTGGGAAAGACCCCACTAAAGTTGACCGTTCAGCCGCTTATGCAGCCCGTTATCTCGCTAAGAATATCGTTGCGGCTGACTTAGCGGACCGTTGCACCATCCAACTCAGTTACGCTATCGGCGTGTCTCGCCCGCTATCCATTTATGTCGATCTGGACGGAACAGGTAAGGACGTTGATGAAGTGCGTCTTGGCGCACTCCTCAATGAGATTATGGACCTTTCCCCGCGTGGTATCCGTCAACATCTGCGCCTAAATCGTCCGATTTATACCAAGACATCAGCTTATGGTCACTTTGGCCGTATCCCTGACCCTGCTCTTGATAATTTCACGTGGGAAAATACTGATCTTGCAGACACGCTGAAAAACGCTCTAAATCGCTAATCACCCCCCGTGATGGAGAGCATTTTCTCCACCTTAATCCCCCCCTGTCTGATGAACTTATCAACCAACAGACAGGGGTTTTGTCCTCTTCAACTATAGTGTGATCAACACGTTGCTCGACGATCTTAAACCTCAGCCAGAACGCCTTTATGGTCGCCAGCGTGGCCACCCCCTTCGCCCACGCCAGCAACGCCTTCTTGATGAGGCGTTACCACGGGTCACATTTAACGCTTTCCAAAACCCGCATAACGGCTTTTCAAAACCTGTCAAAAAAATCTTTCTCGAAATTGGTTTTGGCAATGGCGAACATGCTTTTGAACAAGCTGCACACCACCCTGATGTCGGCTATATCGCATCAGAAGTCTTCGATAATGGTCTATGCTCTCTGCTCTCCCGCATTATTCCGGAAGGAGAAGAAGCCACCGCACCACCACCAGAAAATCTACGCCTTTGGGGAGAAGATGCGCGCATTCTGTTGCGTGAACTACCCGACCAATGTTTAGACCGCGCCTATCTCATGTTCCCCGATCCATGGCCAAAGGCGCGCCATGCAAAACGCCGTTTTATACACCCTGACAATATCCGCCAGATGGCACGTCTTCTTAAACCTGGTGCCCTCTGGCGTGTCGCGAGTGATCACCCTGTTTATCAAGAATGGGTGAATGATGTCATGACACAGCAATCCCTCTTTGATGCCCCGGCCCCAGCACTCGAGCGCCCCTCTGATTGGTCCGCAACACGCTATGAAGCGAAAGCCTTCAGAGAAGGACGCCAACCTTTTTACTGGACCTTTGTCCGTCGTGGGTGACATACCGCACAGACAAACACTCTCAACGTTTTTCATGCGTAGGAGACCACACCTATGACACAGTCTAAAATCGACGATAACGCCATCGAACGAGATGAAATGGCCTTCGATGTTGTGATCGTAGGCGGTGGTCCAGCTGGACTTTCCGCTGCTATTCACCTCCGACAGAAGAACCCGGAGCTCTCTGTATGTCTGCTCGATAAAGGCAGTGAAATCGGCGCCCATATTGTTTCTGGCGCTGTCATTGAGCCACGAGCCCTCGCTGAACTCTTTCCTGATTGGAAGGAAAGAGGCGCTCCTCTCAATACCCCCGTATCCGAAGAAAAGCTCCTTTACCTTACTGAAAAACGCGCCATCTCCGTTCCTGCATTGCATGTGCTCATGCCGCAAATGGATAATCGCGGTAATTATGTTATTTCACTTGGGGATTTCTGCCGTTGGCTTGCAGAACAAGCTGAAGCATTAGGCGTAGAAATTTATCCCGGCTTTGCGGCTGCCCAACTCCATATCCAAGAAGGACGTGTTGCAGGGATTATAACCGGCGATATGGGGATTGACCGCGAAGGTAAGCATAAAGCGGACTTTACGCCAGGAATGATCCTAAGTGCGCGTCAAACCATCTTTGCCGAGGGGGCACGCGGCTCTCTCAGTGCTGACGTCATCGCCCAATATAATCTCCGTGATGGTATTGACCCACAAACCTATGGCCTCGGCATTAAAGAAGTGTGGGAGATCCCTAAAGAAAAACATCGCCCTGGCTTTGTGCAACATAGCTTTGGCTGGCCACTCGATGCACACACTTATGGCGGCGCTTTTCTCTATCATTTCGGTGAGAATCTCGTCTCTTATGGGTTCGTCACAGCACTGGATTACAGCAATCCATGGCTTTCCCCTTTTGAGGAAATGCAACGAACCAAAACACATCCCGCTTTCCGTCATCATTTCGAAGGTGGACGGCGCATCAGCTACGGAGCCCGTGCTCTTTCCGAAGGTGGGTTGCAATCTCTTCCACGCCCTAGCTTCCCCGGTGGCGTGTTAACAGGAGATTGTGCTGGGTTCCTCAATATGCCCAAAATCAAAGGCACGCATACAGCCATGAAGTCCGGTATGATTGCCGCTGACGCCGTTCTGGCGGCCCTTGAGCATGATCGTGCCGAAGCGCAAAGTTACCAGGACCTTTTGCGTCAATCCTGGCTGTGGTCTGAACTGCATGCAGCCCGCAATATCCGCCCGGCTTTCTCCAAATGGGGGATGCATGTCGGCGCGCTTTATAGTGGGATTGATAGCATGATCTTTCGAGGCAATGCGCCTTGGACATTACGCCACCCTCATGCGGATAATACAACACTCAAACCAGCGAATAAGGCTCCCAAAATCGCCTACCCTAAGCCGGATGATATTATCACGTTCGACCGCACGAGTTCTGTTTTCCTCAGTGGCATTAGCCATGATGAAAATCAGCCTACCCACCTGAAACTGCGTAACCCCGCCATTTGGAATGACGTCAATGAGACCCGCTATGCGTCGCCAGAAAGTCGTTATTGTCCCGCAGGTGTTTACGAAGCCGATACACGTGAAGATGGGGAAAAATACTTGCGTATTAATGCACAAAATTGTGTGCATTGTAAAAGTTGCGATATCAAGGATCCCCAACAAAATATTCGTTGGTGCCCTCCCGAGGGAGGAAGTGGTCCAAACTATTCTTCCGGTATGTAATGAGAATCAGCTATACAGGACCAGAATATGACTTTTTCACGCAGGTATATTAACCTACGTGTCATTCTTATCAGCGGCGACAGTAGCGAAAGATGACGATGAAAGTTCTTGTCCCCGTCAAACGGGTTGTTGATTATAACATCAAGCCGCGTGTTGCGGCTGATGGTCGTGGTGTCGAAACTCAGGGCGTGAAAATGTCCATGAATCCTTTCGATGAGATCGCACTTGAAGAAGCCATTCGCCTCCGCGAAAAAGGCCATGCAAGTTCGGTTGTTGTCGTTTCCATCGGGCCACAAGCCGCACAGGACACGCTCCGTACAGCGATGGCTATGGGGGCCGACCAAGCGATTCTTGTCCGCACAGACGCAGCGCTGGAACCTCTTGCCGTTGCTAACCTTCTTAAGGTCATCGTCGAGCGCGAAAACCCAGGCCTAGTCAGCATGGGGAAACAAGCGATCGATGATGATATGAACGCGACGGGACAAATTCTTGCTGCCAAGTTGGGATGGCCACAGGCAACATTTGCGAGCCAGGTCAAGATACATGATGGCAAAGCAGAGGTTTCACGCGAGGTCGATGGCGGTATTGAGGTTGTTAACGTCTCACTTCCAGCAGTCATCACAGCGGATTTGCGCCTTAACGAGCCACGTTATGCGTCCTTGCCCAATATCATGAAGGCACGCAAAAAACCCCTCGAAACCCTGGACGCTGAGTCTCTCGGTGTTGACCTGACGCCTCGCCTAAAAGTGGTGAATGTCTCTGAACCACCTGAACGTCAGGCAGGCGTTATTGTGGAAACGGTGGATGAGCTCGTCCATAAACTCAAGACAGAAGCAAAGGTACTCTAATGACAGCTCTTGTTCTGATTGAGACCGAACAGGGAACTGTTCGCCAGGCTTCTCGCTCCGCGATCTCAGCAGCATCACGCTTTGGCGATGTTGATGTGATCCTCTTTGGCGACAATGCAGAAAATGCTGCTAAGCTCGCCAATGTTCGTAAAGTTCTGCACGTAACAAACCTTCCTCATCTTCTTGCAGAACCCGCCGCTGCTCTTCTTGCGACACTCGCTGAGAATTATACTCACATTGTCAGCGCTGTTTCAGCAAACAGCAAAAACATACTGCCACGTCTTGCCGGTCTTCTCGACGTCCAGCCTCTCACTGATGTGATCGAGATCAAAAATGACGATACGTTTGTGCGTCCTATCTATGCAGGCAACGCACTCGCTACGGTTCAATCCTCTGATCGCATTAAAGTCCTCACCGTTCGCGGCTCAAGCTTTGACCCAGTCGCCGCAGAAGGTGGAAACGCTCCTGTAGAGACACTTGGAGCTCCAGGTGGTTATGATAAAAGCCACTTCGTCAAAGTGGAATTCTCACATTCTGACCGCCCAGAACTCGAAGTCGCCCGTGTGATTATCTCCGGCGGTAAGGGCGTTAAAGATGCCGGTAATTTCCAGAAGCTTTTGGAGCCAATTGCTGACAAATTAAATGCTGCCATTGGTGCCTCTCGTGCAGCTGTCGATGCCGGCTTTGCCCCTAACGAAATGCAGGTGGGACAAACAGGTAAGGTCGTCGCCCCAGAGCTCTACATCGCTGTCGGTCTCTCAGGTGCACTCCAGCATCTAGCGGGAATAAAAGATAGCCGCGTCATTGTGGCTATTAACATTGATCCGGATGCGCCTATTTTCAAAGTTGCCGATTATGGCATTGTGGGTGATCTTTTCGACATACTCCCAGCATTAGAGAAAGCTCTCTAACAGTCTCACTCCCCCTATCTTCTATGGTCATGGAGAATAGGGGGCACGAACACCAGAAGGCAGCACTTCACCTCTTGCACAATGCTATTTCCCAGAGTAGGAAAGTCTCACCAGATCGGAGTGTAGCTCAGCTTGGTAGAGCACTGTGTTCGGGACGCAGGGGCCGGAGGTTCGAATCCTCTCACTCCGACCATGCTTTTTACTCTAAAGCTCAAACTTGTCTTGTTTGTCTTTCAAACGCTCCTCATTCCCTTTTTAAATATTCCGTTTCTTGGTAGAAGAATTGTTCTACCTCGTTAGGAATGCCTTGGGTAAGGAAACCTTATGAACCGTAAATTTTGTTCTCTTCTCGCCGCAGCAATGCTGGTAAGCTCTGGTGCAACAGCCATGGCCGAACCGGGTGGCTGCATCAAGTATGGTGCTGCCGGCGCTGTTGCAGGACATGTTGCCAAGGGCCATAGCGTCATCGGCGCTGTCGGGGGCTGCGTTGTGGGTATGTATCAACGCCATAAATACCGTAAGGGGCTACGCATCAAAGCTGCAGCGTGGGATAAAGAGCACGCGAATGACCCAAGCGTTAAAAATTTAAAGCTGACAGCTGCTCAAAAAGCTGATGCTTATGATGCTGAACACAAAACACCAGGCAACAGCATCCCTGCTCAGCCTGCAACACAACCAGCAGCAACACCTGCTGCTCAATAAGGCATAAGCCTCTATAGGCCTCCCCCAATATTGAATTTATCGGGGGAGGCCTTGTTGATCTTATAAAAGACCTATTTTATCGTGCGCGAAACCCAGCCATATGGCGACGGGCCAAATCTTCTAGAAGATCAATCGCACCGTTAGAATCATTCAAGCATGGAACAATTGCGAATTCTTCTCCCCCCGCTTCCATAAATTCTTCACGCAATTCGTTACCAATTTCATCTAATGTCTCAATACAATCAGCCATAAAACCTGGCATGATAACGGCGATCCGCGTAATCCCCTGTGACGGCAGTGCTTGCACAAAAGGGGCTGTATAAGGCTGCAACCATTCCATCGGCCCAAAGCGTGATTGGAATGTCATTGGGACTTGCTCACTTCGCAAGCCAAGCGCTCTCACCAAAGCACGTGTTGTACGAGCGCATTCATCTTGATAGCTATCGCCCTGCTCTACGCAGCTTTTTGGCAACCCATGATAAGAGGCAACAAGGCGTTGTGGCTTGAAAGAGAGCCCCGCCAAAGTCTCACGCACGGATGTTTCCAACGCTTTAATGAAGAGCGGATGATCCGGAAAAGAGGGAACCGTGGTAATTGACGGCTGACGCCGCAAACGCATTAATGTGCGGAAAAGCTGATCATTGGCCGTTGCCGTCGTTGTTGCCGAATATTGCGGATAAAGAGGAATGGTGACAATGCGGTCACATCCACGATCCATCAATTCTTCAACGGCCGATTTAATCGAAGGATTTCCATAACGCATACCATACGTTACGGGCACACCTTCTGCTCGGAAGCGCTCCGCAAGCTTTTCAGCTTGACGCCTCGTATAAACCAACAGAGGCGATGCATTTTCCTGTCTATCCCAAATACGTGCATAATTGGCACCACTCTCGAAAGGGCGACGACTTAACACAGCCGCCTGCAGAATGGGCTGCCAAATAATCGGAGGTGCCTCAATAACCCGCCGATCTGACAAGAACTCTTTGAGATACCGGCGCACTGCCAGATAACCCGTATTATCTGGCGTTCCGAGATTAACGAGCAAGATTCCTACCCGCCCTTCAAGCGGGACAGGATTACGAGGGGGAGTATAGGTGAAATAAGCCATAGTCCCTCAAATATAGGCATCCCCCTCTTAATTACAAAGAGGAAATAACTACCCTATATGAGCCGCTTTCACTAACGGACTATTTGGCCCGAGCAAATGTTGTTCCGCCAAACTCTCTGCGATTTGCACAGCATTGAGCGCTGCCCCTTTGCGCAAATTGTCCGACACACACCAAAAAGCCAATCCATTCTCGACCGTTGGGTCAATGCGCAACCGTGACACGTAGGTATCATCCTCCCCTACGCACTCAATTGGCGTGACATAACCACCATCTTCACGCTCATCACGCAGAATAACACCCGGAGCATTACGCAACGCATGACGGGCTTTTTTCAAATCAACAGGCTTGGAGCATTCAATACTGATCGCCTCAGAATGACCAATAAAGACGGGCACACGCACACATGTTGCCAATACTTTGATATCGGGATCTAAAATCTTGCGCGTCTCAACAGCCATCTTCCATTCCTCTTTGGTCGCGCCATCCTCCATGAAACGGTCAATATGTGGGATAACATTAAAAGCAATCTGCTTCGTATATTGAGTAATTTCTGGCGCATCATGCACAAAGCTGCCTTTTGTCTGGTTAAACAGCTCATCCATGCCGGCTTTTCCAGAACCCGATACCGCCTGATACGTCGAGACCACAACACGCTCAATATGAAACAGATCATGCAATGGCTTCAACGCCACCATCATTTGCGCCGTTGAACAATTCGGATTGGCGATAATCCCCCGTTTTGCTTTATGCAAAGCCTGCGCATTCACTTCAGGCACCACCAACGGAATCCCTGGCTCCATACGGAACTGCGAGGTGTTATCGACCACAATACACCCCTGTGCTGCCGCCTTTGGAGCATATACCGCCGAAACCGCAGCCCCTGGCGAGAACAGGGCCAGGTCCCATCCCGTAAAATCAAAGGTTTCCAAGTTCTGGATTTTCAGAACTTTTTTATCACCAAAAGAAACCTCACGCCCCACAGAACGGCCAGAAGCAAGAGCTGCAATCGCATCCACTGGAAATTGACGTTCATCCAGAATACGGAGAAGCTCCCTCCCCACTGCCCCCGTTGCACCAACAACAGCAACCTTATATCCCATAAATTCCTCTCTTCAGGCTTCTTCACTACCCGTCATCACTGAACTATGTTGTTACACTGCTTCACGCTCTCAAGGAGGCATGCTTCATGATTGTCAGGATATCGTAACACTGCACCAGAGAAGAGCCTACCCCTCCCCCTAAGCAACAAAAGGTAAGCTTTTCCACCATGCTGAAAGCTTATGCCGACGTAATTCATGACGTGTCCGCCGACCTACCGCCATATAATTTAACTGCACCGTATAGCGCGGTCCAACATATTGCCGATGCCCATGCCATGTATTGGGCCCATTGGGGAACACAACCAACGTTCCCCCTACCGGCGGAATTTCACTCGCATAATCTTCTATATCATGAGGGCCATTTAAAAAGCGCAAACACCCTTCATGCGTCCCCCAATCTTGAGCAGGGTCGTTCAAATAAAGCAAAATTGTCACCCGTTTTGACGCACTATCACGATGGATCCGCCCATCTTTCTCGCGTGTCTGACCGCGCATCGTGACCATGCTTGGCGCCTTGCCAATATCAAGATCAAATTTCTCGGCGACAATTTCCTTTAACATTGGCCCCTGAAACTCAGCCATCATTTTTGCCAGCTCAGGCCTCAAGGACAAAGCTTCCAACGGATAAGACCCGCCTGAACGAATCTCTGGTCGCCATGAGAGAATGTGACGCAGAGACTCTCCTGAAATAAAATTTGGCACGACAAGATGCGGACATGGCTCATTAACCACTGGTGCATGCCGTACAGCATCATAATTAAGACGAATAATGGGCTTCATAGACCTGCACGCTAATGCCATTTCTAGTCATGCAGCAAGTTACTTTTACACGTTTTAATACGCGCCCTTTGTCTTCTGTTGGTGATGCGTTAAAACGGGGGGCTCTGTTTCGGGGAAAGACCTTATGACGACGAACAACACGCATGAATCCCGCCACGTTATTAATGGCGAAAATCTCGCATATCTCAGCGAGCTTCATGCGTTGTGGCAAAAAGATCCTACCTCTGTGGATCCAAGCTTTGCCATGTTGTTCGCGACATTAGGGGAAGTCATCCCGGTTCATGCCACACCTGAAAACACGGATGAGCTCAAAGCAGAAAGGCTGAAAAATGCCTTCCGCTTCTGTGGGCATTTGCATGCCAAACTAGACCCGCTGGGGTTACAACGTCCACGCGACATTCCTGCGTTATGCCCACAGAATGCTGACCCTTCTCTGCTCGCACATCTTCGGCAGGTCTATTGTGGTGCAATTGGTGCTGAATTTATGCACCTCCTTGATGATAAGCAGAGACAATGGTGGATCGATCGGTTCGAGACACCCAAAAATACTGCCCTTCCTATCACCCCCGCTGAAATTCTCGCTCTTCTAACGCGTTCAGAAGGGTTCGAGGCTTTTTGTCAACAGCGTTTCACAGGAATGCGCCGTTTTGGCTTAGAAGGCAGCGAAAGTCTTAACATCGCCCTACAAACTCTCATTAATAAAGCCATAAAGGACGACGTACGTTCTATCTCGCTTGGCATGCCCCATCGCGGTCGATTGAACGTCATGGCGAACATTCTTCAAAAACCTTATGAAGCTATTTTTAGTGAATTTGCCGGAAAAGCGTTCCATCCTGAGGGCATCCCTGTTTCAGGCGATGTAAAATATCATCTAGGAACGGCCACCACCTTGGAACATGGGACCCATCGCCTCCGCATGGCGCTGCTCCCCAACCCCTCACATCTTGAAGCTGTAGACCCCATTGTGATGGGGCGCGTTCGCGCAGACCAAGACCGTGAAAAAGACGTAGAGCGCAATAAATTCCTTGGTATTTTGGTCCATGGGGATGCCGCTTTTGCAGGGCAAGGCGTCGTGTATGAAAGCCTCCAACTCTCTCGTTTGAAGGGCTATCGTACAGGCGGTACCGTCCATCTAATCGTCAACAACCAAATTGGCTTTACGACCAGCCAACAAGAATCTCATTCCGGAATCTGGAACAGTGACGTCGCCAAAACCGTGCAAGCCCCCATTCTGCACGTCAATGGGGATGATCCCAATGCCGTAGCCCGCTGCGCGGCCCTTGCCCATGATTGGCGTCAGGAATTTGGCACAGACATCGTCATTGATATCATCGCCTACCGCCGCCATGGCCATAATGAAACAGATGACCCAGGTTTTACCCAACCTGCTATGGTCCATAAAATCCAAAACCATCCCACAGTGCGTAAGCTCTATGCAGAACAGCTTCAACATCAAGGACAAATAACAACAGACGATAGTCAACGCCTCTGGGATGAAACGCAGGCTTCTTTGCAAGAAGCCTTCGACAAAGCTCAAACGTACCGTCCTGACCCGACCGAATGGCTCGATTACAGCCCGCAAGACCCTACGCGTCTGCAGGATACACCTCAACGTATTCAGCCTATGACCGGCGTGCCGCTCCCTCGCCTTCATGATGTAGCAGAAAAACTCACAGCCACACCACGTAGCTTTCATGTCCATCCACGCCTCGCCCGTCAGCTTAAAACACGAGACAAAACCCTGCACGACCATGGCCCTATCGACTGGGCAACCGCAGAGGCGCTCGCTTTCGGCACACTAGCTCTTGATGGCCATCCTGTGCGTCTTTCTGGTCAAGATAGCGAGCGCGGCACTTTCAGCCAGCGCCATGCTGTGCTCACGGACCAAAAAACGGGTGAAACTTACACGCCACTTGCTCATATTTCTCGTCGCCAAGCCCCTGTCCATATTTGGAACTCTCCCCTCTCTGAATATGGGGTTCTAGGGTTCGAATATGGTTACTCACTCGGCAACCCAGAGGCTCTGGTCTTATGGGAGGCTCAGTTTGGTGACTTCGCTAACGGTGGACAAATCATTATTGATCAATTCCTCGCTGCGGGAGAGACAAAATGGCTTCGAACCTCTGGTCTGACACTTCTTCTGCCACATGGTTATGAAGGCGCAGGGCCAGAACATTCTTCCGCACGACCAGAGCGTTTTCTTCAGCTTTGTGCAGAAAATAATCTGCGTGTGTGTATGCCCACAACCCCTGCAAACTTCTTCCATGCTTTACGGCGCCAAATTGCCCGGCGATGCCGCAAACCCCTTATTGTCTTTAGCCCCAAATCGCTGCTACGCCACAAACACGCCGTCTCTCAACTAGAAGAGCTCGGGCCTCATACGCGTTTCCAACCCGTTCTGGAAGACCACACCACGCCGGAGAATGCCCAGCGTCTCGTCATCTGTTCTGGTAAAGTTTACTATGACCTTCTTGCAGCACGAGATGCTCAGAAGTTGGACAATATTGCGTTGATCCGTATGGAACAACTCTACCCCTATCCCCATCACGCATTGGCTGACATTCTATCGCGCCATCTCACCGCGACCGACATTATTTGGTGCCAAGAAGAGCCGCGTAATAGTGGGGCATGGCGCTTTATTGATCGCCGTATCGAATACACGCTGCGTGATATAGGCCATCCTGTGCCGCGCTTGCGCTATGTAGGGCGTGATGCCGCCGCTTCTCCCGCAACAGGCAACGCGAATACCCACAAGGCGCAACAGGAAGCTTTGGTAAAGGCAGCCCTTACAGGACGTGAAGAACCAGAGCTTACACCACCATCCTAATCCTTTTTCTTACGACGACTATTATCGGGAACTTCCATATGACTGCACCACATCAAAAAACGAATTCACTCCGTTCCGGACCAGACGCCTCCGGTCACTTCGGACAGTTTGGTGGCCGTTTTGTCGCTGAAACGCTCATGCCTCTTATGCTTGACCTTGATGAGGCTTATAAAAAAGCAAAAGATGACCCTGCCTTCCAAAAAGAACTTAAACGCTATCTCCGTGATTATGTCGGCCGCCCCAGCCCACTCTGGCACGCTCAACGTCTTAGCAAGACACTGGGCGGCGCTCAGATTTACCTTAAACGAGAAGAACTCAACCATACGGGATCACACAAACTCAATAATGTGATGGGACAAATACTCCTCGCCCGCCGCATGGGGAAAACACGCATTGTCGCAGAGACAGGTGCTGGGCAGCATGGTGTTGCCACCGCTACAGTCTGTGCCCTCTTTGGGATGGAATGCGTCATTTATATGGGGGCAACCGACGTCGAACGGCAAAAGCCCAATGTCTTTCGCATGCATCTTTTAGGAGCCAAAGTGACCCCCGTCACGGCTGGAGCCGGCACCTTAAAAGATGCCATGAATGAAGCCATGCGCGATTGGGTCGCCCATGTGGATAATACCTATTTCCTCGTTGGCACCGTCGCTGGCCCGCACCCGTATCCCGCTATGGTGCGTGACTTCCAGTCCGTCATCGGTGATGAAGCACGCGTTCAAATTCAAGAACAAACAGGGCGCTTGCCTGACGGGATCATTGCCGCTATTGGTGGAGGGTCCAACGCAATGGGAATTTTCCATCCCTTCCTTGATGATTTAGACGTCCCTCTTTACGGCGTTGAAGCGGGGGGCCTTGGGATGAAGAGCGGGAAAACCGCTGCCTCGATCGCGCAAGGTGTTCCAGGCGTCCTTCATGGCAACCGCACCTATCTCCTACAAGACAGTGATGGACAAATCACAGAAGCCCATTCCATCAGCGCTGGCCTTGATTATCCTGGCATTGGGCCAGAGCATTCATGGCTTCATGAGATTGGTCGTGTCCACTATGTGCAAGCAACTGATCAAGAAGCCCTTGACGCTTTTCAACAGCTCACACGCTTAGAAGGGATTATTCCTGCCCTGGAAAGTGCTCACGCAGTCGCTTATGCCTGCCATCTCGCGCCGACTTTAAACAAAGACAAAAACCTGATCGTGAATCTTTCTGGACGTGGAGACAAAGACGTCCCCACCGTCGCCGCCCATCTTGGCGTCAAACTATAAAGGAATTCTAACCATGAGCCGTATTAAAGCCTGTTTTGACGCCCTTAAAAAAGAAGAGCGCGGCGCTCTTATCCCGTATCTTGAAGCCTTTGATCCCGATCGTGAGACATCGCTGTCTTTACTGAACGGCATGGTCGATGCCGGAGCTGATATTATTGAAGTCGGTATTCCCTTTTCTGACCCATCGGCCGACGGTCCGACCATTCAACTCGCTGCCCAACGAGGCCTCAAAGCGGGCGCTACGCTGGCTGGTGTACTCGAGATGATAACACAATTTCGCCATACGCATAAAACAACGCCCATTGTTCTCATGGGATATTTCAATCCGATTGATCGCTATGGTGTTGAGCGTTTTTGCAAAGACGCAGCGCAGGCGGGAGTCGACGGCCTCATTATTGTCGATCTTCCTCCAGAAGAAGCGGACATCATCCGCCCCCATATACGCGCTCATCACCTGGACCTCATTCTGCTCACCGCGCCCACAACGCCTGATGATCGCCTCAAACATATTCTGAAAGATGCGACAGGTTTTGTGTATTATGTGACCATCACAGGTATTACCGGCACGAACAGCGCGACAGAAGAACAATTAACACAAGCAATGACACGCTTACGGCGCGCAACCTCTCTTCCCGTCGTCGCCGGTTTTGGAATCACGACACCCGAACAAGCCCGTTCAGCCTCTAAGATCACCGATGGTGCTGTCGTCGCCTCAGCGATCATTAAAGAAATGGCCGCGACATTCCAGGACGGAAAGGCAACAGAAAAGAGCATCCCCACAGCCCTTGCAAAAATCCGCTCTCTGGCTCAAGCGGTCCGTTCGTAACCCTCTTTATTGACGAAAGAAATCGTCTCAGCTCTTATCTTCTAAGGAATGGTCAAGACCTTCCATTGTGCATTAGGCCTTGACCCTCCCATGATGGGAGACCTTATCTCAAGAACGTTCTATCATGAACGTGAAGGAGAGCAACGTTGACGGATTCTATTTCCCATATCCAACTTCCCATCCGTGGGATGAGCTGTGCCTCATGTTCCAGTCGGATAGAGCGTGTTCTCAACAAACTCCCTGGTGTCGCTTCTGCACGCGTCAATCTCGCAACAGAGACGGCGTATATTGACGCCACAGACACCCTAGACCCTCAACAACTCGTCTCAACCATAAAGCAAATAGGGTTTGAGGTGCCTGAGAATACCGTTGATCTTGATATTTCCGGTATGAGTTGTGCCTCGTGTTCTGCTCGTATAGAACGCGTTCTTCAACACACGCCCGGTGTGACACAAGCAACCGTTAATCTGGCAACAGAACGCGCAACCGTTACCGGAACAACCCCTTCTTCCGCTCTGATAGAGGCCATCACAAAAAGCGGTTTTTCAGCACATATTTCCTCAAAAAATAAGACTTCTTCGCGTGAGGCACGCGAGAACTATCATGATAGTGAGCGTCTTCAGCTCAAAAAAGATTTTATTATTGCAGCCATTCTCTGGGGGTTAATCGCCATTTTCGAGATGGTCTCCCCACTCCGCCATCTTCTTGGCTTCCAAGGAGATGCGCTGATCCAATTTGGACTCACGACTTTACTGCTTATTGGCCCTGGTCGACGTTTTTTTCAAAAAGGCGTCCCCGCTCTTCTCCGCCGCGCACCGGAAATGAACTCGCTTGTCGCCGTCGGAAGCTTCGCAGCATATGGATACTCGACTGTTGCAACTTTTTTCCCTGCTATCCTCCCCCATAATACTCTTAACCTTTATTATGAGGCAGCCGCTGGTATCATCACCTTTGTACTTCTTGGCCGTTTTTTGGAAGCATACGCTAAGGGGCGCACATCCGCAGCCTTACGTAAATTGACGCATCTTCAAGCCAGGACGGCTCATGTTCTTCGTGACAACACCCTCATCACCCTCCCGATTGAAGACGTTGTTGCTGGGGATCTGATCGAAGTCCGACCCGGTGAAAATATTCCTGTTGATGGGCAGATCTACGAAGGAGAAAGCCGCGTCAATGAAGCAATGTTAACAGGAGAAGCAATAGCTGTTCCTAAAAAAACTGGTGATATCGTTATTGGGGGCACGACGAACCAAAACGGATCATTTCGCTTCCGCGCGACAGCAGTGGGGCATGACACTATGCTCGCCCACATCGTGACGATGGTCGAGCAAGCTCAGAATACGAAACTTCCTATTCAATCATTGGTGAATACGATCACCCTTTGGTTTGTCCCAGCCATTATGGGGATCTCCACTCTTACGTTCATAGCCTGGATTATCTTAGGCCACACAATCTCTTTTGCTCTCATTAACGCCGTTTCGGTGCTCATCGCAGCATGTCCATGCGCTATGGGGCTTGCCACACCCACAGCCATTATGGTCGGCACAGGAAAAGGTGCCGAATTGGGGATCTTATTCCGTAAGGGCGATGCCCTTCAGCAACTTGAGCAAACACATATTGTCGCATTTGATAAAACAGGTACCCTCACAGAAGGCACGCCTGCCCTCACTGATCTCTTTTTATGCTCTGATTATGATCGAGCGACCCTTCTCCGCTTTATAGCGGCCGTGGAGGCACGGTCTGAACATCCTATCGCCCGCGCCATCGTCAATACCGCCGAAGCAGAAAGCCTTGTGCTCCCAGATATTAGTCAGTTTGAAGCCATTCCTGGAATGGGCGTTACCGCCCAGATTGATAATACCTCCATACAGGTTGGATCAGCCCGCTATATGCACTCCTTAGGGATTGATCTCTCTTCTGTTGAGGCACGTGCTACGTCCCTTTCTCAAGAAGGAAAATCCCCTCTTTATGCGGCTCTTAATGGAACACTCGCTGCACTTTTGGCTGTCAGCGACCCTATAAAACCCACAAGCCATGCTGCGATCAAAACGCTGCATCATATCGGCATCAAAACAGCGATGATTACAGGTGACCATGACGAAACAGCGCGCATGATTGCTCGTCAATTGGACATTGATGATGTTATCGCCAATGTTTTGCCACAGGGAAAAGTGGAAGCTATCAAAAAGCTTCAACACCAGAATAGCACCCTCACTTTTGTGGGTGATGGCATTAATGACGCTCCTGCGTTAGCGCAAGCTGATATTGGAATCGCCGTTGGGCGCGGAACAGATATTGCGCTTGAAACAGCCGATGTCATTCTCATGCATGACGACCTCAACCAGATCGCTACGGCGATCAGCCTCTCACAAGCGACGTTGCGTAATATTCGTCAAAATCTCTTTTGGGCTTTTGCTTATAATGTCGTGCTCATTCCTATTGCCGCTGGAATGCTTTACCCCCTTTGGGGGCTCTTACTGTCACCAATGTTTGCTGCTGGCGCCATGGCTCTCTCCAGCGTCTTTGTGCTCGGAAACGCCTTGCGCCTTCGCTACTTTCACGCTCCCGCCTCATGAAGAAGCATACGTTATGAATATTGGTCAAGCATCACGCGAAACGGGCGTTTCTATCAAAATGATCCGCTATTACGAACAAACGGGCCTGATCCCGCCCGTGGCCCGAAACCAAGCAGGCTACCGTCACTACTCCGAAAACGATCTCCACCGTCTGCGTTTTATTCGCCGTGCGCGCGACTTAGGTTTCTCTATAAAACATATCGCGATCCTTCTAAGCCTTTGGCAAAATCATGACCGTGAAAACGCCCAGGTTCGCGACATAGCCAATCAGCACATCTCTGGCCTTCAAAACCGTATTACAGAAATGGAGGCCATGATCACCACTCTGCAAAAGCTTGTCGACGAATGCGCAGGACAAGACCGACCAGAATGCCCCATTCTGACCGACCTAGAACATTAGATCTTAGCTTTTCCCAATCTCCCATGAGGGAAGAAGACAATCACGGCACTGTTGCAAAATATTTTCTGGGCAAGACACCAAAATGCGCCCTAATCGAAAGACAATTCGAAATTTAACAGCATCTGAGGACCAGAAGGCCTAGCGATTTTCAGTCTACCCGAAGGTACAACCGCGCCAAAAATTCTCTCTTAAGCAAAAACAATAATACATAAAAAATTATGTATTATTGTTCTGCATAATTACGCACACACTCATAATAATGATAAAATAAATGCCTGCATTCATCTAAATCTATACCTGATATCTTCTCTGTAATAGAAAAGTCTTCCTTGGGAATAAGAAAAGATACTTTATCTGTTGGATCATAAACTAGAAAAATACTTCGTGAATAACCCGGAAAATCGAATGTCCAGTCGTACATAACTCTACCATCGGAATCTGGTTTAGAGGGAAGAGGATTACTCGCCAAACCAACCCCGAAATGTACGGAAAGCTCAGCATGCGCGCATGTAGCCAGAAAATTCAATGGTGAGAACAATAGAAATGGAATACAAAAAGGAATTACAAAAGAGATTGCTTTTAGGTACATTCTTTTCCAGAGAAACGATAATGAAAAAAATAAAAATAAAACTATGGATAAAATTATTGTTGGTATAAAAATTACAAATTCTAAAAAAAACGTATCCCCGATGCACTGTGGAAAAAGCACACACGCAGTAAAAAACATGACCAATACTGATGGCCATATGTCAAAATGATCTTTTTCATCGTTTATTGTCATTTTTTATACAATATTTATTTGTTTAACCATTAATTGAACCAAACAATAGGTTTTATTGTAAAAAACACAATATTTACTCAATCTTAATACAATTATAATTTTCAAATCCATCATTACCCTTGGGATTTCTAAAAGATTTTAGCCATATTGATCTGCTCAAAGTGCGCTAGAATAACGTTATTATTTCTCCGTTCTATATAATCCACAACTCAATCCAATCGAGACGGCCTTCGCCAAGCTCTAATCCCCATGCAAAATCGAACAACTAGAGACCTATCGGAGAATGCTACAATCCTCTTCAGCACCACAGGATATGAGCCATATTAATATGGCTCATATCCTGGAAAGGCTACCCCACAACAATGCGGCAATAACTACGCAGGAATACCCACCGGTTCTGACAAAACAGCAGCCATCGCCCGCTCAACCGCATCAATGTTGCCATCATTAAGCCCAGCCATACACATCCGCCCACTGCGCAAGATATAGAGGCCAAACTCCTCCCGTAGACGATCGGCTTGCTCTACCTTGAGCCCTGTATAGCTAAACATTCCCCGCTGATTGAGAAGATAGCTAAAATCATGCTCTGAGAGACGATTACTCAATCGCTCCGCCAATTTCTGACGCATGGCGACAATCCGCACGCGCATGGCTTCCACCTCAGCGCGCCATTGCATGTGCAATTCGGGGTCATTCAACACAGTATCAACAATATAAGCCCCACGTACAGGTGGGCTTGAATAATTCCGCCGTATAGTGCGCTTTAACTGGCTTAAAACCCGCTCAGCTTCATCTTGATTTGAACAAACAACCGACAACGCCCCAATACGGTCACCATAGAGAGAGAATATTTTGGAAAAAGAATGACTGACCAAAAAGCTCAGCCCAGCCTTAACCATAGCCCGAACTGCATAGACATCCTCGTCTAATCCACCCCCTAACCCTTGATACGCACTGTCTAAAAACGGAACTAAATCACGTTCCGCTAAAACAGCAATGACATCATCCCATTGGTCAGGTGTCAGATCAGCTCCGGTTGGATTGTGACAACAGGGATGCAAGAGCACAATGCTCTTCGCAGGAAGTCGACCTAAGGTTGCCATCATTCCCGCATGATTAACCCCGCCTGTTTTGGCGTCAAAATAAGGATAAGCATGCGTTGTAATCCCAGCACCTTCAAAGATGGACAGATGATTCTCCCATGTTGGATCACTTACCCATAATTCTGACTCTGGATAGTAGCGACGCAAGAAATCAGCACCAATCTTTAACGCACCTGACCCACCCAAGGTTTGCACAGTGGCAACGCGCCCCTCACGCAGCACAGCACTCTCAACACCGAATAACAAATTCTGAACTTGCTGGCGGTAAGCCTTATGCCCCTCCATAGGCAGATAGAGATCAGGCCGAGTAATATCTCTTTCCAATCGACGCCGTGCTTCCTGGACTGTCTGAAGCTGGGGGACGTGCCCTGCCCCGTCATAATAAAGGCCAATACTCAAATTGACCTTCTCAGGACGTGGGTCTGCCTTAAAGTCCTCCATTAAGGACAAAATAGGATCACCTGAGGCGCTTTCGATATGCTGGAACACCATTTTCTTCACTTTACTTAACAACTACAGAGCAGACTCGACCGAACGCCGCTCTCCAAAGAAAGAGCAGCGCAGTCTCAAACAGTTTTAACGTTGTGACGCATTACGCGGCCCATGCACGCCATAATCATAATTCGCAACAACAGCCCCAAATTTCTTCAATGCCTCTGGAGCATCCAACATCGGCAGTTTGAGCTCAATAAAAGCTGCTTTTCCAATTGATTCTAGCTTAACAAGCGTTTTCTCCAACGCACTCACCGTGCTCACAACACGTGTAAAAATATCCGTTTTAGGGTCAAAAATGCGTGGTAATTCCGTATAATTCCAATCCGCGATATCATTATACGAAGAATGTTCCCCTAATATCATCCTCTCAACCGTATAGCCGCTATTATTGATCAAGAAGATAATCGGTTTTAGGTCATGCCTTAATATAGAAGACAGCTCCTGCGCTGTGAGCTGAAACGATCCATCGCCAATAAATAAAAGATGACGCCGCGACAATTGCCCCAACTGAGAACCAAATAAAGCCGGCAAAGTATAACCAATCGCCCCCCATACAGGCTGAGCAATATACTTACTCTGCGGCGGCAATCTCATCCCCGAAAGCGCGGTATGACTACTTCCAGCCTCCCCAATAATCACATCATGAGGTTTAAAGAACGATGCAATACGCGGCCATAATGCTGCGTGGCTCAACGTATCATCCGTATGCGTTTCAAGAGATTCCACCGGCTGCTGCTGTGGCTCTGGACGTGACGTTTCTTCTAATCTGCCCACAAGCTCCTGCAATACCGCTTTCAATGGAGCTGCAGGGATATGATTCTTCCCGATTGATAAATCATGAGCTCTCATGTCGATAAAATGGAGTGGATCAATCTTACTGGTGAAAAACCCCGAGCTTGTGTCCGTCAGACGCACTCCGACCCCAATAAGGCAATCAGACTCCTCTATCGCTTGGCGCACGTTTGGCGGGCTAGCCGCTCCTGCATACCCTCCTACATACCACGCAGACCTCTCATTCAAGATCGCTTTTCCTGGCAGGAGCGATGCATAAGGAATGCCGCGTTTTTTAACTAAATCCTCCAACAATGCCGCAACACCAAAGCGATCTGCATCCGCATCAATCAACAATGCTGGAGCTTCTGCCTTCTCAAGAGCTGAAGCAATCCGCGCAGCTGCATCCTCAACCTGTCGGGAGTCACCCGCCATATCTTTAAGAACAAGCGGCGCATCAGGCGTATCAATCAACAGATGTGTAATATCAGAGGGAAGCTGGATATGCACAGGCCGACGCTCCCGCCAACAGGCCTGTAGAACACGGTCTATTTCTATCACAGCATTCTCCGGCATAATGCGACTCTGCGCCACCGTGAACTCTGCCATACAACGCCCAATATTGCCGTAACCACCATCAGCAAGCGTATGGTGCAACAAAGCGCGCCCTTGCACCGCATATACTGGAGGAGTGCCTGTAATATGTATGACAGGTACTCGCTCGGCATAAGCGCCAGCTAGCCCCCCAATGGCACTCATATCTCCCACGCCCCAGGTGGTCACCACCGCTGACAAACCCGAGGTCCGCGCATATCCATCTGCTGCGTAAGAGGCATTTAATTCATTGCAGTTTCCAACGAAGGTGATGTCTTGTCGTGCTTCTATTTGTTCCAGGAAGGAAAGATTAAAATCACCAGGAACACCAAAGAGATGCCGAATCCCCACCTCGCTTAAACGACGCGCCAAAAAATCACCAATCGTCATCTGCATAAAATATACTACCTAAAAAAGCCCTTCATCGCACAAACCGCGCATCAAGAAGCGTTACATTCAGGTTACTCTATCGTATAAACAGCGCAAATTGTGTGCATATAAAAAGAAATATCGCCACAAAACGCACAATCTGTGCATCAATGGGACCATTATGGATCATTTTGATTGGCATATTCTCTCAGCTCTACAAAAAAATGGCAGGCTGACGAACCGTGAACTCAGTGAAGTGGTTGCGCTCTCACCGTCACAATGCTCACGTCGTCGTCTCACATTGGAGAAAGAATCGATCATTCGCGGCTATTCCGTGCGCATCCACGGTCCTGCAGTTGGTCTTAATGTTATGGCCTTTGTGCAAGTGAGCATTAAGGATCACAGCACGGAATCGTTTGGTGCCTTCCAAAAACTTGTCGAGTCAAACCCTATGATTCAGGAGGCCTATGCTGTCAGCGGGGACGCTGATTATATGCTCAAACTTGTTGCCGAAACCCTCGAAAGTCTTTCTGACTTTGTGACAACAAAACTTCTCGCACTCCAAACGGTCTCCCATGTTAAATCCTATATCGGCCTGAAATCACTCAAAGAAGTCAGCCCGTTACCATTATACCGTCCGTCGACTTCCCCCCTAAAATAACACATCCAAAGCAGTATATGGCATTCTCATGGCAGGGGTGGTATTCTCCCGCCGGCACGGATCAAGGTTTGTTCCACGCTTGTCTTAAGGACATTGAATCCGTTAAGCATCCTTCGACTGCAACGCATCTGGAGAGTAAACAGAAACCATGAGCTGGCTGACCGATCATGTTCGCCCCAAATTGAGGAGCTTGCTACAGCGGGAGGTGCCAGACAACCTCTGGACCAATTGTGAATCTTGCTCACAGATGCTGCTGATCAAGGAACTTGAGCGCAATAAGAAGGTCTGTCCCCATTGTGGTCATCACATGCGCGCAACCGCTAAGGAGCGCTTGGCATGGACGTTTGATGAGGGACAATATACCACGATTGATCTCCCTAAAGTACCGGTTGACCCGCTTCATTTCCGAGATTCCAAGCGCTATACAGATCGCCTTAAAGCAAGCCGTACCAAGGCTGGCCTTGATGAGAGCCTAGTTGTTGCGCATGGAAAGATTAGTGGGCGTGATGCTGTTGTCGCTGTCATGGCATTCGAATTTTTTGCTGGCACGATGGGAAGCGCCTTGGGGGAAGCCTTTCTTGCAGCCTGCCGTCTCGCTGTTTTACAGAAAGCGCCTCTCATTATCTTCACCGCATCCGGTGGCGCGCGTATGCAGGAAGGCGTGATCAGCCTTATGCAGATGCCCCGTACCGTGATTGGTATTCAGGTTCTCCGTGAGGCAGGGCTTCCTTATATCGTCGTCTTTACTAATCCCACGACAGGAGGAGTCTCAGCTTCCTTTGCGATGCTCGGTGATATCCATGTAGCGGAACCAAATGCGTTGATCGCCTTTGCCGGGCCTCGTGTGATCCGTGATACCGTTCGAGAAGAGCTCCCAGAAGGTTTCCAACGTTCTGAGTATCTTAAAGATCACGGTATGATTGATACGATATCAGCCCGGAAAGATTTGCCCGCCCTTCTTGGGCGATTGATCGCCATGCTGACCCCACAACAGCAGGACGACACCCCTTCAAAAACAGACGCATAGAGCAACGGATTAATCGGCCACCATGACGAATCGCCAGGATTCTCGACCTCATAGCGAGTTTAAAGGTCGTGCACGTGACGTTCTCTTGCGTTTGCAAGAGCTACACCCAAAGCTTATTGATCTCTCTCTAGGGAGACTTGAAGCGTTATTAGCACGGCTCAATCATCCTGAGCGACATCTTCCACCCGTGATCCATGTGGCCGGAACAAACGGGAAGGGCAGCACATGTGCATCCCTTCGGGCCATCGCAGAACATGCGGGGCTGCGCACTCACGTTATGACCAGCCCTCATTTGCTGGATGTAACAGAGCGCTTCCGCCTTGCTGGAACATTGGTCAGTGAAGACCAACTCATTGAGACATTAGAAGAAATTGAGCGTCTTAACCAAGGTGAGCCTATCACAGTTTTTGAAGTGCTGACCGCAGCAGGACTCCTTCTTTTTTCTCGCATCCCTGCTGACCTCGCCATTATAGAGGTTGGGCTCGGCGGACGCTTTGATGCCACGAATGTTATCACCGCTCCTCGGGCATGCATCATCACTTCCGTTAGCCTTGATCACCAAGCTTTCTTAGGAAATGACATTGCCTCCATTGCGCGTGAAAAAGCAGGCATTATCAAGCAAGATGTCCCCGTCATTGTAGCACCGCAGGAACCAGAAGCCCTTCAGGCGATCAGCTCTGTCGCCCAACAACATGAAGCACCATTCTTTCTTCTAGACCGTGATATAACGGCTGATGTGAAGAATGGTCACTTACATTACCATGATGATCAAGGGTCACTCACCCTCCCTGAACCCGCCTTAAAGGGCAAACATCAGGTCCAAAATACGGCCCTCGCCATTGCGGCCTTACGTCATAGTGATCTTGCTTTACCTGACACCGCCTATAATGGCATTGCCAATACCTTCTGGCCCGCCCGCCTTCAGCGACTTCACGGCAGTTTAGCGTCTCTCTTACCGCAAGGATGGGAACTTATCTTAGATGGAGGCCATAACCCTGGCGCTGGGGATGCGCTCGCCCATACCATGGCCCAATGGAAAGACCGCCCTCTTCACATTGTTGTCGGGTTGAAAGACAGCAAAGATGCCAGTGGCTTTCTCCGCCCTCTTCTCCCCTACGTCAAAACCATACAAGCTGTTGCCGAGCCCGATCAGCATCTGGCAATGCCTGTCGAAAAAATCCAGGAAGCCGCACGCCAAGCAGGAGGGGATGCTATCATTGGGCCTACCGTGCACGATGCCTTAACCCGCCTCACCCAACATCATAACCAAGATAACAAACCCGCCCGCGTTCTTATTTGTGGGAGTTTATACCTTGCCGGCTGTGCTCTTGCTCGTGACGGCGTAACCCTCACTTAGAATTACAAAAGCACCCTTGACCCCTTTTCTCAGACACACGACATCCTCCTTGCTGCATCATCGTCTATTTGAGCCCACACATCATGAGTGATTTAGCCATCTCCAACGCCTCTTCAGGTGACCTAGAAAGCCTCCTTCAACGTAGCCCTCCAGCCAATATCGCCGCTGAGCAAGCTTTGTTAGGGGCTATCCTCACCAATAATAAGGCCTACGAGCACGTCTCTGATTTTTTACAGCCTTCACATTTTTCTGACACGATTAACGGAAGAATTTATGAAGCCATTTCCCGCCGTATCGAACGCGGCCAGCTGGCCGACCCTGTCACCATGCGTGCAGAGTTTGAACATACCGGCATTCTTGATGCCGCTGGTGGGCCTTCCTACCTAGCTAAATTACTGAATGCCATGGTGGGTATTGTTAACGCGGGTGAATATGGCCGTGTGATCCATGATTGTTGGATCCGCCGCCAACTGATCGATATCGGCGGAACCATTGTTAATAATGCTTATGGGGCACGTGCAGAGCTTGACGGCTCAGACCAAATTGCCGCTTCAGAAGAAGCACTATTTCACCTCGCGACAGACAAAGGCCAAGATGGCGGCTTCATCTCTTTCGAGCGCGCTCTTACCAGCGCCATCAACACCGCAGAACAAGCCTATCATCGCACTGGTGAGATTGTCGGCTTAACGTCTGGCTTACGTGACCTCGATAAAAAAACAGGTGGTCTTCACCCCTCCGATCTCATCATCCTTGCAGGGCGCCCCGCCATGGGAAAAACAGCCCTAGCAACAAAAATTGCTTTCTCTGCGGCCCAAGCCCTGATGCGTGAAGCTGACGATAACGGCACACAACCCAAGGGAAGTGTGGCGATTTTCTCACTAGAAATGTCGTCAGAACAACTCGCGACACGTATCCTCTCTGAGCAAGCCGAAGTAAGAGGAGAGCAAATTCGTCGCGGGGATATTAGTCAAAAAGAATTTGATCGCTTTGTGCGTGTCTCTCGAGAACTTCAACGTCTCCCACTTCATATTGATGACACGCCAGCCCTTTCTCTTTCAGCTATGAGAACGCGCTGCCGGCGTCTTGCCCGCACAAAAGGCTTAAGCTTGGTTGTAGTCGATTACCTTCAGCTGATGCGGCCAGCCGTTGGCACACGACCTGATAGCCGTGTTCTTGAAATTTCGATGATTACCCAAGGCCTTAAAGCCATCGCAAAAGAGCTCGCGGTCCCTGTTATTGCCCTTTCACAGCTGTCACGTCAGGTTGAATCCCGCGAAGATAAGCGCCCCATGCTTTCTGACCTTCGTGAATCAGGATCTATTGAGCAAGATGCTGATGCCGTGATGTTTGTGTATCGCGATGAATATTACCTTCAGCAGCGCCAACCTAAAGAAGGTAATTTTGATAATCCCGAGAAATACCAAGCTGCTTTAGATGATTGGCAACGGCGCATGATGACCGTCCATAATCAAGCAGACTTGATCCTCGAAAAGCAGCGCCACGGACCTACTGGCACGATCTCGCTTTACTTTGAAGGTGAATTCACGCGCTTTGGAAACCTCGATACGCTCCATGAATAAATGACATCAAGCTTGTCTAATAATGGCTGCAGCAGAACGAACGATCTGATCATTCACGCTGTAGCCTCACTCTCCTTTAACTTTACCATACGCCCTTTATTCACATGTCCGCACTGCGTGATGAAACAGGCGCTTACAAAACCAACGTAAATGCTCGTCTATCGATTGCCCTGTTAGCTCTTTTCCAAAGTTAGGACCAAAGTGAGGCATTATAACTGCTGAATTGGGAATTATCTTATAACGAGTGAAATTCAAAGCAGTAGCGCTCCCTGCTGCCCTAGGACGGAGGGACCTCCACTAGGATAATAACTTAAAAAACAGCTGCACTTTTACACTCTTATAACTTACTACACCCGTATCGAAACTAATATAAAATATAGCATTAATAATGGAACCAGGTGGAGGCGTATAAAATTCATTCGCAGTGGCAGCTGCACTCATGTTGTCTTGAAAACTCAATATACTCCGCAAATAGACAGCTTAATACCTGCCTATTAATACACCATGAATTCTAAAAATAACTGCCAACAGAACATCTGATCAATTCATGCGGCGGATCGCTCTCCAGATTGTTCGGGAAGATAAGGGCCAGCTTGTAGAATGTGAAGACTCAAAACACCAGCTTCTACGAGCTGAGGAAGGGGAAGAAGCGCCACGCCATTTGTCCAGCGACAGTGAGACACCTCCATCACATCCCATCCCGGTAGTTTATCTTCCTGATATGGGATTTCTATCGCACTGGATACATCCCCATGAAAGAGCTGGATATCGCCAACGAGAACTCCCAAATCACGTCGATCATCAACAAACGGTCCGATGAGATCAGAAGGGCGTGATGTCCGTGACATGAGACGTACATTACCAATATGCGATGGAATATGAAAAAGGTAATGACCATTTCTCATGCGATAAGGTCGGATACGCGTCCCCCGCTCCGTCAGGAGAGAAAGCTCAGCCTCATATGTCACTTCATACGACGGAACTCCCACCCCTGCTCGTTGTGCAATCTCCTGCCAAATAGGCTCAACAACATCTCTTTGCGTCACAAGTGACGCAGCCGCATCCTTGCTCCATTTTTTCTGGCCTATTTCAATAATATTCCCATAGCGGCTAACACGACGTGACGTATCAAGATACGTCTCCGTATAAGCACCATTGGCACAAATAACCGCATGTTCCTCACATTCAATGTGATAAATATCATAACCAGAAAGTGAATGATCTCTCACAATAGATTGGCCATTAACAAGCATACGCGCAGGGATCAAAACCCCTTCCAGATAGAGGCAATGCTCCCCTGTGAGGAAAAGATCTTTATAGGGCACATGATCGGCCAAAGAATGCGCTTTTAGACAAACAGGCTGATCATCCTCCGTTAAAACAGCGACATGAGCCTTACTGACAGAAATCACTTTTTGGAAATTTTCTTTCCCCCTGTAATACGTGACGACCATGTCACCCGGAGTAACCTCCTCAATTATTTTGATACCCTCAGACATTTTAATCTCAGCACCCGCTAAGAAACATATCGTCTCACTCGGAAGACCAGGATTAATATTTGTTGACCCTGCTGATGTGGGGGGAGACGTCTCATAGGTTGGCATTAACGCAATGAAATGCCCCTTATTCCCAGCATCTGCTGTAAAGTAATCCTTAATAGTCTTTGGTTCATTAATAATACCTTCCCCTTTATCCCACGTTCCTGTGCTTCCATCCTCCATAATAATGCCGGTATCTAAAATATTTCCGTATGTAAAAAACAGCGCAGGAACAGGATTTTTTGAACCTTTTGGATAATAATCTTGATATCCAGAGTAATTGAGAGTCATTTGGAAACTACGACGATAGGGCGCTTCATAAAAATCTGTTTGTGCAATATAGGAATCATCATTGAGAAGAACTGTTACGGTAATAGAGCCGCCACTTTCTTTCAGCTCTGTGCCTTTTGGGACGATAATAGACACCACACCAGCGGTATTCGGCACGCCTATATATCCTGAATATCCTGAGCCAGACTCTTCATTTTGGGGGGCATAAATACTCCCCGTATTCATGGCCCCACTGATTGGATGTTTACTCATTGGGAAACCATAATACGTATCTTCTGACCACGTGACAGACATCTCAGCCCCTCCCCTTACAACTCTCGGTTAGTAGCTGAGCAAAATTACTCTCAACACACAATAAAATAATGGCGCGACGTCATAACAGCCGCTCCATTTTAAAATCCTCTAAAGTGTGTAGGATATTCCCCCCATAATTGTGCGACGCAGCCCATATTGTGGGGCCCCTACGCCGATGCCACTTCCATCACGCAACATATAGCGCTTGTCGAACAAATTGATCACGTCCACGCGAAATTGTGTACGCCCATTGCCTAACCAAGAAATTCCTTTGAGGGTTTGCACAAGACTAAGATTGAACGTTACGTAGTTAGGCACAGAAGCCCCATTAGGAATATCACTTCCACTAGGGAGTGATCTATCCTTTCTCAAACCGCTTCCATACACCATACTCGCTGAGAGTTGTAATGGATGATTTGTTTTGTAGAAAAAACTATAATTCCCACCTGCCGAGGCCGTCCAACGTTGGTCATGGTCTAGATGCACCCAGTTATGGCGCATATAAGCTAGATCGTCTGAATCAAAATTCCATTGTGCTGACGTAATATCTTTGCCCATGGCACGTGACCATGCCATACTACCATACAAGGTGAGCGGTCCAGATGTATAATCTGTGGTTAATTCATAGCCATGCACTTTCCCGCGGCGATAATTATACGCTGTCAGAATAACAGGCGCGCCGAACTGACCCTCATCGATCATATTTCTGGCACGCTTAAGATAAGCATCAAATCCCACATGCCACCCGGGTTTGATCTCTTGCATAAAGCCTGCATCAAAATAATGATCACGCTCGGCTTTTACTTTATCATTTTGAAAATTCTCCGGAGCCGCTGACGTATCTGCGAATTTCCCGAGTGACGTATTCCCCAATGTTTCAAAAGGCGGGGGCGTAAAGTAACGGGCATACCCTGCATGGAAACGCCCTCCTCTCCATGGCTCCCATACCAGCGTGATACGAGGGCTTAATTGATGGGCATTCACATATTCCCGCACCCCATCGAAACGTAACCCTGTGTTAAGCGTTAGATGTGGTAGGAGGCTCCATTCATCTTGCACATAAGCACCATAGAGGACGCCGGTTTTTCCTGACCCATCATGAACACGCATTGGAACATCACCAATAAGGCCATCCGTTACGGGGTAAACAAGAGAGTCTGTTTTTGTGGTATTACGCTCACCATAAGCCTGGAAGCCTGCCCGTAAAATATGGCCCCACCCTATTTTCCATTTGCTATCATTTTGTACGCCAGATGAAAAAACGGACCGTGAAGCGCGTTGAGCAATCCCATTATACACTAAGTCGCCGACGAGATCAGGCGAGTATCGCAGTGAACTGTAGCGTATAATCGCTGATGTCTGTGCACTAAAACGCGTATGATTTTCTTGCCATGATAGAATAGCAAAATCTGTTAGCTCCTGTTGATGCTCATCAAGGGCACTACTATCAACATTCGCCGCCTGCGGGGAAATCCCCTGTTCTTTAAAGAAAGGCGTTGCAAACTGGCGTTGCTGCCCTGGATTATTCGGGAGCTGATACCACGCATTAGAAACACCTGCTGTGAGACTAAAACGTGTTTCAGGCCGAAGCGTGTAACGCAGATGCCCTAATATGTGATATTGATTCGACAAATCATGTAACGCTGTAAATTTCGATGTTGTATTCTCAATTCCGACACGATTATGCACGGCATCTACCGTGAAAAAACCATCCCACTTTCCCCGATGTCCGCCATATTGCACAGATGGCTGCAAATAATCACGCGCCCCTCCGTAAAGAGAAAGCGTCGCACCTTGATCGTCAAAACCATTCTTTGTTTTTAGATCAATGACCCCTGCCTGACGAAACCCATACTGTGCTGGCAAAACGCCCGTCGTTAAACTCATATCATGAGCGAAACGTGTCATAAGCGCCTGCCCAAAAACACTCACCCCTTCCGGTAAGGCAACACCATCAAGACGGAATTGTATATTATTGTGATCTCCACGAATATGGAGCTGCCCGTAACTATCCTGTGTCACACCCGGCGCTTGTAACAAGACGCTGTTCAAACCGGCATTATCGCCACCTGGATTCGCTTCAATCGCTTGACGAGAAAAATGGGTTTGTGTCGCTCCGATAGAAGGCTGCAACGCTTCTCGTGCTCGATCTAACCGTGACGCTGTTACACGGATTGTCTCCACATCATCAGCCCAAGAAAATGGCACGTTCCCTATAAGACACACACTGAATAATGACCCGTACCACCAACGGACCAAAACACCAGAACGCCCCATAGATCAACTCCATTCACCATAGCTATATCTCACAACTACGATTGTTATGTTATATTATAACATAAAGAAATAGCATGACTTATAATTTTCTTGCTCACTGGTGAGATTCTAGAATCGAAACGTCAGAGTTGAGAGCATAAAAGTTCCATTTTTGGCGCCAGCACGGCGCATTCCCTTCGACATTTCAATACTCCCACCATCAACACGGTAATTCAAATGCTGTGTTAATTGCACCGCCATACTCGCTTGTATTAAGCACCCCACCCAACGCCCCGCTTGACGTAACGAACGACCACTTAAGAAATTATAACGCCCCGAGGAACTATAAACGCCATCGCTCATCCGTTGACGCCACAAGAAGGGAACATAGAGATGAAAAGTCAGATAAGAACTTGGCGCAATGCTCATCGTAGGACCAATATTCATTAAGTTAGATCGAGCAAACGTCCGTGACACATCGTAGGTTCCATTGCGAGGTGAAAACGGAGCAACAAATCCTTCAATATCACCATGCTGACGCTGCGAGCGTGTCCCAGAATAAATCTCGGCCTGCACCCCCAAAAATGGATGCAAAGACGAAACAGAATGCCGCCATCCTACGATGGCACGCCCAGCATAGGCACTGATTGGACGATTGCCTCCCTCTTTTGCTGAGAAAAAACGTCCAGTTTGATAGTCTGCACTAAAATCGTACTCGAAATCAGGCGCATTCCCATACCACCGAAAGCCTATATTCTGCCGTGTTTGCGTCCCAGCAATCTCCTTCTCAAGGCAAAAAACCTGCGCTTGTTTCCCTTGAAAACGAAAGCCCATCCAAAACAAATCAAGAAAAGACCTTACCGTTTCATGACCCAACTTAAATGCCGGTAAAGCCGTCGAAGCATCCACGCCATAAAGGCGCGTTCCATCATCAAAACCACCGCCCATAATGTGGTCACGCGTTATCTGTGTTCCTATAAAATTATAGGCATCAAGCCGAAATGAATTCCATAGAGCATACCCTCTTATACCATTCCAACTTTGTGGAACATTGGGCGTTTCAGCATTATAAATAAGCCAAGAAGGAGCATCGAGGAATTGTTGACGGCCAACCATCACTCCAGCATGAGCCCCTGCAATTTTTCCTTTTACTTCAACAAAAAACTGCTCAGCCCCTAAGCGACGACGCCATGTTGCATTATATCCATAATAACGCCATCCCGCCGCCGTGCCATTATTAAGCTGGCCAAATAAACGAATATGTTCCCCCAAATGCAAATCAGCCCCAAGCAGATTACGTGTCGTTAGCCGTCCCGCCCCTTGATGGCCAACCGTCCCTAAACGCGGTTGTGCTTCATACCAATAACGCACACGACTTTCCCCTGAGAAAGAAAGCCAAATGGTCCGCCGATTATTTAAGGCAATAAATTTTAATGGATCAAAGAGATCATGCCGCCGCGATGTATCGCGAAGATCACTCCAATCTTCCGCCCAAGGCGCCACGCCATACACACCAACAGGACCGAACCCAGCGAATTCTCCATTTCCCATATTAAAGCGCCCCCATTCCCCCTGATGGCGCTTCCGCGATCTATTCTGTTGCTCACTCACACGACGTGGCTGACCAATCACACCAGCTTGTGGATATATTTCAACAGCGGGAGGATTATGCTGCTCTGAAGCCTCAGCACGCACCGAGACACTCCCTAACAAGAGCGCAACCTGCACGGCCTGGCATACATCTCGGCATCCAAAAATAACCCGCACATCCCCTCCCACATAATATATAACTATATTTTTTTGTTTAATGAAAAATAAACGACATATTTTAGTTTATATTCACAATAACCGAAACTCAATGATCGTTATTGCACTCTATCATACCACAAGCGTTTCTTTTGCTCTTTGGAACTTAGTCCCCATGGCCTGAATCTCACCTGAGACTTCAGCAAGCGCCGCATAACAGACATACCTTACGCAAAGCATTATTTTGGATTAGCATGCCTGCGGCAACGCGCTCTTCTCACCAAGACAGATAGAGCGTAACCCGATCCCACACTCTCTGTGGAATCGCTAACGGGAAGTAAGGAGGTTAGCCATGGCTATCACAAAATTAGTTCTGGTTCGCCACGGCGAAAGTGAATGGAACAAAGAAAACCGCTTTACTGGTTGGTATGACGCTGAACTGTCAGACAAGGGCCGCCAGGAAGCCAAAGCCGCTGGTGAACTGCTAAAGAAAGAAGGTTTTTCTTTCGATTATGCTTACACATCCGTTCTAAAGCGGGCTATCCACACATTGTGGAACGTGCTTGATGCCGTAAACCAACCTTGGTTGCCAGTGGAGAAGTCATGGCGCCTTAATGAGCGTCATTATGGTGCACTTCAGGGCCTCAACAAAGCTGAAACCGCTGCTAAATACGGCGAAGATCAAGTTAAGCAATGGCGTCGTGGTTTCGCTGTAACCCCACCAGCTCTTGAGCGGGACGATGAGCGTTTCCCTGGAAAAGACCCACGTTACGCAAAACTAACGCCACAGCAATTGCCAACAACAGAGAGCCTTGCGCTTACCATTGAGCGCGTTATTCCTTACTGGGAGACCGTTATTCTTCCACGCCTAAAGAATGGCGAAAAGGTTATTATCGCTGCTCACGGTAATTCACTACGTGCACTTGTGAAATACATCGATAACATCAGTGATGAGGCTATTATTGATGTAAACATTCCAACAGGTGCACCACTGGTTTATGAATTCGACGAGAACTTCAAACCTGTGAAGCATTACTACCTTGGCAACGCTGAAGAGATTGCTGCACGTGCAGCAGCTGTTGCTAACCAAGGAAAAGGCAAATAATTATTTGCTGCTATTAAGTTAGCGTAATGAAGGGGCTGTATTTTTGAAGGCCCCTTCAACGTTGATATCATTCAAAAATTAATATTATTTTTGTATTTAACTACATGAAATTACTTACAAATACCCTACCATCAAACCTCAAGTTTGAGAAATATTTACGCTATGACCGCCTGCCGACTTGGCCTCTTGGATAAGCCAATGTGCAAAATTTTGAATTGGCGTACGACTTAACCTAAGAGGTTCAGGCAAAATGAGACAGAATGTCTTAGAAAGTACATTACTCGCAGGCCAAGGGGCAATCAGACGACCATCCAATAAGTCACGTTCGACATACAAACGGGGCACCAGCGCAACGCCGAGCTCCGATAACGCAGCTTCAATTAACATGATATGCAGATCGTAACGGGCGCCGATTGCGGGATTTGTCAATGTAAGGCCAGTGTCCTGTGCATATTGATGCCATGCATCCGGATTTTGCCACCTATGAAGACGCGGTAAGTCATCGAGTATGTTTGTTTTTTTTCTCTCTAAAAGAGCTGGATGACAAACAGGGATCAACACCTCGTTCAATAGATGATGAATCCGCATTCCTGCCCACGCCGGATGATCAAAATGAATTGCCGCATCAAAACCACTCCCTGTAAGCACGAAAGGGTCCATTCGCTCTGCAAGATGTATAGTGATATTTGGATGACGCTCCTCAAAGCCTCTTAATCGAGGAATTAACCATCTTGTCGCAAAAGTTGGCAAGGTCGCAATATCAAGGCTTGCGCTGCCACTCGGTTGTCTCATGAGCAATTGACTATCACGTTCTAAACGGTCAAGTATTTCTCGCACCTGAGCCGCATAACGCTCCCCGTTTGGAAGAAGCCGCACACGATTACCAACACGCTCGAACAATGTCGTCTCTAGAAAAGACTCAAGCCGAGCAATTTGACGACTAATGGCTCCCTCTGTCAGGGATAATTCACTCGCTGCACGGGAAAAGCTTCCGTGACGCGCAGCTGCTTCAAAAGCCATGAGTGCAGAATTACTTGGTATTTTACGACGCACGAATAGACCTTGCTCTTTAATGACATTAGGTCATCAAAGAATGATCTAATATCGTTATATGAACGGAAATGACCCGTTTATCATGATAAATACTCAATAACGATATAGGAATTGACGGGCACCCATTCATTACACTGACCTAATCATGATTCCGCCATCCAACCCGATAAGCTCTTTAGCAACATGTAAGAAGGCCAATGATCTTTCATCCATCTAGGCGTTTCCTTAGACAAACATTATGCCATCACATTGGAGGGAAATCCCCAAATACAGATAGCGCTCCCTATTTGGGCTACCCTGAACTAATTGAAGACTAGGAAATAAAAATGATGTCAGATTTACAATTCCCTTGCCTGCACATTGGAGAGTTCACAGTCACGGCGATTAGTGACGGAAATATCACCGCTGACCTAAGTCTTCTTTCAAATATCGAACCCAAATATGTCGCAGAAATGGAAAAGGTAGCAGGAATAAAAGAGAGCTCTACCATTCATATAAATTGCTACCTAATACGCGGAAGAGGGCACACAGTTCTTATTGATGCTGGAGCTGGTGGTTTTAAACAATGGGGAGGCCTGTTGGAGGATAATCTCTCAAAAATTGGTGTTCATCCCCATGAAATCGATACTATTTTGCTAACACATGCCCATCCGGATCATGTGGCTGGACTTTTAAATAAACATGGAAACCCCATCTTCTCAAATGCAGAACTTGTTATCCACCAACAAGAAATCGAGTTCTGGCAAAACGACGGAAATCTAAGCCGTGCAAATGAACGAACTCAAGGAAATTTCCTGATAGCTCGTCAGGTATTTGAGAAATATCGAGATCAATTACGCCTCTTCAAGGGTGGCGACGTATCCCCTGGCCTGACAGCTATGCCTCTATTGGGACATACCGCGGGGCATACTGGATATCGACTTGAATCTAAGGGACAGAACCTGTTGATTTGGGGCGACATCGTCCATTTCCCGGAAATCCAAATTCCACGTCCAGATGTATCGATCGCTTTCGACTTAGACCCACTTCTTGCAGCAAAGACACGCACAACATTGCTTGACCTTGCCCATTCGGAACAATTGTTAATTGCTGGAATGCATCTTCGTGAACGTGGTTTCGGGCATATCAAAAGAAAAGAAACCGGCTACACCCTGGTGTATGAAAACCCATCATAAACTGATGATATAGCGACACATGAGAAAGCCGATTATCCCTAAGGCTCCACACACTCTTTCAAAAAGCGTTCTGCGGCTTGCCCACGATGGCTGAAGCGATTTTTTTCTGCCTCGGTCATCTCCGCAAATGTCCGGCTTTCCCCTTCAGGGATAAAGATAGGATCATATCCATGCCCGTGCGTCCCACGAGCTGGAAAATGAACCCGTCCTTGGCATGCGCCAGAGACAAAGCGATAGGCCCCATCCGGCCATGCTAAGCACAGCACAACCTTAAAAGATGCGGAACGGTCTTGCGAGCCCGTTTCAGCCAATTCACGTTCTACACGTGCCATTGCCTTCTTCATATCACGATCGGGCCCCGCCCAGCGGGCTGAATATACCCCAGGACGATCACCCAATGCTGCGACACAAAAGCCCGAATCATCCGCAAGCGCAGGAAACCCTGTCGCTTCAGCCGCTGCACGCGCCTTGATCAAGGCGTTTCCTTCGAAACTATCCGCATCTTCTTCAGGTTCTGGTAAGTTCAATGCAGCAGCAGAACGCACAACAACACCGCTTGGCGCCAAAAGCGATGAAAACTCTCGCAACTTACCAGCATTATGACTGGCAAGAACAATCTCCTCGCCTTTAGACAATCGGCGCGTTGTTTCTGCATTACCCATTAATGATTACCCTTCTAATGCTTTGCGCTGTAGTTCAAACAATTCATGCGTGCCTTTTTGGGCCAACGCAAAGAGCTGCATAAACTCTTCAGGACGGAATGGCTTATCCTCTGCCGTTCCCTGGACTTCAACAATCCCACCGTCAGCCGTTAAAACGAAGTTTGTATCCGCTTGAGCTGAACTATCTTCATTATAATCCAGATCTAACACAGCACCTGCCTGGGTAAGGCCGCATGAAACAGCTGCCACCTGCCCGGTCAAAGCGAAGGATTTTTTCATTCCTTTTAATGCCTGTGCCAGAGCCACCCACGCCCCTGTAATTGAAGCACAACGTGTTCCACCATCGGCGTTCAAGACATCGCAATCCAATGTGATAGAACATTCCCCTAAGGCTTTTAAGTCCACGCACGCACGAAGAGAGCGCCCAATAAGACGCTGAATTTCCTGCGTCCGGCCTGATTGTTTCCCTTTCGCAGCTTCTCTCAACCCACGCGTATGCGTTGCACGCGGAAGCATACCATATTCAGCGGTAATCCAACCTTGCCCTTGACCACGTAAAAAAGGCGGCACACGTGTTTCAACAGACGCCGTGCATAAAACTTCTGTTCCACCAGCACGAATCAACACGGACCCTTCAGCATGATGAGAAAAACCTGGCTCAATCGATAAAGGACGGAGCTCATCAGCTGCACGACCGGAGGGGCGTTGGGACATCATTAATTCATCCTGTAAGAAATTTCATTTTATACCGCAGCCAGGGTATCACAGCCTTCTTTCCTCGAATAGGAGCCAAAATTTCCACATAATTTCCTAATATTCTGGTGGTTAGACCAGCTTTCCGTCTCCTCCTCGCCCATGTTATAAGTATGGTATGACGCGTTCTCCTCTCCGCCCTGATGGCTCTTCACCCGCTCGTACACCACGCTTTCGTCGTGTACGCATCGCCTTCGCTCTATTGCTCGGCACCACCACGATCGGTTTAGGAGGAAGCGTCCTAGCGGCCTGGGGGCTCTACGGCCACCTCAGCGCAAACCTCCCTGATATTAATGCACTTCAGCATTATCATCCCCCTGTCGTCAGTCGACTTTATACATCAGATGACCGTCTGATGGCCGAACTCTCCCATGAACGTCGTATTTACGTTCCCATCAGCGCCATTCCACAACGCGTCCGAAACGCCTTTATTGCCGCAGAGGATCAAAGTTTTTACCATCATGGTGGGATAGACTATTTCGCCATTGCTCGCGCAGGCCTTACTGATCTTTTTGCCCGACATGGCAAACGCCCATTAGGGGCCTCCACGATTACGCAACAAGTCGCCAAAGTCATGTTGCTCAACAACAATGTATTGAGTCTGGGACGTAAAGCACGTGAAGCAATACTGGCCCTTCGCATAGAAGAGAGTCTTTCAAAAGATCGCATTTTAGAAATCTATCTTAACGGTATTTACCTCGGCGACGGTGCTTATGGTGTTGAAGCCGCAGCACAAGCTTTTTTCAATAAAACTCTTGATCAACTCGACAATGCGGAAGCGGCCATGCTGGGTAGCATGCCTAAATCACCCACTAACTATAATCCATTCTTACACCCAAAAGCCGCTCTGTGGCGCCGCAATTGGGTACTCGACCGTATGACCGAAATTGGGGCGATCACCCGACAAGAAGCCGAAGACGCAAAGCAAGAACCTTTAGTGCCCCAAAGCCGCCAACGCATGGGACCATTACCCGCAACGGAATGGTTTTCTGCAGAAGTTCGGCGTCAACTAACCTCCCAATATGGCGAGGCCCAAACAGCTGAGGGAGGGTTGGACGTTCACACAAGCCTTGACCCACATCTTCAGCAAGTCAGCACACATATCTTGCAAAATGGCTTGATTCAGTACGCACGGTCTCATGAAGGCTGGCATGGTGTCATAGCCCATCTCAGCAGCATCGACGACTGGGCCACTGCACTCGCTCATCACCCAGCCCCTCTTGGCATGCTCACCACATGGCGTCTTGCCTGCGTTTTATCCCCGAACGGTACTGTCGGCTGGCTTGAAAAACACGAACCGCGCCAAGCAACCATCCGCTCCACCGATATCACATGGAGCCGACGCATGCGCCTTCTCAAACCTGGAGACTTGGTCATGATCGAGCCCCAGAGTGGAGGCGAAGTATCTCTTCAGCAAATTCCTCACGTCGAAGGGGCTACTGTTACGCTGGATGCTCATACAGGGCGTGTACTCGCTTTGGTAGGTGGCTGGTCCTTTCGACAGAGCCAGTTCAACCGCGCCACTCAAGCTCTTCGCCAGCCTGGCTCTTCTTTTAAACCACTCGTCTATCTCGCCGCGATGGAGCATGATATTTCTCCATCCGAAACATTCCAAGATTCTCCAATTTCTTTTGGCAATTGGCATCCACAAA
The DNA here is from genome assembly GCF_009834805.1 of Saccharibacter sp. 17.LH.SD. Classification (GTDB taxonomy): domain Bacteria; phylum Pseudomonadota; class Alphaproteobacteria; order Acetobacterales; family Acetobacteraceae; genus Saccharibacter. Next base: position 327,267 of record NZ_WVHO01000011.1, read on the forward strand.
ATTACGAACACGACAATTGGGGCGCAACAACGCTCCACGACGCCCTGCGAGAAAGCCGAAACCTCGTCACCATCCGTGTCGCAGCTCATTTAGGAATGGATGCTGTCAGCAGTATCGCCACCCGTTCTGGGATTGTTGATACAATGCCCCCCTATCTTCCTGCGGCTCTTGGGGCCATTGAAACCACTGTTTTACGTGAAGCTGGGGCTTATGCGGCCATTGCTAATGGCGGTCATGTCGTCACCCCAAGTCTCATTGATTATATTCAAGACCCTGAAGGGCAAGTGATTTGGCGCGCCGCAGACCCAACCAAAAGCCTGACCGTTGAGAATAACGTCCCCATCCTTCATGACCCGCGCCCTGTTTTGGCCAGCCCACAAAGCACCTTCCAGATGCAAACAATGATGCGCGATGTTATCGCTCATGGGACAGGTTTCCGCGCAGGCATTGGTATCAACCGCCCTATTGCCGGGAAAACAGGGACGAGCCAAGATTACCACGACGCCTGGTTTGCAGGCTTCTCCCCAGATCTCGTTACCGTTGTATGGATTGGTTACGACACCCCACAATCACTCGGGAAGAATGAAACCGGTGGTAATATTGCGGGCCCAATTTGGAACGAGATCATGAAAGTTGCCCTAGCATCACGTCCAAAACTCGATTTCCCCGAGCCCGATGGCGTAACATTGGCAGAGTATAATACAGGTCGAATTCCAGCGACTGATGCCTTTAAAGCAGGACAAATCCCTGGTGCATCCGTGGTTCTACACGGCTTTGGTTCTGGCACGAAAGCCCTTACAGCAGCAGATAATGGCGCCGATATGGTCCCTGAATCAGAAGATGATATGCCTGGTTCCACTACCCCTCAAAGCAATAACACGTCTTCCTCAAACGCTTCTGAAGCAGCCCCCAAGGGACAACCAGAGCAAAAGAACTCATCACAAGGTGGTGATATTGGCGTAGGGGGGCTATACTGACGCTCTTCTTTTCATAACTCTCTATTGGAGAAAGACTGATGTCGGCTGAGACCGAAGCCCTCTCCGAACAAATTAAGCAGTCCATCGCACTGCTGAGGAGGCATCTTTGACTGGGATGTCTCCAAAACGCGTCTAGCCGAATTAAACCATCAGGCTGAAGACCCAAATTTGTGGAATGACCCCGATTCTGCCCAAAAGCTCATGCGTGAACGGACACTGCTTGCTGGGCAAATTGAGGGTGTGGAACAAATCGAAACAGATACACGCAACACTCTGGAATTAGTCGAACTCGCCGAAATGGAAGGCGATAGCGACGTTATTCAAGACGCTATTGCAACACTTCGTCGACTCGCCGCAGAAGCTCAGAAACGTGAGACCGAAAGCCTCCTCTCTGGCGAAGCTGACAGCAATGACTGCTATCTAGAGGTCAATTCTGGCGCTGGAGGAACAGAGGCTCAAGATTGGGCGCTCATGCTGCTGCGCATGTATACACGTTGGGCTGAAAAACATGGCTATAAAGTCACGCTGATGGAAAACAGTGATGGCGAGCAAGCCGGTATTAAATCTGCAACGATTCTTGTCAGCGGTCCCAACGCTTATGGTTGGCTTAAAACAGAAGCTGGCGTACACCGCCTTGTCCGTATTTCGCCTTTCGATGCTGCAGCACGACGCCAGACATCCTTTGCGTCTGTTTGGGTCTACCCAGTCGTAGATGATACCATTGAGGTAGAAATTCTTGATTCAGACCTACGCGTTGACACATTCCGCGCCTCTGGTGCAGGTGGGCAGCACGTTAATAAAACGGACTCAGCGATCCGAATCACTCATATCCCAACGGGGATCGTCGTCGCGTGCCAAACAGACCGCTCACAACATCGCAACCGTGCAACAGCCATGGAAATGCTCAGAGCGCGCCTCTACGAAGCTGAACTACAGCGTCGCGAAACCGCAGCAGCAGCAGATGAAGCCGCAAAAACAGATATCGGGTGGGGGCACCAGATCCGCTCTTATGTTCTTGCCCCTTATCAATTGGTTAAAGATCTCCGAACGAATACGGAGAAGACCAATCCAGACGCCGTTCTTGATGGTGACCTCGATGAGTTTATGGCGGCCTCTCTGGCACAACGTGTCAGCGCAACCCGCTCTCATGCGAGCGCTATTAGTCAGTAATATCGCCTAACATCGATATACAGGGAGAAAAGCTTTTTGCCTTTTCTCCCCTTCCAAAACGTTATTCATAAAAAATCACGTTCTATAAAGTTATTTTAAAAATAAAAAACACACATATAATAAAATCGTTATATCAACTCGAAACGCGTCCGAAACGTAAGCAAACCGCGCCTTTTTGTTCATCACCCTTCACAAAAAATGAGCAAATAGAATGATCCCCCGTCAAAAATCGACATTTTATTACACTTGCAGCGCTTGACTCTCAGGGGTGATATTGGCCCAATCTACATCGGTGACAACCAGTCCTTATGTAATGTTTCGTGTTATCCCCTTTTCCAGACCTCAACAGATCGGTATGAAAGTGGGGCCCGACGGTTTCATTGCAAAAGCTGGTTCTGGGTCAAGACAACACGCAACCTGACCCGCCACGCTGCCCGGCCAAACTGTCTAGGCAGGCGCCGAGGCGGAAGTAGGAAACAAGGGGTAAGAAGGTTTCGAAATGAAGAGCTACGCCGCCCAACAGCGCAAACCGACTGACTATATTGTCGCGGTTGTCGTGGCCACCTTGGCCATCGGCGTGGTGGTTTATGCCCTGACGCGCCATCCAATTAGCAAGTCTGAGCCTCCCCACGCGCCTATTCAGACGCGCGTCATTACGGAATCACCACCGCCACCGCCACCACCGCCGCCGCCGCCACCTACAATGGTGCAGCCGCCGCCGCCATATATTCCGCCACCAAAGATCAACGTGCCACCGCCGCCGAAGCCCCCTATGCAGCATGTGACGCATCACAAACCTCCGAAGGCCCAACCTCCGGCAACGACGGCAAACCCTGCTCCGGCGCCAAGCCCTGCACCTGCGTCAACAAGTGCAGCATCTAATGCTCCATCACGTTCTTCGGCAGAAGGTGACCATGTCGCAGGGGCCACACCTCTAAACAATGTTCACCCTGATTATCCACAGGATGCTCAAGAAGAGAACCGTGAGGGCTCTGTGACAGCCTCGTGTGATATTCTTGCCAATGGACACCCTGCCCATTGTAAGATTTTGAAAGTCAAAGGTGGGCACGACTTTGCTGAGAGTGCCATGGACTTCCTAGAGAATTCTGGAGTGCGTTATCAGCCTGCCGTCGTTAATGGGCAACCTGTTGTGGAACATAACCATGTGTTGCATGTGGACTTCACCTTAGGAGGAGACGAGTAATAACTTTCCTCTTCTCTACTTTCACCTTCTGCGGGTGATCGTTAACGTAACTTAAATCGTTTTACCTTCTATCCGCTGGGTAGAAGGGCCATTCGAACCCCTGGAAAGATACTTTGGATAGGCTCTCTTTCCGGTGCACCCTCTCTCCCAGCGGGTGCCTGACTTTGACGAGGATATGGGATTCATGACCAGACTGTTCCGCCTTCCTGTAACCCCTGCTTCGCCCAAGGCGCGCGCTGTGACTGGTACGGCCCTGGCTCTCACTCTAGCGCTGGGCAGCCTTTCAGCTTCTACAGCTTTGGCGCAGAGCACGACACAGCCAAACCAGGCAACACAAGCTCCCACCGCGCCTGCAGCTCCTCCCGTTGGAGCTACGCCAGCAGCACCTCCAGCCGGAGCTACTCCAGCTGAGCCACCCGCTGGAACTTCAGCAACTGCCACACAACAACCTGCGGGTGCTCCTACAACAGACACTCCAGCCAATGGCACGCCCGTCAGTGCAACACCTGTAAGCGATAAAGCTGAGGATAGTGCATCCCAAGAAAACCCCTATGGTTTAAAAGCCCTCTGGAAAAACGGGGACATCATTGCGCGCAGCGTGCTCATCATCATGGCTTTAATGTCGATCGGCACCTGGATTATCCTTGTCACAAAATTCATCGAGCAAGCACGTGTCTTTAAAGCAGCACGAGATGCAGGTCGTAATTTTTGGACACAAGATTCCGTTCAGAACGGCGCTAAAACGCTAAAAGCGGACTCCCCTTTCCGTTACATTGCTGAAACCGGTATTGCTGCTGCCCAGCATCATGAAGGCTCCATGCGGGATTCCATTGACCTCCATTCCTGGACGGCTATGTCTATCCAACGTTCAATTGAAACAATTCACACCCGTCTCCAAGGGGGATTGGCATTTCTTGGAACCGTAGGATCCACATCACCCTTTATCGGCCTTTTCGGAACTGTTTGGGGTATTTACCACGCCCTCACAGCTATCGGTATCGCTGGGCAAGCCTCTATTGATAAAGTGGCTGGGCCTGTGGGTGAATCCCTCATCATGACAGCTATCGGTCTTGCTACAGCTGTTCCAGCTGTGTTGGGCTACAACCTCCTAACACGCCGTAATAAAGGCGCAATGGATCGTGTCCGGAATTTTGGATCCGACATTCATTCTGTCCTCATTGGTGGTTACCGTCATGATGTCGGTTTTAGTGCTTCATCAAAAGACGCAGTCCCAACAACGATAACCACCAATCAGCGGGTCTAAGATTATGGCAATGAACGTCGGAGGAAGTGGCGATGACGGCGAGGTGGTGTCGGCAATCAACACCACGCCACTCGTCGACGTCATGTTGGTGCTGCTTATCATCTTTCTCATCACGATCCCTGTCGCAACACATACAGTGAAGGTGAAGCTGCCGGTTGACCACAATCAACCGACACGCACGAAGCCAGGAAACATCGTGCTCGCAGTAACAGCGGATGGCCAAGCTTATTGGAACACAACGCCTTTGCATGGCCATGCAGATATGCTCAATCGCCTTGAAGAAGCCGCACGCCAAAAACCACAACCTCAGATTCAAATCCGAGGTGATAGCCATGCTAAATACATGGCGATCGGTCAAATTGTGGAAGCGTGTCAGGAAGCGGGTATTGTCCATATCGACTTCATTACAGAGCAACCCCACGGTAATTAGACATCTAAACCGGGCTTCATCCACCCAGTAGGGATAAGCCCGGCCCTTTCCCCATCATGAACATGCTCATCTGCTTGGGCATTCTCCCATTTCGAGCATGCGTTTTCTGGAGATCACCTTATGGCTATGAGTGTCGGCTCTGAGAGCACCCACGAAGACGAAGGTATAGTTGATATCAACACAACACCGTTGATTGACGTTATGCTTGTGTTGCTCATTATGCTTATTATTACCATCCCTCTCCAAACTCATTCCGTGTCCATCGATCTTCCCCAGGGGAACCCGCCCCCTTCTACGATCACACCACCGATGGTGACCATCGCCATCAGCTATGACAATTCCATTACGTGGAATGGCACGCCTGTTCCTACAGATGATGACTTACAAGCACGCTTACGCGGTGCAGTCACAGGGCCTGAGGAAAACCAACCAGAGATACATATCCATCCTGATCGTCTTACCGACTATAAAACGGTCGCTCATGTACTCGCTGTTTCTCAACGCCTCGGTGTTACTAAGCTCGGTATCGTTGGCCTCGACCAATTTATGGAAGGACAATAAATCATGTCTCTCCGCTTCGGAAAAACATCACGTTCCATTCTCATGACGAGTGTTTTTGGGTTTGCAGCCTTCGCTTCACATCCTTCATTCACACTCCACGCGCATAAAATTTCCTTCTTTTCGGCTGCTCAGGCGGATGATGTTCTAGGCCAAGAAGTCGGGAATCAATTACAAAAAGCACAAGCAGCTCTTGCAGCACACCATGCTGGGCAAGCCATGACAGCCGTCGACGCTGCCGACGCTGTGAGCCATAAAACCAGCTATGAGACTTATGTCATTGCCCAAATGCGTGCCGCGGTTGCCGCACAGTCAGGCAATACACAGGCCGCTATAAAAGCATATGATGTGCTCATCAATAGCCCTCGCACACCAGCAGCCAGCAGAAAACAAATGCTCATGGCCGAAGCAAGTATGGCCTATAGCGCACGTGACTACACAAGTTCTGCCCGTGCCGCAGCACGCTACTTGCATGATGTAGGCCCAAATCAGCAGATGCAGACATTGCTTATTCAATGTCATTATCTTCAACAAGATTGGAATGGCACGGTGGCCGCGGCGCAAGACGCTATCGCGGCAGACCAAAAGGCTAGAACGACGCCACCCGAGAACCAGTTACAGATGCTTGCTGCAGCCTATGGCAATTTACGCAATATTGCAGGCCAAAACCAAACCTATGTCCAGCTCGTCAAGTATTACCCTCGTGCGCAATATTGGCAAATTCTTATCCATAATTTCGCAAGCGATGCCTCTCTTTCCCCTCGCCTCGTCTTCAATCTGCAGCGCTTGCGCTTAGCAACAGGCGTACTCACCAATCCATCAGATTTCCAGGATATGGCAGAACGTGCCATTCAAATCGGGCTTCCTCAGCTTGCTTTAAACTTGCTTGATGATGGCTACCACCGTCATTTGCTCGGCACAGGCCCCAATGCAGCAGCACAGACACATTTTCATGCCTTTGTAGCTCAACAGGCTGCTAGCGTTAAAAACCAACTCCCCGCCTCTGTTCAGCAAGCCAAGAATAGTTCAGCTGCTGCACCGTCTCTAACGACAGGATATAATCTTGTTCTCAACGGACAAATTGACCAAGGGCTCGAGTTAATCCGTAGCGGTTTGACTAAAAATCCTCGTTTTCCTGATATCGCGAAACTCGAAATGGGAATGGCCCTCATGGATGGTGGTCGCAAAAATGATGCTATCTCCCTCTTTAACAGCATGAACGGTAGCGGCTCCGTCAATGACCTAGCTCAACTCTGGGCCGTTTATCTGCATAGTTCAGGTAAATAACAAATAAACTTTCATTATTGATAGATTAATAAAACGCACGCCCTAAAAGGCGTGCGTTTTTTATTTGTTTTAATAAACCATGCTTTACTGATAAAGTGCCTTATAAAAGCACGATTTTTCTGACAGAATAATCGGCGATCTAATCAGTCCTTATTGTATTAGCTTGGAGACATACGCTCATGCCTAACAGAGCCTTTAGCTCTGGGCGTCATAGCCCTCCGGCACATTCCGTCAGGGATTGCTGGCACCCCATAATGCGTTTACTGCTCTTACCGATTCTTTTAATTGGATTTCTACCAGCAGTCTCTCATGCTGCGAGCGACAATCCCGCAACCATTGCGTCTTCCCAACCCAAAATTGACGCGGCACAGGCTCAACAACTCTTAAGTGTTCTCAATGACGATACAAAGCGTAAGCAATTCGTCACCACACTGACGAATCTTAGCGCCGCTCAAAACGCGACCAAACAAACATCTCTCCCAGATCAGCTCCTTAATAGCCTCTCATCTTTTGGTAATCAGACAATCCAAAAGCTGCATGTGCTTGGCCAAGGGATCATCCAATTTCGCGACATTGGCCCCTGGCTCAACAAAGTTTGGCACAATAACGACCTACAAACGGAAATCTTCCGTATTCTTGTACGCGTCGTCATTATGATTGTTGGCAGTGCTGTCTTATTCCAAGCAATGCGCTTTGTTTTAAGAGTTCCCCGTGAAAAATTGTCAAAAATTGCGGAGGATTCAAATCGGCGCCAAATACATCAAGAAGCACAACGACTGCAGAAAGTAAGCCAAACATCATCGTCCACAGACGACACTCAAAATGACGATGGCACTCCTCCCAACACAGCAGAGCAAACGCTAAAAGACATTAGCCTTGAAGAGCAACTTCGGCGTCAAGGTGCGCTCTCCCGCTTGCTTATCTGTCTGCGGCGGGCTCCTTATGCCTTAGGGAATGCGGCTCTGGATTGCCTGAGCATCCTTATGTTTCCGCTCATGGCTCTCCTCATTCAGAGCCTTGATCCATCGCCCGATGAACAAACACTCCACTCCATATGGACGATTGCCTGGCTCTCTGGAGTTGGCATGGGCGCTTGGATTATCCTACTACGAATTTTCCTCGCACCCAATCAACCGTGGTTTCGCCTCACCATTCTAAACGACTATCCAGCCAAGTTTTTCTACAAGGCTCTACGCCATATCGGCTTTATTATCGCGTGGGGATCAACAGCCCTTATCGTATTGCATGACTGCACCCTGCCCACCAGCGTGTCTTCTGGGCTGGAAAAACTTCTTGCCCTTGCCGTGCATCTAACCATTGCCATCATGATTCTTCAATCTCGTGGGATTATCGAGCACGCATGTAAACAAGCAGGTCGTAATAACAAACGCATTACATCACTGATGCAGCTAGTTGCTCGCACATGGTGGATTGCGGCGCTTTTCTTTGATCTTGCCCTTTGGCTCGTGTGGGCTGCTGATATCCAAGGTGGGTATGAAAGCATTCTACGCTTGTTCATCCGCACCTGTATCGCGCTCATCATTATGCGCGTGATTAGTATTATTTTCTATGGAGGGTTGAGCCGTCTCACACGCTCTTTAAGCGAGTGGAAGTTAAGTAAAGATACACAGAACCGTGTGCTTCGTTACTACCCGCTTGCTTACCGACTTGTAAGCATCATCATGTTCTTCCTAACCGTATTAGCACTCGCTATTGCCTGGGGGGCACCTGTTTATTCTCTCATTGGCCACCAAACACTTGGTGCACAATTATTCTCATCCATTATCACCATTGTCATCGCCTTACTCGTTGGTGTCGTGGCATGGGAGATTGTTAATGTCACCATTGAGAACCAAATTCGCCGCTTAGGACAACAAGACAGCGCAGAACAAAAAACACGGATGGCACGTCTCCGCACGCTCCAGCCAATGTTTCGCATTCTGCTTCTCATCATTCTCGTTATTGTCATCGGTCTTACAGTACTTTCCCAACTGGGCATTAACACAGCACCTCTCCTCGCAAGCGCCTCCATTTTCGGTGTCGCTTTGGGTTTTGGTTCACAAAAGCTCGTGCAAGACTTCATCAGCGGCATTTTCCTGCTTATGGAGAACGCTTTGACGGTGGGTGACTCTGTAACGCTTAATGGTACTTACGGTGCCGTTGAAAAACTATCCCTACGTTCAGTGCACATACGCGCGAACGATGGATCCATAAATATTTTCTCATTCAGCTCTCTCAACCAAGTAACAAACTATAACCGTGACTTCTCGCGTGCGATGATCGCAATTGATGTCTCTTATGATACAGACACAGATGAGGCCATTCGGGTCATGCTCGATATCGCCAAGGGCATGCGAGAAGATCCGCAATTTGCACCGTTGATTATTGATGACTTCAATCTCTGGGGTGTCGCATCCCTTAATGATTATTCTGTCACCATTAAGGGAACCTTTCCCACAACGACATCAGGACGTTGGCCTGTGGAATGGCAATTCTATCGTCGGGTTAAAAAGCGTTTCGAGGAGTGTGGAATCGATATTCCTTTCCCAACGCAAACTCTCAACATTCACCGTATTGATGGTGTAAAGGGAGCGACAGAAGCGTCAAACCACCAACAATCTGAAGCAAAACCTTCCTAATTGTGACGGAGCAATCTGTCCTATCCACTCGATAGGTGGGGATCTTTTCAAGATCCTCACCTTTTAAAAAATAGCACGCACATACAAACAAAGGCTCCTTTCTGGATAGAAAGGAGCCTTTGTTTTAAGGAAGTATTTCTCTAAAGAAACCAACCAATCTCTATGCGGCTATATGAGAATATTACCTATCTTCTTTCTTAACCATGTTCCTCATCATAAGAGCGCAAAGCTAAGAAAGCCCACAGAGCTGCTGGCACCCAACCCAAAACTGTTACTTGGAGAATGAGGCAGATGATACCAGCGATCGGTCGGCCGATCGTGAAAAACGTGACCCAAGGAAGAAAAAATGCAAGCAAAACGCGTATCATTATGGCATCCTTTGACGAACAAAAATGACGGCAGCAAAGGCCACTGCCTTACCCACCTGCCAGTCACTCTATGCATTGTAAACATGGTCAATTTTGTGGCACTCTAACCCGTGTGCCCTTCTCTATGATACCCGTTCTAACAAATCTTGAAAGCCACTGAATTCTAATACGAAAATTTTTATCCCTCATGGGTGTTTTTCCACTTGTCGATATGGCTCATCTGCCTAATTCTACACCCTGCGAAGAAGAGGCTTTACCGGCGCTACACGGAGAACTTTTCATAAGTGGAAAGTTTCATAATATCTCTTTAAGTGCTCTTCTAACCATTTTTGCATTAGTGCCTGTTATAAAATCCAACGGACGACCTAAAACCTATGTCACACCCAGACCGGGAACACCTCCGCCGCTCTTACCGACCCCGGCTATGGAGTCTCTGCCTTTTTTTATTTATTGGATGGGGTATTCTAACCAATATCAGCTACGCCAGCACCCCTAACGCAGCGACAGCTCCTTCTCCCTCCGCTTCAGTTCCTCTTTCCCCAACGGAAGCACAAAAACTTCTTGATACACTTAATAACCCACAAGAGCGTGACCGCTTTACTCAGACCCTCTCACTAATCGCTCGTAGCGCAACCAACGCGCCTCAGCCACAGCCAGGCCCCTCCACGCCGAATCAGGCGATTTTACCTGATTTTCACAGTGGAGTGAGCCTGCTACGTCTTCAAGCTGAACAGGGGCTCAACGATTTTCTTAATCTATTTGAAGACTTTCGCTATATTAGCTCTGAGGTACAAAGCCAGCTTACCTCACCTCAAAAACGCCATTCGATCCTCATCACTCTTGCAAAAGTCGTTGGCGTTCTCCTTATTTCGCTTATCTTGGAAAGAGTCATCAGTCTCGGCTTAAACCCGACTGTACAACGTCTCTTGAGACGCGCTCAATCTATAGACAAACGACCTCTCCCTTCGTCTACCCCTGAATCTCCTTCTGCCGTCACAGGGAAAGCAGAAAATACAGAGGCTCTTCGTGCGGCAGACCAACGACGCCAAGCAGAAACAGTCCGCTTTCTAACACGTATCCCCTATAATATTGGGTTCTTGTTCCTCAAACTGGTCGCCGTTGGCACATTCTATATTGTTGCTCTTATTGCTTACTGGCTTCTTCCATGGGGAGATCTCGATGCTACGGTTCTCTCTATCGTCGGCTATGCCTACGTCATTACACGCTGTTTGTATCTCTTTGTAGAAGCGATACTTGCCCCTCATACATCCGCTATGCGGCTTTTCCCCGCGTCAGACTCTACAGCACTCCTCCTTGTTCGTTGGTGGAAGTATCTTATTAGTCTTCCTGCTATTATCTTTGTCATTTCCAATTTAGGAGATGCCCACTTCATTCTTCTACCACGTGGCGCTGAAGCTCTTGTTCGAGCCCTCGTCCTTATTGAGCATATCTTAATTGCTATTTTCATCTGGCGCGTACGCACTCTTGTCAGCAATTTCTTAACCCCACCACAAGACAGTAAGAACCTTCACCTCAGCAATTTTCTCGCTACAGTCATTCATCTATGGTGGATACCCGCGCTCTTTTTGGATATCTCATTGTGGATCGTCTGGGCTATGCATCGCCCAGGTGGCTATCGCTGGATTTTGCTCACAACAACCTACACTATCGGTGCAATTGCAGGTTTTCGCGTTGTCGCTATTCTCGCTTATGGATTGCAAAACTCGTTATTTCGCATCAGACCATCAATGCTTGAGCGTTTCCCCAACCTTCAGGAGCGCGCTGACCGTTACTACCCCCTCGCCCGCCGTATTTTAACCGGAATACTCATCACCCTTACAGGAATTACACTTTTAGAAATTTGGGGCCTCCCAAGCTATGAGTTTTTCCTAGAAAACCCATTAGGAAACCGAATTTTTGTGACAGGGATCCTGCTCCTTGCCGCTATTTCTGTCGGTGTTCTTATTTGGGAAGGGGTTAATATTTTTCTTGCCCAACAATTGAGTTATTTTGACAAAAATGGCTTCACGTCACGAGCAACACGCCTGAGAACCGTCCTCCCTATTATTCGGACGGTTATGCTTACCCTCATTATTATTATCGTGACAGTAACCACCTTATCGCAAATGGGGATCAACGTTGCACCTCTTCTCACAGGTGCTGGTATCCTTGGTGCTGCCATTGCTTTTGGCTCTCAAAGCCTCGTTAAAGACTTTATTACAGGGTTCTTCATGTTGGTTGAAGATGCCATTCAGGTTGGAGACTGGGTCTCCGCAGGAGGAGCCTCCGGGACAGTAGAAAATCTTTCTATCCGCACCGTGCGCATTCGCGATACGTATGGCGACCTCCACATTATCCCCTTCTCCGCTGTGACCTCTATTACCAACACAGCCCGCGGCTATAATAAGATTATTATTAAGCATCAGCTTGATCTGTCTGAGGATTTTTCCCGCGTTACGGCCATTATGTCCGAAGTGGTTGCCGAAATGCGTGAGGATGAAGTTTTCGGGCCAATGATCCAATCTGACTTCTTAGATCTCGGCGTGGATGAAAGCTCAGCTTCTGGTGCTATCTTAGTCGGCTCTATTCAAACAGCCCCTATGATGAAATGGAAGGTAAAGCGTGAATTTAACCGCCGTGTTGCCAACCGCTTCGCCCGCGCCAAGGTGAATTTCTATACGGGAACTTCCTACATCACAACGCCACCTGACACACCTTTCCACGTAGCAAATGACGTAGAAAAACCGTCAACACCACCTCAACCATAAATAATATCGATAGACTATAGCTTCTAACGAGATCACCTCGAAAGTAGCTATAGTCTAAGCATTTCTTGACAGATATCTTAGCGAAGAGCAGCTTCAAGTGATCGGTCTTCTCTTCCCTTCTTCTCATAACGGAGCATGCATGTTCATCGCCATTGTCTCTTACCTAGCACCACGTGACCAAGTTGCCGCACAGCGCGAAGCACATCGCTCTTTCCTTGATACGCTTTTCCGACGCGATTTACTTCTCGCTTCAGGCCCTAAGAAAAGTGGTGATGGTGGTGTGCTCGTTGTACGAGACGGAATCCAAGAAAAGGAACTAAACGAGTTACTCGCACGAGACCCTTTTGTCACCTCAGGTGTTGCACGCTATGATCTTGTTGAATTTGATGCGGTAAAACAAGCTTCCATTCTCAAAGGCTAATCGTAGAAAAAGCCTCATCCCAAGCTTTTTGATATGGCGTCATGAATTTACAATAAACGCGCGAACATGGCGCCGTGTGCATCCAAAAGTTCTTCTTCTACCTCTTCGGAAGCAGCCGAGGATGATGTGTCTGGTTTCTTTTGCGTGATGATATTTAATATCGCAACAGTCTGCGCTGCTTCCGCGGTTTGGGCTAATGCATAAAATGTTTGGCGTCCTTGCCGATGCGAAATAACAAGGCGTGAACGACGCAGCTGCGCTAAATATTGGCTTAACATTGGCTGTGCAATGCCCGTAAGACGCTCTATATCGGCGACAATACGCTGTTTTTCGCACAGTAAGAACAAAATCACCAATCGTTGGGGCTGAGCGAGTACACGTATTCCTTCAGCGAACTGCCGAGCTTGCTCCTCAGTAACGGGAAGCCTATCCGATAAATCTTTTCCCCCATACGACAACATAAGCCTTACAACACCTATCTATTTTCTCGAGAAGAACTCTCCACCGGGTGAAGAAACCATGTTTTCCCTCGTTGACGCATAGCCTGCTGTGTCTGCACGGGAGGGGCCAATGTCTCTTGACCTGGTTGCCACCCTTCCGGCGTAAGGACATGATGGCGATCCACTTCTTGAAGCGCATCAAGTAACCGCAGCAGCTCTGCGATAGAACGGCCCACTGTTGCCGGATAGGTTAAACTCGCCCGTAGGATTCCTTCAGGGTCGATCACCCTCACAGCCCGTGCTGTCGCACTATCGTGAGCTGTTGGATCAAGCATGCCGTAAATACGCGATAACGTCAGAGACGGGTCTTCAATGATGGGAAAGTTAATTTCCACCCCAAAACGCTCATAAACCATGTCGACCCATGCCAAATGAGATGGAAGACTATCGACAGATAGCCCGAGTAAAACACAGTTGCGTTGGCGAAAATCTGGCTCGGCCCGCGTCATCGCAATAAATTCACTCGTACATACCGGCGTAAACGAGGCTGGGTGAGACATCAACATAACCCAACGCCCCTTTAACTCGCCCAATGTGAAGGTTCCCTGAGTCGTACGCGCCCGGAAATCAGGAGCTTTATCGCCAATACGAAGCGGCTGTATCACCGCATTGTCAGATGACTCATGCATTTGCGCCCCTTTGTTCCATTGCGACTATTCCTTTCTACCCAAGGCATATCAACGAATCCACTCGATTAACTTAAAAAATTTTATTAACTACCCAACATATCTGCCCCGAATTTCAACAAAAAGAAAATTTCTTCATTCTATTTTTCCCTGTTTTCTGCCTTGATTTATGTCAATAACTCCATTTTTTCGGAGTTTTTCAATGAAATTAGGGTTGCATCTTTTAGTAAAGTTATTTTGTTAAGTGACGTAACTCTCCTTAAGAGCTCTTTCTTTGGGAGATGCGCCATTCTGGCAAGGGAGGTCACATCATGGCTGAGTGTCTCAGGGCACACCCACGTCCGACATTGTCAGGGCTGACAAATCGGGCCTCTCTTCCCTTAGCCTTATCCGTTACTCTAGGCGGCATAGGGGCCACCCTCCTAATTGGGCAGATGTATCTTCTGGCCACGATCGTAACGGACATCGCCTTTCGTCATCACACCCTTTATCAAGAGAAAACACTCGCTTTATTATTACTACTCGCCGTCATGCTGCGCGCACTCTGCCAAGCGGGCGCTGATAGCTGTGGTGATCTCGCTGGGCAAAAAGCAACAGCCTCTCTGCGCCTTGAGGTCATAGAACATCTTTTCCAGGTCGGGCCTGTCGGGCTTTCACACCAAAATAGCGGCCATATTGCGACAACCCTTTCAGAAGGGATTGACGCGCTTCAACCCTATATTGCGCGCTATATGCCGCGTGCTGCAGCCATGGTTGTCACACCACTGCTCATCATGGCTGTTGTTTTAAAGCTCGACATATGGAGCTTTCTTATCCTTGCCGTCACAGGGCCACTAATCCCTCTTTTCATGGCGCTCGTTGGCTATGGTGCACAGAGCATCATGGACCGTAAATGGACGGAACTCCTGCTCCTTGGCGCATCCTTTTTAGACATGCTTCAAGGCATCACAACGCTCCGCCTTTTCGGCCGCTCCCGCGACAGCGTCACACTCGTTGCACATATGGCGCATCAACATCGGCAAAGCACAATGGCTGTCATGCGCGTGGCTTTTCTGACTTCAGCGGTCTTAGAATTCTTTTCTAGTCTTTCTATTGCGCTTGTCGCTGTGGCTTTTGGCGCACGGCTCCTCAATGCAAGCTTTGCCTTTCAAGATGCCTTTATTGTGCTCTTGCTTGCTCCAGAATTCTTCATGCCATTGCGTAATTTTTCAGCAAGTTACCATGCACGGCAGAACGCAACGAGTGCTTTTAAACCCATTATCGCGTTACTAAAATTACCCGCGCTCCGTGATCTCCCACCGACAACGCGCCCTTCTCCACTCCCCAATATCTTTACCTTAGAAATCAATGATCTTAGGGCGGGATACGGAAAGGATGAGGACACCCTCAAAGGAGTTTCTGCGACCTTCCGTCCAAACGAGCTCACAGTTATTACTGGAGCAAGCGGAAGCGGAAAAAGCACCCTGTTGCGTCTTCTGTTAGGGATGATGCCCCCTCGCCAAGGGAGCTTATCCCTTCGCCTGACCAATGGCCGCACACACACGATACAAGACGCTCCCATCGGCTGGGTTCCCCAACGCCCATTTATCTTAGCCGATAGCATCTCTGCAAACTTACGGTTAGGAGCTCCGGACGCCAGCGACGAACTTCTGCAACAAATCCTTGAGGAGGTCGGATTGTGGAACACCATCACTGCACTGCCAAACAGCCTTCAAACAATCTTAGGAGAAAATGGAGCCCCTTTCTCAGCAGGGCAAATCCGCCGTTTAGCACTAGCCCGTGCTCTGCTTGGCCATCCACAAATTCTCCTTTTTGATGAGCCTACCTCAGATCTTGATGAAGAAAATGCACGCCTCGTGGCTTCATGCCTAGCCCGTACAGTGCATACAGGACGAATCAGCCTGGCGATTACGCATCGTCACGATCTGTTAGAACAAGCGCATCATATTCTTCATCTTTCTCAAGGGCGCTTGGCTCCCATGGAAAGGAGCGCCGCATGACACAGCGTTCCCCTTCATCTTTCTCCATTCGTCCTTTCCTCTATCACGCCCGCGGTCCTTTGCTGATCGGGCTGTGCCTCTCATGTCTTGCCACATTAGCAAATTTCGGATTGCTCTTTCTCTCCGGGTGGCTCTTGGCAGGTGCTGCTGCTGCCGGTCTTGGCGGAGTCATCACCCAAAACATGTTTAATATGGGCCTCCCCGCAGTCGGCGTACGTTTCTTCGCGACTGTCCGGATCGTGGCCCGCTATGCTGAAAGGCTTGTGACGCATGACGCGGCATTTCGTGTCACAGGGCAACTCCGTACCCATAGCTTCCAAACCCTGATTCCTCGCTCGGAAAGCTTAGCGACACGCACACGCAGCGGTGATGTCCTCACTCGTTTTGTCAATGATACAGAGAAGCTTGGGCAATTCCCCCTTGATGTGCTTCTCCCCACATTATCAGCAACATTCTGCAGCACCGTTTCTGTGGGCATCACGGCTTATTTTAGCCCAAGTGCTGCCTGTGCTTTAGCGGGAGGGCTCCTCATAGGTGGCCTTCTGCTCCCCTGGATGATCGGTCGTCTCACAGATCACCTCGCACAAGCAAATACTCAACGCAGCACTGTCCTCCACAACGATATATTAGAGACCATCCAGGGTATGGCTGATCTTTTATGCTGTGGGGCTGCTCCACGCCAACTGGCACGCATTACAGCACACCAAACGCAGCTAAACCGCCAAACCTTCGCCCACGCATTACGCTGCAATATCATTCGGAATATATTGCCCATTCTGTCCATAGTCTGTGTCCTAAGTGTTATCGCGTGCGCAGCTCATGGGCTGGAAACCGGACAACTCAATGGACCAGAACTCCCCATGTTGGGCATGGGAGCACTCGCTTCTTTTGAAATGATAGCCCCGCTTATGGAGGCACGCCTCGCTCAAGAACGCTTCCGTCAAGCCGCTCTACGTTCAGAAGAACTTTGCTCACTTCCGGTTCTCACACCGCCACCACAAACCACCACGGCACTCCCTTCAGCAAGGGAGCTCTCTTTTGACCAAGTTTCTTTGCGGTTTCATGAGGAAAATCTCCTGAAAGATATCTCCTTTTCTCTGCAGCCAGGGGAACGTATCGCGGTTACGGGCTCGTCTGGAGCAGGGAAATCGACCCTCGCACGCTTGGCTGTACGCCTAATCGACCCTGATCAAGGTCGTATTACGTTTGGTGGCACACCGCTTACCCGTTTCACAACAGAAGATCTCTCAGAGCACATCGGGATGCTCACCCAAACGGCTCACCTCTTCCAAGGAAGCATAAAGCGCAATCTCCTTATGGCTTGCCCAACAGCGACTGACGCCCAAATACACCAAGCTCTTGTTGCCGTCGGGCTCGATGAAGAAATCAATGCTATGCCGAATGGATTAGAGACACTTTGTGGCGACCATGGAGTGAGGCTTTCAGGTGGACAGGCACGGCGCCTTTCTGCCGCGCAAATCCTACTTCGTCGTCCAACACTTCTTGTGCTGGATGAGCCTACAGAAAGTCTTCCCCCTACCACAGGTGTGGCCCTTATGGAGGGTCTACTAACCGCTCTGCCAGAAGCAAGCGTGTTGTGCATCACACACCGGCCAGAACCTCTCTCATTCATGCACCGTATCCTGCATTTGGAATGCGGACATCTCACAGAGAAAGGAGGTGATGCTTCCCCGCACTAGCCCATTCTTTTCGACAGAGGAGATGCTCTCTGGACGAAGCAGGACCACATTGTTCCGCCCAGAGAGCATCTCCACCCCATCGCTCTGACGTATTTCTGTCCACGTCTGTTTGAGAAACAGGAGGTTACTGTGGATCTCATCAACCCACATGTTGTTGATCTATCGCGCTTTCAATTTGCGATGACAGCACTTTACCATTTTATGTTTGTCCCACTCACACTGGGGCTTACTTTTCTTCTTGCGGCTATCGAAACCGTTTATGTCGTCACGGGCCGTGAAATTTACCGCAAGATGGCCAAGTTTTGGGGCCATCTCTTTGCCATCAACTTTGCCCTCGGCGTCGCAACCGGGCTTACGATGGAATTTGAGTTCGGCACAAACTGGTCGATGTATTCGCACTTCTTCGGCGACCTCTTTGGCACTCCCTTAGCCCTTGAAGGCCTCATGGCTTTCTTCATGGAATCCACATTCGTTGGTTTGTTGGTTTTCGGGTGGGATCGCCTCAGCCGTGCCTCCCATCTCGCCGTCACCTACTTGGTTGCTGCGGGATCAAACCTTTCCGCTTTGTGGATCCTGATCGCCAATGCAGGGATGAACGTCCCAGAAGGCACCCACTTCGACCCTGATACCATGCGGATGCAGTTTGATAGCTTCGTCCACCTCGTCTTCAGTGAAGATGCACAAGCGAAGTTTGTTCATACGTCCGTCGCAGGTTATGTCGCTGCTTCCATGCTTATTATGGGAATCAGCGCCTTTTATCTACTCCGCCGTCAACACCGGGAAATGGCGCTCCGCTCTTTCCGTATCGCTACCTTGTTCGGTCTCATCTCTTCTGTCGCGGTAATCACACTTGGTGACGTCCTCGGCCGGATGGATTACCAAAAACAGCCTACAAAGATCGCCGCTATTGAAGGATTGTGGCACACATCAAAACCACCCTTTGCTCCGTGGGCTGCCTTTGCTCTCCCCGATGATGCAAAGCAGGAAAATCACCTAGAAATCGGCATCCCTTTTGTTCTAACACCTCTCATTACCCATAGCTTTAACCAACCTATTACGGGAATGCGTGAGCTTGAAGAACAAGCTGATCCTCATATTCGTTCAGGAATCATCGCTCTTACTGCGTTAAAGCACTATGGCGAAACGCATTCCAAACAAGACCTTGCTGATTTTCGTGCTCACGAAGACGATATGGGCTACGGCTTTCTCGCCATGCGTCACAGCCCTGGCCAAGATGTCAGTACGATCCCTGCCTCTGAGCTGGATCGCATCGTCAAACAAACACAACCAGATATTCTGCCAAATGTTTTCGTTACCTTTTGGTCCTTCCGTATCATGGTTGTTCTGGGTGGCTATTTCTTCATCTTCTTCGCGTTCACAACTCTTCTCAGCTTACGCAACAAGCTAGAAAGTAATCGTTGGATCTTGAAGCTTGCTGTCTGGTCGATCCCTCTTCCTGTCATGGCAACCGAATTTGGGTGGATCACGGCAGAAGCAGGACGTCAGCCATGGACCGTCTTTAACCGTCTTCCAACGTTCCTCTCCTCTTCCAGCCACACTGTGAGTTACATGACCTTCTCACTCGCAGGATTTATTCTGCTCTACAGTGTGCTGATTGTCGCCGAGTTTTACCTCATGTTCCGTTTCGCACGCCGTGGTCCCGAAACGCATGAACCTCAAGAGCAAAACTCCCAAGACAGCGTTGTTTCTAATCTAAACATCGTCCAGGGAGGTCATTAATCATGACCGTTTATATCGTTCTTAAGCTGATCTGGACCGGCCTTTTAGGAGTCCTCCTAACAGGGCTTGGCCTCATGGTGGGAATGGATATGGGGGTCGGCACGCTCCTCCGTTTTATCGGACGTGATGATGCTGAACGCCGTACCATGCTCAATATTATTGGCCCCCATTGGGACGGAAACCAGGTATGGTTCGTTTTAGGAGGCGGCGCGATTTTTGCCGCGTTCCCCTCCCTTTACGGCACCTCCTTCTCTGTCTTTTATGTCGTGATGATCCTGCTTCTCTTCAGCATGATCTTACGCCCTGCGGCTTTCGAGTTTCGCTCTAAAGTCAGCAACAAATATTGGCGCTCAAGCTGGGATGTTGCCTTTTTAATTTCTGGCTTCGTCCCCATGTTCGCCTACGGCGTAACCATTGGGAATATCTTAGAAGGCGTTGGGTATCACTTCCTCTGGACAGGCCAATATATCCAAGATGAAAACTTCCTGAGCTATCTCATAAACCCTTTCGCTATTCTGTGTGGCCTTATGAGTGTTGCTCTCAGCGTACAACAAGCAGGGTCTATGCTAATGCTTCGCGCTGAAGAACCACTTTATAGCCGGGCCAAGAATTATGCCTCACCTGGAGGAATAATCGCGGCAATTCTGTTCGTTATCGGTGGCGTCTGGATCCAGTTTATCAAAGGCTTTGCACTTACAGCACCTGTTGATTATAACATGCCGGCAAACCCACTTCATGGGCAAAGTGTCGTCATGCGCGAAGGTGCCTGGATGGATAATTTCCATGCCCATCCTGTCCTCTGGATCCTCCCAGCAATTGGCGTATTCTGCATGATTGCAAGCTCTGTTCTCCTTCGCCTCGACCGTGCTGGCCTGGCTTGGTGGTTAGGAGCAGGCTCCTGGTTCGGAACTATCGCCACAGTTGGTGCGGCAATGTTCCCCTTCCTTATGCCATCCTCCACACGCCCTGACCAAAGCCTCAGCACTTGGAATGCGACAGGAAGTGAATACGGGCTTATTTGCATGCTCGTCGCGACATCCATCTTCATGCCTATCATCATTTGCTATACGGCGTGGTGCTATCACGTCATGCGCGGCAAGGTCAGTGTCCGCGATGTTCTCAACAGTCATGATAGCTATTAGAGGGGAGATCGTCTTATGCCTCGTTATCTATCCACATTGCTAAAGCTAGCGGGTCTCGCACTTGCACTCGTCATAGCTCTTCTTTTCGCTGTATTCGTTGGCGACCAAGGCCCATGGTACTTTGCTTGGGTGATCGGCACAGTCATGATCATTCTCATTTCGGCATCAGGCGCCGCTCTTTTCGACGCTCAAGAGCAACGTAACAATCTTCTCAACAAGGAGAACCAGTCATGATGGGTGACCTTGAAGGAATTATCTTCTTTATTCCTTTTGTTTATATGGCCATTTACTTAACAGCTGCTTTTATTATGAAGCGTCTTGAGCCTTAATTACATCTTCTACGTTCAAAAAGCCGTCCAAAACGGACGGCTTTACCCTCTATAAAAAACATACCTTTCCCTATTCTGTATGAATTGATAAAAAGACAAACTCTTCTCACATATCTATTTCTGAGTTCGTTATATGACTCCTCTCCCCCGACAGTACCTGTCTGGCTTATTGGCCGTCATTTGTGCTTCTATCATCTGGGGAAGTATCGGCATCGCTGCCAACATGGCATCACAGGTTGCACCAATGACGATGGGTGCTGCGGCCATGGCAGGAGGAGGGTTTTTACAAGCCATAAGTGCGGTATCTTCTATTCAACGATCCCTTTCCAATCTCCGTCCTTTATGGGGCTATGTGCTCCTCGGCGGTCTCGCCGTCGCTATTGATCCACTCGCCTTTTACACATCAATGCATCTTGCCGGTGTTGCCGCCAGTACAGTAGTCGCCCTTGGCTCAGCCCCACTTTTCTCAGCCGTCATTGATACGGTAATGGACCGCTCCAAATTAGGCATCAGATGGGGTGTAAGCGCCTTTCTCGGTATTGCGGGAATCACAGCGCTTAGTTTTGCTGAAACACATGGTGCTCATCAAACCGCCCCTGCGCCACTCCTCGGGATTTTTCTTGCTCTCATTATGGGGTTTACGTACGCCTTTTATTCATGGGCTGCTCACCGCTTAATGCATCGTCATATTCCCGCGCGAGCCGCTATGGGCAGTATCTTCGGCGTTGGAGCCCTCTTCCTTACACCTTTTCTTATCATAACGGGGGGCGCTCTTCTCCACCCATGGCATAATATTGCTGTCAGCCTTTATCTCGCCGTTATCCCTATGTTTTGCGGTTTTACACTTTTTGGCTATGGGCTCCGCTTCTTGCCGGCCAGTATCGCAACGACAATCACATTACTTGAACCAACAATCGCCGCTATTTTAGCAACCACACTCCTGGGAGAGCATCTCTCTCTAACGGGATGGCTTGGAATTGTCACGATCATGGCGAGCCTCCTCTGCGTCACATGGCCAGGGAAAAGTGCTGTTACCGAACGTGACTAAGTTTGTTTCTCCTTCCCCCTTAATGAGTTGTCTCACGTGAAACATCGTGATTTCATCTCTCCTCATCCTCGACCGCGCTCACACTAAACCGCTACACTCACAACATGTTTGCTTAAGTCGTAACCTTTTGCCTCAGAGCACCATCCCATATGTCAGAATCCTCTAAAGAAACCGTTTTCGGCTTAATCAGTATCACTCTTGCCGCAATTCTTTGGGGGACTACGGGCGTAGCCGCCAGCTTCGCCCCCCAAATATCTGCCATCACGATGGGGGCCATCGCCATGGGAGGTGGAGGCCTTTTACAAGCAATCCGCGCCGCGCCATTTTTTAAAAAATCATTGCCTGCCCTCAAAAAGCAATGGCCGATCACACTCCTGGGTGGAATCGCGGTGATGGTTTACCCTTTGGCCTTCTATAGCTCTATGCGTTTAGCCGGTATTACCGTTGGAACCGTCATCTCAATGGGGTCAGCGCCTCTCTTTGCGGCCATTGTGGATATGGTCATGGATGGGGTCCGCCCCTCTAAGCGCTGGGGCATTAGTACCTCTCTCGGTATTCTGGGTATTGCTCTGCTCAGTTTTGCTGAAAGCTTTACCCACTCCCAGCCCACAGCCACGACAGCTCCAGCCCCGCTCGTCGGAATCCTCATAGGGCTTATTGCTGGCTTTACATATTCTTTTTACTCATGGGCAGCACGTCACCTCATGCATCATGCTATTTTGCCACGGGCTGCAATGGGAAGTATTTTTGGGGTTGGCAGCCTCTTCCTCCTGCCCATTATCCTTACAACCGGTAAAAGCCTCTTTTACTCTTGGAATAATGTGTTTGTAGGATGCTATATGATCCTCATCCCCATGTTCTTAGGCTATCTCTGCTTTGGTTACGGCCTCGCACGCGTTCCTGCCAGCACAGCCACCACCATCACCCTACTAGAACCCACCGTAGCCGCTATATTAGCTGTGCTTATCGTCGGGGAGCGCCTTCCTCTCGCTGGCTGGAGTGGAATCGCACTTATCATGGCCAGTCTCATCTGCATCACATGGCCTCGAAAACGCTTAAAACACCCTTAAAAATATTAGCGCCGACTGCGTGCGACCCCTCCAACAAGTGAAGGGCGACGCACCATGATCACCGCTTGACCAATCAATGCCAGCAATAACACCGCCCCGAGCGATAAAAGCGTGTCAGTCCATGACCCTGGGATAACCAGCAATAAAGCACCCAATGCCGGAATGAGAAGGCTAACAACAAGAGCAATCCAGCTATTAATCCCTCCACGCTTTGATACAGCATGGGAACGCCAATAAGCGATCGCTACCAACATATAGATAAACAATATCAACCCACCCGATGACCCTAACAAAATCGGATATACCGCCTCAGGTGAGCCAACAGCCGCGGCAATAATCACCAACTCTAAAAATGTTGTCAGACGCAAAGACCATACCGGCACTTGCCGACGACTCTCTTGGGTTAAAATAGATGGCGCTAAATTAAGCTCACCAAGCTCTTTCATCGTGCGTGATACAACATACACAGCAGAATTCAGACAGGACAAAACAGCAACGAGCGTCACCGCTACAGCTGCCCACTCCGCAAAAGGTACATGCAATACCTGCATCACCGTCAAAAAAGGAGAATGCCCAACTTTTACAGCGTTCCACGGAATCAATGAGATAATAACCAACACAGAACCCGCATAGAAAAAGAGAACCTGCAATGGAAGCCAGCGCACTGTTTTAACAATATTACGAACAGGGCGATCACTATCCGTCGCGGCCACAACGGCAATCTCACAACCGGTAAATGTCTGCACAATCATTGGGATGGCCCCTAGAACAGCCCATCCACCACGAGCGAAAAACCCTCCATGAGACGTCATCATACGCACTGCCTCATTTACAGGATGGCCAGAATACGCAAGCCAGCCAATGCCCAGTGCAATAAACCCGCCAAGGAAGACGAGCTTTAAGACAGACAATCCCGCTTCTGCTTGGCCATAATGCCGCAAGGATAGGCGGTTGATCCCCCACGCCACGACAACAAAAAGAAGCGCCCCTACTAAAGGAGAAAGCCCGCACAAATCTTGAACAATCAAGCCACCAGCAACGGCTTGCGCTCCAGCTGTGACAGCCCAAAGAAACGCATAGCCCCACCCCGTGACAAAAGCAGACCGTGGGCCAATATGGCGATAAATATGGCTAATAAAAGAACCGCGCCCACGGGCACCAACGGCAAGCCCACCTAAAAGACGCATGACGAGCCAAACGATCACTCCTGCGCCCAGGTAGGATAACAAAACAGCAGGACCAGAAGCCGCAATGGTCGCCGACGTCCCAACAAAAAGCCCTGCGCCGATGATCCCACCAATAGAGATCATCGCCACATGAAACGCCATGAGGCGATGATTCCCCGACTGCTGTTCTACCGCCATATCTATCTTCTTCTTTCTATCCGCCCTGAGATGGACCAAATGGGCGATCACCCAAAATTGTTACGCGATTCATGACACGTCTTGCTGGACGATAATCATCAACAGCGTAATGCTGTGTGATACGGTTATCCCAAAAGGCAATATCGCCTTCTTCCCAGCGCCATCTTACAGAAAACTCTGGTTTCGTCGCGTGATGGAAAAGATATGAAAGCAATGCCTGGCTTTCACCAGAATCAACATCATTAATTTCCGTGGTAAAGCCTTCATTCACAAACAGAGCGTTCTTCCCTGTTTCTGGATGCACACGCACCACAGGATGTGTCACGGGCGGACGTGCATTCCGTGTCTCGGTCCATTTTCTCAGCTCTTCTTCCGTGCGCCCAAAGCGAGACGTTGGAAAAGACTTCGTAAAATCATGTTGAGCTGTTAACAAATCAATCCGCGTCTTCAACCCATCAGAAAGCGCGTCATACGCGGCTGTCCCACTCGCCCAAATCGTGTCGCCTCCACCCGTCTCTGGCAAAAGACGAGCGGCAAGAACAGCAGCCTTGGGAGGCTCTTGCTCAAATGTCACATCCGTATGCCAAAGGGCATTGTCTCTTAAATCATTTTTCGCCGTATCCAACACAATAGCCTCAGGCACGTCTGGTACGAACGGGAAAATAGGATGACGGTGCAACTCACCAAAATTACGTGCAAAATCACGTTGCTGCACAGGTGAGACATTTTGTTTACGGAAAAACAAAACCTGATGCCGCAGGAGAAGCTCATTGAGATCATCTCGTAACCCAAGCGTCAGAGGCTGAGACAGATCAACACCTTCCACGACAGCCCCAATAGCGGGTGAAAGACGCTCTACGTGCAACGCATTGGCTACATGTGGAAAAGCAGAAGAATGATCGAGTAGAGGAGAAACAGCCATGATCACGGCCTCCATGAAGATCGGGGCACCATCCCCAAAAACAACGTCTTCTATAAGGATAACCAGAAAAACAACGAATCATGTAAGTTAAAAATAATGAAAAATCATTTTTTATCTCATGCTCTAACAAAATATTTAATTAATTGATTGATTTAATTACATATTTTTTCATTATAAATAACATTTTTATATAGTTTAATTATCCTTAAATTGCCCACCCTTTCCCTTAAATCCCCTCATGAAAACATATGATTCTCACATTGATCCTTCAAAATTTTTCAACAACCAAAGAGTTAATGGTATCTTTATATCTATGAAATAAAAAATTTCTTGTTTCTTGATAGCTCACCCGCTACCAGAACTTCTACACAACGCGTGCCCACAAAGGCGCAACTGACAACGTATGCTACTCTCAAATAAATGTGGCACGATAGCAAAACGTTGAATATAAATATGACCACCCTAAACCGTTAAATGGTACCAACACATGGCTCGGCCTCTTCCTCTTAATCGTCGCCGGTTCCTAGCACTTTCAGCTAGCGTGACGGGCACTGCTCTTTTCTCTTCTGCTTATGCTGACAGTGCTCGCACACTAAAAATCGGAATTATGTCAGGCGAAGATGAAGACCTCTGGCGCCTTGCATCCCAAAATGCTGCTCAACACGGGCTATCACTGAAGATTATTACCTTCTCTGATTATAATACCCCTAATGAGGCCCTAACAGAGCACGAACTTGACGCTAACGCGTTCCAGCATCGTCCCTTTATGGATGCGCAAATCAAAGCCCACGGTTATGCCATCACCCCCGTCGGCAATACATATTTTCAACCAATTGGCCTATATTCACGCAAATGGCATAGCATTGCTGAACTTCCCCAAGGCGCAACTATCGGAATTCCTAATGATCCTAGCAATGAAGGACGTGCTCTGCGCATGCTTCAAACATTAGGGCTCATCAAAGTTTCGCCTGACGCAGGGCTGTTCCCTACAGCGTTGGATATTACCGAAAATCCACACAATATCAGCGTAAAAGAACTTGATGCTGGTGTCGTAGGACGATCTTTGCCCGACTTAGATGCGGCTGTTGTCAATACAGATTGGGCACGTAAAGCAGGCATCGACCTCGTGAAAGAACGCATTGGTGTTGAGGGGTTAGAACATAACCCCTACGTCAACTTCATCTCCGTTAATACATCAGATGCTCAAGCCCCTTGGGTTAAGCCTTTAGTTGAATCCTTCCAACAACCCAATGTAAGGCAAGCCATTCTTGATCTGTTCCACGGCACTGTAACCCCTGCTTGGCCATGACATCCCCTATTCTCGACGTTCGCCATGTCAGTCATCGTTTTCGCGGCCATCTGGCCCTCGACGATATTTCCTTTGCCATCCAGACAGGAGAAGTAGTGGGGCTTATTGGACGGTCTGGCGCAGGAAAATCAACCTTGCTCCGCTGCCTTTGTGCTTTAGAACGCCCTGACAATGGACAAATTCTTCTCAATGGCGAAGATATTACAACACAATCAGAATCACATCTGGTTAAAGTCCGCCGGCGAATTGGGTTGGTCTTTCAGCATTTTAACTTACTGAACTCTCGTTCGGTTGCCGGCAATATTGCGCTCCCTCTGCAAATTGCCGGTTGCTCACGGCCAAAACAGAAAAAACGTGTTGAGGAATTACTCGACCTTGTCGGGTTACAAGGATTTGATAAAAAATACCCCTCTCAACTCTCTGGTGGACAAAAACAACGTGTTGGGATTGCTCGTGCTTTGGCTGCCAACCCCTCATTGCTCCTCTGCGATGAAGCCACTTCAGCGTTGGATCCTGAATCAACCGCCTCTATTCTCAATTTGCTGACGGACATCAACCGTCAGCTTGGCCTCACAATCGTTATCATCACCCATGAAATGGAAGTAGTACGTAGCTTTGCGCGACGTATTCTCGCTTTGGATCATGGTCGTTTGATCGAAGATGGAACGATGGTTGATTTTCTCAGCGACGGCGGCCAGAAAAAAACGCTTCAACCTTTATTGGCCGATATTCGCCCCAAACTCCCCGCAGATCTCGCACGCCAGATCGTCGCTCACGATAGCCCCAACGCAACAATCGTTATGCGTGTTGTTCACAGTGGTGAAGGCGTCTTACCGCCTTTCTTTGGCATGCTTGCACAACGTTTCAATTTAGAAGCCACCCTCTTACAAGGAGGCGTCACAACCATTGGTGACCAACCTGTGGGAGACATGATCATCAGTTTACATGGCGAACGCCGTGACGAAGCCGTTACTTTTATTAAAAATATGGTGAAAAGCATGGAGGTTCTGGGATATGTCCCCCATCATCCTTAATATTATCCTCCAATCAACGCTTCAAACCCTTGAAATGGTCTTTGCATCAACCGCCATTTCTGTCGTGATCGGCCTGCCCTTAGCCCTTTTTATGATCACAACAGGCCCCGGAGGACTTTATCATTTACCATTTGCCGCCCGCATCGTTGGTATTCTTGTCGATGCACTCCGGGCTATTCCTTTCATTATTTTATTAGTTATTCTTATTCCCCTTACGCGCTTTATTGCAGGCACTTCTTTAGGAACCGAAGCTGCTATCGTCCCCCTCTCTATTGCCGGGATTCCTTACTTCGCCCGTATTGCCGAGGTTGCCCTACGCGAAGTGGACTCAGGCCTAATTGATGCCGTCAAAGCTATGGGAGGCACCCGTCTCACCATTATCCGCTCAGTCCTCATTCCTGAAGCACTACCTAGCCTAGTCGGCAGCCTAACGGTTACGCTCATTACCATGGTCGGTGCATCCGCTATGGCAGGCACTATTGGCGCTGGGGGGCTGGGGGACTTGGCTATTCGCTACGGATATCAGCGCTTCAACACAACCGTCATGATGGATGTGGTGGCCGTTCTCATTGTGATGGTCTTTATCATACAGATCTGCGGAAATGCTTTAGCGCGTTGGCTTAAACACTAATATCTTTAAGAAACTATCCATAAAAAAGGGGGAAACGCTTTTGGCGTTTCCCCCTTTTTTAGACACAACACATGACACTCAGGCAGCATCAAGTGCTTGTTCAACATCCACCAACAAATCATCAATATGTTCAACACCGATCGACAACCGAATAGTCGCATCCGTCACGCCGATCCGGTCCCGCACTTCTAGTGGCACACCAGAATGTGTGGTGCTGGCAGGATGACTTGCCAGAGATTCTGTCCCGCCCAAACTGACCGCCAACTTCATCAGCTGCAACGCGTTCAAAAATTTAAAGGCTGCTTCTTGCCCCCCATCAATATCGAACGAGAATGTTGACCCTGCGCCGCTGCACTGGGCACGATAAACCTTTCCTTGTGGAGAGTTCTCATCAAAAAAAGGAGGATAATGAACTTCCGTTACTTTCGCGTGGTTCTTTAGGTAATGCGCAACGCGCTCGGCATTCGCTGCAGCCCGCTCCATACGCAAACCAAGAGTTTCAAGAGAACGCCCCAACATCCAGCAACTATGCGGGTCAAGATGTGTTCCAATAGCACCGCGTAACTGGCGAATGCTCTTCATTCTCTCAAGAGACCCTATGACAGCACCGGCAACAAGATCTGAATGCCCACCAACATATTTCGTTAATGAATACACGGAAAGATCAGCACCATGCTCCAACGGATGTTGATAGACAGGGCCTAACAATGTGTTATCGCACACAACAATCGGCCGCTCCCCACCTTGTTCAGCACCAACCGTCTCTGCAACACGGCGCAACAAAGCAATATCAACCAACCCATTTGTTGGATTAGCTGGGGTTTCCGCTAAAATAATCGCAACGCGCCCCGCTTTCATCGCCGTTTCGGCCGCCGCCATGACCGAGACTTCATCCGTGCCATCTTTGAAGCCGACAGCAGCAATCCCAAGGGAGGCCATTGTTTTGCTCAAGAGCGTTTCTGTTCCACCATAAAGAGGCTGAGAATGGAGGATAACACTTCCCGGGCGCGCATAAGCGAGCAACGTAGTCGTAATCGCTGACATACCAGACGAGAAAAGAGCCGCATTTTCCCCCCCCTCATAGACAGCTAAACGGTCTTCTACGATTTCACTATTAGGATGGTTAAAGCGAGAATAAACGAGCCCCTGCCCTTTGCCCTCTGGGGGCTTTTTGCGCCCAGACACGTAGTCAAAAAAGTCACGCCCGTCTTCTGCTGTCGGGAAAACAAACGTTGACGTCAGAAATACCGGTGGCTTTACAGCCCCTTCTGACAAAACCGGATCATACCCATAATTCATCATTTGCGTATCAGGGTGCAGACGATGCGTCCCTATAAAAAGCTTATTGTGATTCGATTCTGCCATAAAATCCTCCATGTCAGGATATAACGCTATCCTTACCTCCTCCAATGGCACATTCGCCTAGGCATTGTGAAGGATCAACCTCATGCCGCATCGCCCCGTTATCGTATGGTTTCACGATGATCTTCGCCTACATGATCATCCAGCGCTTACACAAGCCTCTCAAACGGGCCATCCACTTCTGTGCGTCTTTATTTTTGAAGAACCAACGGCTACCCAAAGAGCCCAAGGTAAAGCCTCCCAATGGTGGCTGCATGGAGCTCTCACGTCACTCAGTGTAAAACTCCAACAACTCGGTGGCTCTCTACTTATTCTTACAGGCAATGCCGAGTTTCTTATTCCCACATTAGCCAAGGAAAGTAACGCAGCCGCCATTTTTACGCATGCACGCCAAACACCGTGTGAGCGTAGCTCTATTGAAGCCATCACCCGCACACTACCCTCCGATGTTCATTTACATCAATATTGGGGGAATACTCTTCTAGAGCCAACATCTATCAAAAATAAAACCAACGGGATTTATCGTGTTTTCACACCTTTTTGGAACGCATTAAAAACACAAAATATTTTATCACCCCTATCACATCCCTCAAAATTAGAGTTTTTCTCCTGGGATTCTTCCCCATTATCGTATGCATACCTTACCTTAGACACTCTACTACCTCAGCCTAATTGGGCCTCTGGCTTGCACGACACGTGGGAGCCTACTCTTGAGGCTGCGCATGAGACATTAAATGATTTCATCCATCATAACCTAGCCCATTATGAATCAAGACGAGATCAAATGGGTATTGATGGGTCATCTCGTATTTCGCCCTACCTAGCATTTGGACAACTCTCGCCCCGTTTTATCTGGCACGCTGTGCGACAACATGGAAAACACAGTGGAAGCACGGTGTGTTTCCTCAGAGAAATCGCTTGGCGTGAATTCGCTCATTATACACTCTATCACTCCCCAGATATTCTCTCTCGTAATCTCAAACCTCATCTTGATATGTTACCATGGAAAAATAATCATGAGTATCTGCGCGCCTGGCAGAACAGTCGCACTGGGATCCCTATTGTCGATGCAGGCATGCGTGAACTCTGGCATACGGGATGGATGCATAACCGCGCCCGGATGATTACTGGTTCATTTTTAACTCGGCACCTCCTAACACATTGGCGCGCGGGGGAAGCCTGGTTTTGGGACACCTTAGTAGACGCGAACAACGCCAACAATGCCATGAATTGGCAATGGGTTGCCGGCACAGGCATTGATACAATGCCTTTTTTCCGTATTTTTAATCCGACAACACAAGCGAAAAAATTCGACCCACATGGTGATTATATCCGCCATTGGATTCCAGAATTACGCCACTTATCTAACCGATATCTTTTCGAACCCTGGACCGCTCCCCTATCTCACCTACAAGAAGCAGGAATCACACTCGGAGATCACTACCCTTATCCCATTATCGACCTGCCCACGGCACGGAAACATGCTCTGGAGGCACTCTCGTCATGCAAAGAAATTGTTTCCTAACGGCCAAGACAGTTACATTACCCACAATGTCAGGCATGAACTATTCTGACACCATGTTTCCCAAATGATTCTACGGGAAACTATTTTATAAAGTGACGCATTCTCTGACCCTGACAAGCCGCACCATACCTATAATTCATCACCGTAGAGAAAGAACTAACCTTCTTGGCCCTCCCAATGTTTGAACGGACACCCCTTCTCCAACCTCAAAAGATTCATCACATATTTCTAGTTGTACAATGCTTTTGATAATCTGAAATAATGTAATGACCTACTTTGTAAGTATTATACAAATTATGCGTGATCACCTCATCTACATGACAGGTATCCACATCATGGATAATCCCTTTCCAGAGAGGTGTTCCCTGATAATTCTTCCCCTCATCTCCAAAGAGATCAACAAATGTATTGACATCCTCCGGAAGCCCCTGCGCCAGAAGTATATCATGCATTATCCATGGAGATGGGACATATAACGAAAACTGAAGCGTCTCATTGACAATATCTCGTAAGATGGGCTCTGCCACTAAAATACGATGAGAAAGCGGGGCTTCAGGCTCTCTTCCCAGTGTTCCCCAAAACCATTGCTGTTGTCCCCCATGACCGACAACACTGTCATTATACTGAGACCTTAAATGAGAAATATCTTCCACCATTTGGGAGGCCATATATTCTCGATAATGATTTTGTGCGGCCAAAGCATTCTCGTATGACGCCGACAAAGAGATATTTTGTATCAAGACATAGCCCACCAGAGCCATGTTCACACACCTAAATACCTTGGGCAGCCCTCGCTCCATAGAAAGAAAAGAGCCTACTGCCAGTATGGTACCAAAACTTAAAAATGTTCTTGGATTGAATGTTGGAAAATTTAATAGAAGCTGAACCCCAGGGAAAGTCAGCAACAAACCGGCACATAACCCAAGTAATACAATTGTTTTTTTAAAAAATGCTTTTTTCTCTCTAGAGAAAATGAGAGAGCATGAGACAACACCAAGCAATATAATTAATAACGTCAGAACCCCATAAAAATTTGAAAAATATTCTCTTATCAAATGGAATACTGTACGAATATTTTCCAGAATTTTGGATATATTCCTTATCAACTCAGAGTGCTCCGCTACATATTCATGGCTTTTTTTAAAAAACAGATGTGTTTCACATACAAATGTCGCGACGGATAATATCGCTATAAAAACTCTTTTCCCCAATTGCATGGCAATTGAACGTAAATATGTCCCCTTAACCAACAAAATAATCGCTTCAAAAAGACATATTGAAAAATAGAAATTTATCGCTGGTTGATACGTATTTAAAAAAAGGAAAACAAAGAAATACTCTGCTAGATAGAGCTTTAATGATCCTCTTCCATATATCCTCTCCATAAAAAATGGGCACAATGCCAAAGACATAGATACGCACATAAAAAAACTGTCATATCTATAGGACAAATTTTCTATAAAAAACGGCTGGCATACTATAAATGATAGGGAAATCAGCGGGATATGTATCTGATTTTTCCATGTCTCATATAAAAATGTAATAGATCCACATAAAACAAATATTCCCAACACTTGGAATAGAGGCGAGATATCAATAACCGACAACGGGCCGAGCACAAGCTCCAGCAAGTAGGCAAATGGTCTATGATCGTGCAGCCAACTTTTCGGCTCATGCAGCGTGTGCGCAAAATCGTCTGCGTAAAAGGCATGACCCCAAATTATAGGAAAGGCGAAGACAAGAAAAATAGCACTGAATTTTAAAAAACTTATCCAATATGATTTTTTTACTGTTATATCACTCACGTTATTAGCCTTCATATTCATTTTTTATGAGATAGATAGGTCTTCTTTTGGATTCCATATAAATTTTCCCCACATACTCACCGACAATTCCAATACCTACTAGCTGAACACTGCCTACAAAGAATATTGATATTATTAATATACAATTCGAATAATATTTTATAATATCCAAAAAGTACAATCCCGTAAAAAAGATCATAAACAGTAAGGATAATAGAATACCCATACCTCCAACATAGATCCATAATCGCAATGGTAATAAAGAAAAGCTCGTAATTCCTTCCAGGGCCAAATCCCATAAAGAGAAGAACGAAAATTTACTTGCTCCATTGAGACGAGAGGCACGCGAGTAATCAATTGTTTCTGTTCGAAAACCAACCCAAGCAAAAATTCCTTTCATGAATCTCTGCTTTTCCGGAAGCTTTTTTATAGCGGCGACAACACGCCGGTCCATCAATCGAAAATCACCCACGCCTTCTGGCAAGGAAATCTCTGATATCCGATTAAAAAACTTGTAAAATAAATTCGCCGTTAACCGTTTCAACACCGCATCTGTCGAACGATTAACTCGTCTACCCAAAACAACCTCTGTGCCCAACCGCCATTTTTTTACCATTTGTATAATAACTTCAGGAGGGTCTTGGAAATCAGCATCTGTAATGACAACAGCATCCCCTCGGGCATGGTCTAATCCTGCTGTTATAGCCGCTTCTTTCCCAAAATTTCTTGAAAACTCTAATATTCTAAAACGATGATCTTGTTTCGAAAGTTTCACCAACCGTGACAGCGTATCGTCGATACTCCCATCATCGACGCATATAATTTCCCATTGAGATGCCTGAATTGACTCAATAATCGGAACAATGACCTCATAAAAATAATCAACACCTTCCCCTTCATTATAAAAAGGAACGATCAAACTTAAAAAATCACCACATTTCTCTTTATTAAGCTTCATTACAATAAGACTTCACCATATAATCATATATCCACGACGCTGCGATATCGGCAATATACAGGATAGAAACACATCAAATTCTATAAAAATCCCCCTTAAAAACCAAGCTCTTTTCATTCCCAGTAAAAACCACCTTTCCATTCCTAAAGTAATTTTTTACACAATATGGTTCTAGGCCTAACAGTTGAATTGCTCTGCACCGCACCATTTTCTTTCTAATCCAATGGTAGGATACCATAATGATCTATACTAAATTTATAGAAAATTTATCCGATTATCAAAAAGATATTTTAAGCAGATTCCTTATTTTCCTACCCATTTTTCTTATATTTGTCTTTCCCATCATTCATGCAAACACATATTATGGCGACGATTGGTATCGCGCACTATGGATTAGCACAAGTAATGCATGGCTGACTGATCATCGTCCTCTAGGATATTTGACAGTCTTTATCACTAGCGCATTCGGCATGAGGGATATAGCCCCACTTTCTCAAATTATAGGCGCAATATCTGTTGCCCTTTCTGTCAGCATTCTAAGCTTACAATGGAATTATAAAACCTTCCCCGCAGTAATCTGCTTTTCGTTTATTTTTTGTCAGCCCTTTTTTCTACAAAATTTATCATACCACTTTGATAGCATGTTTATGTGTTTTGCATTAGCTAGCTCACTCATTCCATTTTACAGCGATCCATCAAAAGAAAATAAAAGAAAATTATTTACTTACTCTACCATAATAATTTTTCTTGTTCTTAATATGTATCAACCAACGATAAGTGTTTATTTATCAATATCTCTTTTTGAATCTATGAGAAATCTTCTTAAGACTAAAAAAGTTACAACTTCATCCAAGAATTTTATTTTTCGTCTTTCTTCTTTAGGATTTTCTCTTTTATTGTTTCAAGTAGAATCACTTTTGTTTGTTAAAAAATCAGCTTATGTATCTCAACATTCCGAAATCATTCATTCTATAAAAAACATAGAAAACAATTTTCATTCATATCTAACTATCTTTCATACATATTTCTTGAAAGATATATTCGGTTATTTCATGGTTTTTGTCATATTAACTAGCATAATTCTATTCGTAAAATTATCTTTAAATAGTGATGTAAAAAATAAATTTATATTCCTATTTTTTGGATTATTAATCTTCGTTCTTAATATTGCAACCATTCCAAGCCTTCAGATAATTCTTTTACATCCTGTTCTAAATTCAAGAACTTTCATCAGCTTCGGCGCTATTCTCTCTATGTGTGTTAGCTTCTTTGTAAACGAAAACTTAAAAAAACCTGTGATCAATGCCTCCCTATCCTATTTTGCGGCTTATATATTATTTTCTCAAATCGCTCTTTCTTTCATCAATGGTAATGGCTTAAAAGCTCAAAATGATTACAGAATTATGATAGCCGATCAGATGAATAATGACTACTCTGTACTAAGTAATGGAAGAAATGATAACACATTATTCGGCACATTAGGCGACGAAAAAATATCTACTGTTAGTGAAAAGATATTTCGTAAGTATCACATATTGGAAGACAACATAAAGCTACTGTCATTCTTTTCATACTATACTCAATCTCCTTTCTTCTTGCCCTGCATCATGCTGATACGTGGCTTTCCTGATAGTTCTCTTTTTCTATCTGATACCCTATCTTCCTTTAAAGAAAATTACAGGGATTCTCCCACTTGGAAAATGATTAATGAAAAGGTAACGTCATGCCACGTAGAGAGGATCATACACCACCCCCTGTTTAACACTTATAAAATCGGGAATTACATAATATCAGATTATGCGAAAAAGTGTTCTTAACATATGACGACCGACATCAGCATCGTCGTGCCATGCTATAATGAGAGAGAGAATGTACCTCTCTTTTTCTATAAAATAGAGAAGGCTTTGTCCTTCTCAAATTGGGAAATTATTTTTGTCGATGATAATTCTCCTGATGGCACCATTGAGGCCGTCAGAGAGCTTTCCCGTTTTGACCCTCGTGTCCGTGGAATCAGACGCATAGGACGGCGTGGCCTCTCTAGTGCTGTGATAGAAGGCGCTATGAGTTCCTCTGCGCCGCTCATTGCTGTCATGGACGGGGATCTGCAGCATGATGAGCATTGTCTTGTCCCTATGATATCCAGCATCACACAAGATGGATATGACCTTGTTGTAGCCAGTCGCTACCTTGAAGGTGGCAGCAATGGGGGCCTCACCAATAGCTGGCGGCGTTTCCTCTCCAATGCAGGGCGATGGCTCGCTCGCATTATTCTACGAATATCATTAAGCGACCCTATGAGTGGCTTCTTTGTTATTCAACGCCAACACTTTGATAACCGTGCAGAAAAACTGTCCCGCAAAGGGTTCAAAATCTTACTTGATCTTATTCTTTCCGATCGCGCCGCATTGAAGATTACAGAAGTACCCATGGTCTTTCGACCTCGCCTCCACGGCAGCAGTAAACTTGACTGGAAAGTCATGCTTTCATTTATGGGGCTGGTTATACGTCACATGAAAAAATAATAGTCTTCCCAGACTATTACATGACCGAAACGTCCCCAAAATACACTGGAACGCCAGCACATAAAGGGAACATATTTTCTTGTATCTGGATGGTGGTGAACCGGCTGGGACTCGAACCCAGGACCATTCGATTAAAAGTCGAATGCTCTACCAACTGAGCTACCGGTTCACTTCGGGAGTGTTGATACATAAGCTATAAAGAGGCGTCAACCCAACGCTCAGAAAAAACTCCTCTTTCATCCATTTTCTGCCCTCCTTACGAAAGAAAGGGCAGAAAATTTACTCTATTATTCTTCAATATAGGCTTTTACGATATGGTCAGGCTCTTTCACCATTCCTGAAGCACCGGAACCGCGTTTGATCTTATCAACATACTCCATGCCTTCAATGACTTGCCCGGCAATCGTATATTGCCCATCCAAGGATGGAACTTTTTCAAACATAATGAAAAACTGGCTGTTCGCCGTGTGGGGCTGCATTGTACGAGCCATACCAAGCGTGCCACGCTCAAAAGAAGCTTCACGCGTAAATTCTGCAGGCAAATCAGGATAGCTGCTTCCACCCGTTCCCGTTCCGGTTGGGTCCCCACCCTGGGCCATAAAGCCCTCAATCACACGGTGGAACTTCACACCATCGTAAAACCCTTCTTTTGCCAGCGTCTTCAAACGCTCCACAGCCTTAGGGGCCAAATCGGGACGAAGGGCAATAACCACCTTCCCGTGCGTCAGTTCTAAAACGAGTTTTGGGCCTGTTTTTTCTACCATGATGTTATCTTTCCTTAAATTTGAAGGCATCATCACACAATCATGGATGAGCCAATTTCGCCCGGACACGAGCAGCCACATCTAGGCTAACAAATGGAGAAATATCCCCACCAAGTCGGGCAATCTCTTTAACAATCCGGCTTGCTGTCGTGCGATGCTCCTCAGACGACAATAAAAAAACCGTTTCTATCTCTGGGGCTAATCGCCTTAGTGCACCCGCCAACTGTGTTTCAAAATCAAAATCACCAGCAGAGCGTAAACCGCGAATAACCGTCCCAGCGCCAGCCGCATGAACCGCATCCACAAGAAGATTATCAAAACCTCGCACTGAGATACGGCCCCTATGTGGCAGTCGCGTCACTTCATGCTGCACACTGTCCAACCTCTCCTCTAATGAAAGGAGAGGATGCTTGCCATCATTAACAGCCACCCCGATGATAACATGATCAAACAACGCAGCGGCTCGCTCAATAACATCAAGGTGCCCGAAGGTGATCGGATCAAACGTCCCAGGATAAAACCCAATCCGCGACTTACTCATCGGCAGCTGGCTGGACATCCTCACCGCCTTCCAAATCATCGACAGTACCTTCGTCTTCCTCAGAACTGTCATCCTCCATCACAGGAAAGACACTAATCACACGCTCATCACCTTCCATGCGGAAAAGTGTAACACCCCCGGCTTGACGGGACATAACCCTTACTTGCTCAACGGGTAAACGAATTAAACGCCCAGTATCCGTCACCATCATCACATCAGTTCCTTCCAATGTGACCATGCTACCAACGACCTCGCGTCCACGCCGTGCATTCGAGAAGGTCATATTATTCAGCCCCTGCCCGCCACGACCGGAAACACGATAATCATAGGCTGAAGAACGACGTCCGAACCCTGTATCCGTTACAGTCAGGAGAATCTCTTCTTGCTCAGACAGTTCAACAAAACGCTCTTCTGTCAAAGCCGTATCATAGACTGAAACATCTTCATCATCGACGTCGATATCGGCACTCTCTTCCTGAAGCTCATCACCTTGATCTTGAGCCGCAGCAGCACGACGACGCGCATTCGCCATTTTAAGATAAGAGGCACGCTCTTCAACACTTGCTTCAACGTGGTTCAGCACGCTCAACGAAACCACCTTATCGCCCGTCGCCAGCTTAATACCACGCACACCCGTGCTTCCCCGTCCCGCAAACACACGCAGCGTCTCATCTGTGATTTGGAAACGAATAGCACGTGCCTGTCGTGTAGCGAGGAAGACATCTTGTCCTTCACGACATGTGGCAACACCTATCAGTGAATCGCCATCATCCAGCTTCATTGCAATAAGCCCAGAAGAACGAATATTGCGAAAATCACTTAAACGATTACGCCGCACATTCCCCGATGCTGTCGCAAAAACAAGGTGAAGATCTTCCCACAGCGTCTCATCCTGCGGTAATGGAAGCACCGCCGTAATGGTATCTTCGCCCAACTCTGGCAGAAGATTAACCAATGCACGCCCTTTAGCCGTTGGTGCCGCTTCTGGCAGATGCCAGACCTTCATTCGGTACGCTTTGCCACCTGACGAGAAGAACAATACCCATTGATGGGTATGCGCATTAAAGCTACGTATTACGATGTCATCACCACGTCGCCCAGCGGCCTTACGGCCACGTCCGCCACGATTTTGTGACCGAAACAGCTCTAATGATGTACGCTTAATGAAACCATCGCGCGTAATCGTCACCACCATCTGCCCGGGCTCGACCAAACTTTCATCTGACTGATCGCCCAGCGCATTAGAAATTTCGGTTGCACGTGGATCTTGCATGACAGCACGTGCTGCCTGCAATTCATCACGCATCACTTCCATGCGACGAACGTGACTCCCGACGATTTCGAGCAGTTCGGCAATTTTTACGCTCACATCATTCAGTTCAGCCTGGATTTTGCCACGTTCCAACCCTGTCAAACGCTGCAAACGTAGCTCCAAAATACCACGTGCCTGGGCTTCTGTAAGATGCACGCGCCCATCAACAATCTCATTTCCATCATCATGGATAAGCTCTAGAAGCGGTTCGACATCCGCTGCAGGCCAATCACGCGCCATCAGCCCTTCTCGAGCCGTCGCCGCATCAGGTGCCGAGCGAATAAGCGCGATGACCTCATCAATATTGGCAACAGCCAAAACAAGCCCAACCAGAAGATGCCCACGGTCACGCGCTTTGTTGAGGTCAAAACGTGCACGACGCAGGATAACGTCTTCACGGAAGCGGATAAACGCATCCAAAACGTCCCGCAGTCCCATTGTACGAGGGCGCCCCTCATCCAATGCTAGCATGTTGACGCTAAAACTCGTCTGGAGCTGGGTGAAACGATAAAGCTGATTGAGCACCACTTCTGGTGTGGCATCGCGTTTCAACTCAATCACCACACGCATGCCGGAGCGGTCACTCTCATCGCGGATATCAGAGATTCCTTCAACCTCCTTATTCCGAACGAGGTCAGCAATCTTCTCTTGTAAGGTCGCTTTGTTAACCTGATACGGAATTTCCGTCACCACAATCGCAAAGCGATCTTTACGGACCTCTTCAATTTCCGCCCGTGCCCTCACAGGGATAGACCCACGCCCCGTCTCATAAGCCTGGCGAATACCCTTACGGCCCATAATGATCCCGCCTGTTGGGAAATCAGGCCCAGGCACCCAAACCATGAGCTCTTCCAACGTCATGGTAGGATTAGCGATCAATGCCAAAACAGCATCGATAATCTCGGTAGGATTATGGGGCGGGATGTTTGTGGCCATCCCTACCGCAATCCCCGAAGCTCCATTCACCAGCAAATTCGGGAACGCCGCTGGGAGAACCTGTGGCTCACTCTCGCTTTCATCGTAATTCGGCTGAAAATTGACCGTATCGCGCTCAATATCATCCAGAAGAAAAGAAGCCGATTTTGCTAAGCGCGCCTCAGTATAACGCATAGCTGCAGGGCTATCACCGTCAACTGACCCAAAGTTCCCCTGGCCGTCGATCAACTTAACACGCATCGACCAATGCTGCGCCATACGCACCATGGCATCATAAATCGAACTGTCACCGTGAGGGTGATATTTACCCATCACGTCACCCACCGCGCGGGCTGACTTACGATACGGCTTATCAGCAGTAAATCCGCTCTCACGCATCGCGTAAAGAATGCGCCGATGCACTGGCTTTAGCCCATCACGTACGTCCGGCAGCGCACGCGCCACAATTACGGACATGGCATAAGCCAGATAGGAGGAGCGCATCTCCTCCTCAATCGTCACTGGAAGGCGGTCAGAAGGCAGAAGGTCGTGCGGCTCGCTCAAAATAGGTCCACCAGTTTCTTAAAGGGTCACAAAGAGAGATGAGTGTAGCTCATTCCACTCTTAAGTGCCAGTGAAGGCTTCCTGCCAAAATACAGCGTTACCTCCCTTCTCTAAACCTGCTAATCTTACTCCAGGGACTGCCAGATAGTGCAGTATCCTGTGCCATACTGTCATTATTAAGATCGTTCTCATTCATCGCCCATGCACGCTTCTTCTGATTCCTTCTGCGTAGAACTTTCCTGGCATCCACCAGAATATTTATTCACCCTGTGTCATGGACAGCCCCATAGTGTGTTCCTCGATAGCGGCGGGGACCCTCAACAGGATCGTCACCGCTGGAGCATGCTCTGCCCACACCCGACGGACGCACTTACCATCCGAGGGGATAACCCCTCCCTTTACTGGTCTCAACTCCGTCACTTCTGGCAAAAAAACGCCCCTGCACTTCCCTCACACGCAAAGCTCCCCTTTATGGGGGGAATCATCGCTGTCGCAAGTTATGAAGCCGGACTTGCTTGCGAGGGCATCCGCTCCCGTCATATCCCACCAATTTCCCCCATCACGGCTTTGGCATGTCGTAATTTTTTTATGATAGACCGGCGTGACAAACGCCTATGGTGGATCAGCCCTGATGGCACTCCACCCCCCAAACTTCCGGACAGCGCAGCCCAATCAACAAACATTCCATCCCTCTCATGCCATCCAGACTTTGATGAACATGCATGGAATACCGCTATTCGCGATGTGCGACATTACATCCAGCAAGGCGATATTTTTCAGGCTAATTTAACCATGCGTTGGCACGCACCTCGCTCCGAAAACCTTGATGTGCATGCCCTCTACACACGCCTCCGACATCAATGCCCTGCGCCCTTTGGGGCATGGTTTCACACACCGTCTTTTAGTCTTCTCAGTGCCTCCGTTGA
The DNA here is from genome assembly GCF_009834805.1 of Saccharibacter sp. 17.LH.SD. GTDB lineage: Bacteria > Pseudomonadota > Alphaproteobacteria > Acetobacterales > Acetobacteraceae > Saccharibacter. The sequence continues at coordinate 368,962 of NZ_WVHO01000011.1, forward strand.
GCGTTTTCTCAGCCTTTCATCACAAGGCCTTATTGAAACACGCCCTATCAAAGGCACGATCGGCGTATCCACGGACGCAGAACGCAATATCGCCTTACAAAAAACTCTTGCACACGATGAAAAAGAGCGTGCCGAAAACATCATGATCACAGATTTAATGCGTCATGACATTGGGCGTGTCTCTCAACTCGGCTCCGTTCATGTTCCTCAACTTTGCACCGTGGAACGCTTTGCACATGTTCATCATCTCGTCTCAAGCGTGCAAGGCCAACTAAAGCCAGGCCTTGACGCATTGGACCTTTTAGCTGCGACCCTTCCCCCAGGCTCAGTAACGGGAGCGCCAAAGCATCGCGCTTTAGAGATCATTGATGAAATCGAAATATCTGCCCGTGGTGCCTATTGTGGTACGCTGTTCCGATTAGGGTGGGATGGAAGCCTTGATAGTTCCGTCATTATTCGCAGTATCAGTGCGACCTCATCAACTCTTTCCATTGGTGCAGGAGGCGGCATCACATGGCCTTCAGACGCTGCACGTGAATATCAAGAAATGTGCCTCAAGGCCGCTCCTCTCTTGGAAGTGCTGAATCCTTCATGAACCAAGCGGCCTTCATTTCGTTTAACGGAACACTTTACCCGGAAAACCAACCCTGTCTTCCCACAACAGACCGCGGCTTTCTATTTGGCGATGGCCTTTTTGAAACCATGCGTGTGTCTCAAGGAACCGTCCCACTCCTTGAGCGTCATTATCAACGTTTCACTCACGGATGCCAGGTTCTGCGGTCGCCTCTTCCTGATTTTGATATATTGCACGATGCCATTAAGGCCATTCTAGAAGCCAACCATTTACAAGAGGGCTCTCTGAGGCTGAGTTTCAGCCGAGGCCCTGGCCCACGTGGGCTCTCCTTACCGCCGCATCCCTCTCCCTCTTTACTCCTCACGACCGCACCTATCCCACAATCTCATCCCACACCGATCCGTCTTGCGCTGAGCCATCAGCATCGCCGTGATGAACGCTCCATTTTATGCCGCGTTAAATCCCTCAACGCTCTTCCGGCTATTCTCGCACGCATGGACGCGCAAGAACGCGGGGCAGACGATGCGCTCATGCTGAACTACAAAGGAACAATTGCTGAAGCAAGTTCGGCTACTTTCCTCACATATTGGAAAGGTTCCTATCTTACCCCCCCTCTTGAAGATGGCGCCTTGCCCGGTGTTTCACGCGCTCGCCTCCTTGAGAAAGGCCTATGCTATGAACACACGCTTGCGCCAGACATGATACAAAATGTCGAAGGAGCATGGCTCATCACAGCCTTAAGCGTTACTCCAATAGCTTCCATCGATACGTACCCCATCCCCCTTAGGACCGATATGACGGAAACATTACGCGACATTCTCTATGGGGCACCCTGAGAAGAAACCACGTTACTCTCATTTCTCTTCTCCATTGACGCCCAGCCACAAACCCCCACATTGGTGGAATGACAACAAAACATATTTCCCCTCGCCCTAAAGCCCCCGTGGCTCGCCGTAACCCTATCGTTCTTGAGCAGCTTGGTCGTGTTCGCCAAGATAATTATGCTTGGATGAAAGACGATAATTGGCAGAGTGTTCTACGTGACCCTTCTGTGCTGCGTGGGGATATCCGCACCCACTTAGAGGCCGAGAATCACTACGCTGAGGCCATCTTAAAAAATACAGAAACCCTACAAAAAACATTATTCGATGAGATGGTTGGGCGTATTCCCCCCGCTGAAGAATCCGTTCCGCTTCCTGATGGGCCGTGGCTTTACGCCCTCCGATTCGAGAAAGACGCGCAATATCCCCTACACACGCGTCGCCCACGCGACGGTGGCGATGAAGAAATCATTTTAGACGTCAACGAACTTGCCAAACAACATAGCTACTTCAGCCTAGCCCAAGCAGCTCACAGCGATGACCATAAATTTTATGTCTATGCTGAAGACGTACAAGGATCAGAGGTCTACCGCATTCAGGTCAAAGACCTTGAGACAGGCAAGCTTTGTGCTCCCCCCGTAGAAAGCACAACAGGAAGCTTTACCCTATCACCGGATAGCCAATGGCTTTTCTGGGTTTATCGCGATGAATTTGGGCGTCCATCACGTATTTACCGCCGTCCTTTACGCGGGGGAGAAGATACGCTCGTCTTTGATGAAACCGACCCCGGCTTCTTTATCAGCATCGGCGTCAGTGCCTCACGTCAGTGGATTATCATTGAGCGCGGAGACCATGATACGAATGAGACTCTTCTCATTCCAGCCCATGCACCCACAACACAGCCCGTCGTGGCCGCTCCTCTCGTTCGCGGAGAACGCTACAGCCTGACGCACTGGAATGATCACTTCATCATCCTCACCAATCACGATGGCGCTACAGATTTCAAACTCATGATAACGCCCGATACCGCAACAGGACGTGACCATTGGCGTAGCTTCCTCCCCCACCAAGAAGGCCATTTTATCCTTAATATCAGCGCTGGGCGTGATTATCTTGTATGGAGTGAACGCCAGAACGGAAATGAGCATCTCTACGTTCTGCCACGCCACGCCGCCTCTGCAGCCTCCATCCGAGCAGAAGCACACCATATCAGCATGGATGAAGACGCGTATGACCTAAGCCTGCTCGGCATTTTGGAATATGATCGCCCCGTGCTGCGCTATGTCTATCAATCCCCCACGACGCCAGCCCACTGGTATGACTACAATATGGAGACGGGAGAGAAAAAACTCCGCAAGGTACGTGACGTCCCTTCTGGGCATAATCCCAGCGCCTATGAAACACGCCGCCTCTTTGCAACAGCACCTGATGGACAGGAAATTCCCATTACTGTGCTCATGCGTAAAGGAACATCCCTTAATGGATCAAACCCTATGCTTCTGTATGGCTATGGGTCTTACGGGATTTCAATGGAAGCAAGTTTTTCCACAACAGCGCTAAGCTTAGTCGATCGCGGCTGGATCTACGCCATCGCCCATATCCGAGGCGGCTCTGAAAAAGGCTGGAGTTGGTTCCTTGATGGACGTGGTAAAAACAAAACCAACAGTTTTACCGACTATATTGCCTCAGCACGTCACCTTATTGCAGAGGGATATAGCGCACCACGGCGCATCGTGGCCCATGGCGGCTCTGCCGGTGGCTTGCTGATGGGCGCTGTTGCCAATATGGCACCTGAGCTTTTTGCAGGGATCGCAGCGCAAGTGCCTTTCGTTGATATGCTCAACACGATGTCGGACACAACACTCCCCCTCACACCACCTGAATGGCCAGAATGGGGTAATCCCCTCACAGACCCAGAGGCCTATGACCTCATTGCAAGCTACTCACCCTATGACAATATTCGCGCCGTAACATACCCCCCAATTCTCGCCATGGGGGGCCTCTCAGACCCACGCGTCACATACTGGGAGCCTGCCAAATGGATCGCCCGTTTGCGCGAAGAAGCAAAGGGTGGCCCTTTCCTATGCCGTATTAACATGGAAGCGGGCCATGGTGGGTCTTCTGGGCGCTTTGCACGTTTAAAGGAAGTCGCTCTCGTACAAGCCTTTGCACTTTGGTGCATAGAGCGGGTTGAAAATCTCAGTACATCTGCTCACTGAGCGTCATCTGACGAATCATGGGGAAGAGCCGCACATAGTTTTGCCAACCCGGCATCTTGTCCGGCCTTCTCCCTGCAAAGGGTTTGAGCATCAGCGCCGCACATCGTAACGACATCCTCCATATCGGAGGATAGTACGTCGCGCACGAGGGCGATATCAGGATCGTCCTCATTATTTTCGATGCCTTCAAGCTGTTTTTGAGCTTTATGCATAGCCCCCACCGCGTTCAAGCAAGAATCACTCGCAGCATCTGGAACGTGGCGCAACACAGCTAAGACTCGATTCACACCGACTCCCTGGACATTGACCATCGGATCGTCATCATCTGTCCTTGCCTCTTCGGCCGAAGCATGACCCACAAAAAAAGCCACAGCCAGCAGTGATATGCCCCAAGAACGAAGAAGAATAAGCTTAAAACGCATCATGAACGGCAGAATACGCTGAGAAATACATCAGAGAAAAGAGGTAGTTGACGTTGTTTTCTTGACTCATAGGAAGAAAACACGTTATCCGGGCACCAATTTAGCGGGCGTACCAGCCCAGCAACCAGTTCTGGGTCCGGTGTTTAAAGCGTCGGGCCCACCGTTTTTGTCGGGAGCCCGAAGAGTCATGAAGATCCGTAACAGCCTGAAGTCTGCTAAAATTCGTGACAAGAACTGTCGCGTTGTACGTCGTCGTGGACGTGTTTATGTTATCAATAAACAAAACCCACGCATGAAAGCGCGTCAGGGCTAAGTCAGCCAATGCGCCGGTGCCTTTCCTTTCTGAATGAACGGCGACAGCATGCACGCGCATTGCAACGATCTATTATTGATCGTTCGGCCTCTGCTCTCTCGGCAGAGGCCTCTAGACGTTCTTTTTTCTCTCTAAATAGAGTGTTTCTTCTGGCCATTTCTATTTCTGTGCCAGGAGCTTGTGCCGCACCATCACCTGCTCAACAGCATAATGCGGCACAACCAAAACTTTCTCCACGTGAACGCCTTATAAAGGCGGAGCAGGCTCTTCAGACTGCTCCGGATGATCAAGAAGCGCAACGTCGCTGGGATTACGCTGAAACCCTACGCCAATATACGCTTAAGAGCGGTACACGCCTCATGTTGAATGATGCGCTTGATCAGGTAGAAAAGGGAAACCTGCAAGAGGCTGATCACACGCTCTCATCAGCCTTGAGTCTCGAATCTGGAAACGCTCTGCTTTTGCGGCAACGTGCTGCAGTTCGTCTTTTAGGTGATGATCCTACCGGCGCCGTCCAGGACATTGGGGAAAGTTTGCAAACAGACCCTGATGATCCAACATCATGGCTGCTCCTTGCTAAGGCACAAGAAGCACTTCATCATAACGATCTATCCCTTCATGCCTTTGAAGAAGCGATCAAATGCGCTCCTCGTTTCCCGCATAAAGACGAGCAATTAACGCATTATCGGCAACTCGCTCACGGCAAAAGCGATTAAGCTTTACATAAAAGACACAGGGTCTATATCGACGTCCACCTTAATGCCATTTGTGGGTTTGGCCTGCGCTAACCAATGACGCAGCAAAGGTTGAACCGCGATCCCGCGCCGCGTCCGCAAAAGCAAGCGAAAACGATAACGCCCCCGCAAAAGCGCTAATGGCGCTGGAGCAGGGCCTAGAACCTGTACTCCCTCTTGTTGAGGGGCTTTCAGCGCGATGTGACGCGCAAATTGTTCCGCCTGGCTCTCATGTTGAGCACTTACAATCACAGCTGCTAAACGACCGTAAGGTGGCCAGAAGCCGGGGCGACGCTGTTCCGCCTCTTGCTCCATGAATGTTTGAAAATCATTGTCTAATAATGCCTGCATGACGGGATGTTCACTGACATATGTTTGCAACATCACACGTCCTGGTCGCTCACCACGCCCTGCGCGCCCGGCCACTTGATGCAATAATTGCATTGTACGCTCAGCCGCACGCAGGTCTCCTCCACCCAAACCAAGATCGGCATCAACAACACCAACAAGCGTCAATTGAGGAAAATGCCACCCCTTAGCAACCACTTGCGTACCAATGATTAAATTGACATCTCCTTGAGAAATCTGCCGAACTGCCTCCGCCATCGCTATAGGCGAGGTCAAGGTATCAGAAGCCATACTTAACAAACGCGCTTCTGGAAAACGTGCCCGCGCCTCTTCTTCAATACGCTCTACTCCCGGACCTATCGGGACGAGACTATGCTCTGCCCCACATTCAGGACACGCGGACTTCAAAGGCTCCACACGTTCACAATGATGGCACGCAAAGACATGGCGCTTACGATGCTCTACCATCCATGCAGAACAATTGGGGCAGCGAACCCGATGACCACAAGCGCGACATAATGTCAGTGGTGCATATCCTCGGCGATTTAAAAACAACATCGCCTGCTCACCCTCTGCGAGGGTTTTATCCACAGCTTCACATAGAAGAGGGGACAAAAACAGCCCACGCTCAGGGCCATTATGACGCATATCAATCAATGATGTTGCAGGAAGTTGCGCACCACCATGTCGTGATTCCAAACGCTCATGCCGATAACGCCCCTGTTCAACATTCGCCATCGTTTCCATTGATGGCGTCGCGGAAACAAGAATAACCGCAGCATCAACAAGGCGAGCTCGCACAATGGCCATATCTCGGCCATGATACATCACCCCTTCTTCCTGCTTATACGTGCTCTCATGCTCTTCATCGACCACGACCAAACCGAGATTCGTAAAAGGCAAAAAAAGCGCTGAGCGTGCACCGACCACAACACGTGCTTCGCCTGATTCAACAGCACACCATGTTTCACGCCGCGTTTTCTGACCTAAATCAGAATGCCAAACAGCGGGCTCTGCTCCAAAACGCGCCGCAAAGCGTGTTGTCCATTGCGCTGTAAGAACAATTTCTGGAAGTAAAACGAGTACCTGCTGCCCTTGCCTCAAACATGCAGCAATCGCCTCAAAATAAACCTCCGTTTTCCCAGATCCCGTTACCCCTTCAAGAAGCGTTACCTCAAAACACTTCGTCTCCACCGAATGCACTAACGCAGCAGCAACATTAGCTTGTATGTCTGACAAAAGTGGAGGCGCATAATCAGGCTGAGGCGATTGTAAAAAAGCGGACTTCGCAACAGAACATTCTTCCAAAAGCCCCGCTTGCACTAATCCACGAACAACCCCTGCACTAACACCACTACGCTCGCTCAATTCTGCTGTCGTATAGGCCACCTCTGTAGAGGCACTCTCTAAAACAGCCTGCCGAGACGGCGTTAAACGAAAGGTCCCTGGGACAACTGTATCTGGATGCTTAACCCAACCTATGATCGGCTTAATCCCTCCCGAAGCTGGCACACGCAACGCAATCGCCAACACCATTCCAGGAGCACTCAAACTATAAGCAGCAACCCAATCAACAAAATGACGTAAACTCTCCGGCAAAGGAGGAATATGCGGTACAATCCCATCAATATAACGTAATCGATGCAGCGGTAATCCGCTCCTCTTCTGAGGAATACGCAGTCCCGAAGGAAGAGACGGAGACACCTCCCCCCAAACACATCCTACAATTTCTCTTTTCCCCAGCGTCACATGGACAAGCGTACCGGGATGAAGAGGTATTTCAGACCGATAATCTAAAGGACCCGCAAAAGGACGTGGAACCAGAACAGACACGCGTAAGCCCTGGTCTTTTTCTTCTTTCTGCGGCACTGTATCAGACGCTTTGACCATATGGTTGTGTAACTCTTTCGGTCAGAAAATACTATGAACCCTACACCCACAGCGGTAAGAACAGCGCAAGACGCTCTTGAAACATGGCTGGATTGGCTCCGCTATGAAAAGCGTGCATCGTCTCGTACCGTGACAGCCTATCAACATGACGTTGCACAAGCCCTTGGATTCTTTACCCACCATATAGGCGGCGACCTTGCTTTGTCCGGGCTTGAGAAACTTACTCTAGCTGACTTCCGAGCATGGTTAGCTCATGAAACAGCGAAAGCGGAAGCCCGTGCTCAACATCAGCGCCAACTTACAAACAGAGAAGGACAAGCCCGCACCCAAGCACGCCGCATCTCAGCACTTCGTTCCTTTTTTACGTTCCTACGCCGTAATTATAAAATTGATAATACAGCACTGTCTCTTTTGCGGAACCCACGCCTGAAGCCGCGCCTACCCCGCCCTCTTGCGCAACCCGACGCAAAGCAAGCGCCCCATTCTATTGCCGAACAAAACCAATCGCTTACCTTTGCTTATCGTGATGAGGCACTCTTTATATTGCTTTACGGTGCGGGCCTTCGCATCAGCGAAGCACTCAGCCTCACCGTTCGTGACATCATACAGGCGCAAGATGACGTCATCATCATCCGAGGTAAAGGGAATAAGGAACGTATTGTCCCCCTGCTATCCATTGTTAAAAAATCTCTCACACAATGGCTTCAAACCCATCCCGCGCCCCATTTAGAGGCCCCACTTTTTTGTGGTGTGCGTGGCGGCCCCCTCAATCCGGGCGTTGCCCAACGGGCCATGCGGCAATGGCGACGTCTGCAAGGCCTCCCTGAATCAATAACACCTCATGCTCTACGTCACTCTTTTGCAACGCATCTCATGCAAAATGGTGCTGACCTTCGTGTTATTCAGGAGCTCTTAGGTCATGCAAGCCTTTCAACCACCCAGGTCTATACACTTGCCGATGAACAACATCTTATGAATGTCTGGCGAAAAGCACACCCTCGTTCTGGCCACACCGACACTACAGAGAATCACTCCTCATCATGAACCCTCTTTTAGCCACAACGCTTTTTTGCATCATACCGTTGCTCATCACCCCGTTGAGCTGGGCCTCATCATCCTGCCATATGGAAAAGGCCGCTGTACTGCCACTCCGTGAAACGGGCTATACGTTAAGTATCCCAACACGCCTAGAGGGAGCCCCTCTTTCTCTTATGATCGACACAGGATCAGAGGGAAGTCTCCTTACGCCCGAAGCTCTTGTGAAATTTAAACTCGCCACAATTCCGGGGCATAACACGCTCATTGCAGGCCCTGATGGGCATCCACACCTCGTTCCTATTGCTCTTGTTCAAACGTTAAAGCTTGGACCAATCCATTTTAGCAATGTTCCTTTCCCCCTGGGAACATTACCAAAATTCCCAAATATTAACCCACCATTGCTCGGTATTATCGGGATGAATCTCCTTGGCGGGTATGATCTTGATATTGACCTTCCCCGACACACCCTCACCTTATGGGACGTGCAGATACATTCCCTTATGTGCCAACAACCCCCAGCATGGCGCCACCTGTGGCTTAATCTCCCTGCGCAACGCCACCATGGACGCTTTATCGTCCCCTTCTCCCTTGATGGACATGCTGGGAAAGCTCTAATCGATAGTGGATCACGCTCTCATGTTATCAGTAGAACATTTGTCCATATGCTTGGGATTACAGATGAGCAACTCACCCATGACCCTGGTGGAGAAATCACAGGCCTCATAGGGAACGAACACCAATATCGCTGGCATCGCTTCCACCATCTCGAAATTGGGACGGAAAGCTGGCCCGCTCCAACGCTCACAGTAGCAACTCTACACGAACAAGCCGACATGCTCCTCGGCGCAGAATGGTTTCAGACACATCATATATGGCTTTCTGCCGCAACCGGCCATGTATTCGTACAAGGGGCCGTAACAACCCCTTAAACGATAACTACCTTCAATGATGAGAAGCCTTATATTTTTTTGTCGCATCTTCCAGGAGATCAACCATCGCTGAATTCCCTTGGGCCTCTGCTAAAGAAATGGCTGTGGCCCCACTGGAATCCTCCAATGTTGGATCAGCTCCCAACTCCAACAATGTTTTCACGGTATCTGTACGCCCAAAAAGAGACGCCATCATCAACGCTGTTTGGTGAACATCGTTCTGTGTGTTGACAGGGCAACCTGCTTGGGAAAGACGCCTTACAATCTCACTCTCTCCCTTAAACGCCGCCCCCATCAGGGCCGTATTCCCTTTTTTATCTTTCCCGCAAGGCTCTGCCCCATGGCTGATCAACATATTTACCGTATCAAGATGATTGTAATATGTTGCCAGAATGAGCGGCGTATCGCCCTTGCTGTCACGCAAGTTGGGATCCACACCGTGGGCAATCAGGCCTTCCAACACATCGGAACGTCCTGCCCGCGCAGCAGCAAATGAAATTTCAACAACCTTATCATGTGACAAACGCATTTCATGCGGCGCAGAAGCTTTTGAAGCTTCATCAGATTGATCGGCCGCCCATAGTGGCGTTGTCGACATCATTCCGGTAGCAAATAAAACAAAAGCCCCAAACAGGGCATCTCTACGCTTCATAACGGTATCCCCCGATAAGAACTCACTAAGCCACATGAACTCATCAATGACAAAAAAATTCATATAGCTCAGAGAGTCCTGGCATCTAACAATCAGATGCCAGGGGTCCTCTCCCCAATGCATTTACAATGCACAGGGGAGAAGAAGTTTACTCAATGTTAGTTGACTGTCACTTTAGCAGCAGCTGCCTTGACTTCATCAAGACTTACATTCACAGCCTTCGCCAAGCGAGAACCGTAATCTGCATCCGCTTTATAGAAGTAAGATACTTCGCGAACGCGTGTTTCATGACTCTTCACCATACCCAGGTCAGAAGCCAGGTTCTTAATCAACTCGCTACGCTCATAAGGCGTATAGCTGCGATAGAGCTGACCTACCTGAGCAAAGTTATCTGTTGGGCTCACAGCTTTCTTGCTCACTAACCCAGAAGCCTCATAACGGCTCAGAGCATATTTGCTGTCAGCTGGCGCCTCATCATGAATCTGACCGTGACCAAGATTGGTCTCATCCGTTGTTGCACCTGGATCATTATAGCGGCTTGTAGGCTGCCAGTTAACATGACCCATACGTGGACGGATGCTCATGACACCATCCTGATGATCATTATGGATATCAACCAATGGACGGTTGATCGGCAGATCCTGATAGTTCACGCCAATACGATAGCGCTGCGTATCTGCGTAGGAGAAGAGACGACCCTGCAACATACGGTCTGGAGAAGGTTCAATACCTGGAACCATCACGCCTGGAGCAAATGCAGCCTGCTCAACCTGCTGGAAGAAGTTGTCCGGAGCTTTGTTCAGAACCATTGTTCCGATTTTCTGCTCAGGAACACCAATCCATTCCTTCGTATCATCAAAAGCGTCATATGGCAGGTCTGCAGCCTCTTTAGGCGTCAGCACCTGAACATAAAGATCCCACTTAGGGAAGTTACCTTCCGCTAGGTTCTTATACAGGTCACGCGTTGCGTAATCTGGATCTGCTGCATGCTGCTCTTCCAGCGTCATGCCCTTTACGCCCTGCTGAGAACGCCAATGGAACTTCACGAAGTGAGTTTCACCCTTTGCGTTCACCAAACGGAATGCATGCACGCCCTGACCATCCATATGACGGTAGTCAACTGGCATACCAAACTTATCAGAATAGAGATAAGTTAGAACATGAGCAGACTCAGGAGAGTTCGAGAAGAAGTCGAACTGGTTGTTTGGATCCTGAATATTGGTCATAGGATCTGGCTTATTCGCATGCACGAAGTCTGGGAACTTAATGGCATCACGAATAAAGAAGACCGGGAAGTTAATCCCTACAAGATCCCAGTTACCTTGATCTGTGTAGAACTTCGTTGCGAAACCACGTGGGTCACGCGCAGCTTCCGGAGAGCCACGGAACTTCATAACTGTTGAGAAACGAACAGTAACCGGGGTCTTCTTGCCAACCTGGCTAAACAGCGACGCCTTTGTGATATCGCTGAAATCCTTGGTCGCTGTGAAATAACCCATAGCGCCAACACCACGCGCATGCACAACGCGCTCGGGGATACGCTCACGGTCAAAATGAGCCAATTTCTCGATAAGAGCAAAGTCTTCTAGAACGACTGGACCATCTTTACCAACGGTCTTAGAATTTTGGTTATCAACAGTCGGTGCGCCAGAATCTTGCGTCATCAACGGTGGGTGCCCCATCATGGGAGCAGCCAAAGCTGAGGACATCATCAGCGGCAACGAGAAAAGTCCCAAAAGGCCCTTCTTCATGGTCATTATCTCCAGTCAAATCCACACATAATATGGTATGCCGCCGATATACAAAATCATCCGATATATAAGAAACCAAATTTTCCTATATCAAGCCAAAGTGAATCCTATACTTCACCAAGGAAATATCCCTACTCAATTTAGGGTATCTCTCTGCTTTTACGGTAGACCGTGGTTTCTATCACCGATCTGACATACCGACGCTTCCAAAAACAAGTATAGTGTTCTGTTCGAAAAATTCCAGTCATCACATAACAAAAAGAATTATATACTCAAAAATCACCTTTTTGATTTCAATCAAATAACCTCGACAGGACACTCTTCTGTCACAGCACGAGCATTCCACCTCTCCAACAAGAAAAATGTTTTTTTTTGATAATCTCTCTTGCCAGAATAATCATCCGCTGATAGAAAACCGCTCATCCCAGACACGGGATGTCTTTTGGTTCCAATCGGAACAGAAAGAAATATTAGCTGCGGGTGTAGCTCAGTTGGTTAGAGCGCCGGCCTGTCACGCCGGAGGTCGCGGGTTCGAGCCCCGTCACTCGCGCCACTTCCTTTGTCTCAAAGGTAAGTGACGCTAAAAAGATCTCCCTTGAAAAATTGATCTAATCTCTTTTGATACAACGGTCATATATTCCGTTGTATCGAAGCATGGAGACGTATTTTATCTGCCATTGGCTGATAAATTGCAAAAAAGCCTTGCATCCTTGTCTGCTCTCGTTGACATGTCTGGCTATGTCTTATGCCGTGAAGGAAATGTTTGCCACCCTCCAAGGGGAAGGCGCGCAAAGTGGACGTGCAGCAATTTTCTGCCGTTTCACAGGATGCAATCTATGGTCGGGGCGCGAACAAGACCGTGCCCAAGCGCATTGTACATTTTGTGATACTGACTTTATCGGGACCAATGGCCCTGGTGGAGGGCGATTTGCAACCCCCGAAGATCTGGCTTCAGCATTGCAGTCTCATTGGCAACAAGCCACAAAACACGATCAACACCGTTATGTTGTGTTCACGGGAGGAGAGCCTCTCCTACAACTCGATTCGTCCCTTATAAAAGCCGTTAAAGCACTTGGTTTTACAATTGCCGTAGAAACCAATGGCACTCTTCCCGCGCCTCCTGGAATTGACTGGATTTGCGTGAGCCCCAAACCAGGTATGAAAATTGTACAAACACATGGAGATGAACTTAAGCTTGTTTATCCTCAACAAAAGCTCCCCCCCTCTCTCTTCACATCAATGGACTTTACTCATTTCTGGTTGCAGCCACTCGACGATGCTGAACAGTTGAAACATACCCAGCAAGCCGTTCATTATTGCCAATCTCATCCACAATGGCGCCTAAGCCTCCAAACTCATAAATTGATCGGAATCCCATGAACGCGTCTCTTGCGTCCACTGCCTCCACTCAAAACCGTGCTTTGGTCCTGTTTTCCGGTGGGCAGGATTCGGCATCATGTCTCGCATGGGCGCTTGCACGCTTCGATCACGTCGAAACGGTTGGTTTTAACTATGGCCAACGTCACGTCGTAGAATTGGAGTGCCGCGACGCGCTACGCCAACAACTCACCAACCTTAATCCCCTCTGGGAAAAACGCTTAGGTGATGATCATACAATTGATCTTTCGAGCTTAGGGGCGCTTTCCGATACAGCTCTCACCCGAGAAGGCGAAATTACCATTAATGAAAACGGTCTTCCCAACACGTTTGTACCAGGGCGAAATCTCATTTTTTTGACTTTTGCGGCGGCATTGAGTTTCCGCCGCGGAATAAAACATATCGTTACAGGCGTATGCGAAACCGACTATTCAGGTTATCCAGATTGCCGCGATGACACCATCAAAGCACTGCAAGTCGCTCTTAATTTGGGCATGGAGCAACGCTTTGTACTGCACACGCCCCTTATGTGGATTGATAAAGCACAAACCTGGCAGCTCTGCCATGACATTGGCGGAACAGAGCTCGTTGAGACTATAAAACGCGAAAGCCACTCTTGCTACAATGGAGATCGCCAGCACATTCACGCATGGGGTGCGGGCTGCGGTTCTTGTCCAGCCTGCCAGCTCCGCGCAGAAGGCTGGAAGCGTTATCAGGAACATTTATCATGACAGATATGGCTCAAACGGAATTAGTTTTCACGCGTCGTTACAGCATGGGACATCGTCTTATTTCCGGTGCGAGCGAGCGTTGTGCAATTCCTCATGGCCACAATGAATATGTAACCGTTACGCTCGGAGCAGGCCCCAATAATCCGCACCAACGTTTAGACGGATACGCCAACATGCTCCTCCCCTTTGCCGAAGCAAAAGGACGGTGGCATCGCTTTATTGATGATCATGTCGATCATTGCCTACAACTTTCCGAGCATGACCCTTTACTTCGCTGGTTCGCCGATAATGAACCTCAACGACTCAAAAGAATTATCGTTACTCCTGGTGACCCAACAACCGAAATGCTCGCAGCACTCCTACTTGCAAAGCTTAGTGCCTTTTTACACGTTCAAGGAGACGTCCTTTCACCTCTTATGATCGAAATTAAGGAAACCCCTACAAATACTGTGAGATTACGCGGAAACCCCCAGCACTATTTACCCACTTCAGAGGCCCCGCTTACATCTCATTGGTGGAACCGCGCTGACAATACCATCAACGACTTGTCCACCCCTTAAACTCATCTCCCCGATATCCTGACAGGCAGATCACCCTACACCCCGTCAGGAGATTTTCCCTGCGGGCCGAAAAGATCTTTGGGAAGGATCCCTTTAGACGGAGCATCTTCCACCAAGGCTGTGCGTCCTCTTGGGAGAGCTTCGGGTATTTCTTCTTGAATACGCCCCAACATACGCTCCCGAACATCGCAGCACATATCCCACATCCGATCAGAATTTGCAGCACCAGCAACGATACGCACAGCAATGCCATCAGCCCCACTATCGGTTACCTGAAAGCTCAGGGAGGACTTTTGCTGATCCCAATCTGGGCATTTAGCAATCTCTTCCATAAACATGGCCCGTATTTTTTTCACAGGAGCACGGTAATCAAGCTTCAAAAAGACCGTCCCTAAAAGAGAAGGCGAGCTATGAGTCCAGTTCTGGAAGGGTGTTTCTAGAAAATATGAAATCGGAACAATGTAGCGACGACGATCCCATGTTCTTAACACAACATATGTTGCGTTGATTTCTTCCACATACGCCCAATCACCATAGAGAATAATCATATCTTCCATACGGATTGGCTGCGTTATCGCAATCTGAATACCTGATATTAAATTCGTTAACGCTGGACGAGCAGACAGACCCACAATCAACGAGGCAGCTCCCGCTGAAGCAAACAGCGACACCCCGAATTTTTGCACCGCATCAAATGTCATTAACGCACTGGCAACCGTCAAAACACCAAAAGAAATCTCTAACAAACGCCGCAAGATCCGTATTTGTGTTTTATGTGAACGCGCCGTGATATCATCAACATTTTCTTTTGAATCAATCCGTGACAAATACTTATCTGTTACAACCTGAAAGATAAGTATAATGGAGAATCCTGTGTTGATAATAAACAAACAAATAAATAAATGAAATAAAAATTGCTTTGTATCGTAAGAAAAACTCGTACCAGGGAGAACAGCAAGCGCTGCTATAATCATCAAAAAAGAACGTATATTAAATCGCAAACGTTTTACAATAGCATTAATCCACCTCAAACGATTTAATACCGGTAATTTTGGTAATGTATTTATAATAAATTTACTAAAAAGCTGAGCGATCCATGCTGCAAGAACCATAATGATGGTAGAAGAAACAGGCGCAGGCAACCATGCCAAATGACCTGTGAGTTTCGAAACTTGGTCTGTTGCATAATTTTGCGTCATATCAATAAAACCTCACAGTCTCCGGCCTAAGGCAATGGCCTTTTTATCTTTTATACGCATCATGATTAGGCTACGATCGCTCCACTTAGCACATAATCAACTATTCCTATGGCTCATTACAGCCTGACACTTCATGCCCCAACCATTTAACGTCCCCTCTCTATGCCTATACACAGCTCATTACACACAGCGTTCTTATTCGAACTCTTCTATAAAAGAGATTAAGGTGCTTTCTTACATCAATATCAAGGCGATCATAGGGCCAAATAAACAAAGGTAAGCTTATGACTTCCGATCTCGACCCCTCTTTCCATGAAGATCAACCTGCCATCACGGGCGATAACCCTTTCCACCTCTTCAAGGAATGGATGGAGCTTGCCAGCAAAAAAGAACCTAACGATCCCAATGCTATGGCGTTAGCAACGACAGGCCATGATGATATGCCTGATATACGCATGGTCTTACTGAAAGATTTCAGCGAAAAAGGTTTTGTTTTTTACACAAATAGTGAGTCCGCAAAGGGACGCGAACTAGAAGAAAACATGAAAGCAGCCTTGCTCTTTCACTGGAAATCTTTACGACGCCAAATTCGCATTCGCGGCACTGTTTCGAAGCTTCCTGCAGAGGATGCCGATGCCTATTTTGCTTCTCGCCCACGCCAGAGCCGCATAGGGGCCTGGGCCAGTCAACAATCCCGCCCCGTTGAAAGCCGTAAAGCCCTGTGGAAGATTGTCACTATGAAGGCTGCTCAGTTCGGTACAGGCTCAGTTCCACGCCCTCCATATTGGAACGGTTATCGTGTTGACCCTTGCTCAATAGAGTTTTGGATGGACAAACCTTTTCGCCTGCATGATCGCCTTCTTTTCCAACGCGAGACGCCACATGGGAACTGGACAACAACGCGTCTTTTCCCATGAGTAAAAGACCAGCCTTCCCATAAGGCTAGGCTCCACGCATCAGACCAAGAATTTCTTGCCTCGCTTGAAAATCTTCTGCCCACAAACCGTGAACACCTGTCGTGATTGTCGTGGAGCCGGGCGTGCGCACACCGCGCAATGTCATGCACATATGCTCAGCCTCTAAAACCACAAGCACAGCGCGAGGCGCTAAAGCATCCACCATCCCCTGCACAATTTGATCTGTCAGGCGCTCTTGCAGCTGTGGGCGCCGTGCATAGCCCTCTACCAGACGCGCCAGCTTACTCAACCCTGTCAAACGGCCACCATCCGGCAAATACGCCACATGAGCGCGCCCAATCACCGGTAATAAATGATGTTCGCACATAGACTGAAAACGAATATCTTTTACCAACACCACACCATTGTGATGGTCTGCACTAAATTGTTTATGTAGATGTTCACGTGGGTCTTCATACAAACCAGCGAAGACCTCTAAATACATCTTCGCAACACGTTCGGGTGTGTCCTGCAGCCCCTCCCGATTGGGGTCTTCGCCAACGGCTACTAAAATGTCCCTGACACTACGCGCGATACGTTCACCTGCATCCTGTGGATGTGTAATCGCTCCAGCGTGCCCCTCTGGGGTCGCTTTTTCTTCCTGATGCCGCGGCATGTCACGACGCTCGTTGGCTGACATAACTCCCCTTTTTCCTTCTCACGACATACGCCGCGTAACATCTCCCGGCGCTCGTTGCAGACGTGCTAGCGCGTCATCCACGCGACGTCCAGAAATCTTCATCTCTGGGGCAAGCTCAGCAAGAGGTTCCAAAACAAAAGCACGCTCAAACAAATGACGATGCGGCAGCTTTAAAACTGAATTATCAATCTCACAATCGTCATAAAAAAGGAGGTCTATATCAACAGCCCGTTCCCCCCAACGACGCCCCGGTATCCGTCCAAGCTCATACTCAATATGTTTGCACACATTCAAAAGCTCTTGAGGCGCTAAAACAGTTTTCCCAACAGCGCATAAGTTTATAAAAGAAGCCTGGTCTTCTACGCCCCATGGCGCCGTATCATAGAGGGATGATACCTGCTCGATCCCCACCCCCTCATGTCGCGCGAGGGCGTTTACCGCCGCATGCAGGCAGGCTTCACGCTCTCCACTATTAGACCCCACTGAAAAGCCAATTCGGTGCTGACGCTTTACAACTACCTCAGCGCTTGTCTCACTCACCGCATAAGGCAACGGCACAGAGGGCTTCCTAACCTCAACGCGCACTTCCTCAACCTTTGGAAAACGCTCCAAAATTGTCCTGGCGATACGATCAGCAACCGTTTCAATCAGAGCAATAGCAGGGCCCGTCACAATCTCATGAGCAACATCGCTCAATTGACCGTAGCACACAGCGTGCTCATAATTATCGCCCTCCATAGCTGCCGTTAAATCAGCAGCAACCTCAAGAGACACAATAAAACGCTGCCCAAGACGATTTTCCTCTGGCAAAACGCCATGGTAACCGAACAAGCATAAGTCACGCACTCGAACCCGTGTCAAAGAGGCAGAAATCACCTTGTCTCTCTCATCAACGCTTCAACGCGCAGCACATCTCGGTGCGCTTGCACATCATGCACGCGCCACAGGGCCGCTCCTTGTCGCGCTCCATATAAATTGGCCGCTAATGTAGCTGGGAGACGCTCTCCCGTCTCACGCCCCAGAAAATACCCGAAGAGAGATTTACGTGAAAGCCCCAACAACACAGGGAGATGATAATAATTCCGCAAACGACCTAAGTTTTGAACAGCCCAAAGACTCTGCTGAGGTGTTTTCCCAAAACCAACACCTGGATCGAACACAATACGTTCACGATGGATCCCCGCTTTCTCTGCCAAAGATAAAGAATGATCAAAGAAACGGCGCCAATCTGCCCAAAGATCTAATGTTGGATTAATATCATCGCGATTATGCATAACCACGACCAATGATTCCGAATCCGCCACGGTCGCAGCCATCTCTTTATCAGCTTGCAACCCCCAGACATCGTTGATAACCGCCACGCCCTCAGCCAATGCAGACCGAGCAACAGATGCCTTCATGGTATCGACCGATAAAGGAATATTTTTATTCCGTAATGCCATAATAACAGGGGCAAGACGACGCCACTCTTCTTCTGCTGAAACAGGCGTAAAACCAGGACGCGTTGACTCCGCGCCTAAATCAAGCAAATCAGCCCCTCCATCATACAAATGAGAAGCCTGCTTAATGGCGTTCTCCGATGTGAAAAACTTCCCACCATCTGAAAACGAGTCAGGAGTCACATTCACAATCCCCATGATGAGAGGATCGCGATCACCTCGGTCGGCCGCTTGGATGGCTGACAAAAGCTCCATTAATGTTTCCCTTGCGTCGCTTTTAACAAGCGATCCATCTGGTCTGCATCCATGGCGCCAGGCACAACCGCAGCTTGCCCGAAAACAAAAGTTGGCGTCCCATCCAGTCCAATCGTCTGAGCTTGGACAAGGTTAGACTTTATCATCTCAACCACAGCAGGGCTGCTCATATCCTTCATAAAACGCCCAACATCCATCCCCTGCTGACGCGCTATCTCTTTCAAATGTCCATCATCTGGCTTTGCTGCATCTTGCATCAATGCCCTACGCATTGAATCGTAATGTCCCTGGAAAGCGGCCGCATAAATCGCGCGTGTATCCACGACACTCGCCGCCCCCAATACAGGCACCACTTTTTCAACAAGTCTCACATCAGAATGGCGTTTCAGAAAATCATCCACGATCGGTGCCATACGACGACAATACCCACATCGTGGATCAAGAAATTCTACAATCGTCACCGCACCTTGAGGATTGCCACGCACCGCATAACGAGGCGCTGTCGAAATCGTCGACCAATTTGCCCGCACATTCGCCAGATTCTGTGCTTGCTGATGCTCCGCACTTTTTTGACGCAACGACTGCATTGCATCAATCAAAATCGTGGGATCATCCTTCAAAGCTTGACGTACCACCTCCACGATGGCTTTGCGTTGCTCAGCATTAAATACATGTAACGATATCTCTTGGGCCTGTACCTCACCCATCATGCACGAAAAACTCGCCACAGCCATCAAAATGGAGGACTTTACTCGGAACGTCACATCTTTACTCCGTTACAACAAACCAGGTCTTTAGATACCCAACAAAGCCGCTTCATAGCTGAACGTCAAATCTTCCTTCCCTCTCCCATGATACAATATTTGACGCTATGATCTTTTCACGACAAAACATCATGTTTCTGTTAGAAATAACCTCGATTACTGCCTTTAACTTGGAACGGGAGAAACGCCGCCGTGGCACAGTATAAGAGCCGGCTTTCATTGCCTTGCCCTGCCCCTTGCAAACACCTCTCCACGTTCCGGGCAGTGTCGCTCTTAGGAACGCTTCTTGCCACCGGCAGCACCTTAACCGGATGCAGCTCGGTCAAAAGTGCTGATCATCACCTCTTTGGTCACACCCAACCAGTTAACTCTCCTATCGGAGGCACTGTCGTTGCTGATGAGCCCCAAGCGGCTCTTGTAGGGCGCGATATCCTCGCTCGTGGCGGAAACGCGGCAGATGCGGCCACAGCAACAGCTTTTGCTCTAAGCGTGACCCTTCCCTCACGTGCCTCCCTCGGAGGAGGTGGCGCCTGTCTGGCTGTACGCCCTCACGCTCCTGCCCAAGCAATTGTTTTCCTCCCTGTGGATGGCTCGGGAACAGGTAATCGCCCCGCTTCTGTTCCGATGATGCCACGGGGATTCTTCCTCCTACAATCCCTCTATGGAAGCGTACAGTTTGGCGATACGCTTGACCCTGCCATCGCCTTATCTCAACAAGGGACTACGGTCAGCCAAGCTCTAGCAAGTGATTTACATGTTGTTGGCTCCAGCCTCTTAAGCGACCCCGCAGCACGCACGGTCTTTGGAAAAAGTG
This sequence comes from Saccharibacter sp. 17.LH.SD, assembly GCF_009834805.1. GTDB lineage: Bacteria > Pseudomonadota > Alphaproteobacteria > Acetobacterales > Acetobacteraceae > Saccharibacter. Next base: position 389,388 of record NZ_WVHO01000011.1, read on the forward strand.
ACGACACCCCTCTGAATGTTGGCGACCAACTTGTCCAAAGCCGCCTCTCCTCTTTTCTGTCACGCCTGAAACTCGTCGGCGTGGGAGACCTCTATAATGGTGCGCTTGCTCAAGTCTTTACCGATCAAGCCAATCAGGCGGGTGGAGGCCTTAACAAGAACGATCTTCGTAGGTCCATACCTTATACAAGTAAGACACTCACCCTTAGTTCAGGCCCCTATCAATTAAGCTTTCTTCCCCCTCCTGCCGATGGGGGAATTGGGAGCGCCGCAGCGTATAGTCGTGGTGTTTCAGCCCAAAATGCTGTAAGCGCCTGGCGTCGTTCAATGATGAGCACAGTTCCTCAGGCTCAATCCTTTATCATGAGCGGGAAAACAGATCCGTCTGGCCTTCCTCCTCTTCCCGCATCGACCTCTTTCGTTGTGAGTGACCAACATGGTATGGCTGTAGGGTGTGTCTTAAGCGAAAATAACCTCTTCGGCACAGGTCGCATTGCCGGAGCTACGGGGGTTGTCCTCGGGGCCGCATCGCGTCACTACCCGCGTCCACTTCTCACAAGTGCACTTGTGCAAGATCAACGTGGTCGCCTGCGCGCTGTTCTTGCTGCTTCCGGTCAAAATGATGCCGCTGAAACTGTGGCTCAAGCTCTCCGACACATCACAAATGGAAATACCCCTGTCCCCAACCATGGAAGTGGCCGCCTCAACAGCATCACGTGTGATGGTGACCCCTCCTCTTGCAAGGGCAATACAGACCCGCGCGGAAATGGTATGAGTGCCTACATTAGCCCCCGGTAAAAGTGACTTAACATGCGACGGGCTATAATCCCTTTGCCAAGGGAAACAGCCCCGTCTATCCTACCAAACAATAAAAGGCTGCTGCCGTACGTCATTGGCACAGGCAGCCTTCATGATCTCTTCTTTCACAAGGATAATGGATATGGCCACAGACAAGGCCACAGATAAAAGTAAAGCCTTAGAAGGGGCTCTTAGCCAGATCGAACGCTCGTTCGGAAAAGGGGCTGTTATGCGGATGGGAGACCGCCCGCAAGAGCAACCCGAAGTGATCTCAACAGGGTCTCTCGGACTCGATATCGGCCTCGGAATTGGTGGGTTACCACGCGGCCGCATTGTCGAGATCTATGGCCCTGAAAGCTCTGGGAAAACGACATTAGCCTTACATGCTCTCGCTGAAGCACAAAAAAAGGGCGGAACTGTCGCTTTTATTGATGCCGAACATGCGCTCGACCCCATTTACGCTCGAAAACTCGGTGTGAATGTTGATCAACTTCTCCTCAGCCAACCAGATGCCGGGGAACAAGCACTCGAAATTGCTGATACGCTCGTGCGTTCTGGTGCTATCGACGTCCTCGTTATCGACTCTGTAGCCGCTCTCGTACCGCGCGCTGAGCTCGAAGGAGACATGGGCGACAGTCATGTTGGTCTTCATGCACGCCTCATGAGCCAGGCCCTCCGCAAACTCACAAGCTCTGTCGCACGCTCCAAAACGCTGGTTATCTTTCTCAACCAAATCCGTATGAAAATCGGCGTGATGTTTGGAAGTCCAGAAACCACAACAGGTGGTAATGCGCTAAAGTTTTACTCTTCTATTCGGATGGATATTCGTCGTATCGGCTCCATCAAAGAAAAAGATGAAGTTAAAGGCAACCAAACACGTGTTAAAGTTGTCAAAAACAAAATGGCCCCTCCCTTCCGCCAAGTTGAGTTTGACATCATGTATGGCGAAGGCATCAGCAAAACGGGCGAATTGCTTGATTTAGGTGTTAAAGCCAATATCGTTGAAAAATCCGGTGCATGGTTTTCTTACGACAGTACGCGTATTGGCCAAGGACGTGAGAATTCCAAACAATATCTGCGTGATCATCCCGAAATGGCAGAAGAAATCGAAAAACGCATTCGCGCAGAAGCCGGTCTTATTGCCGACCGTATGATAACGGATGAACAAAATACGCCTCTGCTCGAGGAAGAAGAATAACGCGGCCTCACAAAACCCCACATTTCTGTAAATCTGTGGGGTTTTTTATAAATTAATGATGACATCAGAAGTCGACTTATCCTTTATGAACATCCGTCATCACATAATAATGCCCAGCGTTCATGATCGCGCCACTGCCCATCCACATAGAGATAACGCGGCGAAAACCCTTCATAACGGAAATGTAACCGTTTAATCAGTTTGATTGATTTTACGTTATTGGGTTGAATATTAGCTTCAACACGATGCAGCCCGACCTCGGAGAACGCAATTTTCAGTACCCGTCTCACAGACTCTGTCATGAGACCACGGCCAGAAAATTTTTCCGTCCTATAATAATTTAAATAGAGGAATCATCCCACACGTCTTTTGACGTTGGATTGAGCACGGCGACCGAATGTCAGTGAAATCATAAAGCGGGTTGGCCTCCCCTCAAAAGAAGCCAACCCAAAATCTAACCAAAAAGGTTACTCTGCTGCCTGAGCAACACCATCATGATCATGGTGATATGCTGTCCCTCTGAGACGACGCCATAGCTTCACTCCACGAAGAGCCAAACGTGCCGCAAAAGGTGCCATTTGTGGGCGCTGCAAACGTGGATCATACCCTGAGAAGCGACGCTCATTTTCACGTAAGCACAGCTCCACCAGCTCCACAAAGTCTACCTGCCTGTCCGTCATGCTCTGCGCACCCGTAACAGTAAAGTTGTTATCCTGTGTATGCTCAACGCCTTTATCATCAAAGCTGCTGACCAAACTCATACGCTCGTACACAAGGAAGAACAGAACACCAACAACACGCAGCTCAAACCATGGACGTTTCCAGAACGGCATTGTTGCACGATGCCACGCTAACCAATTAGCGAAGAGAAGAATATGGCGACACTCCTCCTGCATCACTGGTTCGAAAGTCTCAATTAATTCAGCAGGGAAAAGGCCTGCTTTTTCAGCCAAGGCGAACAAACCAAAAGCAAAAAAGCTATCCCAACATTCTGAAAAACCCGTTACCAGATACGCCCACTCCGTATCGCGCGGCTCTTTATAGGCGGGCTCCGGGGCCAACGGCACGCCATAATGCTCTACCATGCGAGAAAGCACTTCTTTATGCCGATTTTCTTCCCACGCGTTGCGCGAGATAGCATCACGCACGTCTGGATCGTCAATCATTTCCGCATATGCAGCCATGCGCAATCGTGCCTTACCTTCGGTTTGCACGGCAATATCCCAAATGGGTAAGGATACGATACGATGCAACGTCTCTGGATCAAGGTCAGGCCAGGGAATAACCGATGGCTTATAGGGATTAAACGTCTCACGGAACATATCGGCTGTTGCCTTTTTATGCTCCTCACTTCCAGGCTTTAGAGGGCCTTTAACTGGGCTACTCCAATGACGGGACTCATAATCCACTTGCTCAAGAGTACGCTCCGAAGGCTTATCTGGCAGATGGGAATAAATATCTGCCAGCGTCCTATTCTTACCTGGTGCGGTTGTCGTATTCACGTCACTCACGGCGTGCTCCTATTTCACGTTTGTTTTGTGGGAGCCAGAACTACCCAATATCAGCGGCCGACGTGATGACACGGCTCACTAGGCCATAATCAATCGCTTCTTGTGCTGACATCCAATAATTGCGGTCCGTATCGCGGGCCACTTTCTCGTATGGTTGTCCTGTTTCACGCGCGAAAAGCCGATTCAGACGTTCGCGCATTTTGATAATCTCACGAGCCTCAATATCAATATCCGTTGCCGGACCGCGCACCCCTCCCATTGGTTGGTGCAACAAGAAACGGGTATTAGGAAGACATAGACGGCGCTCAGGGCGTCCAGCAGCAAAAATCAACGCGCCAGCAGAGGCTACCCACCCTGTACCGATAACATTCACGGGAGCCACAGCATCCACAAAACGAATCATATCATGAATCGTATCGCCACTCTCCACATGACCACCAGGAGAATTGACGTAGATGTCAATTGGCTTGTCCGATGCCCCAGCAAGAGCAAGAAGACGTGCCGTCACCTCACGGGCCAGCCGATCATCCACTCCGCCAAAAATCAGCACCTTACGCTGCTCAAAGAGACGTGTTTCCAGCTCATTCGGTGTTGGAGAAGTCTTCCCATCCTCTTTCGAAGCCGGCTCCTCTTCTTCAAACACTGGACGAGCAACGCTCACAATAGGCGTGATTCTCTGGTTCATACCGCCTCCCTGGCAGGCTCCATGAGAGGAAAGCTGTTGGTTCCGTTTGTCATATGTCATCATGCCTCCCATCCTGCTCCTGCTTTGTTTTCATGCCAAGTCATAAAACATTTTCGTTTATTAGCAAAAACGCTCACGCAGGACGATACGATACCTCTTTCTACCGCTCTATTACCGCCTTAATATCAGGAAATACTTCCTGTGTGATTGCCCAAGAAAAGGAAAAACCGCTATCCTCCTGGTAAAATATGCCCTGGAATTACATTCTTTCTCTCATTATGAGGGACTTAGAGAATCCGAAAGCTGATCTTTCACACCTTTGCTTGTCAGATGAAGAGACTATGACATCCCACCGCCTTCGCCCCGTCCTGAGCCGCTCGACCACTTCTTTCTCCCGCGTGCGCACAGGGCTGGGCCTTGTAGCAAGTCTCCTTTTACTCACGGGATGTCAGCATCGCTCAGCAACGGATACCACGGCCGATTGGGTCCACGGGATTGAGGGTGGTGAAATCTATCGTCTCCGTCCACCTACTCCTGGTTTTGATCAGCCCTTCCCACATGTGGGACGTACTCCAACCACCACACCGGAGTTTCCAACACCTGAAGCTCGTGCTGATCTCACGCGTCAATTAGAAGCAGAACGAAACTACGCGCAGCGCGCCAGTGCCGCCAATGGCCCCCTTCTTAAAACAAAAGCCTTTGCTCCACCGCCACCTCCTGGCAATGGAAACAGCACGACGCTCATTAGTCAGAGCGGCGGGCACGGACGCCCCGCACCAAGCTTGACCACTCCTAATAACGCTGCACCGTCAAACAGCTCTCCTCAGCAGGGGAAAACATCCAGTCTCACCTACCAGCCTATTAGCCACGCACTCCCGAACTCTAGTACCCTTCCATCCGTTAGCGCCCAACCACCTACTCCTATTGCATTTCCTGGTTTTGCTGTCCCTGCTACAACAACCGCTGCCACACCGAATTTTGATATAAGCAACCCAGGCGGTACTTTAATTCGTTTTCTGCCTGAGACCGACCAAATCTCAGAAAATCAAGACAACCGCTTACAAAGTCTTGCTGACAACAGACATAACAACATCGTTATTATTCGGGGCTTTGGCACGGCACTATCCGCTTCTGCTGGGCTGACACCCGATGATCAACGCAACGAGATCACCCTTGGATTATTGCGCGCACGCGCTGTAGCAAATAATCTTATAAAAAGAGGTGTTCCTGCAGAGGTTATTCAACTGCGTGGCGATGCCATCGGCGATGGCGTTCGAGTGGTCTACCGCATTCCATAGGAACAACACAGGCTCGCTCGACAATAAGCGGGCCTGCGTTTGCCCCCCTGGTGCACAGGGGCCCAGCACAAGCTTTTCCAATAGTTCATCACGCTGAAGAAAAAAATCCTCTCTTTCTGACGTCCTGTCCCTTGTCTGTAGTGCTGTGGTGATGAAACATGGACGGCGACCATTCTTTGGAATGGCATCACTTTTTCATCTTTCACTCAGCCCCTGGCTACATAACGAGTATCCCATGACCGAAGAATTCCACCGGATCCGCCGCCTCCCGCCCTATGTCTTCGCAGAAGTCAACAAGGCCAAGGCAGCCGCCCGCGCCGCCGGTGAGGATATTGTCGACCTTGGGATGGGAAACCCCGATAGCGCCCCCCCACAACATGTTATTGATAAATTGCGCGAAACTGTGGGCAACCCACGTGCTCATGGTTATTCAGTCAGCCGAGGGATCCCAGGCTTAAGAAAAGCTCAAGCCGCTTATTATGCGCGCCGTTTTGGTGTGGAGCTTGACCCAGAAACGGAAATCATCGCGACACTGGGCTCAAAGGAAGGGCTCGCCAATCTCGCTTCTGCAATTACCAGCCCAGGTGACACTATCTTGGTGCCGAACCCTTCTTACCCTATCCACCAATTTGGCTTCATCATCGCCGGAGCCTCTGTACGGTCTATCCCTGCAGAGCCCGGTGAAGCCATGCTGGAAGCGCTCTACCGTGCCGTCAAACACTCTGTCCCTAAACCCACGGCACTTATTATTAATTTCCCTTCCAACCCAACAGCTATGCAAGCTACAGAAGCGTTTTATCGAGATATCGTCGCTTTCGCACGACGGGAAAATATCTGGATTCTTTCTGATCTCGCTTATGCCGAAATTTATTTCGGAGAGACCCCTCCTCCATCCATCCTGGCAGTACCAGGAGCTAAAGACATTGCGGTTGAATTTACCTCTATGTCCAAAACCTACTCTATGGCTGGATGGAGAATCGGTTTTGCTGCAGGAAATAAACGTCTTATCCAAGCACTAACACGCATTAAATCATATCTTGATTACGGCGCCTTTACACCGGTTCAGGTTGCCGCAGTTGCAGCTCTTAATGGCCCTCAAGACTATATTGAGGAGATGCGTGCCCTCTATAAAGGCCGCAGAGATGTGCTTATTAATGGTCTCCACGCCGCTGGATGGAATGTCCCAAGCCCAGAAAGTTCTATGTTCGCTTGGGCCCCTATTCCAGAGAAATTTGCGCATCTAGGCAGTGTCGAATTCTCTAAGATGCTTCTCAAAGAGGCAAAAGTTGCTGTTGCTCCTGGGATCGGGTTTGGTGAGCAAGGCGACAATTTTGTTCGAATTGGGTTAGTAGAAAATACGCACCGCCTCCGCCAAGCCATTCGCTCCATCAAGGCATTCTTGAATCATCATAACGCAGGTGTCGTTCCATCTGCTTCACCTTTTGACCAGTAAGGACCCACCCCACCATGACCAATACTGACAGCACCCCTCTCAAGCGCTCTTCTACAGGCCCTCTTCGTTTAGGTATCGCTGGACTTGGCACTGTCGGGATCGGGGTCATTCGTTTGCTACGCGCCCACCCTGCCTTAACCGCAACCCGCACAGGACGACCTTTAGAAGTTGTTGCCGTCAGTGCCCGTAATCGCCAGCGTGACCGCGGAGAGGATCTCTCCGCCTTCCATTGGTATGATGACCCATTGGCTCTGGCCCATGCTCCTGACGTTGACGTCGTTGTTGAGCTCATGGGCGGAGCGGGCGACCCTGCATATGCTCTTGTCACCCGAGCATTAGAAAATGGTAAAGCTGTCGTTACCGCCAATAAGGCACTCATCGCCCTACACGGGAACGATCTAGCCCGCCTTAGTGCTCGGAAGAAGGTGCCTCTCTATTTTGAGGCTGCTGTTGCAGGAGGTGTCCCGGCTGTAAAAATGGTGCGCGAGGGAGTTGCTGGTGACGCGCTGACACAATTGGGTGGGATTCTGAATGGGACATGCAACTACATCCTCACCCAAATGGAAGAAACCGGCCGTGATTTCGCCGATGTTCTGAAAGAAGCCCAGGACATGGGCTATGCTGAGGCTGATCCTTCAACAGATGTTGATGGATGGGATACCGCACATAAACTCGCTATTTTAACGGGTCTTGCTTTCCAGCCTATCGCATTTGACAGCCTTGACGTTCAGGGCATTCGCGCCATTACCACCGTAGATCTTCATTTTGCTAAAGAACTTGGCTACCGCATCAAATTACTCGGCGTTGCTCACCGTGGGCAAAATAACGAAGTCTCTGCCTCCGTGCAGCCTTGCCTTGTCCCTCTAAAATCAGGCCTCGCCCAAGTGGGAAATGCCTTTAACGCCCTCACAACAGAAGGCCCTTTTAGCGGCCCACTCACTATCTCTGGTCAAGGTGCTGGAGAAGGCCCAACAGCCACCGCTGTTGTCGCAGACCTTATCGACCTTGGCCGCGGGCATCATGTCCCACTTTGGGGAGCTCCACCACCAGAAAAGCCTGCCATCTGCCAGCCCATCGGCCAGGACGAAAGTCCTTTCTATCTCCGCCTCACGGTAAAAGAGCATGCAGGGCTTGCAAAAGAAATCAGTGAACTCATAGGCAAGCATGGAATCAAGACACAGCATAGCGCTCATCACAATTCCACAGGAACAAGCTATATCACAATCGTTACTCATCCCACGCTCACGAGCACATTGCGCAGCGTTCTCCCTCAGCTGAAGCAGCATGATGCCGTGCAAGAAGCGCCTCTCGCGTTAAAAATCGAGAATATGCCATGATCAAACCCCCTTCTTCTTCGCCTTATCGTGTTACAGGCCGCAATCTCGGGCTTGAACTTGCTCGCGTCACAGAAGCTGCTGCCATCGCCTCTTCTCGTTGGACAGGCCGCGGCAAAAAAAATGAGGCCGATGGCGCAGCTGTACAAGCGATGCGTGCGGCCTTCGATACCGTCAATATTGATGGTATCGTAACGATTGGCGAAGGAGAAATGGATGAAGCTCCCATGCTGTATATTGGGGAGCGCGTGGGAACAGGCGGCCACCCGATGGATATCGCCGTTGACCCCCTAGAAGGCACAAATCTCTGTGCACGAAGCCTCCCCAACGCCATCACCGTTGTCGCTCTGGCCGAACGCGGCCATTTTCTCCATGCACCCGATATTTATATGGAGAAAATTGCCGTTGGACCGGGCCTCCCAGAAGGTGTGGTCGATATTGATGACTCTATTCAGAATAATCTCCGTAATCTCGCACGTGCAAAAAAACGTGATATTACGGACCTCACCTTATGCGCTTTAGACCGTGACCGTCATGCCGAGATGGTGGCCAAAGCCTTAGAGGTAGGCGCACGCGTCCGTCTCCTCAGTGATGGCGATGTGGCCGCTGTTGTCGCTGCCTGTCTGCCAGAAAGCGGCGTTGACCTTTACGCTGGCAGTGGAGGCGCCCCAGAAGGCGTTCTCGCCGCCGCTGCCGTGCGTTGCCTGCAAGGCCAAATGCAGGGACGCCTTCTCTTTGAAAATGAAAGTCAAATTACACGCACCACTCAGATGGGTGAAGGAAAAGACCCTACGCGTAAGCTTTCTCTAACTGATATGGCGGATGGCCCGGTCTTTTTTTGTGCTACCGGTGTAACCTCTGGCGACATGCTCAAAGGGGTTGAATTCCTTGATAATGGCTATATTCGTACCCATTCTGTGATGATGCGCTCAGAAAGCGGTACCGTCCGTTATATGGACGCCTATCATCTCTTTGATACTGCTCCTTAATTCATCAGGTCCTTTGATGCTTCTTAATGACCCACATGGCTCTGCCTCCCTGCCGCCCGTACTCAACGTGCATCGCAGTGCGGGAGAACGACGCTGGGTGTGGCGTCACCCTTCTTTAGCGGACAATGATAATCGTCTTGCACTCGCTCTTTCACAAAAATTTGAACTTACGGAGCTCCTTGCCCGCATCCTTGCAGGCCGTGATATTACAGTCGAACACGTCGAAAATTTTCTTAAACCACGCTTAAAAACAGCTCTTCCTAATCCATCTTGCTTAATGGATATGGACCGCACAGCACAACGTCTTGCTGAAGCTGTAACACATCATGAAACAATTGGTATCTTAGGAGACTATGATGTCGATGGCGCATGTGGGACGGCCCTTCTCACGGATGCCTTACGCCATTTAGGATGCACTGTTTACACACATATCCCAGACCGCATTGAAGAAGGATATGGCCCTAATATCCCTGCCCTTGAAAACCTTGTAACACAGGGGGCTACGCTTCTCATCTGCGTCGATTGTGGCACCGCCGCGATCGATATTCTCGATCATTTTGAAGGGCGTGTTGATCGCATTGTTCTCGATCATCACAAACCCGATGGAGCTCTCCTCCCCAAAGGGCTTGTCGTTAACCCTAACCGTCTTGACTGCCCCTCTGGCCTTGGTCATCTCTGTGCAACGGCAATCACCTTCCTAACTGTTGTGGCGTTACGCCGAGAATTAAATCAGCAAGGCTGGTTTGAACATCATCCCCCCCTTGATCCCCAGTCTTATCTTGACCTCACGGCCCTCGCGACGATTTGCGATGTCATGCCCCTTCGTGACGTCAACCGTGCTTTCGTGACCCAGGGCCTCAAGGTCATGAACCAACATCGACGCCTTGGCCTAGCCCATTTAGCTCATGTTGCAGGGGTGAAAAACAACAGCAGTGCCATGAGCTGCGGCTTTGCCTTAGGGCCACGCATTAATGCTGGTGGCCGCATTGGGAAAGCCGATCATGGGCTGCAACTTCTCCTCAGCACCCAAGAGGGGGAAGCTCGTGCTCTTGCTGAAGAGCTTGATAGCGTTAATCGTCAACGACAGACTGTTGAAAGCCATATTTTAGACGCAGCCATTCAACAAGCTGAAGCTCAAATCCAAAACGGCCACGCTGTTATTTTCCTCCATGGTGACGATTGGCACCCCGGCGTTGTGGGTATTGTTGCCGGGCGGCTCAAAGAACGATTTAACCGTCCCGCTCTCGTTGGAGCGCTCCAAGACGGTGTCGTAAAAGGCTCAGCCCGCTCCGTCACAGGACTGGATTTAGGGGCGGCCATCATCGCAGCACGTCAAGCTGATTTGCTCATCACAGGCGGTGGACACGCGATGGCCGCTGGATTTTCAGTAGCCGAAGAGAAACTTAATGCTTTTCATTCCTTCTTAGACAAGCAGCTTTCCGAAGCCCTCACGCTTCCCCCCCAAGATGATCTACGTTTGGATGGCGTTCTAACCATTAACAGCGCAACCCCAGAGCTTGCACAACAACTCGCAATGCTGGCCCCTTTTGGCCCGGGCAATGATGAGCCTCTCCTCGCCCTCCGCCACGTCCGTTGTGTTAAATCTGACCGCATTGGGCGTGATGGCAATACGCTACGTGTTATCCTTCAAGGAGAGGATGGGTACACACGTCTTAAAGGGCTCGTCTTCCGAGCTGGGGATAAGGCTTTTGCACAGCTCCTAGAAGACCGTGCTCGTCCCTTACTCCACGTCGCAGGTCACTTACGGGTAGAGACATGGCAAGAACGAGAAAATTTAACTTTTTTCATATTTGATGCGTTTTCTTGTTGACCTATTTTCATCATTACCCTATTAACCCCCTCAACAAAGCAGACGCCTCCACGTCCCGTTCGTCTAGAGGCCTAGGACATCGCCCTTTCACGGCGGCAACACGGGTTCGACTCCCGTACGGGACGCCACAATTTTATATTGAGGCATCACTTTCCTTAGAATTGAGATTTTTGAGTAAGCGCTACCCTGTGGGGGAAGTCTTTTTCCTCGTCTAGTGTTGATAAACCCGGCAAAGCCCCAACTCTCATTATCATCGGGGATCATCCATCTCCCTTCAAACTGGTTACGCAGAAAAAAGCCACGATAGACGCTACGGCACCGAGTAAAAAGACACTGGGATATCCAACATACCCTGCAATAATTCCTGCAAGAGGGCCCGTCATCCCAAGGCCAATGTCCGAAAACGCCACGTAAGCTCCCATGGCCCCACCACGATTTTGAGGAGGCACCCGCCGGATGGCTTCAACACCTAAAGCTGGGAACGTTAGGGAATAACCTCCCCCCATTGCGAAGCATCCTAATAAAGCAACCCAAGAGTTCTGCGCTAACCATAACAATACCAAACCAATAGCCTGAAGAGGAATCGTCACACGCGCTACGCGTCGACCACCTAAACGATCGGGCAAGCTCCCAAAGACCATGCGTGCGGTAACATAGGCAATACCAAATGCCGTTAAACCATAAGACGCACCTTCCCAACCTCGTTCAGCATAATCAAGGCCAAGAAATGAAAACATGGCTCCAAAACCGACAGTCGTCAGTGCAAGTGCCCCTCCAAATGGCCAGATCTCTTTTACAACAGTAAAAAAGCTCAAACGCCGACCAGGATGTAACGGAATAGGTGACATGGCATAGGCCATCATACATGCGGCCAACGGTAAGATTGCCGCGACCAAGGCAACAATCCCAAACCCACCTACATGCATGATATCAGTACCAATTGGTCCGCCAATACCCATCGCACTAAACATGGCGATACCAACCCAAACCATTGCTCTTCCAGCATGTGGAGGACCGACTGCGCCGATAGACCATGCTAAAATCCCCGTGATCAGTAAACTTTCACCTAATCCGAGAACAGCACGCCCTAACAAGAGAAAAATAAGTCCACCAATGGGGCCGCATGGTATCCAAACAGATAAACCATAGATCATCGCCGCAGCCGAACTAATGAGCGTTCCCATTATCAAAACAGGCTTAGCTCCTCGCGTATCCACCATATGTCCTGCAACATGACGTGTTAGCAGTGTCGCAATAAATTGCGTCGCCATGACCAACCCAACAATGGTCGACGAAAAAGAAAGGTCTTTCCCAACATGTAACGGCAAAACAGCAAGAGGAAGACCGATAGACAGGTAGCCAAGAAACAACATGAGTGAAAATGGCAGCAAACGCCGCGTTGCTTCTTGAGCAGGTATTACCGAGACAGTAGTCGTCATAAAAAATAAGATCTCCGCTACACGACGTCATGCCCACAATCATGGCATCAATCAGCGAATATCCTTAAGTGTAATAATGGAAGTATATTATTGCAAAAAACACAATGACTACGTCGACATACAATGCGTTCGTATCAGACCACGTAGCCAACGATGCCCCGGGTCGGCCTGAAAACGCGGATGCCAAGCCTGCGAAATAACGACAGGAGTTGTTTGCACAGGAAGAGCAAATATTGTCATGCTGCCCTTTGATTTTGCCGTCAGCCTATCAGGCACAATAGCGATCAAATCTGTCTGTGACGCTAACGTAACAGCCTCCGTAAACCCGGTGACCGTCACAGCTACATGACGTTTATAACCTCTATCGTGTAATGCATGATCAAGAGGGCCATAAAGCCGTCCACGACGTGATGCCGAAATATGTGAGTAATTACAAAAACGTTCGATTGTTATCTTATCTTTGAGTATCGCATGCCCGGCTCTCACCACCCCCACAAAATGATCTTCAAAAAGTGTTTGAACCATGATTTCTGGTCCACTTTCTCCAATGGCTGAAATATCCAGGTCAATCGTCCCATGTCGCAAAGCTGCGACATCTTCATCCCCCTGCTGCATAAATTTAAGCACAACACTAGGTGCTGCCTTACGCAGATGCTCAAGCAACGATCCCCCAAAATTTGTTACAAATCCATCGGTCGCTCGAATGGAGAAAGAACGTTCTAAAGAGAATGGATCAAAATCTGTCGCTGACGCCAGAAGACCCTGCGCTTCAGCCATTAAAACGCTAAGCTGCTCGCGTATCACTTGGGCACGTGGCGTCGGCACCAACCCTCGTCCCGCTCTAACAAGAATCGGATCTCCAGTTAACACACGTATACGACCAAGTATCCGGCTCATAGCTGGCGCGCTCAGGTTCATTCGAACCGCAGCCCTGCTAACGCTACCCTCGGTTAGCAAGACATCTAAAGCAGCAAGCAACCCAAGATCACGTGGTTTCATAACGTTCACTCAATAAATTATGTTCAATGAGAAAAATAAGGCAGGGTGACATTCTGAACGTCTACAAAAGCGCTCCCTACAGCAAAGGTTAATCTATAATTAATGTAGATTTATTTATGTTTTATTCCTATATCTATGATAGGTTATACCTTTCATTTTTCATCAATAAGAAGCATGATCTCCATAGCTTTTACCTGCCTTCAATCTTGAAATTGATGACAATAAGTTCGGTTAAAAATATTTCCGCGTTTGAATGGGGTATAATGTAGAGAGGGTATGAAATGTCTGAAATCACTTGGTCCAAAGACACCACCTATACGGTCGTCAACCAATATACGGATGAGACACAACCAACCGGCAGTGTCCTTGCAACATATGAAGATTTCAGTGCATTCAAAGCCATCAACGATACAACCGGTGTTATTTCCTATACCATTGCAAAAGGAACGATATTATCAAGCGATAATCCCAGTATTATTGCTACCCTTACCTTCAATACCAGCCCACATGTCACTACCTTTTCAGGGTTTCCCGTGGCGAGTCTCCAAATCGTTTTGGACTACCAAGGATACCAAACATATGAAGCTTCCAGTGGCCCCTCTAGTAACAGGACCGCTCTAGAATTTTCCTTCGATCACATTGTGCCAGGCTCTGTGATGCTACAAAACGGCAATGCACTCATTAGCCTCGACCCTGATCAAGAAGCTACTTTCATAAGGAATCTCCAAGACGGAGCCACCAATTATTCCACGAGCCTTCTGCCCAGTACAACCCCATCAAATGGAACAATTGCTCTCCTTCCGACGTTTGAAATGTCTGGCACCCCCACAACCTCTAATCTGAATACTGATATACCATCAAATACAGTTTGCTTCCTGGCAGGCGCTGAAATCAGAACCCCTGAAGGTTTGAAGAGAATTGAAGATATCGTTCCTGGCGATATCATTATGACCTACTCGCACGGACAGAGACGGCCTCAGAAGGTGACATCTATTTGTCAGAAAGATGTAACTGCATACGACCCAGACGATACGCCTGTCCGTTTTAAAGCACATGCCCTGGCAGAAAATATTCCTTACAAAGATCTTTCTGTCACTGGAGAACACTGCCTCTTTTTAAATGGTGTTTTCATTCCTGCCCGTATGCTGGTTAATCACCATTCTATCGTAAGAGATAGCCTCATATCTCACTATAAAACGTACCATATTGAATGTGCACAACACACCATTATTTGCGCGAATGGCGCCTATACCGAAACGTATCTCGATACGACACATCGCATAAACAAACACGGCAATATTCTGGAAATAGGTTCTAAAACATGGGTCAAAGACGCCGCCGCACCTCTTGCAACACAAAGAAATGTGGTTGAGCCCATCTGGCATAAACTTGCACAACGCTCAAAAGGGAGAATCTCTCCTCTTCCGACAACAGACGAACCTAATTTACACCTTCTCACCAACACGGGCGCACCCATTAAGCCATATCGTGTGCGAAATAACCATTTTCTCTTTCACATTCCCAAAAACATAAAAAATGTTCGTCTTATCTCTCGAACATCCCGTCCCTCTGACGTCATCGGCCCCTTTGTCGATGACCGGCGACATCTTGGCGTACTGATTGATGCTCTTGCCTTATTTCAGAATGACGAATGTCAAATGATTGAAACCCCGTTTCAAGAAACAACATTACAAGGATGGGATGTTACAGAAACGTCTCATTGCCGTTGGACGAATGGAGCGGCACTCCTGCCTCTGGGAAACGCTTGTTCTCCTCGAGTGCTGAGCATACACGTATCGAAAGCTGGGCCATATCTTATTAAAAATGAAAGCTCCGCTCACCATGAACAAACACCACAACTTATGATGAGCGCTTAAAAATACACGCACTATGTCAGGCACTAAATAGTGTCTCTGTTCTCAGGGATACGCCTCTTCACGATTAGATTAAAAAACACTTTTCCAATGAAGAGCATCTCTGAGAGAAACAATATGATCGCAAATAAATTTATCTAATTCCACATAACTTTTTTATCATGTTCCCGTCATCCACGGGATAGAATTGATCTGTTAAATAAGAAATATTCCACTATGGGAGATTCTGAATGAAACATTTTATGCATGCTATCGTGCTTGGCACTGCATCACTTGCTGCCACGGTTAGCTTGGCTCACGCCCAACCAGTGCCAGCACCTGCAGCACCGCACCATATGTATTTTCATCACCCCTTGATGATTGACCTTCCAGGAGTTTCTCTTTCTGACGAACAGAAAGCGAAAATTCATGCAATCCTAGAAGCCAACCGTCCCGATCCATCTCAAATGGATCCACAAAATGATCCTCATCATCAACTAAAGGCTCTCTTACAAGCCCCTGGCCCTGTTGATCGTGGAAAGATCACCAAATTAGAGAAGAAAATCAGTCAAGAAGATGCGGAACATCTGCGCAAAATGATTGATGTCACGCTCGCCATTCGTGGTATTCTTACACCACAACAGCTTCAACAAGGTCTCGATAATAGCACCAAGCTGGAAGACCTACACCGTCAAGCAGCAGCAATCATTCGTCAGGCTTCTGGTCCAGAAGTTCCAACACCTCCACCGGGGTTGTAAGAATTTTTCTTCATCAATCTCCAGTCAGAATAAAGAAGGGAGGGCCTTATGGCTCTCCCTTCTTTCATGTGCAGGAATAAATAATAAGAAGATTGCTATGCTCCCACAGAAGGAGTTTTTGAAAAAAACGTCTCCTGATAGGAAAATGAGAAACGCTTAAGCTGTTCCTCCCACAACGTAACATCACTTCCTTCTGGAAGCACCACCGTATCAACGCCGCATTGTTTCAAAAACTCCGCTTGATCAGGCAAAATATGCCCTTCAACACGAATTTCTCCCCGATAGTGTTCATATTCCCGCAAAGCACGCGCCTGAGTAAAAGCGCGCCCATCACGGAAAACAGGGAAATTTAAGATAATAAGGGACAGATTTCCTAGAAAAGGTTTCAAAGCCTCTATTGAATCATCTGGATGCAAACGAACCACCTGCGCCTCAGGATGCGTCTCTAACTCCGGTAACATCACAGAATGATCATCCTCTCGCGGATGACACTTCCTTAGCTTAAACAGAGCCATAAGCCACCTCCTTAAACGGTGCTTTCCCTAAACGATGGAGCGTCTGTAGAAAGCTCTCACCGATATCACGATGGGACAAATAGTGATCAATCATCCGGGAAATGGCTTCTACAGTTTCATCTTCCGTCAAAGCCGGTCCTAAAATGGCGCCAATTGCCGCCTCTTCCCCAGCCTGCCCACCAATCAATATTTGGTAAAATTCTTTTCCACGTTTATCGACACCTAAGATGCCAATATGTCCTGCATGATGATGCCCACACGCATTAATACACCCTGAAATATTAATGCTCATCGCACCAATTTCAGCTTGCAGCTCCATATCTCCAAAGCGTGATCCCAACTTCTGGGCCAACGGCAGAGAACGCGCATTCGCCAAGCTGCAATAATCCAGCCCCGGACAGCTTACAATATCACCTGCCAGACCAATATTGGCTGCCCCTAACCCAAGCGCCATTAATCCTTGCCAGACGTCATAAAGCTGATCTTTTCGGACATGTCCGAACACCACATTTTGCAAATGTGTGATGCGAATTTCACCAAACGCATAGCGATCCGCTAAGTCAGCCAAACCATCCATCTGACGATCCGTCACATCTCCAGGAATCTCGCCAGGCGATTTCAATGAAACTGTCGCGATACAATACCGCTCATCAAAATGAGCGTGAATGTTACTCTTAACCCAACGAGCAAAAACACTATCACGCTGCATCTGTTCGGCTAATGTCGCAGTCCCACCATCAGGGGCATCAAGCGTTGGGGCTGCAAAGCGCGCCCGAATAGCCGCCACTTTTTCCTTTGTAAGCCGATAATGAGAAATATCCATTTTCTCAAGCTCAGCTTTTACAGCCTCACGAAAGGCATCAACACCAATGGTTTGTACCAAAATTTTAATGCGGGACCGGTATAAATTATCACGCCGTCCAAAAGCATTATAGACACGTAAAGTAGCCTCAAGCGTGGCGAGCAATTCTTCTTCTGGCACACCATCAAAGAGTTCCTGCCCAACAACAGGCGTTCGGCCCAAACCACCCCCTACAAAGATACGAAAAAGCGGTCCATTTTCCCCTGGTCGTGCCAAAATACCGATATCATGGAAACGCGCAGCCACACGATCTTCAGGGCTTCCTGAAATAGCGATTTTGAATTTCCGTGGGAGAAATGTAAATTCCGGATGCAATGTAGACCACTGCCGCAAAATCTCTGCATGCACACGCGGGTCCATCAATTCATCTTTTGCAGCCCCAGCATATTCATCCGACGTAACATTCCGGATACAATTTCCACTTGTTTGGATCGCATGCATATCTGCTTCTGCCAAATCACGCAGAATAGCCGGAGCATCTTCTAATGAAATCCAATTAAATTGGATATTCTGACGCGTCGTAAAATGCCCATAACCACGGTCATAGCGACGTGCAATATGCGCCAACTTCCTTAACTGGCGACTGTCCAAGACCCCATAAGGAATAGCAACACGCAACATGTAGGCATGTACCTGCAAATACAGACCATTCATCAAGCGCAAAGGTTTAAACTCTTCCTCGCTCAACGTGCCCTTCAAACGACGTTCTACTTGCTCTTCAAACTCAGCAATCCGCTCCTGTAGAAAAGCTTTATCTTTTGGCTCGTAATTATAATGTCCAACAGATTTCGTCATGAGGAAGCCTCCGACTGAGACAAAGAAGTAGATGAATACGCAAACTCAGGATGAACACTGGGACCAAAAGCGCGAATATGTTCTTTCATCGTTACAGGTTGAGGAGGGTGACCTTCATGCGCCAAGACGACATAAACACCCATCACTCCCTGAGATACCGCCGTCTCTTGGGCTTTTTCCAAAGCAGGCTCCGCCTCCTCCAGTGTCATTTGCGCTGCTTTTCCCACATGCTCCTGCCATATCCCGGCCGCATCACGCCACACAATCCGCCCATCTAACAAGCGCGTTGCCGTTAGTAGTAATGTTTCGCCCGGTCCGGGACGAGACAGACGCTTCATCACGCCACCTCCTTGGCTGAAAAAACATTGAAATTCGGGAAACGCCCTTCACCCCGATGGCGAACAACCTCTCCGATAATAATCGTCACAGGGCTTTGTAGCTGCACTTCGTGCACACGATCAGACACGTCATCTAATGTTCCTGCTACAATCTGTTGGTCAGGATAGGTCCCTCGTTGAATAACAGCCATGGGCCAATCACCTGGCAGCCCATGTATCTTCAATTGTGCACAAAGCTCACTCAATAGAGTCAACCCCATATAGACCACAACCGTTTGCCCTTTTCGGGCTAAACTAGGCCAATGTAAATTCAATGTCCCGTCTGCTCGTGCATGACCTGTAACAAACACGCAACTCTGTGCACAATCTCGATGAGTCAGTGGAATTCCAGCAGCGGCGCCACATCCGCTCGCAGCTGTCACACCGGGAACCACGCGCACGGGAATGCCAGCCTGCAATAAAGCCTCCATTTCTTCCCCCCCACGCCCAAAAATGAAGGGATCCCCTCCCTTCAGACGCAACACGCGCTCCCCTCGACGGGCACGTCGGAGCATTTCGGCCTCAATGTCACGCTGGGGCAAACTATGATGGCTTTTCTTTTTCCCAACATAAACCCGCTCTGCATCTCGCCTGACACGCTCCAAAATTTCATCTGAAACGAGATTATCATAGAGAACGCTGTCTGCATTTTGCATGAGACGTAGTGCTGCTAGAGTAAGCAAATCAGGATGGCCTGGCCCAGCTCCGACAAGCCACACTTCCCCCTGCCGCTCATGGCCTGTTACTAAATGGTGAAGGATCTCTTGTGCCATGTCATGCTCCCCCGCAAGAGCCGCTTCATAGCCAGAGCCATCCACGAAATCTTCCCACACACGACGACGATCATCCACGACGGGCAATTGCGCCTTTAGCCACGCACGCTGCTTTTGCATAAAGAGTGCAGCTTGCCCCAACCCCGCGGGCAAATCACGCTCTAACCGCTCTCGCAAACGTCGCGCCAATACTGGGGACGCACCACCTGTAGAAATAGCAACCTGAACCGGAGAACGATCCACCAAAGCAGGCGTGATAAAACTAGAGACTTCCTGATCATCCACAGCACAAACCGGCACATTATGCTCTTGAGCCAGTTGAGAGATTTGACGGTTCAAAATTCCATCATCTGTTGCCGCAAAAACGAGCGCCATTTGTGGCAGCATCTCTTGCAGCGCCGTCATATCAATGGGCTTTTGATACACCACGACCTTCCCATCCTGAGCATAACGCCGAATCTCCTCATGAACGTCAGTCGCCCAAATATAAATTTGGTGACATCGCCCAAGAAGAAGACGCATCTTGTTTACGGCAATCTGCCCTCCGCCAACTAACAGGACAGAGCGATTATCCAACCGCAAAACAATAGGGAAGTAAGAAAATGGCGTCATCATCACACTTATGAAAATGGCCCATTAGGCACAAAAATCAACATATAATAACGTTGATTTTATAAAAAACAAAAAAATATCGTATTATATCATCCCTAAATCACAAACGATAATGGTGCCTGATGTGGTCGCCGAAGCCCTGCCTTCTCGGCCTGAACCAGAAGATCACTCAATGTCACTTCACTTAAATGCGACTCTACCTTCGCATTAAGGGCTTCCCAGAAAGGAGCGATCACATGACCAAATAAAGGATTTTCAACCTCACCCCCGTGCAGCGTATCCCCTCCCCCAACGGCAAGTGCAATATCACGCAGAATGATCACACGCGGTGAGCGGGCAAGACGATACCCACCTTTAGGACCACGCACACTATCAAGAAGCTGAGCACGCGATAACGCTTGCAAAACAGGCTCAATCCCCCGACGAAGTAATCCACTCCGTTTGGCGATATCAGCACCACTCACAACACCCGAGCGCCCAGCATAAAAGGCAACATCCAACATGATAGAAAGGGCCGTTAACACACGGTCACTCTTTAGATACATTACACCACTCATTCATTCAAAAAAGCCTCTGGCCATTTTATACGATCTTTTGTCGTAAAAAAGTGAAAATAGAATTATTTCACTGTATAATCTGGTAATTCTTTCGATAGGTAGAATGATCATGGAAAATCACTCACTCTCTTCTGCTCCCTTTCCTCTTTCTAAAACGGCGTTTGCTCAACCACGTGGGCATGTTTACCGTTCTTTTCTGGAAACAGTAGGAGGCACGCCTCTTGTGGGCCTTCCTCATTTAACTGAGCAGGAGAAACTTCTTGCTCATGTTCTTTTGAAACTTGAATTTTTTAACCCACTTGGTTCCGTAAAAGACCGCATTGGTGTCGCAATGCTGCGCGATGCAGAAGCACAAGGCCTGATCCATCCTCAACATTCTACCCTCGTAGAGCCAACTTCAGGGAATACAGGTATTGCCTTAGCCTTCGCTGCCGCTTCTATGGGGTATCATTTAATCGTCACCATGCCTGAAAGTGCCTCCCTTGAACGGCGAAAAATGCTCACACTAATGGGAGCAACCTTGAAGCTTACCCCTGCCGCCCAAGGAATGAGGGGGGCTATTGAGGAAGCTAAAGCCATTTGCAAATCTACCAAACATGCCTGGATGCCCAGCCAATTCAGCAACCAAGCAAATCCAAAAATACATGAAGAAACGACAGCTAAAGAAATTTGGGACGATACGCAGGGTGCCGTTGACGTTGTCATTGCTGGACTTGGAACAGGCGGAACAGCGTCAGGCATTGCCCATGCTCTCAAAAAGCGCAAAAAATCTCTCAAAGTATTTGGATTAGAACCCCTCGAGAGTGCCATCCTCAATGGTGATGAGCCTGGCCCACACGGTATTCAAGGCATCGGCCCAGGCTTTAAGCCTGATACACTGGATATGAACGCAATTGACGGCGTTATCCCTGTATCAGAACATGATGCCCTCACAACAGCCCGCCTCTGTGCCCGAGCAGAAGGGCTTCCCATCGGCATTTCTTCAGGGGCATCTCTTTATGCTGCGATGACGCTTGCGAAACAAGAAACATATCGTGACAAAACTATTGTCGCGATCGCTCCCTCCTTCGCGGAACGTTACCTATCAACCCCTCTTTTTTCAGGGCTTTAATCATAAAATTGGTCCTTGATCCTGCATTCTACAAGATTAAGGACCATTCCATTCCCACTAATGACCTAAATTGATAACGGCATAAGCTGCACAGGCTTTTTGCCGTCCATTATCGCAGGCCTTATGGAACCACCCTGATGCAACGCGCTTATCCGGTGCCACACCATGACCGGAAATATACATCACACCCAACATATACTGAGCATCAGGAAAACCTTGCCGAGCCGCCCGCTCATACCAAAAAAACGCCTTTTTATAATCTGGTGCATCTACCACCGTATTCATGTACATAACAGCAAGATTATATTGGGAAGGCGCATAGCCTTGCTTGGCAGCAGCCTCATAGAGAGAACGCGCTTTCTCTATATCCTTTGAAACCCCCAATCCCTCTTCATATACATTAGCTAGATCATGCTGTGCTTCGGCATTCCCATGCTGCGCCGCTTTTTCATACCAGAAACGCGCTTGCTCATAGTCTTGATGAACTGCCACCCCTTCCTCATAGAGGGAGCCTACAGCAACCTCAGCGCCAACATTTCCTTGTTGAGCCGCTTTCTCATACAAGGCAAAAGCTTTTCCTTTATCTTGAGGAACTTTTTCACCAAGAAAATAAAAACCCGCTAAATCTACCTGCGCACGTGCATCACCCTTCTGAGCTTTCTCTTCAAGCTGTTGGAGATGCGCTTTAGAGGAGGCCGATATCCTGTTTTCTGCGTGAGCTATCGTCACCATACAAAGATTCGGCATCAATGTGGGCAAAAGCCATCCCAAAAAAACCGACATCAACCCCATGATGACCGTAATTTCTATACAAAACTGTCGCATCCGCGATGTAATCAAGAAACTCATGCAACCCTATCCTCAATATCCCCTAAGAAAAACATAAGTTAAGGACAGCTAAAACAAAGAGTTTTTTTGTAACAACATCTTTTTAGAAAATGTCACTCAACAACAAAGTCATCATACGCATCCTGTGGATATGATTAAGGGTATTAAGAGGTATAAGTTTTTGAGGGTAATTAAATTTTTTGCAAAAGGAAAACCCTCCGTAGATTATTGATCTATGGAGGGTTGAAGCATTTTAGATAGGGGTAAGCGAGGGGACCTGGCGGCGACCGACTTTTCCACCCGTCGAGGGGCAGTATCATAGGCGCTGGAGGTATTGACGGCCGAGTTCGGGATGGGATCGGGTTTAGAGCCTCCGCCATAGCCACCAGGTCTTCCCGCTTACCCGTATGTGTATGGGTGAGAGGGGTGCGGTTGGTGTGTAGAGTAATGTGACTGACTACTGTGCATGTGTTTTATGTGTGAGAGATATGGGCGATTAGGATCAGTTAGCTGAACGCGTTACCGCGCTTTTACACCTGACCTATCGACGTCCTGGTCTTGGACGGCCCTGTGAGACCTAGTTTTGAGGCTGGTTTCCCGCTTAGATGCTTTCAGCGGTTATCCATTCCATACTTAGCTACCCGGCTGTGCCACTGGCGTGACAACCGGTGCACCAGAGGTATGTTCATCCCGGTCCTCTCGTACTAGGGACAAATCCTCTCAAGTCTCTTACACCCACGGCAGATAGGGACCGAACTGTCTCACGACGTTCTAAACCCAGCTCACGTACCACTTTAATCGGCGAACAGCCGAACCCTTGGGACCTGCTCCAGCCCCAGGATGTGATGAGCCGACATCGAGGTGCCAAACCTCCCCGTCGATGTGGACTCTTGGGGGAGATCAGCCTGTTATCCCTAGAGTACCTTTTATCCGTTGAGCGATGGCCCGTCCACGTGGGACCACCGGATCACTATGGCCGACTTTCGTCTCTGCTCGAGCTGTCACTCTCGCAGTCAGGCGGGCTTATGCCATTGCACTCGACAGCCGGTTTCCGACCGGCCTGAGCCC
>NZ_WVHO01000012.1 GCF_009834805.1 Saccharibacter sp. 17.LH.SD
GCGCCAGCAGAGGCATTGTTGACCGAAATTGTATCGGAAGCTGAACCACCAATAATCGTGTCACCATTCCCCACATGAGCTAACAACGAGCCATGGGACGAAGAAGCATCAAAGAGGACGCCGCTTTTGTCGCCTTTCACACCTTCATAAAGGGTAACACCATTCTTATTCTGTGAACCACCCACCTCAAATTGTAGCTGCGTATTCCCTGCATTGGTGCCCACATAATGATACACCACGCCCGATCCAGCATAAATAGTAGCATTACCGGCATGAAGACTCTCGCTTCCCTGCCCACCGACGAAGGTCAGAGAACCACCAACCGTAACTCGATTATCCGTACCAGGCTGAAAAACATGCAAATCATCTACGGCAGAAATGGTGTCTCCCTGACCGCCATAAATTGTATTATGACTTCCAAGGTTGTTGATGAATTTATTCTCGCCACCATTGACTGTGCCAACATCGAGGCTGCTCGACGAAGCTACCCCCGTAGGAAGACCATCCGATGCATCCAACGAACGCATCGAAATACCACCACCGTTACCTGCAACACTATCACTTCCGGAGGGAATTCCTCCTCCAATGGCATTACCAACAGATTTCTCAAACTGGCCACCAAGCGTGTTTACCCGATTCCCCGAAATCGGTATCGAGAACGGCCTACTGGAGGCACCAATTACGGTAACGACTGGCATACACCCTCACCATCTATCTAGTGGTCATCCGAGTATTTTAATTTACGTATCAAAAGCAATCACCAGAACCATACGAGTCCTGCTCAAGGTCCTCTTATAGTTACAAGACCAGAATAGACCATGTCAAATATTCAAAAAAAACAAAGCCTAGTTTTTCACTATCTCCTTAGTTTTATTGATTTTTATTATAAGATCTATTTTCTCTTCCATACCTCAAGATCAAGTCGCCCACCAGTATTTTGGGCTCCTTGAACATAGCTGATCATTTAAACTAAGGCCTATATCTGACGGGTAATTCACTATTCCCTTCCTAATGCAAGAAACTCCGCAATACCTCATTTAATCGCGTGAAAATCATTTCGCGTCAGATGGGTATCATTTAAGAACGTAATCTGCGTTTGGTTATCCAAGGTAATCGTTGTATTACCACCGCTAACTGTTGCCGTATCCAAAACATGCTGTAGATCGCTCATCTGGGAGGCAGAAACGCCAACGACATTACCCGCAGCACTTCCAAAATCGGTAATCGTATACCGCGTATTCCAGTCTCGTGATCCACTTAGAAAATCAAAAAGATTTGGTGCTCCACTCCCTCCAGTGAGAGACGCACCACCTGCCCACGGTGATGCCGAAAGTGTATCAGAGGCCGAACCACCTATAATGGTATCACCATCACCAGCAACAGCCATTAGTGACCCATGTGAAGAAGACGCGTTTAAATACGTCATACTCTGGATATGGCCAGCTCCCCCATTCACTAATCCATTATAGTAACTAACCCCATTATTCTTATTCTGCCGTCCTATATTATCCAACTGCAGTTGCGTGTTGCCGGGATTGATACCATTAAAATAAATTGTCACCCCGATAAGCTCAGAACCAAAACCAACAGTCCCAGAAATGGTAGCATTTGACGCTTGAATAGTCTCAGCCCCAGTCCCTCCCAAGAACGTTAGGGCTCCGCTTACAGAAATAGCATTATGATCGCCAAAACTCTGAGCAGATAAACTCCCTGAGACTGTAATAGAGCTATGATCTAAAGACCAAGCCTCCAAATTACCCGTAGCAGAAATGGTATCATTCATCCCACCAACAATCGTATTATTCTGCCCAAGGAAAAGACGATTATTCCCCTCTGCCGTATCCGTTATAGTATTTCCATCGCCATAATGGGCGGTTACTCCAGATGCTGTGATATATTGATTGGAATGCGATATTCCTCCAACCGTATCCACTCCAGTAGGAAGACTACTTGAGGAGGCGGCACCGGTAGGAAGGCCTCCCGCCGCACTAGCATTCCCAACGGGGAGACTACTCGCCGCGGATGACCCCGTTCCACTCGCTGACCCCACGTTGCCAACAGGAAGGCTACTTGCCGTGGAAGAACCCGTCAGCACTCCCCCGTCAGCCGAACCAGAATTGTCAACAGGAAGACTGCTTGCAGTTGATGAGCCTACAGAAATGCCACTACTGGAACCTGTTGTCCCTGCTGAGGCACTACCTCCCGTCCCAGAAACACTATCACCACCAGTAGAAACACCACCTCCGATAGCATTGCCAACTGATTTCTCAAACTGGCCACCAAGCGTATTCACTCGGTTCCCCGAAATCGGTATCGAGAACGGTCTATTAGAGGCACCAATGACGGTTACGACTGGCATACACCCTCAACATCTCTTTAGTGGCCACCTGAATCGTCCAATTTTACATCACGAAAACAGTCACCAAGACTACACAAGCCCTGCTCAAGGTCTCCCTACCGATACAGGATCGGAACAGAATATGCCCAACAATCCACAATCCCAAACTTATTTTTCATTATCCTTTTATTTTTCACGCCTTTTTGTTCTGGGACGGCCTCATTACATCATGCCCAGCGGATAGGGCGACCAAACTTTCTACCCATAATTGGGCATTCCCATCTGACGGCGCCCGCCAATCCCCACGCGGTGATAATGCCCCACCCGCCAGTATTTTAGGCCCATTAGGCATGGCAGAACGCTTAAACTGACTTGTGGCAAAGAAGCGCTCTACAAACACCGTCATCCAATGCACTATATCGGACAGTTGATACGCTATTTTATGATTTTCAGGATAATGGACGGGCCATTCTCCTTTCTCGCGTTTCCCCCATGCTTTTTCCTGTAAAAAAGCAATTCTGCAGGGGCTAAAGCCATAACGTAACACATAGTAAAGCGTGAAATCTTGTAATGGGTAAGGACCTATTTTCTTCTCAGTACTTTGGATTCCTTGACCCGTATTAGGCACGAGTTCTGGCGATATCTCTGCTGTAACAATACGCTCCAAAGTTTCACGGCACGCTGAAGAGAAATGTTCTTCCTGTCGCGCTACCCAACGAATCATGTGCTGGATCAAGGACTTCGGCAATCCCGAATTCACATTATAATGCGCCATTTGGTCACCAACACCATATGTACACCAGCCTAACGCAATCTCTGATAGATCCCCTGTCCCAATAACAATCCCATGATGATAATTAGCCAACCTGAAGAGAAAGTCCGTTCGTAAACCCGCTTGAACATTTTCAAACGTCACATCATAGACAGGTTCGCCCTTCGCGTAAGGATGACCAATTTCCTTCAACATCGCTTCTGCTGTGGGACGAATATCTAATAGGCCACTATCAACACCGAGATGCTCCATAAGCGCTTGCGCTAATGCTAGGCTTTCTTTCCCTGTCGCAAATCCCGGCATTGTCCGGGCGACGATCGTGTGCCGAGGCCACCCCATCTCATCAGCCGCACGCACCGCCACCAAGAGGGCTAAAGCACTATCAAGCCCACCAGAGACCCCTATCACCATCCGTTGAGAATGCGATGCCCGCAAGCGTTGGCACAGAGCGTGAACTTGTATCTTCCAGGCTTCCCAACAATCTTGATCCAACGTCTGGGGATTGTTGGGAACAAAGGGAAAGCGCAACACCTCCCGTCTTAATCCACGATCCTCTATAGGTGGAGCTAAAGTGAAGGGTATCTTACGGAAGGTTTCCTCTTTCGTCGCAAAATACCCGCTTCGCATCCGCTCTTGGCGGATTAATTCAAGGTCAATATCGGCCACGATGAAAGTATCATGCTGAGGGAAGCGCTGCGAACGCTCTAATAATTGCCCAACCTCGTGAAGAGTAAGCTGACCATCCCACGCTAAATCTGTCGTCGACTCTCCTTGCCCAGCGGCCGCATATAAATACGCGCCCATTATTTTCATCGATTGTACAGAACAAAGCTTTTCACGCTCTTCGGCACGCCCAACCGTCACAGGAGACGCTGAGAGATTAGCAATAACGGTCGCCCCTGCGAGAGCTTGATGCGTACTCGGAGAAAGAGGAGCCCATAGGTCTTCACAAATCTCCACCCCTAATATCAGACCCTGAATATCGGTGGCTGGAAACAGCAAATCTGTCCCAAATGGGAAACTACTTCCCCATAGATCAATAGACCCTCGGCAATCAGCCCCACTCGAAAAATGACGTGGCTCATAGAACTCGCGATAACGCGGCAAAAAAGTCTTCGGCACGACGCCTAAGAGACGTCCCTTGTGGATGATAGCCGCACAATTATAGAGAGCATCACCCCGCCTCAATGGAAGTCCGACAACAGCAACCGTCATCACATCATGACTTGCATCAATCAAATAGCGAAGAGCCCGCTCCGCTTCATCAAGAACGAGTTGCTGAAAACGCAAATCATCTAAACTGTATCCCGTTATCCCCAACTCGGGAAAAACAGCAATCGCCACACCTTGCTCAGCACATTTTCTCCATGTCTGGAGAATGGCATTCGCGTTCACCATCGGTTCAGCCAAAGAAACCGAGACGGTGCAGGCCGCTACACGGGCAAAACCCTGTCGATATAAACAACGAAATGACGACAGATTCATGGGTTCTACCCTCCTTATTCTCACAATGAGCTGGAAACTCTACCCCCGTCTGACATCACGAAACAAATGTGCCGCCCCTACTAAAGCGGTGACGAGAACTGTTAAGGCATAGATCCCAGACAAGGTTGTCATCGACAGGGGAAAGCCAAAAAGATAATCCGGCTGGTCACATGGTTTCGTCGGCCTTACGGGAAGCTGTTTCATCCACGCATCAAAATTTTGCGCATGGACAGCGCCGACATGGCATTCCGCTGCCGGGCTCGGCCACCATCCCTGTTCTACACCAACATGCATCACAGAAAGACCAAAACTCACCAATAAACACATAATCCCCATGAGAACTGGCCATCGTGCATAACGTGGAGACAAAACAAGCGTTAATATCCCCAATGCGATTAAGACCCTCCATGGGCGCCGCTCCCATAAACACAATTCACACGGCACAAGATGCAGGTAGTGCTCAGCTCCCAAAGCCACTAACAACGCACAAAGACCCGACAGCACGAAAAGCCCGCCTATAAGCCAAACGCTCTTCCTCTGCCATTGTCCAACCAACAACATAATATTTGTTCAAGCTCCGTTATACTGCATGAGAAGAGAGACTCAGCCTCACCACTATGAAGGCGGCACAAGAGGGATAGCCCCTGATGTGTCTGGAGCCGAAGGTGGTGGCATCTCTTTGTTAGGTGCAGGTGGTTGAGAAGGCTGTTCCGGAAGCAAAGACATAGGCCCATTGCCAGAGTTTTGCGACGCTACTGGAGCGTCATGCACGTTATCAGCATCAACATGTGGTGATGATGCTGTTGAAATAACGGGCACTTGTGGCTGCGGCAAAGGCCCAGGGTCTGGTGCAACATTATGCCCCTGACATCCAACAATTTGGACATCGTATAACGCACTTGCATACACCCCCAGAGAAGGACTGCTTACAAGCATCCACCCATCAAATGGAGGGGTTTCTTTCACTTGTGTTTCTTCAATATGAAGCTGTGCGGCTGAATCAGCAGGCAATGTTGGTGGCCTCTGCAAACATGCAGAAGCCTGAATTGTTAGGCTGCGAAATGTCTCCGTTTGCCCCACAGGAACCGTGAAATAATCAACATGTGAATCCAATCGATTCATCACACGCAGAACGACTTCTGAGCGCCCCTGCCATGTATTAGCAGCGTAAACAGCCGGCGGAGCTATCCCACGCACTCCTGCTTGACTTGTGCAAACGGTCGAAAACAACAAACCCAACCCGACGACACCTAGCACACCAAGCTTCTTACCATAAGAAACGCTATTCATTTCTTTCCTTCAATTCCTACAATCGCTGATCGCTCTTAAGGAAAAGGCTCCGTCAATTGAGCCACAATTTTTTCAAAACGCACCCGCATAATGGCAGGATCAACCCCCATCAACACAGCATCATCGTAAGCATCTTGTAGGACTTGGCGCAACTCAGCCTCATTCTCCCGTAGCATGCGCAATTTTTCCGTGCATGTCAGCTTTTGGCCATGACAGTCAGTCCAAAAAGGAAGAATTTCTGAAGCTACCTCATCACTCACTGCAGCTTTGTCCCCGCCGTAGGTGCCCCAGCCGATGATGAAGAAGAACCATCCTGGTTCTTCTTTTGCAAAGAGTCCGTTACCGAGAAGATAAATTTACTCAGCAATTGTTCCAGACTAATCGCGCCTTGCGTTTCACTAATCGCACTCCCTGCTTGAAGCACTTTTGTGTCTCCACCTGGTGTCAATGCAATATACTTCCCACCCAATAAAGAGTCTGACGTGATAATAGCGCCACTATCGGTCGGCAAATGCACATTCGGGGCTACCGTGAAAATCACCTGAGCCTGGAAATCATGTGGATCAATTTGCGTGCTGACCACATGCCCAATCGTTACCCCAGCCAATCGCACATCAGACCCAACAGTCAGCCCATCAATATGACTAAATGATGCCCGCAGGGGGTAACCCCCATCGCTTTTTTCATGGCGTCCTAACAAAGCCAACACCACCAACGCTGCCAACAAGACAGCAACGACTAAACCAACCACGAGCTCCAAACGAGTCTGCCACGCTTGTCTGGTGGATAATGTTCCACCGGAGATCTCTAACGCCATGCGGCCTCCTATAGCTTGCTATCAGATACCCAATAATCCCACTCTCGAACTATGATAGCATACACCCTTTCTTTTAGGCTCTAGCGAACTCCATCCCGCACGTCCAATTTTCGTAATAAAGGGACCTTAAAAGGTTATCCCCTATATCCCCATCTTTCGGGGTATTATTCCTTATTTTTTGCCTTTTTAGGCGGTTCCCCGCACTCTGATCGAGTACTAGAGTTATACTCATGAAAGCGCATCTTCACTGGAATGGCGTTCGCATGAGAACGCTTCAGATCAGCACGGACCCGGACAGCAATATGCTGCGTTCGGTAACGTTACCGTCTGCCTGGGGCGACGCCGCCGCCCAGGCACTTGCTCAACTCACCATAACAAGTGATGGCCCCGTCCGCCTCTCATCAGAAGCGGCACGTTGGGTTGATCTCATCGATGCCACTCCCCCACTATCTGGAACACCGAAGGAAACCCCGCCTGTTGGCCGTAGCCTTTCGTGCCTTCTCCTGATGCGTCATATGGCACCCAATAGGGCTTTATGGCAGCGTCTTCCTGATGAACAGCCAGGTTTTGTTCTGCGCCTTTCCGGCTTTGTTCAAGAAGGCATATTCTCACCAGAACATTTTGTTGCTTGCTTAAAATTGGCTTGTGATAGTTTACGCCGTCTGAGCATTGCCCATCATGCAGAACGCAGTGGTGAATTGCCTCTTTTTGATGATGTAAAAACAGCCCAAACAACACAGCCCCCTGCTGGAATTTTACTCCTTACAGATCTTGATGCCTGTTTGGCGGCGGTCGGGTTAGATTACGATAGCGACGCTGCACGCCAAATGGCCCAAGCTATTGCCGGGCTTACGCGTGTTGTCGCCCGTGCGGGAACCGTCACCCCTGCGCCACTGTTTTCTTGCCCTGCTTTCCCAGAATTTGAACATACCGCCGTATCCATCACCACGGCCATTGGAAACACTGCGAACTTAGCCCCCTTGGAAACAGGTTTTTCCTCACCTGGACCAATTGAAGCACTTCTTGGCGTCGAGGCCTGTGGTCTAGGGCCCATTTTTTCCTTTCTTGACGAGCAAGGACATCTCCGTAACTCCACGACAAACCGACTGGCTCATCGTGGTTTAACCCCTGAAAAAGCGCTTGCTCTCGCCTTGGATGGTGTACGCCCCCTTCCACAACCAGACGGGCACTCTCATGAACGGATGCAAAATAGCCTGGTCGGTTTATGTGACTACCTTCCCCCGCGCCCAGAGCCTGAAACTGAAGATGCAATCACTCGTTTAGAACGAGGTGTGCGCCGCCCACTCCCGACGCGCCAAAGTGGATTCAGCCAACGTGCCTCTATCGGCGGGCACCGTATCTTTATCCGTACGGGCGAATTTGAGGATGGATCACTCGGTTCTCTTACCCTTACACCACCGCGTGAAAGCCCCATGGCCCGTGGGTTAATGGAATGCCTGGGTCAAGCTGTAAGCATTGGTCTCCAGTTTGGAGCCCCATTGAAAGCGTTTGTTGACCAATTTGCTTATACACGCTTTGGCCCATGTGGAACGGTGGAAGGAGACCCAACAACAACCTACGCAACATCTGTCGTGGACTATACATTCCGTGCTCTCTCGGAAGCCTATCTTGGCCATCATATGCCGGATGCTCCTGCTGACCATACAGCTGAAGGACAAGACACTCCGATGCTTCCATTTGGAAACGAATCCCCAAGAAACCGGGAAAAGTCTTCTAGCAAACACCGTCTTCGTCTCGTTGGATAGTCCTTAGAAAAAGGGGAAGTCCAAATTCTGCCACAAGCAATAACAAAGTCTGGATCGTTGTTGACATTTTCCTACAGCCACGAGTAGCCTTAACAACGTTAGGAGATGAAGGTTCTCCTCAGAATTGAAGAAACCTTCGCCTCTGTTGTGTGCAGAGTTTGAGGACCGCCGATTGTGGATCATCTCTCTTCCAATGTGAGACAGCGTTTTGAAGAACGTTTAGCTCAGGCGGAAAATCGGCAGCTCCCTCAAAGGAAGATGCGCCGTGGTGTTATGGGAAAAGGGGAGAGCTCCTCTTTTGGTATGGCAGTGCGGGTTGGCAGTGACTTGATCGCCGGAGTTGCGGTTGGCGTGGGGATCGGTTATGGCCTTGATCACTGGACGGGGCATAAGCCTTTGTTCTTGATCATCTTTACTCTGCTCGGTTTTGGTGCCGGCATGAGAAATGTTTGGCAAATTGTGAATGCCCCGGCCCAAGAAGCCGGGACGCAAAAAGACGGGAGAAGCCAGCGTGGCCAGCGGATCGACGATTGACGCGCTCGGGCAGTTTGAGCTGCATCCGATTCTTGGTTCTTTCGGTGAGGCGCTGTGTTTATCTCAGTCCCCGCTGTTTATGGTCATAGCCGTTGTACTCGTCCTTGCATTCCTCTATATTGGAATGCGGCCGGCAGCTGTGGTGCCTGGGCGCCTACAAGCATCGGCTGAGATGAGCTACGATTTTGTCCGAGAGTTGGCTGTTGGTACTATTGGTGAAAAGGGAACAGCGTTTTTTCCTTTTGTGTTTGCGCTGTTTTTCTTCATTTTAACCGGTAATTACCTTGGCTTACTGCCTTTTTCTTTTACTTTTACGAGCCACATTGCAGTAACTTTGGCCCTTGCCATCACTGTCTTTGTCATTTCTATTTTGACGGCTCTACGTTATCAGGGGTTGGGTTTCTTTAAGCACTTTATGCCAGAGGGTGCGCCTTTGGCTCTAGCGCCTATCCTTATCCCTATTGAAATTCTTTCCTACATTTCCCGCCCTGTAAGCCTCTCTATTCGTCTTTTTGCGAATATGGTGGCTGGGCATGTTTTGTTGGAAGTCTTTGCAAGTTTCACGATTATGCTTGCCGGTCTCGGGGTCTTCGGCCATGTCTTGGCTGTTGCTCCCATTGCGATTAACATCGCTCTGACGGCGCTCGAACTGCTCGTAGGGTTTTTGCAGGCCTATGTGTTTGCAATCCTCACTTGCATCTACCTGAGTGAAGCGACAGCCCATTAAGGTTGTTGTTTTACCCTTCATCGCTTTTGTCATTGACCTGACTTAAAGGAATCTGACCCATGGACCTCCTTCACCCCGCTCGCGAAATTGGTGCCGGTCTCGCTGTTATTGCTCTGGCTGGTGTCGGTGCCGGTATCGGTAACATCTTCGCCGCTTTGGTGAATTCCATCGCACGCAATCCAGCTTCTCGCCCCCACGTCTTCGGCTTGGGAATGCTCGGCTTTGCTCTGACAGAAGCGATCGCACTTTTCGCACTGTTGATCGCCTTTCTTATTCTCTTCGTTTAAGGAGATGATTGATGCGCCTGACGCCCCGTTTCCTCCTGTCTGCCGCCCCTCTTGCGGCCTTACCGGGCCGGGCCGTGGCGGAAGGCATGCCCCAGCTCCACTTCGGTGATCCCCTTCTCCAAGGGCAAGTGGTCTGGGGAGCCATCATTTTTATCATTTTCTATGTCATTCTTAGTCGCTCTGCCTTGCCACGCGTGGCAAGTGTTTTAGAAAAACGTCAAGAACGAATTCAGGGTGATCTAGCTCTCGCGCGCAAAGCCAAACAGGCAGCAGACCAAGCTCAGCATGAATTGCTTGAAGCTCGGAATGATGCGGCGGAACGGGCACGTGTCGATATTCAGAAGATACGTGACATGGCTAAAGCAGATGCTCAAAGCCAGACAGAAGCAACAGCTACCCGTCTAGAAGCTGAGATTCGTCAGGCTGAGAAGGAAATTGTTGCAGCTCGGGACAATGCATTATCTCACCTCTCTGAGATTGCCTCATCAACTGCAACATCGCTGACAGAACGTTTGTTAGGCCACGCAAACGATGAGATGGTGTCAAACGCTGTCGAACGTGCCCGTGGCTAAAGGGAAAGACGACCATGTTTCATGAACCCCGTTTTTGGACGTCTTTGGCTTTCATTTTGTTCTTTGTTATCTTTGGCCGCAAAATTTGGCTCATTGTCGCATCGAAGCTTGATGATCGCGCTAACATGATTCGCGGACAGTTAGATGAAGCAACACGTTTACGGCGTGAAGCGGAACAATTGCTGGAAAGCGCTAACCGTGAACGTGAGCACGCTCTTGAAGAAGCGCAACAACTTATCGCTGCTTCAAAAGCCGAAGCCGAAGCTCTCAAACAACGCACAGCACGCGAGGCAAATGAACTTATTGCCCGCCATGAAAAGCAAGCACGTGACCGAATTCAAGCTGCAGAGCGGATTGCTCTACGCGAAATTCGCCACCGGGCTGCTGATCTCGCAATCGCTGCAACACGTGATGTTGTTCAAGAGCGGCTTACGCAGGATCCAGGATTGGCTAAACAACTTCTCGATACTGGTCTTAATGACTTGTCAAAAGCCCTTCGTCGAGAAGCAGCTTAATTCCCCTTATGACAACACCCGCACATTCTCAGCCTCAGCTTGCTGTCGTCATCACAGTTTTTAACGAGGCTGAAAATGTTATTCCAGTGTGCCAGGAGCTTGGCAGCATCCTGGCTTCTCTTTCATCACCAAATGAAGTTGTTATTGTTGATGATGGCAGCTCCGATGCGACTTTAGAAAAACTTTTCGAAGCTCGTCGTACAGTTCTTCCTCAGCTGCGCATTTTTTCCCACTCACGTCGCCTTGGTAAATCTGCAAGTCTCCGAACCGCTATTCAAGCCGCCCGTGCTCCTTGGATCGCTACAATGGATGGGGATGGACAGGACGATCCAGCGACGATCCCTCATATGCTACAAACAGCTTTAGCCTATGATAAACAGTGCAAAATTCCACTCATCGTTGCTGTAAGACGTCATCGTCGCGATCGTTTGTCACGTCGCGTCGCAACATTATGCGCGAATAAACTGCGCTCCTTTATTCTTAAAGATGGATGTCCCGATACAGGAGCCCCCTTAAAGCTCTTCCCTCGTGACCTGTTCCTTGCCATGCCTCAATTCGAGGGGCTTCACCGTTTTCTCCCTGCTCTCATGAATCGCTACGGTGCACAGCTAGTTTGCCTAACGACACAGCACCGCCATCGCCTCAGCGGAAGTTCTAAATATACAAACCTCGGTCGCGCTATTGCCGGCATACGTGACTTATTGGGCGTTCTATGGCTTCAAGCGAGAGCGCGTCCTTCAGGATACCCTACAGAATTATAACTATTCTCACATAACACCTTCTCATCTGTATGAAATTATCTTTGCTTTATGCTTTTGCGTGCTCGCCATTACGTAATTCTTGCTCTTCTCACTTTGTTCTTAGCACTGCCTGGTCGTCTGACACTCCCGCCCCTCGATCGAGATGAACCTCGTTACATGGAAGCCACTGAGCAAATGCTCAGTTCAGGTAATTTCCTTGATATTCGCTTTCAAAATCAGCCGCGTTACCTTCAACCTGCTGGCATTTATTGGCTTGAAGCAAGCTCTGTTAAATGTGCCGAACTCTTTTTCGGCCCTCATATACGTCATGAAGCATGGCCATACCGTATTCCGAGTTTAATAAATGCCAGTCTCATCGTCCCTTTAACAGCGTGGATTGGAGCCTGTCTTTTTAGCGGGGAAGTTGGAATACTCGCCGCTCTCTTTTTAATGGCATCAACCGTTTTTGCGGCGGAAAGCCGCATGGCCACGATAGACACAACTCTTCTTCTCGATATTCTTGTCGTAGAAGCTCTTTTATTACGCCATTTCCAAGACCGTAACACGCACCAACAAACGCAGCGTCGCTTCACATGGGCTTATTGGCTCGCCATGGGCGTTGGTCTTATGCTGAAAGGACCAATTGTTCTTATCCCTGGCTTAGGGACACCCATTGCCTTATCTCTTGTAGAACGAAATTTTTCTCTTTGGCGCCGTCTGTCCCCTCAATGGGGATGGATTCTTATGATCGCAGTTGGACTTCCATGGTGTATCGGCATTGGCATCGTTAGCCATGGGGCCTTTTTCACACACGCTATTGGCCATAACCTATTGGGTAAGATCGGACATGCTCAGGAGTCTCACGGTTTTCCCCCTGGTTATTATCTTCTCATTGCCCTTCTTTCCTTCTGGCCTGGGTCTCTTTTTGCAGCGCGCGCCTTGCCAGGAATATGGCATCACCGTCGGACCCCTTCTGTCCGGTTCCTTTTATGTTGGATCATCCCTCATTGGATTTTTTTCGAACTTCTAGCGACCAAATTACCTCACTACGTTCTCCCAACATATCCAGCCCTAGCTATTCTAACAGCAGCCTCCCTTCTTGTGTGGAAGAAACAATATTTACCACGGTTGGGAAAAGCGATTCTGTCACTCTATGCAGGCTTGTGGCTTCTCGCGGGTATCGCCTTTTGTTTTGCTGGAACCCTATTGCTCATCTATATGGAGCATCTCATATCAATCCGCGCGACGATTGCTTTATGTGGCAGTTTGCCCCTTTTGCTCATTGCCACAAAATTTCTCTATCATCATCGCCCTCGTGACGCGGCTTATTGTGCCATTGGTAGCGCTCTTCTGATCCATATGGGGATTTTTCTTGCCGTTATTCCTTCTCTGTCACAGATACAACTCTCTCCTAGAATAGCAGCGACTTTCCTACAAAATCGTCCATGCTCTAACAGTGTTCTGATTTCAGCCTCTTATTATGAACCAAGCCTCGTCTTCCTCGCAGGGGAAAACACACGTCTCTTATCCCCAAGCCTGGCAGCACAAAGCCTTCATGATCACGCACGCTGTGATAGCGCTCTCATTGACCTCAAAGATGCTGCTTCTTTTGAAGAAACGCTTCACCATCTCGGGATGAAAAGCCAGCCCTATGCCCATTTATCGGGCCTTAATTACTCCACAGGTCACAAAATCAACGCAACCCTTGTGAGAGCAATACCGCTGGATCACCCTAAATAGACTTTTTGAGAGAACCGTGGTGGAACTGAGGGGAATCGAACCCCTGGCCTCCTCATTGCGAACGAGGCGCTCTCCCATCTGAGCTACAGCCCCACGATATACCCCTTGTAATGCATCACGCGTATGGGGTTTTGTCAATAAGACCTCCTATTTTCCGCTACCAAATACAGCTTCTATTGTGCTCTATACCGAAAGCCGATAGGTTCGCTCCAACATCCCAAAAACGGCATCATTGAGAGGTCCTAACCTCGTTCAGGACCATCCGTCCTAACATGCTCTATGAGAGGTCTTTCGTGAACTTTTTAACGTTTTATATCCAATTCATGAAAATCATTACGCAGGTCCTCCATGTTTATGTCTGGATTATCCTCGCTTATTGCCTCATCTCCATGCTTGTCAGTTTTGGCATTTTTGATATTCGCAATAATCGCTTTCTCTATAGCCTTGTTAACACCCTATCACGCCTTGTGGAGCCCGCATTACGGCCCATCCGAGCAATCCTACCCAATATGGGCGCCATGGATTTTTCGCCGCTCATTCTTCTACTGATAATAGATTACGTTGTACCGTTTATTTTAAACGAGATATTCCGCCTCATTTACGCGTCTTCTGCCTTTTAAAAAATACTTTTCCCGTATTTTTAAGGGGCTTCCCATCAATCGAGGAAGCCCCTCTCCTCATCAGAACATCGCAAAAACAGCACATTGTGGCTGAATAGACCGGGACGTATTGTGCCCAGCAACGGGTAAAATGACACCGGCAATAGCACCAACATCGGCTGTAAAGTTATATTCAATAGCAGGGCCGACGTTAAACGCGCCAGACCATCCTGTTCGCGTGTGAATCTGCTCTCTTGTAAACCGATTTATCCCTCGGACAGAACTTGAAGCCGACCATGTATGGTAGAGATCCAAAGCAAAAACCCAACGCTTTGTAATACCAAGCTCGACAGAACCCCCATCATTTCCGAAGGCTCCTGGGTGAGCAACCCCTTTAAAACCATTACTCGTGCCATAACTACTGATATTACGCAGACGAGCATCGGTTACGGGCTGCCGTGCCTGCACCCATAAACGGACACGCATCGCATGCTTAAAGAAAGGCAATGCAAACTGTGTATGCGCCCCGTAACGAATAAACCACCCGCCTTGTCCAACACCTTCTGAGGCATTAGCCAAATTACTATAATCCCCAGTAGGGGCTTGGAATCCTAAATAGAGAGAGATAGAAGGCGTGTAATGAGGCGTCAAACGATACTGAAACTCTACAGGTAAATCATTAAACTTCATTCCCGAAGGCTTCGCATGCCCTCCCCAACTATAACTGTAAGTTGGGAGCAAATAGAAAGACAAATGACTTGTCAGCCCATACTTAAACAATGTCGATTGTGAGATGGAATCCTGACCACCAGCATGATGTGTCTTTAGGTGACCGTTAGAATTGAACGTCCCCGCAGGAACACCTGCCGCTACATAAGGCTCAACAGCGATCATCCCCGGCGTAGGCAAAGCAGGCGATGGAGAATAGAGCGATCCTGTATACCATTGTTCCGGTAGTGGCTTGTCCGCGCTATCACTTGCTTGAGCCGTTGTCCCTGCGAAAGCAGCTTCCTGGCAACTCGCAGCAATAGAAACAACGCTAGACAACACTAACGAAAAATACAGGGATTTGCTCATAAGCAGGGAGTCCATGTCTAAAGGAAAATTTATATCTGTTAACGATTACGCCATCAAAAGGATTAAGATGCAATACCCCCGATGGTTAATCCCTCCACTTTTAACATGGGCTGCCCTACCCCAACGGGTACGCTCTGCCCTGCTTTCCCACATGTTCCAATTCCTGGATCGAGTTGCATATCGGGCCCAATCATTGAGATCTGTCGCATAACCTCAGCCCCACTCCCGATTAACGTCGCCCCTTTGACGGGAGCTGTAATTTTGCCATCCTCAATCAAATATGCTTCTGAAGCCGCAAATACGAATTTGCCAGATGTGATATCGACCTGGCCGCCACCAAAATTAACGGCATATAATCCCTTTTCTATAGAGTGAATCATCTCTTCTCCTGATGAATTCCCTCCTGCCATAATGGTATTTGTCATACGAGGTGTTGGCGCATGAGCATAGGACTCACGCCGTCCATTTCCTGTTGGCTGATGCCCCATTAATCGAGCACTTAAACGGTCATGCAAATAATTGCGTAAAATACCATCTTCAATTAAAATATTACGATTTGAAAATGACCCCTCATCATCTATTGTTAACGAACCTCGACGTTCCGGTATCGTACCATCATCAACGACAGTAACACCGGGGGAAGCAACACGTTGACCAATTTTCCCGCTAAAAACGGACGTCCCTTTCCGGTTAAAATCACCTTCCAAGCCGTGCCCAACAGCCTCGTGTAACAAAATACCGGGCCACCCAGCACCTAACACAACTGGCATCTCACCCGCTGGTGCCGGCCGCGCCTCTAAATTCACCAATGCCTGACGCAACGCTTCACGCGTCATGTCTTGCCATGTCGTTGGTTCCATTAAACGAGCCAGTGCATAGCGTCCGCCCTGCCCTGCCCGACCACTCTCCCGACGTCCATCTTTTGCGACGACAACGGTTATATCAAGCCTCACTAATGGCCGCACATCGACCATTGATTTTTTTGAGGAACCGTCAAAATAGCGTGGTCGTAGAATGTGAATGACCTGCCACTGTGTATGCAGTGTTGCGTTAATCTGAACAATGCGGGAATCTAGAGCACGTCCGTAACGATCAATGTCACTCAACAAAGACGCACGCTCAGAAAAATCACCTCCCTGAACTGGATGTGCACTATCATACAGATTCACACGGACCTGAGACTCATCAGAGGCCAACGCTTTCTGTCCAAGCCGAGACGATTGAGGTTGTAAAATATGCAACCCTTCAGCAGCCCGCGTTAATGCATCCATCCCTAAGACATCGGAATGTGCAAAAACGGTTTTCTCTCCTTGAACACCACGTAAGCCAAACCCAGAAGAACGATGAAAGCCCGTATCTCTTAAGGCCCCATCTTCCAGACTCAGCGTCTCATCTTCTCGATATTCGAGAAACAACTCACCATCATCCATCCCCTCAAGACGATGATTAAGAAGTTTCTTGACCTCATCAGGCGTCCAGGATGTCGTCGAAGCATTAAAAAACAAGGTATCTGAAACACTGGATGCTTCAGAAAGAGAAATAGACGCCATCAGAATTCTCCAGCAGAAACGATACAAAAAATGTGACACCAATTGGGTATTATTGTTTCACACGCAACAAGTTTTACGCAACCTCTCGACAGATGGAGGAATGTCCCTTAATCGTTTCTAAAGCAGTTTAGAACATGCGAAGGCACAAACCATGGCCAAAAAGACGTCATCCTCCTCAAAAACTTCTTCTCCAAACAAAGCCGCCATCAAGCGCGTCTTTGATCTCATTGAAGAACATAGTGTTGAATTTGTAGATCTCCGTTTCACAGATCCTAAGGGGAAATGGCATCACACCACACAAACAGTTTCCACCATTGAAGAAGATAGCTTCGTTGATGGATTTATGTTTGATGGTTCCTCTATCCAAGGATGGAAAGCGATTAATGAATCAGACATGGTTCTTCTCCCTGACCCAGAAACGGCGGTCATGGATCCATTTGCTGCCCGTCCACAACTCATTTTGTTCTGCGATATCGTTGATCCTCGCACCAAAGGATTTTACAACCGCGATCCTCGCTCAACAGCCAAACAAGCTGAAGAATATCTAAAAAATAGTGGCCTTGGTGACACTGCTTTCTTCGGCCCAGAAGCAGAATTTTTCGTTTTCGATAACATCATTTTTGGTACTGGTGAAAATTACAGCACCTATAAGATCGACAGTATTGAAGGCCCAGATGCTTCGTTAAAAGACTATCCAGAGGGCAATATGGGCCATCGCCCTGCCCGTAAAGGTGGATATTTCCCTGTTGCCCCTGTTGATAGCGAAACAGACCTCCG
This sequence comes from Saccharibacter sp. 17.LH.SD, assembly GCF_009834805.1. Lineage (GTDB taxonomy): Bacteria > Pseudomonadota > Alphaproteobacteria > Acetobacterales > Acetobacteraceae > Saccharibacter. The sequence continues at coordinate 17,587 of NZ_WVHO01000012.1, forward strand.
CGCTGAAATGCTTGCAACCATGGGCGAGATGGGACTGCCGATTGAAAAACACCATCATGAGGTAGCCCGTAGCCAGCACGAACTCGGCACAGCCTTTGCAACGCTCGTAAAATCTGCGGACTTCATGCAGATTTACAAATATTGCGTGCACAATGTTGCGCATTCCTACGGGAAAACAGCAACATTCATGCCTAAGCCAATCGCTGGAGATAATGGTTCAGGCATGCACGTTCACCAATCCATCTGGAAAAATGGTAAGCCCAGCTTTGCAGGCAAAGGCTATGCTGATCTTTCCGATGAAGCACTCTACTATATTGGTGGGATCATTAAGCACGCAAAGGCACTCAATGCCTTTACCAACCCTTCTACGAACTCTTACAAGCGCCTTATCCCTGGGTTCGAAGCTCCTGTTCTGTTGGCTTATTCTTCCGCTAACCGTTCTGCTTCATGTCGTATCCCACATGCAAGCAGCCCGAAAGCAAAGCGCGTTGAGGTTCGCTTCCCCGACCCCACAGCAAACCCTTACCTCGCCTTCAGTGCACTTCTGATGGCAGGCCTTGATGGTATCCGTAACAAGATCCATCCAGGAGAGGCGATGGATAAAGATCTTTACGAGCTTCCTCCAGAGGAGCTTAAGACGATTCCAACCGTCTGTGGTTCTCTCCGTGAAGCTTTAGAAGCTCTCCAAAAAGACCATAAGTTCCTACTTGAGGGAGATGTCTTCACGAAAGACCAGATCGAAAGCTACATCGCTCTCAAATGGGAAGATGTATACCGCTTCGAGCATGCACCTCATCCAGTAGAATTTGAGATGTACTACTCCGTCTAATTTTAGTTAGACGTATGTTCCCCCACCCTTCTTTTTAGAAGAAGGGTGGTTTTTTTATGCTCAAATAAAATATTTGCTTAAAAAAAAGCGCATTCTCGATTGAGAATGCGCTTTTTCTTCACATACAACGAAAAGAAACGTCAGCTTTATAAAATGTTACGAAGCGCCTGTCTCATCGATATCCCACAACCAAGCAGCCCCACGCACACCTGAGCTATCCCCATGACGATTCTGCACGATAGGTGTTGTACATGGCGATGTAATCACGTGACGAGGCAACAATTTCGGCACCCGTTCATAAATTGATGCGAGGTTCGAAACCCCCCCACCCAATACAATGACGTCTGGATCCAGGAAGTTAACAACCTGACCACATGCCCGTGCCAGACGATCCATATAGAGATCTAACGCACGAATAGCGGCTTGATCACCATTTTTCGCGGCATCTTCGATCCCGCTAGGAGAGTGATTCCCTTCACCTTTCCATTCAACCGCTAATGCTGGACCACAAAGATAACGTTCTTGGCATCCTTCATTCCCACAGAAACATTTCCTCATTGGAAGATCATCTTCCGTCGCCCAAGGAAGCGGAATATGTCCCCATTCTCCAGCAATATGATGATGGCCTGAAAGGATGCGCGCATTAGCGACAATACCGCCCCCCATGCCTGTTCCTAAAATCACGCCAAGCACCGTGCTATACCCTGTGCCCGCACCATCAGCGGCCTCGGAAAGGGCAAAGCAGTTCGCATCATTCTCAATCCGCACAGGACGATTTAAGGCTGCTTCCAAATCCCGCCCAAAAGCGTGATTATTCAACCACGTCGCATTAGAGTTCCGCACTAACCCGGTTTCAGGCGAAAGAGACCCTGGAATCCCTACCCCTAAAGTTGAGGTTGGTTGTGTGGCAGACATACGATGAGCCGGCACACAACCTACCGTATTCTCTGCCTTTATCACCAAATCACGCACGGCAATAACAGCATCTTCATATTTACCGGGATTAGGAACGCGCTCACGCACAATCTCTTTCCCTGCACGATCCAATGCCAACACCTCAATTTTTGTGCCGCCAAAATCAATGCCAAAACGATAGTCAGCCATAATTCATTCCCCCGTCTTACAATGCAGGTTCCAAAGGTTGAAGCGTTAATACTTCGAGTTTAGCGCCCTGCGCTTTCACTGTTTCGGCTAACTCTCCGAAGTGAGATGAGGCTAAATGCGTCTTAAAACCTTCCTGTGATGCCCAAACTTCACCAACAGTAAAACGTCCTACTTTCTCAGCATCTCGCGCGATCTCATAACGCCGACAGGCTTTCTCCTTCAAGGAATGAGCCGCACAACGACGAATAACTTTTTCAATCGCCGAAGCCTTATCGGCATCGGTCGTAATAATTGCAAGAATATGAATAGCTTCACTCATTTCGAAGCTTCCTTTCCGGTGATGTCTCTTTTTGCATGACTTGCTTATTCACAAGATGCAAGCATCTACAAAACACAGTTCCGTGACACTTCTTCAGAACACGTAATCTCCTACACATCCTCATCAGAAATGTAAGAGGCAATCTCAGGACACGAACAAATCAAATGCCTGTCACCCCATACATTATCGACTCTTCCTACAGGCGGCCAATATTTCTCACCTTTTAATGCAGCAGGATAAACACCTTCACGACGCTCATACACACGCTCCCAATCAGAGACTAAATCCTTCGCCGTATGCGGTGCATAATGAAGCGGGCTCTCTTCTAAAGAATACTTCCCTTGTTCAATCGCCTTTATTTCCTCACGAATAGCGAGCATTGCTTGGCAGAACCGATCCAGCTCATAACGGCTCTCAGATTCTGTTGGCTCAATCATCACGGTTCCCGGTACAGGGAAACTGACCGTAGGGGCATGGAAACCAAAATCGACCAATCTTTTGGCAATATCGTCGACACTGACCCCGGTTTGATCTTTAAACGGCCGTAGATCCAAAATGCACTCATGTGCAGTTAGGCCGTTTTCACCACGAAAGAGCACCGTGTAGGCTCCTTTCAATTGGCGTGCGATATAATTCGCATTCAAAATAGCCATGATGGACGCCTGTCTGAGTCCATCATCACCCATCATTATAATGTAAGCAGCTGATATCGGCAGAACCGCAGCCGATCCATAAGGCGCCGCTGACACAATATTCTGATAATCACCGCCCTGCGCCATCGGTAGAAACGGCGCAAGATGCTTCTTAACGCCAATAGGCCCCATACCAGGCCCACCCCCACCATGCGGAATGCAAAAGGTCTTATGCAAATTGAAATGGGAGACATCCGCCCCATAGCAGCCTGGCCGCGCTAAGCCCACTTGTGCGTTCAGATTAGCGCCGTCCAAATATACTTGGCCGCCTGCTTCATGAACCAAGCGACAAATCTCTGTGATGCGTTCTTCAAACACACCATGTGTTGAAGGATACGTTACCATAATGGCCGCAACCTGCCCCTCAAAACGCTCTAATTTCGCCTTGAGATCATCGACATCCACATTCCCAGCATCATCACAAGCGACGACAACAACCTTCATTCCTGCCATTTGTGCGGAGGCAGGGTTGGTTCCATGCGCTGATGCTGGAATTAAACAGACCTGACGCTGATCTTCCCCCCGGCTATGATGGTAAGCACGGATCGCCATCAGGCCAGCGAATTCTCCCTGCGCGCCAGAATTAGGCTGAAGCGATACAGCATCATACCCAGACAGAACGCATAGCGCATTCTCCAAATAGGTATAGAGCTCCTTATATCCCTCTTTCTGATCCTCTGGGGCAAAAGGATGAATTTGAGCAAATTCAGGCCATGTAATCGGCTGCATGGCCACCGCAGGATTGAGCTTCATCGTACACGAGCCCAGCGGAATCATACTACGATCCAGAGCAAGATCCTTATCTGATAAACGGCGCATATACCGCATCATCTCTGTTTCAGACTGATACAGGCTAAAAACAGAATGTGTCAGTGCCAGCTCTTGTCGTTTCAGAACCAATGGAAGTGCATCATCAATCGCCAACTCTGCATCAAATGATGCCAATTGTGCCTCTGTCGCACCAAAACATGTCCATAGGGTCTGAATCGTGTCCGAAGTCGTTACCTCATCATATGAAATACCCACTCGTCCGTCGCCAAAATCACGCAAATTGATTCCAGCTTTTTGGGCTTGTGCCACATAATGAGAGGCCTTGCTTCCCAGCTCCAACGTCACCGTATCAAAAAAGGTTTTGTTAAGCCGCGTTATGCCTAATGCCTGAAGCCCTACCGCTAAAATAGCGGTATATGCATGAATACGTTCCGCAATGGCACGAAGTTCTTTAGGGCCATGATAAAGCGCATAAAAAGCTGAAATCATGGCTGGAAGGGCTTGCGCCGTACAGATATTCGACGTCGCCTTCTCCCGACGAATATGCTGTTCTCGCGTTTGTAACGCCAAACGCAACGCAGGAGCTCCAGTGCGGTCACGTGAAACACCCACAATACGCCCAGGTATATGACGTTTATAGGCTTCCTTTGTCGCCATAAACGCGGCATGTGGGCCACCATTTCCCAATGGCATCCCATAACGCTGCATCGAACCTACAGCGATATCTGCCCCCAATTGAGCAGGGGATTCCAACAGCTGAAGCGCCATCGGATCGCAGGTCAGTGCAACGATCGCGCCCTGTTGATGCAATCTTTCGATAGCCGCCCGCCAATCATACACCTCACCTGAAGATCCAGGATAAGGGAGTAAAGCGCCAAAGAATTCACCTTCAGGCCACTCTTTTTCGAAGTCAGCTGTAACAACCTCCCATCCTTGTGGACGAGCACGTGTCTGCAAAACAGCAAGAGTTTGTGGGTGAATATCATGATGCACCAAAAACCGATTGGTTTTTACTTTCCCCACACGCTGGGCCATTCCCATCGCTTCAGCACATGCGGTTGATTCATCTAAAAGGGACGCGTTAGCAACCTCAAACCCGGTCAGCTCACTCACAAGCGTCTGAAAATTCAATAACGCTTCTAAACGTCCTTGACTGATTTCAGGCTGATACGGCGTGTAAGCTGTATACCATGCTGGGTTTTCCAAAACATTGCGTTGAACCACAGCCGGTAAGATTGTGTCATAGTACCCCTGACCAATCATAGACGTCATATTTTGGTTACGTGAGGCTATATGCCGTAACCAAGAAAGTGCTTCAGCCTCTCCTATCCCCTGGCCGATGCCTTCTTTTTTGTCATCTTCAAAAGCACGAATGCTCTTTGGTACAACCTGCTCGACCAATTCATCCAGAGTTTTTAGCCCCAAAGTCTGAAGCATAGCGGCTTGATCTTCTAATGAAGGACCAATATGGCGACGACTAAAAGACATCGTCTGAGCAGGCCACGTAAATGACATATAAACCTCGATAACTATCGATGAGGAAACAAAAAGAGGCTGACGTAAAAAGCCTTCTTAGAGCTTTTGCTGATACTGTTCAGCGCTTAACAAGCGATCAAATTCTTCAGGAGAAGCAAGCTTTACCTTCACAATCCATCCCTCACCCTCTGGAGCACTATTAATCAGTGATGGATCATCTGAGAGCTTCTCATTAAAGCTCAAAACAGTCGCTTGCAGGGGGGTATAAATATCTGAAGCCGCTTTGACAGATTCAACAACGGCGACTGCTTCACCGGCTGCTAGTTCTGTCCCTGCTTCCTTCGCTTCAACGAAGACAACATCACCTAACTCTTCAGCAGCATGATGTGTAATACCGATTGTTGCGGTATCACCCTCAAGATTTACCCATTCATGAGTTTCAGTATAGCGTGTGGTCATTCTCTCTCTCCTTATGTGCTTAACGTTTGAAGCCAGGGGGAACAAAAGGCATTGCTTTCACAGTTACCGGGACCATACGACCTCGTAACGACGCAAAAACACGTGTCTCGGGTGAGGCTTTATCGCAGCTCACATACCCCATTGCTACTGGACCCTGAACTGTCGGCCCAAAACCACCAGATGTGACACGTCCGACCTTTTCTTCACCCGTTTCATCCGCAAACAACTCTACACCTGCCCGAATGGGCGCACGCCCTTCTGACACAAGGCCAACGCGTTTGCGGTAAACACCATCTTCTAATTGCCGGGAAATTGTTTCCGCTCCAGGATATCCTCCTGCGCGCTCTCCTCCTGGACGCCGAACTTTCTGTATGGCCCACATCAAAGACGCTTCAACAGGTGAGGTCGTCTTATCTATATCCTGCCCATACAGGCACAACCCAGCTTCTAGACGTAACGAATCACGAGCGCCGAGCCCTACAGCTTCAACATCGGGATGCTCAAGCAATTTACGCGCAACACGTTCAGCAAGTTCAGCAGGCAGCCCAATTTCAAAACCATCTTCGCCTGTATAACCAGAACGTGATATCGTTACGGGCGCACCATCAAGCACTGTATCAATACAATCCATAAAACGCATTGTCGGTGCCTGAGGGAAAAGATCAGCGATCACCTCAACAGCCTTCGGCCCTTGTAGCGCCAAAAGAGCTCGATCAAATTGACGTTTAACCTTACAGCTTTCAGCTAAAGCTTGTTCGATATAATCAGCGTCACTTTCTTTATTCGCGGCGTTAACAACAACAAAGAGCCCCCCTTCTTGCCGGGCCACCATCAAATCATCACGAAGGCCACCTTGATCATTCGTGAGTAACGCATAACGTTGACGCCCCACTGGCAAGCTCTGAAAATCCATAGGGACAAGCGCTTCAAACGCCTCTGCCGCCACACTGCCATTGCCTTGCTGGCGTGGCTGAATGCGTAATTGCCCCATATGTGATACGTCGAACAAACCCGCTTTTTTACGTGTATGTTGGTGCTCTTCCATCACCCCTAAAGGATATTGCACCGGCATTTCATAACCAGCGAACGGCACCATCTTAGCGCCTAAAGATATATGAAGATCATAAAGTGGTGTACGCTGGAGAGATTCATTCATCAGCTCAACGGCCCCGACAGAAATGGACAAAAAACCCCTGCCACAGATTCACAACCTGTAGCCCGGCACCCCTTCTGTCCTTCCGCCTGAGATCATTATCCCGTCGGCGAGTGCTGCCGCACCTCTCTCCAGAAATAAAAAATACCGTTACGGTTCATTTGCCTGAGAGTTTCCGGGGCGGTTGCTCCTTCGGCGTTAGCTGGAAAACTAAACTCTCCCGTAACGGTAGCACTACTCTGCCAAGTTCCCCTGAACCTGGCAATCCTCGCTTGCCACTATTTTGCCTTCGAAAGGCCTTTTTCCAATTCCGTCAGAATATCCGGTTTTAAGTGTGCGCTTTGTGCCTCTGTTGGAAATTGTCCTAATGTTACCTCTTCCGCATAACGCCGCAGGGCTTGCTCCATTTGCTGACCAATTTCCGCAAACCGATACGCATGTCTTGGGGATTTCCCCTCAAACAACCCTAACACATCATGCCACACTTGCACTTGACCATCACAGCCAGCCCCAGCCCCAATGCCAATCGTCGGGATCGTCAATTCACGCGAAACAAGAGCAGCCAGTTCAGCAGGGATAACCTCCAACACAACAGCAAAAGCACCCGCCTCTTCCAACGCTTTGGCATCATCAATCAATTTACGAGCCGCGTTGACCTCCCTTGCTTGCACACGCAAGCCAAGCTGGTGCTGAGATTGTGGCGTAAGCCCTAGATGCCCCATAACCGGCACGCCCATCTCTGTCAGACGCCGCACAATCGGTGCAATTTCAACGCCGCCCTCAAGCTTTAAAGCTTGACCTCGCCCTTCTTGCATAACACGCCGGGCCGACGTCACGGCATCTTGTTCTGTTGCATAACTCATGAAAGGCAAGTCCACGACCACAAGAGCCGTTTGACTACCGCGCATGACCATCTGCGCATGCAGAATCATATCCTCCACGCGCAATGGCAACGTTGTCTCATGCCCATGCACAACCATCCCAAGAGAATCACCTACTAAAATCATCGGCACGCCAGCACGCTCAGCAATGAGTGCCGAGGAATAATCATAGGCCGTTACCATCGGAATACGACGCCCTTCCGACTTCATTTTTCTAACATCAGCAACGGTTGTACGACGCGCCATGAAATAAGTTTCCTTCCAATCGCTACCCCTCTGATAGGGGAAGATGCCTCGCAATATAGGGAGGAAGGTTAAAAGCGCCTATATGAATTTCTGGCGTCCAATAATGACAAACCTCGTGCAACCCTGCGTCCTGGGCACGTGATCGAAGCAATTCGATATTGAGTTCGTAGGGATGGGAGCCCTTTTTTGCCATGGCTAGGGTCATAAATCCGCCAACATATGTTGGAACTGCCGCAAGATACGCCGTAACATGAGGAAAAAATTGAGCACGTCGCAAACTTGTTTCCCGTAACTCTTCAGCCTGCATGAAAGGGACGCCACATTGATTGACGATAATCCCTTCCGACGAAAGAATACGTTCACAATTTCTATAAAACTCATCTGTGAATAATACTTCACCCACACCAATAGGGTCTGTACTATCTACAATAATGACATCAAAAGAATTTTTTTCCGATTTCAAAACATAATCAATACCATCGCCAATAATCACATCAGCTCGTGGATCATTCCAAACATCTCCAGCAATATCGGGGAGGTATTTTCGGGCTAAATCAACAACAACCCCGTCAATCTCCACCATAACTGCTTTTTTAACAGTATGATGCTGCAGGACACGACGTAAAACACCACCGTCTCCTGCACCTATAATCAAGACGCGTTCTGCTTTAGGATGCATTAATAACGGAACATGAGAGATCATTTCTTGATAAACGAATTCATCTCGTTCTGTAATCTGTACGATCCCGTCCAACATAAGAACACGCCCATGACTGGCACTCTCAAAAATAACAATTTCTTGAAACTCAGATGTCACATGCGCTAATTCACGAACAACTCGAAAACGTTGTCCCCAGTCGCTATAAAGACTTTCATTCACCCATAGATCAGTAACCATCACATCTCCCCTTCACGCAACGAAGGATCAGCTGAGCTTGTATTCTTTCTTAAAGATACAAACTCAGCCTTTTCATCTCTAATTACGATAGAAAATTAATCTTATGCTGCTCGTAAATGACGTTGCATAACGCGGCCACGACGAAACGTATCCATTTCTATTCGCCCAGCTTGAAAAAGCTGCTGCATCACAGGAATAGACATGTGTGGGTCACATGCCCCGCACATAAACACATCAACAGCGGCAAAATTACGCTCTGGCCATGTATGAATAGAAATATGACTTTCTGCGAGAACCAACACGCCTGACACCCCACCATTCGGTGTAAAATGGTGGAAATGACCATGCAAAATAGTAGCTCCTGCAGCATCCGCTGCACGACGCAATATACTATCAATACGTTCTGGATCATCAAGATTCTGGGCGTCCCAGAAATCAATTAACAGGTGATTGCCTGCGAACTTCTCGCCATCATGCGAGATGAAATAGTCCTTATTTTCGGCATTAGCCGATATTGTGTCAGCGTTCTGGATATCTCTCGGAAGATCCGATACCATCCCCAGTTGAGCAAGTGCGTTCATCACGTACCCCCAAACCAGTAGACAGCCTGTTGGGCAATATGCCCCCTTGGGCCAAGGAGGGCCATTTACTAAACAACATCCCTCTTAAATACAACTATTTATTCTCAGCATACTTAACATAAAAAAGCCCTTTCCTCAGTCTGAAATACCGAAGAAAGGGCCTCTTCTAGCGAAAAAACAATTAATTACGTGTTTTATCAACCAACTTGTTTTTGGAAATCCACGGCATCATACCACGCAGCTTCTCGCCGACCTGCTCAATTTGGTGTTGACTGTCATGGCGACGTTTTGCCTTGAATTTCACATTGCCAGACTGATTTTCCAAAATAAAGTTCCGTACGAACGTCCCATCCTGAATGTCTTTCAATACATTACGCATGGCTTCTTTTGTCTCTGCTGTCACGACACGGGGGCCGCTCACATACTCGCCATACTCAGCCGTATTGGAAATGGAATAATTGACGTTTGAGATACCGCCTTCATACAGCAGATCAACAATCAACTTCATCTCATGCAAGCATTCGAAATACGCCATTTCAGGAGCATAACCAGCCTCAACAAGCGTTTCGAATCCGGCACGAATTAAATCAATGGTTCCACCGCAAAGAACAGCTTGCTCACCAAAGAGATCTGTTTCCACTTCTTCACGGAAACTCGTCTCAATCACTCCTGCACGACCGCCACCATTTGCCGATGCGTAAGAAAGAGCAATCTCAAGTGCATGGCCTGATGCATTTTGTGCCACGGCGACCAAAGAAGGAACACCACCACCCTTTTGGTATTCAGATCTTACCGTATGTCCTGGTCCTTTTGGCGCAATCAAGAACACATCCATATCAGGGCTTGGCTCAATCAAACCAAAATGAATGGCCAAACCATGGGCGAATGCCAACGCTGTCCCCGGTTTCAAATGTGGTTTCAAATGATCTTTATACAGTGCTGCCTGACCTTCATCCGGTGTCAGAATCATCACCACATCAGCCCAAGCAGCCGCTTCTGCTGGCGCCACAACACGGAAGCCTGCTGCTTCTGCTTTGGCAATAGCGGTAGATCCAGGACGGAGCCCAACAACCATCTCACGCACACCACTATCACGTAGGTTATTGGCATGAGCATGACCTTGGCTACCATAGCCAATGATCGCTACCTTCTTATTTTGGATTAAGTTGATATCGGCATCACGATCATAATAAACGCGCACAATTCTCTCCTTCATAGCCCACAGGCCAATCTAATGAGGGCCTAAGTGACCCCACTTTCTGGCTAAAGGGCCTTACCCCACAACCAGATGGTTCATCCTTTTAGGTTAACCTAATTCTAAACGAGGCGCTTTCCCTCTTCGGTCAGCTCTGCTCCCCCCACGACTTTACCAGACCCTAGGAGCATCTGATCATGAGTGGCACCTGACGGAATCATCGGGTAGCAGCTTTCTTCCTCTGTCACATGGACATCCACCAAGACAGGTCCATCATGGGCCAACATAGCCTCAATCGTGCTATCAAGTTCACCCAATGTCGTCGCGCGCAGCCCCTTAATCCCAAAGGCCTCTGCTAATTTTACAAAGTCAGGCAATGCATCACTATATGACTGTGAATAACGCGAGTTATGGACCAATTCCTGCCATTGACGGACCATCCCCAAATAATGATTGTTGAGGATGAAAATCTTCACCGGTAGGCGATATTGAACAATCGTTCCCAACTCTTGAATATTCATGAGTGTGGAAGCTTCCCCGGCAATATCAATGACCAAAGCATCCGGATGGGCAACTTGGACCCCCTCAGCAGCAGGAAGACCATATCCCATCGTTCCCAGACCGCCAGAGGTCAACCAATGACGTGGCGCATCAAACCCAAAAAACTGAGCTGCCCACATCTGATGTTGTCCAACCTCAGTAGAAACAAACGTATCACGTCCGGTCTTTTTCGATAGCTCATAAAGACGACGCACTGCGTGTTGAGGTTTAATGGACGCCTTTGCATCTTTACCTTGCTCGTAGCCAAATCCATTAATGGCACGCCAGGCAGCAATATCCTGCCACCATGCTGAAAGATCGGATGGCTTTGTATCACCCCACGCCGCTAAAAGAGCTTTAAGCGTCGCCTTTAAATCCCCCTGAAGTTTGACATCCGAGGGGATAATTTTGCCAAACTCACGAGGGTCGATATCTGCTTGGATTTTAAAGGAATGTGGCGAAAACCCATCCACGCGCCCCGTTACACGGTCATCAAACCGCGCGCCCAGCGCAATCAACACATCACAATCATGCGCGGCCATGTTGGCTTCAACAGCCCCATGCATGCCTAACATACCAAGAAAATGATCATTTGATGCAGGGAAAGCCCCAAGCCCCATCAAGGTTGAGGTAACAGGGAACCCCGTACGTTTTGCGAGCTCACGCAATAAATCGGATGCTTCATCCCCTGCATTGATAACACCACCCCCCGTATAGAATAACGGCTTTTTAGCCTTCTTCATCGCGTCGACAGCACGGGCAATGGCCGCTTCATCCACGCTCTCTTTTGCAGGTGCTGCAGCACTTTTCTGAGGAGCCGGTGGTAATGGAGCTTCAGAAACCGTGATATTTTTAGGAAGATCAACCAATACAGGCCCCGGGCGTCCGCTCCGTGCCAATTCAAACGCCTCACGCAACGTCGGTGCTAACTCAGCGGGATCACGCACCAAGGTACTCTTCTTCGTTACAGGGCTTGTAATCCCGACAACATCGGCTTCTTGGAAGGCGTCCTTTCCGATCAAGGGCACAGGAACTTGACCCGTCAGGCAAACGATCGGGATGGAATCCATCTTTGCGTCCGTCAAACCCGTAACGGCGTTCGTCGCTCCAGGGCCTGACGTAACAAGCACAACACCAACTTTGCCCGTTGACCGTGCATAGGCCTCGGCTGCATGCACCGCTGCCTGCTCATGCCGGACTAAGATATGACGAATTGTTTTGCGTTCGAACAAAGCATCATAGATTGGCAAAACAGCACCGCCTGGATAACCGAAGATAACCTCTACGCCTTGCTCTTCAAGAACACGTAGAACAACCTCCGCACCGGTCGGAACCATGAGAGATGTCGTAGTTGATTCATGAGCAGGCATAGAAGCTCCTATTCCAAGGCCGCGAAACGGCCTCTAGGTGTAAAGACCCGTCGAAGAGAGGTCAATTCGATTTAACATAAAATTTTCTATTTTTTGTATTTCACTTTCCAAAAGTTTCTCATTTATATCAAATCTGTGAAATGAAATGATAGAATCCCCCTCTTTCCCCAGTGCATGATGACGAAACCACGTCGCCTGACGACGCGTATACCGCCCTGTTGCGCGCACAGCCATTTCCGTCGCTTCTTCCAAAGAGGAATCCCCATTTAAAACATGCGCAAGCTCTGGCACCCCATGCGCACGCATCACTGGGAGAGTAGGAGGGAGTTTTTTGGCTAGAAGTGCCTTCACTTCTTCGAGAGCGCCAACGCGTATCATGCGCTCAAATCTCACGGCGATCGCCGCCCGCAATTGATCCCGCGGCGGGTCTAACCGAACTGAGACAAAACGACATGGGGCAGGAGGAAGAGCGACCTCCTCTTGCCAGGAAGATAAGCCCCTTCCTGTGCCAATTCTTACTTCCCAAGCACGTGCAATACGCTGAGAATCCTGCGGATTAAGGCGAGACGCTGTTTGGGGATCCAACGCCAAAAGACGTTCATATAAGGCTGGGGCTCCAATCTCTTCCAAAAGAGTGCGTGCTTCTCGCCGCGCCTCTTCACCAGGGTCAGGAACCTCAACAAGCCCATCTGTAAGGGAACGCAGATACATGCCCGTCCCACCACAGAGAATGGGCACACGCCCTTCCTGCCAACAACGTTGCATTTCCGATAAGGCTTGTTGACGCCACCATGCAACACTCCCCGCTTGTGATGCTTCCAACACCCCATAAAGACGGTGCGGTACTGCCGCTTCATCCTCCGCTGCAGGACGTGCCGTTAGAATATGCAAATCGTGATAAACTTGCATGGAATCTGCATTGATGACTGTACCGCAACACAGCTTTGCCAAATGAAGCGCTAATGCTGACTTGCCCGAACACGTTGGTCCGGCCACAATGATCGCGTTTTCAGAAGCATTCATCGTGCTGTTCTGGCCCTACCTTCTGAACTGTTAGCGAGAACTATCATGTCCCTTCCCTATGTTCTTACCCTTGTCGCCAACCGACGCAACGGTACCCTACCGAAAGAAGCGATTGATATCGCCCGTAATTTGGTCAAAGGCGAGGCCCCTGTCGTCCTTTCTGAGGGAGAGGCTGTTGATATTCCTTGTCCTACCCCAGAAGCTGGTGCCGCAACACACGCCACCATCCGTGCAGCGTTAGCTTCCCTTAAGGTTGATGCTCTGCTCAATAAATCACGTGGTCGTCGCAAAGCCATCCTTATTTCCGACATGGATAGCACCACTTTTGCCGGGGAAACACTAGACGAGCTCGCCAAACGCACCGGTACGGGAGAAAAGATTGCCGAAATCACAAACCGTGCGATGAATGGTGAGATGGACTTCGCAACGTCTCTGCGTGAACGCACCATTGTTCTTGCTGGTCAGCCTGAATCCCTGCTCGACGAAGTACTACACGTCCTTAAATTAAGTGACGGTGTTCGTGAACTTGTCCAAACCATGAAAGCACACGGCGCCCGTACGGCACTGATCTCTGGTGGCTTTGATTGGTTCACGGCTCGTGCCGCTCCGCTCTGTGGCTTCGACGAGCATTACGGTAACGATCTTGAAATTAAAAACGGTATTATCACAGGCCAACTCCTCGGCCCCATCCTTGGCCCTGAAGAGAAAAAACTTCACCTTGAGCGGATGTGCGAAGAGCGTGGCGTTAAAATACAAGCCAGCATCACAACGGGGGATGGCGCAAACGATATTCCTATGCTGCAAGCAGCCGGGATGGGCATTGCTTTCCACGCAAAGCCAAATGTCCGCAAAGTTATTGACCGTCAGGTGAATTTCTGCGGGATGCGTGCTCACATCTTCGCCCAGGGTTATCCAGCTTCTGCCATTGTTGGTAGCGAAGATTAATTCTTACGGTGGCGTGACTGGGCGGCAATATGGCCGCCCAACCGCTCTAGAGCTTCACGCAAAGGCCCCTCTTCCATATCCGATACAATAAAAGGTCGAGAGGATAGTTTTCGTCTCTTAGGTAGTGAAGTCATTATTGTACGATCTTGTATAATTTTTAATTGCTGTATGACAGCATCACCACGCAATCCACACGCCATATTAATCTGCTCTATAATTCTTGGCATGCCATACTGAATTTCCATCGCCACAGGACCAGAACAACGGATCGTTAACACGCCGGGTCGTAAGCGGCATGGTTCACTTTGCTGGGCCAAATGGGGGCCCACAATATGCTCCCAATCCATGACAAGACGCACAAAAAGTGGTGACTTTCTCCGAAAAGCTTGGCGAGTCAGCGCCGGAATGAGCGCACCAATCATCCGAGCACCTGAACGTGATGATTCAACCACTTCTTTTGGTATTTTAACGGGTGAATGAGACACCCTTTTTTGGCCTCTGCTCTTGTCGAATGGCTGTTTCTTCGTCATATCCACCTACGTGATACTTGATGCACCTTCTCTACTCCGCTGGTATGATCGCCATCGCCGTGACCTCCCTTGGCGCGCAAAAAATGGCCAAGACGCTGACCCTTACCATGTATGGCTCAGTGAAATCATGCTGCAACAAACCACTGTTCAAACAGTACGTCCTTATTACGAGCGTTTTCTCAAACGCTTCCCACACATTCATGATCTTGCTCAAGCACCACAAGCAGATGTTTTACAGCTTTGGGCTGGTCTAGGCTATTATGCCCGTGCACGTAATCTCCATGCATGTGCTCAGCACATTGCTGAGCAAGGCACTTTTCCGCGTGATCTCGACTCATTGCTCAAACTCCCTGGGATAGGGGCATATACAGCACGTGCGATTGCTTCAATCGCCTTTAATCAACCAGTCGTTCCCGTCGATGGTAATGTTGAGCGTATTACCGCACGTCTCTTCAATATAGAGGATCCTCTTCCTACATCACGGCCTTTGCTGGCACGCCACGCCTCCACACTGAATGCTCATCTTGACGCTCAAAAACGCCCTTCTGATTTTGCTCAAGCTCTTTTTGACCTTGGGGCAACATTATGCACGCCGCGCAACCCTTCCTGCTTAACCTGCCCCTTACAAAAAAACTGCCAAGGCCTTGAAGCCGGTCAGGCAGACACTCTCCCACGCCGCCTCCCCAAAAAGCCGCGCCCCAATCGTTATGGGGTTTATTTCCGTCTCATCAAACCTGATGGCGCCATATTATTACGCCAACGTCCCTCCCATGGGCTCCTCGGCGGGACAAACGAATTACCAGGAACCCCATGGGAGGATCAGCCTTGGGACTTTCACGATGCTTTAACATTTGCGCCTTATAAGGGCCCATGGCGTCATCGTGGACAGATAAAGCACATATTCAGCCACTTTACTCTTTATCTCAATGTCTATGAATATTTACTTTCTGATAACGAATTACAGCATGACATAAAACCATCATTTGGAAAATTTCTTTTCCTTAATGAATCCATTCTTTCAGGAGCTATGAAAAAATGTATTCTCATTGGAAAAACTGACCCAGTATTGTAGAATAAGTTGCTATAATTAGGAGGAATTATTTAATATGAGTGATTCAACATTGTTGACGCATCTATGGCTTCTCGATTGGTTTGGACATATCATTGACCACGATCCCATTCGCGATGAGTTAATCCGCCGCCCTTTCACACCCTACAATTATCCAGATCTTTTTGCTTTAGCACCACTCCCTTTGAAACTCCCTGCGACAGCCATGCTCCGCAAACGTTCCACTCTCCCACGCGCTTTCCCTGATCTCGAAATGGTTGACGCGGGGGACAATCTCATTGGACTACGCGTTAAAGAACGTAACTCCTGGTTTAGCATTAACCCACGCAATGAGCTAACACACTTCAACGCTGCAAGCTTAATGGGATGGGAAAAATTTAGCCCACTAACCATAGAGATGTTCAATGGTCTCTCTGCTTTAATTGATCGAAATAGCTCAGCAATTCTTGATTCTGAGGGCAAGGAGTGTGGCCCCGCTCACTTCCGTCCTGAAGGTGATAATGTTGTCGTTCTTCAAGATTTCCAGTTTTGTACAGGACGCAACGCCCGACAATTACATGCCATTGGAGAACTCACTCCAGGCAATGAAACAACAATTACTCTACAGGGCTGGGGGGCAGATACTCAACAAACGTTCACTATAAGATGTTTAAAAGAATCAAAAAGCTAATCCCATATCAATTTCACTAAAGGGCAGGAAATAATACCTTCCTGCCCCTACTCATTTTAAGTCACTCAAAAATACTATCAGCACATTATAAATATTTATTCCTTAATTATCATAACTCGTTACTGATTGTTGTTAGATGCCTTCAAAACTTTATGAACAGAAGAATCTTTGGACATTGTATCCATAAACTGGGAAAGAGTTTTATAATTCTTCCAACTCGCTGTCCCAGGCATCGGCGTGGACCACCGTGTCATGATATAAGCATAAGCATCCGCAACACTACGTCTGCCTCGATAAACATGGAGCCCACCAGAAGTCTCAATAAGATTATTCAAATGCTCCAAAACCCGTGCAACCCTAGCATAGGCTGATTCTTTTACCGCAGAAATTCCAGACGAACTTGTTTCCGTTGTAAATCGTTGCGGAGCAAAATAAGGCCAGAAAGCCGGATGGAAATCACCTGTAAGAAACGACATTGTTTCAGTAAATTCCAATACCCCTTCTTTATCGGAAACAGCGCCAAGTTTTGCAGCAGGTGCCAAGTGAGCAACATATTGCAAAATGGCATCAGCTTGAGTGTAAGGCCGCTGAGCCCCAATATCCAAAGCAGGAACAAGTCCTAAAGGATTGATTTTGAGGTAACTCTCAGCATGAGGATCTACTTTTTCAACCTCATGTTCAAGACCAGCCCATTCTAGAGCAATCCAGCACGCTAGAGCACATGTTCCTGGTGCATAATATAGTTTCAACATGTCAATTTCCTTATGCAGGGCCTCAGGATGAGGGGCTCACACCCAGCTTCAACGAGTGATCCCTTCCTTTCAACCCAAAGCGCTTTGCGCAGACTGATGATATCGAAAATCCAATACAGAAGCACATTAATAATATCATATTAACGAAAAAGCCCCCCTGACATGATATCAGGAGGGCCTTCTAATATGCTCTTCATAAGAACCCCTTATATGTTAAGGGACTCTTCTTCAAGCAGCTTAGCCTTTCAGCGCCTTACGAACACCTTCAGCCCAAGCTGGGTCAGCTTTCTCAAAATGAGCAAGCTGACGATCAATGATGTGCTGAGGAACACCGGCCATGGCACCAGCTATGTTCTTATAAAAACGCTGTTTTTGAGCATCATCAAAGAGACGATACAAATTACCCGCTTGTGTGTAATCGTCACCGTCAGAACGATGATCATAATAAGCTGCATCACCGCTCACCCGCAAAGGTGGCTCGATAGCGCTTCTGTCCTCAACTGGACCACCAAAGGAATTTGGCTCATAGTACTCGCCATCACCATTCTTTGGTGAATCAAAGCGCATTGGCCCATCCAAATGATAGTTCTTAACAGGGAATTTCGGACGGTTAACCGGAAGGGCCTCATAATGTGTGCCAACGCGGTAACGGTGCGCATCAGCATAAGCAAAGATACGTCCCTGAAGCATCCGATCAGGTGAGAAACCAATCCCTGGAACAATATTGGATGGCGAGAAAGAAGCCTGTTCAACCTCTGCAAAATAATTGTCTGGGTTACGGTTCAATTCCATTTCACCGACTTCGATCAATGGATAGTCTTTATGAGACCATACTTTCGTTACATCGAATGGGTTGAAATTGACACGCTCAGCCTCAGTCTCTTCCATTACTTGGATGTAAACTTTCCAACGTGGGAAGTCACCACGCTCGATGGCGTTGTAAAGATCAGCCTGCGATGACTCACGATCCCCACCAACAACCTGAGCGGCTTCTTCATTCGTGTAGAACTCATGGCCCTGCTGGGTTTTGAAGTGGAACTTCACCCAGTAACGCTCGCCTTTCTCATTCCACAAAGAATATGTGTGGCTACCATATCCGTTGATGTGACGGAAACCTTTTGGCAAGCCGCGATCCGACATCAGAATAGCGACCTGATGCAAGCTCTCGGGGCTTAAGGACCAAAAATCCCACATCGCAGTTGCAGAACGCAAATGTGTACGAGGATGACGCTTTTGCGTGTGAATAAAGTCTGGGAACTTCAAAGGCTCACGGATGAAGAAAACTGGCGTATTGTTCCCAACAAGATCCCAGTTACCGTCTTCTGTATAGAACTTCAGCGCGAAGCCTCTTACGTCACGTTCTGCATCGGCAGCACCAGCTTCACCAGCAACTGTTGAGAACCGAGCAAACACCTCTGTGGTTTTACCAACCTTTGAGAAAACCTTCGCGCGCGTGTATTTGCTGATGTCATTGGTAATGGTCAATTTACCATGAGCACCTGACCCTTTTGCATGCACCGTACGCTCAGGAATACGCTCACGATTTTGATGAGCTAGTTTTTCCAAAAGCTGATAATTCTCTAACAACATTGGTCCCCGAGGACCGGCCGTCTTGCTGTCTTGGTTATTTGGCCATGGGGCACCAGCGGTCGTACGTAGTGTTTTATCAGACATGTTAAGGTCTCCTGCCTTTATCTATCTGGTTACGAAGAATAATTTATCCTACCAAAGAGTAAAGAGGATTAATCTTGTCTCTATTATCGATTCACTTGATGTTCCTCTCAAATGAACCCTTGCGCATTGTAAGATGACTCTTCTTTCATTCAGAGTCTATTCTTAGAATTGAAATAATTAATTATTATGTATTAGATGATAATGATTATCATTATCATTTTTATGCGCTTCAACGACTTATAAACACTCTTTATCACAGTAATCTTACTAACTTCATAATGATGAACGTAACGGCCATAGCAAGGAAACAGAAAACCCCTGCAAAAACAGTTCCCCAACTCCCAACAGCAAGAAACATGCCGCCCGTATTCATACCAAAAAATCCCGTCACAAACGTTGCAGGCAGCATCAACGTCGTCACGATAGTGAGGATATAAAGGCGACGATTTGTTTCTTCTGCCTGGCCAGAACCTAACTCATCCTGCAAAGAACGTGCACGATCTTGTAAGGCAATAAGATCATCCAAGGCTGCATGAATTTGCTCTTCTGCACGATCACGCAAATCATCCTCTGCCCATTCTGGTAATTCTAAATCCTCATCGCGTAACACACGATCGATCGGCATCACCACACGCCGAAGTTCTGTCGCTCGCCGGCGGACCTTTCCGACGATCCCCCCGAGATGCCCCAAATCAGACCCATGCTCAATCGTGAGCAAAACATCTTCAGCGCGATCCAATTCGTCATCTAGCTGGGCTAATTGGCGTCTCACCGTTCCTGTAAAATCACGTAGAATACGGTCAATCACCCCAGCGGGATTTTTGGGGATGTGATGGCCATGAAGAGAGCGATAAGCCGCTCCCAAAACAGGGATAGGCGTCCGACGTGTTGTGATAAGAATATGTTGTCGCATAGCAAATCGCCATGCACAAATTTCCCGATCTTCCTCAGCGAGAGCATCATCAAATGCTGGCAAGGCTCCCCATACGGTATCGTCTTGCGCTTCTAATGCGATATTGTACTCTGTTTCCGCGAGCATAGCGCCAACTTCTTCGGGCATTCCTTTAAGATGGGCAACATGCGCGCGCGCCGAGCTGTGTACTGTATCAAAATGTAACCACACCCAACTATCCGGTGTGTTGACCAATTCTCCTTCATCGAAAGAAGCCGAAAGAATCGCATCAACAGCCTCAGCATCTAATGACTCAATCTCTTTTCCTGGTGTCACCTTGATAGCCCACACCAGCCCTCTTGCGACACTCGGCTTCTTTTCTCCCCGTAAAGAGGGATCTAAGACAGTAAACGGGAAGTTGCGAGCAGTATGATCGGGCACAGCATCCTCCCATTATGGCAAACAAACACTAGAAAATGCCACAGAGCGAAATTCGAATTTTTCAATCAGTTTATCACCGTTTAAACGGCCCCTTTGTCTGACATGACATCTTGTAATACGCAACATTGAACCATCTTTTAAAGTAAAATAAAATGACACTCTCACCTATGCTTTCCACCATTCCCACAACGCATTATAGTCCCCACACCGCCATGGGGGCTTTGAGCCTGCCTCATTTTTCCTCATGCGACAGCATTACCTTGACCGAATAGTAAGGAAAATTCATGGCTACGCAGGACTATAAAGTACGCGATATTTCCCTCTCTGATTGGGGACGTAAAGAGATTTCCATTGCTGAAGGTGAAATGCCTGGCTTGATGGCACTTCGCCAAGAATATGGTGAGAGTAAACCTCTTAAAGGGGCGCGCATTGCAGGTTGTCTGCACATGACCATTCAGACGGCTGTTTTGATTGAGACACTTATTGCTCTCGGCGCAACCGTTCGTTGGTCTTCTTGTAATGTTTTCTCCACACAAGACCAAGCAGCAGCAGCCATCGCGGCAGCAGGCATTCCTGTGTTTGCGTGGAAAGGCCTATCAGACGAAGAATTCTGGTGGTGCATTGAACAAACCATCAAAGGCCCAGATGGTTGGACACCCAATATGATCCTTGATGATGGTGGTGATCTCACAACATTAATGCACGAAAAATACCCTGAAATGCTGAAAGATATTCGTGGTATTTCAGAAGAAACGACGACGGGGGTTCATCGTCTTTGGGAGATGGAACGCAAAGGCTCTCTCAAAGTTCCTGCTTTCAACGTCAATGATAGTGTCACGAAATCCAAATTCGACAATTTATATGGTTGTCGCGAAAGTCTCGTCGATGCCATCCGCCGTGGTACTGACGTGATGATGGCTGGAAAAGTCGCTGTTGTCGCTGGGTATGGTGATGTTGGTAAGGGATCTGCGGCTTCTCTCCGGAATGCAGGGTGCCGCGTTCTTGTCACTGAGGTTGACCCAATCTGTGCTCTACAAGCCGCTATGGAAGGATATGAAGTTGTCACGATGGAAGATGCTGCTCCACGCGGTGACATCTTCGTAACCTGCACTGGTAATGAAGATATCATTACTATTGAACATATGCGCGCCATGAAAGATCGCGCTATTGTTTGCAATATTGGTCACTTTGATAGCGAAATTCAAGTTTCCGCACTGCGTAACCATAAGTGGATTAATATTAAGCCACAAGTTGACGAAATTGAGCTTGCTCCAAATCGCCGCATTATCCTTCTCTCTGAAGGGCGTTTGGTCAATCTTGGAAATGCAACGGGACATCCTTCCTTTGTCATGTCTGCTTCCTTCACCAATCAAACCCTCGCTCAAATTGAGCTTTGGACAGCAAAGCCTGGAACTTACGAGAATAAGGTCCATACGCTTCCAAAGATTTTGGATGAAAAAGTAGCGGCCTTGCATTTAGCCAAAGTTGGCGCCAAGCTCTCGAAGATGACACAACGCCAGGCCGATTATATCGGTGTGTCTCCGACTGGCCCATTCAAACATGATCTTTACCGTTACTAAGTCTGTCTACACCGCTCTCCTGCCTTCCATAAAGGCAGGAAGCTCTACCGTTAGAGAGGAAATGTTCCATGGGAATCTTTAGTGATATTGTTTCATCAGTATCTAATTTTGCTCACAAACTGACAGGCTCTTCACCAGATACATCACAGGATTCTAATGCAGCACCTGCTCCAGAATCTAATGATAAAACGCAGCAACCGGCGCCTACTCCTGAAGCTAGCGTTGCTCATGTTGATGTTGAAGCGGTTCTCAAGGATCTTGCAAGCAAAGCGAGCACTCCTCTGAACTATCAGACATCCATTGTCGATCTGCTAAAGTTGCTCGGCCTTGATAGTTCTCTGGAAGCCCGGCGCACCCTTGCTGACGAGCTCCATTATACGGGTGATAAGAACGATACAGCCACTATGAATGTATGGCTCATTAAGCAGGTTTACACAGAACTTGCTCAAAATGGCGGCAAAATCCCCGCTAATTGGGGACACTAATACGTTAGTTTAAGAAAAGAGTACTCCCTCGACTCTTCATTAAAAATCGAGGGAGTACTCTTTAGAACCTAAACATCCAGTAATAAACGCCGCGGATCTTCAATAAGTTCTTTCAAACGGACTAAGAAGCTGACCGCTTCTCGGCCGTCTATCAAACGATGGTCGTAAGAAAGAGCAACATACATCATGGGACGAATGACAATCTCTCCATTACGCGCTACAGGACGATCCTGGATCGCGTGCATTCCTAACACACCGGATTGACCACTATTAACGATCGGCGTCGAGAGAAGCGAGCCAAAGATACCACCATTCGTGACAGTAAAACTTCCACCGCCAAGCTCATCCAGCGTTAATTTTCCATCCCGCGCACGTTTCCCATAATCCGCAATACGACGCTCCAGCTCTGCAAAAGTCATATCCTCAGCACGACGTAAGACCGGGACAACAAGTCCACGCTCTGTGCCAACCGCAATGCCTAAATTAACATGATCACGATAAATGACATCATCACCATCAATTTGTGCATTGATGATGGGATATTCCTTAAGCGCTCCAATCACGGCCTTCGCAAAAAAGGACATGAAGCCTAAACGAGCCCCCTCATGTTTTTTGGAAAATGCATCTCGATAGACAGCTCGAAGCTCTTTGACAGCCGTCATATCAATTTCATTGAACGTCGTTAGAATAGCCGCTGTATTTTGTGCTTCTTTTAAGTTACGCGCGATCGTTCTACGCAACCGGCTCATGGGGACACGGTGCTCACCCCCTCCTGAGAGGGACGTAGAAGGCTCTGGAGCCACATTAGAGGATGGAACCTCTGGTTCCTTCTTAGGAGCCGAAGAGACCTCTGAAAAAGGCTGAGACAGTCTATTTTCTTGTTCTGTTGATTCTGTTGTCTTACTGGGCTCTATTTCCGGTTGTACTGTCGGGGCAACGGCATTATCATCAATGGCTGCAATTACCTGTCCGACCTCAACATCTTTACCCTCGGGCTCTATGTGCATCAACACGCCACTCGTAGAAGCCGTCACCTCGAGACTAACTTTGTCCGTTTCAAGTTCCAGGATATTATCGCCTAGCTTCACATAATCACCTGGCTGTTTTAACCAATGTGCTATTGTTGCTGTGTTAAGGCTTTCTCCCAAATCGGGTACCTGGATTTCAACCGTCATTCTGACTCCTGCCATATAGATTTGGAAATAGGCATGGGCTCTTCAGTGGTTAAGAGCCTTTTATCGTTTGTAAAAAGAATACCTTATTTTTGTTGCAAACGGAAAGGGGATTCCCTTCGCACTCTTTTGAGGACATATCACACTATGACAACTTCTTTGTCGTTCTTTTTGAATTCGCCTCATTTATCAACGCACACACGAACGTTGTTGCTCGAGCGTATAAATCAAGAAAAAGCCCTGCCTCAATATCTTTCACCCAAAGCTTTTTCTCTATTGAAAATAGTATGTGATGACATTCTTCCTCAGGAGCTCCTTATAGGAAATACTCATCTCAATCTTGCTGTTATGATTGATCACACTTTTGCAAGTTCACGTGATGGATGGCGGTTTGCCGAATTGCCTTCTGATCTTGAGGCGTATGAAGCTGGTCTAATGACATTAGAAGCCCATGCCTATGATCTTTTTAAAACGCGTTATGAAAAACTAACATCCGATCAACGAGGCTCTCTTTTAGACCATGCTTATGATGGAACATTTTCACCTTTTGTTTCTCAAGCGCCATTAACACCCGTTCAAATGTCTCTATGGATACGCGACGTTCGAGCTGACATCCTCTCCTGTTTTTTATCTCATCCAATACCCCAAACTCTTCTTGGGTTGTCTGCAAATTTAACCGGTGGGGATGATCATTTGGAAGGATTTCCATCTATCTCTGCCAATGAAAGAAAGCCATTCGAAGCAGAGTGATCTTGTTTCTATGTTGAAAAAAAGAGTGTCGGTGTGTGATGACGAAAGAAATATCATCTCTCTTAATAAAAAGAAAAGATAAAGAGATTGAGGATGTAAAGGTTGCCTGTGAGTACTGTGGTACCCGGCTTTCTAAAAATGTACCCC
This sequence comes from Saccharibacter sp. 17.LH.SD, assembly GCF_009834805.1. Taxonomy (GTDB): domain Bacteria; phylum Pseudomonadota; class Alphaproteobacteria; order Acetobacterales; family Acetobacteraceae; genus Saccharibacter. The sequence continues at coordinate 42,231 of NZ_WVHO01000012.1, forward strand.
AGTTTACTCACACTGTGTACAACTTTAAGAGCAAGGCATATCAACGGTTGCAGGATCTTATCCAGAATTGTCCACAGACCCCCTGTGTACAATCCCCTTTTTATAAGGGGGTACAGTACCGTCCACGAGATTCAGTACGTCAACGGGTACATGGCCGTACAATCCCCATGTACCCCAGTACACTCACAAACATGGATGTCCCTTTATGAGCCCTGAAATGCAGCATTTTTCATGTCATGATGAGGTTGATACCGTTGTGATCGGTACCGGGGCAGGTGGAGCTCCTTTAACGGCCGAATTGGCGCGTTACGGCCGTCGTGTTGTGGCGTTGGAAGCAGGTCCAGTTTTTGATGCTAAAAATTATACACCAGATGAAATAGGAGCAGGCGCCCTTTACTGGTCGCATGAACGTTTGTCTGGTGGCGAAAACCCACAAGCATTTGGTGGGAATAATAGTGGAACTGGCCTTGGAGGATCTCTTCTTCATTATGGAGCCTTTGTTCCTCGGATGGACCCCAGGGATTTCCACTTAAAAACGGAGACAGGCCAAGGAGAAGATTGGCCTTTCGACTATAAAGCACTTCTTCCCTATATCGAACGTGTTGAAGAGTTTATTGGTGTAAGCGGACCTAATCCATATCCATGGGATGAAAAGCGTCGCTATGCTTATCCCCCTCCTGCGCGCAATAGTGCAGCGCAGAAAATGCGAGAAGCCTGCGATCATTTAGGATTACGCTCTTCTGACGGTCCAGTCGCTCTGATTACGCGTGGCCGTGACCAGCCTTATTACGGTCAGCGTGATGCTTGCGTTAATTGTGGGGCGTGCCATCAAGGATGCCGCAATAGTGCAAAGTCTGGCGCTGATAATACGTGGTTACCGGCTGCGAGGGCCCATGGAGCGGAGTTGCGTACTGGTTGCATGGTGACGGGTTTTGAGCGTGACACACAGGGTCGTATTTCAGCCGTGCTTTATGTGAAGCAAGGACGAGAAGAAAGACAAAAATGTCGCTCAGTTGTCATTTCAGCCGGTGCCGTGGAGACGGCACGGTTACTCCTTCATACCGGACTTTCAAACAGTTCTGGGCAGGTAGGTCGGAATTATATGACGCATATATCGACCCAGGTATGGGGTGTTTTTGATGAGGAAACATATCCTAATAAAGGGTACCCATCTTTAACGATTACGGAAGACATGGTGCGTCCTAAGGATGCCGATTTTGCTGGCGGTTATTTGCTTCAATCGCTTGGGATGATGCCAATCACATGGTCTGTTGGCTTGGCACGGGCCGATCGTCGCCGGGGGGATGCCCTTAGTCGCGCATTGCGGCATTATAATAAAAGTGCTGGGATTGGCATGCATGGGGAAACGTTACCACGTGATGAAAATCGGGTGACATTATCTGATGAGCGGGATGATTTTGGTCTGCCCAAGCCTCGAATTGATTATACATATGGTCCTAATGAGAATGCGATGGATCGCCACGCAACGCGTTTAATGACACGATTATGGGAATCCGTTGGAGCGCAGGATATCCGTGTTTTTAGCCGAGCCGCTCATATGATTGGTACATGTCGGATGGGACACGATACTGGAACGTCCGTTGTGAATCCTCAGGGCCGTAGTTTTGACATTGAAAATCTTTGGATTAGCGATCATTCAACTTTTCCAAGTGCGGGGGCTGCCAATCCTGCTTTAACCATTATGGCGCTATCGTTGCGGACTGCGGAGGCAATGATGAAGGCTGGCTATTAATTGTCATTTAGTGATCTAGAAAAGCTTGACATAGCTTTCCTCCTTTTCTAAAGGATAGGGCGATCAATAAGGGCGGAGATAGCCGTTCTGAGATCGTTCCCTCCGCATTGGATACACCATTTTCATCTTGAAGCCTCTCCAAGAGGGGTTTTGACGTTTTAAACTTGTGAAATAGTGCGTTGATATGTGGCTTCTTATTGGGAAGTCCTTTCTGCCGAACGGTGTATCTTTAATTTATTTGTCCGATCCTGTCCTCCTGGGCACATCAAGGCGCATATTTTCATGCATCTCGCCGAATTAAAGAAAAAATCTCCCGCTGATTTGTTGACCTTTGCTGAAGAATTGGAGATTGAGAATGCGTCGTCTCTGCGCAAGCAGGACATCATGTTCGCTATTCTCAAAACTCTCGCAGAACGCGATCAGGTCGTTTATGGCGAAGGTACACTTGAGATCCTCCCTGATGGATTTGGCTTTCTCCGGAGTCCAGAAGCCAATTTTCTTCCTGGACCCGACGATATTTACATATCTCCGACTCAAGTGCGTCGTTTCGGTTTGCGCGCTGGGGATACGGTAGAGGGTGAAATCCGCGCCCCTCGTGATGGTGAGCGCTACTTCTCTCTTCTAAAAGTTAATACCATCAATTTTGAAGCGCCTGAGACTGTCCGTTCTCGTATCAATTTTGATAATCTGACGCCTCTTTTTCCAGAACGGCGTTTACGTATGGAAATTGAGCAAAAAGAAGAAGAGTCAAAGAGCGCTAAAGGGCGTGGACGTAAAGACCAGCGTGATTATACATCACGCGTGATTGACCTTGTTTCTCCGATTGGACTGGGACAGCGTGCGTTGATTGTAGCACCGCCGCGCACGGGTAAAACCGTCATGTTGCAGAGCATTGCAGCGTCTATTACGGCCAATCATCCAGATGTTTTTCTAATTGTTCTTCTTATTGATGAACGACCTGAAGAAGTGACGGATATGGCGCGTTCTGTGCGTGGGGAGGTTGTCTCATCAACCTTTGATGAGCCCGCAACGCGTCACGTTCAGGTGACGGAAATGGTTTTGGAAAAAGCCAAGCGCCTTGTTGAACATAAGCGTGATGTCGTTATTTTGTTGGACTCCATTACACGTCTTGCGCGAGCTTATAATACGGTCGTTCCTTCATCAGGGAAAGTCTTGACGGGTGGTGTGGATGCTAATGCATTACAACGTCCGAAACGTTTCTTTGGTGCTGCGCGTAACGTTGAAGAGGGTGGATCACTCACCATTATCGCAACGGCGTTGATTGATACCGGATCGCGTATGGATGAAGTGATCTTTGAAGAGTTCAAGGGGACTGGTAACTCTGAGCTCATTCTTGATCGTAAGCTTTCCGATAAACGCACCTTCCCCGCGATTGATATTACGAAATCGGGAACTCGTAAGGAAGAGCTACTCGTGGATCGGGCTGCCCTTTCCAAAATGTGGGTTCTACGGCGCATCCTTGCCCCGATGGGAACAATGGATGCAATGGACTTCTTGCTCGACAAACTTCGTTACAGCAAATCCAATCAGGATTTCTTTGACGCGATGAATAACTAAAGCGATGCGGGAAAGGATGATGTCCTCTCCCGTGTTTAAAAGGGTTGTTTAGGTTAGAGCCTGCCTTCGAGATCAAGAAGGCGGGCTTTGTCGTCTATGCCATTGAAGCCAGAATATCCACAGAGACCGTGTGCACCAACAACACGGTGACATGGAACGAGTAACAAAATGGGGTTTGCTCCGACGGCGCGCCCAACCGAACGAGCACTTCCCCCAATTTCAGAGGCGAGGTCACTATAGCGGCGTGTGTGACCGTAGGGGATTTGTCTCAGGGCCTTCCAAACACATTTTTGATAGTCTGTTCCATGGAGCATGAGGGGAAGAGTGCTGAAATCGACGGGTTGGCCGTCAAAGTAATTTTGCAGAAGTTCCCTTACCTGTATCAAAAGAGGCGTTTCCGTTTGATCGCGCCCCCAGCCTTCATCGAGAGAGACAATATATCCCTCTTCTTCACTGAGAGTGAGCGCTCCAAAAGGGGAATGGAGAGAAAGTTGTGGCATAGGAAAGTATGGCCTTTTGAAAAGGGGCGTCAATAAAGCTGATTTTCTGCTCACAGTGCTGTATGAAGGCGCTATGAGTGCCACTACCCTATCACAAACGCCTACAATTTTTGCCCTGGCTACTGGTTTAGGGCGTGCTGCTATTGCCGTGATCCGTGCAAGTGGGTCTGAAAGTGCGCGGATACTGGAAGCTTTATGTGGCGCCCTCCCTCCTGCGCGTCATGCAAGTTTTCGTCCTTTGCGGTACCGCGGAGATGTACTTGATCATGCACTGATTTTATGGCTCCCGGGACCGCGTTCTTACACGGGGGAGGATAGTTTTGAACTTCATCTCCATGCGGGCCATGCGATTATAGAATCCGTTTCAGATGCTCTTACAGCATTAGGTGCGCGCCCAGCGGAACCAGGTGAATTTACACGACGTGCGGTGCAGGCCGGGCGACTTGATCTGTTACAAGCTGAAGCTATTGCTGATTTGGTGGATGCTGAAACACAAGCGCAACGTAAGCAGGCTTTGCAGCAGGCGGATGGTGCTCTTAGCCAACTTTACAATGGGTGGAGCCAGCGGTTGCGCCATGTTCTGGCACAGCAAGAAGCTCTTATTGATTTTCCAGATGAAGAGCTTCCACCAGAGGTTGAAAGAGCTTTGCTGGAAGAATGTGCTTCTTTGCGTCGTGAGCTGAGCGAGCATTTATCAGATGAGCGCGGTGAGATAACGCGCGAAGGGCTGAAAATCGTCATTGCGGGGGCCCCAAATGTTGGGAAATCAAGCCTCCTTAATAGGCTTTGCGGTTTTGATGCGGCAATTGTAACGCATAAAGCGGGTACAACGCGGGATGCTATTCGTGTAGACTGGATTCTGGATGGCATTAAGCTTCGCTTGATTGATACAGCCGGCTTGCGAGAGACGGATGATGATATTGAAGCTGAGGGTATTAAACGTGCCTTACAGCATGTGAAGAACGCGGATATGGTTCTGCATCTTGTCGGGCCAGAAGAGACATCGTCTCCTGTCATACCGGATGCAATAAAAATACGCACGAAAACGGATTTAGCTCCCGCACGAGAGGGTGAAATAGGCATTCATACGCAGGATGAAACAGGGATTTCTGCCTTGCGTGATTATTTGAAGGCTCATATCAAGCAGTTGATGTCTGAACGCTCAGCCCCGCCTTTAACGCGTGCACGTCACCGTGCTGGTTTGGAGGAAGCGCGCCGCCATTTGGAGCAAGCAGAGCATGCTGTGTGGCCAGAGGTCCGCGGGGAAGAATTGCGTTTGGCTATGCAGGCCTTGGGGCGCTTAACAGGACATGTAGACGTTGAAGCGTTGCTGGATACTATTTTTGGACAGTTTTGCATTGGGAAATAAGAGAAACCATGACCACAAGCTATGATGTGATCGTGATTGGTGGCGGTCATGCAGGGTGTGAAGCTGCTGCGGCTTCTGCACGATTTGGTGCAGAGACGCTTCTATTAACCCAAAAACCTGAAACGATTGGCGCCATGTCCTGTAATCCAGCCATTGGTGGGATTGGTAAAGGCCATCTTGTCAGGGAGATTGATGCTTTTGATGGGTTGATGGGAAAAGCGGCTGATCGTGCAGGAATTCACTTCAAACTGTTGAATCGTTCCAAAGGGCCTGCCGTACATGGGCCACGAGCACAAGCTGATCGCTCACTCTATAAAAAAGCGATACAGGAGCTGTTGAATGAAACGCCTCATTTGACGATTGAAGCTGGGTCAGTCGGAGATTTGATCGTTCAAGAAGGACATGTTCGAGGCGTTGTGTGCGAAGATGGTCGTCAGTTCAAAGCGGGAGCTGTGGTCATCACGAGTGGTACATTCTTGCGCGGTGTCATTCATACAGGGCATGTGAAAGAGTTAGCTGGACGGATTGGTGAGGCTCCAGCCACCCAACTTGGAGAACGTCTTGAAGCGCTGGGCCTTCGTATGGGGCGTCTCAAAACAGGGACTCCTCCCCGTCTTGCTCGAGACAGCATTGATTGGGACAATTTACCGGCTGATTATGGTGATGATGACCCTGAAGCATTTAGTAGTTTGACGACGCATCTACCGGCTGAACAGCTCGTTTGTCGGGTGACTCATACAACGGCTAAAACGCACCAAATCATTCGTGATAACCTCCATCTCTCTGCCATGTATGGAGGAGAGATTGTGGGACGTGGGCCGCGATATTGCCCTTCTATTGAGGACAAAATTATTCGCTTTGCCGAACGCGATAGCCACCAAGTGTTCTTAGAACCAGAAGCTCTGCCCGGAAATCCTGGGGGTGATCTCGTTTATCCGAATGGTATTAGTACGTCGTTACCGGCATCTGTACAGGAACAAATGATTGCGACCATGCCGGGTCTTGAAAAAGCACGTATCGTCACGCCAGGCTATGCCGTTGAATATGATTATGTTGATCCCCGAGAATTACGTCCTTCTTTGGAATTAAGGCGCCTGCCCGGTTTGTATCTTGCTGGGCAAATTAATGGGACAACAGGGTATGAGGAAGCAGGCGCTCAAGGCCTTTTGGCTGGATTGAATGCGGCTCGTTCCGTTGGTGGGAAAGAGCCTCTCACGCTAGGAAGACATGAATCTTACCTGGGTGTATTAGTTGATGATCTAACACTTCACGGCATTAGTGAACCGTATCGTATGTTCACATCGCGTGCTGAATACAGACTGCTTTTGAGAGCGGATAATGCTGACCTCCGTTTAACCCCTAAAGGGATTGAGGCTGGGTGTGTCGGTGTTGAGCGGCAGACATCCTTTAATGAGATGGTCGCGCAGATCGATCAGGCGATGGCAAAAGCGAATGAGAAGATCTATTTGCCCCAGCATCTTCAAGATCAGGGCATTGATATTTCTCAGGACGGACGGAGACGGAGCCTCATTGATATTTTGGCGACACAAGTGCGTGAGGAGCAGATTTCTGCGTTAGCACCATGGTTTGCTGAATTACCGTCTCGTATTCGCCGGCATGTACAGACAGAAGCACGTTATGGTGGGTATTTACGTCGGCAAGAGAGAGATATTCAGCAGCTTCAAAATGAAACAAACCTTCTCCTTCCAGATGACCTCGATTATAGCGCGGTTGGAGGGTTAAGCCGTGAAATGCAGGAGCGTCTTTCCGAAGCGCGACCTCCAAACTTTGCTGCTGCACAGCGTGTGCGCGGCGTAACGCCTGCGGCACTTATCGCTTTATTGGCTCACATTAGGAGCCGGTCATGATGTCTGTTTCACGTGAAACACAAGAAAAGCTTGAAGCGTTTTCCTCGCTTTTAGAGCAATGGAACCGTCGTATAAATCTGGTAAGCCCGCGTGATATTCCTCATTTATGGTCGCGCCATATTGGGGATAGTTTGCAGCTTACTTCCTTCATTCCAGAAAAAGCACATATTGCAGATCTTGGCTCTGGAGGGGGGTTCCCCGGTTTAATCTTGGCGATTGCGACGGGGAATCCGGTGACTTTGATTGAGTCAGACCACCGTAAATGTGCTTTTTTACGGGAAGCAAGCCGAGTTTGCGGTGCACAGACGACGGTTATTTCAAAGCGCATAGAAGATGTTGAGATAGAACCAGCAGACATTGTGACGGCACGTGCTCTTGCGCCATTAAAAATATTATTGGGTTGGGCAGATCCGTTGCTTAAGGAAGATGGTTTTTGTCTTTTTTTAAAGGGAAGAAAAGCGCCCGATGAGTTGACCGAAGCCCGTCGTGACTGGCACATGACGTATAACTCTCTGCCGAGCCGTACAAATGAGGACGGCGTTCTTCTCAGGATCAGTGATTTCAGACGTGTCTAAAATGACCTCAAAGAATACTCGTATTATTGCTGTCGCCAACCAGAAGGGAGGTGTAGGTAAAACGACAACGAGCCTTAACCTTGCGGCAGCCTTAGCGCAGTCTCAGCGTGTTCTTTTGGTGGATCTCGACCCGCAAGGAAATGCGTCAACAGGGCTTGGGATTGCGTATGGAGAGCGTAGTCGGGGAAGTTATAGTGCTCTTATGGGCGATGATGATCCCTCTTCTCTTCCACAGAAAAGTTCGATTGCTCAACTGGATGTGATTCCAGCTAATGGGGATTTGGCAGGCGCCGAGTTAGAGATGATTGACAGTGAACGGCGTGAATATCGCCTTCATGACACATTGAAGTATGTTAAAGATAGTTACGATATCATTCTAATTGACTGTCCGCCGAGCCTTGGGCTTTTGACGTTGAATGCGTTGGTATTGGCTCAAAGTGTTTTGGTGCCGTTGCAATGTGAATTTTTTGCGTTGGAAGGAATTAGCCAATTAGTGCGCACTATTGAGCGTATTCGTCGTGCGTTTAATGCAGATCTTCATCTCGAGGGGATCGTGCTGACGATGTATGATCGCCGCAATAATTTTTCGGCTCTTGTGGCTGAGGATGCTCGGAATTTTTTTGGGGAAAAGATGTTTGAGACGCTTATTCCAAGAAATATTCGCATCCCAGAAGCGCAGAGCCACGGCCAATCCGTTTTAGAATACGCACGGCGTTCCACGGGGGCAGAAGCTTATATGGCGTTAGCTGACGAACTCCTCAAACGATTGGAAAGAAAGGGCTGACCCAATGGCTAAGAAAGGACCTCCCCGACGGTTGGGGCGTGGATTAGCTGCTCTTTTAGGAGACCAAGTTTCAGAGTTAGCGCGCGCGGGCACGACACCGAAGGAAGAAGGGATATCTATGCACCAACCTGGCGTGTTGGCTATTGATCTTTTGGCACCAAGCCCCTTTCAACCCCGTGTTTTTATGGACCCCGATCATTTAAGTGAGTTGGCGGATTCCATTCGATCTCGCGGTGTTATTCAGCCGATTCTGGTGCGTCCAGATCCTGAAAAAGAAGGGCGGTATCAAATTATTGCCGGTGAACGGCGTTGGCGTGCGTCGCAACTCGCAGGCTTGCATGAAGTGCCTGTCCACATTCGTGTTTTGGATGACACGGATGCTATGGCTGCGGCTATGGTGGAGAATCTTCAGCGGTCAGATTTAAATCCCGTTGAAGAAGCGATGGGACTTCAAAGGCTTTTGCAAGATTACAGCCTAACGCAAGAAGAGCTTGCGGGGGCGGTTGGAAAATCACGCTCTCATATTACAAATACAGTTCGGTTGCTGAATCTTCCAGAAACTGTGCTGCAGCATTTACGTGACGGTCTGCTGAGTGCGGGGCATGCACGTGCATTGCTGGGACATCCCTCCCCTATTACGGCCATGAAACTTGTGCTTGATAAAGGATTAAATGTTCGGCAAACCGAAGCCCTTGTTGCGCAAGCTAATCGAAAAGAAGGATCGCCTGTTAGAAAGGCCGCTCAGCTTCCTGAGATTGCGAAGTTGGAAGAAGACTTATCGACCCGTTTGGGATTAAAGGCGCAGATTCGGTTTAATGGGAAAGGTGGGACTCTAAAAATCAATTATGGCTCATTGGAACAGTTTGAAGAATTGATGAAATTGTTTCGGTAAAAGGGTGAGAAAAGAAATTTCTTGCGTTCTTCTTTATCCTTTGATAGAAGCGCCCTCAACGACCTACCGGTTATGGGCACATAGCTCAGTTGGTAGAGCAGCTGACTCTTAATCAGCGGGTCCTAGGTTCGAGCCCTAGTGTGCCCACCATAACTTGGTCGTTTTCCCCTGAATAAAATTGGTTGTTAGGGCAGCCGGAAAGTATTCTGTGTTTCTTTTTGAGGTTTATCTTTCTGGGTTGCTCGTTGTTTTTGTGTTGGTAATGGCCAAAAAAAGGTGGGGATTTTACGCGTCTTTTGTTGAACGATGGTTTGCTGTCCACTTTCTCCAGCATGGTCGCGTGGTTTATTTCTCTGCAAGAAAAAGCACTCTAAGATTTGATCGTTTAGATGTGTTAGATGGAGGCCTCTCTGTCCTATTGTCTTGCCAGGAAAAGTCATAATATGACGTTTTTTCAGATGATGAGATCCTGATTTATGCGTTCAGAGGTGTCTGTCCCCTCTCCTGTTTCTGGTCGGAAGCAGCCGGTCATTGCGCTTATCGGTTGTGATGGTAGTGGGAAGTCGACGGTTGGAGCAGCTCTTTTGGAAGAGTTGTCCAAAGAGCGGCCAACGGTGTTTTGTCATTTGGGAAAGCAGGCAGGGAATTTGGAACGTGTCTTACACCCAGTGCCATTTATTGGGCCTTGGGTGAGTAGGCGCGCCCATAAGGAAAATAAGCGCACACAGTCGGGAGAAAAATCAACCTTTACGGCGGTTATTACGGGGTTTATCCTCTCGATGCGTCGTGTTGTACGGTTCTCTAAGATGCGCTTGTTGCACAAAAGAGGGTTCGCGATTTTAACAGATCGTTATCCTCAAAATAACGTTCCAGGGCCGATGGATGGCCCCACTTTGGCAAATTTGAAAACGTCTGGGAAGTTTTCTCAGCTTTTGAGTCGCGTTGAGCGGTCATTCTATGCACGGATGGCGCGTTTCAAGCCAGATCTCGTTATTCGATTGAATGTTGATATTGAAACGGCGTTGAAGAGAAAGCCAGATCATCTCCGTTTTAAATTGGAACGGAAAATTAGTGATATTTCAAAACTGACCTTTGACGGGACACCCATCTTAGATTTGGATTCGACAAAGCCTCTTGATGACGTTTTGTCTCAAGCAAAAGCAGCTGTACATAAGGTTGTCGATGTTTATCCAAGACCCCGCGCCGGTGCTCTCATTTCTTTAGTAGGCTGTGATGGGTCAGGAAAATCCAGTTTAAGCGAGGATCTCGTTAAAACGCTTAATTATAAGAAGCCCACAATGTACGGCTATCTTGGCCTTGGTACGGGTGATTTAGGGCGTCGAATTGGTCATTGGCCGATTATCGGCCGCATGTTGGAAAAAAAACTACAGAGCAAAGCTAAAAAGACACGGACAAAAGGAGAAAAAATTCCAGGCTTCGTAACAGCGCTGGTTATTTTCTGCTTATCAATTGTGCGCTTGTCCCGTTTTCGGCGTGTTCAGAAGGCGGTTGAAGATGGGTATTTCGTCATTACAGATCGTTATCCACAAGCGGAAATTCCTGGTCAATGTGATGGTCCTGGCTTATCTGCCGGTCGAACGAACAATCCATTCATTCGTTTGTTAGTGCGATGGGAGCAAAAAATTTATCAAAAAATGGCCGATTATAGGCCTGATCTCGTCATTTTTTTAGATGTTGACATAGAAACGGCGTTGCAGAGAAAGCCCGATCATGATCGGGAAACGTTGGCACCTAAATTTGATATTATGCCTCGCCTTACATTTAATAATGCTCCCAAAGTTACACTTGATGCGCGTCGTGCGTACTTGACAGTCCGTGAGGATATTTTAGAAACATTACGTCGGCGGGGTTTAATGTGACGTTTCTTTCTCCCCTCTTGATAAGAAGGCGTTAATGCGCTCGATGATTTTAGAGGGAGGTTGAAATCGGTCACGGTGGTAGCTTTGCGTTCCATTGAGTTTTTTCTCAATGATCGTGTCGTGCATATCTCCCATCATACCGTTAACCGTCGCTAGATATTCTGACAGTTGGTTAAGCTGATGCGATGGCCGTATTGTGCGTAAAGTATCGTTAAAAGAGACACGCCGACTGATGATTTTACGCATAACATGAAACTCATGACCCGTCGTTGATTGAAGTGTTGTCATGAGACGAGCGAGCTTTTTATTTTGTTTCTTTTGGTAGTTGAGAATATCCTCGGGAGATCCCAGGCGGATGATGATCAAAGGAAGTCGAATAAGCCAATAAAATGGGGGCGTGAGCATATACCATAGGAGGAGGCCATTAAGTAATGTGGCTGTACGCTGGTGGTTTTTAAACGCATCCTGCATATTTCCCATAATAATTGTAATAATATGGAGCAAAATGGGGTAGCGGTGCGACTGGGCGAAGTTTGCACATGCAAAGCGCATATGTTTGAACTTGGCACGTGCATATTTAAAATCACGTTGTTCTTCAGGGCTAGCATGACCCGAGCACGCAATCTTTAGTGTAAGACGACTGAAGGCACGTCTATTTACGCCCTGTTCCAGCAGCTGCCAGCAAAGACGATAACCCTCTCCAACCTCCTGTGGTGTACAGAGAGGGAGGACATTTGTAGGGAGCGGCGTATCGAAGTGAGGGACGTCATCCAACAAGATATACTCAAAAACAGTGTCCAGCTGTTCTTGCGGAGCTTCAGGCTTGTCAAAACGGGATTTTAAGAAGCGGAAAGGAATCATAACTCAATCATACGACAAAGGGGTAAGAACGTGAAAAGTCAGGAGGCGATGTCTTGCTCGTGCGGTGGAATAATGAATCTACGCCGCAAAAAGGTGATCATGGTTAACCCAAAGGTGAGCAATGTGAGGAAGATCATGCCAATTGTATAAGCAAACCCTACGCCATTAAGGCCATAACGATGGCCCATCGTGATGAGTAAGGGGATATACACGGCAACAGCGATGAATTGTACATACATGATGTATCGTGCACGTCCTGCTGTGTAGAGAACGCCTTCCATGGATAAGCCAGCCATGAAGAAAATTAAGGAAGGTGACATCCAGACCATGAGTTGCGCTGCATCAGCGTAGCGATGCCCAAAAATGCTAATGACAGGCTTACCGCCAATATAAACAACCAACGTAGCGACAATACCAATCAGTGCAGATAAGAGTGATGTATGGAGAGCTAAACGCCACGGTTCTTGTGTACGAGGATCTAAGCGTACCACCTCTGGATAATAGCTTTTTTCGAGTAATTTGGCTGGTCTCTGCACGGAATCAAGAAAAGTGGTTGCTAGTCGATAAAGACCGGATGCCGACGTTCCTAAGATACGCCCAATGATCAAATTTGTAACGGGCTCCCAAGCTGATTCTAAGACCACATTGATGCTTGTAGCCCATACAAAACTCCATGATCCTTTGGGCATTTCGCGTGTTGCGCGGAAGAGGTCTGGGCGGAAAGCATCACGTAGATTATGACGTTTTAATTCTATCCAGGCTGTGATCCACATATAAAGTTGGCCTGCTAGGGCTCCAAGAAACCACGCCCAGACGAAACCAACCAAACCACCTTTTGTAAAGAAGACAATGGCGCACAGGATGGCACGAACAGTAGGTGTGACAACTTGTTGATTCGAGACGATATCAACACGGTCAAATAGACGGAGAATGCCGTAAACACTGGAAGCACTCATGCCTGGAATGAGGATGCAATAGAGAAGGACAAGGTGTTTATGGTGCGCGTGAATCCCTAAAGGATGACTGAATAAAAGGAGAGCCCCAACACCTGCGATTGTACCGATAAGGCTTGTACAAAGATCGAGGCCAAGGGCAAATTGAATGGTCGTTTTTACACGATCCCGGTTTCCGTTCTTCCAGGGGATTGACGCATAATGGAGGACAATCTGCCAGCTCTGAAACTGGGCGATGGAGCTCACACTTTCGGCATAGGCCCCGATCATTGTAAGCACACCAAAATCATGCGGGCGCAAACCACGACCGGTGCAGATTAAGGCAACAAGCCCTAAGAGGGCTCCAATAAATTTTGTAGATCCTAATTTACCCGTATTTTTTAAAATAGATTTAAAAAGAGTGTCACTACGAAACCACCATTTCGTCATGAGTGCGTTTCTCCAAAATCAGGGAGAGAGTTAACGCATATGATACGCCACGACCCTTCAATATATTCGATAATGGAGACGGATAGATTCTGGATAGTAAAATAAAGCGCTGTATCAGGTGAAATTGAGAGACAGTGCGCGAGAGCCATGCGGATAGCACCACCATGGCTTAGAATGATCATGTCCTGTTTTGGGTGTGTCTCTGCTAGATGATCAAGTGCCCGGCCGACACGACGTTTAACTGTCTCCATATTTTCTCCGCCTGGAGGTGTTTCCATGGCTGAAATGGACCAGAAAGGATGAGGAGGTTGGTGCAGGAGTGACGGAAATTTGTCATGGGGCGTCCCACTCCACTCCCCGATTGATTGTTCGGTAAAGGCTTGGTTTATTTCAATAGGGTGTGAGATTTTCCCAGCAGCTTGAATGGTCGCTCCTGTGTCTTGAGCCCGTTTGAGCGGAGAGCTAAACCAAAGGGCCTTCGGAGGGAGTTGTTTTGCTAAAGCGGAATAGGCATTACGTTGTGTTTGGAGGGCCTGTGGGCAAAGGGGTACATCTAGGGTGCCATACATGGTCTGACGTGCCACTTCGTCAACAACCCCGTGGCGAATAAGCCAAAAACGCGTTGTTCCTGAGGGGAGGCCTGGTCCGTCAAGAAAATGAGCCTGAGGGTCGATCTTTTTGTGCGTCCTTGTTTTCACAAGTCAGGTCTCCGTTCTTCCATGACAAGGGCGCATAGCGAGGAATAAGATTTGCTTCAAGAAGAACTTTCTCATTTTATGTCTTATGAGGGAGGTCTCTTCAATGAAGAGGTAGGACAAAGATCTCATTGCTTTCTCGTAAGGGAGAGGACTATAGAAGACAAAGAAGAAAAATATTAATAAAAAGTAAAATAAAATATGCCTGATCATTGGGGGTATTTGCAATAATTGATAAAAATAGATAATATTTTCATCTAATTAAGGGATAATTCATGGGGTAACATTCAAAGACGGTCCCTTTTTTCTGACCGTGTCGGCTAAATTACTGGGAAATGAAGGAAGGGGATAATTTCTCTTTCAGGATAAGGGCTCTTCTTTATGCGTATTCTTCTGACGGGTGGGTGTGGTTTTATAGGCTCGGCTGTTGTGCGATATCTTATTGAACAGACGTCGCATGATGTACTCAATGTTGATTGCATGACATATGCTGGGTCAGCTGAGAATGTCGCGTCTGTTTCAGAAAATGCGCGATATCGTCACGCGTTAGTCAATATTATAGATGCGAAAGCTCTTAAGCCCCTTTTTGAATCCTATCAGCCAGAAGCCGTTATGCATCTGGCTGCAGAAAGTCATGTGGATCGTTCCATTGATGGGCCTGGGGCGTTTGTACAGACGAACGTCACAGGAACTTACACGCTATTGGAGGTTGCCCGCGGGTACTGGAATAAATTATCCTCTGAACGGCAAAAGAAATTTCGGTTTCAGCATATTTCTACGGACGAGGTGTTCGGGCATTTGGATGAAAATGATCCTCCTTTTACAGAAAAAACACCCTACGATCCCCGGAGTCCCTATTCAGCGACGAAAGCTGCTTCAGATCATCTTGTCCGGGCATGGTACAGTACTTATGGCCTTCCCTGTTTGGTTACGAACACAACAAATAATTATGGGCCCTTCCATTTTCCTGAGAAGCTTATTCCATTAATGATTATCAAAGCGCTTCGAGGAGAAGAGTTGCCTGTTTACGGACAGGGTAAGAACATTCGAGATTGGCTCTATGTTGAGGACCATGCTGAAGCACTCGTAAGAGCTGTTGAACGTGGCAAGCCAGGCGATACTTACGCAATTGGTGCACGACAGCCGCATGATAATTTAGAGGTTGTTAAGAAAATTTGTGCTATCCTCGACGAGCTACGGCCAGACGAGGCGGGGCCGCGTGAAAGGTTGATCCGTTTTGTGTCTGATCGTCCGGGCCATGATTTTCGGTATGAGATCGATCCATCCCATGCGGAAGAAGCGTTGGAGTGGAAAGCTACGCACGACTTGGATACGGGATTACGTAAAACAATTCAGTGGTATTTGAATCATTCGGCGTGGTGGCAGCCCATTCTTGAGCATCGTTATAAGGGGCATCGCCTCGGAGGAGGATCATGATTATATCATCGACCAAGACTATGCCTCAGACAAAGGGGATTTTGTTATCTGGTGGGTCTGGTACACGCCTTCACCCCATGACATTAGCGGCATCGAAGCAGCTCCTGCCTGTTTACGATAAACCGATGATTTTCTACCCGCTCTCCACGCTGATCCTTGCTGGTATTCGGGATATTATGATCATCACGACACCACATGATCTTCCGCAGTTCCAGCGCTTGTTGGGTGATGGGAAGACTTTTGGGGTCCAGTTCACATACCGAGCGCAGCCGAGCCCTGATGGGATCGCTCAGGCGTTTCTTATTGCAGAAGATTGGCTCGCAGGCTCGCCTTGTGCCTTGGCGTTGGGCGATAATCTCATTTTTGCTGATCGCTTAGAGTTTATGCTTTTCAATGCAACGCGGCGGCAGCTTGGGGCCACTGTTTTTGCATATCAGGTTCGTGACCCAGAGCGGTATGGGGTTGTGACGTTTGATGAAACAGGGCGCGCATTAGATATCATTGAAAAACCGAAAAATCCTGAATCCAATTGGGCTGTGACAGGATTGTATTTTTATGATCATCGTGTGTGTGAGATGGCGCATAAGGTAAAGCCAAGTGCGCGTGGAGAGCTCGAGATTACGGATTTGAACCATCTGTATCTTGAAGAAGGCACATTGCAAGTAGATCACCTTGATCGTGGTTGTGCATGGTTGGATGCAGGGACTCCTGATAGCTTGATGCAGGCAGGCACCTTTGTTCAGGCTATTCAGTCACGGCAAGGGCTGTTGGTTGGGTCGCCAACGGAAGCGGCTTTCCGGATGGGGTTTATTTCTGTTGATCAACTTCGCGAACGCGGAGAGAGCATGCATAAAACAGCCCTTGGGCAGATGCTGATCAAAGTTGCGGATGGTAGCAAACATCCTTCCAAGCATAAGAAGTAAGAGTTGGAGAGAATTTTATGAAGGTTACCCCTCTTTCTCTATCTGAGGTTTTACTCATAACACCTCCCCGATTCGAAGATAGCCGCGGTTTTTTTTCTGAAACATATAATGTTCAACGGATGAAGGACGCTGGGATTTCCGAAACTTTTGTGCAGGATAATCAGAGTCTTTCACGGCAGAAGGGGGTTGTGCGTGGGTTACATTGTCAGCTCGCGCCATATGCCCAGGGAAAGTTGGTTCGTGTGACGCGAGGCTCTATTTGGGATGTGGCTGTTGATGCGCGGACAGGCTCTCCCACATATGGGCAATGGGCTGGGGCAGAGCTATCTGCGTCAAACTGGTCGCAATTATGGATTCCAGCAGGGTTCCTCCATGGTTTTGTCACGTTGGAGGAAAACACAGAGGTGCAGTACAAATGCACCGCTCTCTATAACAAAGCTTCTGAGCGGAGCGTGCGCTGGGATTGTAAAGAGATTGGTATTGATTGGCCAGTTGACCCAGAACAGGTTGTTCTATCAGAAAAAGATCTTGCTTCTCCGTCGTTTTCTGCGGCCAAAGACTGGTTTTCTTACACAGGATAATTGTTATGATGTCTCCTTCACTCATCCTGGTTATTGGCCGCCAAGGACAATTGGCAACGTCGTTACGTCAGCTGGGAGGCACGGACGTTGCGACCATTGGTCGCCCAGATTATGATTTGGAGCGTCCTGAGCAAATTGCTGATATCTTGGAGCGGTTAAATCCAAAATTTGTTGTTAATGCAGCGGCATGGACGGCTGTGGATTTAGCTGAGAGTGAAGAAGCATCGGCGAAGAAGGCTAATCATACAGGGCCGGCCTTTCTGGCTCGAGAATGTATGACGCGTGATATTCCTTTCATTCATGTATCCACGGATTATGTCTTTGATGGACGCAAAGGGACACCTTATGTGGAGAGTGATCCAATTGCGCCAGCAACGGCTTATGGCCGAACAAAGGCTGCTGGTGAGCAAGCCATTTTGGCAATGAATGGTAAGAATATTATTTTGCGGACAGCGTGGGTCTATTCGGCGTATGGAAAGAATTTTGTGCGGACGATGCTTAATGCTGGTGCAAAAAATCCGGTGTTACGTGTTGTTGGGGATCAACGTGGAAATCCAACAAGTGCAGATGATTTAGCCCGCGTTATTCTTGGTATTATAGCCAAAATCCGTGAAACAGGATGGAAGCCTGCCTATGCTGGAGTTTTCCATGCAACCGGTGGTGGGGACTCTGCAACATGGTATGATCTTGCCTCTGTTACATTGAAAGAGGCAGAGCGATATGGGCAACCATTGCCTGAAATTCAGGCCATTAAAACAGAAGACTGGCCTACTCCTGCCCCTCGCCCGGCAGATTCACGATTAAGCAATGAGAAATTAGAACGTATTTTTGGTTTACGTCTTCCTGACTGGAAGCAGAGCGTTGCTGCGACTGTGCAGCGTCTTATGAAAGGCCTGTAAAGGAATAGATATTATGTTGTGGAAACGCTCGGCTAAGGATCCTAGTGCTGTGCCTGTCATAGACATGAAGACCCTTATTATTATTCATGTCATGTTGGTTGTGTTTATTTTTTTGCTTCATTGGAGAATTGTTACATTAAGTGATTTTTAGTTTAGGTTCTGTTAGAATTTAAGACAATCAACTGAAGCAGCGACGTAGAGCACGGATATGAAAGATGAAGCTGTTTTTTCATAGCGTGTTGCCGCTGCCCTTCATTTCTTGAGCCTTGCCCAGAGATTTTCCACCAACTGTCTATTTCTGTATGCATATTGTGGGCAGCCAGCTATTAAGTCCCAGTTTAGAAGGAATGGCACGCCATTTCGTGCCATTCTGATGACGCCAGAAAATGGCTGAAACAGTTCATCTCAGATAATGTGGAGCTTTCTTACCTTTGGGGCGCTATTCTTCAATTAAGTGATTGAGGCGGAGTCACATCCTGTCAGAAATGACGCTGTCCGTCATACTCATCCCTTCCATATAGGAAGAAACGTTATTCCTTAAATTCTAACAGACCCTAAGGGCGCACAATGATCATAATCACAATAACCATCATTAAAACGGTGGGGATTTCATTCACCAAACGGTAGAAACGTTCGTCATGCGTGTTTCTACCGCTAGCAAACCCCTTCCACCAACGCGCGCAGGCACCGTGAAACGCAAACATTCCCACAACACATAACAACTTCACCCACCACCAAGCAGCATGCCAGTCAATTACACCCGGAAGGGACGCTATAATAGCCCCTGTAAGAAGCGTCACACACATGGCCGGCGTCATGATCTGTCGCAATAAACGTTTTTCCATTAATGAAAAACGCTCACTCTCCGAAGAACCTTTTGACACTTGTGTGTGGTAAACAAAAAGACGAGGCAGATAAAACAATCCCGCCATCCAAGAAATAAATGCCATGACATGAAGGGCAAGAATCCAACTTAAATGGCCCATTAAAAACAATGTCACGGCATTTACTCTCCTTATCTACTTTTTGACGCCTGGCGCCACTTTAGCTTCTATCAATGGCAACACTTCGGACAAATGTTGCACACGTACAAACCCTTCAACCGGCCAGTACGGTGGTAATGGATGCCCATCATCACGTAATAAAATACACGACATTCCTGCCCGGCGTGCCGCATCAGCTCCCGTATCGCTATCTTCTACAACCACAGCTTCTGTCGGTAACACACCTTCCTGACGCGCGGCATAAAGATAAACCTCGGGATCTGGTTTTGGATGATGCATATCCACTGCCGAATGAATACGATCCTCTGGTAGATATGTATCCATTCCCGTACGATGAAATTTGGCTTCCATCTCAGCCATCGAAGAATTAGAGCCCACCCTTATCGGAATATGATGGGCGACCAAAGCCTTTAAAAGCTCTGGAGCTCCATCAACAGGGGACGCCCCCTTCTTCATCATATCAACCAACCCCTGACGCAGCCGATCTGCCGTGTCAGGGGGGAGCGGATGTCCTGAAAGTTTACTGAGCTCACGCGCAACTTGAGGAAGCGCCTTCCCGGCAAAACGCTCCAACGCCTCTTGGTCACTCATCTCCAAACCGATGGAACGGGCAAAACGTGCTGTCGCGTGACACGAAGGACGCTCACTATCAATGAGCACACCATCGCAATCAAAAATAACCAATTTCAGGCCATTTCTTAGCTCAGTAGCGGGCATTACACGTTCCTTATTGTTTCAACCAATGTTGCCACATGCTCGGGTGGTGTTTGCTTCATCACCCCATGCCCTAGATTGAAGATATGAGCGCGCCCTTTCAAGGTATCACGTATCCGCTTCGCCTCCTGCACCAAACGCTCCCCGCCATTGAGCAACGTCATAGGGTCCAAATTTCCTTGAAGCGTGATATGCTCAGGCACCATTTTGGCAATCTTAGGCAGGTCAGCAACCGTATCAAGTGCTAGAGTATTTATACCCGTCTTCGTCGCATATTCCTCAACCATCACCCCACCTAAGCGTGGAAAGCCGATAATAGGCGTTTCAGGATGGTGCTTCCGAATATGCTCAACAATGATGCGCGTTGGCTCAATAACGTAACGGCGAAACTCCTCAGGCGGAAGCAAGCCTCCCCAAGAATCAAAGAGCATTACCGCTTCCGCTCCAGCTTCTATCTGCCCACACAACATTTTTGCTGTATTACGTGTCAAAAGATCCATTAACGCATCATAAAGTGCTGGATTTTTCTGCATGAGCTGGCGCGTATGCATAAAATCACGCGATCCACCGCCCTCAATCATGTAGCATGATACGGTGAAGGGGCTTCCTGCAAAGCCTAATAATGTTGTTTCTTTAGGAAGTTCTTTTGTTAGTCGACGCAAAGCTTCCCGAACTGGAGCCGTTGCCTCCATCAGGCGATCTTCATCCAACATCTGAAGATCATGCTCTGAACGAATAGGAGACAGAATAGGCCCTCGCCCCTCTTCAAAACGCAGAGACTGGCCCATAGCCCATGGAAGAATCAAAATATCAGAAAAAAGAATGGCGCCATCCATGTGATAGCGACGAATAGGCTGAAGCGTCAGTTCAACAGCAATATCCGGGGTCATGCACCGTGTTAAAAAATCAGCCTTTTCCCGCTGAGCGCGAAACTCAGGAAGGTAACGTCCGGCTTGTCGCATAAGCCAGACAGGAGGTGGCCACACAGCCTCTCCTCGGAGAGCGCGAAGAAGGGGCTTAGTTTCAGCCATTGCTGAGGAAATCTTTTTTTCGTGAGACATGATACCAATTGATAAAAGAAAAGAATGAGAGATGTAAGAGAAAATTGCAGGATTTGTGATCTTCTTATTCAATAAAATTCCACATTTTACCCACAGAAAAAATCAACAAAAAATCCTTGTTTATCAAAGAGTGTAGGAGGTTATCCAAATTTTTCCACAATAGACTTGTATGTATATGTCATTCAAAAACGTACACATAATGGATTCTTCTAGAGCCATTTTTCTCAGGAATCATTCGCTATCATTACGCGTTAATTTGTCTAAACTTCCCCTCATGATGAACTATTTTCCAACCCGCTTTCCCTTAATCCTTGCAAGCAGTTCTACAATCCGACAGCGCCTTCTGACCGAGGCGGGAGTAAAAGCCATCGCTATACCCGCTCATATTGATGAAGACGCTTTACGCAACAATGCTCAAAATAACTCTATTGCTGAAATGACGTATGCTTTAGCGAATGCAAAAGCGGATGCGATAAGCAAACAGAGCTCAGAGAACGACATTATTATCGCTGCAGATCAAATTCTCGAATGTAATGGCACTATTTTCGCAAAACCATCTTCAATAGAAGACGCGCGGCGACATCTACAATATCTCCGCGGACGAACACATACGCTCTATACCGCTCTTGTTTTATGGAAAAATAAAAAATGTGTATGGCAGCATCTCAGTACACCGCAGCTCACCATGAGAAATTTCTCTGACGCATTTTTAGAACAGTATTTACGTTACGATAGCCATGAAATTATCCACTGTGTCGGGGCTTATCGAATGGAAGGTCCGGGAATCCATCTTTTCAAGCATATTGAGGGAGAAATGGATGCTGTCTTAGGGCTACCAAGACTTCCCCTTCTTGAAGCACTTCGTTGTCACGCAGGGCTGATGACTTAACGGAAAGCCCCCTTCCCGCGTAACCATCTCAGAAATGGTGGATTAGATTTTTTATCTTGCTAATCCATCACGAGAACGATATAGAGGCTCACGCACAGCTGGAAGTGCGATTGTGGGGCCATAGCTCAGTTGGGAGAGCGCCTGAATGGCATTCAGGAGGTCGTCGGTTCGATCCCGATTGGCTCCACCATATCTTTATGATAATCTTCCCCCTCAAATGTCTTTCTTTGTAAGAGGCTTCTATCCTTGGGTGGGTTTTTTCTATTTTTAATATGTTATCTTATAACATACGCTTTAAAGCATATAAAAAGTCACCCCCTCCGTGTGTGGCCTCATTATTGTCGTGTTGCTCTTCTTTTAACCTGCTCATGGCTTACCTTTGATGGTCTATCGCATAGTGCGTCTGCTCGCCCCCAGGCGCTCGTCTGTGTTGAGCATGTTTGGTGTGATATCGCCCAACAAATTGGAGGGAACGCGCTTCATACAACAGTGCTCATCACGGCTTCGGGGCTTGACCCACATCATTTACGTCCCACACCTTCCTTAGCACGCACTTTATCGCAAGCAGACGCCGTTTTACTGAACGGTGCAACCTACGATGATTGGGCTCTTTCTCTTATTCCCCAGAACGTGCATCTCTTTAATATGGCTCAACAAGAAGGGAATTGGCGTCCTGGGGATGACCCTCATTTATTTTTTGATCCAAAAATTGTGCGCCATGCAGCCTTTAACATTGCACAATGGCTTATAACGAAAGACCCTGACCATGCGACGGAAATTAAGGGTCGTCTGGATCAATTCACAGAACAAACTCAGAAGATCCTTATCCGCCTGGATCACTTAAAAGCACATTTCCAAGGAACAACGATCGCTATTACTGAACCCGCTGGAGAGCGTTTACTTTCTTACGCTGGTCTTACTATCGTTGACCGCCCATGGGCTTTAGCCGTTATGAATGAAAATGGTATTTCTGCTCGTGATACCGCTTCACTAGAAGAAAATATCACACAACATAAGATACGTTTTTTACTCGTAAATCCCACCGTCATGGCGCCCGAGGTTGAAACGATCAAAACATTAGCTAACGCTCATCATATCCCCACCATAGAGCTTGGTGAAAATTTACCCACTGGCCAGTCTTGGCAAGGATGGATGAATCACACTCTTGATGATATCGAACACGCCCTCAACAGGACCGCTCTCACACCATGAGAGCATCGGATATTGTTTGTCACAATCTCCAACTTATTGTTGGACCTTGTGTTGTCTTGTCGGACGCGACACTCAAATTGTCACTCACAGGAATTACGGTTCTCCGTGGGAATAATGGAACGGGAAAAACCTCTTTTCTTCACTCTCTTTTAGGGCTTGAAGCCCCTCAACAAGGATCATTAACCGTCTTGGGAACGACTCCCCAAAAAGCTCGTCCTTATATTGGTTATATGCCGCAAAAAGCAGGGGAGGCGGCCCCCATGATTCCGGTTATTGATCACGTAATAGCCAGTATTTCCGGGACCAAATGGGGTTTTCCACTCAATTTAAAGCGTCGGCATGATGCTATGACGTTATTGACGCTTACGAACGCCCAGTCACTTGCCCATCGCCCTATTGGCGTTTTATCGGGAGGAGAGAGGCAGCGTATTGCCTTAGCTCAAGCTCTATCAGGATCTCCCCAACTACTCATTCTCGATGAACCTTTAGCGGCTTTAGATCCAATTGCTCGACAAAAAAATCTTGTTCTCTTGAATCAGTTACACCAACAACTTGGTCTCAATATTCTTATGACAGCCCATGAATCTTTAACTCTTGACGGTTCTTCAAAGCCACTCCGTGAAATATGGCTGAAAGATGGGAAGTTATATGTTTGAATTTTCCTTCATGCAGCACGCTTTTATAGGGTGTTTTCTCGTATCCGTTTTAGCGGGAATTGTCGGATGGTTCATGCTTCTTCGCCGACAAACTTTTGCAGCACATGCCCTCCCTCATATCGGTTTTAGCGGAGCTGCAGCAGCTGTATGGATCGGTTTTTCTCCACTTCTCGGCATGATCGGATCAAGCCTTATTGCTGGATTCTTTATTGCTCATGAAGGGCATAAAACTGGTGGATCATTTCACCCTCTCCGCCGCGAAACCATGACAGGCCTCGCCCTCACAGCAAGCCTTGGGCTTGGTGTATGGTGCCTTCATGAGGCTAATACAGCTTCTAATCAGGCAACAACTCTTCTATTCGGCGATGTCTTAAGTCTCAGCACCACAACATTGATGGAGTTAGGAGGTGTTTTCCTTCTCTGTATCATCCTTCTCGGGGCTCTTTGGCGCCCACTTCTTTTTTCAAGTCTCTCCCCAGACCTCGCAGAGGCACGCGGCGTATCAGTCTCACACATATCCCGCTCTTTTATGATCCTTGCTGCCTTAGCAACATCAGCATGCTCCGAGATAGCCGGAGCTTTGTTATCTTTCAGCTTAATGATTGGCCCAGCGTCCGCAGCCCTACGCTTAGAATTATCCCCTTTAAAAGGGATCATCTTTTCTATTATCGCAGCTCTCGCCCTCTCATGGAGTGGCTTAATTCTCTCTTGGTTCACCGATGCTCCTGTCTCTTTTTGGATCAGCATCGGCGCCGTTCTTCTTTATAGTGTAGTCTCTTGTATTCAACGACTCAAATTGAAGCTTTTTAATAAAGTGTAGTGGTAGTCTTATGGGGTGCGTTTCTTTTTTTGTCGTGCCAGATACTGTTCTTCGTCAAGTTTTGCTTTTTCTAAAAGCGCATGTTCATGGTGACGAAGAAAGAGAAAACCCCCAACCATCCCGAGTACAGCGACGACACCGACAGATATCCCTACAGGGCCGGAGAAATCTTCGATTTGTTCACCGAGTTTGTATGTAATGAAAACGTAGCTTCCTCCCCACAGAGTGCCCCCTAGCGCATTGTAGAAGAAGAACTGGAGCCATGGCATACGCACAGCACCTGCGAGAAGGGCTATAAAAATGCGTAAAATGGCCATAAAGCGTCCCATGAGAACGCCAAGCCCTCCATAATGACGGAAG
Source organism: Saccharibacter sp. 17.LH.SD (assembly GCF_009834805.1). Classification (GTDB taxonomy): domain Bacteria; phylum Pseudomonadota; class Alphaproteobacteria; order Acetobacterales; family Acetobacteraceae; genus Saccharibacter. The sequence continues at coordinate 66,924 of NZ_WVHO01000012.1, forward strand.
AGATAACGCCCCAACAGAAGGCGGTCAGAATTTAATCCAATTTTGCTTCCATGCTTTTCTAACAAACCATAGCCGAAGCGACGTCCTATTTCATATCCAAGGTTATCCCCTAGAATGGCGCCGATAATAGCGGATGCCATGACGCCCTCAAGAGAGAGGTGATGGGTTTTTGCCGCATAGAGGGATGTAAGAATTAAAAGACTTTCAGCAGGGAGGGGAACCCCAGTACTTTCGAACATAATAATCCCACCCAGTACAAGATAGGCGTACTGGCTCGGAAGTTGCGCTAGAAAGTCGAAAATATGATGCAGGGGACTACTCCTATCGACGTCATGATAAGGATATGTTCTCGAGAGAGTATATCACAGATTAATTAGTGCAATATAATTATGCATCAGAGGAAACGGTATGTTGCCAATGAGCCTGGAATCATGGGTAAGCCCCCAGTTAATCATTCAAAAAAACCGTACATTTAGTGAGTTACGTGCTGATCAAGGGTGGGTGCTCTGGTTAGAGCGACGGCCTGAGGATGGAGGACGTCATGTTGTCGTGGGGCGTTCTCATGATGGAACTATCCATGACTTAACCCCTCAAGAGAGTGATGTTGGCACAAATGTGAATGTTTATGGCGGGGGGGCTTGGACCTACCGTTTTTCAGAACATGGGATAGAGGTTATTTTTAGTGACCGTCGTCGGGGAGGTTTATGGTTGAGCCTTCAAGGACACACGTCTCAGTTATGGTGTGCAGAAACGGGAAGTGATGGGAAAAACGGTTACTTCGCGGATTTGGCTTTTTCATCGTCAGGGAAGGAAGTCTTCTGTGTGCGTGAAGTGCATGTGGGAGATCAAGAAAGTGCCCAAATAGTTTCCGTATCCTCTGACGGGGATATTTCTGTTCTTGATGAACGGGCCGATTTTTATGCCTCGCCGCGTCCTTCTCCTGATGGATGCTATCTTGCATGGATCGCCTGGGATAATCCTCACATGCCTTGGACGGAAACACGTCTTTGCGTCATGTCATTAGAAGAGAGAAATACTCCCATATATGTGTTGGAAGGTGAAAAAGAAGCCTGCAGCGTTATGGAACCCTTATGGGATGGGGAGCGCCTTTATGCTTTGTCTGATCGTTCATGCGCTGGGCATGAAAGAGTATGGGCACCTATCGCTTTTGTGAGGTCTGAGAATCGTTGGCGGGATCTTAATCTGCCACATGCAGGTCTTGAGGTTGGCTTGCCCGCTTGGGTCTTTGGCCAACGGTCCTATGTTGCGTTGCCTCATGGTGAGTTGTTGGTTCGGGGGATAAAGGAAGGTTTTTCTCAAATTCGTCGTTATTCTCCCAAGGCTGGGTGGCGAAATGTTGAGTGGGGAGGAACACCGGAGAATGTTCCTTTTCCCTTAAACAAGGACGAGGCGGATTTTGCTTGGATTGACGCGCCGGCTGATCATCCGCCTTCATTGATGATTGGGAGGCCTGGGGCAAAAGGGCATCGTTTTCGTGAAGCATGGCATCTGCCAGAGGGAGTGGAGCGCGCTGATATTGCCGTGCCGCGTGTTATACAATGTGAGACGTCTGACGATATTGGGCCAGTTCGGGCGTTATTTTACGCCCCTGCACATGGAAAACATTGCGTGAAGCCTGATGCGAAACCTCCATTAGTGGTGATTGTGCATGGTGGGCCAACCGGGCAAGCGCGGACGGACCTTTCATTTAAGGTGCAATGGTGGGCTTCGCGTGGGTTTGCGGTGTTAGACGTTAATTACCGTGGGTCAACAGGGTTTGGGCGCTCTTATCGAGAGGCTCTCAATGGGCTTTGGGGGGTACGAGATGTTCAAGACTGCTGTTTGGCGGTGCGTGAGGTCGTCAAGCAAGGGCTCGTAGACCCTGCACGTTGTGTTATCCGTGGCAGCAGTGCTGGTGGTTTGACGGTTCTTTCAGCGTTGGCTCAGTCTGATCTTTTTGTCGCGGGAACATCGCTCTACGGTGTGACAGATTTGCGTGGCTTGGTCGCGGATACGCATCGTTTTGAGGCGCGTTATCTTGATGGGCTGATTGCCCCGTGGCCAGAAGGAGAAGCAACATATCTTGAACGGTCACCCGTGAGTTGGCCTGAAAAAATTAAAGCTCCTGTTCTCTTTTTACATGGTGACGCTGATAAAGTCGTGCCGCTAGCGCAAGCAGAAGCACTGGTTGGAAAACTAGAAGAGGCCTCGTTGCATGTTTATCCAAAGGAAGGCCACGGTTTCCGTCAGCCAGACGTCATTGTGGACGCTTTTCAACGGGAGCTGGCCTTCTATCAACGGGTTTTTGCGTGTGCGTGAAGGGGGTTAGACGTCGGCGGATGACTAAGTTTTTTTATAACAGAAAAAGCGGTCATCATCGCTAATGACCCCGTCATGACAACACCAAGGGCTTGTCCAATCATGACGCCTTGGGGACCATAGGTTGCACCGATTGTAACGAATGGAATGGTCCCCAAGGTTGCGCGAGCCCAGTTGAAACCCGTTGAGTAAAATGGGTGTCCCAAATTGTTGAAAGCCGTGTTGGAAACGAAAAGCAGGCCGACAAAGGCATAGCTTGCCACAACCCAGTGACAAAAAAGTGTTACGAGGGAAACTCCGACACCTTGCACATGGAATAAGTGGAGAATGAGGGATTGTGTTGACGCAAAAAGAATCCACGCAATGCCGACACAAAGAGTCGTCAATTTAAGAGCAGCAAGGAAAGTCTCTTTAACGCGGTGAGGCTGCTTGGCGCCAAGATTTTGCGCCATAATGGGGCCCACAGAAGCGGTGAGAGCAAAAACAAAGGCGAAGGAAACAGGTACTATTCTGTCAATAACGGCCTGACCAGAGACAGCCTCTAGACCGAACCGTGCCATGGCGTGCGTGACGAAGAGATTGCCAATGGGCGTTGCCATGTTGGTCGCGATCGCTGGCAGAGCAATTTTACTAATTTCAGCCGTTGCTGTGGGGATAATTCGACGACGTGGTCGTTCCAGCATATCGTGGCCACGAAGGTGAAGAAACCCACTGAAGCAGATGACGCAGCGCGAGAGAACTGTACTGATGGCCGCGCCTTCTAAGCCGAAATGCAGACCAAAGATAAGAATGGGATCAATCACGGCTGTGCAAAAAGCACCTGTGAGGGTGACCCGCATCGCACTTTTTGCATCACCTACGGCACGTAGAAGAGATGATAGAGCCATGCCAAGGCATAGAAGGGGCAGTGAGGGCGACGTGATTTGCAGAAAATGCGTTGCGTGTATTAACGCATCGCCTCGGGCACCAATGAGACATAAGAAGGGGTGCGCAAGCAGTGCTGTGATAGAACCAAGGATAAATGTAACGGCAAGCATAACGACGAGGAACGCTGAGGCGTGTCGCCGGGCTCGAGTGTGGCGATAGGCGCCAATGAGGCGTCCTGTGCAGGCTCCTAAACCGATGGACATCCCGATTGAGACGGCACTTTGAACGTAATTGAGAGATGTTGCGAAAGCGATCGCTGCGGTTAACGTCGGGTCATGCAAATGAGAAATGTAGAAAAAATTCAGTAAATCAACAATGAAAATAGCCATGAGCCCAATGGCGCCCGTTCCGGCCATGACAACAACATGACGCATGATACTTCCGTCCACAAACCGTGCTCGTATGGGACGGCACGGTTGATCTGGGGCAGCGGGAGCAGAAGAAGAACGGTTTTTCATAGTGAATGATTGTGCCTTTTTAAGAGGGGGAGCACTACCCTCCTTACACGTGGAAAATGACAAGGGTAAAAAGTCATTTTTTCAGAGGGGTTGTATCAAAACCAGCTTGAGAAATAAGGGACTTAAGGTCGTCAACCGTTGCTTTGCTATCATCATAATCAAGTGTGACCTCTCCAGGAGAAAGTGTTACAGATGTTTGGCTGATAGCGGGGGACGCATTGAGCACGCGGGATAATGCGTTAACACAACCATCGCAGGTCATTCCGTAAACGGGAAGTGTGATCGTTTTTCTCATAGGAATCGTCCTAGTAAAATAAGTCTTGTCAAAGCGGAGCTATTCTTCTTATCTCTACCCATATTGGCACACATATCATAGAGGTGCTTGTCGTGGGCAAGAAGTTGTCACGTTTAGTGTTATCATTGCTGGTCAGTCTGTTTATGCAGCTTGAACCTGTAGCGATGGCGCACGTGTCGACGGTGTCCGCCCATGGTTTATCGGTTAGCTCACATCATCATTCAGCAGTATCATCGCATCATGCGTTGCTTGATGAAGCCACGATGTCTTCGTCTGTTGTTTCTCCGATGGAGGAGGATATGGCGGGGAAGTGTTGTGCGACACATTATGGCTTTTGTGATCTTGTGACCTTGGCAAGGGAATATAATGTTCCTCAGCGGCATGAAGGCCGCAGGGCCTTATTCTATGATGAAGTGCAAGAGCTGCCTTCATATTCTAGCCCAGCGTTATTGAGGCCACCGATTTTTTTCGTCGCATGATTTTTCGTTTTGTTGGGGCTTCCTTCAGCAGAAGTGCGTTTTGTAAAAAATCGGTGATAGTATGACATTAGTACCTATATCCCGCCGTGGTTTTTTGGCGGGAACGGGTGTCAGTGTTGCGGCGGCATCATTGCCAGCCGCAACATATGCGAGCCCATCCTCAGAGGCTTCTCCTCTCATTGAGCTGCATATTACGCGGCGGAACATGACGATAGGCGGTCAAACAGCGCCTGCCTATCTTATTAATGATAGTCTTCCTGGCCCGACCTTGCGATGGCGTGAAGGGCAGGAAGTACGGATTCGAGTTCATAATCATTTAGATGAAATGACGACCATTCATTGGCACGGTATCCGTTTGCCTGCTGATCAGGATGGGGTGCCAGGACTAAGTTATAAGGGGATTCCAGCAGGAGAAAGTTTCACTTATAGCTTTCCAGTCCAACAGAGTGGTACCTATTGGTATCATAGCCATGCGGGGGGCCAGGAGCCGTGCGGAATGTACGGAGCGTTGATCATTGATCCTGCGGGTGAAGATCCCTTACCAGCCGTGGATCGTGATTATATTTTGCTTCTCTCCGATTGGAGTGATGTCTCTCCTGCGCAGATTATTAGTAATCTTAAAATGCAGGATGATTACTATAATTTCCGTCAGAGAAGTGTTGCCTCTTTAGCGCATGAAGCGCGCCAAGGGGGCGGAATCATTCCGGCACTAAAAGACCGTTTAACATGGTCTCATATGCGGATGAGTGCCACGGATATCTCTGATGTCAGTGGGGTGATTTATCAGTATCTTCTAAACGGGCAAACGCATAACGAAGGATGGAGCGGTTTGTTTCGTCCTGGTGAGAAAATCAGACTGCGTTTTGTTAATGGCGCAGCCATGACCTTGTTCGATATACGTATTCCAGGGTTAGACATGGCCATTGTGGAGGCGGATGGGAACCCGGTTGCTCCTGTAACGGTAGATGAGTTTCGTATTGGGGTGGGAGAGACTTACGCGGTTGTTGTTCAGCCGCGTCGGAATGAAGCCTATACAATTTTTGCTCAGAGTGAAGATCGAACTGGATATGCACGAGGGACTCTCACGCCTCGAGATGGATTAAAGGGCGCTATCCCACCCATGGATCCACGTCCTGTGCGGACTATGGTTGATATGGGAATGGACATGATGATGCATGGGGGCATGCAGGGCATGTCAACCATGGAGAAGTCTTCTTCAGCTTCGTTTCCGATGGCTGCTGAAATTGATGATCCTGGTCCGCCGCCACTTAATGTTGAAAATCAAAATAGAGCGAAACATCCGATTGATCGAACGACCAGTCCGGGGGATGGGCTTGAACATAATGGCCGACGTGTCTTGGCCTATAGTCAGTTGCGTTCTGTACGTCGAGCTATGGATTTACGTCCTCCATCACGTGAAATTATCCTTCATGCAACAGGGAACATGGAGCGTTATATTTGGGGGTTTAATGGTCGAAAATTCTCAGAATCTGGTCCCATTCGGTTGCGGCATAATGAAAGGGTTCGGTTTACCATTATAAATGATACGATGATGGAACATCCATTCCATCTTCATGGCCTTTGGATCGAGTTGGAAAATGGGCAGGGGGATTATCGCCCTATCAAACATACGGTTATTTCCCAACCAGGGTCGATCATGCGTTTTTTGGTAACTGCAGATGTCCCCGGGATGTGGGCGTTTCACTGTCACCTGATGTACCACATGGCAACCGGCATGTTCCGGGTGGTGTCCGTATCATGAGGCAGGTAGCTATGACGGTGAGTATAGGACTAGCCTGCTTGACCGCTCCTTTTGTTGCTCAAGCGCAAACAATGGCGGGAATGGATATGGGGGATATGTCTATGCCAATGGGCAATTCTATGATGTCATCTCCACAGCCACAGCCACAGCCACAGCCACAGCCATCACGTGTCGTGCATCAAGCCGCAGATGCGCCATCGCCGATTGTGTTTTTAGGTGGGGTTAAGCCTGAAATGGATCAAAACACATGGTTTCATGGTGTGTTGGATGAATTTGAAGGGCGTTATCAATCAGGAGGGCGGTCATCGTTAAGGTGGGATGGTGAAGCGTGGTATGGCACCGATTACAATCGCCTTTGGTTAAAAACCGAAGGGACGATGACACGTGGGAAAGTAAGCGATGGCGCTCAGGAACTTCTCTATAGTCGTGCCATATCGAGTTATTTCAATATGCAAGGAGGTGTTCGGTTGGATCTTGATAGTGGTCCAACGCGTGCGTGGGGGGCTTTTGGTGTCGAAGGGTTGGCGCTCTACCAGTTCGAGGTGCAAGCGACAGGATATTTTAGTGACAGAGGTGTGGCGGCGCGCTTTGAAGGATCATACGATATTTTATTGACTAACCGTCTTATTTTGCAGCCTCAAATTGAGCTTAATCTCTACAGTCGTGCTGACCCTCGACGGCAAGTTGGTGCAGGTTTGTCAGATATTGATACAGGGCTACGTCTTCGTTACGAGGTGTGGCGCAAATTTGCTCCTTATATTGCTGTGACATATGATTCCCCCCTGACGCAGGCGCGTAAAATCGCACGTCGCCAAAGGGAGCGTGCATCAATGGCACGCTTTACATTTGGAATACGAAGTTGGTTTTGAGGAGGAAAACGTAATGACTAAGCAAGAACGTTATGGTGGTCGTTTTGATCTCAATGAAGTCATGAAACGATTTCCTGAGACGGCACCAACCATGATTATGGATGAATATGTAACGGATTCAAAGCAGGTTAGTACTCGTGTTTTTAGAGTTTATCGTTCTGTCCCCCCGCACTATCATACGCAATGTGATGAAGTGCTTTATGTTATGTCTGGTCGCGGGACCTTTTGGATTGATGATCCAATGAACGAATCTGTCTTTGAGCCGGGGCATATGATTGTTTTTCCTCGGCAGGCTGTCCATGCTATTCCGTCTGTTCTCGAAGAGCCCGTGATTTTTCTGGCGATTGATACGCCGCGGCGTGATCCAGAAGATGTGATCTTTATCAATCCAGAAGACGGTGATCCGCGTCGTTTTATTCGACAGATTGACGCCGAAAAACGCAGCGAAGGGTGATCGCTCCAAGAAGGGCTGAGATAATAGACCCTATAAGCACACCACATCGTCCTTCCATGAGGAGGGACGGTGAAGGGTAGGCTAGTTGTGTAATCAGCAGGCTGATTGTGAAGCCTATTCCACATAGGAAGCTGATGCCGAGAAGCCCCATTCCTTTCAGAAAGGGAATGGGAGGAAGGATCTTTGTTTGATTGATGAGCAAGACAGTTCCTCCGACCCCAATGGGCTTTCCGAGGCACAACCCAAGAGCACTGCTTAAAAAAGGCGCAGAAGTGAGATCATGGGGGGATATTTGGCGGAGATTGATCCCTGTGCTGACGAGAGCAAAAAGCGGAAGAATGAGGGTTCCAACAGGGAAAGCTAAGACGTGGCTAATCTTTCGACCAAAGCGAGGTGGATAACAAACGCCCAAGGCCACACCAGCGAGGGTTGGTTCAATACCAGCGTGATAAAGCCCTAACCAAAGGAGGGCTGTTGGTAAGAGATACCACCACAGAGAGCGAACCTGTTTTTTTCCCATGAGAAAGAGGACAGATAAGGGCAAAAGACTCCCAAGAACCCATATGAGGTGAGGTGTTTGGCCGTAGAAAAGAGCCAAAATGAGAATGGCGCCCAAATCATCAAAAACAGCGAGAGACATTAAGAAGGCGCGAAGTGATGATGGAATGCCGGGAATCAATGTTAGGATGGGAACCGTAAAAGCAGCATCTGTCGCGGTGGGAATGGCCCATCCTTGGAATCCTGGTGAATGGGGAACGATAAGATCACATATGATGGCAGTGAGAGCGGGAACGGCCATGCCGCCAGCTGCTCCTAGAAGCGGGATTAAAGCTTGTTTCCATTCTTTGAGTGACCCCGTGTCGAACTCCTGACGAATCTCCAACGCAAGTAACAGAAAGAAAAAACTCATGAGCCCATGGCTGATCCATGTCTCGGTTGTCAGGGGCAATGAAGGAAAAGGAATGTGATCAAGGAGATGTTGGAAAGACACACTCCATGGAGATGAGGCGATCACAATCCCCACGATTGCGCTACCGAAAAGGAGGGATCCGGTCACGCTGGAGCTGGTAAGGTAATTGTGAAGATGTGAGGTGCGTTCAAAGATGGAGCGTATCATGATGGGTACGTTATACGAGTAAAGAACTCCTTATTGGGAAGGGATATAGTGTGGCACAGCAAAAAAATGTTTTCGTGACTGGTGGAACATCAGGCATTGGTCTCGCTATTGCGCAGCATTTTGCTCGTGCAGGGCATAGTCTTGTGTTGGTGGGGAGTGATTCAACCAAGGATTATCGGCAAGCAATTGATGCTGTGGAACAAGCTGCAGATCAGAAGGGTAAGAAGGTAAAGGTTGTTTCCTACGGGGTGGACATTACTGATCTTTCTGCTTTGAAAGTGCTCATGGCGGATATTCATGAGCATGTTGGTGTGATTGATGTATTAGTACACAGCGCAGGTGTATTTTTTGATACACCGATTGCTGCAGAGACATCAGATGCTTTTGAGCGTATGATGAAGGTTAATGTGAATGGCACTTGGAATGTCATTCAAGCAGCGCTGCCGTTTATTCGACGTAAGAGCGCAACAACATCATACGGAAAAATAATCGCTATTTCGTCTATCTCTGGATTTTATGGTTTTGCGAAATATTCAGGATATAGCGCGAGTAAAGCGGCTGTAACGTCTTTGGTAAAGACATTAGCGCTAGAGCTTGGTCCTTTAGGGATTAACATTAATGCAGTTGAACCGGGTCGGGTTAAAACATCCATGCATGATGCTTTGCTGAAGGACCCCTCAAAAGCGGAGGTGTTGCGCCAAATTGCTGCGGCAAACCCGAGTGGACGGGCCTTCTCCACCCCAGAGGATATTGCCAATGTCGTTGAATTTTTGGCGGGCGATGGGGCTGATGCGTTGCATGGGACGGCCATTGTCGTTGATGAAGGGACAACGGCAGGAATGATGGGATAACGGCGTAGATTTAATCATTTCTTCTCGAAAGAAGGCCTGTGACTAAGGAGAAATGAGTTTAATCACTCTAACAAGTCAGACCTGTTGAAAAGCATAAATTCAGCGTTATATCTAACAGCGTCATTTAAAATAATGAGTAGAAGAGTGCGATGTGTCGTGGCTCTTCTGCTTCTACCAGGGAGATGATTACGGAAATGAGCGGGACGGACAGCGCAAATACCCCTCAGATGGAGCAGCATAGCTTTAGTGCAGAAGTGGGGCAGCTGCTCGATCTGGTGGTTAATTCACTTTATTCAGATCGTGAGATCTTTTTGCGTGAGCTTGTGGCGAACGCAGCGGATGCGATTGATAAACGCCGTTTTGAGGCGCTGACGACCCCTGCATTGGCATTGCCGGAAAATCCGTCCATCCGCATTGTGCCCGATAAAAAAACCAAAACCCTGACTCTTTCGGATGATGGCTTGGGGATGAGTCGCGAAGAGCTCGTTGAAAATTTGGGGACCATTGCGCGTTCTGGTACGCGTGCATTTGGTGAGAAGTTAACTCATGCCAAGCCGGAAGAACGCCCAAGTCTGATTGGGCAGTTTGGTGTTGGGTTCTATTCTGCCTTCATGGTAGCGGATCGTGTTGAAGTTATCTCTCGTAAGGCGGGGACAGACACAGCGGCTTCGTGGGTTTCAGAAGGTAAGGGGGCTTACGCGCTGGGCTCCGCACAGCGTGACCATGCTGGGACGGACATCATTCTGTATATGAAGGATGATGCGACGGAGTTTCTTGATTCCTGGCGTTTAAGAAGCATTATTCGGAAATGGGCTGATCATATTTCATGGCCGGTTATTCTTCGTGAAGAGAAGGAAGACGGCGAAAGTGAAGATCAGACCGTCAATGAAGGAACGGCGCTTTGGAAACGCCCCAAATCGGACATTACACCAGAGCAATATAAAGAATTCTATCAGCATGTCGCGCGTGCGTTTGACGAGCCTTATACGACATTGCATTGGCATGCTGAGGGAACGACAGAATTTACAGCTTTGCTCTTCTTCCCCGGCGCACGTCCTATGGACTTTATGGAGCAAAGTAGCCGTGAGAGCCGTATTCATCTGCATGTAAAGCGGATGTTCATTACGGATGAAGCGCATCTTGTGCCGAACTGGCTGCGGTTTGTGCAGGGTGTTGTAGATACGGATGACCTACCGCTGAACGTATCGCGCGAAATGCTGCAATCGACACCTGTTTTGGCGCGTATTCGTAAGGCTGTGACGCGGCGTGTGGTAACAGAGCTTAAGAATCGTGCCCAAGCAGGCGGGGACGAGTTTATTAGCTTCTGGGAGAATTTTGGTCTCGTTGTTAAGGAAGGTCTGTGGGAGGATTCTGAGCATCGGCAAGAAATTGCAGAGTTTGCTCGGTTCCGTTCGACGCATGATGATGGCTTCACAACGCTTGATGATTATATCTCACGGATGAAGCCAGAGCAGGAAACCATTTATTACCTCGTGGGTGATAATTTGGAGGCGTTGAAAGCATCCGCTCAGTTGGAAGGTTTCCGTGCACGTGGGCTCGAGGTTCTCTTGCTTTCCGATGCGGTTGATAGCTTCTGGCCGGACCGTCTGCATTCTTACAAGGATAAGATATTCCGTTCTGTCGCTCAGGCTCATGGTGACTTAGAGAAATTTGCAGCAGAGAGTGAAGAGCAGGGTGAGCCTGCTGAGATGGATAAGCTTATTCCAGCCTTGAAAGATGCCTTGGGTGAGGCCGTTAAGGATGTGCGGAGCACTGTGCGTCTGACAGGAAGTGCTGTTGTTTTAACAACAGAAGGTGGGCCCGACCTTGCGATACAACGCCTGATGCGGCGTTCCGGTCAGGAGCTTCCAGCAACACCACCTGTGTTGGAGCTTAATCCACGTCATCCTCTCATTCGGGCTTTGGCAGACCGTGTTGAGAAAGGCGAGGGCGTGTCAGAACATGCACGTATCTTGCTTGATCTTGCCCGTGTCCAAGAGGGTGAGCCGTTGCCTGATCCAAGTGGTTTTGCGCGTAGCTTGGCCGTTCTTCTCGCTGGGAAGGTTGATGCTTAAACTATTGGTGATGTAACAAGAAAAAAAGGGGAGAGAGCTTTCGGGCTCCTCCCCTTTTTTGATGTAGAAAACGAAAAGATAGTTAGAGTGTTATTATTCAAAAGAAATAAATAGGGCGAATAATGATAATACAATCCCAGTACATATGTTGATGTAGCCTTTAACTCTTGGGTTTAAGAGGATGTCATTTGCAAGTGATATGAAGATCGTTAGAAAGGTAAACCATGCAAAAATATTAAATGAATGAATAGAAACAAGTTCAAACCCTCTCTTAATCCCTCCTCCACCGGAAAGAAATTTTGGGAATGCTGCGATATAAAATATAGAAACTTTTGGGTTTAATATTTGCGTCATAAATCCGTCTCTATAGCTTGTAGATAATCGTACTTTTTTGAAAGTATTTTTCTCATTTATATAGGTGTTATTGTTACTGTAATTCTGATTGGCATTAAATTTTTTAATATTTTCAAATCCTGATTTGATTGCTTTAAACCCCATAGACAATAGATAGAGTGCGCCAAGAATTTTTATGATGATAAACAAGGGTTTGTGGTTTAGGATGAGGGCTGAGATCCCCAATATAGAGAGAGCTCCGTGGAAATATGTCGCTGTACACAAGCCAGCTACATTCGCGAGCGCATTTTCTCTACCTAATCGAGTAGCATTATCAATAATTAAAGCCATATTCGGCCCTGGAGATATAACGAGGAAAAAGGAAACAATAAAAAATGTTAATAGTTGATCATTTATTTTATATTGCTTCCTTTAAATAAGTGATATGGTACATTTAATAGAAATGTGATTTTTCCTTCAATAGGAGATCTCATTTATAGAATTTTTCAAGGTTTTTATAAAATTATGTGATGAGATGTGCTTAATAAAAGCCGTTTTCGGAAATGGTTATTAGCGATCTTTCTATATTCTAAAATATGGTCATCTTTCCGACAATTAAGCTTTTTAACAGTATTTTCAAAAAATAGAAAAATATCAGGAATCTATGTCATATTCTTAAGAATCTAAAAGGATAGGTAAAATATCAGAGATGCTTGATAAGCGTTAGGGTGAATAGTGTAATAGTTTTATTGAAATATCCTATAATAAAATGAGATGCATTATACATAGAAATATTAAATATTTATCTATAGTCGATAAAGAAATAATTATTATTTTTAATTTTCATTAGATGTGATTTTATGAAATTTTCAATTTCATAAAAATAATTACTAAGATAATGATAAAAAATCTGTTAGACGTTCTATCTATCTTGGTAAGAGGGAAAAAATCAATTATTTTGGAGTATATTGATGCGTTATCTGGTAACGGGTGGGGCCGGGTTTGTTGGAAGTCATGTTGTTTTAGCGTTATTGGATGCTGGTCATGAGGTAGTTGTGCTTGACAACCTAAGCACAGGTCACCGGCAGGCTGTACCTCCAAATGTAAAATTACATGAAATAGATCTTCTAGATATTTCCGCAACGTCTGAAGTAATGAAACAAGGTCCTTGGGATGGCGTTCTTCATTTTGCGGCTCTTTCATTAGTAAGTGACAGTATGCGTGATCCATTTCATTACTTACGTCAGAACTACATAACAGCATTAAATCTCATCCAAAACTGTGTTGAACATGGTATTAAAAAAATAGTATTTTCATCAACGGCAGCATTATTTGGAGGGCCAGAGCGGCTGGACCCAATTCTTGAAACAGCCCCAGTCCAACCAGGCTCACCATATGGTGAGAGCAAATATATGATCGAGCGTGTTCTTTCTTGGGCAGATACTATTTACGGTGTGAAAAGTGCTTGCTTACGCTACTTCAATGCTGCTGGTGCTGATCCACAGGGACGTGCAGGAGAAGATCATAGACCAGAAACACACTTGATACCGTTGACTATTGATGCGGCCCTTGGGCGTCGTCCAGCACTTAAATTATTCGGGACTGATTATCCAACTAGGGATGGTTCCTGCATTAGAGATTATATTCATGTTACGGATTTAGCAGATGCTCATATCAGGGCTCTTGACCAAATTAGTCATAATAGCGTCACCTATAATGTCGGTAATGGCCAGGGGTATTCAAATCTTGAAGTAATTCAGAGTGTTGAAAGGGTTAGTGGTCGTAAAGTCCCATGGGAGGCCGCACCAAGACGAAAGGGGGACCCTTCTTTGCTCGTAGCAGATTCTACAAAACTAAAGCGTGAAACAGGATGGACTCCTAAGTTTGGTGATCTTGATAAAATTGTGGAGACAGCATTATTATGGAGAGAAAAACATCCTATGGGATACGAAAAATAAAGATGTTATTGTAGCTTCACCAATATTATTAGAAGAAAAATTGATGAGCGCTTATTCTTACCCTGATTTTTTCTCAGGGTAAGAATTTTTTTCTTCTAGGAAGTCGGTTACTAATAGTGTAAATGTGGTTCTTATAGAAAAGTTCGATAAAATAGTGACATTCGTTGTGCGTAAGCCGTAAAAGAAAAGTCTTTGGCTCTATTTAACCCTGCTTCTTGTAATTTCATGCAAAGAGCATCATCCTTGTCTAAAAGATTAAAAGCATATGCGAGTTCATTTGTATCAGTATTATTGACAAGTAACGCTGCTGAGCCAGAAATTTCTTCTGTTGCATGTCCACGACTTGTAATTACAGGAGTTTGTAAAGCCATAGCTTCAATAATAGGTAACCCAAAACCTTCCGCAAGGGATGGAAAAACGACGGCTCGTGCCTCGCTAATGGCTCGAATTAAAGAAGGAAGAGAGCACCAGGGAACAATTGTTACTGTCTCGGGTTTCCGATGAGAAACAAGCGCCCGTAGCTCGTTATCAGAGCCGTGGCCTTTCTCGCCAATAAGTGTCAAATGCCGGGTTGTTTTAGAGCGACTATGTGCATCGATAATACGGCCAATATTTTTTCGACTTTCCAACGTTCCAAAATAAATAAACCCGCCTGGTTCGCAGGGTGCTGGGGTTTGAGAGGCTTCATGCAGTAATGAATTAGAAAAAGAGACGGGCTGTGATGACATAAATATTTTAGATTCTGGGACAGAAAAACAATTTATGAGATCAGATTTAACAGAGTTTGACACTGTAACAATTGCGTCTGCTCTATTAATCCAATCGTTTAAACGTCGTATAATTCGGTTACTAGAGATCCCACTAAGCTTTGGATGTAGAACAGGTATAATATCATGAATAGTGACAATATTGGGGATACCCGGCCAATTCATAGGTAAGGGATATGTCCAATGCATGATGGTAGGGCTTTGCGTTGATTTTACAAGAGTCGGTGATTCCCATAGACGATCCCTGACCTCTGCCGTCCGATAGAGGTCGGTGCAAGTGTAACCTTGTTGTTTAAGACTGAGGCTTCTAGATGGCATGGTACTGCGTATGGCACGTGCTATGCGAGAGGCAAGACTATGTGCTGAATGAGCGGTTGCCGTCTCATCATGAAGCATCATAGGCTGAAGCCCTGTGGCAATACACGCGTTTTTTAAGGTTGCCGCATATGTTGCAACCCCCGTTCCGCGACCTCTTCCCGTATTGCGAGTATCTAGCCCTATTAACATTGGGGGAAATGTTGGAAGTCTGATTTTATTTTGGACATATGATTCAAGATGATAGCACCTAGAATAAGAAGAGTTTCATTGGTTACTGAACTCTGAAGAAACAGATTTTGTAAAGGTGAAGGCGATTTATGGCTCCTAATGTTCACCACCTATTTTCGTATAGTTACAATGGATCTCGGTAAAAGAACTATCGCATTTGCCAATTGTTGATGGAAGATGAAAAATTAAGGGAATAAAACTTTAGCGAGCCTTTAACATTCCAAGTGGCTTTTGTATCAATTTTTAGTGAGAAGATAAACCAAAATGCTAGCTTTGCTGGGCTGATATGATTTTGTTTCGAAAAAGAGAGTTGCTTGATGCATCAGTTTAGGGCAATTCGTAGAGTCATGAATCAGGTGCCTGTTAATGATACTCCTTTTGAAGGTCAAATAAGCTTTGCTCGCAGCACGGTCTCGAGTGTTGTTGCTTGGGGACGTCGGAACCTTGGCCTTTGCATTGGCGTTTTTGTTCCAACGTTGCTATCGGCTGCTTATTACGCCTTTCTAGCAACGCCCCAGTACGTTTCAGAAGCCGAGTTCGTTGTGCGTGGGCAACATGCTCGGCCAAGTCCAATCTTGACAGGGCTGTTGGAAGGTGGTGGTGGGGCGGCCACTGAGGATACATATGTGGTCCAGGCCTATGTAACATCACGTGATGCCGCACAGCTTCTAATGCGGACACAAAACTTAAAAAAAGTTTACAATACGCCTGTGGCAGATGCGTTAGCGCGTTTTCCGAATTTCTATTCAGGTCATACATTTGAACATTTCTATCGCTATTATAAGAAGCATATCACTGCAGAGCTCGACACGAACACTGGAGTATCAATACTTCGAGTAAGAACATTTAATCCGAGTGATTCTCAAAGGGTGGCTAGAGCTCTTCTGAGGTCGGCAGAAAATCTAGTCAATGATATGAATACCCGCCAGCGAGCTAATACTATCGCAGCATCGTCGCGTGAGCTCCAATCGGCATTAAATAAGTTGGCAGCCGTTAATCAAAAGATTGATGCTTATCGTAACGAAATTGCGATGCTTGATCCTACAAAGCAATCGCAGCCCATTCTGAAGGATATAGCAAGCCTTCAAACTATGTTAGTGACCACGCGAGTTGAACTTGCACAGTTACAGCGTTCTACACCTCACAGCCCACTAATAGAAGTACATAAACGCCGTATCACGGCTCTTGAGATAGAGATTAAGAAGGCGGAAGAGAAGATTACGGGTTCGGACATGTCTTTCGTTCCTAAGGTTAGTGGTTATGATGACTTAATTTTTCAAAGGACTCTTTTGGAAAAGGAAGTTATAGCTGCTGATTCTGCTCTCGCTACAGCAAAGCTTCAAGCCGATCGTCAACTTTTATATTTGGATGAAGTGACACAGCCTAACCTACCGGACTATGCAACATATCCACATGCAATCTCCGATATCGCGGTGGTGTTTGCTGCGACGTTCAGTATGTATCTGATGATCGTGTTGCTGATAGGTGGCGCGAGAGAACATAAACTCACTTAAAGCGGGTTAGAACGTGTTACAGTGTATAGACATAACAAAGGATTACCCGTTGGGTCATGGGCGCCATAGGGTTTTGGATAAGGTTAACTTTCAACTTAATCCAGGCGAAAAATTGGGAGTGCTTGGTCGGAATGGTGCTGGAAAATCGACGCTCATACGTATCATAGGTGGTGTTGAGCCTATGACAAGTGGACGAATTGAACGGAGCATGTCTATTTCATGGCCACTTGCGTTTGGAGGAGCATTCCAAGGAAGCTTAAGTGGATTAGATAACTTACGCTTTATTTGCAGGATTTATGATCTAGATTATCAGTCCACACGTGAGTACGTAGACGACTTTGCTGAACTCGGCGTGCAATTGGCTGAACCTGTTAAGACATATTCATCAGGTATGCGTGCACGTTTGGCTTTTGCACTTTCAATCATGATTGAATTCGACTGTTATTTAATAGATGAAATTATTATGGTCGGAGATGCTCGCTTTCATAAGCGTTGTCAAGAAGAACTTTTTGTGAAACGAAAAGACCGGGCTATGATCGTCGTGTCTCATGACATGGGGTTTATACATGGTGTGTGCGACCATGCGGCTCTTATTGCGAATGGTAAATTTATCCAATACGGAGAAGACACTGGCGCTGCTATTGCTGCTTATGAGGCTCTTTGACACAAGAATTGTTTGATTTTCTATCGTGCTAGATAAGCAGCGGTAATGGCGGGGCTAATCAGCGTACCTATCAACTGATCGAGCTTATAAAATTTGTCTGCTTTCGCATTAGCGATCAGCAGAACATCCTTTGTTTTCATGGGGACATGTTGCGCTAGAAAATAACTGTTCGGGTTCATCATATCTATCTGATACACAACAGGTATCCCTTGAGGGGTGGGAGGTGTTGTAAGCCCTAATTGCTTGGCTGCTATTGGATCCTCAAAACGGAAAAGAAATACTGCATTGGGATCTGCACGGTTGTCATTTGGGCCGCCAACACGCGCTAGTGCCTCAGCAAGAGAGACGTGTGGAGTTTTAAATGGTACTTCCGTGGCCTGTGCGCCTGCTGCGCCAAAAACAGTGTAACTGCGAGGCTGATAGATGACATGGATACGATCTCCAGGATGGGCATAGACATCTTCCCGTGGAACAGATTCTAATGTGCCTAAGTCTGTTGCTCCAACTTTGTCACCACGGACTAATTCGACATGAGAATCTTCTGGTGGACGAATTGCGCCTCCGGCGATAGCTATAACATCCGATAAGTGCTCTCGAGTAGTACTCAAAACAACCCTTCCTGGATTGTGAACTTCCCCCGAAACAATGACTGTATTCGCAATATCGTTTGATATTCGAACCATGACTTGTGGATTTTGTGATTTTCCTCGTAGGCTATTTCGAATATTTTCTGCAAGGGATTGAGGAGTTAATCCTGCAGCATGTAGGCGTCCAACATAGGGAATAATAATCGTACCATCCGTTTCTACCTGCGTGGGAGGAAGATTTTGGTTTGTTACATTCGCTAATGGTCCTGGCGCCGCGCTAGAACTATTCTGGGTTTCTGAAGGAACGAAAAGGCCTCCTCCGAGTTCGAAAATCGTAATTGTTAGCACATCGCCGGGGCCAATATGGTCATTACGAGGTCGGTCAGAAGTAGACGTATCAAGACTTGAAATTAAGGGAGGAATTTCAGCCGATAGAATATCCATGACTTTTGGAGTAATAGATATAATTTGGAATCCAAGCGGATTAGTTTGTTGCAAGCGTGCAGTTTTTAGCACGTGGCTTTCTGTAGGTGCGCTATCTGGAAGACTATTGCATCCGGAAAGAGTTAAGGCCCCCACGCTGCTAAGGCCGACTAAAAATTTCTTTCCTGAAAGTTTAAGGTATCGAATAGATCCGAGATGTTTAAAGCGCATCAAAGGTCAACTCTTTCAATTTTGGGCTAATGACAGCATTGAATGATACATTTTGCTGAGGAGTTCTTGGTAGGATTCCATACTAAAACGAGTTGCCTGATGATAGCCAGCTATGCTCAGGGCTTCACATAAAGCATCATCTTGATCCAGTTTACGTATAGAGTCAGCAATTGCTTTAATATCGTAGGCATTTGTTCGCAGTGACGCATTTCCTCCCACTTCTGGAAGGGCTCCCTCTTCCGAAATTAAAGTAGGTACCCCACAATTCATTGCTTCAAGAACGGGAAGGCCAAATCCCTCGCTTAAAGACGGAAACAGAAGCGCCCGTGCCTGTCGGAGTAATGCAAACAAGGTTCTTTCTGGTAGGTAGTTTATAAGCATAATCCGGCCAGTGGCAATTCCATGGTCGAGGTATCGTAACTCATTTTCTGTTTTCCAAGCCATAGCCCCGACGAGTACAAGTTGTCTTCGACAATTTGAAGCGAGAAAAGCCTCAATGATTCTGCCGATATTTTTTTTAGGTTCCAATGATCCAAAAAAAATAAAATATTCTTTTGGAGTCAAGTTAAACTTAGACCGTATTTCAGTAACGCACTCCTCATCAGAGTAATTTGAAATGGCATCCTTATTATCTGAAGTTTGGTAAGTGTTGTATAATTTCCCATCAAATTCTGGAAAAAAAGATAGTATATCTTTCTTTGAAGCTTCTGACACAGTACAAAGTGCGCTGGATTGTTCTCCAATTTTTTTCAGAAGACGGAAGTAATATGTTTTATTATCAAGGGTAGTATGTGGTAGACGGAGTGGAACGATATCATGAAGCGTATAAACGTTTAGAGCGCCTTTTAACTGCACGGGGATAGGATAGGTCCAATGCATGATCTGCGGAGGATTGTTCATGTGTATGGGCATGAGCTTTCCCGTGAGGCGAAAGTGCTCTTCCGCTTTCCGGAATAAATTTCGAGCATTAAAGAGGCGATCAAAAATCGGAAGACGTTCTGAAAAAGATCGAGCGTCAATGCGTCCCGTGATAGGAATTTTGATAACTTTTGGTGCTATAATTATCTGACTTCGATCCTGCCACCATTTTTTTGTAAAAATTGACCTCTTACGTGGCTGGGGAGCAGAGCACAATGTATCAAAAAAATTGATCTCCATGATTGCCGGAGAGTTACTCTTGGGAATGTCTAATCCGTATAATACGTCGACTGGGTGGCCCATTCCCGTTAGTGCACGGCTTAGCGTGCGCGCATAAGTCGCTACCCCAGTTCCTTTTTCGAGCCCCAAATTAAATCCATCTATCCCGATACGGAGCTGTGTTTCTTTCAACAAATGTTTCCATCCTCAAGGCAAAAGGAACCAATCCTGGCGGAACTTCATAAACTCAGCAGAGTTGATAGATTGCTTTCATACACAACTTCGCCACCCGATAGCAAAATCTTCCGCCTATTACCAGTTTGAATAAAGAGAGCGAAGAGCATACTTTTAAGATCATCTTGGTGGGGGCAGGAAACGTTGCAGTTCCTACTTAGCCAAGGAGAGGCACCTTATATTCAATAGTTGTGGTATAAAATCTTATGGAAACATGAGAGCTATGACAGAACTTCGAGAGAACAAGAAAATTTTTATCTTACGTGAATTTTTCTTCAAGATGTGTAAGGGCCAACCTGATGCTATCCTCCCAAGAGATGGTGTGCCATTCTTCTAGCCGCTGCAATTGTGCGTTTCGGCGAATACCATTGTCCTTATAATCGGCGACGGCCTCTTGCCATGCTTGACCGTTTAACGGATCTAGGTATTCAGCGACATTACCACCAACTTCACGAAGTACTGGGATATCAGAGCATAATACGGGAACGCCACGGGCAAGTGCTTCGGAGACAGGAAGCCCGAATCCTTCTACAAATGTTGGGAATAGGAGCCCCTTACTTCCGCACAATATAGCGTGAACATCTGTATCAGAAAGAGCTTGACATTCAATTACATGATTTTCCAAAGTCGGGCAGCGTTCCAGAAGATCGACAACATTTTCATTTTCCCATCCTCTTTTCCCTATGATCACTAATACAGGGACCGTATTGCCAAGCTGTTCAATCATTCTTCTCCATAGAAGGAGAAGGAGGAGATGATTTTTTCTAGGTTCTATTGTGCTGAGACATACAAAATATGGTCGGCCTAAGATGCGCTTCATCTCTGGTATTGCGTCTGTGTCAGTAAATTTGGTTACAATTGGGGCTTCGACGCCATGTAAAACAGGCCAGATTGGAAGTGATAGAGTGTTCTTACCAAGATGACGTGATAGAGTATCTTTCACATATACTGACGGAACGATAACGGCATCAGCTAATTGTGCAACCGTCTTTATTCTGCGTTTATGACGTTGGGGTTCGCGTGCACGTGCATATTCTGGATAATCAATTGGTATGACATCATGGATCATTGGCACGAAACGAGCGCCTGTTTTGCGTAAAAAAGCGTTGATTGTTCTTGGGTGTGTCAGGTGATGGTGTGACACATTCAGATAAATAGTATTGTCTTTACGTAAAATTTGTCGCCGAATAAGACCGCGCCGGATTTTTGTCGCGACGCGAAGTGCCGGGCGTCCTATGTTGGAATTATTCCATTGTTTTGACAGTAATGTGATAAAATTTTCCGCTGTTTCATATTTTATGCATCCCATAAATCCAAAAGGATGCATTGCACAAAAGCTACTTCGGTTTGATAAATGAGCCAAAAAATGGCGTGCATAGGCGAGTTCAACACGGTCTATTCCCGTGGGTGCTGAAGCGCCAGAACGGGAAAGTAAACGAGAAATATCAAGAATAAAAAATAGCGGCTTTGTATTGTTAGTCACTGTATGTTTCCAACGATATCAACAAGTTTGTCCGGAACTTTATTTACAGATCTGCGCATACTATGCCAGAATTCGCTATCTTTCTGCGTCTTGAGAGCATTAAATAATCTCGGTGAATGGCGTTCTAGCTTGGAGACAACGCCACGGACTAGCTTGTCCATGGCTTCGTCAGAGAAAAAACCACCTGGGACAAGGCAATACTCTGTCAAAACACGCCGGAATGCTGCAAACAATACCATGTCGGGGGGGTGTGGATTAGCCCAGAAATCATCAAGAGAACCCTTATGGGTAATTCCATTAATACTATAAACAGCCTGTCCCAATGTGATGACTGGAATACCTTCAGCGAGTGCTAGTGTTCCGGTCGTACTGTTAATGGTGACAACTCCTTTAGCGTCCTGAACTAAGAGAGCGATATCTCCACCTTCTATAAAGCCGATTCTACCGAGCACATTATGTTTGCGACCAATCTTTGCGACGATGTTGCGCCAATTTTGCAATCCATTATCCAAAGGGTGTTGTTTGATGATCAGAACCGTATCACATGGAGCATAGGCT
Organism: Saccharibacter sp. 17.LH.SD; assembly: GCF_009834805.1. Classification (GTDB taxonomy): domain Bacteria; phylum Pseudomonadota; class Alphaproteobacteria; order Acetobacterales; family Acetobacteraceae; genus Saccharibacter. Next base: position 88,965 of record NZ_WVHO01000012.1, read on the forward strand.
GCAAAAGATGCAACTACATACTCTATAGAGTGCTGTGTCCCACGGAAATTGGAATGCAGGCGAACTTGAGCATCGGCATCTAGTTGTAAGGGAAAGAGCATGTATTCTGCGTTGCTTGCTTTTAAGCGAGCGAGCGTTTCTCTAGTTTGCTCCGCTGTCTTTTTTCGCTTGGAAAGTCGCTTCAACCAACCAATTCCTTCAGTGATAGGATGCCAGGGGCGGTGGTTGGTCCAATGTGGATAATACCAACGTGTCAGCAGATCAGCAGAATTGTAAGCAATCCCTTGCAGAGCCCTTGTTCGAAATGAAGAAGGTACTTTTGAATGGGAAGGTTCGGGCGGCAGCAGATTCGCTTCATTCAAATAATAACGTGGATCACGGGGTAAGCTTGAGCGCCCATTGACACCACCAAGCTCTAGTGTGACCCAATCGGGACGTAAATAACCTTCTTCAAACACATGCAGAGGAATATGGAGATTCTGACAAACATCCGCTGCGGCTATATGATGTACACGACAATCCCCGAATAATAGCACATCGGTAATGCCGCGTTTTATAATGAGTTGTTCTAAAAATTTAGGCCAGTCGTGCAGCGTACCACGATAATTAACGCTACCAGGTAATCTCCAGAAGAAATTGTCACCACCATTAAAATTTACCTTTGAAACTTGATAGCCATCTTGTCGTAATGCTTTTCCAATGCGTTCAAAAAATGGTCCCATCAATCCCTGCAAGAAGAGGAAGTGGCGAGTTGGCAGTATATCAAGCTCAGATTCGTCATGAAAGGTCATAAAAAACAGTATTTCAGAGAGTTTCGGCCAAAATTTTCCCAACCAAGCGACGTACCCGTCCTTGAAGTTTTCTTAGTCGGACAATTGGGATTGGCTTCCATAATGTGGGGTCGGACATCCGTTCGATAAGAAGTTCAGGGCCACAGGGAAGTTGTGTCTTAGGATCAAGGTATAACGGATAAAGAATCAAGGTCCCTGCAATTAGTTCAGTGAGTGTAAGTTTCCTTACTCGACGTGGGATCACAGGTCCCATATCGCATGTAATACCCCACCCTGCATAGAACGGAGAGCCATATGTTACGACTTTACGCCCCCGTAGAATAGCTTCAAACCCGGCCAAAGAGGTCATGGTATGGACTTCATTCACTTGGTTTATCAAAGAGACCATGGAACCACCTCGCGCGATTTGATCAGCATACCGCATTACTTTACTATCAGGGATATGCCCAGGACGATGGCCTGCATCAACATCAGGATGTGGTCGAAAGGTGATATGAGCATCTGGTGCAGAGGCACGCACAGCTTTTAGAAGGCCAAAGTTATTATTAATCTTTCCACAGCCGAGACGTATCGACAGATCGTTACTAACTTGCCCAGGAACTAATATTTTTCGACGACCAGGGTGTGCGTGGATTCTATGAATTTCGACATCTGACTTTGCATATTTTGACACATCGTTGTCAATTAACGTTTGGATTAAACACGATGCGCGCTCGGTTAAAGCCTCGTCAAAATGTGCTGTGTTTAAAATTGTCTCGAGGTCGCTCGCTTGTGATGGATCGAAATATATTCCCTGCCTGTCAACAACAATAGAGGATGGTGGTAAAAAGTCACTCCCCAAACCAACAGAGCGGATAAAGCCATCTTCAACTTTGCAAACGTTCACGCCTGCCTTTGCGGCCTCCTGCTCTAGTAAGTGAGGGACTCGGCTAACCCAAGTAGCGACAGTTCCCGAATGTCGACTTACTGCGCGTAATGCTCCCTTAGTGCCGTGTCGGAAGAGAGGGGGGTGACGTCCAATGCTGAAAAAAGCACGTATCCGTGCTTTTTTCCACCACGACATCCCTACACAGACAGAAATGTCGCGCGTCAGATTCACAGTGCGCCGCGCGTCAGATACGATTTGCACGGCATCTGAAATAGATATTTCATGACCTGTGAACGGGCTTTTCCAGGAGATATTGTTTTTGATCCAGCTCACAGCTTCTGTCTTTGTTAAGACATTGTAACGTGTAGCGCTATACCAAATTAACACGTCTGAATTTTGTAGTGCTCCGAGCAACGCAACGGCGCTATAGTCATCGGCCCATATTCTCACACCTGACTTAATAGCTTTATTTAGATTGCCATTTAGAACTACGGTATAGCCTCTACGATTTATGATTTTTGCAATACGTTTATTGCATGTAAACACTATAATGGCATCATGTTTAAACACAGTGGTAATGTGATGCCAAAGCGCAACAGAAGCCTCTGTTTCAACAGATAATGATACAATAGCTTGGATCGTTCGTGGGATAATGACATCTGGCAACCAAAATTGACCAGTCAGTTCTTCTTCTAAGATAGCTTGGAATGACTGTGTTATTTTTGAAAGGTTCTCCGGGAAGGATGGATAAGAACGGACACTCAGGACGGACTGACCATACTGCGTCGTGTCTGGTATCGCTAACAGGTTGCAATTATGCTCATAGGAGAGGTGCGAGGAGCAAAAATTCATAATGCCGCACCCTAACAGAGTTTGTTAGTTCATTGTAAGACAAGAGCTGATATTTTTACCACTTCGTGTTATTTTCACGATATCGAGCATTGAGAGTATTTTAAACTGTGGTGGCGTTGTTTTTCAGTCTTGTTATCGTGATTGTTTCTTCAATTTTTCTTGAATTTTGGATTCAACCTAAGCTCTTCCTTCGCAAAATAACGGGATTACATACAGCCTTGATCTTGGTTGTTTATGGATTGGTGCTAGCGGCATTAGGAAATATTTGGGTAGCGTGTTGGACAACGGTACTGGTATTTTTTATACTTGTTACAGTGTCTAATTTAAAATTTCGTGTTTTAGGGGAGCCTCTAGTCTTTACCGATATTGCTGTTGCTGGGTCTTTTTTACGTTATCCAAGATTTTACTTAGCAGCAATTCCTTTATTATTAAAAATACTTATTCTTCCAGTTGTTATTGGGACAGGCTGGTGGATGGCATATTTGTTTTCCATGGATTGGTCCCCACATCTTGCAGGTTTCTTAATCGCAAGTGTTAGTGGAGGTTGGTTATGGGCTGGTTGGTGCTTTTATTATCAGCGTTACCTTATGCTCGAACCAAACCTGACTGGGGATGTCAGAAGTTATGGTTTGTTACCAACGTTGTTTTCCTATTTCCTCCGATGGAGACGAACGTCTGCCCCGAAAAAAACTCTTCCGTTAATTCCTGCGCAGTGTTCAGCTCCTTTTTTGGTAATTGTCCAGTGCGAGTCATTCGCTGACCCTGCCTGTATTGCAGCACAACGAGATTTTCCTCCTCTCCCGACGTTAGCAAGATTGAGGAATTTACAAGGGGTTATGCACGGGAGCCTGAATGTTAGTGGGTTTGGTGCATATACTATGCGAACAGAATTCGGGGTATTGTTTGGACAGTCAGAGGCCACACTTGGTTTTAGGCGTTATGATCCATTTTTGACAGCGAAAGATAGTACGTCGTGTGCGTTGCCGAATATGCTTTCCGCATCATATGATAGTCGTGTCTTTGTGCATCCTCATGATTTACGTTTTTACGGCCGTGAACGGTTGCTCCCTGAAATGGGATTTACGGAAGTTATTGGACCTGAAGCCTTTAAAAAAGGTGACCATGTTGGGCCTTATGTAGGTGATGAAGTCTTGGGGAAATTACTAAGTGCACGCATCCGTTCTGCTTCTAGGCCTGAGTTGATTTATACGGTTACAATGGAAAACCATGGACCATGGAATGGTGCTCGTATGAACACAGCAGACGCACTTGATACGTGGTATCAGCATGCCATGAATAGTGATCGAATGTTGAATGAGTTAGATGAAGCTCTCTGTAATTGTGGGCAGGATGCTTGCTTAGTATTTTTTGGAGACCATCGGCCTTCTATTCCTGAAGTTGTTAATCCGGGGGCTGAACGGGGAACTCCATATATTGTAAGACGTTATTCGTCGAAGGACGTGCCTCCTCCACTAACGGGGTATATCGATGAACCGAGTGATATTTACCAATTCGTATTGGATTTGATCGGCTATGCACGTGATAATGGAGATTGATTTTTTATTAAATAATTTGAATTGTCTACATAAACCAGGGGTAGATGGTTTTGTCTGTGTTCATATAATTGGGTAGCTATTCCTTACGAGATGTGGCTCCGCTTTGATCTCTTGATTGAAGAGTATCGCTCCAAAGGTAGAAGAGCTCCATATTATCTAAGACGAACGATTCCAGCCATTCCTTCTGAACTGGGGCCTTAGTGGCTGGCTGCCCAACATGTTTATCCGCTGGTCGAAACAGGGCGTCTGGCAGAGGTTTCTCATCATCTTAGCGAAGCTGATCCAACCTTGGGAATGGTTTTGTTTTGATGGAACTGTCATACGTGCCCACCAAAAAGCAGCCGGGGTCGCAAGAAAGGGGGCAACAGAGAGCGATCAGGAACGTGTCAGGGCCTTGGTCGCTCACATGGTGGCTTCGGGTCAAAAGTCTGCATAGCGTCAGGGGGGCTATGGGAAAGCTTTGGCTTTTACCCTCCTACTGTCCACAATGGGCATACAAAATAGACATTTGATGGAAAATCCCTGGGCAAGGCCCAAGGAATGGAGAGCGGTGGCAACACGCTATGAAAAAACAGCTTCATCTTTCATGTCCGTGCTCTGCATCGCTGCTTCAGTTGATTATCTTAAATTATAACAAAACCTAGATAGGTTGAGGGAACTCACACCATGATCATTCTGTTTATTTAGAGTCTCAAAGATAAAACTATCAAAGGTCTGAAAGCTCAAAAGAATTCTGAGATAATTAATACCTATAAGACCATGGTTTTGTAGGATAAGTATACGGAATATCAAGAAAAAAGATAAATTTCCAAATGGTGTCGTCAGACGTGTAGGCGGTAAACCATGACAGGTTCATGCTTTCAACTTTTTGAAAACAGCTACTGACTATAAATCGGTTGTCTTAATTTTCATTTTGGATGTCCTTGCTGCATTTTGCCATCTGAGGCATAGAACAGCTTCGTTTTTTTTGGTATATCCGCAGTAGAGAGCATATCGGGGAAAGTTGATCGCTATGTCTTATGCGAGAGAATCCATAAGAATGGAAACGGAAATCTTAGCAACATGTCAAAAATGATGAGCCTAAAGGAAGTAATAGGTCTTTTTAAGCTGCAGTATAACGTTATCGTTGCTTTGATATACCGCGAGCTTAATACAAGGTTTGGTCGTGAAAATATAGGATTTTTATGGTTTGCGGGTGAACCAGCACTGTTTTGCGCTGGCGTAGCTATTGTGTGGACTGCGATACGTTCTCCTTTTGAGCATGGTCTTCCGATGACTGCTATTGTGATAACGGGATATGTTCCTCTCACGATGTGGCGTCACTGTATTGGGCGTTCTACTAAGGCATTCGAGGCCAATGGAAGCCTTCTTTTCCATAGGCAAGTTACTCCTGTTGATATTATATCAGCTCGTATGTATTTGGAGATAATCGGGACTATTGCTGGAGGTATCGTTGTATATTTAGCTGCTTTTGTAATGGGGAGTATCAAGTTGCCTTCCTCTATAGGGCTTATAGTATTGGGCCTGTTCTTTCAGGCTTGGTTTTCTTATAATACGGGGTTGTTGGTGGCATCATTATCCGAACGTACGGAGCTCCTTGAAAAGGTGGTAGGAATGGCTTCTTATCTTGCTCTTCCGTTGACAGGTGCATTTGTCATGGTTGATTGGATTCCTCAGAAGTATCGTTGGATACTTATGTCATCGCCGAGTTCGGAAGCTATTGAGATGGTTCGTGCTGGACAGTTTGGGTTTGCTGCTCACGCACATTATGATATTACTTACACGATATGTGTTAACTTTATACTGACTATAATTGGTCTTCATTTAACTATGACGGTGAAGAGATATATTATTATTCAATAATATATTCAATATATTAAAATTTAATTTACCTTTATCTCGAATTCTACTTTCTTGTTGTCCAGGGAGATTGGGTGGAGCGCATGCTTCTTATTGGATTTTGTTTTTTAGTCGTTATAATTTTCTGTGTCGTCAAGGGTATCGGTATTTTAAGGATGCTCTCTCAGATTTTTCTAACCGGAGCTTATGTCAACGTATAGATATGAATAGCAAAAACTATTTCAGGTATCGGATGGATAAGGCATGACAGGTGTTCATTAAGGGAAGGTTATCTAAGGAGACGGAGTAAACCAAGATTACTCATTCTTGACGCGCAAGAAAATTTAATATTAAAGCTGAGTTTTATAGAGAAGTTGGATCAGCTAGTCAAACGCCCGTACCCTAGAAGCAAGGTTGGACAATATAACGTATGAAAACGCTCCATAAGATTAAGCGCCTTCATCAGATACTTATTCTCGATGATCATGGTCCTTCATTATCAATACCAAGATTTATAGAAAGAAATATCGAATCAGCTAGAAACGTATATTCGTCTGCTGAGTATAAATTATGGAGAAATGATGAGATACGTGGTCTTATAGAAGAAAATTTTGGAGATGATGTTCTTTATTCTTATGACCTACTTTCCCCTTATTCTTATAAAGCTGACCTTGCAAAATATGTTATTCTTTACTTGTTCGGAGGATTATACATTGATCTTGGTATAGATGTTGCGAGAGAGTGGAAGATCCCTACGAGTAAGGGTATAGCTGCATGTCGTGATGTATCTTTTACGTCTCCTAGTTGGGCTGCTATTCAGGCTGGATTTTTGTGGGCGTTACCTAAACGACGAGAGTTCGAAATTGCTATCCAGTATATAGTGGAAAATTGTAAATCTAGGTTTTACGGTGAAAATCCCTTGTATCCTACGGGAGCAGTTTTACTGGGGCGTTCTTTTGTTGCTGCACTCGTAGAGAAGGGACAGGATATCGCGGCTGATGACCAGTATGTTGGTAGTTGTCGTAGCGTTACCCCTGATTCTGTTGTGCTTAATGTGTCTTACGTTTCTAAAAACGGGGACGTTATTGCCTTCCGCAACCAAAAAATTGGAGGTGATTCACTGCACCCGGGGATTGAAGGAAGTAATAATTACAACAGAATGTGGGAAAGAAGAGTAGTTTACGGCGAAAAAGCGAGCCAATGGAATGCAGATGATTGTCTTCTGCATGTTTCGTCGCCTGTTTCAAAGTCCCCGGAGGGTATTAGTGCGCCTGAAGGATACAATGGTCTATTAAGTCACGGTCCTTATGCTTGTTTAAGTATAGGGGGATACAGGCTGCGTGTTAAGTTCCGGCCAGGAACGTCGTTTAGAAAAATAAAAATTGATATTATGGCAAATTATCAAAAAGAACATCTAGCATCGAAGGTGTTTACGCCTAATGAGATAGATCATGATAGCAGTGTTGATCTGTTCTTTGTGCTTGATAGTCCCAAGGAGAAGGTAGAGTTTCTCGTAAGAACGGAGGAAGGATTTAGGGGAGCGATCTCAAAATTTGAACTTGAACCAATTTACTTCCGAGAGTGGATGTTTTCTGACCCTGCACTTCGGACAGAAATCGGATTTAAAAAAGACGGTGGTATCTCAACAAACCCATGGCAAAAGGGTAGGCTTGTTTACGGCCCATATATCTCTTTACCCAAGGGCTATTATAGACTCCTTATTGAATTTTCTCCGGGAACTTATTTTGCAAGCGCTGTCATTCAAATTGCAACGGGTGATCTGCATAAGACGATCCAGAGTTTGAACTTAAAGAGGGCAACTATGAAAAAGGGTCTTATCGAAACGGCCTTTACCCTTGATCAGAATGAAGAGAATGTCGAGTTTCGACTATGTGTGAATCGATTCTTCGTAGGTAGCTTCGTAAGCTACAAAATTTTCTCCCAGTAAGAAAGCAAGTAAAAATATCATGAAAGAATTCCATAAGATAAGTTGGCTTCATCAGGTGTTTATCGTTGATAATTTTCAGGTTCCTGACAAGTTACCTGAAAACCTTGAGCGTAATGCACAGCTTGCCCGCGACTTATATCCGGATGCCAAATATAAGATATGGGGGGGAGAAGAGTTACGATATTTTATTGGCGATAAATTAGGAACGGAAGTTCTTACGGCATTTGATACCCTTGCTCCGTATTCATACAAATGTGATCTCGCACGTTATTGTTTGATGTATGTATATGGTGGGATTTATTTTGATCTTGCTATCAAGTTGTTGAATCCTTGGAATATTCCGCGGCGTTATGGTGTCGCGGCTTTCATGGAGAACTACGACGGTATGGAATGTTGGGTGTGTACCCAAACCACTCCATTATGGTCACTTCCTGGTCGTCCAGAATGGCAAATTGCCATTGATAATGTTGTAGCGAATACTCAGAATCGTTTTTACGGTCCTCACGACCATTATCCGACTGCTGGTGCATTATTAGGGCGGAGTTTTGCCGCTTCTATGGCCCTTAAAGGTCAGTCGACGGAGGCGGACGATCAATATTTGGGAGAAGTAAGATATATTACTCCTGAACGTCAGCCACAGAATGTCGTTTATGTTTCTCCAGATAAGGTCTTAGTCGGTCAACGTAACAAGCTTAAGGCTGGAGACGTGACCGAGCTTGGAATGACAGGGACGAACAACTATTGCGATATGTGGAGAGCTAAGCAAGCTTACGGGGAAGAGGATCATATATGGCTGCCTAGCGATCATAATATCGTTATCGATGAGGTTGGAATTTTAACGGAATCGGGAATTGTTGTAGCCCATGGTGAAAAAGGCCGTGTTATGTATGGACCTTTTGTAAGTCTTAAGGCCGGGCAGTACAAATTGATATTTGAATTTGATAACAATACAACTTTTAAAAACTTACTAGTTGATATTTCATCAGGTTATGGAAGTGATACTGTAGCTCATCATGAAATAAAGAAAGATGAAAAGGTTGCAACCCATGAGCATGCAGTGTTTTTTAGTTTAGAGCGAGATGTTCGTGATGTTGAATTCCGAGTAAATGTATTTGGTGATTTTGAAGGAACTATTAGTCGAATTTGTCTGAAGAAAGTAGAAGAAATTTTTTGGTTAGCAAAAGATAAAGATTTTACTGTGGACGAGGTTGGTGAAAAAACAAAACAAGGTATTACAATACGGGAAGGCCAATCTGGTCGCGTGATGTATGGACCATTTATTAAACTTCCTCGTGGGCAATATAAATTAATACTTGGATTTAGTGAGAATACTGTTTTCAGAGATCTTTTTCTAGATGTTTCGACAAATTGGGGATCAGATGTTGTTGCTGAGTTCAATAGAACGCATCATACACGTAATATTCGTGATGAAGAATGTTTTGTATTCAAATTGTTGAATGACGAGGATTGTGTTGAATTTAGGATGACTGTTTATGGAGATTTTGAAGGAACCCTGCGAGATATTCGCCTAGTTAATATGGGAGCCTTACTTATCCCCTATACGGATCCGAGAATTCAGTTAATTGATGTACATCGCACAAGCGGGGGCATCGTTATTAATAAATCTCATCAAGGGCGTGTCGTATACGGACCTTATATTTCACTCTCTCCAGGAAAATATGAAGTAGAAGCTGTTTTTTCTGATGATAGTGATTGTCGTGGAATAACTTTGGATGTTTGTAGTAACAGTGGTGACCTTTCGATAGAAAAAAATACACCTAAAGATAAAACAAAAACGATTAAGTGTAATTTTGTGTTATCGGAGGAGGTATCTGATGTGGAGTTTAGATTAGAAACAAAGGGGAAATATAGTTCAACATTTGAATATTTTATTATTAGCACTCCTGATGTTGAAGGAGAGGTTAATAAAACTCCTGCAATACCGTCTATAATTAATTCTGAATTAGATGAGAGCTTTTTAAAAAAAATTAAGCGGAAGTTTTTCTAAACTCTCTTGGATATTAGTAATTCTTTCTGGAACTCCTTATCCGCCTTTTTAGGCGGATAAGGAGTTTTTTTGATTTTTGTAAGAAAAAAGGATATGTGAGGCTTAGAAAGAGTTAAAATTACCTTATTTCTTATGGAAATATGTTTGAGAGATGATAAGTTGACTATATTTCGAATATGTTATGATATTAGGAAGATATAATCTTCTTTCCGAAGATTTCAATTTTTTGGTAGTGAAGGAATTCTTCAAGAGCTAGAGATCTGATACGAATCTCTCGAGCTTCTAGCTTTGTTTTGGCTCTCCAAATGAATGGAAAGCCATCAATTCCACCGAATAATTTATTGTCAGTTTTTTCGAAGATTTTTACCCAAACGCCAGCTTCTAATATCTCAATTGCGAATTGTAATCCACGTTCGGAATTGTTATCAATCCTATTATAGATTCTTATCTCCTTTATTTCACAAATAGATTTTAAATCTATTTTCCACCAAGGATTATCTTCCAATGCAGTATGAAAAGCGTAAAACTCTGGAATATAATTCTCGACTGCACGAGCAGAATCGTCTTGAGTCGTTTTTTCAGTTGAATATGCACAGATTGAACTTTGGTCTGTAGGACAATTTAGAGCTAAATCAATACAATCAACAGGTGGAGGAACAAGATAGGCATTTTCTACTCTCACGTGAGCACGCTTCATAGACGCTTCATAGCTCCATTCTCTTTCATCAATTCCATATCTTGCTAAGATGGGCTCCAGAGTAGTCGTTACGCGTTTTTTAGTGAAGGGTTTAGAAAAATCTAAGAAAACCTCAAGGAGAAGAGAAAGATAGTTTATAGCATGACCTTTTTTCAAATATGAAGCAACAAGGTGAGCTGAGCCTTTTACCATTAAGACGGGGTAACCTTGTAAAGAATATAGCCCCGCATGGGCAGCATCTTGCCATTGTCGTGTACCATATAAAAGGACTGAGTTCTTTCGGGATTTTTCATTTTCTGAGTCAAAAGTCCAGTAGAGTGGAGGAGTCTCGTTATTCCAACCAGATGCAAATTGATTAAAAGGATAGGAAAAGCTATACAATGGAGAGAAGGCTAGGGTGCGATCTACTTTGTTAGAAAAACGTGGAAAAATGAGAGCCCCTGATCCCCCCATAGATTCTCCGAGGACAGCGACTTTTTTATATGGTTCAATTAGTTCTGCAACCTTCGCGAACATGTCTGGTGTCTCGGGTTGACAAAACCAAGAGGGCTCGCTGTCACGGATAAATAACATGGATATATTATATTTTTTTAGAGATCCTTTAAACTCCTCAATGGGGCCACCTATGCGAGAACCGGCAGAGGCGAAAATGACCACAATCCTCCTAGGGTCGTTGGTATAATGGGAAATCACATAGCGACCGATATGAGTAATGGTCATGGTTTCAGTGTCGTGAATCATAGATAGTCTTTTTTAAACGCAGCAGGTTGACTGACTAAAGTAGGTTAATATCATATGCTTAACTTTCCAAATCAAAAACACGCTTTTCTAAAAAACGATGCCATATAGTTTTATATACCGGTAAATAGCGAGACTATTTCTAGATTTCGCTCTATAATACCAGGGGCTGTTGCAAAAAAGAAATATATAGTAACTTGCTAATCTTCATTTTTCAGAAGTGGGAACGATAGGCGCTTTTTCAATATTTTAGAAATATGGGATGATGACGTCCTTATAACGGGTTTTTCAACGAAATCCCCAAATATTTCAATCTTCTGGAAGTGCATATACTTATAACGTAGAAGTTTAACGCGAAGCCCCTCTGAAATAATTACTTCAGATAATTTTAGAACAAAAGGAGTTCCGTCTATTCCACCAAAAAAGGACATGTCATTCTTACGATAAATCTCCCGCCAATCTCCATTAGTCATTAATTCGATACAAAATTGCAAACCACGTGTTGATGTACCATAATCATCGATTCTATTGTAGATACGAACTTCCTGAACTTTCGCAGGTCCAGAAAACTTTATAGACCACCAAGGCTCTTCTTCTGCATCTGTGTGGAATCCAAAAGCATTCTCAAGACTGTCATTGATAGCACCTGCGGCATCAATAGTTGTAACAGATGATTTTGACCATGGCGATACTGAACTTTGATCAGGTGTGCCATTCAGAGTGAGTGATACGCCAGTCGGCGGGGGAGGTAATAGTATAGGACTATAACCTTTTTTTAAAAAAGTCTCTCTTTCGCGGATAGCAGCAAAACCCTGCACCTGACAAATAGGGGAATCGGAAATGATACCTTCCAATATCATCCTGACTTCACTTCTTGTGAACTGAACGTCAAAATTCAAAAAGGCTGCTAAAAGAGCTTTAAGTTTGTTGCCATGTTTCACATCCGGCTGGGTCTTGAGAAAATAGCCTACCAGGTGCCCGCATTCTAACAGATAATTTACACTATATCCTTCTGCGGCATACATTGCTACATGAGGCATGTCGCGCCACTCTGAAATTCCACATAGAATTTGGACACGGTCCCTAGAAAGATTAGAAGTAAATGTCCAAAAATTACTGAATTCATAGTTTTCATGAGCATGTTGAAAGCGTTCATCGAATTGAATGAATGGCTTTGATACGCTGTACTGGGGAGCAAAAGCTAGAACGCGAGTTATTCCATCAAAGAATTTGCTGAAAATTAAACTACCAGATGCCCCCATAGACTCGCCCAGGACGGCGACATTTTCATATCGTGATGCAAGAGACGCTACAAACTTAAACATCTCGTTAGTTTCAGGGCGATTAAACCAGGTTGGTGTTGGATCAAGAATAAATATCATCGAAATATTAAATGACTTAAGGGTATTTTTGAACTCTTCTATAGGTTGCCCCATTCCATCTCTTCCAGCGGAAGCGAAAACGATTACTACATTGTTTTCATTAGATCGATGATGGGTAACCGTGTAGCTACCAACAGAATTGACTTCAGGCATGCAAAATCATCTCAACAAAAATTATTATTTTTCCATGGTATCATATACAGAAAGACAAGAAAACTATTTTCAATGATTATTTGTTAAAATTATTATGGAGTAGAGATGTGATAAGAATCATTATCTACGTTTCATGACAATTATGGGGGTAATGATTAGCAAAGAAAGAAAAGCGTGGCCAGTTTATGCGTTTCTGGTGTTTTGTTTAGATTTAAATATAGGAGAATATTTGGTTTATGAATTACATTTTTAATGGAGTATTTGTGTATGATTTTATAAAAAGAGGAATCAAGGAAATCATCGCCATAAAAATCCAGAATGTTGCCCATGATGTGTGCAAAATAATAAAAGGTGAAATAGCTGGTGTAATGAATGAAGCACCCAATACGGCTATTCCCATTAATGAGAGTGCTGTTCCGGCTATGGTGCTTCCGCCTAACTTAGAAATGACGCCATAAGCGAGCCCTTGCCATGAAAGTGATGTGATGCCTGCTAGAATGAAGGCTAGACAAGCGAGGGGTGAATTTTCTTTTGTTAAAATGACCATAAATATTAAGAAGGTAGAATTGATTGTACCCATAATTAATATGATACTGGTCGGATTGGTTAAAGAGAATTTTTTGCCAAGATAAATTCTAAAAAAGGCTCCTAACACTAAAATTAGAGGTACAATTATATCGATCTTTATAAAAGAAATACTTTTCTGTAGAATGATAGTCTCCTTTCCAAAAACAAGAATGGATATTTGTGTTGATGTAAGACAGAATGACGTAATAAGAATTTGTATAATTTTCTTATTTTTTAAACAAGAAAAGAAATTTTCAAATAATAGATTATTTTTTCTGTATATCGTCTCCTCTTTCTCGACGAAGAATATGACAAAAATTATGCAGAGGAAGAATAGAAAAGAACATAATAAGAAAGTGTTTTTATCGCCAGCGTTGTGAAATAGAGAAGGGAAATAAAGTGAGCCAATAACGCCTCCAATTGGCACGGAAGTTTGTCGAATACTCATCGCAAATATTTGCTCACCCGGGGGAAAAGCACTCATAATGGAGCGACCAGATGAAGAATTTATACTTGCTCCAAAGACCCCAATAGATAAAAAAGTGAGTGAAATGAGAACATTTATATCGGAACCAACAACGTAACTACGAATAAAAGAAAAGAGTAATAGAGAGATAACTAAGCCGGATAATCCTAATAACAGCACAGGCTTATCACCAAATTTATCCGACATCATTCCCCAAGGAATTTCTGAAAGGATAACGCCAAGAGAAAGAAAGCTTAATTGGATCCCGATATCATAAAGAGAAATCCCATATATGTGACGAAGATTATATTCCGATACGACGATACCAGTATATAAAAACGAGAATACTATTTGTGATGTTGTTCCCGTTAATAACGTAAGCCATTTTGTAACAGTGTTGTTTTTGGGTGAGTGACTAAATGGCCTCATTTTGTATCTTTGGAGGAAAAACGGTTGCTGTAATGACGAGCGAGAACCGTGCAGACAAAAAGTTGAATTTGGTGGAAGAGCATCAGTGGGAGAACGACAATCCCAGCGCCCCCAGGGAAAATGACACTAGCCATGGGGACACCTGTTGCGAGTGATTTTTTTGACCCACAAAATTGGAGTGAAATGTCGTTTTCTTTACTAAACCCAAGAAAACGACCCCATAGGGCGGAGAGAGTCAATACGGTGGTTAATAACGTTATATCGAGAGCGGCGACGACCAAAAGCTCGCTAAGAGGAATGCGCTTCCACAATCCTTGAAGGACAGCAGCACTGAAAGCGGCATAAACCAGAATAATAATGGAACCGCGATCCGTAAATGAAATGAGTATTTTGTGCTTTTTAACAATAGGGCCGAGCCATTTTTGCAGCAATTGTCCTGCGATAAAGGGAAGAAGAAGCTCTCGGCTTACATCAATAATGGTACCAAGACTTGAGTTGCTGCCATCATGACGATGTAGGATGAGGGAGCTAAGTAAAGGAGTAAACAGAATACCGAGAATATTGGAGACGGTGGCAGCACAAATGGAGGCAGGGACGTTTCCTTGCGCAATGGATGTTAGGGCAATGGATGATTGTACTGTGGAAGGAAGGCAGCAAAGAAATAAGATACCTGTCCAAAGCTCGGGTTTTAAGAGGCCATGGGGGAAAATTGCTTGGCAGATTTCGTAAAATGCCAGGCCGAGGAGAGGAAATAATAGGAAGCTAATGGCCAGAGTACTTCCTTGAAGACGCCAGTCTTGCATACTTTCTACAATAGCTTGCCGTTGCAATTTTGCGCCCTGAAAGAAAAACATCAAGGCGACTAAAAGGGATGTGAGGCGTGACAACCAAGGTTGAAAAGAAGGAGGGCAAGGTAAAAACGATGCCAAAATGACAGCACTAATCAGGGAGAGTAAAAAAGGATCTAGGCGTTTCATGATCATTATCCTGAAGAGAAATGCTGATAATAAGAGAGCTCTTGCAAAAGGAACGTAACTATAGTCACATTCTGGCATTATCAGTAAAAAACGTGAAGGTCATATGTCGATAAACCGCCGGACGGCTTTGGGGTCTTTTCTTGCGGCGGGCGCCTTATTGGCACGCGCACAGGGAGCAACAACGCATCAGGATTCTGCGCCTGAGCAGCCTAATAACTCTCATAGTGAGCCGGGAAATAATCCCAATGTGGCTTCGGGTCCCGTGGCGGCGACCCAGCAAGATATTATGTATCGGCCAAGTATTCACTTTACACCGCCCAGTGGCTTTATGAATGATCCTAATGGGCTCATTTTTGATGGATATTATTACCATCTTTATTATCAGTACAACCCTTTTGCGCCGTATGCGGGGCATGTGCATTGGGGGCATGCGGTAAGCACGGATTTATATCATTGGCAGGATATGCCCATTGCTATTAGGGAAACGGAGGCAGGTGAGGCCTATAGTGGCTGTGCTATTCTGGATAGAGACAATGTTTCTGGTCTCTTCCCGCCGCGCAAACCTGCAAAACCTCGTTCTGAAGAAACAAAAACAGCAGCGCAAAAAGTGACGCAGGAATTGTCGTCAGCGTTAGGGAAAAAGCAGGACGATACGATTATGGCGGTAGAGCAGGAAATTTTGGGAAAGGGACGTGATTCATCGTCTGAAGATTTTTTGGGCGTATCGGATTCTCTTCTTTCTAACCCGGTTTCTCCAGAAACGGCGTCATCTCCTTTGTCGCATATGGCAGGGGGGCTTGTTGCTCTTTACACACGGGCGACTCCCCATCGTCAAACCCAATATGTCGCTTGGAGCCCTGATGGAGGGCAACATTTTATTGATTATGCGAAAAACCCTGTCCTGGATATCGGCCATAATTCGTTTCGAGATCCAAAGGTATTATGGCATGCACCTACTGAAAAATGGGTAATGGTCGTGGTGCGGGCGCGTGATCATAAAGTTTCTTTTTACGGGTCCTTTGACCTTCTTCATTGGATGCATTTGAGTGATTTCGGCCCCGCTGGTGTTTTTGGGGTGGATTATGAGTGCCCAGCTCTTGTGGAGTTGCCCGTAGATGGTGGGACATCAGACGAAACACGCTGGGTGCTCTTTGTGTCAGTGAATCCTGGAGGGCCGCAGGGGGGAAGTATTACACAATATTTTGTTGGCCACTTTGATGGTGAACGTTTTGAACCGGAAGATACCGTCGTTGGGCTGACAGACTTTGCAAAAGATAGTTACGCCTTACAAACCTATGAAAATATGCCGGGTGGGGTGAAAACGTATTTTGCGTGGCTCAATAATTGGCAGTATTGCGAGGAAGTTCCCAATAAGAAATGGCGTGGGACGATGACCATCCCGCGTCAAATCACCTTACGACGTGATGAAGCGGGATGGTTACGTTTAGTACAAAATCCCTATAAGTTGGAAATGCTCCGCGAACGCCAAATTCCATTCAGAATAACGCGGTTATTGCCGCAAGAAAGCGCTCAAGTTGCCATTCCAACGTTTCAGGCGATTGAATTGTTTGTCGATGCCTCGATAGAGGATCGTGGAAGTGCTTTACCAGATGGAGATCAGGGGCGGTCTGGGCGCTTTGTCATTGTCTTTTCTAACCGACAGGGAGAGAGCTTAAGCATTGGGTTTGATGCTTTTTCAAGTCAATTATGGCTAGATCGTAGTAGCCTACATGGTTTCGCGCATCCTTTCTTCACAGGCAGCTTTTCGTCTCCCTTGGTGCCAGGAAGTCGTCGTTTCACCTTAAGGGTTGTATTGGATGCGAGTACGTTAGAGATTTTCGCAAATGATGGCATGTCAGTTGGCACCGCACTTGTGTATCCGAGCCATCCTTTAGAGGTGGTAGATATCCAAGTGACGAACGCAGCAGCAACGCTCCATCATCTTGCTTTATATGTGTTGAAACCGACGATGAATCGTTCGTAGCAGGGGTATATGTCGTTTGACTCGGGAGGTTCTTACCACAATAGGGCGATAAGAAGCTTCCCGAGTGGGACGATTAATTAGATAACGGCAAGAGAGACTTTACTGCGAGGCGGTGGGAAAGCGCGGTCGAGTTCCGTTAGATCCTCTTGAGTTAATGTTATCTCCAAAGCCGCTATGTTTTGTTCCTGGTGGCTTGGAGTTGAGGCTTTGGGGATAGAGATAATATTGGGTGAGCGTAACGTCCAGGCGAGTGCAATTTGTGCAGGTGTTGCTGGGCCAAGATGCGTTTTATGGCGTTGAGCAATACTCACCAGGGTAGGGTGTTGTAGAAGTTCACTCTCACCTTGTCCAATTGGGCAATAGGCCATGGTTGCAACATGATGGCGTGCATTATGTTCTTGCAGATCGAATTCTGTACCACGGTAAAGAAGACTGTAGAGAATCTGATTAGCCACAGCGTTCTGACTGCATCTCTCAAGTTCTTCCATATCCCTGACATCAAAGTTGGAAACACCCCACCCAAGGATGAGACCTTCCTTCTCGAGTGCTTTAAAAGCACGGACCGTTTCCGAAAGGGGTACATCGCCTCGCCAGTGAAGAAGATAAAGGTCGAGGTGGCTTGTGTTTAAGGCGCGTAGAGAACGCTTACAGGCTTCGATTGTGTCGTCATAACGAGAGTGATGAGGCAGCACTTTACTGACAACGAAAGCATCATCGCGACGCCCACGAATCGCTTCCCCAACAACGCTTTCAGACCGTCCATTGCCGTACATTTCGGCGGTATCAATGAGACGAAGACCGTTATCAAGTCCAACTTGAAGGCTGCGTATCTCATCGGTCCGACGAGAGGTCGTTTCTCCCATCAACCATGAGCCCATCCCAAGCCTTGGGATGGTGGTACCATTACGAAGAGTAATGGTTGGCAAGGGTGAGGTCACCATGAGTGTACTCCTTACATCTGGACCATGAAGAGATGAATCTCTCTATGTGTCGCTGATGTAGAAAAACCCAGACAGAGGCAACACGCAAGCCCTGTGGCACACCCAAGCAATCAAATAAAGAATATAAGGAGAAATAAATGGTGCCCAAGGGCGGGATCGAACCACCGACACTGCGATTTTCAGTCGCATGCTCTACCAACTGAGCTACTTGGGCACCGAAGCAGATGTAATAACACCTGCTGCGTGGAGGGGTGTAGCCTATGATCTGAAGGTGATCAACCCTTTTTGAAAGATTTTCTTATTATCGTGCTGTCATGCGTCATCATCTAAGGGGGTATGGTGTGATGGCACTTCTTCTTTTTCGTTGTCCTGCCTGAAGGATGGGACGCGATAATGGCCCTGAAACCATCGTCCTAAGTCGATATTAGCACAATGTTGTGAGCAGAATGGACGGAACTCTGGTGAGGTAGGCTTCTGGCAAATGGGGCAACTCATGATAGGCTCCAAGGGGTAAAAGCAATTTCTGGTGGTGTTGCGCGTAGGTGAAGAGGCTTGCCATAGGCTAATGTGAATTCTTTCAGCGCAATAGGGTCTTTTTCCAGAGCGTGGAGAAAAGACGGGGGAGCGTTAAGTGTGCTTCCTTGGCGGTTTTCACGAAGAATATCTCTAAGAATAGTCAGCGCCTGACCGTGAGAGGAGGTTAAAAGCTCATGGAGGGGTGGGCGCCTTCGTGGTCGTGTAAGCTCTAGTAAACCAGATGGTGTGATCCCCATTACTTTCGGCGGTACAGGGTCATTTTCATTGTCTACGGCTTTGCGCAGGAATGGAACCAGGGCTGGTCGTTTGTGGCTTCTGACGCCTGCTGGATCAATGAGGATCGTGCCGGATAAATTGCGCAAGCGGATTTGACGGAGCAATAAAGGGAAGCAGGCAACGTTGGCAGCAAAATCGGGGTGTGATGACGTGTCAAGATCAATGGCTGTTAGAGACGGTGTTGGCGTAATATGAGCCGTGAAGGTTCCTAATGAACATTTTGGCTGTGCCAGTTCATCCCATTCATTCTCTAGAAAGCTGTCGAAGCTTTTTGTAACACGGCGGATACGTCGCTTTAGTGCATGAGGCATATTCTGGGTGATGGCCATATCATCAATCAGCAATGGGGCTTCTGAAGCTTGTTTAGCCAGATCTTCCAGTGGTGAGGGGCCTCGGCGAAAAAGAGAAGGGAGTTGTATTGATGAAAAATTATCTGGAGGTGTTATTGGTTTAAGGCGCACCCCTTTCCCGTTTTGAGCGGCTCGTATGATTTGAGCGCAGAGGAGGCTTCCTTCAGGTTCCTTTTTGCGCGTTGTTAAAAAACCTTCCTCCCCATGGAGGAGCTGTACAAAAGCTCCACCCAATTCGGTGAAATGGCGTATTATTCTTACAGCGTGGATATCCCCCCAGCCATCGGGGTTTCCGGGGCGCCATAAGGCAATGTCAATAAGACGATCTTGGTCAAGGAGGGCCGCACGAACTTCTCCTGGAGAACCGGACAGTCTTATTTCCATGGTCTAAGGGACCCAGCCCATTCCAGCAGGACAGGGCTGCCCGCGTAAAAGTTGTGTTGTTTCAAAAAGTGGAAGCCCGATGATTCCAGAAGCACTACCACCAATCTGGCGAATATAAGCGGCGGCGGCTCCTTGTAGGGCATAGCCCCCAGCTTTCCCATTCCAATCGCCGTTCTCAATGAGGGCGTCGATATGTTGCGGTGTGAGGCGATTGAAGATTACATAGCTTTCCACAATTCTTTCATTGCTATGCCCTTCG
This sequence comes from Saccharibacter sp. 17.LH.SD, assembly GCF_009834805.1. GTDB lineage: Bacteria > Pseudomonadota > Alphaproteobacteria > Acetobacterales > Acetobacteraceae > Saccharibacter. Next base: position 108,967 of record NZ_WVHO01000012.1, read on the forward strand.
GGCCATGCCGCACTGGGACGGCAGGACACAGCAGTATAAACTTTATGCCGTCGTCCTGAAAGAAGGGTTAAGCAATAACGAGCCGTCGCTTCATCTTCTGCTTTAGGTAAAATCCGACGACCGAGAGCGACAACAGTATCGCTGCCAATGACAAGTGCAGCGTCGGCTAAGCGTGAAGCAATTGTTTCTGCTTTACTGCGTGCGAGACGAAGCGCGTGAAGGCGCGGCAGTTCATTGGGGTGGGGCGTTTCATCTATATCAGCGGGCTGAACAGAATCAGGACTCAGACCAATTTGAGCAAGAAGCTCCAAACGGCGTGGAGAAGCAGATGCTAAGACTAACGCGGGGCGTGTCGTTACAGACGAGGAAGTAACCATTGAAGGCTATGTCCGCTTATTTAAAGCGGAAGGTGATGCGGCCTTTGGTGAGGTCGTAAGGGGTCATTTCAACGTTAACGCGATCTCCTGCGAGGACACGAATACGGTTTTTGCGCATTTTGCCGCTCGTATGGGCAAGGATGGTGTGCTCATTGTCGAGGGTAACGCGGAACATGGCGTTTGGAAGAAGTTCGGTGACAGTACCAGTGAACTCAATAAGATCTTCTTTAGGCATGGACGTCCTTGGCCATAAGGAGGTTAAGGGAGCATGTGATCAATGGGGATCATAATCCATGACACCCTGAAGACACATGAAGCCGCATTATGGTCGATCATCGTTAGGAAACGCAAGTCGATTGACTGAAAAACAGCCTAATGGTGCGCTTTTTTACCCTTTAAAGCGTTTTGGGATGCTTTGTGTGTGGAATTGCAGGGAGGAGCGCTTTTGCTTGCCAACAATACCAGGTGAGAATGGACCGGGATGGTGAGAAAGAGAGTGTTGCAAGACGCAATTTTTTTGGAGAAAGTCGTTCAGGCATAGAGTGAAGGCGACGCCATCCTTCTTGAACGCCAAAGTCTCCAGCAGGGAAAATATCGGGGCGGTGAAGTGTGAAAATGAGCATCATTTCAACGGTCCATCGTCCGACGCCTTTGATGGTTGTTAATTGAGAAATGAGAGCTTCGTCATCGTGCTTTTGAGCCTCTTCTAGAGAGGGAATAATCCCTTCTTGTCGAGATTTTGCAATCTCACGAAGGGTATTCATTTTCGCAAAGGATAATCCACACGTTCGGAGTTCCGTGTCAGAGAAGAGAAGTAATTTTTCGGGCGAGGGTGGGGTTAGGTTTTCTGAAGGGGAAAGGGAGCAGAGGCGCGCGAAGATACGCTCTGCCGCGGCATTATGAAGCTGTTGCCCTGTAACGGCGCGGATAAGGGCAGTGTAAAGCGATTGTTGAGAGGAGGATGTTAGGCGGCACGGGCCTATTTTCTCCATAAAGGCTGTAAGAGCAGGGTCTTTGTAGAAAGCATCGGGAAGTGGAGGCATGGGAAAGAGAGTCGATCTGTTGATTCCAGGGCACAGGAGAGGGGTTATTGGTAATCAAGGTGATGACAATCCCTCCAGTTCTGGGGCACAAGGAAGGGGCCATGTCATCACTATTGTTGTGTCCCTTTTCTCCTATACGGGGTGTACGCCTGTGACGCTATCGGATGTTGGACAACAACAGCGCCGAGAGCGGTTAAATGACTATGTCGAATCTTCGTTTCGACTAGAGGGAACGCGGACGCCTATGGTGCGTCCTCAAACGCTGGTTGACATGCCGCTAATAGGCCCAGTGTTGCTGTCGTTTTTGGTGCATATTATTATCTTAGGGTGGGTTGCCTATCAATCTCCCGAGAAGAGTGGTGTATCTCAGGGGGCTTCTCAGCCGCAGGTTGAAATGGTTTTTGATGCTCCTCCAACACAGCACAGCCTCAGGGGACAACGTTCTCGTGATGATGGTGGTGGATCATCGTCTCCTGCAAAATCTTCATCAGAATCCTCTCCAACACCGGTTGTCCCAACGCCGGAACAACCGTCTTCCCCGCCGGTTGTTAGATCGCCCTCTGGAGAATTGGCCGATACATCGCAAGATACGAAAAACCTAACCCCTGCGACGCCTAAACACCATAAGAGGAGAAGGGCAGCGCCAGCGCATCATATGACGCGACGGCAAATGGACAATAATCCATTTGCTCACCCGATGGATCTTTCCTTTAGCGGACAGCCCTCACCACATCCGCGTCATCGGGGGCGTCGTGGGGGTAATCATGGTGCATTTGACCTTTCGATGGGGCCATTGAGTATGAATGGTCAGATCAATGCCCCTTATCAAACACGTAATAGTGTCAAAGGGGTGAGCTCTGATTATGGAGAAGAGATTGACCGTTGGATTCGTAACCACATGTTTTATCCGGAAGAGGCGCGTAATGCGGGGGAAGATGGCCCTTCTTCCGTTCATGTTGTGATTGATCGCAGTGGGCGTGTGAAATCCGTTCGTTTGACGGGTCAGTCGGGTTCCTATTCATTAGATACGGCAACGGTTGGTTTGTTCCAGGGCGTTCAATTGCCTCCGGTTCCACCAGACATGGCTGGGGACCATTTTGACCTAGATGTCACGATTAATTACATCTTGCTGCAGCAATGATGTCTAGTTTTAGAGCCCTTATCTTTAACATGTTAGTTTAGTACAGGATGGTCATGCGTTTTTGCCGTGCCCTGTTTTGTGTTGTCCCGCTTTTGGGATTGTCGGGATGCCTTGGCGTATCTCATCCTTTTGCTGATCCGGGAAAAACGGCACGGCAGCTGACACAAGATAATCTTCCACCGCCACGTTTGTCTGTGCCTGTGTTGGTGTCAAAGAAGTCTCCTTGGTATTCGGCAAGTGCTTTGTGGGCAAAGGATATGGTGATTGCTTTATTGGGCCAGTCCGTTCCTGCTGTGACGCAAAATCCAAAGCCAGGAGATTGGTGGATACGATTGGGTGCTGTGAAAGTCGGTGATGATGGAGTGAAACCGCGGTACTCCATTGTTGGCCCAGATGGTCATGTGCATGCGCGTGGTTATGGAGCAGTCATTGATCGTGCTGGTTGGTTGGCGGCAGACCCGGCAGCCCTCAATACGGTTGCGTTGCAAATGGCTCCAGAAATTGCCCAGATGTTAACGGGTATTCAGGCACAAGCCTTGATGGATGACCCACATAGTTTGATGAATCGTTCGGCCAAAGTGTATTTTGCAGGGGTTCAGGGAGCCCCTGGAAGCGGGAATCAAGAGCTCGGCCGGGCCTTTTATACGCTGTTTCCAGATACGCGGAATACTATTCAGACAACGCCAACAGGAGCCGATTATACGGTACGTGCTGAGGTCTCTATTAAAGATTTACCTGACAATGCGAAGCATCATGTAGCCTCAACTCAGCAACAAGTGATGATTATTTGGCATGTTTTGACGGCGCAAAATCAAGAGGCGGGGGCAGCGACACAAATTCATGCAGTGCCTGCGCACTCGTTAGATACAACATGGGGAGATACTGCGGGAGCTGCAGCGCAAGAGGCCGCGGGTGCTGTAAGAACGATTATTACAAATTATTCTGGCCGAGATCATAAACCATTGCCACAAGCTATGAAGGGCTCTGATAATGACAATGATCAAAATGAGATGTCAGGTAACGGATTGTAGTGAAAGCCGTGAGTAGAAAGTCATGACAGGAAGCAGTCATGCTGATAGAAGGAGAGTGCTCTTTCGCCAGTCTGTGAGAATGCCTGATTATGAAGATCGTCGCCTGTAATAGTAATGTGCCATTGGCTCAAGCCGTAGCCAGGGAAATTGGGCTTCCACTGTGTAAAACGTCTATTCGACGTTTTGCTGATGGAGAGGTTTTTGTTGAAGTTCAGGAAAATGTTCGGGGTGAAGACATGTTCGTCATCCAGAGCACCTGTACGCCGACGAATGACCATTTGATGGAACTGCTGGTTGTGTTGGATGCATTACGCCGTGGATCGGCACGACGCATTACGGCGGTTATGCCTTATTTTGGCTATGCGCGTCAGGACCGGAAGTCCGGGCCTCGTACGCCTATTAGTGCAAAATTGGTTGCTAATCTTCTAACGGAAGCAGGTGCAAGCCGTATCTTAACTATGGATTTGCATGCGATGCAGATTCAGGGGTTTTTTGATATTCCAACGGACAATCTTTATGCGGCTCCGCTTTTTGTGCGTGATTTATTAACACGTCACGCTGGGCGTGACCTGATGGTTGTGTCTCCAGACGTTGGGGGGGTGGTGAGGGCCCGTCAGTTAGCACGTCGTCTTAATGTTGATCTTGCGATCATTGATAAGCGTCGTGAACGGGCGGGCGTATCTGAGGTGATGAATGTCATTGGTGATGTAAAAGATCGCTATTGTGTCCTCGTTGACGATATTATTGATAGTGGTGGATCACTGTGTAATGCGGCTGAAGCCCTCATGAAGTATGGGGCCGCCGGTGTGGAAGCCTATGTGACGCATGGTGTGTTGACAGGGAAAGCCTGTGAGCGTGTTGTGAATAGCCCGATTAAAATGCTGACGTTAACCGATAGCATCCCGCCGACAGAAGAATTGATAAAGGCCCCTAATATTCGTCAAATTACGACAGCCAATTTGTTAGCGCGTGCTATTCGTGCGGTCTCTGATGAAAGTTCTGTATCAACGTTATTTGATTGATCGGGAGTTGCTTTTCTAATTGCATGAAAAAGAGAGGTTTTTCTGGTGACTCAGCTTCTTTTACGCCCTTATTTGTTTTTACGTCATGGTGAGACAGATTGGAATGCGCAGCATCTGTCACAGGGACGTACAGATATTCCCTTAAATGCTAAGGGTGTTACGCAAGCCGAAGCTGCTGGAGAGCTCCTTGCCTCTCTTTTCGAACAGGGGAAGTCGCCTTTTACACATATTGTTGCCTCTCCTTTAAAGCGTGCCTGGGTTACCGCAGAACATGTGCGTGATGTCGTGCATAAAAAAACAGGTTTGTTGCTGCCATTAATTGCGGATGAAGCGTTGCAAGAGGTCTCTTTTGGTGTGCAAGAAGGTCAACCAATGGGGGATTGGTATCTTCCTTGGATTGATGGAAAATTTGTTCCTCAAGGAGGCGAAGCGTTCCTTGAGTTGCGGCAGAGGGCTGTTCAGGCTGTTAATCGCGCTCATGATCAAGGGGAAGGGAACCCATTGATTGTTGCTCATGGAGCGTTATTTCGAGCATTGCGTCAGGCTATGGGGCTTGAGGTGAATGTGCGTCTCGCAAATGCTGTACCTGTGCATATTTCACATCAAGATGGTGTGTGGGAAATAGAGAAAATGTCCCATACATAATAAAGTTTACGCACATCTCTTTTAATGAAGAGATGTGGTGACATTGACTGGCGAAAGGCTGCACGTCTTTTGAACGAGACGCGAAGCTTTTTACCAGGGCACCAGTGTGTTTGAGAGATATTTTGCTTTTTGGGGCGACACGCCTAAGTCGTCTCGGTGCCACCATCCTCCCCCGAGAGATTGAAACAATCCAACAGTATCAGAGAAACGAGCTGTTTCGTCCTGCGCAACGGAAAGTTGGTCTTGTATGACAGAAAGTCGCGCTTGAATGAGATCAATTTGACTATTGTCACCAAAACGATGTTGCGCTTGAGCGATGCGCAAGGATGCTTCTGCTGCATCTAAACCATTTTGGTCTGCCATAAGGGTGTCGCTATCAAATTGGACCGCATGGAGGCTGTCTGCAACATCTCCAATCGCACTAATAACGGTTGATTTATAATATTCATTTGCTTGTAAGAGGTTATCCCGTGCTTCTCTTTGAGCATGGAGCAGTGAACCACCTTGGAAAATTGGTTGTGTGACGGTAGCTGCGATTTCCCAGTTTCCATATCCGGGTTTAAAGAACTCGCTCATATGGCCTACAGCTTGCCCTGGGAGAGCGCTGAGCTGCACATTGGGGAGGCGGTTTGCAATAGCAATGCCGACTTGGGCTGCTGCTGCTTTGATTTGGGCACGGGCTGCTTGAATATCAGGGCGATGTTCTAGGAGAGCAGATGGAAGAGAAACGGGGAGTTTTTCCGGAAGGGTAAAATCTTTCAACTCGAAGATAGGAAGGTCTTCGTTGGGGGGAACACCAACAAGGACCGCGATTTGGTCTCGTGTTTGAGCCAGTTGGTTTTTAAGAGGAGGGAGATCAGCCTCAATTTGAGCTAGGGCATCGCGTTGTATGAGTGTGCTTTGGCGAGAGAGGTCACCAAGTCCATTTTGTTTTTTTTGGATAGCAAGAACTTGTCGTTGTTCTGCAATTTGCGCTTCTTTTGCATGGATTTGAGCACGAACCCCGGCCTCTATAATCGTTGCATTAACGAGGTTAGAGATCATTGTGAGGGCCGTGGCTTCAAGCTGAGCTTGTTGAATGTCAGCTTGGGCGCTGGCTGCTTTGATAGCATTACGCGTGCCACCCCAGAGATCCGGAACGTAACCGATATTCAGCTGTGCCGTATGTAAATTATAGAGCCATTCATTGCTGTTGGGGACGGGAGAAAGAGTTTTGGATGTTTTGTTACGTGATGGGATAAACTGAGCTGAAATACTGGGATATAGGGCAGCACCTTCAACACGCCTTTGTTCCCATGAAGCTTTAAGGCCAGCCTGCATAGCTTTAAGGGATTGGTTGTTTGCTAAAGCTTCTTCAACAAGACGGTTTAGCTTCGGATTTTGAAAAACTTCCCACCATTGTCCTGAAACATCCATCCCATTAACAAAAAATTGCTTTCGGAGGATCGAATTGCCTGTGTTTCGACCAGATGTTTGTGTGAAGGGAGTAGCATTATAATCAGCATGCTTTGGCAGCGCCGGTGCTTTATCTTTTGGACCAACCATGCACCCCCCCAAACTTCCGAGAAGGAGGGAGACAGCAACGCCATTCAAGCGAGAGAATAATTTAGAGGAAGAAGAGAGCGCGTAAACCATAATTAGGGTGTTCCCTTCTCTTGGGCGGATGCGGCGCGGCGTTCAATACGTTCTTCCATACGGCAGAAGAAGACTGGAAGAATGAAAAGCGTTAGCAAGGTTGCAATACCCAATCCGCCTACCACGACAGTGGCCAGGCCGCGTTGCACATCAGTCCCGATTCCTGTGGCGAGAGCGGCGGGAAGCATTCCAGCACTTGCAACAGTTGCCGTCATGAGAACAGGACGGAAGCGTTCAGCAGCGCCTTGAATAGTTGCTGTACGAACATCGTGACCTTCGTGGCGGTGTCGATTAATACTCGAGATCATGATGATGCCATTTTGAATGGCAACACCAAAGAGAGCAATGAAGCCGACGGCTGTCGCAATATTAAGGGTTTCGTTGCGTAAATGGAGAGCAATAAGTCCTCCTAATGTCGCGAGGGGAACGATCCCTAAAATAAGAACAGCTTGGCGCAGTTTTTGAAACTCTGCGTAAAGAAGGCCGAGCATCACAGCAAACATGACGCCAAGTGCAATGATAAGACGCCTTTGAGCTTCTTGTGCTTGCTGGAAAGACCCTGCCCATTCCATGCGGTAATTTTGATGGTCGAACTGCACTGCCTGATCGATTCGTTTTTGTGCATCAGCAAGATATTGCGACATAGGACGACTGCCATTATCGACCTGGAGTGTAATCTGACGTTCTCCCATTTCGTGAGCAATGTTGCTTTCCCCCATATGAAGGCGGATATCAGCGACGTCGCCAAGAGGAATAGCGGCACCATCAGCTGTTGCTACGGGAATTTGTTTGAGCATCTCCAAATTGGAACGATGGGTCGTGTCAATCCTTAATGTTGCATTATAGAAACGTCCATCTTCAATGACAGTCGTGAGAGGGGAGTCGCCAATAGCGTAGTTAACGACATCTGAAATGTCAGAGACATTTAGCCCATAGCGTGCTGCTCTGAGGCGTTTGGTACTGATTTCAATTTGTGGGATAGGGGGTTCCTGGAAAATAGCTGCTTGAACGGTTCCGGGAACTTGCCATAGTATATTGACGATTTGCTGACCAATACGGCGAAGCTCATGAAAGTCATTGCCATAGATACGCATGACGAGGGGGCTATGCGCACCGCCGACGAGGTCACTCATATTGTCTTGGATTGGTTGACTGATGGAAAAGCTGATGCCGGGGATATGAGAAAGGCGACTGCGAAGGCGTGCAACAAAATCGGCTTTGCTTTCTCCAGAGGGCCATTGGTTATAGGGTGTGAGTCCAACAGGCATCTCAATATGAGACGGCGTCCATGGGTCTGTCCCATCATCTGAACGCCCGAGCTGTGTAATAGCGTATGATGTTTCAGGAAATTCACGAACAGCACGGCGTATCTCTGATGCCATTTCTTGGCCTTTTTCCAAGGAAATAGCCGTTGGCATCTGTATTTGGAGCCAAAGAGCGCCTTCATCAAGATCAGGGAGAAATTCGCGTCCTGTACTGATTCCAAGAGCAATGACGGCTATGAGTGCTGCGCCCGCAAAAGTGAAAGTTGTCCGTGGGCGATCAATGACATGGCCGAGAAGACGCTCATAATGGGTATGGAGCCATTCGAGAGGTTTGTTGTGCCAAATGGGGCGGGGTTTACGGAGAGCCAAAAAGGTAAGTGTTGGGGTAAGCGAAAGAGCGCACAGGAGCGCACCTAGAAGAGCAAAGCTTACCGTATACGCCATTGGGCGGAAAAGCTTTCCTTCGCTTCCTTGGAAAGCGAAGAGGGGGCTATAGGCCACAATAATAATTAAGGTGGAAGAGAAAATAGCGCGGCCTGCACGACGGGCAACACTGAGCACCGTGTCGCTTTCGAGAGGCGCTGTTGGGTTATCTTCGCGTAAACGAAGGATAACCTCAGTGATCACAATCGATCCATCCACAATGACACCGAAGTCGACGGCGCCGAGTGAAAAAAGGTTCGCGGCCATCCCACAAGCGCGCATGAGTATGAAGGCGAAAGCAAGAGCAAAGGGGATTGTAATTGCTGTGATGGCGGCCCCACGTGGCGAGCCAAGGAAGAAGCTTAAGATGATGAGAACGAGTGCAATACCCTCGGTGATGGTTTCACCGACTTTATCAATCGTTGCGTGAACGAGTACATCACGATCAATATAGGGAACGATCCGCATATGCATCGGGGCAAGGCGTTTCTGTAATTTATCAACAGCTACATGAAGGTCATCAAGAACCTTTGAGGGGTTTTCTCCACGCAGCATGGTGACAACCCCTTCAATCGTATCAGGGTTACCATTTTTCCCGAGCATACCTTCACGAACTTGATGGCCAAATTCAACATGACCAAGCTCGTGCAATAAGACCGGAACACCATCGTGATGGCTGACGACGATATCATTCATCTCTTCGAGTGAGTGAATTTGCCCAACCCCACGAATAATATAGGATTGCTCTCCTCGAGAGACGCGTCCACCACCTGCGTTCGTATTGCTGTTGCGAATGCCGTTCATCACATCGCTGAGGCCAATGCCGTAACGAATGAGTGCATTAGGGTCGAGTATCAATTGATATTCGCGTGTAAACCCACCGAAATTGTCGATATTAACAACACCCGGTACATGCTGAAGAGCTGGGATGACAACCCAACGTTGGACGTCGGAAAGTGCCATAAGGTTTTGGTCATCAGACTCCAACGTGTAGCGGTAAATCTCTCCACTAGGGCCAGATAAAGGCCCAAGGGAAGGTTGTGCGCCATTGGTAAGCTGCAGGGTAGTTAATTGTGTTTGGACGAGCTGGCGTGCGAGGAAAACATCCATCCCTTCACGGAAAATAAGCGTAATAAGAGAAAGTCCAAAAGTGCTGCTTGAACGGCTTTCCACGACGCCTGGAACACTGGCCAGACCACGCTCAACTGGGATGGTGACCTGTCGTTCCATTTCCTCTGCCGCAAGCCCTGGCATTTGTGTCGTAATTTGTACGCTTGTAGCACCTAAATCCGGGTAGGCTTCAACAGGAAGTTGCTGCCAGGCAAAAGCACCGGCAACGGCTATAAAAACAGAGAGAAAGAAAATGAGTTTACGACGTGCAAAACACCAGGCGATAAAACGTTCAATATGCATAGAGCCTGCCCTCCTGGTCAGTTATCGTTTAGCAGGATGGCGCCATGCGTAATAATGCGTTCGCCGGCGGTAAGACCTGATTGGACACGTACATTATCGCCTTCATCATAACTAACGGTTACGACACGACGATGGTAAACATTGGGAGCTGTCTCGACAAAAACGGAAATCTCGTCGTTATTCATAAGGAGAGCGGTTTTCGGTACGAGGAGTTGAGTGCGGTCAGGAACACTCAAGGAAGCCGTTGTAAATTGCCCTGGATGGAGCAGACCTTGGGAGTTGTCACAACGTAGATAAAGGTTAAGGCGGCGTGTATCTGTACGGAGCACGGGATCCCTTGTAGTAACGGGACCATTACAGGTTTGGCCTGCAAAGGTTGCACTTAATGTCATGTCAGAGCGTAAAAGTGGGAGTGAGGTCTCGGGAGCACTGGCAGCGATCCAGACATCACTAATATCCACAAGTGTCATGAGAGCACTCGTAGCATCCGTCACGTTTTGACCCATTCCTACGGAAATAGATCCAACAATACCTGTAAACGGAGCAATAAGAGGTTGATAGCCTTCAGCGCCGGTAGCGTTGAGGGCATTAAGGCGTTCTTTAGCACGGCTTGCTTCAGCTTCAGCTTGTTCGAGGTCATTACGCGCTGATTGCATGTCTTTAACGGCATTCCCTCCAGCAGAGAGAACCGCCGTAGCGCGTTTATATGCTTTGCGCGTAAGCGTAAGGGTGGCTTGAGCTTTGCGTTGATCTGCCCAAGCTTGAGCAAGATCTCCAGAATAAAGGATGCCCAACACTTCTCCTTTTTGCACGACTTGTCCTGGTTGGACACGGATATCAGCCATGCGACCGGTGACAGGTGTATAGATATTCACGCTTCGACCCGGAACGGTTATAATCTGTGCAGGTAGATCAAGATGCCGGGGAAGGGAGTTCACTGTAACAGCTTCAATCTTCAGTCTGTCATGAAGTGTGCTATCGGCGCGGACTCTAATAGCGTCCCCATCTCGGGAAAGCATGGGGGCTGCTCGTTGTGCTAGGTCTGAATGATGCGTGCCGCGCCATATCTCCCAACCGCCTAAAACAACAAGCAGAAACAGTATAGCGGTAACAATGGTTGCACGTGAAACACGCATCTTTCGAGGTTCCTGCTTCTGTGATCAGAAAGACGCGCACTTCTGCCATAAAATAGATTTTATGTCACGATTTCATAGCTGAAACATTTGTCATGTTTGGAGAGAATGCAGGAATATAGCTGTATTTACGCTCAATAAAAAAACCGGACTAATACAGTCTGTATTGTCCGGTTTCTATTTAGAAAAAAGAAAGTCAATTGGAGGTATTAGAAACGGTACTCAATACCTCCGGCAATAACCGTGGGGTTGATGCTATCATGAGCATGTACCCGGATAGGGTTTGAGTGACTGTTCAAGTGAACAGGTGTATCCAATAGAAGAATCTGTTTGATATCAAAGTTAAAGAACCAATTCCCGACGACTTGATAATCGAATCCGAGGTTGAAGCTTGGTCCTACTGTGGGCTCTAATTTGAGCTTATCGAACACGGCTTTCACCCCATTATTTTGGGCTGGGCTGGTATTGTGGAAGAAAGCTACAGTGATACCGATACCGACATAAGGGTTAAAGCGCTTATGGGGGCGGAAATGCCATGCCGCTGTTAAGGTAGGAGGCAGAACCCAGAAGCTACCAACATCAAGATTGTGATTAGGCCCTGTTGAGATAGGATTAGGAACTTTCGTACCGTGGGCACGGGCTTCATGGCGGGGTGATGCTGCGATGACATCTAAGGAAATATGATCTGTTAGAAAATATTCGAAGGTGAATTCAGGAGCTACCTGATTGGTTGCCGAAATATGACCTTGGCGGCCACGTATAGCAGCAAGAGCGTCTGGGGCTTTGCGAATATTGACAGAAGAATGGGTGTTGTTTGTAATCAAGCCAAGGGCGGAGAGGCGAATGAGGAAGTCCCCCTTGCCAAGACCAATTTTTGTATTGGCGCATGTCTCAAAGATGCCGCAACTATGGCTTTCTGGGGGGCGGAGGTGCACCGTCGGGTCTGGTGCAGCTTGCATCGAAGAAGAGGACGTAACATTAGCCTGTGTTTTGGGGGCAGAGGCAAAGGCGAATGTTGATGTGGCGATGAGGCCGACAGCAGCAGACGTAATTTTCAAAAGTGAACGTTGCATGTAATGTCCAAGTCCCGATGTTTTCCGACGAGCTGCCCCTGAGAAAACATTAACGCATTATAACCTCCTTGATCTAAATCAAAAAAGGTAACAAAAATTATAACTGTTATTGGTTGTGTTATTTTTGCACTAGCCGCTAAACCCTGTAATCGATACGGGCCGGGTAAATGAGGACGGGGGAACATTATGGTGACATCCAGTATTGGTGATGCAGTACGTGACCGTTGCGCACACTGTCCCGGCCGGGCAGATAGTATTTGTAATGTCATCTGTGATGAAGATTTACCCTTTCTTGCTGCTGAATCTGCGAGAATCCATATTCCAAGTGGGCGTGCTTTTATTGAAGAAGGAACTCCTGCACACGATTTTTACGTATTAACGGATGGTCGTGTGAAATTATTTAATTTGCTGCCCGATGGGCGGCGGCAAATTGCAGGGTTTGCGCGGCGAGGGGATTTTTTAGGGTTAGCGGCGGCAAAGAATTATGCCTTTAGCGCAGAAGCCTTAGGCGACGTGATGTTATGTCGCTTCTCGCATTCGAGTATAGAACGTTTAACGGAACGGTTTCCACGGTTGCAACAACGTTTACGCGATGAGGCATCGAGAGAGCTGATCCAGATGCAGCGGCGTCTTGTTTTGTTAGGACGTAAGACAGCGCGAGAGCGTTTAGCGACATTTTTGGTTGAGCAGAGTTGTTCTATGTTGTGCCGTAAGGGGCGCGACCAGTTGACGGTGCCGGATGGACCTGTATTGGTGAACTTAGCCATGCCGAGAACCGATATTGCAGACTATTTAGGGCTAACGATTGAAACTGTGAGTCGTACATTTGGTCTTTTTAAAAAAGAACGGCTGATTACAGTGCGTGGAATCACAGGTATAACGTTGTTGGAGCCTTATCGTTTGGTTGATATTGCTGAAGGCTTGGGTTGATATTTTATTTGGAATGCCATCTTTCTGTCATTTCTCTGTGTTGAATGTAATGCAGAGTTTCTTTTGATTGTGAGGAGAATGTCGTGAACATTCGTGCTCTTTTTTCTGTTACCCTGTTAGCATCATCTTTTGCGTTGGTTCCTCAGGCTCATGCTGACGACAGCACCGCGTTGACCCCTCTTACGTCAATGACCAACAAGCTGCAAAGCCGGTATGACTCTTTAACGAAGAGCGAACAGGCTCAAGAGCAGAAGCTGAAAGATCTTAAAGAGAAATATCAGAATGCTTCAGGAAGAGAGCGTGCAAAGCTTCAGAAGCGTATTGATAGGGTAAACTCCAAAATCAATGAGCAGAAAGAAAAGCTTAATGCTCAGAAGGATAAGCTGACAAAGGCGAAGGAACGTCTCCAGAACGCTCCAGAAGACGCCCGTAAGCAAGCTCAAGAGCGTGTGGATCAGTTCAAGAAACAGGGCCAAGACCGAGTTGACCAGTTCAAGAAGCAAGGTCAGGATCAGATCGATAAATACAAGCAGCAGGGTCAAAATCAGGTTGATCAGGTCAATAAGTTGAAACAGCAGGGTCAAGACCAGATGAACCAAATGAAGCAGGGCGTACAGAATTTGGGTCAGGGTTGGTAACACCGTAAGTGGTGATCTGCTGAATGAATTTTCCTCTGTGAGGGGGAAGAGCTTTTTCAGTGTTGGGGTGCTTCTACAGCGTGGAAGCACCCCTTGTTTTTTATAGGATGTCTGCCATATTGGGGAAGAGAAATTAAAGACGTTCTTGGGGCAGGGTGTAATTCCCTACCGGCGGTGATGGAGAGCTTAGGCAATCCCAGCCCGCGAGCGCTCTATAGGTTCCTATAGAGGACAAGCAGATCCGGTGTGATTCCGGAGCCGACGGTTATAGTCCGGATGAGAGAGAACGCTCTTCGGTCCTGCACGGGCGGGGAAAGCGTGGCTGTCGCTGGGTTTTCCGTTTTGGCTTTGTGTAAGGGAGAGGAAGGCGTACAGCTGCCGTGAACGTCCCTGTTGGGAGTGGGGACTTGAAAATGGCTGTGTCAGACCAGGCACAAAATGAAGAGAATACGGAAGCCATACGAAATGGGTTCCGGTTGGCCGTGCAGCGTGCTGTGCCGACGTTAGGGGCAACTTCACCTAACCCGTCGGTTGCGTGTGTTTTGCTTGATAAACATGGCAGTGTGTTAACTATAGGTGTGCACGAAGCTGCAGGAAAGCCTCATGCGGAGGTGGTTGCGCTTGAAGCAGCGCGACAAGGAAATTTGCTTGAGCATGTTCATACGGCATTGGTGACGCTGGAACCATGTGCCCATCATGGGCGGACGCCGCCTTGTAGTGAACGTTTACGTCAAAGCCCTGTCAAAGAAGTGTGGATTGGTGTGCGGGATCCTAATCCTGTAGCGACGGGAGGTGGAGAGGCGTTGAAGCACGGCGAGGGAGCCAAACACGTTTTCTTTTTGGAAGATCAGCCGAAATATGCTGCAGAAGCACAGCAATGTCGTGCATTGCTGACGCCTTTTGCAAGTCGGATAAAACGAAAGCGTCCCTGGATAACCGTTAAGCAGGCTCTCAATGTGTCCGGTAAAATGGAGCCACCTGTCGGACAGAGAACCTTCACATCGTCAGCGTCCCTGATATTGGCCCATCGTTTGCGTCGTGCAGTGGATGCGATTGTGACTGGCATTGGGACGGTTTTGTCTGATGATCCTTCCTTCACGGTGCGTCATGTTGATGACCATGCGGGATATAAGCCGCGTTTTTTAGTGGTGATGGATCGTTCGCAGCGTTTGCCTGAAGGATGGCGACAAGCCCGCGAGGAAGATGGATTTATCGTGGAGACATGCTCTGATATTCAGGCATTACCTCATACTCTAGAGCAAAAAGGTGTGAATTGGGCTTTGGTTGAAGGTGGCCCGTCCTTGCTGCGTACCTTAGAGCACGAAGCCTTGTGGGATGATTGGTTGACGATTCAGCAAGGGCACAAGGGCGAAGCAGATACAGCAACGTGGAAACAACGAAAACATTTAGATGGGATGGTGAGCCCGCTGGTGTTTTTTCAGCCAGATGGGGAGGTATAAAGATGTTTTCAGGAATTATTGATCGAGTTGGGCATGTTGAGGTTGCCGATGTGCGTGAACATGCCATGGATTTGCGTGTGTCAGGTGGTTTTGATGATTTGGTTGCGGGAGAAAGTATTGCCGTCAATGGCGTGTGTTTGACGGTAGAGCGCTTCACCCAGGATGGGACGATGGATTTCCACTTAAGTGGTGAAACATTGTCGCGGACTGCGTTGGGAGAACTTACAAAGGGGAGCCGCGTCAATTTGGAGCGAGCTGTGTCGCTGAGCACGCGTCTTTCTGGGCATATTGTTCAAGGACATGTTGATACGGTTGCTTTCTTTATAAAGGCTTCAAAGATCGGTGATTCTCATCATGTTGTGATGTTTCTGCCGCAAGAATTGCGTCGTTATGTCGTGGAAAAAGGATCGATTACGCTGAATGGCATTAGTCTGACTGTTAATACGTTGCGTGATGGTGTGACGTATGAGGGGCGATCGGGTTTTGAAATTGGTTTGATGATCATTCCACATACCTGGACGCATACGGATTTATCGACATTGACATCAGGTGTACATGTTAATGTGGAAGTTGATGTCATGGCAAAATATGTTGAAAATCTCCTGAAATTTTCACCTGAAGATGTCGCTGACCGGGTAGGAGATGTCCTATGAGTAAGGGTTTATCTCCAGCGCTTAGAGCCGCTATTATGGCTGTACGGGCGGGCCGTATGGTTGTGATGGTTGATGATGAAGACCGGGAGAATGAGGGTGATCTCATCTTAGCGGCTCAGTTTGCGACACCGCAGGCAATCAATTTTATGGCACGTCAGGCGTGCGGTCTTATCTGCTTGTCATTGGAGGCGGAGCAAATTGACCGTTTGGGGTTGCCTCCTATGGTGGAAAAGAACCGTGATCCGCGTGGCACAGCTTTCACAGTATCAATTGAAGCGGCAACGGGCGTCACGACAGGGATATCAGCAGGGGATCGTGCACGGACCATTCGGGTGGCGTCAAATCCGGAGGCAAAACCGAGTGATATTGTTTCTCCCGGTCATATGTTCCCATTAAGAGCGCATCCTGATGGTGTTGTTGCTAGAGAGGGGCATACGGAGGGAGCGATTGATCTTATGCGCTTGGCTGGCTTGCAGCCTTCTGGCGTTATTTGTGAGATCATGGCTGAAGATGGCACCATGATGCGTTTAAAGGATCTTCGGTCCTATGCCTTACGGCATGATCTCCCTTTGATTAGTATTGCAGAGATGCGAGCCTGGATCCTTCAGCATGGGCGAGATGCGGTTAAGGGGATCGAAGGAAAATCGGTTACGCCTAAGAGAGAATTGTCTGAACATGCGGCGATTGCCGTAGCAGATTTGCCAAGCTTGTGTGGCGGGGCAGATTTAAAAGTTCATGCTTTTAGAGCTGATGATGGAGAGGAGCATTTAGCTCTCGTGAAAGGGGACCTTACGCAGGGGGTTCCATTAGTGCGGTTGCACTCAGAATGTGTCACGGGGGATGCTCTAGGGTCGTTAAGGTGTGATTGCGGGCCGCAATTGCGCGAGGCACTGCATCGCATAGCCGAGTCTGAAAATGGTGTTTTAGTCTATCTGCGTGGCCATGAAGGGCGTGGCATTGGGCTCGTTAACAAAATACGCGCCTATGAGCTACAAGATCAAGGATTGGATACAGTTGAAGCAAATGAAGCGCTAGGGCTTCCTGCTGATGCACGGCGTTGGAATATGGCCGCGGATATTTTACGTGCTTTAGGTGTTACGACACTTACATTACTGACCAACAATCCTGCGAAGGAACAGGGTCTTATTGACGAGGGCTTTAAGATTGAAGGGGTAGAGCGCTTAGAAGTCCCTTCCAATCCTTTTAATCGACATTATCTAGAAACTAAAAGAACCCGTATGGGGCATTTTCTTCAGGAGAGTTAACATGAGTAAGCATATCGCGACGGCCCCTAAGGGATTACGACTGTCGCCAGCGCCAAAAATTGCTGTGCTTGTGAGCCGGTTTAATACCGAGGTTACTGGAGGGTTGAAGAAAGGGGCTCTTCAATGGCTTGAGGAACATGGCGTTGATGACGTTGATATTTTTGATGCTCCGGGAGCTTTTGAGCTACCGATCATGGCACAGTCTTTGGCGAAGACACGTCGTTATGAAGGGATCATCTGTTTGGGATGTGTCATCAAGGGAGATACGGCGCATTTTGAATTTATTTCAATGGGAGCAACAATTGGCCTGATGCAGGCTCAGCTCAATACGGAAACGCCCATATCGTTTGGTATATTAACAACATATACTGAAGAACAAGCCGTTGTGAGATCACGGGATGATGCGCATAATAAAGGGCGTGAAGCTGCTGCGGCTTGCATAGAAGCAGCATCTTTTCTGCGAGAGGCGATGTTATCCTAATAATAATTTAGGAAAAGATTGAGGAGAGGTGTGTTGAGAATTCTCCTCTTTCTGTTAGCTTTCTCCCTGAAGCTGTTTAGTTCTGTGAAGAGAAGGGAAGCTCGTGGTCGATATATGTGTTTATATAAGTCAGGCCAGGGTATACCCAATATTACAGAGTGATGTGTTTTCTCCTATTTACACTGTTTCGATATCAAAAGAAGATGAAAAGCTCAATACTGGCAGAGAGAATGAGGGTATTCAATTCCCTGAATGGGGGCGTGTAGCAACGCTTTATAACGTTTGGAAACAGACGAATCATGATATGACGGGGTGGATGCAAGAGGCGCGCTATCTTTCTTTTGCTGAAGGCAAAAGGGATGATGGGTCTATCGCGCGTTTTTCAAAACCGTTTTGTCATTATTATGGGTGGACCAAGAAGTCCGTTTATTCTTTCTCCCGGAAATATGATCTTGTTTTACCCTGTATTTATCCGGTCCACGAATTATCCGTATTGAATGATGTCAAAACGCCTTACGATTTTTATCTCAGTGAGGGCGGGACAGCATCAGAAATAAATTTAATGTTGGGTCTTATACGGGAGCGTTATCCAGAAAAATATATTCACGCTCTCAAATTCCTTCATGGAACAGAGATGATGCCATGGCATCTTTTCGTTATGAAGAAGCAGCTTTTTCAAGCGCACGGTAAATTTTTATTTGATGTTCTCTTCGAAATGAGAGCTCAGATGCCTATGGCAGGGCGTATTGGGTTTCAGCGTCAAAATTGGGAATTTTTAGCAGAAATATTGTGGAATATTGATATGAATTCTCTTTATGCAACGCATAAGGAGATAAAGGTAAAGAGATCTCCGATTGTTTATATTGATGACCAGGATTATACGCTATCACGCCGTGACATTGTAGCTCGTATTACTGCACACGAAAATAATGTGAAGCAGTATTTGTCTACAAGAATTTTGTTTGGTGGAAAGATAAATATTGTCATTTCGTTTGATGACCATTATGTGAAACCAGCCTATGCAACAATTAATTCAGTGTTGCAGCACACAACATCATGCAAAGAAATAACATTCTATGTCATTCATGATGAGAAACTTTCTGAGAAGACTCGAAATGAAATAAGAAAAACGTATAAAAATAAAGTTTCCATAGAGTTCTTATCGGTAGGGGAGAGTTTTATTAATGATTTTCCCTTAAATAGAAGTCATGTTAATGTAAATACATACTATAGATTATTAATACATAAATTGCTTGGTAAAGATATTGAGAGAGTTATTTATCTAGATACAGACATAATTCTATGTGAAGATATTGTTGATTTATGGAATGTTGATTTAAATCATCACATTATTGGTGCTGTAGGAGATGAAAGCGGCCGCGTAGGAGAGTGGCGGTTATTTAAAACGCAAGGAAAGACGCCTTACATTAATGCTGGTGTTTTTGTGTTTGATCTTAAAAGAGCGCGTGAGCGATATCAAAATCTTGATTTTCTTTATGCGGATATTTTCTATAATAATATCGAATCCGTAATCATGCAGGACCAAGATATTCTCAATATTGCCTATAAAAATGATATTTACCTTATTTCGTTAAGTTGGAATGTTCCCTCTTCGTTTTACTGTCGTAAAGGGAGTCATTCTGATGGTGGTTATGAGGGAATAGAACATATGTTTTCTCGTAAGGAACGAGAAGAAGCCATAAAAAAACCAAAAATTATCCATTTTACGGGGAGACAAAAACCCTGGAAGCTTAGCTGTAACCATCCCTTGAAGGCACTATATTGGCAAGCTTATGAGCAGACAGAGGGTGCGTCTTTTTCCTTGAGGGATCGAGTGTGTCTATGGAATAATTATCTCAGTGTTAAGAAAAATCGTGTCCTGATTCAGACGAATAACAAATTGATAGAAATTCCTTTTGGTGTCTAGTTGTAATGAAAATTAAACCTATTTCTACGAGTGATTGGTCGATCGTTGTACCTTACTACAACGAAGAAGTTTATTTACTGCAATGTTTATCATGCATCGTAAGGCAGACCTCGGCTCCTAGAACTGTTATTCTTGTGAATAATGGGTCTACAGACCGCTCTCCTGATATCGTTTATTATTTTAAAAAAATTTATAAAGATTATCTTGATATTATTCTTGTTGATGAAGAGATACCAGGAAAAATCTACGCGATGCGCGCGGGAATAAAGCACGTTAATACAAAGCGTTTTGCTATTTGGGATGCTGATGCATTCTATCCATCAAATTACTTGGAAACAGCAGATAAGTTCTATCAGAAAAATGTTGTTGCCGTTATGGCTGCTGATGTCCGGCATGATATGCTTACGATGAGTGATCGTATTCGGATGGTGAAGCTTTTCATACTAAGCCGAATTTTCACATCGGAGTGTCATGCAGGAGGGTATGCAGAAACCTTTGATACAGAAGCTTATCACAAAGTTGGAGGTTTTGATCCTGACCTATGGCCCTATGTGTTAGAGGATCATGAAATCGTTCAAAGACTTTTGGGGGAGGGAGAAGTGGTTTATCCGCCAGGGCTGTGGTGCTGTCCTTCTCCGCGGCGTCATGATCGCTCAAGGGTAACGTGGACGTCACTTGAGAAGCGGCTTTATAGGTTTTTACCCTATAAACTCAAGGACTGGTATTTTTACTCTTTCTTGGGGCCACGCTTTAAAGAGCGCGGTTTGCTCAATACACGCCTGCGTGAGCAGGCATGGCAGTGGAAAAAGCGCTAGTGTATTAGTCGGCATTTTTATAATAGTTTAGGAACTAAATTTCCGATAGTGGAGAGTTTGCGGTTCAGTATTTTGAGCTTCTGCAACGGCCGTTTCTACAACCTTGTGAAATGGCGAGAGCGTACAGATGGGGTCTGTTAGGTTTGCTTTTCCTGCTAGGGCGAGCGCTTGGCAGCGGCATCCCCCCCAATCAACTTCTTTATGATCACAGGATGCACAAGGTTCTGGCATCCAAGTCGTCCCGCGAAAGAGATTGAAACTTTCTGATTGATACCAGATCGAAGAAAGAGATGTCTCACGAACATTCTCAAATGAGAGGTGAGGAATAGTCTCGGCTGCATGGCAAGGGAGTGCACGCCCTGAAGGGGAGATATTGATGAAACGACGCCCCCACCCTCCCATACAGGGTTTGGGACGATCCGCGTAATAATCTGGGGTAACGTAATCAATGGCAAGACCGCCTTTTTCTTCTTCTGCTTTTACATAGCGATCGGCTTCTTGAAGCTGTTCTGGTGAAGGGAGAAGCGCAAGACGGTTTTTGAGGGCCCAGCCGTAATATTGCGTATGAGCCATTTCAATACGTTGAGCATCAAGCTCGCGAGCGAGCTGAAACATAGCGGGAATACGAGAGATATTGTGTTTTTGCAGAACAAAATTAAGCGTAATGGGAATACCGGCTTCATTGATAAGGCGGGCCGCTTCTAATTTCCGAGGTTGCACTTCCTTAAAGCCACTGAGGCGATCGGCTTCTTTCTGATCAATATCCTGAAAAGACAGCTGAATATGGTCCAAGCCTGCTTCATCAAGCGCACGCATGGAATCTGAATTGATAAGAACACCAGATGTAATGAGGTTAGTGTAAAGATTTAGATGTCGTGCATGGGCGATAAGTTCATACAGGTCGGGGCGTGCCATGGGTTCCCCGCCTGAGAAATGCACTTGAAGAACACCCAACTCAGCCGCCTCGTCCATGACACGCTTCCAGGTGCGCGTATCGAGTTCTTGTGCTTTGCGCTCTAGTTCGAGTGGGTTCGAGCAATAAGGACAAGAGAGCGGGCAGCGGTGAGTGAGCTCCGCGAGCATGCTCATAGGGGGGGCTACGGTAGGTGTCGTCAAAGCCGGAGAACTCTTTTTTCAATAAGGCCAGAAAGTAACGCCATAACATCATGGGCGATTGTTTCACGTGGAGCATCAAAACGCGAACATAATTCATCAATGATGGAAGCGACGGAACGCTTCCCATCGAGAAGCTGCAAAACAATGGCAGCAATAGGGTCGGCAATCAGTGCTCGTTCCGGTGCTTGGATAAGCCACTGGTCACGGACTTTGTCATGTTGGAGGCGATAGCCCCGGGTAAAGCCAGGGCTATCTTGTTCAGTTAATGGTGTCATGGCGTTTCTGGGACAAAGGCTCCAGCAGGGATGTTCCCCTCAACATAAGCATGATCAAGGGCGTCGAGCAGTGTCCAAAGCACGTTGCATTTGAATTCTAGAGCCTCAATGACGTCCTGTTGCTGTTCGGGGGTGCGTGCATGCTCTTTGACATAGGAGAGAGCAAAAGTAGAGTCACGCGGGGCTTGGGTTAAGCGTGGTGTAAAATATGCCATCGTATCCCGAGAAATGAAGGAATAATTTCTGAGCATTCCTTCCATGCGTTCTCCGATGATGGTGGGAGAGAAAAGTTCGGTTAACGATGATGCAATGGCTGCGAGTATCGAACGATCACGTGTGAAATTGACATAGGCATCTACAGCAAACCGCGTTGATGGGAGCAGACCCTGCAAGCTTTTGACATAGTCTGTATCAAGGCCCAGGCCTTCTGTCAGTTTGAGCCAACGCGCAATTCCACCAATATTATCGTGTGTGCCGTCGTGATCTTCAATGCGATGGCGCCATTCTCGACGTAGCTCAGGTGTCGGCAAATGTGCTAAAATGTAAGCGTCTTTAATGGGGATTTGTGATTGGTAATAGTAGCGGTTTAAAGCCCAGGCTTGGAGCTGTCCCTTTGTCAATTCACCATTATACATGGCTTTATGAAGCGGATGGTTACGATGGTAACGTTCGGCACCAATGTGGCGTAAGCGGGCCTCAAGCTCATCAGGTGATAAAAGCGTAGTCATGCTGCCTCCAAACGGAATGTCATTCCGTCTTCTGCGACAATCCATCCCGCGTCCTCGACCATGCGACGCTGTGGGGTGTCCTCCAATAGGATGGGATTTGAGTTGTTGATGTGGATGAGGACTTTTCGCAGGTTCGGATGTTCTGCAAAATTCCTCAATGGGCCGTCGTCACCACTTACAGAGACATGCCCCATACGGTGTCCCGTTTTCATGCTTAAGCCAGCACGAACCATTTCATCGTCTTGCCAAAGTGTCCCATCGAAGAAGAATAAGTCAGCCGTAGCGACACGTTGTAAGAGCTCATCATTTATGTGAGCACATCCAGGAACATAAAGGAGTGTTTTTTGGCCGTCACTGATGGATAATCCCAGTGAATCATCCAGGTTTGTCCCATTTTTTTCTGCATAAAGCGGCGCTTTTCCCGGCACAGGGAATGCTTCTAATGTGAGGCCGGAAGGTTGGCCATCTTTAAGTGTAAGGGAAATAGGTTTCTTTAAGGGTAATTGGTAACGCGTCACGAGTTCACGGTCGAGCGCTTCAAACATGGGATTCGCGTCGAGCTGTGCTAAGGATGACGCACTGGCCATAAGCGTAAAGGGTTCCCGTTCACGCATTGTGAACAGACCGACTGTTGTATCGATCTCGGCTCCAGTAAGAATGACACCTTGAATGGGTGTGCCACGGTGAGAGCCTTTATGTTGAAGGGCCGGCGTGGAGAGGATTTGTTGGCGGAGGTCAGGTGAAGCATTGATAAGAAACCAATGCTGACCATCGGCGCTAACGGCAATGGATGCTTGGGTACGAGGTTTAGTGCCTTGCCGGTTATAGGCTCTGAGGCAGGCTGGAGCAGCCGAATTCCATTGGGGGAACCCACCTCCAGCAGCAGAACCAAGCACAATTACATCCAGCATACGCAACATCTTCCGCTACTTTAACCCTGCGGTGCAGCGTAGCGTTCTTTTGTCAAAAAAGGAATGGCTGCTCCTGTGAAGCAGCCATTCCTTGTAAAGCAAAATGAGATGCTTATTTCTTTTCGCCACAGACGTAAGAGTTAATTTCAGCACCCAATGGGATTTCGGTCACTTTTGGTGTGTTCCAAGCCATAATACTCTCCTATGGCAATGGGGTTGATGGGCATTGGGCGAAACGACAACGCTTCCCCCAACGGCAGTTTGACGCTAACGGAAAGAGCGCCGTAATGCACCACAAAAATCATCACAGGCTGATGTGATGTTTCGGGTACTGCTTGTCAGGTAGTATTCGTGGCGCATGCGGGCAAGAGCTATAAATCATTATTGAAAGGGGCCGTTTATGCGTCAGTCGTCACGAAGGGGTGTATGTTTAGTAATTTCAGCGCCATCAGGAGCAGGAAAATCGACTATCGCCCAGGCGTTACGGCAACGTGAATCGCGTCTCTTTACATCTATTTCTGTCACGACCCGTGCACCACGCCCTGGTGAAGAAGAAGGCGTGCATTATTATTTTCGTGATATGGAAATATTTCGTCAGATGGCACAACAAGGTGACTTGTTGGAATGGGCTGAAGTATTTGGGCGGGGGTATGGCACGCCGCGCAAGCCTATCGAGCAGGCACTCGCTGCTGGGGAAGATATTGTTCTCGATATTGACTGGCAGGGATATCGTCTCATGAAAAAGGCTCTTCCAGAGGATGTCGAAGGGCTTTTTGTCCTCCCGCCGTCATTAGAAGAGCTGGAAAAGCGTTTACGTGGACGTGATTCTGATAGTGAGGAGGAAATTGCAAAACGTATGAAAGCCGCTATGTCAGAGATCTCACACTGGCGTGAATTTGAGCATGTGGTGATTAATGAGGACTTGGAACAGGCCGTGGATGATGCTCAGGCGATTCTGCGGGCAGCGCGAATGCTATCGAAACGGCGCTCAGATATTGCGGCACATATTGCGCAATGGTCTCCAGAGGGATGAGGCTTTTAGGGGGGTGCTATCGCGTTGAGGGCTCTAGTCCCTGTTAGTGAGGACATGGTAGAGCGTGAAAAGCTGATAATGATGATCGTCGCTATGTTGACCGGGAGCCTATGATGACCAACCCAGAAAGTCCGCCGCTTATTCTTGCTTTGCCAAAGGGACGTATTTTAAAGGCGCTTCGTCCTGTTTTGGAGCGCACAGGGTTAGAGCCTGCTCCTGATTGCCTTGATGAAAGCAGTCGCCGGTTGCGTTTCCCAACGTCAGATCCGTCGTTGGATGTTGTGCGTGTGCGTTCCTTTGATGTGGCGACATTTGCTGCTTATGGTGGGGCGGATATCGGTGTGTGTGGTGCTGATGTCCTCATGGAATTTGATTATTCAGATCTTTATGCACCGTTAGACTTGGGGATTGGCGCATGTCGTATTGCTGTAGCGCGTCCTAAAAATGCGGGTGATGTCTTGCCTGAAGGGCGTTCACGCTTGCGTGTTGCAACGAAATATCCCGCTATTGCGCGGCGTCATTTTGCGTCCCGTGCTGTGAATGCAGAGATTGTGCATCTGCATGGGGCGATGGAACTCGCACCAGCTTTAGATATGGCTGATGTCATTGTTGATCTTGTTGATACAGGGTCCACCTTGCGGGCGAATGGGCTCGAAGAGGTAGAAACCATTGCTCATGTGACGAGCCGACTGATTGTTAATCGTGTCGCGCTTAAGACAAGACCGGAAGAGATTGGCTCTTTAATTGAGCGTTTTCGAGCAGCTCTCGCGGTAGCTGCGTAGTTTGGGAGGATCATGCTTCATGAAACGTCTTGATACACAACAAGCTGATTTTTCCGAAAGCTTGAAACAAGTTCTTTCTAATCGCGGACAACAGAGTGGGTCTGTTGTTGAGCCTGTGCGCGCTATATTGGCTGATATTCGCCAACGTGGTGATGAAGCGCTCTGTGACTATACAGAACGTTTTGATCGCCTTACTCTTCCAGCGGAAAAACTACGCATTAGTCGTGATGAGGTTGAGGAAGCAGCTGCTCGTGTTGCACCAGAAACGCAAGAAGCTTTGGCGTTAGCTGCCAAGAGAATTGAAGCCTTTCATTCAGCGCAGATGCCCAGCGATATTGATTATACAGATGAGGCAGGCTTGCGTTTAGGCATGCGGTGGACCTCGCTGGATTCTGTCGGGTTATATGTGCCGGGTGGCAAAGCAGCCTATCCCTCATCCGTGCTTATGAATGCTCTTCCTGCCCGGGTTGCCGGTGTGAAGCGTTTGGCGATGTGTGTGCCAACACCGGATGGGATTATTAATCCATTAGTGATGGCTGCGGCGAAGTTGTGTGGGGTTAGTGAGATTTACCGTGTAGGCGGGGCGCAGGCCGTAGGGGCACTCGCTTTTGGTACGTCTACTATCGCTCCTGTAGATCGTATCGTCGGGCCAGGGAATGCTTTTGTTGCTGAGGCAAAGCGGCAAGTTTTTGGGCATGTAGGAATTGATAGTATTGCCGGACCATCAGAGGTGGTGGTGGTTGCTGATGCCAAGAATGATCCACGTCTGGTGGCAATTGATCTTCTTGCACAAGCAGAGCATGACGAGCAGGCACAATCAGTACTGATTACGCAAAGCCCAGAACTGGCTGATGCTGTTGAGAAAGCTGTGGAACGTGAGCTGGAAACACTGCCACGTGCGGAGATTGCTCGGAAAAGTTGGCATGATTGCGGTGCTATTATTACAGTAAGAAATGATGATGAGGCCGCTGAAATCGTGAATGCATTTGCTCCTGAGCATTTGGAGCTTTTGCTGGATCAACCGCGAGAGTTTAGTGCGAAGATCCGGCATGCAGGAGCGATTTTCATGGGTCGTTTTTGTCCTGAGGCAGTGGGTGATTATGTTGGGGGGCCTAATCATGTCTTGCCGACAAGTCGCACAGCGCGTTTCGCTTCCGGGTTGTCGGTTTATGATTACTTAAAACGCACGACCTCTATCGAAACAGACCTAGAAGGGTTGAAGAAGGTGGGGCCTGCTGGTGCGATTTTGGCGCATGAAGAAGGGCTGGATGCCCATGCGATGAGTCTTTCTGAGCGGTTGAAGGGACGATAAATTTTGAGACTTCCCACCCGTGAGTTCAAACTCATGAGGTGGGTGTCTGTAAGGCCTTAAGAATGCATTAAGAATGAGAGGGCAGCCTCTGCAAACTCTTTTGGTTTCTCCACATGCAGCCAATGTCCAGTCTCTGGGATGGTTTGAATGGTTGCATGTGGGAAGAAATGATGGATGAGCTCGCGATGGTGAGGTTGTACATAAGGGGAGTGTTCTCCACGAAGGAAGAGAGCTTCCCCTGACCACTGAGCGTTGGGGGGCATCTCAGGCCATCCTTCAATAGTGGCGAAGCTGTTAGCGATTTCTGTAAGGCCGATGGTCCAATGGGCAGGGTCCCCGGGTGTAATGTTTTGTCCCAGGAGATCGCTGATGGCGGGATTTCCCGTAAGCGGCATAAGAAAATCGTGGATGTCTTTGCGATTATGGAGTGCGGGGAGAGGAAGCGAGCGCAGGAGTGCTTGAGCAAGGGTATTTTGCCCGTGATGCATTGGAGCAGGGGCAATATCGGCAACGATAAGGCGTTGTACGCGTTCTGGGGCGAGTAAGCTGGTCATCATGGCCACTTTCCCTCCCATGGAATGGCCGATCAATGACGCTGATTGTATGGACAGATGATCCAGTGTTTCGAGCACATCACGAGCCATCTCAGGATAAGTAAGAGGTTCGTGGGGGCTATGGCCATGCGAACGGAGGTCTAAGGCAATCGTATTGAAATGGTGGCTGAGCGTGCGTTGTAAGAGGCCAAGATTGCGCGCACGGCCGAAAACGCCATGCAGAAGAACGACAGTGGGAGCATGCGGATTATCACTGTCGTTGCGTATGAGTGAAGCGAGCTGCATGAAAGACCTACGAAAGTGAGAAGAAAAAGTTCGCTTTTATGGGGTGGAGGAGGATTCTTGTATAACGATGATCATTGGTATTGTTTATAAATAATTCATATAGTTTGGCGTTACGCAACTTAGTTCTGTTTCCGTAATGGATACGGGTGAGCTAGTGTTACGCTCCAATATAAAAGATGTGGTCCGTCAGTGGGATGGAGAGGGTATCTTTATCTTGTTCAGGCTTTCAAGATAGTGTTCTTCCTTCGTGAAGAGAGACGGAAACTCCAATATGTCGAGCTGTTTTGTTGGGGTAATGCCGAAAGAAGAAAATTTTTATCATTCCCGTTTTGTTTCTTTCCTATGGTATGGGTGCAGCCCAACGTGAAACGTGAACGATGACCAGAAGGAAGAAATAATTATGCGTCTGCTTGAAGGCTGGGATCGTTATAGCCTTCATGCTCCCATTGCCTGGCGTGCGGTCATCCGGCGGAGTGAGATTGGGCTTACTGTATTGGCTGCACTTGTCGGTGCGTTAGGTGGCCTGTGTGTGTTGGCCATTACGCGTATTACTCTTGCTGCTCATGCGGTTTTTTATGGGTTGCATAATAGCGGGCGTCTTTCAGGTTTGTCCTCCTTGCCGCTTTGGCGCTGTCTTTTAGCGCTCGGTGGTGGGGGCTTAGCGGTTGGTTTGTTCGGCATGACCGTGAGCCGTGTTATGAAACGACGTCCCGTTGACCCAGTAGAAGCAAATGCGTTGCATGGCGGGCGCATGTCTATTCGGGATAGTCTGATTATTGTCGTGCAGACGCTTATATCGAACGGGGCAGGAGCCTCTATTGGGTTAGAGGCGGGATTTACACAAATTGCTGCCGCCCTAGGCTCGCGTTTAGGGCAAGTATTCCATGTGCGTCGAGAAGATGTGCGTGTGTTGGTGGGGGCAGGGGCAGCCGGGGCCATTGGTTCGGCATTTGATGCTCCCATCGCCGGGGCCTTTTACGCTTTTGAACTCATCATTGGCACCTATTCGTTATCCAACCTATGTCCGGTCGCTGTAGCGTCAGTGGCAGGTGTTGGCGTTATGAATATGGTTGGGGGGATCAATACGGCCATTCTGGTGTCTGTAACATGGCATATGGGCTGGCATGACAGCATAGGGGTGGCTCTTCTGAGTGTGAGCTGTGCGTTGAGCGCGATAGCGATCATGTATTGCGTGACGCAGACAGAAGCGCTGTTTCGGCGTTTACCCGTGCCCAAATGGTTGAGGCCTGTTTTAGGTGGTGTTTTGGTCGCTTTCTTGGCAGCGTCATATCCGTCTGTTTTGTCTGCGGGTCACGCGGGTATGCGGCGTGTCTTGCAAGGGTATGTCATGCCGAAAATGGCTTTACTGTTCTTTTTTAGCAAAGCCCTTGCGTCGTGTTTATCAATAGGTTCTGGGTTTCGCGGTGGTTTGTTTTTTGCCTCTCTCTATTTAGGCGCTCTTGCGGGGGAGGCTTATGGTGCCGTTTTATCTTCGTATGGATTGTTGACGCATGATCTCACGGTTTGTTCCCTTATTGGCATGAGTGCGATGGCGGTAGCCATTATTGGTGGCCCCATGACGATCATCTGTATGATGCTTGAAATGACGGGGAGTGTCTCCATTGGGGGCGGAGTGGTGCTTTCCGTGGTTCTATCGTTTTTAACTGTCCGACGTTTGTTTGGATATAGTTTTACGACATGGCGTTTTCATGTGAGAGGTGAATCAATCCGCTCAGCTATTGATGTAGGGTGGATGCGGTTTTTGACGGTGCAGAGATTGATGCATGATCGTGTGCGGAATCTCCCGATCACAACATCAATTGCACAAGCACAAGCTCTTTTTCCGCTGGGTACCGGGCAGCGTCTTGTCGTGATGGATACAGAAGGGCGCTATGAGGGGTTAGTGCTTATTGCAGAACTCAATGCAGTACAACCTTCTGATGATTCTATCGTGACCTTGGCTCATTTGAGAGACAATATGTTGGTTCCCCAGATGAGTGCTCGTGAAGCTTTAGAAGCTTTTTCTGAAGCGGAGGCTGATGTACTTGTTGTGGTTGAAGATCGTGTTTCTCGACAAGTGGTTGGAGAGTTGAGTGAGCATGATACGTTGCGGCGCTATGCTGCTGAATTGGAACGATGTCGTCGGGATTTGGCCGGGGAGGATCGTTTCCCAGTTTAATTGATTTTCTCTATTGTATGGTCTGGGCTTGGCAAGGATGAAAAGGCAGCGCAGGGTAAAGAACCTGTAAAGACCAGATTTGGAGAAGAAACATGACGGCAACGATTGATGCGCGTTTAGCTGAGTTGGGGATTACATTACCTGAGGCAGCAGCCCCTGTGGCTAATTATCGTCCTGTTATTCAAACAGGTAATTTGTTGATCGTATCAGGGCAGTTACCGTTGGTAGACGGAGAGTTGCTTTATACAGGGAAGCTCGGGGCGGACGTTTCTCAGCAACAAGGGAGCGAGGCGGCACGGGCTTGTCTGATCAATGTGGTGGCACAAGTTAAAGCGGCGTTGAAAGGTGATCTGTCACGCGTACGCCGTGTTGTTAGGTTGGGTGGGTTTATGGCGTGTACACCAGACTTTACCAATCATGCTGTTGTGATGAATGGTGCATCGGATTTGTCGGTTGCGATTTTTGGAGAGAGTGGCGCTCATGCTCGATCAACCGTTGGCGTGCCAAGTCTGCCGCTGGATGCTCCTGTTGAAATAGAAGCGATCATTGAGGTGGCATAAAGGAAAAGGTTACAGTCTGAGCCTATTCTTTGTAAGATGACGTGACACAGATACTTGAGAGGACCATATTGTTCATGAGTGAAACGTTACCCGATCGTTTGTCGATTTATCCAGATAGCCCGTATTTCAATGAAGAAGTGCTCGCTCGTGGCATTGGTGTGCGTTTTAAAGGGGAAGAACGCACAAATGTTGAGGAATATTGCCTGAGCGAAGGGTGGATTCGTGTATCAGTAGGGCGCAGTTTGGATCGTAAAGGGCGCCCTATGACATTGAAATTATCTGGGCCGGTTGAGGTTTGGTTTAAGGATAAAGACGAGCAAGCATCGTCCTAGGTCGTTTAAGACGTATAACGAGGAGGCTGAGTATGGCAGAGGCAGACCACGTGGAACGTTATTCTGTTGTTATTGTTGGGGGCGGGGCCGGAGGATTATCTGTTGCTGCGCGCTTACGGCGTCAGAATCCTGGTTTGACCATTGCGGTCATTGATCCGTCATCAACTCATGCTTATCAGCCAGCCTGGACGCTTGTCGGAGCGGGCGTGATGACGACCGCACAAACGTTGCGACAAGAAGGGGGCTTAATACCCCCGCGTGTGACATGGCTGCGTGAGGGTGTGCATTCTTTCCAGCCAGATGAGCACAGTGTCACTCTGGAGAGTGGAAAAGTAGTCGGGTATCATCGGCTTGTTGTGTGCCCAGGAATCCAACTAAATTGGGGTCAAATTCCCGGTTTGAAGGAAACGTTAGGGCGCAATGGTGTTACGTCGAATTATGATCGTGATAGCGCAGCGTATACATGGGAGTGTGTGCGCCATTTAGGCCAGGGAACGGCCATTTTCACACAGCCACCGATGCCGATCAAATGTGCAGGGGCGCCTCAAAAAGCGGTTTACTTGTCGTCTGATTATTGGCGGCGAGAAGGGGTGTTGCATCACATCAATGTGCATTTTTGCATGGCAGGCGATGCGCTTTTTGGTGTGCCTTACTTTGTGCCAACACTCCAGAAAACAATGGATTATTATGGAGTTAACGTACATCAGAAAGAAAATCTGATTGCTGTGGATGGTGAAAAGAAGGAAGCGACATTCCAGCGTGTTGGGACTGATGAGACGGTTGTACGGTCTTTTGACATGTTACATGTTGTTCCGCCGCAGAGCGCTCCTGATTTCGTCAAAAACAGCGTATTAGCGAATGAAAATGGTTGGCTTGATGTTGACCCACAGACGCTGCGTCATAAGAAATATGACACGATTTTCGGCCTAGGGGATGTGATCGGAACGAGCAACGCTAAGACAGCGGCTGCTGCCCGTGATCAAGCGCCTATTGTTGCGGAAAATGTACTGAATTCGTTGGCTGGGAAACCGCTTTCGGGCCATTATGACGGTTATGGTGCGTGTCCGCTCACAGTGGCTTATGGGCGTGTGGTCCTGGCAGAATTTTTGTATGGCGGTAAGGTGGCGCCAAGTTTCCCATATGACCAACGCAAGCCTAGCCGTTTTGCATGGTTTCTAAAAACAGAGGTTTTCCCGCGTTTATATTGGTACGGTATGCTCAAAGGAATTGATCCGAAAATTAAGCATAAAGTGCTCAATAGATCGTAAGCGTTATATTGTCTCGAATAGACCATTTAGGAGAGGTAGATTCCAAGAGATTGGGATCTACCTTTTTTGTGAGAACGCAACTATTCGGTCTTTTGAAATAAGAGAATATAACTCTATAGTGAAAGTCATATGGACCACTATACGCATCCAGCCAGTCAGCATCCGTCGGTTTCTACCGTTTATCCTAAAAACCTCGTTTCCGTTCCTGGGCGAGCGAGTTTCTGGCTTCGTCGGTTTTTAGCGTTTGTTGGGCCCGGTTACATGGTGGCCGTCGGGTATATGGATCCCGGCAATTGGGCTACGGACCTTCAGGGGGGGGCCGAATTTGGCTACACATTGCTGTTTGCCATTTTATTATCAAATATTATGGCCGTTATTCTTCAGGCTCTTTCTGCACGGTTAGGAATTGTAACGGGACATGATCTGGCACAAGCGTGCCGAGAATGGTTGCCTGGGTGGCTTCGTATGCCGCTTTGGTTCACATGTGAGCTGGCGATTATTGCGTGTGATCTGGCCGAAGTAATTGGGACAGCCGTCGCGTTACAGCTGCTTTTTGGGTTTCCAATTCTTTTGGGAACGGTCATTTCAGTTTTCGATGTGTTTCTTGTCCTATTGCTCATGCGTTGGGGCTTCCGTGCTTTGGAAGCCTTCGTCATGACGTTGTTAGGGATTATCGCTGTTTGTTTTGGCATTCAGCTTGTTGCGTCTTCTCCTGAAGTAGGGGAAATCTTGAAAGGATTTTTACCGTCCTCTCAGTTAATCACAAATTCCGATATGCTGTACGTTGCTATCGGGATCGTTGGTGCAACGGTTATGCCGCATAATCTTTATTTGCATTCATCACTTGTGCAGAGTCGTGACTATGAACGGACATATGATGGCAGAAAAGAAGCACTGCGCTGGGCAACATGGGACAGTACGATAGCGTTAACCCTAGCGCTTTTTATTAATGCGGCTATTCTCATTGTTGCGGCAGCGGCTTTTTATCGGACAGGCCATCATGATGTGGCAGAGATCAGTGATGCGTGGCGTTTATTGTCACCGATATTAGGTTTTGGCCTGGCATCGACGCTTTTTGCTGTGGCGCTTTTAGCGGCCGGAACAAATTCGACGGTAACAGGCACTTTGGCAGGTCAAATTGTGATGGAAGGCTTCCTTCATTTGCGACTTCCCTATTGGGCCAGGCGTTTGGTCACGCGGGGGTTAGCTGTGCTTCCGGTGCTTATTATTGTCGGGTTTTATGGGCAGGGAAAAGTAGGCGCGCTTCTTGTATTTAGTCAGATCGTCCTCTCTATGCAGCTGCCTTTTGCGATTATTCCGCTTGTGATGTTTGTTTCAAGCCGGAAAATTATGGGGGCATTTCGTTTGTCTCGTCCATGGATCATAGTCTCATGGGTTGTGGTTGCGATTATCGTTGGATTGAATTTAAAACTGCTTAATGACGCTGTAATTGGATAGTTTTTGTCCTGAAAGAACAATTGCGTAACGTAGGGTTTCTAAATTGACGGTAGCGATATTGTGGCTCGTCTGTGAAAAGGTGAAAAGATATCGCTGTGGAACAAGGATGTTATCTCGTGCAAGAGAGCGCTATAGAATGGTTACTTCCGTCATGAGGGCAGATCTTGAAGAGAGAATATGATGGAGCGGGATGGAGTGAGAGTCTGTCTTGTAATGAGTGTAAGGATATAAGTTATGTCATTTTGGTCGTCACTTCGTAAATTTTTATCTGGGGGCGAAGAGCCAGCTCCGCAGAAAGCTACCCCAGCTCCACAGAAGGCTGCCCCAGCAAAACAACCGGAGCAAAAAGCAGCACGTGTGTTGGTGCTTTATTATTCCTCTTATGGTCATATAGAAACGATGGCTCACGCGATCGCCGATGGGGCCCGTTCGGGCGGTGCTGAGGCTGATGTGAAAAGAGTTCCTGAGATTGTACCCGAGGCTATTGCGCGGGATAATCATTTTAAACTTGAGCAGAGCGCACCGATTGCGAAGCCAGAAGAGCTTGCGCAGTATGATGCAATCATCATCGGGGCACCTACACGGTTTGGTCGTTTGCCTTCCCAAATGGCAAATTTCTGGGATCAAACTGGTGGCTTATGGTTGAAGGGTGCTTTGATCGGCAAAATTGGGGCTGTATTCACCTCAACAGGGACACAGCATGGTGGCCAAGAGACCACGCTTTTCTCTTTGATGTCTAACTTAATTCATCACGGCATGGCGATTGCCGGTTTGCCCTATAGTTTCCAAGGGCAGATGAAAGTAGATGAAGTTGCTGGTGGCTCTCCTTACGGCGCAACCACAATCGCTGGTGGTGATGGCTCACGTCAACCAAGCGCAACGGAGCTTGATGGGGCTCGTTTCTTGGGGAAACATGTTGCTCAGCTCGCGCAGAAATAAGGTCAGCATCCATTGGGGGGAATGTAGCATAAATTTTCCCCTGTTTGTTGATTGTAGGAAGGCTCTCCAAAAGGAGGGTCTTTTTTATGGGGTATTCTTGAGGTTTATATTTATCTAATGTATGAAGTGGGCAAGATGTTAATGCGTTGTTTTTAATGAATGGACAGCATAAAATAAATACAAGCTAGACCTATTTACTATATAGGAGACTATTGCAAAGTCGATCAGGCTATGAATAAGAGGTGGTATTTGGAGCGATTTCAAGGAATATTATTCTACTGGTGTCGATCTCCTTTAAGTATTATGCTAATATCTTTATAATGGCTTGATTTATAGAAACCTTAAGATTGGTAATTTGTGAGTGTGGGGTTCAGAGGAATCGTGCAACGATACCGTTGGGCGTAGCGGTCATGCTCTGGAGCTGGCAGAGCGTTTGCGCCGTAACAGGAAGCATCTATTTTCCATATAGCGTACATCAGCAGGCGATATTATTTATTTCAATAAAAATTTAAAAAAAAATCAATTGCAAGTAATTTTAATTAAATTAGTTTTTCTTACGTTATGTTAATGGTTTTTCTGGAGAAAATTCATGACAATTAAAATTCTTCGAATTTCAGATGACGAAAAGATGGTTATTCATGATACGATTATGCAATATGGGAAGGTTTCGAATTCAGTCAAAAAGGCACGTGAATATGCTTTACTGTTGAAAGATCGGATTCCTGTAGTTATGCATGATCTAAATTTATTAAAGGAATGTTCAATAAGTTGTTTACAACTTAAAAATCTTCCGGCTGTTGACTATAGACAAGATTTAGACGGTTCTGAATCAGAAACAATGGCATTAGTCATTGGATCACTTTACAGTATACCTTTTCAATATATTCAACAAAATCATGGCAAAGTAGCAGCCGAGATACGCCCTAGTGTAGGGCGGGAAATTACGCAGTCTAGTTCAGGTAAAGCTCTTTTTGGATGGCATACGGACGACGCTTTTCTTACACCAGAAGTTAGAACAGACTGGATACAGTTGTTGGGGTGTCATAATCAATCACATTCAAGTAACTATTTTCTGAGATTGAAGATATATTAGGTTACCTTGATGATAGGACGATAGAAATTCTATCTTCTCAAAGGTTTACGTTCAAAATTCCCTTAAGTTTTAATTGTGGGTCTGCTTGGTCTGCTTCCAAAAGTATTCTTTATAAAGACGAACAAGATAAGGTTTGCATACAAGTCCCAACATATAATGTTAAACCTTTTTTGGAGACTGATGAAGAAGCAAGAGATTGTATATCAAAACTGGTAGCTGCTGCAGACTCTGCAAAGAATGAGATAGATATTCAGCCTGGCGATATGCTGATATTTAACAACAATAGAGGGCTTCATGGTCGGGGTGCTATAGTTGGGGATAGATTGATTTTAAGAACATATGTAAAGAAAAACCTTAATAAAATTAGAGAGTTGACGAGGGGTGAAAGTTATTTATTCGATATAAATTCTCTTGTGGTTGGATAATATGGCTCACTTTTTTAGTTTTGTTCATATCGCGTTATTTTTTGTTGCGTTTATCGCGGGAATAATAGATACGGTGGCCGGCGGTGGGGGGTTGATAACGGTTCCTGTACTCACCCTTTCTGGGATGAGTGCTGTTACTGCCCTAGGGACTAATAAATTACAGTCAGCAATTGGGGAGTTGTCAGCTACCATTCGCTTTTGGAAGGCTGGGAATGTTGATTATCATAAAATCATATTAGGAATTGTTTTTACTATCGTAGGTTCTTCTATAGGTACTTTTTTTATTCAAATAGTCCCTCAATCTCAATCAAATAAAATAATACCATGGCTTTTACTATTATTTTTTATATATTATATTTTTTCTCCTAATCAAAATAAAGTATCTTTAGAGAAAGATTTGCCAAAAAATCCTAGAAAACTTATTCCAATGGGACTGATAATAGGTTTTTATAATGGATTCTTTGGTCCTGGAACTGGATCGATATGGACGATTTCTTTGAATCGTCTTTATAATCTTAGAATTAATATTGCAACAATGTATACGAAACCACTTAACATTGCTGGAAATATTACAGCCTTAACGTTATTCACAGTTGGCGGCCAAGTAGATTACCCAGGGGCATTAGCAATGGGTATTGGGTCTTTCCTTGGCGGTCAAGCTGGTGCGTCGATGGTGATATATAAGGATTCTCGATTTTTGAAATTAATATTTACAACTATTATGTTGTTGTCGATATTGTCTAGTTTCATAAAGGTATACTATTAATTATGATTTAAAGGTTATAGATTGATTCATATTTTAAAAATGACACTGATAATATAATAAATTAGAAGATTATTTTAAAAATTAGTGTTATCTATAATAGTATTACATGACGGATGGAAGTGTTGGTTATTTTTTTCGTGCTGTTTATAGAAACAGTACGATGAGTATTTTATTTTAAAAATATCTCATAAATGGATTTTCCCTTCTATCTTGCTTTAAGACCTGTATTAATGTCACTGTTAATGAGCAGCTGATAATCGGGCTTGAAGATGTCCTTTGGATTAAGTGTCTTTCAAAATAAATAAAGGCATCGTCCTTTTAGGAGGGTGGGCTATAACATAATGTTTCTATATCGTTATAGAATATCCGTGATGTACTAAAAGATATTGGAGGGCTTAATGGACGTCGTAAAGAATGAGGCTGGGGGGCATCAAAAATCTCATGATGACTATCCATTGCGGTATGCCCCACGCAGTTTTAGGCGTTGGAATCCGTTTACCGTTGCCCTGACGGCTCTAGGTGGAATCGCCTATCTTGCCGACTTTTCCATAGGTGCTTCTGTTGGTTTGGCGTACGGCACAACCAATGCTCTTATTGGGATTCTTATTGCAGCGATTATTATTTTTGTCAGTGCGTTTCCGCTCGCATGGTATGGGGCGCGGTACAATATCGATCTTGACTTGATTTCCCGTGGATCGGGGTTTGGTTATAATGGATCAATCCTGACATCCTTAGTTTTTGCCAGTTTCACGTGTATTTTATTTGCGCTTGAAGGGTCGATCATGGCGCAGGGGCTCGCCGTGGGGATTGGGCTGCCCTTGTGGCTTGGCTATCTCATCTCGACCCTTATTGTTTTCCCATTCGTTCTATATGGCATGAAGGCTCTCGCCAAAATGCAGGTATGGACAACACCATTATGGCTTTTTCTGATGATTGGACCCGTGGCGTATCTCATTGCGAAACAACCTTCATCGGTAGCGCATTTTATACATTTTCAGGGGACGTCAGGGCATGAGACGCTTAATGGGGCGTCTATTATGCTTTCGGCAGGAGTTGCATTAGCCTTAATGGCTCAGATTGGTGAGCAAATTGATTATCTGCGGTTTATGCCACCTAAGACAGATACAAATCGTCTCTCATGGTGGGGAAGTGTTATTGCGGCAGGTCCTGGTTGGGTCATTTTGGGAAGTTTAAAGCAGATTATTGGTGCTTTTCTGGGGGTTTTTATTCTAACCCGTGTCGGCGCTCATCTGGCGACAGAACCTGTTCAGCAATTTCTTGCGGCGTTAAGGGAAGTTGTTTCGCCTTTTTGGGCGTTGGTCCTAGCTGTCGTTCTTGTTGTTATTAGTCAGATTAAGATTAATGTGACGAATGCCTATTCTGGGTCTTTAGCCTGGACGAGTGCTTTCACTCGTATCACGAAACGTTTTCCTGGGCGTTTAGTGTTCTTGGTTTTTAATCTTCTCGTGGCATTAGCTTTGATGGAAGGCAATATGTTTGCATTTCTTCAAAGTATTCTGAGCATTTATGCTGATTGTGCCATTGCATGGATTATGACGGTTTCAACAGATATTGTGATTAATAAATATTGTTTGGGATTGTCGCCAAAGGAACCAGAGTTCCGCCGTGAAATGTTGCGGAGCATTAACCCAGTGGGAGTAATATCGTTTTTGGCGGCGACCTTAGCCTCTGTTGCTGCTTATGAGGGGTGGTTAGGTCAGGGAGTTCAGCCTTATTCAGCTCTGGTTGCGTTGGGAGTGGCTGTCATCATGACGCCTATTATGGCGTTGTTAACAGGTGGGAAAACATACCTATTACGCGATTATGATGGTATTGAAGAACCACGTTTTCTGTCAGATGGTACAGCGAGTACGACACTCTATACGTGTCAGTCATGTAATGGGGCGTTTGAACGCCCAGATGTTCTGTATTCCCATAAAGAAGAGGGAATCATCTGTTCTCTTTGTCTCAGTGTATCACGGTGATTGTTGAACATTCTCATTTCACGGATCTAGAGAATGATTCTCTAGATCCGTGAGGCAACGTTATTTTACGTTATTATTGCGCGATTGCGGGGGAAGTAACGCTGGAATAAATAAAAGCGAGCATAGGAGGGTGCATCCTAGGGATAGGAGAAGGAGACGCCCCATGCTTGCTGTTCCAGGATGAGCTGAGGCAGCAAGAGATCCAAAAGCAGAACCTGTTGTGAGAGCAGAAAAGAGTACTGCTCGCGCTGTAGGAGAGGTTAACGGTGCGGTTACTCCTGCTCGCCAGTTCATGACGAAGTAAATATTGAACGACACGCCTACGCCTAAGAGCAAAGGGAGTGCGATAATGTTTGCGTAGTTCAAGGGCTCTGGCACACAAATAATCAGAATGACAGTTAGGAGTGATGAAAGGAGAAGCGGGAGTAAGACGAAAACTGTATCGAGAAGACGGCGTAACGTAATGAGTAAAATACAGGAAATCGCCATCATAGCGAGTGCCGCGGCCGCAATGAAAGCATGTGTGATTGTCTCAGCACTTCCTGTGATCTCAAGAGCAGGGCCAGAAATATTGGGATTAACGGTTTTAATGTCACGAACGAAGCGATGAAGTGTTTGAGTTTCGGACATGCGCCCTTTGGGATGAATAATGAGGCGATAGACTCCATCTTTTGTGAGATACGCCGCACGAATAGAGTTTGGAATGTCGTTAATCGTGACTGGGGATGGTGTTAAGGCAGCAGATAATTGGGAAAGCTCATCTGGGAGGAAAAGGACAAGAGCTTTATTAGCCTCCATAATTGTAGCATCTGAAGCATGACCCAGACGATCAAGCGCGTCACGGATTGTTTTGAGTGCAGGGGTGAGTTTTTGCGCGTCGATCTGATCGAAACTTTTAACCGTTCTTATTGCCGCATTTCGTATCTCTTGAGCATTAGGAGCAGGCTCGGGCTGTGCAACCTCAAGAGTAGGAAGCAGAATATCGGCTGCATCGTGAATGAGTTCAAGCTTCTCGGTTTGATCAGTTGGAACGAGGGATTCTAACCAAAGAACATCATGCACGCTGGGAAGTTTACTAAGCTCCTGTGCCTGCTGCTTTGCGGAGGCTTCATTGGGGAGGAGAAGCTGAGCACTATAAGGGGTTGTCAGGGGGTTTTCTTCTAGAAGTGTGAGAGCTTTCATCCCCTCAGTATTAGGGTTTTTCGTATGTAAGGGGTCTGAGTCAAAATCAAGGAAGGGTATGAGGCTGATCCCAATTAAGCCCAGAATGGTAAAGCAAAGGATGACAGGCCGACGGCGGCGTTGAAGGAACATGTCTGTCGAGTGTAGGCAGGCGAAGCCACTGCTTTTGGCGACAGGTTTTGCCCGGAAGAGCGATAGAAGGGAGGGAAGAAGGCTCAGCGTGCAAGTAAAGGCAATGAGCATCCCGATACCAGCAATA
Source organism: Saccharibacter sp. 17.LH.SD (assembly GCF_009834805.1). Classification (GTDB taxonomy): domain Bacteria; phylum Pseudomonadota; class Alphaproteobacteria; order Acetobacterales; family Acetobacteraceae; genus Saccharibacter. Next base: position 148,779 of record NZ_WVHO01000012.1, read on the forward strand.
AGACCTAATTGGGCAACACCAATAAAACTGGTGGGGATGAAGCCCATAAAGCCTGCAGCTGTTGCTAATGCGGCAACAAAGATCTGGTTACCACTTTCCTTTCCGGTGCGAATTAAAGCTTCTTCGCGTGGCAGAGGTGTGCCATCGTCATCTTTTTGACTGCGGAAGCGCACAGTATATTGAATGGCAAAATCGACAGCGATTCCGACAAAGAGAATGGCGAAAGCAACAGAGATAAGATTTAACGTTCCTACACAAAGGGCGGCAAATCCCGTTGTAAGAAGCAGCCCAGAGATCAGTGTTAGCAATACAGGGATGATGATACGGATGGAACGAACGGCTAAAACAAGCCATAATGTGACAAGGGAAAGGGAAATAATGAGACCAAAAAGCATTCCCTGAGCGACGGTAGAAAACTCTTCATCGCTGAGCTTAGCTTCCCCGGTAATGAGAGCATGAGCACGGTGGTTTTGGACAATAGGAATTTGATTAAGCGCGGCTTGCATGGCCTGCGTAGCAGCTTCGGATGGTTCGAAAGATGTAAAATCATGCCGTGGGTGGGTAACGACAAATTGGTATTTCCCGCCCAGTTCACTAAGTTTTCCAGCCAGGAGATTTTGCCAAGAAAGAGGCTGAGCATTCCCGCGAGATGCTTGATCAAGCGAGGCGGCAAGACCGTCTAAGGCTGTGGAAAAGCTTTTAGGGATGGATTGGCCGTTTTTAATGCCAATGGCGATAAGATTGAATGTACTAAACAACCCGCGTGCTGATGGATCTGCGGCGAGTGTACTCAGAAAAGGTTGTGCGGAAATTGTTGAATCCAGCACGGGTTCTAAATCCTTAGTATCAAGGAATAAGAACGCATTGCGGATATAGAATGGGTCCGCGGCAGGCTCTGTGACAGACGTAAAATGTTGCGTGTCTTTTTTTAAGGTAAGTGCAAGTTGATGAGCAACCGCTCTTCCTTCTTCTGGTGTTGCTGCGCTAATGACAGCCACCAGAGTATTTTTCTCTCCAGGGAATAATCTCTCAATTGTCTCGTTCTGCTGTTTCCAGGGTAGGGAGTCAGCAAAGAGTTTATCCGTCTCCGTAGAGATCCCGAGTTTATTAACACTCAGCCATCCCGCTCCAGCACAGAGCAGAGCAAAAATCATTACAATCCATAAAGCATGGCGCACGCAGAAGGCATTAAGCCTGTCAGTCATATCAGAGAGCATAGATTAGACCCTTAGCGTCACTCGTGTTTTTTTTCTATCCCCCTTTACGTAGGGAGAAATATCTTTTTGTGGATGATATGACATTCACGTTTTTCTACGGCAGAGTGTGAACATGACTTGGACTCTTGATGGGATTGCAGAGCATGAAAGTATCATTCGTCATAGTGTGTTTCGCACTCTAGCGGCTCCTGTTGATGACGAGGCGGCAGCAATGGCCTTTTTAGCGGAAGTCTCTGTTCCCGACGCAACGCATAATTGCTGGGCCTTTCGGGTGGGGCAGCGTTTTCGTGTCAGCGATGATGGTGAGCCCTCTGGCACGGCGGGGCGCCCCATTCTTTCGGCTATTGAGGGGCAAGATTTTGATGGCGTCATGGTTGTTGTGACACGGTGGTTTGGTGGCGTTAAATTAGGCGCGGGTGGGCTTGTTAGGGCTTACGGCGGAGCTGCTGCGGCGTGCCTGAGGGAAGCACAAAAAATCGAGAAAATTGCACGAGTGCGATGGCAATTTCTGTGCCCATTTTCTGTGTATAGTGAAGTAGAGGCGAAGTTACCTGGGTGGCAGGTTGAAACGTTGGCTTGTGAGTTCGGGGGAGAAGGCGTGTCCATGGTGCTGGGAGTTCCTGCTTCCCATCAGGAGGATGTTGCGGACTGGTTGAGAGATCTTACCCGTGGGCAGTCGCCAATTGTAAATTTAGACGATGAGTTATGACGAGGCGTCGTTTGCTTTGGGGGCAAATTGAGCAACGAGATCACTTAAATGGCCGGTCTCTTGTATAATGAGGCCCTTAGGTGGTTTAGGGCGTGTGTTGGCATTGCCGACATGGCGGGGGAGCACAGCGTATTGGAAACCTAATTTGCCGATTTCTTTTAAACGTTGTTCCGTTTGGGCGACTTGCCGGATTTCGCCAGAGAGGCCGACTTCCCCAAAATAAGCAGCATTCGCGGCTGTTGGCTGGCCTGTTGCTGCCGAAATAAGAGCGGCAGCTACGGCAAGGTCTGCGGCTGGCTCCGTAATTTTGAGCCCACCCGTGACATTAAGATGAACATCCATACTGCCGAGTTTGAGGCCACAGCGTGCTTCTAAAACGGCGAGAATCATGCTGAGGCGTGAGCTATCCCAACCGATAACAGCACGGCGTGCACCGCCATCTCCTGCTTTAGCCGAGAGAAGCACTTGTACTTCAAGAAGGACTGGTCGTGTTCCTTCAAGCCCTGCGAAAACGGCTGAACCAGCGATATTCCCGTGGCGTTCTGCGAGAAAGAGAGCAGATGGATTAGGAACTTCTCTTAGGCCAACATCTGTCATGGCAAAAACGCCAATTTCATCAGTAGCGCCAAAACGATTTTTAGCAGCCCGTAAAATACGGAATTGATGGCCGCGATCGCCCTCAAAATAAAGGACGGCGTCGACCATATGTTCTAGGACGCGTGGCCCAGCAAGGGCACCCTCTTTTGTAACATGTCCAATGATGACTAAAACAAAACCGAGCGTTTTAGCGAGACGAATAAGTTCGAAGGCGCAGTGTTTAACTTGAGAAACTGAACCTGGGGCGCTTGCCACATCTTCGTGCCACATCGTTTGAATGGAGTCGATTACGACGACGCGATGAACGCGCCGTTCTTCCAGCGTGGCGCTAATGTCAGCAACATTGATAGAGGCTGCGAGCTCTAATGCATTGACAGTGGATGGGGAGCGGTCAAGTTCAAGGCGCTGGGCGCGAAGGCGAATTTGGTCAATCGCTTCTTCCCCTGACACATACAGAACAGATTGCTGGCCGCGTGCGAGAGCACAGGTCATTTGGAGCATCAGGGTGGATTTGCCGATTCCTGGGTCTCCTCCCACTAGAACGGCGGAACCGGGGACCAGGCCACTGCCGAGGACACGGTTTAATTCTGCCATTCCTGTATCAATACGTTCAGGTGGTTGCGCCTTTCCATCTAGGCGTGCTGTCGTCAGGCGTCCTGCTTTATTGAGAGGTGTACGACGTGGCGTGGCACTCGTCTTCTCTTCTTCTAATGTATTCCACTCGCCACAATGATCACAGCGTCCTGTCCATTTAGGGTAACGCGTATGGCAGACTCGGCAGATGAAGAAAGAAGTGGGTTTTTTGGCCATTTACTATAACGTTTGTGTTTTGTTCGGTTCTGTTCTGATGGGGCCCTCACGTCGCCCATGAGTGAATTGGTCAACAATCGGGTTGCCAGACTTCATTAAATCTGAAGCATTTCCCTGCCAAATGAGTTTGCCTTGGTAGAGCATGGCTGCGTGGTAACCAATTCGTTGTGCGGAGGCCATATCGTGCGTAATGGCGATGGCTGTGGAGCCTAAACGATTGACGCAATCAACAATAAGGCCATCAATGACAGCCCCCATAATGGGGTCTAGTCCCGTTGTGGGTTCGTCAAAGAAAAGAATGTCTGGCTGGCCAGCAATAGCACGTGCCAAGCCGACACGCTTTTGCATGCCTCCAGAAAGTTCAGATGGGCTGAGCTCTGAAACTGACGCATCAAGGCCTACTTGTGAGAGGAGGTTGATGGCTTCTTGCTTCATCTCAGAATGCACAATCGGTTGAGCTTTGGCTCGGAGCTTTGCGTGTAGACCGAAGATGATGTTGTCCAGGACGCTCATACTGTCAAACAAGGCAGCGTTTTGGAACAGCATGCCAATGCGTTCGCGAAGGTGGCGCTGGCGGTGCGCGGGCGCACGCAGAACATCTTCTCCATCAATTTCAATGGTTCCTTCATCGGGCTCAATCAAGCCGAGGATACACCGCAGGAGGACAGACTTTCCGGTTCCAGATCCCCCAATAATGACGGTTGATGTTCCAGTTTCAACATCAAGATCAATACCATCAAGAACGACTTTAGATCCGAAAGTCTTTTTTAAACCGCGAATACGAATGCGAGGAAGTGATGCCGTCATAAGGGGACTCAAGGATAAAGGGGTTAACTAGTAAAGAAGAGATCAGTCAGCAGGTAATCAAAGGTAAGGAGGAGAATAGAAGCACTTACAACAGTTGCTGTAGCCGCAGCCCCCACGCCCTCTGCGCCTCCCTTACTATGATATCCGTGGTAACATCCCAACAAAGCGATAAGAAAACCAAATATAGCGGCTTTGACGAGCCCGACAACGACATCCATAGTATGTAGTGAGGCAATGGTGGCGTTCATATAAGCGGCTGGACTGAATTTCAGCTTTTCAACAGCAACGGTGAATCCGCCAAAAACACCCAGAATATCGGCAATAGCGACCAAGATAGGTAGCGCTACAGTGGCTGCGAGTAGCCGCGGAGTAACCAAATATTTCATTGGATCTGTTGAAAGAGTGCTTAACGCATCAATTTGGTTTGTGACGCGCATTGTGCCGATTTGTGCGGATAAAGAAGCACCGACACGCCCTGCCACCATAAGTCCAGCAAGCACGGGGCCGAGTTCTCGTGTAACGGCGATAACGACAATCCCTGCAATAGCATTTTGGGCGTGATAGTGACTGACGCCAGTGTAGGATTGAAGAGCAATAACTGCCCCTGAGAAAATAGCCGTTAATGCCACGACGGGGAGTGAGAGAAAACCGACTTCAATAAGGGTTCGTATGAACACGCCAGCATAGAAGGGTGGCCGCACTAAGCCAGAGAGGGCTTTAAGGCCAAAAAGGGTTATTGCTCCTGCCTGCCGCAGCATAGAGAGAACATTTCGTCCAAGAGCAATGAAAGGTGTTAAAAGAATAGTCACTTGGCAGCCCTACCGTGCTTTATGGGACAACGTCAAAAGAATCATAATGCTTAACCGTGTTGTGGTTGAGATGGAGTCTTAGGAATGACTTGTGCGGGGGCGGTATACGGGGGTGTTTTATCCGTATGTGGCGGCACAGCTATGTGTGTTTCAGCTGTTGGTTTAGGTGTCACGGGCTGTGGTGGCGTTGTGGGGGGAGCCGGAAGAGACGGGCTGCTGAGCCCTTGGGCAGAACCGTCCGTTCCATTTGTTGCTGCTATTGGGGCTGGTGCTGTGGGGGCTGGCGCAGGTGCTGGCGGCGCCATTTGATGGATTTGGCCGCTTCCAGAGCGATTAAGGGGGCCAGATACCTGGCCTAATGTTAATATGGCATTGTCGTTGGTGGAGACGTTTGCAGCGCCTGTATGCACTAAAACATGTGCAATGGCTTGGTTGGCAACAGATAGGTTGAGGTTATCAATTTGGCCTTGAGCAATGGTTAGCTGGCTATTGCCGGTCAGTTGCCCAGAAAAAGCAGAGAGAAATGCTTGGTCTATGATGAGCTGTGATTGATCTTTAGCAACGATTTGAGCAGCACGATCAAGCTGATGAATGTGGACGACAGATGAGCCACTCATCGAGAGGTCTAAAGATTGGATATGTTCTAGATGCAGGGATGCATCTGTGAGGCTTGTGTCTAATGTAGATAATGTCCCTGTGATGGTAATAGTCGCATGTGGGCTATCATGGAGGGTTAGCGCTGTGCCTGGTGAGAGACGTAATGACAAATGATGTGTAGAGAGGCATCCGTGCAGCGCAATATGAAGCTGGTTTTCGGCACCATCTTTGATGTTTTGGATATCCGGGGCGCTGCCTGAATTCTCGTCTATAATGACGCCTGTTTTTAAATTTTGATCGACCTTGATAAGGGTTTGAGCGCATGGAACGCTTAAGTCGAGATCATCCCCTGGTAGGACAGTATGGTGGGGTGCTGGAGCAGCATACGCGCTCACTGCGTAAGAAAAGCCTGAGAGTATAATCCCTAACACGCTTCCATGTTTCAGATAAGGGAAGGTGGACAGAATATGACGCTTCTTCACGCATGAACTCCCGGTTAGTAGAATAAAGGGGAGGCCGCTTTCACATAGGCTTCCCTGTCGGCCAAGGATTTTCGAGTAAGACCTTCCTTATATGAGGTCTTGGAGTTGGATGATAGCCTGCCGACATGATCATTTCTTTGTCTAGATGTTATGGCCCATTATGAGACAGAAAAAGGAAAATGAATATAATAGACTATATAAAATAGTTAATTAATTGATAATAGCATTGAACTCTGATGAATGTAGGGGTAGGTCTGTAGCCCAATAAGTGAAAGAAGCGAGGAATTATGGCGCTTTCAGAGGAAGAAATAACCACTCTCTCGCACATTGCGGATGAAGCAGAGCGTGCTGAAAATGAAGAAAAAAGGGTAGCACTCCTTCTTTCACGGCTTTTCCCTCATTTTAGAGGGCGTGTTGCCGTTATTTCTTCTTTTGGAGCGGAATCGGCTGTTCTTCTCGCGCAGGTGGCGGAACATGATAAGTATGTCCCTGTCTTTTTTCTTGATACGCAGCGTCATTTTCCAGAGACATTAGCCTATCGTGAAGAACTGACGCGGTTTCTTGATTTGCAGGATGTCCGCATCTTGGCACCTAATGCCCAAGCCTTGAAAGATCGCGACCCTCAGGACCAATTGGCTGGGTTTGATCCTGATGCTTGTTGTGCTTTGCGAAAAGTGGAACCACTGGACGCAGAGTGGCCGTCATTCGATATTTGGATTACGGGGCGGAAACGTTCACAAGCGGCAACACGGGCGGCTTTGCCTATTGTAGAGCCGCAGGGTGATGGTCATGTGAAACTTAATCCTTTGGCGGGTTGGACGCATGAACAGATCACAACATTCATGAAAAAGTACCATTTGCCTCCGCATCCTTTAGTGTCGCAAGGTTACCTATCCATTGGATGCGCTCCTTGCACGCGTCCTGTTGGTTCAGGTGAAGATAGCCGGGCTGGGCGCTGGGCTGGAAAAATGAAGACAGAATGTGGAATTCATCGACCTGTTACTTCTTCAGCATCACGCTGAGTGGTGAGAGATAAGCTAGGAAAGGGCGGTATATGACCCTCGAACAACCGCGTATTATGGATGGTTTGGACCAGTTAGAAGCCCAGAGCATTTTTATCCTGCGCGAAGCCTATCGTAAGTTAAAACCAATGGCGTTGTTATGGTCACTTGGCAAAGACAGTAACGTTATGGTGTGGCTCGCGCGGAAAGCCTTCATGGGTCATATCCCTTTTCCAGTGATGCATGTTGATACGGAGAAAAAATTCCCGGAGATGTATGCGTTTCGGGACGAGTATGTCCGTAAGTGGAATCTCGATCTTTTGCTAGGTTATTGCCCACCAGTTGAAGAAATGGATCCTTCTTTGCCGCCAGCCGCACGGTCTGCAGCGCGGAAAACGGCAGGTCTAGCCGCGTTGATTGAACGTGAAAAATTGCGTGGTGTTGTCGCGGGAATTCGCCGTGATGAGCAGGCAACGCGTGCCAAAGAGCGTGTTTTTAGCCCACGAGGTGCCGGGCATCGTTGGGATGTAAGAAATCAGCCCCCAGAATTTTGGGATCAATATGCAACTCCTCATGAAGAGGGAATGCATGTGCGTGTTCACCCGCTGCTGTCATGGCGAGAGATTGATATTTGGCGCTATATAGAGCGTGAGAATATCCCATTGGTTGATTTGTATTTTGCCAAAAATGGTAAACGGTACCGTTCTCTTGGTGATCAAGATATTACAAATCCAATAGAGAGTAATGCATCGACAGTCGCTGAAGTGATTGCCGAGCTGGAGAATAGCCGCACATCAGAGCGTGCTGGGCGCGCCATGGATCATGAGTCGGAAGATGCCTTCGAACGTCTTCGTGTAGCTGGATATCTCTAAGGAGCGGAGACAAGAATGACAGAGACGTCTTTTAAAGAATCACGAGAATCTGTTCCTACACATGCGGTGAGTACGCCAATCGTTATTGTCGGTCATGTTGATCATGGAAAATCGACACTGATTGGGCGACTCTTATATGATACGGACAGCTTGCCGGATGGTCGTTTAGCCCAAATTGTTGAGGGCAGCCGCAAGCGTGGTTTAAGCGTGGAATGGAGCTTTTTGCTTGATTCCTTGCAGATTGAACGCGATCAGGGCGTAACCGTAGATTCTACACGCATTCCGTTTCACGTTGGGGATCGGGATTATGTGATTGTGGACGCTCCAGGGCACAGGCAGTTTTTGCGTAATATGATCACTGGTGCCGCGGATGCGGAAGCCGCGGTGTTGGTGGTTGATGCGGTAGAAGGTGTGCGAGAGCAGACGCGTCGTCATGCGATGTTGCTGCGCTTAATCGGTATCCGTCATGTGATCGTTTTGATCAACAAAGCCGATATGTTGGATTTCGCTCAGGATAAATTAGAGCGAACTGAGGCCGATGTAAGGAATCTTCTAGGACTTCTTGAGATTAACGTCAGTGAGGTTATTCCTGCATCCGCACGTGATGGGGATAATATTGCAACACGTTCTGAGCGGGCGGAGTGGTATAAAGGGCCAACGTTGTTGGAAGCTTTGGCTAATATTCCAGCCCCTCCATCGCGCGCTAATTTAGCGTTTCGTATGCCAGTGCAGGATGTGTATCGCTTTGAGGGGATACGTTATGTTGCAGGCAGGATTGAACGCGGGACGGTAAGGGAAGGTGATCGATTAGAAATTGGTGGCCAAGGGCAAGAAGCTACGGTGGCTGAGATTTGCCGGTGGCATGCTGAGCATCGTGGCGTTGCTGGTCCGGGTGAATCTATTGCGCTTCGTTTAGAGCCTGACCTGGTTCCTGACCGTGGAGATTTGCTGTTTCCTGCTCAGGATAAGGCCTTAGCGCCGATCCGCTCTGCGCGTGTGAAGACACGCTTATTTTGGTTGCGTGGGGAAGCGTTGCATGTAGGCGAGAGCTTCCGTTTACGGCTTGCAACGGCTGAGTACGATGTCACAGTCGTTTCTATTGATGCTGTAGTGGATCTTGATGATCTCAGTATGAGTCCTGGTGATGAAGTTCCGCCAGATGGGTTTGCAGAAGTCACGTTGGCGGCTTCTCGCATGATATTGTTTGACCCATTCATACCCGGAATGCCTGATGGACGAGGCGTGCTGGTTGATCGCTTCCAGAATATTGTGGGGGGCGCGCCATTGTTGGAAGCAGCTGAGGTGCCTTCTGGGGAGCATGCGATCCATCCAACAATAAGTCGTGTTTCGGGAAATAGTCGTGCGGCGTTACATGGTCATGAGAGTGCTGTTTTCTGGATGACAGGGCTTCCAGGGTCTGGAAAGAGCACAATTGCTCGTGGGGTTGAAGAACGTCTTATTGCGGATGGCTATGCTGTAACCGTTCTAGACGGGGATACCTTGCGGTCTGGTTTATGCCAGGATCTTGGTTTCTCTCCAGAAGATCGCCGAGAGAATATTCGTCGTGCCGCGCATGTGGCTAAAATCCTTTCAGAAAGTGGGCAAATCGTTCTGGTGGCTTTGGTTTCTCCATTACGAGAAGACCGAAAACTTGCCCGTCACATTATTGGCGCAGGGTGGCGAGAGGTTTTTGTTGATACCGCATTGTCAACATGTGAGGCACGGGATCCCAAAGGCCTTTATGCGAAAGCGCGTGAAGGGAAGATTCCTGACTTTACAGGGGTAAGTGCGCCTTATGAGGCCCCTGAGCGTGCAGATGTTGTTTTGCCTGCGGAAGGGAATGAAACCTCCTGCATCGAGCAGCTGACAGGTGCTATTCTTACCGCTGTTAAGCGACCGTCATAAGATTATTTCCTAAGTAGAGGATAATAAAAGAGCTCCTTCAAAGGGGCTCTTTTTGTTTTTAGGGAGAGGACGCACCGAGTTGTTGATACGTAAAACCGGCTTGGAGTAATGCGTCAGCCACCCAGAGGTTACGATAATCAAGGATAAGACGGCCACGCATATGTTTTTGTAACAAGAGGGGAGAGAGCTCTTTAAATTCTGGCCATTCTGTCAAGATAAGGAGCATATCAGCGCTATGGAGAGCGTCGAGTGCATTTTGGGCGTAGAAAAGACCGGCGGGTAAAAGAGAACGAGCTTGTTCCATTCCGTGCGGGTCAAAGACACGTAATGTGGCGCCTGCCTCGTGAAGAATAGGTAGAATCGTTAAAGAGGGTGCTTCACGCATATCGTCTGTATTGGCTTTAAAGGTTAAGCCAAGCACAGCAATTGTCGTTGTATTGATATGATTGCCGATGAGAGTGAGAATGCGTTCAGCAAGGCGTCGTTTACGGGCATCGTTAATAGCAATGGTGGTTTCAATAAGTTGTATTGGCGTGCCAGCTTTGCGAGCCGAGGTGGCGAGTGCTCGCGTGTCTTTGGGAAAACACGACCCTCCGTAACCTGGGCCTGGTGTTAGGAAGTCAGAACTGATGCGGGGGTCTAACCCAATTCCTCGTGTCACGTCATCTATATGGGCCCCTGTTGCTTCACATAAATCTGCCATTTCATTTGCGAATGTGACTTTCATGGCGAGAAAAGCATTAGCTGCATATTTAGTGAGTTCTGCGCTTTCTAACCCCATAAAAACAAGACGGTTTTGTGCTGTGATTAAGGGAGCGTAAAGTGTGCTGAGGAGAGTGCGAGCAGATTTTCCTTGATCTGAGCTTTGTTGGTCGAGGCCGATAATAATACGATCTGGATTCATAAAATCCGTAATTGCATTCCCTTCCCGTAAAAATTCGGGATTAGAAGCAATGTGAAAACGAAGATCTGGACGCGTTGTTGTGAGAATACGGGCAACTTCACGTCCAGTCCCGACAGGAACGGTCGATTTTGTAACGACGAGAAGATCATGTGGGGCAAGGTGAGCGATATCGTGCGCTGCGGCATAAACGTAACTGAGGTCAGCATGGCCGCCTCCGCGCCGCGTGGGGGTACCGACAGCAATAAAAACAACTTCGCTTTTAATAAGAGCATCATGCAGATTATCAGTAAAATAAAGGGTTTGTTGTTTTAGCCCTTGTCTGAAAAGAGTGTTGAGACCGGGCTCATAGATAGGAACGTGTCCATGTCGGAGATGCGCTAGGCGAGTCGGGTCGCGTTCTACGATTGTAACGGAAGCACCTATAGCGGCTAAGCAAGCGCCAGAGACGAGCCCGACATATCCACCGCCAATCATGGTAATATTCATGATATTCCTTTATGACATCACATGTTTTTCTTTTTGACGATGATGGAAGAAGATTTTCAAGAGAAAAGCATCATAAAATTTGGAATATAGTGATGCATTGTTGAGAAATTATATTGCTATAAAATTTTCATTGAGTGTGGAAATCAATTTTCATAATAAACTCTATTTCAAATAGCATTTATTATAAAATAATGTGAAATCTATTATAAATGATATATATTGTTAGCATAATTTATGCATCCCATTTTACTATTAATTTGACAAAATTGACATTTTGTGTGTTTAAATGCGGATTATTAATATATATTAACATATATAATCTCGCCGTTTGGGGTTGGGTATGGATCGTGCTAATTTCAGGATACGGTAATGATAGGGCGTGCGAATGCTAGTCATGATATACCGATTTTTCACCAGGATTGGTGGCTCAATACGTCGACAAACAATAGAGTTTCGTACGTAGATGTGAAGATGGGGGGGAAGATTGTTGCTTTTTTTCCTTACCTTTTGGAAAAGCGCTGTGGTTTTTCGGTTATTAGAATGCCGAAATATACGCGTACATTAGGGCCCTATCTTTCTTTGCCTCAGTCGAAAACATTTCGGCGTGAGCAAAATATACGGCATGTCGTGGAAGATATTGTTGCCCGTTTGCCTAAACATCATGGTGTGCGTTTCTTTTTAGATCCTGACAATGATTCCGCATTTGCTTTTAAGTTATCAGGCTTCCAAGTTAATCAAGATTTTACGTTTCGAGTCGCTCGGGATCAGACTTTAAATGATGTCTGGCAGGGGTGTGATCAGAAGACACGTAATCTTATACGAACGGCGGAGAAGAAGCTCGTCGTCCGTTATGAAGAGGACATTGAGACGTTTATCGAGCTTTCTCGGAAAGAAGTACGTCATAATAGTCATGATTTTCCGTTGCTACGGAGATTATTTTATGAGGCTCACAAGCGTGGGCAAGCGACTATATTGAATGCCTATGAATGTGATGATCTGGTGTCATCTGCGATTGTTCTTTGGGATAATAATGTATTGTATTATTGGCAATCGGCACGCTCTTCTCAGTCAAGGATGCCTGGGAGGAATATGCTTCTCATATGGAAAGCGATAGAAATTGCCAAAAAGCGTGATTTAATATTCGATTTTGATGGGTTTGGCTCGGTGAGATCGGCGAAGATGTTGGCCAGCTTCGGGCAAAAACCTGTTATCAGGCCAGAGGTTGTTTTTGAATCCCCTCTTTATAAAGTAGAAAGAATAATCAACAGATTTGTTAAGAAACACGTTACTAAGAAAGATTACAAAAACGATTTTTAGAGTGATGACGGAGCAGGACTTTCATTGTGATTGTTCTGCTCCGTATGAATATTAGTTGAATGGCATATAACGAAGAGACATGAACACCATATCTGCATTGGTGTGAGGTTTCCCACCGATGCCAGAAAAGGCTTGGATGTAGGTGTGGGCGTATTGCCCGCCAATACGTAACGTTCCGTAATCTCCTTTTGCTGCAGTATACCAAAACCCCGTGGTTGCTTGTGCAACAGTACGTACGTTCTCTGCCGCGGCGCAGGCGGAAGAGAGTTCAGTATGGCACCCCGTCATAATGTAATCGCGATTGCCGTAGCCATAGGATTTACCGTCTTCATCAAAGGCTCTACGGGACATAACGGTTTCTGCACCACCATAAACGTAAAGACGTAGGTTCGTTGTAGGATCTCCGTAGAGACCGAGAAGCAGGTTAGCCTCTGGGAGTGGGGCGGTGCCACCATTACGATTATATGTATAATCTGGAAGGTTAGAGGTGCCGTAACGACCAAGTCCCGTTCCGACGAGGCCAGAAGCTTGGAAATAGAGTTTTTTATTGATCAATGGTAAAACCATACCGCCGCCGCCGCCGCCGGCAATGGTAGTATGGTTATTGCCACTTCCAGGAACGCTGGTGCGGTCACGGAAAAAGCGCATGACTCCTGTGAGTTCGTAATGTCCCCAACCAGGATCAGCAGCGATTTTAGCGATCAGATCGGGAGCTGGGTCCGTTGTATAATAGGTATCAGGATTGTTAATATTTGTCCCTTTAACGCGGTCAGTGATGACTTCGCCTGGTTGCGTATAGGCTTTTCCAGCAGGGACAGAGCTTGGATTTTCTACAGAAAGGCCAACAGCGTATCGTTCTTGTTTTCCAAAAGTTTTAACAACACGAATTTGGGTGTTTCGTGTCCAGTTAAAGCCTGGAACGTATTGGGCTTCAATCACGAGAGGGGTTTGCTCATCACGGGCAAGCATTCCCTTGTTAAAGAGGGTAATAAGAGACCAGTTTTGTCCTCCTAAGAAATATAAACCATCTGCTTTATCTTTAAGTTCGCCATAAAAAACGCGTGTACGGAGCACATAGGAGTTTGATTGGCGTGAATTTGACGATGAGCCAGAACCTTGGAAATCAGTTTCAATATAGGCGTCAGCTTCAAGCTTTTTGGTCAACATGCCTTCAACAAGGGCCGCAAGGCGGCTTTGTCGTTCAGTTTGATGGAATTCACTCATATGATGGGCTGGCTGGTTGCCCCATGGGATGGCATTGAAGCCGGTGGAAATGTCAGAGCCTGTATTGCGTGAACGCCATAATGTGGCTGCCTCTAAATATCCGCCTAATGTGATGCGAATCCCACCAATTTGGAATTGTCCTCGGCGGAGAGGGCCGTAGAGATCTGGGTGTGCTGGAGGGGTAGCGGTTAGTTCACCATAAGGGGTGCTCGCTGTACGCGCTGGTGCAATAATATTGGTGATGTTTGTCCCAAAATCTGTTGCAAAACCGTCAGCGCTGCGACGCATGGGAGAGTATGAAGTATCGAGAAGATGAGCACGAGGCGTATAAGGGTCTGCCTCAATCATTTCTCTTTGCCGTTTTAATTCGGCACGAATACGTTGATTTTCAGCGGCTTGCTGCCTTTTCATTAAGGCAAGTTGGCTCTGCATTTTATGGATTTGTTTCTCCATAATACTGATGGCATCTGCGCTACCAGCTGCATGAGATTTTGTGGGAATAAGTGCCGCAAGAGCAGTGCTCGCGACAAGAAGAGAGGGAAGGAAAGTGGTCCTGGAAGAGGGCGTAGGTGTCATTTTGGCGCCTGCCTGTTGATAAAGGACAAGGCATTTCTATTCCACATTCGTAAAAATACCCACCCTTACGGGTGTGGTGTGATTGTTTTATTTAAGTGGTGAGGCTATGAAGACACATAGGATCATTCCAGATATAAGGGAGCACCTCATGCGCTGGAATCTTGCCGCTTTTCCTAGGAAAAATGTGAGCGTGTTTGCGTTGGCAGTAGCTATTTTTTCTTTTCAGGCAAAAATGGCTTTGGCGAGCGTTAGTATTACAGGGGCGGGTTCTAGCTTTGCTGCTCCGGTCTACCAGAGCTGGAGTGTTCCGGTATCTCAACAGCTTGGGATTGGCGTTAATTATCAGAGTGTAGGCTCAAGTGCTGGCCAGGATCAGGTAAAGGCGCATACGGTTGATTTTGGCGCATCAGATAAGCCTATGTCCGGTGAGAAACTTGATAAATCACGTCTTTATCAATTCCCAACGGTTATGAGTGGCGTTGTTGTGGTGGTCAACTTACCGGGTGTTCCAGAAGGAACATTACATCTTGATGGGCTGACATTAGCGAAGCTTTATGAGGGTACGATCACGGAATGGAATGATCCTCAGATCCAAGCATTAAATCCGGGTGTTGCATTGCCCGACGATGAGGTTGTCGCGATTCATCGTGCTGATGGTTCTGGAACAAGTTACGTCTTTACGTCCTATCTGACTCATGTATCGCTTGAGTGGAAGGGGCGTATTGGAGCTGGCACACTTGTAGAATGGCAAGGTGGTGCTGGTGGACGAGGAAATGATGGTGTTGCTGCGCTCGTTAAGCAAACCCCTGGCAGTATCGGGTATGTTGAATATGCGTATGCCGCGCAAAATCATTTGAACATTGCGCAGCTGAAAAACCATGATGGAGTGTTTGTATCCCCATCTTTGGAAGGTTTTTCCATGGCCTCTGCGGCAGCGCAGTGGCGAGCGGATGCACATTATACGGTTGATCTATTAGACTGCCCCGGGGCTAAAAGTTGGCCCATTGTTTCGGCGACTTATGCGCTTGTGCCTGTCGAAAATGTTACTCATCCGGAAGGTAAAGGGGTACATGATTTCTTTGCATGGGGATTTTCCCATGGTGAAGAGATTAACCGGAAACTGGGGTATGTTGGCCTCCCTCCTGCTGTTCAAGGGGATATCATGGCACATTGGCCTTCCGCTTCTTCCCTTTCTGCTTCTGAGACACAATAGGCTGATTTTTTGCATCATCATTGCGTATGCTATGCCAACTCAGCAGCGTGTCTCCTAAAAAAGACATGAGGGACGCTACGGTGCAGGAGAGGGCTATCCCAAAAAGGACAAAAAGCCATGTGGCTGTTGCGGTGTTACGCAAAGAGCCCACAAAAAGAGCTATGGCAGCCCCGCAGGTTGCAGCTCCTCCCAACGCATTTAAAATAATGGCTAGATCAAGTAAAAACATGCGTCGTTTGAGACGTTTTTGATGGAAAAGTAAGCGGGCAGGGGTGTAGCGGTAGTCTATTTCTTTCTCTGGCTCTTCAGGCGGGGAAAATAGACGGTGATTTACATCATCTAAGTGATCGGACACACGTGCAAGACGTGTATTAAAGACATTTATGAGAGACCCAATACCTGACAGCATAAAAACAGGTGTTAGGGCCAATTGAATAACGTGCGCTGCGCTATTGATTGTGTCTTGATCGTAGGAAAACGGAAGAGACATAGAGTGATTTACCGTAGCAGACGTGAAATAGGAAAAGAAACAGACGAATTACTCAATGGATTATCAGAATGTAATGAAAAAGCACGACAGAATGGATCTGTATTCATGAAAAAATTAACATGCATGATGATACAATACAGAGTATGACGGCCACGGAGTGATTTATAGCATCAGGTATTGTTGGAAAGATGACATTGCGTGGTTTTTGTCTAACGTTCTTGGTGGGAGGTGGGATTCTTTTGGGAGAGTCTCTCTTTTCAAGAGAGGCATCTGCGCAATCGGGGGTGTGCGAAGGGAGTGCACGTCAGGTGGAGCTTGCCTGCCAAAGTTGGACGGAGATCGATGAAGCTCTAAGCCGTGGGGCGCGCACAGTGATCATTCCCGTAGGTGGAACAGAGCAGAGTGGTCCTTATATGGCGGTTGGAAAGCATAATGTCCGTGCTCAATTGCTGAGTGATGAAGTGGCGCGTCGGTTAGGAAATACCTATGTTGCGCCTGTGATTGCGTATGTTCCAGAAGGGAGTACATCCCCACGTCGTTCACATATGCGCTTTCCGGGGACGTTGTCTGTATCCCCCGCTGTTTTTGGTGGTCTTATTGAGGGAGCAGCAGAAAGTCTGAGGGTGCAGGGGTTTCATACCATTGTGCTTTTGGGCGATCATGGTGGTTATCAAGGGCAGTTGGGACAAATAGCGGACCATTTGAACCATCGTTGGACTGTTGCGGGAATAAAAACCGTGCATATTTTGTTTGTTCATGACTATTATAACGTCGTTCCAACCAAATATGCTGATGCACTTAGAGAGCGTGGCTATGGTAAGGCTGTTGGTCTGCATGCCGAATTAAGCGATACATCGCTTATGTTAGCGGTGGATCCTTCTCTTGTGCGCCAAGATGCTTTACGTCATGCTCTCAAGCCTAATTCTGCCGATGGGGTGTATGGTGGTGACCCACGGCAGGCAACGGCCGAACTCGGCCAGGTTGGTACTGCCATGCAGATACGAGCCGCTGTTGATGCCATCTCTTCTTTTAATAGGAGTCATTTATGAGGCTCAAAACATCCCTTCTTGCGGCATGTGCTCTCTTAGGATGGGGATCTGCACAAGCGCAGGAAGCTGCGGCCCCCACACAACAACAGGTCGCTGCGCCCTCACCGACGGCTTCAGCTGTGCCTCCTACGGTGCAGACAATTCCGGGAATGCCACCGGTTATTGATCCATCGAATATTTATAGTGAAGCCAGTGGTCCTGATAAATTATCCCCTGTTGTGGCGCATGACTTAACGCGTGTGTATGTGCCTAATTTACGGGGAAATAGCGTATCAGTGATTGATCCCTCCACGTTTAAGGTTGTTGATACATTTCCTGTAGGGCGTTCGCCACAGCATGTGGTTCCTTCGTGGGATCTCAGAACATTGTGGACCACGAATAATAGTGAAGGGCGTTCGGATGGTTCCCTGACACCGATTGATCCAACAACAGGAAAGCCAGGTAAAGCGATTCCGGTTGATGATCCCTATAACATGTATTTCACTCCAGATGGGCAGAATGCCATTGTGGTCGCAGAGGCGCATCGTCGTCTTGATTTCCGTGATCCGCATACAATGGCGCTCAAGGGATCGGTTGAGGCACCGCTTTGTGAGGGGATTAATCACGCAGCGTTCTCTGCTGATGGGCGTTATGCACTCTTCACGTGTGAATTTGGGCGTTATTTAGCAAAAGTGGATACGGTTAACCGTAAACTTTTGGGGATGCTTAAATTATCTAAGGGGGGAATGCCCCAGGACGTGCTTGCGGCTCCTGATGGTCATAAATTTTATGTCGCTGATATGCACGCTGATGGCTTGTTTATCATTGATGGAGATAGCTTTAAAGAGACGGGCTTTATCCCAACGGGGATAGGGACGCACGGCATTTATCCGAGCCGTGATGCAAAGTTCATCTACGTTGCCAATAGAGGATCTCATAAGGTGCATGGCCCCCGTCACAGCAAGGGAAGTGTCTCTGTTGTTGATGTTGCGACCGATAAAGTTGTGAAGACCTGGCCTATTCCTGGCGGTGGCAGCCCAGATATGGGAAATGTCAGTGCAGATGGTAAGCTTTTATGGCTGTCAGGACGCTTTGATGATGTGGTGTATGCGATTGATACCGAAACTGGGAGTATGAAGATTATCCCGGTGGGGGCAGAACCGCATGGTTTGACTGTTTGGCCGCAGCCCGGGCGGTATAGCGTTGGTCATACAGGAATTATGCGTTAGAAATCCCGCTTAGTTCAATGTGATGAGTGTGTGAATTTAGAGCGCTATTATAACAGCGCTTCTAAGTTGTTAAAAAAGCCTCTTCATCGGAAGAGGCTTTTTTATAGCGGTGATATATCGATATTAAGCATAGGATCTGTGCCGAAGAGGAAGTGTATGAGTCTGAAATGTGCCCTTATGATGCTAGCCGTATGGTTAATCGCCATAGGGAATGTGGACGTTGTTTATGCGGCAGAAAGTGCGGCCATCACAACGCCTCATACACGGGCGAGTTTGGTAACAGACCATGATGCGCTTGTGCCTAATGAGCCTTTGCATGTTGGGTTACGCTTACAGCTTAAACCTGGCTGGCATACTTACTGGGTTAATCCAGGAGATGCAGGGGATGCTCCTCATCTAACCGTGCAAGCATCCGGTGCTATGCATGGTAGGAGTGATGTTATTCACTGGCCGGTCCCGGAGCGGATAAGCGAAGGCGGGTTGATGGCCTATGCTTATACAGGAGATGTTCTTTTACCTCAGACCTTATCTCTCGAAGGGAAGGGGGGGGGAACAACCCTAAAGGCGCATGCTGATTGGCTCGTCTGTGCTGAGGTGTGCGTCCCCGAAGAAGGTGATTTTACCCTTACTTTGCCAGCAGCCCATGGGTATGAGGGTGAAGCCCGCGAAGCGTCATTATTTCGCGCAACGGAGGCGGCTCTTCCTCGGCCATCACCGTTTCAAGCACATATTACTCCTCAAGGGCGTCTTATTTTGGAGGGGGCGGGTCTTTCGACATCGTCTGTTAAAAATGCGTGGTTTTTCCCATTAGAAGCGGGAGTCATTAAACACACGGCCGATCAACCATTGGAGATGTCAGAAGGGCGTCTTCAGCTTCAATTGACGGCAGATGAAACACAGCGCCCTCCTTTATGGGCAAAACCTCTTTCAGGGGTTGTGGTGCTGGTCGATGCTCAAGGCTCGCGCTCTGCTATAGATGTGGAAGCGTCTCCTGGGATAACAGGGGCGGATAAAGGAAATCAGTCATCTTCAGGAAAGAAGGAAATCAATTCCTTTAAGGTGCTCTTGTTCGCTTTTCTTGGCGGACTTGTTCTGAATTTAATGCCGTGCGTTTTCCCGGTACTGGCGATGAAAGCATTATCTCTCGTTCGTATGGGAGGTGCTGGGCGCCGTGATCAGGTGGCGAGTGCTCTTTTTTATACATTAGGCGTGGTAGGAAGCTTTTTCTTACTCGGTGCTGTCATGATTGGGGTGCGTTTCGCAGGCTCTGCGGCAGGATGGGGATTCCAATTTCAATCACCTGGTTTTGTGGCCGGTGTGTGTTGGCTTCTTTTACTGATGGCGCTGAATTTACTGGGTGTGTTTCAAATTACATCTGGGCGTTTGTCGAGGGCTTTAGGAAATGTTTCTCAGGCACAAGGCCATGGGGGAGATCTCTTAGCTGGATTGCTGGCTGTGATTGTTGCAACGCCATGCACGGCTCCTTTTATGGGGGTGGCGATTGCTGGTGCGCTGAGTGCTCCTATTTTCCTAGGGCTTATTGTTTTTGGCGTTATGGGGCTTGGTTTGGCCGCGCCTTATATTGTTATCGCCGGTGTTCCGGGGGTAGCTTCTCGTTTACCTAAGCCTGGGGCCTGGATGGAGGTCTTAAAGCAGTTTCTTGCTTTTCCTCTTTTAATGACGTGCGTATGGCTTTTATGGGTCGCGACGATCCAACAGGGTCCTGATTTTGGAGCTTTGGTCTCAGGTGGGGCAGTTCTTTTAGGACTAGGAAGTTGGATCTATGGTTTAGTTCAGCAAAGAGCTATGCGTGATGGAGGCCGAGGCGTTGTTTTCTTTGGGCATGCTGCGGCGATTTTGTGTGTCATTGTGAGTGTCGCTGGGCTTGTTAGGGCTGTGATAACATCGCCTGATCGGTCGCATAACGTTTCTATGCCGCAAACACAGCAAGGCGTAGAAGCTTTCTCTGAGAAACGCTTGGCAGAATTACGATCACAAGGACGCCCTGTTTTTGTGGATATGACGGCGTCTTGGTGTATCACATGTTTAGTGAATGAGCGGGTTGCTTTAGATGTTCCTTCTGTCAGAAAAGCGTTTAATGACTCTCACGTGGTTATTTTGCGTGGCGATTGGACAAATAGGGACAAAGTTATTTCATCTTATTTAGAAACGCATGGACGTGACGGTGTACCTCTATATGTCTATTATTCTCCGCATAAAAATGGAGAGATTTTACCGCAGATTTTGACGCCAGGTCTTGTTTTGGACGTTTTGAAAAAAGATGAATGATAATCCCTTTGTGTTTCGTCAATGAAGGGGCGGAGTTTTTCAACTGTCCTTTAAAATATAGAAGAGACCCTGAATAATTTTTGAAAGTGATTTTAATACGTTGTCTTGTCGTTGGATGAGTTGGATTTATAGGGAGCCATCCATGTAGCACTGGGTTTGTTGGATGACGGTCATAATGTGGTGGTTCTCGATGATTTAAGTACGGAACATCGCGCGGCTACTTCTCCTGGAGTCCAGTTTGAAAAAGTGGATCTTTTGATGAGGATGCAACAGACTGGGTTGTAGCTTAAGATGAGAGGGATGCTGTTTTTCACTTTGGTGGCACTGTATCAGTCTGGCTCATCCATAGAGAAGGCCATAGGCCGGAAACGCATTTATCTCTCTTGCGATTGAACAAATAAATGGTCGCTTGGTCCACTATAATCTTGGAAATGATCAGGGCTTTAGTAATCTCGAGGTCATTCAAAGTGTAGAGCGTTGTTCAGGTAAGCGTATTTCGTGGGCGCTTTGTTGTGAAGGTGACCCGGCGATTTTAGTAGCAAAACTCTACGTATATTCGTCAGGAAACTGGGTGGGGTCCTAAATTTCCTGATCTTGATACGATTGTTGAAAGTGCGCTTCGTTGGCGTGTTGATCATCCTCATGGGTATGCCTCCCTTTTTGATCAGGGGTATGGTAGGTCTACCTCACTGTGTGGGTGGGGCTATGAATCGGTGTTAAGCTCCACAATCTGGGAGGTAACGAGATGTCTGAGACTGACCTGCCGATCTGTGTGGCAGCATTGTATCATTTTACATCTTTTGAGGATCATCGTGCATTACGTGAACCTTTGCTGGAGGTCTGTCAGCAGCAAGGTGTGAAGGGGAGCCTTCTTCTCGCAAAAGAAGGGATCAATGGGACGATTGCAGGGTCTGACGAAGGGATCGACCGTGTTTTGTCGTATATTGATCAATTACCGGGGTGTAAGGGATTTGATTTTAAGAAGTCACGCTCTCGGGAAATGCCTTTCCTTCGGATGAAAGTTCGGCTCAAACGTGAGATCGTAACAATGGGTCAGCCCGATATTAACCCTCTTTCCTGTGTAGGGCGGTATGTTGAGCCAAAAGATTGGAATGCATTAATTTCTGATCCAGATGTTGTCGTTATGGATACACGGAATGATTACGAAGTGGCTATTGGTACATTTCGTGGAGCCATTGACCCTGATTTAAAGACATTTCGTCAGTTCCCAGAGTGGTTCCGTGAGTGGCGTAAGCAAGTTGAGGCACAAGGAAGGACGCCGAAGGTTGCGATGTTCTGCACGGGGGGGATTCGGTGTGAGAAATCAACCGCTTTTGCTCGTGAAGAGGGCATAGAGGATGTGTATCATCTCAAAGGTGGTATCTTAAAATATCTTGAGGAAGTGCCTGAAGAAGAAAGCCTCTGGGAAGGGGAGTGTTTTGTGTTTGACCAACGTGTGTCGGTTGGACATGGTTTAAAGCTTGGGCAGTATGATTTGTGTCATGCCTGTCGGGCGCCTATCAGTGAAGAGGATAAAAAATCCTCACTCTTTGAAGAAGGCGTAAGCTGCCCGCATTGTTACGCTACACGGACAGAGGCGCAGCGTCATCGTTATCGTGAACGGCAGCGACAAGCGCAGTTAGCGGAACGTCGTGGGCGTTCTCATTTAGGCGATGAGGCGATGCAGCCTCATTGAGGGTAGGTTTTTCTCTAGAGTTGTTCGGTAAAAGGCACCAGGCTGTTATGTTCTTGGCCTGGTGGCTTTCTGTTTCAAAAGCTTTCTCTCAAGGTCATATTCACGGAACGTCCCATTCCTAAAACAGAGGAAGGGGGGACGGTTGTAGAATGAACCACAGAGAGAGCACGCCCGCCAAGGGGTAGGAAGTAACGCTGGTTTAAGAGGTTCTCTAAACTTATATCGAGCCGAAGAGCACGCCAATGATAGCCAACGCCAAGTGATAAGAGGGCGTAGCCTGGCGTTCGGGGTTCATTGCGGATCCAGTCGACCGTGTGTTTCGCTTTAACAAGCGTGACATTGATGTGTCCATTCCAAGCGCCGCGTGTCTCATGTAACTCGATTGTGCCGTTAAGCGGCATTTGCTGATAGAGGCCTGAATGTAATGAGTGGTCTTGCCCTTTCACCCAGTTCAGATGGAGAGCGAGCTCTCCCTGACCCCAATAAGGGGTATCCCAAAGTTGCTTTTGTGCAGCGGCATTTATTCCGTAATTTTGGGCGCGATGGTTTTCGAATTGGAGCATATGAAATCCACCGGAAAGACGGCCTATTCTCGCAACGTTTATGTAATGTTCTGTATAGGTATAGAAAGGTTGGACCATAGCGCTCCATTGATGACGCCCCGGGTCATGGAGTTGGATGGTAACGCTCGTAGTGTTTGCCACTTCAGGTCGGAGGTTAAGGTTTCCCACATAGCCATTGCCATCGCCAAACCAGCCAATCATTTTTGAGGTCATGCTGCCTTCGGCCCAGGCATAGCGTTCATACAAATTGGGAGAACGCGTTTTTCTTCCATACCCGCCTTCAATGGTGAGGATATTCAGGGCTTGCCAGCGTGCGAGAGCGGTGACGTCAAAATTTGTGTCTGTACGGCCGCGTTTTTGAGCATTGAAAATATGCGCTGCGTGAGCATCTTTCATGCCCATCACTCCCATCCAGTTATAGGGAGAAACAGGGCCTGTATTCATCATAATGATGTCGCTTCTCATCCCAATTTCTGTGGAGAAACGAGGCGTCCACTGAGCATTCCATTGAAGAAAATGGCCTAAATGATCACGATGAGCCCCGTTGAGATTATGGAATGTTCCGGGACCCATCATCATGCTTTTCATGAGAGGAGGCCACCAATCATTAAGTCTGTTATGCTCAAAGGCGCTACCGATTTTTAAATGATGCCGCTGTGTAAGGTTAATGGTTGCGACAACTGAATAACCAACTGTCCTTCCATCACTATTCATGGGCATACCCGTGGTGGCGCTATGCCCGCCCTTGTCGCTGAGCATATTCATAGCGTGAGAGACGCGTTGCCAATAGCCACGGACATCGAGCGTTAATGTTTTGAACTGTCCGGTATATTTACCGTTTACGAAGGTCGAGCGATTGTTTGTTTCATCCATATACTGGTTAGGAAAGGCTTCATAAGGGATGTCTTGCTGGCCGAAGGTGAGGCTGAATAGATGGTTTTTATGTCGTATCCCGGCAGTTATCGCGTGGTTATAGGTAAGATAACGTGTGGATAGAACCTGACCACCGCGGCCACCAGCGGTGTAATTACTGGCATGAGAATAAGCTGCATTATAACGCAGACTGAATGTGTCATTTGCGACAGTGAGAGAGCCTGCGGCACCTGATCCACCGCCATTACTACGCCAGTCTTCACGTCCTTGTCCCGTGATAAGAATTTTACCAGGATGGGCAAATTGTGGTGCTTTGCGTTCAACAGAGATTGTCCCGCCCGTACTGTCTCCTCCGAGACTAACAGGTGTAATGCCTGCGATGGCGGTACTGTTACTGACAGAATCAAGATCAATTTGAGATAAAGCAGGATTCATATGGTTGGCGCATTCTGCCGTAAGACGCATTCCATCGACAAAGGTCGCAACACGGTCATCCGCCATTCCATTTAAGACCGGAAGCGAGGATGTGCCTCCAGCCGAGTAAGCGCTAAATCCTGGTGTGTCTTGGAAAAGCGCGAGTGTATCAGTCCCTTGTGTGAAGGGGTGCTTCTTTCCTCTTACATTAATTGTTTCATTGGGAGAGGTGGGCTGTTTGGCTGTTTCAGCCTGTGAAGCATCGGGAGGTAGGCACCATAGCATGGTGCTGATGAATAGTGGGGATGCGTACAGGCGTATTGGCGTCGGAAGGTAAAGTAACGACATGAGACATCATTCTGAAAAACAGGGTAATTCTAGCCAGTTGCGGGAGCACAAAAGCAAACGAGGGATTTTTCAGATGATGATGGGGAGGTGCACGTCCTGGAGGGCGTTCACGTGAGGTACAGGGGGGAGAACGCGCGTGGAATGAACAAAACCAATGGCGATCAGGTCGTGTACTGACGCCGTACCATATGAGAAGAATGGTGAGTGTGAAGAGAATATGCCCGAGTAATGGGCATAAAGAGCAACACCCATCATCATGATGCTTCTTCTTTTGATGGTGGTGCATGAGAGAGCCCGGCATGTCCATCGTAGAAGGGGCGATATCAATGCCTGTAAGGCGTTCAATGGTCGCGCGTGGTGGTTCTCCAAAATGAGAAAAACTATTGAGTGCGATTTGCCCTAGAAAAGCGATTAAGAGGATATATACGAATCCCCAATGATTTTTTGTCGGGCTTTTTGACGTGTGGGAATGGATGTGCTCTCGCACCATGATCCATTCGTGAACACCACCGAAGATACTGGCCAAGATGGTGCCAAGAACAATAAGAGCAATACCACCATAGGCGGGCAAAGGAAGCGATTGGCGAAACACCACCACGCCAATGGCAACGATGCAGACGATGCCAAATCCACACCAGACGGCATAGGCAATGCCAAGAGGAATATGTTTCAGGGCGCGAGAAAGGCAAAAGAAAGCGCCTGCATAGAGAGCAAGAGAGCTTGCTGTTGGCAGTAGGCGGCGAAAACCATCACTGAGGTTGAGCAAGCTCGTTGCTCCAACCTCTAAAAAAATAGCGGCAAAGAGAAAAACCCAAGCGATGGAGGAGGCCATCATGAAAATGTTTCTTTCTTGTTAGTGCGGCGCGCGCTCTTACCCTTCTTGGAGGCTGACAAAGGTGGTGTGGAAGAAGAGGATCGAGCCAGCATGTTTGCGAGAAATTGCCCAGTATAGCTTTCTTTGCAAGTAGCTATTTTTTCCGGTGTTCCGGTTGCGATGATTTCTCCACCGCCAGAACCACCTTCTGGCCCTACATCAATGACCCAATCAGCAGTTTTGATGAGGTCAAGGTTATGCTCAATCACGAGTACAGTATTGCCTTGGTCTACAAGAGCATGCAGCACCTCAAGGAGTTTGCGCACATCCTCTGTGTGAAGGCCTGTTGTGGGTTCATCTAGGATGTAAAGCGTGCGCCCTGTGGCACGGCGTGCAAGTTCCTTGGCAAGTTTAACACGTTGTGCTTCCCCACCAGAGAGCGTGGTCGCCTGCTGACCAAGGGCGACATAGCCGAGCCCAACACGTTGTAAAATCGATAAACGCTCCGCAATGCGGGGTACAGCCTGGAAGAAAGGCTGCGCTTCATCAACTGTCATAGCCAGAACATCCGCAATGGATTTACCACGAAATTTGATGTCCAATGTTTCGCGATTATAGCGTGCGCCCTTGCATGTATCGCAGGTGACGAAGACATCAGGAAGAAAGTGCATTTCAATTTTTAAAACACCATCTCCTTGGCATGCCTCGCAACGTCCGCCCTTTACGTTAAAAGAGAAGCGGCCAGGCTTGTAGCCACGTGCTTTGGCTTCAGGAAGTTCAGAGAACCAATCACGGATGGGGGCAAAGAGGTCTGTATAAGTTGCGGGGTTAGAGCGCGGTGTACGACCAATGGGAGACTGATCAATTTCAATGATCTTATCAATATGTTCCACACCTTCGAGCTTACTGTAAGGTAATGGAACAGCACCCGTCTTCATGACTTGGCGTGAGAGCGCTTTATAGAATGTATCGGTAATAAGGGTAGATTTTCCGCTTCCGGAGACACCTGTCACCGCCGTGAAGGTTCCGAGCGGAATTTTCATGGAAACATTTTTGAGATTATTCCCACGAGCGCCTCGAATGCCGATCCATTTTTTACTGGTACGTCGTGTCTCGGGCACAGGGATACCGCGTCGTCCAGAAAGCCAGGCACCTGTCAAACTTTCTGGGTTTTGTGCCACTTCTTCTGGTGTACCACAGGCCATGACATGCCCACCCTGCGTGCCCGCGCCGGGCCCCATATCCACAAGGTAGTCAGCTTGACGAATAGCATCCTCGTCATGTTCAACGACGAGTACTGTATTTCCAAGATTTCGTAGGCGCTCCAACATCGTAAGAAGGCGCGCATTGTCGCGTTGATGAAGACCAATCGAGGGTTCATCTAACACATAGAGGACACCTGTTAAGCCTGAACCAATTTGGGAGGCCAGGCGGATCCGTTGGCTTTCTCCCCCAGAAAGAGTGCCAGAGCTACGGGATAACGTGAGATAATCCAGCCCGACACGATCGAGAAAATGAAGACGCTCATTGATTTCGCGTAAGATCCGTCGGGCAATTTCTGCTTTTTGAGGGGTGAGAGATGGCTCAACGTGGTTAAACCAGTCCAAAGCATCATGGATGGTCATCTCTGATGCTTGGGCAATATTTTTATCATTTACCTTGACACAGAGTGCTTCTGGACGAAGGCGAGCCCCATGGCAGGTAGGGCAAGGCATGGCTGACTGATAGCGCCCGAGGGCTTCACGCACGTGAATACTGGTCGTTTGTGCGAGACGACGGCGTAAATGGCTAATCACGCCCTCGAAAGGGCGATTAACTGTATAGGTTTTCCCGTTTTCGTCCTGATAGGGAATGCTAACAGTTTCTTTGCTTCCATTGAGAAGAAATTCTTGTGTTTGTGGCTTGAGTTTTTCCCATGCTGTATCAAGATGTTCGCCACAATGTTTCGCCAAAGCTGCTAATGTTTGTTCAAAAAGAGGATCCTGCTCGTCGCGCCAAGGGGCAATGGCGCCATCTCGCAATGTGCGGCTTTCATCTGGAATGATAAGATTGGGATCAAAGTGGGTTTCAGTCCCTAGCCCATCGCAGGTTGGGCAGGCTCCCATAGGAGCGTTGAATGAAAAGAGACGTGGCTCGATACTTTCGAGCATAAAGCCAGACACAGGGCAGGAATAACGTGAGGAAAAAGCAACCTGGAGTGGTGTACGATCTTCCCCTTTTCGGAGGACTTCCTCGACAGAAGCGAGACCGTCTGAAAGTTCAAGAGCCGTTTCAAAACTATCAGCGAGACGTGTCTCAATCCCTTCTTTGAGCACGATACGGTCAATCACAACATCGACATTGTGGCGCGTTTTACGGTTTATTTTTGGTGTATCTGTGATGTCGTAGAGGGTGCCATCAATGCGGACACGCGCAAACCCTCTGCGGGTCAGATCAGCGAGTTCGCGCGCGCAATCGCCTTTTCGGTCACGCACTACGGGAGCAAGCAACATGAGGCGTGTCCCCTCAGGCATAGCCATGACGCGGTCAATCATTTGGCTAACACTTTGTGCTTCAATGGGGAGACCTGTCGCGGGGGAGTAAGGAGTGCCAGCTCGCGCCCAGAGGAGGCGCATATAGTCGTGTATTTCTGTGATTGTCCCGACGGTTGAGCGAGGGTTTTTAGAGGTTGTTTTCTGCTCAATTGAGATAGCAGGAGATAAACCTTCGATGGAATCTACGTCGGGCTTACCCATAAGCTCGAGAAATTGCCGAGCATAGGCGGAGAGACTTTCGACATAACGCCGTTGGCCTTCAGCGTAGATGGTATCAAAAGCGAGTGATGATTTACCAGAACCCGAGAGGCCGGTAATGACGGTCAGTTTGTCACGTGGAATGGTAACATCAACATTGCGTAAATTATGGGTACGAGCTCCACGAACGCGTAAAATATTGCGGTCATTCATTTTGATTGGGTTTTTCACGTGACTCTGTCCTCTCATTGAGTAGAACGACTGTAGATCATACGCTGTGAGGGCGCTAGGATCAGCTTAGAAAGCAATCTTGTTGAGAAAATGGAAGTAAAGCGGATGGCGGGCAGCGTTAATAAGGTTATTCTGGTTGGGAATCTTGGGCGTGACCCGGAAGTTAGAAATACCCAATCAGGTGCAAAAATTGTCAATCTAACAATTGCGACGAGCGACACGTGGAATGATCGTGCCACGGGTGAACGTCGTGATCGCACAGAGTGGCACCGTGTGGTTATTTTTAATGAAAATATTGCGAATGTTGCAGAGCGTTTTCTCCGTAAAGGCCGCAAGGTTTATATCGAAGGTGAGCTACGAACACGTAAGTGGACGGGCCAGGATGGGATGGAGCGTTATACCACTGAAGTGACGATTGATCGTTTCCGCGGCAATTTGGTGTTGATTGATAGTCAGCGAAGTGGGGAAGGCGGTTTTGAGGGGGGATACCAGGAGAATAATGGTCCTTCTTCCTCTTCCTCATCTGGCGGTAACTATAACAATCAGAATCGTGGCAGCAGCTCTCAAGGCGGTGGTGGTTGGGATGCCCCGGCAGATAATGGTTTAGATGACGAGATCCCGTTCTAAGTAAGGCGGTCTGTAGCGGCTATGGAGATAAGGGTGCGTTGGGTAACTCAGTGCTTGAGTGTCGTGCTGTTGGCAAGTTTAGCGGCATGTGCGACGGCGCCTCCTTCTCATCCAGGAGATCTGTGCGCGATCTACCGTGAGAAACGAGGATGGTATCATATCGCTATGCGTCAGGAGACGAAGTGGAATATTCCGTCGTCAGTGCCGATGGCGATTATGAATCAGGAATCCAGTTTTCGTAGCAATGTTCATACACGTAGGACTCATATCCTTTGGATTATTCCATGGGGATATGTCACGACGGCGTACGGCTATGCTCAGGCTAAAGATGAGGTCTGGCATGATTATGAGCGTCGTTTAGGCATAAGTGCCAGCCGAGATGACTTTGGCGATGCTCTTAACTTTATGAATTGGTATATTACGACAACGCGTCGTGTAAACGGTATCCCTGTAACAAATGCGACAAACCAATATCTTGCCTATCATGAAGGATGGGGGGGATATCGTCATCGTTCTTATGCATCTAAGGCGTGGCTTGTGAATGTTGCGCGTAAAGTGGGTGCGCGTGCCTCTCTCTACCAGCAGCAATTTGATGGCTGTAAAGAAAGCCTACAAGAAGAAGGAAGCTTCTGGGATTGGCTTTTTGGGTGAGAATCTAGATGAGAAAGGGCGTCTCCTGCTGGGGAGACGCCCTTTTTTAGGCATGGTTAGTTAGCCGTTTCTACCATGATGATTTCTGAATCTTTTTGTGCGGTTATGGTGAGGGTTGTTTCATTTTCAATAGCAACACCATCGCGCTCATTGACGTGATGACCGTTGATATCAATTTCCCCTGTAGAAGGGACAAGATAGGCCTTCCGATTGGGGGCAAGCGTATAGGTTAAGGTCTGCCCTGCACGGAGTGTACTCCCTAGCACGCGCCCTTGTGCACGGATGGGGAGCGTTGTTTCTGCATCTTCAGCGAACCCAGAAGCGAGCGGAACAAATTGACCCTCACGCGTTTCTTTTGGGAAAGGGCGTGCCCCCCATGAAGGACGATGACCACGTTGGTCTGGGAGAATCCAGATTTGGAAGATACGTGTCTCTTCATCCTCTAGGTTAAACTCACTGTGTGTAATGCCCGTGCCAGCAGACATAACCTGTACATCGCCTGCTTCGGTACGGCCCTTGTTCCCGACACTATCGCGATGGGTAATAGCGCCTTTACGCACGTAGGTGATAATTTCCATATCAGCGTGTGGATGCGCTGGGAAACCAGTTTGTGGTGCGATAAGATCATCGTTCCAAACGCGTAAATTTCCCCAGCCCATGCGATTGCGGTCAAAATAATTTGCGAATGAAAAATGATGTGCCGTATCAAGCCATCCATGGTTGGCATGACCAAGACTGGCGAATGGGCGAACTTCAATCATAATATCCTCCTTTATCGGAGCAGGATGTGCTGCTTCGAGGAAGATGACAGTTTGAGGCTGATTATGCTATAGTCACGAGAGTAATACAGCTGTTCAGGAATGTACCGTGCCCAGACTTCCCGATTTTGAAGCGTGGGCTATTTTCGCTCAGGTTGCCCAATATGGTTCTTTTGCACAGGCGGCTCAAAACTTAGGATTGTCGCGTCCCACCGTGTCGCGTGCTGTGTCGCGCTTAGAAGAAGCGTTAGGGGTTGCGCTTTTTCAACGGACGTCGCGGCAGTTGTCCTTAACAGCTGCTGGACAAAGTGTCCTTGGATATGCTTCGCGCTTATTGGCGGAGGGACGAGCCGCAGAAGAGGCCTTGCAGGAAGAAGCAGGACCACCAAGAGGGCGTGTGCGTGTTACAATGCCTGTAACCTTCGGTTTGCGGCATGTTTCCCCGATATTGCCGGAATTTATGGAGGCCTATCCTCACATTACGCTCGAGGTTGATTTTAGCGAT
Organism: Saccharibacter sp. 17.LH.SD; assembly: GCF_009834805.1. Taxonomy (GTDB): domain Bacteria; phylum Pseudomonadota; class Alphaproteobacteria; order Acetobacterales; family Acetobacteraceae; genus Saccharibacter. The sequence goes on from NZ_WVHO01000012.1 coordinate 179,553, forward strand.
CATTCTGTTGATCTTGTAGCGCAAGGATATGACCTCGCCTTACGGATCTCTGCATTGGTCGATTCTTCTATGAAGATGCGTCATCTTTGCAAAGTGCCACGTTTTCTTGTCGCAAGTCCGACATGGATTGAGCGCCATAGAGCAATGACTCATCCACGCGACCTAGGAGACCATTTGAGTGTCGTTTATCAACATGTAGGTGCCTCCCCTACATGTTTGCGGTTGCATACAGAAGAGGGAGAGCTTGCGACGGTTATACCACGACGCCCCCGAATAGTAAGCAATAATGCCGACGTTTTTCTTCCTTTCTTAGAAAAAGGCGAGGGAGTGGGGTTGCTTCCAGCTTTTATGGCAGATGGCGCCATCAAAGCTGGAAGGTTGGTAAAGATCATGCCGCAATGGCAGTCTGACTCTGTGGCTCTTCATATCTTAACGCCCCCCAATGCACAGAGGCCTGCACGTGTTTCGGTCTTTATAGAGTGGCTTGTTAGCCACTTTAAAAAACCGTGTTGGGAATAGCTTTATGACATCCAAAGGTGGTTAGCTCTTGTCAACGTGAGGGGGCAGGACAGAGCCGTCTTTGCATACGTATCTGAAGCATCCATCGTGAAAAACTCCCATGAAAATGGGATCGAGATCTTTTAAACCAAAAGATTTAACATCGGCTAAAAGGTCATCTTCTGTTTTGTCAATATCTTTAAGGTCTTGATCACGCACGCTCCCATCGTAATAGACAATTACCGATGGCAGTTTGTTTTTATCCGTTATGGCTGTAATAGAGCCATTTGGCTCTACCTGTGCGTAGTAAACGTCTCCAAACGAATAAATTCCTTGGAGATTAAGCTGTGAAGCAATGTTGATCATATCAATTTTGTTATTCTTGTCGCGTATATTTTCCATAATAAACCGTCTATTTTTGATAATAGGTATTTGTCTTCCGATAGTAACATTTCGGAATATATTGAATTTTCGGCAAAAGAAATTAATGGCTAACAAAATGGAAATGCCAATGATAAGGGCGAGTACGTAACGATAAAATGGAATGGATGAGGTATAAATAACGCCACCGACGAGTCCCCCAAGAATGAAGTTCCCGACAAGATCGATAGAGTTCATTTGCGAGAATTGACTACGTCCTGATATGTTAAGGTACGCGAGAATGATGGCGAAGCCCGTGACCAGTTTGATAAACATCCAGAGATAGAACATAGTCACTGACTCCTGTCTTTTGATTCTTAGGATATTACCACGCCATTATAGAGTGGCTTATTGGAGAAGGCCGTTTTTCTGCCTTATTGTCTGTATATACTCTTCCTAAGCTTACTGCCTAATGTATATGGTAGCATGTGAAGATTTCAAGAATTACGCGCGGCATTCGCCTTGTTATCTTCCCGTCAGAAGACAAGCATATCTAGATCTCTCCAAAGTTACAGAAGGATAGTCGCATATGAGTGAACATACGAATTTCCCGATTCCGAAAGAGGCTCCAGTTGCTGTGCAACCTAATGGTGCGTTGCGGATGATCATTTTTGATTGTGATGGCGTTCTTGTTGGGGGAGAACATCTTTCAACGGCTCTCATGTCAGAGGATGCGCGCCATTACGGATGGAATATTTCAGACGAAGAAGGCAATAAGCTGTTCGGCGGCGGAGAGCTGGCGAAAATTGGTGAGATGATCGCCGAGAAGACAGGTAAAGAATTGCCTGCTGATTGGGACATGATAATGCAAAAGCGCATTGTTGATATGATGCGCACCAAGGCAAAAGAGGTCGACGGGGCTGAAAAGATGCTTCAGGATGTCATTAAGGATGTGAAGCTCCCGATCCGGGTGGGGTCTAACTCCTCAATGGCTGAGATGGAAGCCAAATTTGCCAGCACAGGTCTTAATAAATATCTTCCAGAAGAGCGTATTCATTCAGGCCGTGATCTGAATATGCCTAAGCCACGTCCTGATATTTATCTTTATGCCGCTAAGCAGGAAGGAATTCCTCCTGAGAACTGTGTTGTTCTTGAGGATTCTGATGCTGGTGTCGAGGCAGCGCGTCGTGCAGGCATGGCCTGTGTTCTTCTACGCGACCTTAATAAGCCTGCTCCATCCTGGCCTGGGTTAATGCGTATTGCGCATTTGAATGAATTTGTGCCGCTCCTGTTAAAGATTATGCAAGCTCAAAAGGCTGCTCATTAATTGGGGTTCTACGTACATTACCTTGCTTTCCGATAAGCAAGGTAATGTGTGATGTCGAGATCCTACCCCTTACTGCTTTGTTCTTATAAGGTGACACTATGCTGACACATGAAAGTCTGAAGTCTTTGCCGTCTCACGTGCAGGCTCCACCCTATTCTCTTCAGGATGTGACGCCTGGAATCGTGCATTTTGGTGTAGGTAACTTCTTCCGTGCGCATCTCGCTTATTACATTGAACGTGCCATGGGGTTGCCGGGTGAGCAGCATTGGGGAATCGTTGGTGTAGGTTTACGGGCAGGAGATCGAGCAGAGAAGAAAGCAAAAGATTTTCTAGATCAGCATGGTTTGTATTCCTTAACAGAGACAGCGGCTGATGGTGAGCGTCGTGTTCGGGTGATTGGAGCTCTGCAGGACTATCTGCTTGCGCCGCATGAATCGGAGAAAGTTCTCGCTCTATTGGCTTCTAAGGATACCAAGATTGTTTCCTTAACCATCACGGAAGGTGGTTATAACATTGATGAAACAACCGGACAGTTTCGCGTTTCTTTACCGGCTGTAAAAGCTGACTTAGCCGATCCGAAGCACCCTAAGACGGTCTTTGGTTATATTGTTGAGGGGCTGCGGCGTCGGCGTGAGGCTGGTGTTGGTGGCTTGACGATTCTATCATGCGATAACTTGCGTAAAAATGGTGATGTATCGCGTAAGGCTTTTGTTGGTTACGCGCGTGCTCTTGATGCTGAGTTGGCCGGTTGGATTGAGCAGAACGTCACTTTCCCGAATGCGATGGTAGACCGTATCACGCCAGGGGTCTCGGCAGATGTTGCGGCTGATTTGAATAAGAAGAGTGGGCTGGATGATCTGCAACCATTAATGGCAGAAGATTTTACGCAGTGGGTTGTTGAAGATAAGTTTGCGGCAGGTCGTCCAGCTTTAGAAAAAGTGGGCGTGCAGTTCTCTGATGATGTGGCCGATTATGAGCATGCTAAGATTCGTATGCTGAATGCGTCTCATCTGGTGTTAAGTACTCTTGGCATGATGCAAGGTATCTCTTACATCGACCAGGTTCTTTCTGAGCCAAAAGTACTTCAGCTCATTGATGAACATCTTGATGGTGATGTGATCCCAACGCTTAAAGCTCCTAATGGGTTGGATTTGCATGAATATAGGGAGACTATTCTAAGCCGTTTTTCAAATCCGGCGATGAAGGATCATGTTTCGCGTATTGCGTCAGATTCCACATCTAAAGCGCAGGTTTTTTGGACGGAAACGGTAAGGAGCGTTTTGGAGGAAGGCCGTGATCGTACGCGTGTTGTTTATTGCTTAGCGCTGCTTTTGGAGTTTTTGCGTGGACAGCGTGAGGATGGCCAGTCTTACGAAATTGTGGAGCCATTTTTGAGTGAGGAAGAGCTCAAGATTGCTGCCTCGGATGATTTTAAGGCGTCTATTGCTCTTCCGGCCTTCGATAGTTGGCGTGATCTCCTGACAGATGAGATCAAAGATGAGATCGCGACTGCTCGTCGAGACATTCGCGAGAAAGGGATCTTACCTAGTCTGCCACTCTGAGGTGGTTTGTGGCCGTTAGGGTTCAGAACGGTTGGTTCATCTGGTGAAAGGCCTCCCCTTGTTGGGGAGGCCTTTTTATTATTTCCAGAGCCATTCTAGTGCTTCAGGAAGCGTTTGCTCGATTGTAGGGCCATCCACGTGGTTTGCGTTACGTGAGAAGACAAATTGATAGTTATAATGATTATTCTGGAGAACGCGCGCCATATTCTCGCCGGCGAGAACCCAGTCATGCATCCCATCTGGCATTGCGTGGACAGGATAAAAAAGATCTTGGTCGCCGACCTCATACCAAATACGGAGTGGTTTATGAGGGGAATTGGGCATTAGAGCGCTCTCATAGTGAAGAGTGTGCGTTTTAGGAGAGCCAGCCCAAGGGGAGTGAAGTTGCCATGCTCCACCAGGAAGTTCGGCGTTATGTGGCCACTGCTGGTTTGTAAGTGTGGGTGAATAGGCGAGAACGCGGTGATAAAGATTGGGTCTAAACCATGCCATAGCGAAGGCAGCGGCGCCGCTTGAGCTAAATCCCATTGTCGCGCGGTCATCAGGGTTACGACTGAGCTGTATATGGCCTTCTTCTTCTACACGAGGGAGTATTTCGTGCTCAACCCAATCAGCGTAGGCACCTGACATTGTGTCATATTCTCGTCCACGTTCGCTTCCCTGTGCATCGCCACCGCCGGCGCCGACGCCAATAATGACCATAGGTGGGATACGATGTTGCTTGATCAGAACATCAACCATCGCAAAAAGATCTCGGCCTGGGTAAATGCCATCTTCACCGCCATCTCCAAAAATAAGGAAGGGTAAAGGACGGTCATATGGTACAGAACTCGGGATATAGAGATCAATTGACCGTGTCCAATTACTCTCTTTGGTGTGCGGAATAATAAGGTGGGATGGATCTCCAGGGGCGCTGTAAGGGGCATCAGCATATCCTTCAGGGCAGGATGCGGGTTCAGCACGCGTAATGCCTGGTGAAAAACCATGGCTCTGTTGTGATGAGAGGGTAAAGGAAACGACACGTCCATGAGGCCCGTTTTGTGCCTCGTTCCATTCTTTCGTCAATTGATGTGTGGGACCAAGGACGAAGTTGCCCATTTTGTTTATGGGAGGCAGCTGGGTATCGGGGAGGTCCGTTGCCGCAGGGTAGGTTGGATTATGCGGGTCGCGTTGCGGCATCATGGGGCTAGAAAAATCTATCCCGCGTGTATCAATGAAAAAAGGTGCTTTTGGATCAGTTGTGTTAGGCGCTGGTGGTAAGAGCGTTTGTATGGGTAGGCAGTCCGCCGTTTTTTCACCAGCAGAGGCAGGAGTGAGGAACGGAGGAAAAAAACAGCCTCCTAGAGAAAGAAGAATGCAGGATAATGGAAAAGGTTTCATAGCGTCCGTATTGGGAATAAATTGAAAATGACCTTATTCATGCTAGCTGAGTTTAAAGATCCTTTCAAAATGATCTTAATTTTGTGCTTCATGATTAATGTTATTTACCAGTGAGAGTAGAGCGTTGGTAGCAATGTGTATATTTATTGTTTGATTTAGATGTTTGTAAGTAAAATTGATGTGGTTTATTAAAAGATTTAAAAATTAATACAAAAAATATCTAGGGATGTTATGATAAAAGCATATGTAGAGGATCGTAGCGCTGCCGATCAGTTAAAGGGACAGCTTCCTGATGGTGCAAAGGTTCTTGTATTTTATGGTGGTAAAAGTGCAGAAAAGAGCGGGACCTTGCCTGAAATACGTAAAGCTCTTGGATCACATTTTTTTTAAGAATTTGGTGGGATTGAAGCCAATCCAGCTTATGAAACTTTGATGAAGGCGGTCGATGTTGTTCGTTCCGAGTTGCAGCCGCTGTCCTTTATGAAGGGGATCCGTGGGAAATTCTTGAGAAGAATGGTGCAACAGTGACAGAAGCGTTGCCGCTAGGTGTGTTGTTGCGACGCTCCCTGCATTTGGCTCAGAGATGAATTGTGTTGGTGTGATTTCTCGTCAAGAAACTGAAGAGAAGTTGCCTTTTAGTAATGTGAATGTATTCTCATGTTTTGCCGTGCTTGACCCAACGTATACGTACAGTCTGCCGATGCGTCAGGTCGTCAATGGTGTTGTAGATTCATTTGTGCATGTCATGGAATAGTACATGACGTATCCTGCTCATGGTATGGTACAAGACCGTTATTCAGAAGGGCTTTTGCTGAGTCTCATTGAAATTGGGGGGTAGGATTGCAGAAGAACCTAAGGATTATGATTTGAGGGCGAATATGATGTGGGTTGTTACTCAGGCTTTAAATGGTTTGATTGGCGCCGGTGTGCCACAAGATTGGACTACGCATATGATTGGTCATGAGATAACGGCTAAGTACCATATTGATCATGCGCGTACCCAGCCCTGCTACGCGTAAGGCGTGACAGCAAGCGAGGGAAACTTCTTCAATATGCTGAATGCGTTCTAAATCTTACAGAAGGTTCTGAAGAAGAACGTATTGAAGCGGCTATTACTAAGATAGAGGCATTTTTTGAGGGGGTGGGGATTTCTACCCGTCTTCAGCTTACGGTATTGGAGAAGAAGGCATTGATGCCATTGTAAGCCAGTTGAAGCAGCATGGTATGCTGCAGCTCGGTGAACATAAGGATATTACTCTTGAGGAAAGTCATAAAATTTTAAAGACAGCAGCTTAAAATTTTATGCCATGGGCCCCTATATATGTAGGGTCCTATGCAGATGCGGGCGCAGCTACTGGCGCAGGACGTGTTACAACATGAAAGACAACGGGGTCGCCATGACTTACGCATCTACAAATCCATACACAAATGAAGTGGTGAAGACATTTCCAGAAGCGACTGACCAAGAAGTTCAGGTGGCTTTAAAAGAGGGGGCCGCGGCCTACGAAAAATGGCGTGAAACGTCTTTTGAGGAGCGTGCTAAGGTTATTAATAACGCGGCGTCTATTTTGCGTCGTGACATTGATAAATATGCACGGACTGCCACCTTGGAGATGGGAAAGACGTTAGCCGAAGCTAAGGCAGAAGTGATTCTGTCGGCTGAAATTTTAGAGTATTATGGTAAGCACGCGGCCGCACTTCTGAGGGAACAGCCATTGAAGGTTGCTAATCCTTCGGATGGTAAACCCGTGGTGGTTCATGAGCCTCAAGGTATTGTGTTTGCCATTGAGCCTTGGAATTTCCCATTCTATCAGGTTGTCCGTATTGCAGCGCCTCAGATTTCTGCGGGGAATGTGGTGCTGCTGAAGCATGCGAGTAACTTGCCTCAATGTGCTGCTTTAATGGATGAACTGTTTCATGAGGCTGGGGCACCGAAGGGCGTGTTCCGCAACCTCTATTTGGCACGACATCATACAGAAGTGGTTCTCAATCATCCGGCTGTTTGTGGTGTCGCTTTGACCGGGTCAGAGGGCGCAGGTTCTATTGTGGCAGCCACGGCTGGTAAAGCGCTTAAAAAAGCAACAATGGAGCTCGGTGGCTCAGATGCGTTTGTTGTGCTTGATGATGCGGATTTAGAAAAATCTGTTAAGTGGGCCGTTATTGGGCGCCATTGGAATGCAGGCCAGGTTTGTGTGTCTGCGAAGCGTTTAATCGTTGCGGATGCGCTTTATGATCGCTTTGTAGAGCTTTACAAAAAAGGGGTTGCGGCGTTGAAAGCAGGGGATCCATTAGATCCCGCAACGACGTTAGCACCGCTTTCCTCACAAGGGGCGGCCGATACCTTGCGTGCACAAGTTAAAGATGCGCAGGCACATGGAGCCAAGGTTGAAGTGATTGGTGCGCCTGTTCCAGAGAAAGGTGCTTTCTTCCAGCCGCTTTTGTTGACAAATTTGGAGAATACCGAAGCGCGCCATTGGGAGTTCTTTGGGCCGGTAACGCAGCTTTATCGTGCTAAAGATGAAGATGATGCAGTGCGGATCGCTAATGATTCACCTTACGGACTTGGAGGGTCGGTCTTCACGAAAGATGAAGAGCGAGGCAAACGCGTAGCAGCTCGTATCCGCACGGGAATGGTATTTATTAACCATCCATTGATTCCAAAAGCAGATCAGCCATTCGGTGGGGTTAAACGCTCTGGCTTTGGGCGTGAGCTTGTTGGTTTAGGAATCAAAGAATTCGTGAATCACAAGGTCATCAACGTTGTTGATATCGATGCACCTCTCTAAGTGAATAGGGCCGCAACTGCTCTAGTTTAGAGCTGGGGGCTTACTTCATGGAAGTAGGCCCCTTTTTTGTTCAACAACGATTATTGGTTGGGAGGTATTTAGGAGTGGTGGGAGAAAGCGTGTTTATTGTCGGTATAAAAAAGGCCTTTCATTCAACAATGAAAGGCCTTTTTTCAAAGGAGATTTTCTAGGTTATTTTAATGGAGGGCCCCCATAGGGAGGGGACGTAATGCAGCACCAGTGCCACGTCCAGCAATGTCGGGTGCAGGGGTTGTAAGGTCTTCTGATTTCTCTGGATGTTCAGAGAAATGGACATCGCCAACCTGTTTAGGATGATGGAGATTGTCATATTGGAAGGCACCCACAGAAAGGGTTTGTTCCATTGTGGGGAGTGATTTCGCATCCCATCCTCCGCCAAGACTACGAATGAGAGCAACATCAGCCTGGTAAAGTCTCGTCGCGACCTCCACTTGTGAAATACGAGAGTGAAGCGTGTTCACCTGACTGACGATTGCTTCCAGATAGGTACCAACGCCACCTTGATAGAGGGTCATGGTCATATTCTGGGAATCGAGATTGGCTTCAACGGTTTTTTCGAGAGCCTGGTTTTCAAGCTCTAATCGGTTTGTGCGAGATAAACCATCTTCCACCTCTTTAAATGCAGAGAGAACTGTTGAACGGTAACTATCGCGCATTTCACGGTAAGCAGACCAACTGCGTTGGAGTTCCGCACGTCGTAGTCCCCCATCAAAGAGGGGGATATTCATACGACCACCATAAGTCCAGAGTGAATTTGCGAGGTTTGCGAGTTTAAATCCGTTGGCTTCAAATCCACCGTCAGCGTTGAGAGAGAAATGCGGATAGAAGGCAGCGCGTGCAATACCGATGGCGCGGTTTGCTTGTGCCATCCGTCGTTCGGCACTGGCAATATCAGGGCGCCGTTGGAGCAGCGCGGAAGGAATCCCCACAGGGACTGAGGGTTGTTTGAAATCAAGAGCTGAAACAGGATTAATTTGGAATGTTGATGGTGAACTGTTGGTTAGCACAGCCAAAGCATGTTCTGTGACCTGTCGCGCTGCTTGAATATCGTATAGGGCAGCTTGAGTTGAATAAAGCTGTGACTCTGCACGAGCTAAATCTAAACGAGGGGCAGCTTGATATTTTAGCTGGTTCTTGGTGATCTGAAGAGCGCGTTGGTAATAGGCAATGGATTGATTATAGATCGCAATCTGGGCGTCATATCCGCGAAGCTGAATATACTCGCTCGCCAATTCAGCTTGTAGGCTCAAGCGCGCCATAGCGTAATTGGCAGCACTTTCTTGTGCTGCCTGGCGGTTGATACGGACGCGATTGCGGATGGCGGACCAAATATCAGGCTCCCATGAGGCGAGCCCAGCATATTCTTCCTGAGTTTGCACCAATGTCGCGCCATTACGGAAAAGTCGGTCGGCTGATTGCTTATTGTCTGATCCACCGGCTTCCAAACTTAGATGAGGGAGCAGGTCTGCACGAGCACGCGCTACCATTGAGCGTGCCTGTAAGAAGCGCTCTCCCGCTGCTTGAAGGTCAGCATTTTCAGCTGTGGCGCGCTCTTCTAAACGGTTGAGGAGTGGATCATGAAAAAGTGTCCACCAATCCGTTGGTAAAACGTTGTCAGCGGGTGTGGCTGGGGCAAAAGGTGCTTGCCCATGCCAGCTATCAGGGACGATGAAATGAGGAGCATGATAGGTTGGAGCAAGATCGCACGCACCTAGGCTAATCAACGCAAGAAAAGCGCTGCCGCGAAGGGCGCTTCGATAAGCAAAGCGTTTCGTGGTCGCCATGGTTAGTCCTCATCTCCTGATTCTTGCCAACCGCTCTGGTTATACCCACGGGCAGGTTTTACGACGTGAACAGGGTCATTTTCGAGCAAATCCGAAGGCGGGTTATTAATGATACGGTCATTAATGCTAATTCCATCCTCTATTTCTGTTGAGCTATCGGCCATACGGCCAATTTGTACATTTTTGAAATGAACATGGTCATGGTCATCAACAACAGCGACTTGCATTCCTTTTTCTTGGAAGACCAAGGTACCGGTTGGCACTTCTAGCTGATGCTCGGATGTGTTGTGGGCTTTAAGGGCGACGGAAGCAAAGGTCCCTGGCCATAGACGTTGGTCATCATTGTCCATGGTGAACTCGGCCACAGCAGTACGTGTATTGGGGTCATACCCACGTGAGGTTGTGAGATATTTGGCTGTGAAGTTTTGTCCAGCGTATTGGGGCACACTGACCTGTGCTTCAAGGCCATCTTGAAGGATATAGGAGAAGACTTCAGGAATGGAGACAAAGAGACGGAGCCGATGGGTATCGGCAACCGTGAAGAGCTCAGAGGCTCCGCCTGTTGCGCTTTTCTCACCACCACCATCATTCACATAATCGCCAACGTTGATCGAGCGGGAGGTGACCACACCGTCAAAGGGAGCGATGATTTGTTTAAATTTCTCAAGAGCCGCAAAGTGGTCAACATTGCGCTGAGCCGCTTGCATACGAGCTTGTGCTGCCTGTTCATCGGCGACAGCAACAGAGACGGACTGACCAGAGACTGATTGTGACCGCCCCATAGCGCGCCAACGATTGGCTGTTACAACAGTAAGGTTATATTTCGCCATTTGGGCTGAGAGGTCAGCTTTGGCTTGCGCATATTGAGCATCCAAGGCTGGGGCATTAATTTCAGCCAAGACATCACCTTGATGGACGATGGCCCCGTAATCCTTATACCACATTTTCACATAACCAGAGACCTGAGGGTAGATCGGCGCCTGGTACCAGGCATCGATTGTGCCTGGTAATGTGAGCTCTACTTTAGATTTTGCACGATGTGGCGTGATGACGGAGACATCAGGCACAGAGCTTTCTTCAGCTAATGCTGAAAGCGTAGAGGCATGATGAATTTTTCCGACAACAATGCTCCCGACATAGAGGCCGAGTACGCAGACGCCTGCGCCAATAAGAACATTACGTTTGTGGGTTGAGAAAGCCATTAGACAGTCTCCTCATGACGCGAAAAGCGGTTATGGATGATTGCATAAACGCAAGGGACAAAGAGCAAGGTGGATACGGTGGCGATCAGCAGTCCGCCGATAACAGCTCGCCCCAATGGAGCATTGGTCGAGTTAGAGGTTGCCATAGGAATCATCCCAACAACCATGGCGAGTGCCGTCATGAGAACGGGGCGGATACGGCCATAGCCAGCCTCAATAGCGGCTTTGAGCGCATCCCCATGAATCTCCATACGCTCACGTGCAAAGGAAACAACGAGGATGGAGTTTGCTGTGGCGGTTCCCATGCACATAATAGCGCCGGTCAAAGCTGGGACTGAAAGACGCGTTTGGGTCAGGAAGAGGGCCCAAGCAATCCCAGCCAGAGCTCCTGGAAGGGCAGTAATAATGATGAAGGGGTCCAACCAAGATTGGAAGTTTACAACAATGAGCAGGTAAATGAGCACAATGGAGACGAGAAGCCCGAAAATGAGCTGGGTATAGGCCCCATACATGGTGACGGCCGCACCGTGTACATCTGTCGCAGCAGTTTTAGGAAGAAGGTTCTGGGTATCGTGCAAAACATTTTTTGTTGCACTGAGTACAGAGCCTAGGTCAGTTCCCTCGGCGGAAACGTAAATATCCACTTCTGGCATTGAGTTGAAGTGAGACACCTCACCAGGCGTTCCGGTAGGAACAACTCTGCTAATACTTCCGAGTAATTGATCACCTTTTCCTGTTGGGTTCCCATCGCCCTTGTCGACAGGGACGGTGAGTAGATCATTCAGATGGGTCAGCTGATCCTGTGATACGTAAGTATTGAGTGGGAAGGTCACGTTATCTTTAGGGTCTAACCAGAATTGTGGATCTACCGTGCTCGATCCAGAAAGCGTCATCAGCTGGTTATTGGCTAGATCAGCTTCCGTAAGACCCGTTGCCTGACTGAAGGTACGGTTGCCTTTAATCATTAAGGTTGGGGTCTTCATCGTTTGTTGAATGACGACGTCTACCGCGCCTGGGATGTGGCGTAAGCGTCCGACAATTTTGCGTGCATAATCATAGTTTGCCCCAATGTCAGGACCATTGATTTGCACATCTACTGGGGCTGGAGAGCCAAAGTTCAAAATCTTAGCCGTCAGGTCAGCAGGTTGGAAGGTGAAGACCGTTCCAGGGAAACGTGCGGAAAGATCCTTACGTAAAAGGGAGCGGTAGTCCCAGACAGGGGATGCTTCGTCTTTTAGAGTAATTGTCAGGTCACAATCCTGCGTGCCGATGGAAGGCGTTGGGATAAAGGCCTGGTTATGAGGTCCTTCTGGTAGGCCGCAGTTACTGACAATTTCATCGACCTTTCCAGGGAGATCATGATGAATACGGTCAGAGACCAAGGCAGCAATACGACCAGCTACCTCAATACGTGTTCCTAAAGGGGCACGAAGATGCATTTGCATGGCGCCCGACTTTGTTTCTGGGAAGAAGTCACGTCCAGCGATGAAATACAGCCCAAAAGAAAGAACAGACAATCCGAGGAAAACACCAACAAAGAGATTGCGTCGAGCGACACAGCGCTTGAGGAATTCGTGGTATGAGTCACGGAACGTATTGAATTTTTGGTCGAAGCTCTTTTGGAAACGAATGAAGAAGCCCATCATACCTTGGCGAGGTTTTTCTTCAACATGTCCTTCTTCGTGATGTCCATGTGCGGCAAGCAGATATTTTGCCATGGTTGGCACGAGGGTTCGTGACAAAATGAAGGAGGCGATCATGGCGAAGATAATGGCTTCTGCCATGGGGCGGAAAAGGAAGCCAGCAACGCCATCCAACTCAAAGAGTGGCAACCAAACAATGCAGATGCAGGTCGTTGAGACAAAGGTTGCGGTGACGATTTGGTTGGCAGCATCAATAATGGCTGTCTCGAGGTCTTTACCCATTTCGAGATGGGTATCGATATTCTCGATCATCACGGTCGCATCATCAACGAGAATACCAACGGCGAGAGCTAAACCACCGAGGGTCATGACATTGATGGATTGTCCAGCCCAACCAAGCCCGATGACAGAGCATAGGATGGCCAGCGGGATGGAGGTTGCGATGATGATGGTGGAACGCCAAGATCCCAGAAAGAGCAGTACGACAACACCGGTGAGAAGTGCCGCTGTGACCATCTCGCGGACAACGTCACGAATGGCATCTTTCACGAATGTTGAGGCATCAGACAGGATGCTGACTTTGACATCGCTTGGGAGAACGGCGCGCAGACGTGGAAGCATTTGCTTCACACCGGCAACGACATCCAGTGTGGAAGCATCACCACTTTTCATGGTGACGACCTCTACCCCCTGGCGTCCTTTAACGAGAACAAGGTTGGTTTGAGGATGTCCGCCACGATAAACATCGGCGACATCATGAACATAAATAACAGCATTACCAACGCGTTTGACAGGAATATCCCCTAAGGCTTTCATCGTCTTGGGAGTAGCGTTGGTTTGAACCATCCAATCTACAGCATCAATTTTCTGATCCCCAGCGGGCAATACGATATTCTGGTCATGCATTGCATTTTGCACGTCCATTGCTGAGAGGTGGTGCGCGCGGAGTTGTTTTTGGTTGAGAGTAACCATGACAAAGCTGTCCATCCCACCATAAGGATGAGGGACAACAGATCCACTGACCGTCACGAGAAGCGGTCGTACACGGATCATAGCAAGCTTATAAAGGTCCGAAGGTGTTTGTTTATCTGATGTAATTTGAAGCGAAATCACAGGAACTGATGATGCGTCCAGACGCATAATCATCGGAGAGGGAATGTTAACAGGGAGCTGTTTGATCACGGTTTGGGAGATAGCGGTAACTTCGGCTTCCGCTTCACCAATTTCCGAGCCAGGCTGAAAGAAGATCGTAACGATCCCTCGGCCATAATAGGAGTTGGACTCCATATGCTCGATCCCCTCAACTGTTGAGGTGACCATAAGCTCGTAGTTATAGATAATACGGCCGGCAAACTCCTCAGGGAGCATCCCACCGTAGGTCCAGACGACGGCAACGACCGGAATTTTGATGTTGGGGAACACATCTGTCGGTGTTTTGAAGACAGACATGATACCGAACATTAAAATCAAGATCGACAGGACCACGAAGGTCAGCGGTCGCCTTAGTGCGGTTATGACAATGGCATTCATGTTGGCGCATGTTCCAGTGGTTTTGGAGCTAGAAACAGTGTGGCCAATTTAGGGAATAACGTTCAAAAAACGTATTAAATCATCGTTTATGTAAATAATTACTAGAAATTAATTTTTTATACTCGAGGAAAAAGCAGTTTTTAGAGAGTGGTTGGAATTTTGTTAAGCGTAATAGTAATTTTATATTACGGGGTATTCACCTAAATCCTTAAAGATATTTAATTTTTAGGCAATTTTGAAGGAGGGGTGGATTCGGGCATCGTCTCGCGTAACTGTTTAACTTTTTGCTCACTGACGGGGGCTGCCTGATTCCCCCAGGCTTGGCGAATAAAACTCACAACATCTGCGATCTCACGGTCGCTTAATGTCTTCCCAAAGCTGGGCATTGTAAAAGCCGATACCGAGGTGGGGAGCGGCTGTATGGTGGCACCACTTTGCACGATGTGCACGACCGAACTGGGATCAGCTGTCATCACAACAGGATTCCCTGCGAGTGGTGGGAAGACAGTGCCATAACCATGGCCGTCCGTACGATGGCATGCCGCACAGCGGTCAATATAAACTTGGGCCCCACGTGCTGAGAGGTCTGCATGTTGGAGGGCTGAGGCTGTTTGAGGAGAATATTGCCACGGTTGTTCATGAGGGTCAGCAGGGGTGAGTTGATGGAGAAAACGGGCAATAGCGTGTAAATCTGAGTCGGAATAACCATGGGTACTGTGCTCAACGACAGGTGTCATTCCACCGAAGCTTGCTCCTGTTGGTGCACGCCCTGTTTTTAAGAAATCAACAATATCCTGCTCGCTCCAACGTCCCAGCCCTGTACGGTTTTCTTGACGTAAAGAGGGAATAAACCATCCTTCGACAACGCTTCCACCAGCAAGAAAGGCGTTACCATCCTGCGCGGTTTGGGCTTTTTCTGCCATAGTGATTCCACGTGGCGTATGGCAGGCACCGCAATGCCCGGCTCCTTCGACTAAGTAGGCACCGCGCGCTAAGACGGGGTCTGAAAACTCAGCAGCTGTTCGTTGTTGAGCCTTTTGTACATTGGGGGCAAAAAGCCACCGCCATATAATCAAAGGCCACCGCATCGAGAGCGGCCACATGATTTTATTCTCAGGTGGGGCAATAGCCTGGGGTTTCACGCCATTATGGAAATAGACATAGAGGGCGTGAATATCTGCATCGCTTAAACGCGCGTATGATGGAAAAGGCATCGCAGGGTAAAGCGTGCTGCCGTCTTTACGAATACCCTGCCTTACAGCGCGTGCGAAATCTGCCTCTGAATAGGTACCAATCCCATGCTCGGGATCTGGGGTGATATTTGTAGAATAGATGGTGCCGATAGGCAGAGGGAAGGGGAAGCCGCCGCTATAAGTCGGTCGCCCTGGGGCGCTATGGCAGGCCATGCAATCACCAAGAACAGCTTGGTAATGACCTTGCTCTATGAGTGAAGAAGGGATTTCCTGGTTCGGTGTTGACGTGGCATGCGCCGTCGCAATCTCTCCTCCTAGAATGCAGGATGTTGTTACAAGAAGAGCATTAAAGAGAGAGGAGATACGTATTGTCATAAGGCAGGAACGAGAGGTCCAGGAGAAGAAAGATATCGGGTGCGAATATGGTGCGCAGACCAATAGGCTAGTGCAGCAACAAGTCCTGTCGGATTGTAGCCCATTCCTTGAGGGAAAGCATTTGAACCAATAACAAAAACGTTTGAGACATCCCAACTTTGTAAGTAGCGGTTGAGAGCACTTGTTTGTGGGTTATCGCCCATCACGGCTCCACCGCCCAAATGGGTTGTTTGGTAAAAGCGACTGTCAAAAAGTTGGCCGGGTTCAAGCATATTAAAGTCAGCACGTGTAGCACCCATTGCGTGTGCGATAGGTTTTAATTGCTCAACGATATAGCGATTCATCCGGATGTCGTTTTCTTTCCACGTAAATGTCATCCGTAAGAGGGGTTGGCCGTAAACATTTTTCCATGTGGGATCGAGATCAAGATACGTATCACGGTAGGTCATATTGCTACCATGGGCATCAATAGAGAGTGAGTGCTTATAGGTCTCAATCATGTCGTGTTTATAGGTGCTGCCCCAACGCGGTCGATTTTTACCACCACCAGCGGTTGCTGCCGCGATGGGTTTTATGCCTGCTTGGTTCACCCATATAGGAGACCCGCCAATGAACCCTAAGGGTCCGCGGTCAAACCCAGGGTGATTAAAATCATCAATCGCCACACCAGCACCGCCAGCACCAATGAATTGATTGGTGTATTGGTTCTTAGGGAGCCAAATTCGGGATGATGTAATGGTTTGGTAAAAGAAGTTCCGCCCTACCGTACCTGTTTGTTTTGCAGGGTCGTAAGGTTGACCAATCCCAGAGAGCAGCATGAGATGAACGTTATAAAGTTGAAAGGCACTTAGGATAACAAGATCTGCTGAAATGGTGTTTTCTTGTTGAGTATTAAGGTCAATATAAGTTGCTCCCGTTGCGTGCTTACGGTCTTTTGTCAGGTTAATACGAAGCACTTGGGCTTCTGTAATCAGAGTAAAGCGAGGGTGAGGCCTTAATGCGGGGAGGATATTCACATTGGGTGACGCTTTAGAATACAAATAACAATCGTATCCACTACAATAACCACAGAAATTACAAGGTCCCATCTGGCAGCCATAGGGGTTTGTGTAGGGCTGCGACGCATTCGCTGCGGGAATGCTGTAAGGATGGAAACCAACGTCCGAGCATGCCTGGCGAAATTTTTCACCTGAGAACGTATCGGCCAGAGGAGGGAGTGGAAAATGATCGGAACGATCAGGGGCGAAGACGTTGCCTTTTCCAGTAATGTGTTTGTTGACGCTGTGAGCTTCACCAGAGGTACCAAAAATTTTTTCGGCTTTATCAAAGTAAGGCTCTAATTCTTCATACGTAACACCATAATCTTGTAAGTGCATGTCTTCAGGAATAAAGCGGTGACCATAGCGTTCAATCGTTACACTGCGGAGGCGTAGGTCATCTTTTGTGGCGCGAAACTGGCATCCAGACCAATGGAGACCGGCTCCTCCTACGCCTTCTCCTGGAAGAAAAGCGGAGAGTTGGCGGTAAGGGAGCGCTGTCTGATTGAGCGTGTGGCGGATGGTCAGCGAGTTTCGAGACAGGTCTTGAAAGAGTCTTTTACGAACACTGCCGCGGAGCTCATCAATAGAATCAGGATAAGCTCCTTCGACAGCAGTTTTGTGCTCATGACCACGCTCTAAAATCGTGACCGAAAGGCCTGCTTCAGTCAGTTCTTTGGCCATAATGCTGCCAGCCCAACCGGCACCAACAATAAGGACGTCTGTATGGCTTGGAGGTATATTCGGGGATGAAGACGTCATATCAGCCGCGCTCAGTGTGAGGAATGGGGATGGATACGGGACCGAAGGGGTAGGCCTTCCCGTGTTGGTTAATCCAGTCCATAAAGTCAGCTCGTGCGCCAGGGAAGCCGAGCATGATCCATCCTTGCATACGATGGTTGCCGCCATAAAGCGGGTCAGAAAAGGCACCTTCCAATGTGTTGGACCGTAACTGCTCGAAGAAGACAACCCCTGGAATATCACCAAGTGTGAGTGTGTTATGCTCAAGCAATGTTAAAATATCTTCCTGTTGAGCGCGCGATAGAGAGATAAAGGTTTTTTGATAAGTTTTTTGGCAATAATGCTCCAAAAAATGGAGTGCCGTTCGGTACAGTTCACGAGGGCTATAGGGCAGTTGGTACCCTAATTCTGGGGGGCCAGATTGAAAAGGCGGATGCATATACCACCGGGCGCCATGCCCGTAGGGAGTTTGCATTTGGTGGTCGATGAAGGGAACCACTCTGAGGGTTTGGGCGCCGGGGCCATTTTCATCTTCTGGGAGAAGGCATTCGCATGCTTGTTCAAGGAGACGATATTCGTCACGTGTGAAAAATACAGGCGTATAGGGTGCTTCGGTGTGCGCTTGGGCTTCTCCTCGAGAGGAGGGCCAAAGAATGGTTGTACTTAAAGCAGCTGCTTTTTGTAGAAAGCCTCGACGCGAGGGACGAGGAGATAAGATATCGGTCAGTACGCGGTGCGTATGACGCCCCATAAGGTCGTCGCGTTCTTGCGTCATAATGCGTGGTACCAAGCCAATAGTAAATACAGCGGGGAGAGTGCATAGGGTGGGATAAAAAAGCAAGTTAAAGTGGCGTTAGCTTTTTGAGAGGTGATGGCCCCTTGAAGGGACCTACTTATGGGAAATGCAAAGATCCAGGTTGAGAGGAGTGATTAGGAATTTCCTGCAAACCAGCAGTGCCTGTAGGTGAAGAGAACGGTGATGTTGCTATTTGATGCTGTTGACTCGTGGCAAGAGGGGGAAGGGAAGAGCTGGTATTGATAGCATTATCAAGGTTTTGGCTATGGATGGTACTGTTAAGCGGCATACCCGTTGCGTCTGTTAGCCAATCAGCAAGATTACGGCGGATCTGATATTCCAACTCGACATTCATGTCGTCCATCATATGTTGATTTAGTTCGTAAAGATTGTGTTTTAGAGACGTATCTTCGGGATTTTGATCGTGACGGGTGACCATTGCTGTGATGGACCCATGATGTCTGCTCTGAGGGTCATCAAGTGTTAATGCAACCTTATAAGTGGCGTTTAAGGTATGATGTGAACCTTTTGTGATGGACATGTGGTTGATAACAAAGTGAGCGATGCCAGATCTCCCCGTGGGGTGAAGGCGTTGCTGGGCCATAAGCGTTAAGCTTTGTGCCGGAGAGATGGGACTTTTTGCTACTAAGCTATCGTCATCCTGTGCAACGATATTGTTGGTCTCAATTCTAGAAACATTCAGGTTTAATACAGGGAGATAACTGTAATCAGATGCTTGAAATGTTTCAGGCGTTTCGTGTGAGCCGCAACCGCTCAAGGATATAATACTGCCAGCTCCAATGATAATGCTGAATATTTTTCCTGCTGTCCGTGAAAAACCTAAAATGGATTCTTTCTTGTGTAGAGAATGTTTCATGATGGAAGGACTTTCTATCCTGCTTTTAATGGGCCGAAGGTGACAGGCAAATATATCAATATGGTTTAAGAATTATCATCGTGTTTGTCTTTATCTTTTCGTGACAATGATGGTGCAGACCATTGATTCCATAGCTGCGTGTGCGATGGAGGAAAAGCATGTGGCTTATCTTGATTTGATTCTTCCAATGTATGAGAGAAGGAATCCCATATGTTGGAAATTTTCCCAATGCCATAATCTTCCAGTTGGAAAGAGGGTGCAGCATTGATGTGTTCCGCGTGATCAGGATTATGGATGAACCATATCATAAGCCAAGTGGGGAGCATATGCGCCGTATAGCCTTGCCCGAAGATAAGGGGGCCTTGCGGATAATAGAAAGTAGGGGGCTGTACAGCGTCCGGTTGCTGCGGATCTGAGGGATTGGGCCAGAAAATATAAAAAGTAAGTTGTTCAGTAGGATCAAAAAAACGACCTGTCACTCCTGCGCGATGGTTCATGACAAGTTGTGCTTTGAGAGGCATTTTTGAAAAAGGTGAAGAAAGAATGGGGGGAGCGTCACCCCGGCATCGGCTTTCCATCACCTGTTTAATGCGGGTAGATGAAAAGGGTGAATCAGCATCTTCATCTTCAGGGTTGATGTCTTGTAGGAACTCCTGAGGGTCAATGATAACCGTATTAGGTGCCGCGTGATGAACCCATAAGCTGATAATTTCCGTTAACGCTGTCGTCGGAAGTGCTGTCAGCGTCTGAAAGGTCGTGTTTTCAACGGGAAGGGTGTTCAACGGTTTATGGACTAAAGAATGTTCCATAATAGGTTGAAGGATCGGGTCAAGCTCCTTGGTCAGAGCATCCTTATGCTCTGGTGGTAATGCTAGAGCATGACTGGCGAGGTGACTTCCACCGGGGGTTACCCACCAGCAGGCTTCGCGTCCTGATTTATTTTCCCGAAAGAGAACAACATCCATTCCTCCTGGCGCAGGGTGACGAGAGACGGCTTCCCATCCAGGGTAAAGAAGGTCAACCGGTTTATGGTCAATGCTTAATTGTGCCAGGAGAGAAGCGTTCATGATTTAGGAATGCCCTTCTTGAGAGAGTTCTTCCCGTGAAAAACGAAATTGGACGTTACAAAAATTGCAATCCATGGAGATAGAACCATCATGAGCCATATGGTCCAGATCATCGGAACTAAAGCGTTCTAGGACATTGACTAAACGTGCACGGTTGCAGCGGCAGCCAAAGCAGAGAGGGCGTGGGGTAACGTTATTAACCCCTAATGTGCCGAAGAGGCGGTTTATAAGTGTTTGGGAAGAAAGCTCGGTATCAAAGAGCTCTTTCGCTGTTAAAGTGCCAGCAAAAGTGCAGGCTGTTTCCCATAAATCATCATGGTCTTCGTTAGAGAGATCTGGGATATCGTCGTTTTGAGCATGCCCACCATCACTGGCGATTTTTTCGAGTACTAAGGCACCAGCCTGCCATCCATGTTCACTCTGTTGGGCAAAAAGGTGAATAGAGCAATCATGTTGCTCACTTGTTTCGAAATAATGTGTCGCCATGTCGGCAAGGGTTTTGCCTTCTAAGCTAACAACACCCTGATGGCGCTCCATTTCAGGGCCTTGATCGACGGTAAAAGCGAGATAACCTTTTCCGAGAAGTGCCGATGCATCTTCAGGGAGTTCCTCCGTTTGGTTTTCGTCTAATTGCGCGGTGAAACGCAAAGCTCCCGCATCAGTACAATCTGTAAGGAAAAGGGAAACAGGCCCATCGCCTTTAATTTGGAGAGAAAAAGAGCCTGTAAATTTTAAAGCGGTGGCCATAGCCGCAACTAAGGAGAGCGCTTGTCCGCCGAGAACTTTAACTGGCGTAGGAAGGTCAGCATGGCGTGATAAAATAGCGTCAGCCAGCGGCCCTAGGCGAATGAGGCGGCCGCGAACAGGGGCTTGCACAAGATGAAATGGATGTACTGCATGAGGGACAACGAGGTCAGGAATCTCGGCAGGGCGAGCTAAATCAGAAGGGGCTGATGAATCGATCACTGAAGAGATCCTTTATAAATAGTGGAATAATGAGACCCCGAAGAACATATGGTGTGCTGCGGGGTCATCTCTCAATAGGAATAGTTTACTGATTCGTTATGTAGGGATCTTATTTTGCTCAAGACACCAGAGAAGGAGGCCTTTTTGGCTATGAAGGCGGTTTTCTGCTTCATCAAAAACAATTGAATGCGGGCCTTCAAAGACATCTTGTGTGACTTCTTCCCCAATATGAGCGGGGAGGCAGTGCATAAAGACGGCATCAGAAGCGGCGTGCTGCATTAAGGCTTCATCCACTTGATAGGGGCGGAATGTACGATGGCGCACATCAGCATCCTTATCGCCCATGCTGACCCATGTATCTGTCACGACAGCATCGGCATTTCTTGCGGCCTCTTTTGGGTCACGTGTGGTGATAATGTTGGCGCCGTGTTGACGTGCCCATACGATGGCTTCTTCAGAAGGATCAAATCCTTCCGGGGTGGCAAGGTGCAAGTTAAATTCTAGGAGAGCGGCCGCTTCAATTAATGATGTGGCAACATTATTCCCATCACCGATCCACGCCACAGTACGGCCTGTGATTGGGCCGCGATGTTCTTCAAATGTGAGAATATCGGCTAAGATCTGAACAGGATGGGAGACGGGCGTTAGGCCATTAATCACAGGAACGCTGCTCCAGTGTGCAAGCTCACGGAGTGTTGCGTCGTCGCCTGTTCTTAAGACGAGTATATCGAGGAAACGGGAGAGAACGCGAGCCGTATCAGCAATACTTTCGCCTCGGCCAAGCTGCATGTCAGAAGGAGACAGAATGCTGACAGCGCCTCCGAGTTGTTTCATTCCGACTTCAAATGAGACACGGGTACGCGTTGAAGGTTGAGACATTATCAGCCCTAAAGAGCGACCGGCTAGCGGTTGATCTTTATGCAGAGGGAAGCGGCGGCCTTCTTGCTGAGCCTTAACGCGGGCAGAAATTGTTAGAATGCGGCGCAGTTCTTCTCTCGTCAGATCCTTGATGTCGAGGAAGTGCCGTGGGGCTGATGAATGAAGAACTGTCACGCATTTTTCTCCTGTTTGGTCATAAGGGTGTGGGCAGCACGCTGAATTCGAGAGCAGGCTTCCTGGCAATCTTCTTCTGTTGCAATCAGTGGGGGGACGAGGCGTACCACGTTGTCGCCGGCTGCGACACAAAGTAAGCCTTCATTCATTACAGCACTGACGACATCGCTGACAGGGAGACGGCAATGAAGGCCACGCATAAGGCCAATGCCGCGTGCACC
Organism: Saccharibacter sp. 17.LH.SD; assembly: GCF_009834805.1. Taxonomy (GTDB): domain Bacteria; phylum Pseudomonadota; class Alphaproteobacteria; order Acetobacterales; family Acetobacteraceae; genus Saccharibacter. Next base: position 201,990 of record NZ_WVHO01000012.1, read on the forward strand.
TTGAAAAACGAGGGGAAAATCAGCGACGATTTTATCAAGCATATCACCAAAACGGCTACCAACTTTGGTAATTTGGTCAAACATGCCAGGCTTGAGGATTACATCTAAAACGGCCAGACCTGCTGCACAGGCGAGGGGGTTGCCGCCATAGGTGTTTCCGTGTGTGCCTGGCGTAAGATGTTTAGCGAGCTCTTCACGTGCGAGCACAGCCCCGAGGGGGAAACCACCGCCAAGACCTTTGGCTGAAGAGACAACGTCAGGGATAATCCCTGCATGTTCGTGGGCGAAGAGCCTGCCTGTCCGTCCTATCCCGGTTTGAACTTCATCAATACCAAGATAGAGGCCTTTCTCATCACATAGTGCACGAAGGGCACGGAGAAATTCGGGAGTAGCGGGATGAATGCCGCTTTCACCCTGTATGGGTTCAAGAAAAATCCCTGCTGTTTCAGGTGTAATGGCGGCCTTAACAGCTTCGATGTCATTGAGAGGGACGTGGTCAAAGCCGTCTACGGTTGGGCCGAAACCTTCAAGGTAAGCAGGGTTTCCTGTTGCTGAGAGCATGGCCAGCGTACGGCCATGAAACGCGTGATGAAAGCAGAGGATACGATTACGCTCAGGATGACCGTTTTTGTATTGCGCGCGTCGGATGAGTTTCACAAGAACTTCGTTTGCTTCGGCTCCAGAGCTACAAAACAAAACAGAATCGGCGAAAGAATGCGCAACGAGCCGATCGGCTAATGCTTCAGCTTGGGGGATGCGGTATAAATTCGAAACATGCATGACCCGCTGCGCTTGTTCTGCGATTGCCTTGACAAGGTGGGGATGGGCATGTCCGAGGGATGAAACGGCAATACCCGCCCCAAAGTCCAGAAAGCGTCGTCCGTCAGTCCCTGTTAGCCAGAGGCCTTCACCATGCTCGAAAGCAATGTTGAAGCGTTTGTAATTGGGCATCACAGTAGAAATCATGACAACCTAAGCCTGCCAAGGGGTGAATAAGAATAACAGCCATACATAAGGCCACCTGTTTGGGTTTTCGCAAGAGCCAAAGCCAAAACCCCCACTCTTGCGTGCAAGAGAGAGGTGAAAGTGATCTTAGTAGTCCTCTTATACTGCTTTAAGGAGTGTGCGTGCGTCAAATTTACGAGGAAAAAGAGGTTTTACGCTCATAGATGAGGTTACGTGCGAGCCAACATCCGACTCGAACATGGCGGATATGTCCTCCCTCTCGCTTAAAAGCGAGCGTCCAATCTCCTGGGGCTGTGTGGTCTAGTGCGCGTGGGCAGGGGAATATCCAGAGGTCACGTCCAATTTCAGTCAGTCGTTCCATACGTCCTTCGCCTAGAAGGCCGGAAAAACCACCATATAAGAGTCCACCTTGGAGGGTGATTTCTAATTCGGAGTGCTCAAGGTCATGACACGCATAACGCCCTACTAATGAGGATACATCGTCCGTTTTTTCTGTTGGATATGGGGTAAGAATGCTGGTTCTATTTTCGGAAGGACGGTGCATATGTATTTTCCCGTCTTTGTAACGCAATGTTACGGCTGAATTTTCAGCTTGGTCTATGTCGTGGATGTTTAAACGTTCTGGAACAATAAGGTAACGGAGACGAAGCGCGTTGCCGTCAGCTTCGATACGGGCTGAAAGGCCTGTACTGTGTTCAAACCACAGCCCTAGTAGGCGGGAGGAGGAGGTGGGTTTAGGTTGAGATGGCGTCGCTTTTTTGTTTCCCAAAAAAGCGTTAAATACATCCCATGCAGCAAGCTGAGCAGGAGACATGTGATTGAGAAAGACAACAACTGAGACACGCTTTTCAGCACAATGAAGACGGCATGAACGCCACCCACGTAAAGCGCCGCTATGGGCTGTTATGGCGTGCCCAGAAATTGTGGTGCGTTGCAGACCAAAACCGTAGGAGGATGGTGTTCCATCAGAAAAGGTGACGGGAACAGTGAGGCGGTTATAGAGGCTATGGGGGGTATCTCGGGTTGTGTCGATAAATTGTTCCCATGCGATCATATCGTCAAGAGAGGCGCCTATACCGGCATCTCCTGTCCAATAAATATTGTTGGGTGCAGGACGGAAGCCTTCTTCAGCATTTCCTTCATAGCCTGTTGTTCCATCTGGCATAGCCCGCGTATCAGCGACAAGGCAGGCACGTTGCATATTGGCTTTTTGGAAGACATGGTGTTGCAATAGTTCAGCGAAAGAAAGGCCACTCTCTTCTTCCATCGCATCAGAAATGAGACGAAAATTTTGGTTTACGTATGAGTAAGAGGTGCCAGGCGTAAATTGTAGGGAGTGTGTTCCTGCAATGATGCGTCGTGCATCTCCGTTGTTAAAGGTCCCCTCAATAGCGGCTCCATGGAGCATCGCTATGGCCCAGTAATCGCGAAGTCCTGATTGATTATGGGCAAGTTGGTAGAGTGTAGGGCTTTGGTCGCCAAGATGTGGTAAACGCTTCTTTATGTAAGGGATAAGCTTTTCGGGGTCGGGGTAGCGATCAAGCATGACTGCACAGGTAAATTGTTTCGTAATAGAGCAGATGCGAAAAAGGCTTGCCGGGGTAAAGGGAAGACGGCGTTCTAAGGAGGCATATCCCCAGCAACGGCGCGTAATAACCTTGCCTTCATGAAGGACAGCAACAGCCCCACCCGGACCAGGATAAGTTTGAGCAAGAGATGAAATGGCGGCATCAAGACGGTGGGAAAGCGAGGGTGACATAGAGAGTCCCTATGAGCATTGTGGAAAATAGCGGGGTGAGAAAGGAGCATAGAGTATCATATGGTAGAAATCCCTCCTGTCCCTGATGAAACACGTTTGCGTGAGGCGGCATTGGCTCATTTGGCGCGTTTTTCAACAACACGCCAAGGCTTGCGGGTGGTGTTACAGCGGCGTGTGAAGCGCTGGGGTGTGCGAGCGGTGCGTGCTGGGTTGAGCCGTGAAGCTTTTGAAGCCCATGAGCAGGATTGCTTGTCGCTTATTGATCAGATTGTGGCGAGTATGGAAGGGCTTGGAGCTGTGGATGATGCCGGTTTCTCTAAGTCACGAGCGCGCAGCCTAACGCGTTCTGGGCGTTCCCGTCGGGCTGTAAAGGCGCATTTGTTAGCCAAAGGGGTAGATGTTGAGACGGTTCAACAGGCTGTTGATGAAAGCTTGGGGGAGGTTGCTGATGAAACGGGTCAAGAAACGGAACTCGTTGCCGCCCTTGTCTTCGCTCGTAAACGGGGAGTAGGGCCGTTTCAGCGGCCAGGTCAACCAGAAAAAGATCGTTATAAAGTGCTGGCCATTTTTGCACGTAATGGTTTTTCACAACATATTGCTCATAAAGTGCTTTCCATGGATTATGAGACTGCTGATGAGATGATATTAGCATGTCGTGCTTTATAGGCTTCTTAAAATAAAGAACGTTTAGGAGGTTCGTCTCGCTTTGTGTGTGAGATCTGAAGACAAAGGTCGTTGCGTCTCATCAAGGATTATTCATCCAGCGATGGAACGTATTGTGGTCATGATGACGTTTCTCTTTATAGCGGGATGTGCGAATCCGTTTGGAGGAGGCAGTTATAATGGGCCTGTGCAGTGTGCTCCTTATGCACGTCAGGTGAGTGGTATCAACCTAAGAGGGGCTGCTGCTAGTTGGTGGTGGCAAGCAAAAGGGCGTTATCGGCGTAGTCATCAGCCTGTTCCGGGAGCTGTATTGGTATTTCGTGCGACGCGGCGTGTGCCGGACGGTCATGTGTCGGTCGTTAAGCGGCGCGTTTCAGAGCGTCGTATTTTGGTAGACCAGGCCAATTGGGTGCCTGGGAAGATCGAGCATAGTGTGGTTGTCGAAGATGTTTCTCCAACCTCTGACTGGACACAAGTACGCGTCTGGTGGGCCCCTTCTGATGTTTTAGGGAGGAGGATTTACGCGACCTATGGTTTTATTCTTCCCAATCGTTAGACTAGGGACATCATGGGTAGGGGTTGCACAATTGTTAAACCCTTGCCACATGGAGAGAGCCTTGACCTTTCGGAGTATGACCCTATGGGCAGCATGAGTATCACACACTGGATTATTTTCGGCATTGTCGTGCTGGTGCTGTTCGGTGGTGGCGGCAAAATTAGCAGTTTGATGGGTGATTTCGCGAAGGGAATTAAGTCCTTTAAGAAGGGAATGGCCGAGGACGATACGCCTCCATCCCCTCCTAAGCCAGACGAACGTCTTTCGGCTCCGCCGTCTGGGGCTTCTTCTACAGGGCAGCAAGATGCCCGTATGGCAGAAGAAGATCCAGCACATCGGCCGCGTTAATGAGACATAGCTAAAGATATATTCTGCCGGGCATCGATTATCCTATGACGCTTTATACCAATTGGCCCGCGGTGCCTGCCGTCGCTCGTGGCAACGCTGTTGCATTAGGCAACTTTGATGGTGTGCATCGGGGCCATGTGCATCTTTTGCAGAGTGTGCGTATGGCGCGGCCTGATTGTGCTCTCGGTGTTGTCACATTTGATCCTCATCCAAGAGCATTTTTTCGTCCCCAAGATCTGCCATTTCGTTTGATGCGCCCAGAGGTACGGGCGCGCGTTCTGGCGGAGCATGATGTCAAACATGTTGTGCAGATCCCATTTAATGAAGCTTTTTCTCATCTTGAGGCACGGGCCTTTGTACAAGATGTGTTGGTGAATGGGTTGAATGTGACGCATGTTGCTTGTGGGGCAGATTTTGCCTTTGGGCATCGTCGAGGCGGGGACGTCGCGTTGCTCGAAGAGCTGCTGAGCGAGTATGGCGTGGGGGTCAGTGTTGTCCCTCAATTATCCGATATTTCTGGGCCAATATCATCAAGTCGGATTCGCCGTTTGTTGCAAGAGGGGTATCCCGAGCGGGCAGCAGAATTGTTGGGGCGTGAGTGGTGTATCGTTGGTGAAGTTGTACCGGGTGATCAGCGTGGACGTTTGTTAGGATTCCCAACGGCGAATATTGCTCTTGGAATACATTTAGAGCCAGCTCGTGGTGTCTATGCTGTTCGGGTGACCTTGCCAGATGGGCGTGTGATTCCAGGGGTAGGGAATGTCGGGCGTCGTCCAACCATCAATGATGGGAAAGAAAGCCGATTAGAGGCACATCTCTTTGATATTGATGAAGATTTATACGGTCAAACGCTTGAAGTGGCCTTGGTTGAGCTTCTGCGTGAAGAAAAACGTTTTAATGGGCTAGATGAGTTGAAAGCACAGATAGCCTGTGATGCTGTGCAAGCGCGTAAGGTTTTAGAAGACCGATCTCCGGTCTAGGACTTGACCCGATAGGCCGCCTCTCTCCATATGGTCAGGCTTTTTCGTTCTGGAGACCGGCCGTTTATCCATGTCAGACCCTGTAGAAAAGATTGATTCGACGTTTCGTGAGCAGCAAGATCGTTATCGTGAGAGCGTATTCTTGCCGAAAACATCATTCCCCATGCGTGGGAATCTTCCCAAACGTGAGCCTGAGATGCTGCAGCGCTGGGCTGAGATGGGGCTTGATGAGAAAATCTTAGAAGCTGGTCGCAAACGGAATGCGGTTTTTACGCTGCATGATGGTCCTCCTTACGCGAATGGGCATATCCATATTGGTCATGCCCTAAACAAAGTGATGAAGGACGTCATTAACCGGGCTCAGCGTATGAGCGGTTATCAAGTGCGTTATATGCCGGGTTGGGACTGCCACGGCCTTCCTATTGAGTGGAAAGTGGAAGAGCAGTACCGCAAGGAGGGGAAGGATAAGGATGCTGTTCCTGTTCTTCAGTTCCGGGCAGAATGTCGCAATTATGCTGCTAAGTGGGTTGAAGCTCAACGTGATGACTTCAAGCGGATCGGCATTCAAGCGGAGTGGGCCAATCGTTATGTGACGATGGACTTTTCGTCAGAAGCGAAAATTGTCGAAGAAATTGGTAAATTTCTATTGAATGGACGTCTTTACCGTGGGCTAAGGCCCGTGATGTGGAGCCCCGTTGAAAAAACAGCTTTGGCAGAAGCTGAAGTAGAATATCATGATGTAAAATCCACGACACTTCATGTTGCTTTTCCGATTGTGAAAGATCCTACAGCGGACGGTATTTTACGCGATAGTTCTGCGGTAATTTGGACGACGACACCTTGGACCATTCCTGTGAACAGGGCTTTGGCAGCCGGTCCAGAGATTCTCTACTCTGTTATTAAAGTGACAGGGAAGAAAGAAGATAGTCAGCTTTCAGAAGGGGCTAAGCTGATCATTGCGCAAGAGCGTTTGGAGGCGTTCGCCGCCGAGGCGGGGATGACATCGTGGGATGTTCTCCATACGCTTCCAGGTCAGGCGTTAGAGGGGAGCGTATTTGCTCATCCACTTCGTGGGCGTGGGTATGATCACGATGTGCCGATGCTGATGGGGGATTTTGTTACCACCGAAGCGGGTACTGGTCTTGTTCATATGGCCCCAGCTCATGGGCAGGATGACTTTCTGCTTTGCCGCGCTCATGGGATAGAAATTACAGAGTTGGTTCAGGATAATGGTACGTATGTGCCATGGATGCCTGAGCTAGCCGGTGTGCATGTTTTTAAAGCGACTGATCCGGTTTGCGCACTTTTAGTGCAAGCGCGTGATGCTGGTGCTGAAAAAGGCCTAGCCGTAGGGCTTATGGCGCGTCATGTGATTGAGCATTCATATCCCCATTCTTGGCGTTCTAAAAAGCCAATTATTTACCGGGCGACACCGCAATGGTTTATTGCGATGGAGTCTGAGGATGGAGAAGGATTGCGAGACCTGGCTCTGCGGGCATTGGAAAAGGTTGAGTTTGTCCCGGCGAGCGCTCGACGTCGCTTGACGACGATGGTCGCACAGCGACCTGACTGGTGCATTTCACGTCAACGCTCTTGGGGCGTGCCGATCGCTATTTTTGTTGAAAAGAAAACAGGGCAGGTCTTGCGTGATCCTGAGGTGATGGCACGTGTCGTGTCTCTTTTCCAGGAACGTGGAGCGGATGCGTGGTACGATATGGACCCATCCTTCTTCTTGGGAGAAGGACGTAATCCAGAAGACTATGAGCAAGTTTTTGATATTGTCGATGTTTGGTTCGAAAGTGGTTGCAGCCATCGCTTTGTTCTCCATCAAGAAGGGATGAATTATCCAGCAGACTTGTATTTAGAAGGGTCTGATCAGCATCGCGGTTGGTTCCAGTCTTCATTGCTGGAGAGCGTAGGGGCCTCTGGAGAATGTTCCTATAAAGCCGTTGTGACCAATGGTTTTGTGCTGGATGGTCAAGGGCGCAAAATGTCCAAATCATTGGGCAATGTTATTGCGCCGGATGATGTGTCTAATAAGCTGGGAGCTGACGTTCTACGGCTATGGGTTCTGAATTCTGATACGCATGAGGATTTGCGGATCAGTAATGATATTCTCAAGCAACAAGGTGAATTGTATCGCCGTTTGCGTAATACGCTGCGTTGGTTGCTCGGGGCGTTAGATGGTTTCTCCGAAGAAGAGAAAGTGCCTTATGAGGAGCTCCCTTCTCTTGAGAAATATATCCTTCATCGTTTGACGGATGTTCATCATCGTTTGGCCGATGCTGTGAAGACCCATCAGTGGAATGGTGTTTATCCATTATTGCATGGTTTCTGTAATAATGACTTGTCAGCATTTTACTTTGATATTCGCAAAGATTCCATTTACTGCGATGGGGTGATGACGCCAGTCCGTCGTGCATCGCGGACAGTATTGGATATTCTCCACCGAGCGCTTTCAACATGGCTTGCTCCTGCTTTGGTCTTTACGGCGGAAGAATCTTGGCAGGCTCGTTTTGGGGAGAGCGAAAGTGTGCACTTACAAGCTTTCTTTGTTCCTGATACGTCATGGCATGATCCGGACCTCGATAAATTGTGGGAAGGGTTACGTCAGACGCGTCGTCGTGTGACAACGGCTTTGGAAGGTGCTCGCCGTGAAGGGGAGATACGGGCTTCTTTAGAAGCGCATGTAGACCTTCCTCTTTCTGAAGAAGAGCTTGCCCAAAGTGACAAGATTGATTGGGCAGAGCTCAGTATTGCGTCTCAGGTTACAGTGCATAAAGGTCACGCCGGAGATGAGGTGCGGATACGTCCTGCAGAGGGCGATAAATGCGCACGTTGTTGGCGTGTTTTACCGGAAGTCGGTGACAATAAAGAGCACACCCATCTTTGTTTGCGGTGTGTTAGTGTAGTTGACGCATGATGATGACACAAAGTGCAGCTCATCAAAGAAAAGATGGATTTGTGAAGGGGCGCCGTTTGGGGTGTCTCGTGTTGGTCCTTGTTTTGTTAGCGGACCAACTGAGCAAACAATGGATTCTTTATGGGTTAAAACTTCCGGAAAAGGGAAGCGTTGCCATCTTACCATGGTTGAATTTTACCATGGTATGGAACCATGCCGTAACATTTGGTATGTTCGGGGGACATAGCCCGTCGGTCTTTATTATTGTTTCGTTGATGGCAGTAATTGCCCTATGTGTCGTTTTAATACGCAGCCGCCGACTATTGGTGAGTTTAGCGTGCGGTGGTATCATCGGCGGGGCATTGGGGAATGTCATTGACCGTTTGCAATATAAGGCGGTGGTGGACTTCCTTCATTTCCATGTGGCGGGATGGTCGTGGTATGTCTTCAATATTGCAGATTCTGCGATCGTCTGCGGTGTTGGGTTGTGGATTTTAGATTCCTTTTTGGCGGATCGACGAAGAAATCGTTCCTAAAGGAATATGTCTGAAAAGCTTGCTCAGTTGGCTATAGGAACGATAGGAATAAGAACCTTATGAGTGCAGTGCGGAAACCTGTCATGTGGCGTTTTGCTCCTTCCGTTGTCCGTTTTGGGTTACAAGCTGGCGTAGTGACGGCCTTTGCTTTGGCATTAACCGGTTGTTCTGGTAGTGATGTCGTTCGCGGTTTTGGTTTGCATCGTTCTACACCTGATGAATATACGGTGACGACGCGAGCACCGCTTTCTATGCCGCCTTCTGAAATTTTGGCATTGCCTGGTGCGGCGAATGCCAATCGCCCTGATGAAAGCCCACGTATGCAGGCGTTGGAGACATTGGCCCCAGATGTCGCGTTGCATCCCATGCAGGGTGACCCAAGCAGTGGGCAGACGACGTTGGTGCATAATGTTGATCGCGCCGCGCACGCTCCTGACAATGCAGAGTTAGGGGATGCAGACGTTGGGTTTGTGAATAGTTTGATGTTCTGGCAGGGTGGACATGCTGGCTCCGTGGTAGATGGAGAAGCAGAAAATCAACGTATTCAGAATGATAGTGCCCTAGGTCATCCATTTAACTATGGTGCAACGCCAACGATGCGGGGGCATTGATTTTCCCCTTTGATAGGGAAAGGGTTGCTGTGTGATACGGTCAACAATTCGTCGTCTTTCGAATCATGTCGTGGACTTGATTGCCGCAGGTGAGGTTGTTGAGCGTCCGGCAGCAGCTCTAAAGGAACTTGTTGAGAATGCTCTGGATGCCGGAGCGACGCGCTTGGAAGTCGCGCTGCGAGAAGGTGGTTCTGAGAGCATTGATGTGACCGATAACGGTCAGGGTATTACACATGATGAACTGCCTTTAGCCGTTGAGCGTCATTGTACATCAAAGTTGCAGGGTGATGACCTTGTTCATATTCGAACCTTAGGGTTTCGAGGTGAAGCCCTGCCTTCTATCGGCGCGAGTGCACGTCTTTCTATAACATCTCGAACAAAAGATTCTGATACCGCATGGTGCATTAGAGTCGAGGGTGGAACAGTGCATGCGCCTACGCCTGCGCCCGGAGAAATCGGGACACGTGTGGTGGTGAGAGATTTGTTTTTTGCCACACCGGCGCGACGAAAATTTTTAAAAAGTGCTCGGGTTGAGGGTAGTCATGCTGAAGCTGTGATGCGTCGTGTGGCTCTAAGCGCTCCACATTGTGCCATATCTTTCCACATGGAAGGACGGGAAATTTTCAATGTTCCTGCTCAGACATTGAAAGAACGTGTGGCAATTATGCTCGGAGTGGCGCAAGACACATTGCTGGAAGTCGATGAGCAGCGCGGGAAAATGCACTTGTCTGGCTTTGTGTGTGGCCCAGGGCATACAAAGGCAACGGGGTCAGGGCAGTTTTTGCTCGTGAATGATCGCCCTGTCACAGACCCTGTCTTACGCACTGCCGTTAGGGTGGCTTATCGCTCTGTTATTGAGAAAGGGCGCTTTCCTGTCTTGTTGTTACATTTACACGTACCGCTTGATCGTGTGGATGTTAATGTTCATCCGGCTAAAACGGAACTTCGCTTCGCAGATGAGGGGGAAGTCAGGGCTTTTGTCATCGGAGCGGTAGGGCGTGCTTTAGCGCGTGGTGCGGGTGAAGGTGGGGGAATCCATGCTGATCTAGCAATGATCAGTCGATCAGTCTCACCTTCTGTAGAGACAACGAAGCCAAGTAAAAAGAAGGAGGAGGCTTCTCATATTGGCCGTGTTGGTGAACGTGGTGATTGGGATTTGGGGTTTGCACCATCCGTTCGTCGTTTTGATGCGTCCGTAACGTCGCCGTCTTTTTCAGGTTTGTCGGAAGCTTCTGCCTCTTTTGGTCGTTCGGTGAAGGGAATGGATGAGCTTGTTTTCGCTCATGATGGGGGGATAGAGGATGAGGAGGCTGAAGAGGTAGAAAAGCCGCAAAAAATAGCCTCTCTTGGTGTTCCGATTGGACAAATTCACGATACCTATATTGTTGCCCTTGCTCCAGATGGGGATCTTATCTTGGTGGATCAACATGCTGCGCATGAGCGCTTAACGCATGAGCGTCTACGCCGTCGCTTTCAGGGCGGGCATGTGAAGGCACAGGCCTTGTTATTGCCTGAAGTCGTAGATTTAGCGCGTCACGAGATGGAGGCACTCCTCCCATATCAAGAAGAGCTATCGCATTTTGGGCTAGAGATTGAGCCTTTTGGGGAAGGGAGTGTCATGGTGCGTAGTATCCCATCCCCGTTAGAAAAAAGTGATGTTGAAGCTCTTATACGCGATATTGCTGAAGAGCTTGCGCAAGATCCGGAGCTATCAGCACGGCAGACAGATAGTCTTGATGGTCGTTTCGAGGGTGTTGTGGCACGCATGGCATGCCATGGTAGTATTCGTGCAGGACGTCGTCTTAAGCGTGAAGAGATGGAAGCTTTATTGCATGACATGGCTCAGAATCCCCGAGCCAATACGTGCCCACATGGGCGTCCTACGTGGCTACGTCTTAACAGGGACGCATTAGAAAAGCTTTTTGGCCGAACAAAATAGTGGAACCCTAGCTGTTGCTCCCCAGAAATGGGGCGTGCTGTGCATTTGCTATGGTGCAATATGCAGATGATAGTGTTGGAAAGAGAGGTTTCTAATGACGAATATGATATGCGATCTTCGAGGTATTGTAGGACGGCGTCACGTCCTGACCTCGGAAAATGCGACATATCGTTTTCGTAAGGGGTTTCGATTTGGGCTTGGAAAGGCTGAAGCTGTAGTTGTTCCTGGATCCCTGATCGAGTTATGGCGCGTTGCTCAATGCTGTGCAAAGGCCAATTATATCCTCATTATGCAGGCGGCTAATACGGGTTTGACAGGGGGATCATCTCCAGATGGGGAATATGACCGTCCAGTTGTTATTGTTAGTACGTCTCGCTTGAAAGGTATTTATTTATTAGGGGGTGATGGTCGGCAGGTCGTTTGCTTACCTGGTGCTTCGCTCTATGAGTTAGAAGGAATTTTGGCCCCACTAGGGCGGGAGCCGCATTCCGTTATCGGTTCGTCCTGCATAGGTGCTTCTGTTTTAGGTGGGATTAGCAATAATTCTGGTGGGTCGCTTGTTCAACGTGGCCCGGCTTTTACAGAGATGGCTTTGTTTGGGCAAGTGGATGCTCAAGGTGAGTTGCATTTGGTAAATCACTTGGGGGTGAAGCTTAAAGGTGCTCCTGAAGATATTCTACGTGCTGTAGAAGCAGGAACATTTTCACCAGATGATGTTGAGTGGTCGACAGGGCGTGGGCATGACGTAGATTATGTGACGCGTGTCCGTGACGTAGAGGCTGATACACCCGCACGATTTAATGCAGATCCAGATCGATTATATGAAGCATCAGGATGTGCAGGTAAATTGATTGTTTTTGCTGTGCGTCTTGATACATTTCCGGCTGAGAAAGAAGCTGTTACTTTTTATATCGGAACGAATGATACCGATACATTAGAGGATCTACGGCGGGCTCTCCTGACAAAGTTTGATGAGCTGCCCATTGCTGGTGAGTATTTGCATCGAGATGCATTTGACATTGCTGATCGCTATGGAAGAGACACGGTTGCGATTATTCGCTTAATGGGAACGCGTTATCTTCCATTCTTTTTTGCAATGAAGGCGCGGATGGACGTTCTTTCACAGCGTTATTCGTGGCTGCCTGATGCGTTCGGAGATCGAATGTTGCAGCTGATGAGTCGTTTTATGCCAAGTCAGGTGCCACAGCGGCTTAAAGAATATCACAAACGGTATGAGCATCATTTGATGCTGAAAGTATCTGGCACATTGGCAGAGACGGTACGTCCTTGGTTGAAGAGCTTTATGGCTCAGAAGGATTCAAGTGACTTTTTTGAATGTACGGCGCATGAAGGGAAATTAGCCTTCTTGCATCGTTTTGCAACGGCCGGGGCTGCGGGGCGTTACAATGCTGTGCATCGTAAACAGACGGGCGGCATGTTAGCGTTAGATGTCGGTTTGCGCCGTAATGACCGGCAGTGGTTTGAAAAACTACCCTCTGCAATAGATGAAAAACTGGTCGTCAAGCTGTATTATGGGCATTTCCTGTGTCATGTGATGCATCAGGATTACGTGGTAAAACGGGGTGTCAACCCAGTGGCTGTAGAGCATGCAATGTGGCCAGAACTAGATAAACGTGGTGCACGTTATCCTGCCGAACATAATGTAGGGCATCTTTACAACGCACCAGACTCGACAAAGGTGCATTTCCAAAAATTGGACCCTTGCAATTGTTTGAACCCTGGGATTGGTCGTTTGACGCGTCGTAAAAACTGGGTTGCAGAAAGTGCTTTCTCTTAACGCACTTCATCAAGTGTGAGAGGTGTTGGTGTTAATGTCGAGGGTAAATAGAGTGGGTGCTCTGGGCGTTGGCCTTTACGGCTGAGGCGTAGAGCACTGACGATATAACCTGCTTTTGCCAGGAGCCGGGCGGCTTCTGGCCCTCGGGCGCGCAATTCTTTTGCTTGAGGTGTCCCATAGGCAAGGACAATTTGATCGGCTTCTTTAGCCATTTCTAATAAATAATGGTCATTTTGGGGGCCGATTGGGTCAGGAACCTCTAAAAGCCGTTTTTGATCAGTGCAGCGGTAAGCGAAGCTATTACCGACGAGCATTCCCCCATACCCCCAGGCGCGGGCATAACGCTGGCATTTTGCAACGCTACGGTCATCGCCTATTTCTGTTGCGACGGAGGGATTCATCATAAGCCACATGATGTAAGGGCGTTTGGTATCCCAGACACGTTTGAGAGTGTAGCGGTAGCAATCACCAGGCCCATCATAAACGGCAGTGCTGATCACATCGTCTCCAAGGCGGAGTGGTTTAGCGGATCCGACGTGATGTAGCTTTGGAGGCATTGCTTTACCGTGTGTGATCGTGAGTATTGAGGCGTTTTATGGCGTTTAGCGTACGCTCAACATGTTCGTCTGGGTCATTATTGGTGTAGCTCATGACGATGGTCCCATTTGGGGCAATGACATAAGATGTACGGTTCGCTCTTTTTTGGAGATTGTCTCGGGCATCATATGTCGTGGTTATTGTTCCGTTGGGATCCTCGGCGACGGGGAAAGTGCTGCGACATTCACTAACAGAGAATTTCTTTAAGGTTTCGATAGGGTCTGTTGAGACACCAATCACACTTGCTCCTAAGCTTTTATAATGAGGGATTGCTTCGGCGAAGTCATGGGCTTCCACAGTACAGCCTTTGGTAAAGGCGGCTGGGTAAAAATAGAGGACGACAGGGCCTTTTTTGAGAGCGTCTTTGAGATGGTAAGAAAATTCATTTCCGCCTTGGCTAGCCATGGTTGTGAAGTCAGGTGCCTGAGCACCAACCGCAAGGGAAGCATAAGCGTGAGATGAGGCAACACTGGCAAGTATAGCTGTGCAGAATGAGAGCTTTGCGAAGAGATTCTTCATGATTTTTAAACCTTAGAAATGGGCTGTAGGGGATAAAGTGATGCAGGGGGATACACCCGAAAGCCTATGACATATAGTCGTTGCTTGCTGATGTGAAAGCCCCGTAAAGCGAGCTCTGTAAAGTTGTCTATGGCCTAATTTCACAGGGAGAATAAGCGTTTTCCCTTGCTGTGCGATGGAGCTGATAATGTGATGGATGGTAAGAGCAACGGTGTGTGCTTGCTGACGGGTTGCGTAACTTCCAAGTTGTACGCCCCAATTATACTCTGTCGCTGAAGGTATATCGCTGACACGCCCATGATGAGAGACGGGATAGGCTAGGGGAATTGAACGAATATGGACGGTTTCGTCGTCACTTGATGAGGTAGGAGGCCTGCGGTGAGGCATTGTTGGTGGTGGAGATTGTTTAAATCCACGAGCCGCCCATGCGGCGGCTGTGGCGGATCGTGTTGATCCGGTAAATGAGGCGGAAGGGGCAGGCATTGCTGAAGGTTTGAAGCCCCGTGCAGCCCATGCATTGCTTACAGATTGGCTCTCTGATGTATTGTCGGGTGTGACGTAGTCACCAGTTGTGTCATCTGTCCCATCGCTGGCGGTATTAGTATGAGCGGTGGGATCATAGCGAGCGACGATAAGATCATTTTGTGAGCGGTGCCGTGGCCATATCCCAGCAATATGGGGTGCAATGGCTGCGACGTAATTGCGGGTCTCTCGAGGGAGAGCGTGGTTTTGGCGGAGATAACGATCAATGCTGCCAGGGCCGTCATTATAGGCAGCCAAAAACCCGGGAGACCCATAAATGTCATACATCTGACGGATGTAGGCTGTGCCTGCTAGAATATTGTCGCGCGGGTTATAGGCATCAGGGCCCAATCCATATTGGGTGCGGAGGTCATCGTAGGAGGGAGGCATAATTTGCATCAACCCCATGGCGCCCGGGACAGAGGTGATAAAGTGGCCATTATGGTCAAAAATGTGGCCGCCAGATTCCTGGTGCATAACGGCGCGTATCCATGCTTGAGGTACGTCAAAACGGTCCGATGCTTCCTCAATATAGGGGCCCCATGGATCATTTGGAGGGCCCGGGGGAGCGTAATATGCACGTGCTTGTGCTTGGTAGTTTTGTTGTTCCTCAACAACAGGAAGACCTGGTCCGGAAGGCGGTGTATTTGTTGCGCAGGCAGCTAAAAATCCGGCAAAGCCCAAAGGGATAATGGAGCGTAACGGATAGTGACGCGATATCAAGGGCATGAGAGGGAAAGCTCCTGAGGAAATAGAGTAACTTTACGCTGCACGAATGGCCATATCATGGCAGAGGGAATTTTGTCATGCGTGGCACAGGGAGAATCAGGAGGCCGAGGATTTAGAGAAGAGAAGGGATAGCTGAGAAAAAGAATAAAGTCTCTTGGGTAAATAGACCAACTTAGTTATATAGTGAAAAATGATATTAGTTTCATACTGTTGTTATGGTGACGTAGAGCGAGTTGTCTTATCGATTCTGTTGGGTTGAGTAGATGGTATCGTACATCGCTGCAGGATGAAATTTCATTGTCGTCGAGTATAGCCGTTCGCATGTCAGTTGTGACTGTTGAGTGTGTTGTATCGTGTTTGTACATAGAGGAGAGACCATGTCTTACGCAGCAATTGATGCGGGAAGGGTCGCAAAGGCTGCCGGTGCAGCATTAAAGACGTTGGAAATGACTCCAAGTGATTCTGAAGCTCATCAGCGTAAGACAATTATGGTTGAGCGGATTCGGGCTCTTGCACTTGCAGCGGCGGACACGCAAGGTGGGGGGGTTATCACCCTGACGTCAGAAGAGTTTTGGCTGATCTCGAATAATTGGTAATTTCTTTTTAATGTAATGAAAAGATAGTTCGCTCATTTTGATTAATGGGCTTCTGTTGAGTTCTGGGTACTGGGGACGCTGGGCATGAAGTGGTTTTTTGCAATTACGGAGCAGACGCTCTCCAACGATCCGGATCATGGTTTTATTGACTGTATCCGTGTCGCTGTCCGTTCGGCACGGGAGAATACGACATTGCTCCCGCATATGGTGTTTGATGGGCAGGAGTGCGATTTTACGCGTGAGATGCGGGAAATGGGTGTGACGGTTATTTTCCATCGCATCCATTTTTACGATCGTTTGCATGAGGCACAGCGTCGTCAAAAACCCGAATGGCCTAATTACATGCAGACGGCAGCTGGCGCGTTTATGCGGCTTGATTTGCCTTTGATAGAGAAAGAAGATCAGTTCGTTTTATACACGGATTGTGATGTTCTTTTCATGCAGGACCCTAATGTTGAGTTCTGTCGTCCGGAGATTTTTGCGGCTTGTGGGCAATTTGGAGCCCAAGATTATTATACAGATATGAATTCAGGGGTCATGGTTTTGAACCTTGAGCGTATTCGTAATGATCTGCCGGCAATGGTCGATTTCTTGTGTGATAATCTTTATCATATCTCGGGTTATGATCAGGAATTGTTGCGGATATTCTATAATGCGCAATGGAGTCCATTGTCGGCTCGCTTTAATTGGAAGCCTTATTGGGGTGTCAATGATGATGCGGTCATCGTGCATTTCCATGCGGGAAAGCCTCCGGCTGCGCGCCGTCTTTTAGATGATCCTGCTTATCGTGAGCATGATCCGGTCTTCCATACATGGCGTCACTGGTTCTTCCAGAATCCGGCGGGGTATGCTCATTACGTTCCCCGTTGGGAAGAATTTTTGCGTATGAGCACAACACCGCCGGCGGATACGGCAAACGAGTTTGATGCCATGCGTGAAGGTGAGTAACGCGTAGTTGCTCTGATAAGATGTAAAAAGGCCCGGGCACTGAACCCGGGCCTTTTTTGTTTAGGAGGATTTTGCTTTTTTGTGGCGCTCTAACCATCTCCCTAATGGGCGTGCGATGGTTGGGCCGAGCAGTAAGACAGCAACCATTCGTGCGGCTTGTAGTGAGATAATGAATGGAAGTGCAATTGGCACATTAGCACTGATAATAATAATGGTATCTAGCCCACCAGGGCTTGTTGCCAGATAAGCGCTGAGAAGGTCGATATGGGCTAATTTGGCCATGGGAAGGGCTAAGAAGGCGCATGCTATGACGAGAATAAATGAAGAAAGTGCGATTGCTGGTAGTGAGCGTAATGCATAGTGGAGCACAGGGGCTGTAAAACGGGCACCAATATTCCAGCCGATAATCATATAGGCCGGAACGCGTAGCCATAGTGGAGCACTGATATGAAAGAAGCCGCTTAATTGAGCAAATGCGCCCAGGAACATTGTGAGAAGGAGGGGCGCTGCGGGTAGACGTAATCTTGGAACAAGAAATATGGTAGTAATAATGAGGAGCAGGGTGGGGATTAAGTCACCATGCGCAGGGGAGGGGAAATTACTTCCCGTATGATGGTTCCCACCAACATAATAGGCAACAATAGACGTTGTTAGTGCGACTAAAATTACCCGAAAATAAAGCATAAAAGCGGTTAAGCGTGTATCGGCCCCAAAGGAACCGCAGAGCAACACCATTGTCGAAGCTGCTCCGGGAGATGTTCCCCAAAGAGCGGTTGTTCCTGGCATAACGCCAAAATAAGCTAATAGTGCTCCAATGCCGAAGCTCATTATGATGACGGAGAAAACACCGAAAGCCATGAGTGGCCAATAATGTATAAGGTTGTGCAGAATAGAGAGGGAAAAACCATTAACAACCTGGCATGCAAGTATTGCTTGTGCTAGGGAGAAAAATACCCCTTTTAAAGGTACATTATGGCCATTGACTGCCATAACAATGGCAGCAATCATGGGGCCTAGCATTAGGCCTGCAGCAACATGAAGTCCTAAAAAGACGCTAGTAATAAGTCCAGACAGGAACAAAAGCATTATCCAGCGTGATGTCGCTGGATAATGCTTAAAAAAATATTTGACCATGAGTAAGATTATGTTGCCGTGTTATTCATCACTCCCATTATGATTGGGAGGTGTGTTTTCCTTACGGAATGCGGCGAGGCTCACGACTTCCGCTTCTTTTGGCTTTTCTTCAGAAGGTGATTGTTCTCCATCCCGTGGCGCAGAAAAGTGATGAAGTTCAGCTGGAGATGAGTGCTCTGAAAGATTGTCTTGTTCGACATCCTCTAATGTTTCTGGAGGAGAAAAGCGCAGTGCGAGCTGCATATGTGGGTCTGCAAAAGCACTAATGGCTTTGAATGGGATGCGTAATGTGCTGAGTACGCCACCAAAGGACAGCCCAACAGAAAAAAATCCAGCTTTGCGGTTAATAGCAGGATGGTGGAACTGATGCTGGAGGACGATCGTCATTTCCTCAGGGTAGCGTTCCCTGAGGCGTTCAGGAATTTCAACTCCCGGATATGATGTCAGGAATGTAATGTAAAAATGATGCTCTCCAGGAAGGCCGTGCTGGCAAAGATAATCGAGGGCATTTATGACGACGCTGCGATGCGCTTCTTCCAGCCAACGGTCGTAAGGGAGCAAGCTTTCTGGTAAGGTGGGATCGTCGTTCATAGGTAAACCATGCTGTTTATCGTGATTACTTCAGGTCTGCGCTAGCCTGTAGTGAATGGCAAGATGCGGCAATAGTTCTTTGATGTTTTTCTTTAGTTTTTTGAAGAAAAACCATTTTATCAAGGAGGTGGGGGGCTTCTGTTGCCCGGTGCTCCCCCGAACCGCGCTTATCGCTACTTACGCAGCAACAGCGAGCACCTCAGAGTTATCATTGGCACTTATAGTGTTTTAGTCCGATAACGGTGGTACCATGCCGAGCAAAAAGTAGATCTTTACTATGCGTGTCGAGCCTGTTTCGTCCCCATAAAAACCACCTCTAGCAAGGCAGCATCTGGTGGAGACGCCGGGTACTGCCCCCGGGTCCACTACACCTATTCCATCTACCGTTTATCACCATAGTCAGGAGAACCTGACGGAGCTAAGGTAGTATCTTTATGGCATGCTTACAAGCGAGAAGAGATAGAATTTGGTAGAAAAAGAAGTTGGGAATTGATTGAGAACAGGTTATCTCCAGGGGGAAATGCATAGGAGAAGTCCCCATGGTCCTAACAGAGGAACAACGCGCTGAGATGATCGCTCAGCGGAATACGTCTCATATGACAGTTCGTCCAACTGTTCCGGCAATGGAGGCGCTGCTCTTTGAGCCTTTTAAAATATTAGATCATGGCTTCTTGCGTGTTGTTGATTATATGGGGGATGATGCTGCTGTTGTACAGGCGGCACGTGTCTCTTATGGAAAGGGTACACGGCGGACATCTGAAGATGCTGGGCTTATTCGTTATTTGATGCGGCATCGGCATTCAACGCCTTTTGAAATGTGTGAAATTAAGTTTCATGTGAAACTTCCTGTGTTTGTAGCGCGTCAGTGGATTCGTCATCGGATGGCGAGTGTGAATGAATATTCAGCACGGTATTCGGTGCTTGATCGGGAGTTTTACATCCCCGCAGAAGAACATATCGCCACCCAAAGTAAAACGAACAATCAAGGGCGGGGTGATGTTCTTGATCCAGAGGTGGCTCAAGAGGTGCGTGCTATTTTACAGCGCGATGCTCTGCAATGTTATGCCGATTATGAAGATATGCTAGACCCAGATGGGAAAGGGGTTGCGCGTGAGTTGGCTCGTATGAATCTGACGCTCAACACGTACACGCAGTGGTATTGGAAAATTGATCTTCACAATTTGATGCATTTTTTGGCATTGCGTGCTGATTCTCATGCTCAATATGAAATTCGTGTTTATGCGGAAAAAATGATAGAAATTTTACGCGCATGGCTTCCTCTCACAATGGCGGCTTTTGAGGAATATCGTTTGGGAGCGTATAGCTTCTCAGCCGGTATGTTGAGGGTGTTGCGCCGTCGTTTAGCTGGTGAAACTGTCACACAAGAGAATTCAGGCTTAACCAAGCGTGAATGGTCTGAAATGACTGCTATTTTGGAACGTGATGCGTGACTGGAGAGAGGGAGAAGCCTAGATCATGAGTGATTGGGACCAGTTATTGCAGGAAGGACGCGCTTTCCAGAGAGAAAAGGGCATTGCGCCGCCAGCTGTGCGTCCGCCTTCGATGGTGCCATGGGTTGTGTTAGCGGGTTTGTTGGTAGCCGTTTCTTTGGGGATTGAGTTGTTCTGGCCATTGCCAGGACATCAAGGGAGTTTACCCGTTTGTCAGCCTTCTCAAGCGGCCTCAAAGTCGTGTCAAAAGGTGACAACGCCGACCTCTTCTGTAGAAGAAGCAAAGGGAAGGGAGTAGGGACAAGCACACTATATTTTAGGAGTGCGCTATCGTTTTTCCTTCTGATTGAAGAGTGACAAAAGCTACGTTGAGGCGCTCAACAAGTTTCTTCTCTCCAGCACGTAACCATTGACGTGGGTCATATTGTTTTTTGAAGGGCTGTCCCGTATCGGGACAAACTTGATGGGCAAAGGCAGCTGCATGGTGGTGGATATAGTCGCTGGCACCTTTTGCAAAAGCAAATTGCGTGTCCGTGTCGATGTTCATTTTAAAAACGCCGTAAGAAACGGCTTCATGGATTTTGTCTTTCTCAGAGCCTGAGCCGCCGTGAAAGACGAAAGAGAGTGGCTTCGGCTCCCCATGAGCATAGTGGGAAACGAGCTCTTGAGAAGCTTTTAGGATTTCTGGTCGGAGCTTAATATTTCCTGGTTTATAGACGCCGTGTACGTTTCCAAATGACGCGGCTATTGAGATGGCTCCGAGTGGAGAGAGGCGTTTCCAGGCGGCTAAGACATCGGCAGGTTGAGTGTAGAGTGCTGGGTCGTGCATGCCATTGTCATGAAATGCTTTTCCAATTCCATCTTCTTCTCCCCCTGTAATGCCTAACTCAATTTCCAGGCCGATTCCAAGTGGGGCAAGGCGTCGAAGCATTTTTTCAGCCTCAGAGAGGTTGCATTCAAGGGGTTCTGTAGAAAGATCGAGCATATGGGACGAGAAAAGAGGTCGTCCTGTCTGAGTATATTCGGCGTGGTTAAATGTAATAAGGTCGTCTAACCACGGAATGAGGGAGCGGTCTGCGTGATCTGTGTGGAGGATGACGCAAATACCGTATTCTTTTGCAAGAGTGTGTACGTGGCGAGCCATAGCAAGGGCTCCCAATGAGCGTGCGCGATGGGCGTCTTTCAGACCCATACCGCCATAAAATTGGGCTCCACTGCCTGAAATTTGTATGACAATATCTGACTTATTAAGAGCGGCCGCCTCGAGTACAGCATTAACCATATTCGAGCATGTTACGTTAATGGCTGGGAGAGCATAGCCACCCTGTCGGCATGCATTCAGTAGAGTAAGGTAGTCCTCACCAACAACAACACCTGGAGGAATCTTTGTGAGTGCAGAGGCGCAAGGCATGGTCGTCTCATTTATATTAAGCATAAGTTAGAGTGTGATGAGCCCGTTTTTTGGTAAGGGTAGCGGCATACTCCGTGTGCCACGGATGGATGTGACGGTCTTGTGTGAAAATAACAAGAGACAAGCATGGAGATTTTTCGAGTTACGACGGAGATGTGCCATAATACCATGACAGAGAGTAAAAACAGGACTTGTTGAGTCCTAAAATATGTTATGGCCTATTGCACCCAGGTTATAGAAATGGGTGATGTGACAGTGATAGCTAAAGGTAGGGGACTATGCTGATAGAAACGGAAGATACACCTAATCCAGCAACACTGAAATTTTTGCCGGGACGGCCCGTAATAGGGGAGCTTCCGCCAGTGGACTTTGCGGGTTTGGAGGCTGTGGAAGGGCGGTCAGCTTTGGCTGAGGCCTTGTTTGGGCTGACAGAAATTCGTCGTGTTTTCCTTGGAAGCGATTTTGTTTCGGTGACGAAGGATGATGCGATTGCATGGTCTGATGTGAAGCCACTCGTTTTAAGTGTGTTGACCAAGTTTTTTGAATCTGGAAAAGAGCCACTCAGCCAAGCGGTTAAACAGCCGGAAGCTATTATTGAACCAGAAGACAAAGAAGTCGTTGAGCGTATCCGTGAGTTGTTAGATACACGTGTGCGCCCTGCTGTAGCAGGAGATGGTGGTGATATTGCGTTTCGTGGATACAAGGATGGTATTGTTTTCCTAACGATGCAGGGGGCGTGTTCAGGGTGTCCATCGTCGCGCGCGACATTACGCCACGGTGTAGAAAACATGCTGCGTCATTATGTGCCAGAAGTGGTCGGTGTTGAAGCAGTAGAGGAGTAGTTTTATGGCGACGCAAGATACATCACCCCTTGAAGAGCTCTTTACGGTGCACCGTACGGCGCGAGCATTCGCGTCGCGCCCGGTAGAAGAGGATGTGCTGCGTCGTTTATACGATTTGGTGAAGATGGGGCCGACTTCTGGAAATTGTTCTCCGGGACGTTTTGCCTTTTTGAAGACCGAGGATGCAAAAGAGGGACTGCGTCCGGCTCTTTCTGTAGGGAATGTTGAGAGGACCTTGTCGGCGCCTGTAGTTGCTATTGTTGGGCATGATCCTTTGTTTTTTGAGCAGCTTCCTCGTTTAGGCAGTGTCTCGGGTTTGAGAGATTGGTTTGCGGCGGACGTAGGATTGAGCGAAGAGACGGCGTTTCGGAATGGTACGTTGCAGGGGGGATATCTCATTTTAGCGGCACGTATGTTGGGGCTGGCCACATTGCCTATGTCCGGGTTTGATTCCTTGATGGTGGAAGAGCGTTTTCTTCGCCAACAGGGATGGCGTGCTAATTTTCTTGTTGCGCTGGGATATCCGCAAGAGAATCCTGCAGAGGAAATGGAGCGTTTACCCAAGCTGAATTTCGAAGAAGCGTGTCTATGTTTGTGATTCCCAAAAACTCGTTAATTTTGAATGGGGCAGGTGCAGGAAAGGGACAAAGCAATCTCGTAGCGCTCTTAGAAGAAGATAAGGTGATTGCTTCCCACATTATGGCTGGACGTGGGGCTTCAGAGCGGTTTGCTCCGATGGTCAGAGAGATGCTGTCTGATGCAGGGTGGACAAAAACGCCGGAGTGGGTTGTTGCTGTTGTCGGTCCTGGGTCTTTTACTGGGTTAAGGGCGTCTTTATCTCTTGCTGCGGGATTGGTGAGGGGCTGGTCTTGTCGCGGTATCGGTGTCCGATTAGGCGATGCGATTCGAAAGACTGTTAAACGTGATGATGTCACTATTTTGTGCTTGGCGCGTCGCGGTCGGGTATTTGTGGATGAGCCTCAGAGTCCTGTTTATGCGTTGTCCGTTGATGATGTGAGGAAACGACACTGGTCCGCTGTTGCGGGTGATGCTGTCGTTGGAAGTGATGCCCTGCCGGAATTAACGGCTTGGGTTCAAGAGAAAAATGTGGAGTGTGTACCCTGTGTAGCGCCGGACGCCAAAGGTATTTTCCTTGCGGCAGAATGCTGTGAAACATTGGCGTTGACGCCATTGTACGTGGACCCTCCAGAAGCGAAACCTCCGGCTGGAGGCCTACGGCCTGTTCCAGTATAAATTGAAAGTATAGCTGCGTGACCATTCAGGTGGACGTTGTGGGAAGGGAAGCCGCTTCTGTTATGGCGGGACTTCATCGGGAGTGTTTCACAAGAGAAGAAAGCTGGGACACACGGTCTTTTGCACAACTTTTGTCGTCTCCTGGCGTTAAGGGGTGGGTTGCGCGTGATGGTATGGACCTATTGGGATTGCTTTTGGTGCGTTTTGCCGTCGATGAGTGCGAAGTATTGACGCTATGTGTCCATCCATCCGCCCGCCTTCGGGGGATAGG
Organism: Saccharibacter sp. 17.LH.SD; assembly: GCF_009834805.1. Taxonomy (GTDB): domain Bacteria; phylum Pseudomonadota; class Alphaproteobacteria; order Acetobacterales; family Acetobacteraceae; genus Saccharibacter. The sequence goes on from NZ_WVHO01000012.1 coordinate 225,913, forward strand.
CCGGATGTTGATGAGTAATTTTCTAGAAATAAGCCAGGCACGGCAAAGTATTATTTTTCTAGAGGTGAGTATTCATAACAAGGTCGCTCAGAAGCTTTATAGTAGTTTAGATTTTAAGAATGTAGGTTACCGACCACGTTATTATGCAGATGGTTCAGATGCTATCGTGCTCAGTTTTTCCGAAAAATAATAAAATAAACACCTCCTAACGTAGGATGGGGGTTCTGAATTAAAACAGAGTGCTGAAGTGTATTAAGAAGTGTTGTGATGTTTTCGAGTGCTTCAAGACCGTGTAGCTGGATTTTAGAAACAGCTCCTACTGGAAGTTGATCAATATGTAATCGTACTTGGACACTGCTCATCGGGCATAAAAAGTGACGTACATCAAGGAGATGGCATATTTCTTCTGTCATGATAGTGATATTTTTATCCTTAGTTTACGATTAGAGGGTTTTTTTCTTGTGACTTCTTGCCTACATCGGCTAGAAGATGGCTTGAATTGTGTGGAGATAGTTATTGTATGTCGTCAGAGTCTGATTTTCCAGGTCTTCGTCAGCTCACGGCACAAATTGTGACCGCTTATGTAGGCAGTCATGATGTTGCCGCCGAGGCTTTACCGGACCTCGTGCGTTCTGTGCATGCCGCGCTTTCAGGCGCAGGGGCTCCGGTTGAAGCTGTTGCTGAGAAACCCGTCCCAGCGGTTCCTCCGCGTAAGTCTGTCTTCCCAGATTACATTATCTGCTTAGAAGATGGGAAGAAGTTAAAATTGTTACGCCGTCATTTGAAGACGGCATACAATATGACACCGCAGGAATATCGTGAGCGCTGGGGCTTGCCACCAGAATACCCAATGGTAGCACCAAATTACGCGAATCATCGGTCTTCTTTGGCGCGTCGGATTGGTTTGGGGCGTCGTCGCGAGGACTGATTTGTCAAAAGGCGTTAGGGACAAAAGCATCATGTGCTTTTGTCCTGCTTTTTTGGGGTTGGTCAAATCAGTTCTTGGTCGGATAGAACCTTACTATGGCGGTAGTTACGAAACATACGAAACGTCCCAATCCATCTTCTGAGCAAGTGGTGGGTGATTCACCGATTGCGCGTTTGTGTGTAAAAAGTGGCCTTAAGATGACGGGGCAACGTCGCGTTATTGCCCATGTTCTCTCTGAAGCTGAAGATCATCCCGATGTTGAGGAACTGTATCGGCGTGCGTCCGCGCTTGATGATCGTATTTCGGTGGCAACAGTTTATCGAACTGTTCGGTTGTTAGAAGAGCGTGGGATACTTGAGCGGCGAGATTTTGGTGGTGGACGTGCACGTTATGAAGCGAGTGAGAATGGTCACCATTATCATTTAATAGACATTGATAGTGGTAAGGTTATTGAGTTTGAAAACGATGAGTTGGTAAATTTGCTAGCGCAGATTGCGGCTAAGCTTGGTTTCGATCTTGTATCACATCGCGCGGAATTGTTCGGACGTCGTAGAGAGGGAATTACATCAGAGGTGGGTGATACGGGAGAGGAAATGGTGAAGACTGTCTCCCCTACAAAGAAAGGGTGAGTGATTGTCTATGACCGGCAATACTGCGCATAAAACATCGGATTCTTTAGTATCTGTTCAGCAGGATGATCGTCTTCTGAGTAGTGAGGCGACGCGGAGAAAAATGGATACGCTCGCGACGCTTGCCTTAGATCGGGAAGGTGGCTTTCAAGAGCTTCGCGGTGGATCACTTGGGGTACGTATCGCTAAAACAGAGGCGGAGATAGATGCTGCGCAAGCGTTGCGGTATCGTGTTTTCTTCGAAGAAATGGGCGCAAGGCCTGATGAAAAGGCTTTGCGGGCACGCCGTGATATTGATCCGTTTGATGAAGCTGCGGATCACCTTCTCGTTATTGATCATGATCGTTCGCCAGGAATAGAAAGTGTTGTTGGAACGTATCGTTTATTACGGTCAGATGTTGCTGCGCGGATTGGTGGATTTTATTCTGCTTCAGAATATGACATTTCGTGTTTGACGGATTTTCCTGGACGCTTGTTGGAAGTAGGGCGTTCATGTGTGGCTCCTGAGTATCGGGGCCGTGCTGTTATGCAGCTCCTTTGGAGAGGCATTGCCTCTTATATTTTCTTGCATCGTATCGACGTTCTTTTTGGGTGTGCAAGTTTATCGGGGACCTCTCCTGATAAATTAAAGGACGAGTTGACGTGGTTGTATCATAATCATCTTGCGCCTCCTGTATTGCGCGTTAAGGCTCTGCCAGAACGTTATGTTGATATGAGACGGGCTGATCCTGCTTTATTAGATCGGCGCCAATGTCTTAGTAAGTTGCCTCCCTTGATCAAGGGGTATCTTCGTTTAGGCGGATATGTGGGTGATGGTGCGGTTGTGGATCAACAATTTAATACGACCGATGTCGCCATTTTGGTGAAAAGTGAACTTTTGGCCGACAAATATTATCGCCATTATGAACGTCGCCTTAGGGATGCGCTAGATTAAAGGTGGGAATGGTTCCGGGCGCGTGGTGTTCATTTTCGGCTAAGAGCTGGAAATTGGCCTTTCTCCTGCTTCTCGCAGGAGCTTGTGCTGCTTTGGCGTTGCCACCCGTCTATCTGTTCCCCATTCTTCCCCTATCGTTGGGGGTGCTTTATCGAGCGGCAAGTGATGCGCCATCCATGCGATGGGCCGCTTTATGGGGGGGTGTATTTGGTATGGGGTTCCATACAGCGGGGCTGTATTGGTTAACCAATGCTATTTTGACGCGCGTTCACGATTTTTGGTGGGTTATTCCTTTTGCGGCTCCCGGCGTTGCCCTAGTCATTGCGCCATTGATCGCCATTCCTGCCATGGTGTGTCGTCTTGTAAGGCCGGGTTGGCCGCGTGTTTTTGTATTTTCTGGGGTTTGGTCTCTTTCGGATATGAGCCGAGCCTTAATATTCTCGGGTTTCCCATGGAATCCTCTTGGGAGTGCTCTGGAGTTGCCAGGGCGGGTAGGGGATATATTAATACAACCTGCAAGTGTGATTGGCGTTCACGGGCTGAGCCTGGTTTTAGTGTTGGCTTCATTGGCATTATGGCATGGACGGCGGGCCGTTCTGGCTGTGGCGTTGGGAAGCGTTTTATGGTGCGGCTATGGCATTTGGCGTCTTGATGTTGAAACGCCTTTGCCTGTTTCCAATCCCTATCTTGTATTAGCACAAGGGAATGTATCCGAGGATGATGTATTAGATCACGAGGATGCGCTTGATAATTTTCGCTCTTATTTACGGCTAACATCGGAGGGTGTCGCTAAGGCACACCGTAAGGTTAATGATCGGTCGATCGTTGTTGTGTGGCCTGAATCAGCATTTCCTGGTTTGCTGGATGAAGATATTTCAGCGCGTCAAGCAATGGCGATAGCGGCCGATGGAGCGCCTATTTTAGCGGGGTCTGATCGTCGCTCTCGCGGGTATTGGTATAATAGTCTTGAAGTTGTTAGTCCTGACGGAGATATAGAAGCGATTTATGATAAGAGTCGTTTAGTTCCGTTTGGGGAGTATCAACCTTGGATACTGCCATTTAACATTCTTCCAATAGTTTTGACGCCAGGGCCTGGGCTTGTAACGTGGGATCTGCCCCAAATTGGGCGCGTTGGACCGATGGTTTGTTACGAGATTATTTTTTCGGGGTCTGTCGTTAAGTCAGGTCAACGGCCTAATTGGCTTCTGACGATTTCAAATGATGCATGGTATGGGAATAGTGCTGGGCCACGTCAACATTTAGCAACAGGGCGGATGAGAGCAGTAGAAGAGGGACTTCCTGTTGTTTTTGCGAATAATAGAGGGGTTTCAGCTGTATATGACTCAAATGGCCACGAAACAATAAGAACATATTGGGGGAAAGAAGAAGTAGTCGATTGTTATATTCCTTCTCCAGGAAATAAAACATTGTTTTCATACTTTGGAAATGCAATAGATATTTTTATATCATTGATTTTTATTGTATTTCCCTTTATTAAGAAAATTAGAAACAATTATTACAAATAATAGAATTTTTCTTTTATTTATTTTGAAATAAACCATGGATTACTATAGAGTGATTTCAATATTTCCGATTGCGTGCGTTATCTTTCCTCCATCAGGGCTGGTCAAATATGATCACATCAACGTCGATCGATGTGTATATAGGTAAACGTATCCGTTTATTGAGGGGATTACGTAAATTTTCTCAACAGAAAGTGGCGTCGGCGTTGGGGATCACATTCCAGCAGATACAGAAGTATGAGCGTGGGACGAATCGCGTTGGCGCGGGGCGGTTATACGAGCTTTCTCAGATTTTAGGTGTTCCAATAGGCTTTTTTTTCGAAGATTTTTCGCGATTAACGCAGAAAGAAACGATGGGGTTGAGTGAGGAGCAGGACGGTTTTTCTCGTGAAAATGGAGAGGAGATTTCTAGAAATAACGATGACTGGGAACTTCTCATCCGTAACGAAACGTTAGAACTTGTGCGCCTCTATTATCAAATTGATGACTGTAAGGTGAGGCGCAGGATACTTAAATTACTTCGAAGAATTGCCCACGATCATCAATAGACATCACGTTAATTTTTGTGTTGTTTGGCGCGAAAGCGTTCTCGTAGAGCGTCTTCATTATAATTATTGGTCACCCATACAATAAATGGAATTCGCCCTTCGGCTTCCTGCTCATAAAGTAAGAAGAACGCATCAAGTATACCTGTGCGTGATTGTTTGAAATGTAAGAAGCGCCAATGAAGTTGTTTCAAGGCGTCACGTGCTGTGCCTCCTTCGAATAGAATAATAAGGCCACTTGCAAGTCCTGTTCTATCTGCTCCTGATTTGCAATGTATAAGAGTGGGCGTTCGGAGTGTTTGATAGATGGCATAGAATCTCAAAATACGGTCGCGATGCGGGGCGTTACGACTTTCAAACGCCATGTCAATATAAGGCAGATTGAGGGATTGGCACGTATGTCGTGCTAAGGCGTCTGATCCGCAGGCTCGGTGCCCACGGAGATTGATGATGCTCTGTAAGTTGAGTGTTTTGTACCATTTTTTGATGCGTCTTGGCGTTGGATGGTTGCAGCGCCAGATCTTCCCAGGGAGGACAGGTGCTAAATTACTCCATTGGAGACGCAGAATGGCATGGTCTTTAAAAAGACTGTCATACCATGCAAGGCAATGCTGCCAGGAAGACGTAAGTGAGCCCTTAAACATGGAGTTCTTTTCGTTATAATGAGGGTGTGCGTCAACACTCAACTGTGTGATACAGGATGGACTATGAGAGTTGCCACATTCTGTTCGTGTCTAATTATGGTGTTGTACCTTGATGGATGTTCAGGTCGAACCCCTCGGGCAGATATGGTGGAGCGGTATCCGCGGAAACCTTTTGATGTCAAAAACCCTCATCATGCACCTCCTTTATCGGATGGGCGTTTTATAACGAGGCATTTCGTAATGCCTCCAGGAGGTGACGCCTCGACGCCAGTAGAGCCACTCTCCATACAAAGGCCCATTAAGGGGACAGGCGAAAATGGAGCCCGTCCTGCCTTCCCGGCATTAACCGACACGGAAGTCACTTACGGGCATTAAAAGTGCGAATAGAGAAGGGTGGGTACCTCAACCTCTAAGAAAAGAGCAGAGATGAAAGCTGGCGACGCATTTTTATTGTGAGTGGATCCGTCAATCCCCAAGCCTCGAAAAAGCGGAGAAGTTCGGCTTTGGCCGCTTGGCCATGCTCATCAGGATGTTGCGTGATGATTGCAAGCAAGAGTTGAGCGGCGGCTTCGTGTTCTCCTGCACCATTACGGGCGATAGCCAACTTTATCGCCACTTCCGGATTGGAAGGATCCTTCTCAGCCTCCTGTTGAAGTGTATCAAGTTGAACGGCGGCTTCCTGGCTTTCCTGATAAAGGGCAAGGGATGAGCGGGCCTGAGTGATCGCAGCATCGTTCTCTATATCAGGTGGGACTTGCTGGCTTGCTTCTTGGGCTCCCTCTAGGTCATTGAGGGCAATCATTCCACGGATGACACCGGCCCACGCGCTGGGATTATTGGCATCAGTTTCTAATATTTGAGCGTAGAGACTAAGAGCCTCGGCTGGATTGGCCTCTTTTAAAGCACGATCAGCGTCATTGAGGAGTGCTTCCGTGGGAAGAGAAACGCCTGTTTCTTTGAGGAGAGTGTCAATGAAGGCTCTAACGGCACTTTGAGGATGCGCGCCTTGGAGAAGATTATGGACGCGTCCCTGCCAGAAGGCGACGACTAGAGGAATTGATTGAAGCGGTAAGCCTAATTGAGCCAGCTGAGATGCTAAAGATTTGTTGGCTTCTACGTCTAATTTAGCAAGCTTTACAGCCCCTTTGGCTTCGGTAACTGTTTTTTCCAGAACCGGAGTGAATTGTTTGCACGGCTGACACCACGGAGCCCAAAAATCCACCAAAATAGGCTGGCTTTGACTGGCCTCAATAACACTTTCCATGAAATTACGGTGGTCAACATCGAAAATATAAGAGGTGTCATGAGAAGAGTTGACTGCCGCATTGGGAGAAATAAGAGAGTTGTTTTGCACGATTACGAACCTGGATAATGATGGGTTAAGTGGCTGTGATAACTGGGAAATATGTGTCTAGCGCCCATCTCAGAGATTGTTTGTTTTGTGCGTGGAGGCAAGAGGTCTTACTCGTTTTTCGATAAAGCGAAAAAGAAAATCAAAAAAGGGGTTGCCTTGGAATCGTTTTTGAAGCATAAACCCTCTCAACGGAGTGCGGGCGTAGCTCAGGGGTAGAGCACAACCTTGCCAAGGTTGGGGTCGTGGGTTCGAATCCCATCGCCCGCTCCAGTTTAATATAAAAAATAAGAAGTTGGCAAACAGAGAGTTTTTCTCTGTTTTTTTCGTTTGGCGTGATGTCTCTCTCATTTGGGCGGCTTTTTGGGTGCTGGATGGTGGGGAAGTTACAGATTGGGATTTTGTTGATCAAATTGTTTCTATAGTGTAATTATTATCTGCAGACCATCAAGATGATCTTTATAGATTCATGTGGTTGTTATGATGTGGTCTGCGTATGAATGTGAATTTTTATAAAAGAAACGAGCCATGCGTGCTGCTTTTTCTGTTCCTTGGTTCCTTGTTTTCAGCATAGCGGCGTGCGTGCCGTTACGGCTCTCTGCTTCGGAGCCAGATTGGGCTTCTTTAACGTTGAGGGATGTTGAAGCGATACATGCTGACATTGAAGCCAACCATCCTGGGCCACACAATATTTTAGATCCGACATTTAATCAGCAAGAAGCGATAGCTTACCAACGTGCGATGGCATGGGTTGAGAAAGTAAGTGATTATTCTGGCTATTTTTGGACTCTTAGAGGTTATCTGGCGAGCTTCAATGATGACCATGTCAACATCTCTCCCACAAAGAAGGCACCCGTTCTTCCAAGTCGGTGGCCAGGTTTTTTGACGGCATTTGATGGGCATGGGCAACAGGTTGTTGTGACACGTCTTGATAATGCCCCAGTTCCATTGGGGGCTGCACTTATTTCGTGTGATGGAGTGCCTGCGCAGATATTGGCAGATCGAAATGTAGCAGCGTTTACAACGACGTGGTCATTGGAAAGTAGTCGTCGGGAGGTGGGGTGGCGGCTTTTTACGGATATGGATAATCCTTTTATTCAAAGACCACGTCGTTGTTTTTTCTTGGTTGATCATCACTCCCAGACGGTACAGCTCAGGTGGCGCCGTATATCAGCGTCGGAAATGCAGAAATACGAATTTGTGGCGAGACAGCATCACGTAGAGTCAATTGGATTGCGTGTTTTTCCAGATGGTATGCGGTGGTTGTCATTATCAGGATTTGATGGAGCGCCGGGAAGTGCTGAAGCACAGGCTCTAACGCGGGCTATTACTGCCTTGAAGCAGAATAGAGATATTATTCTGTCATCGTCGCGTTTCGTGCTTGATTTACGAGGGAATAGCGGAGGATCGTCAGATTGGTCGCGACAGATTGCAGAAATTATTTGGGGACGTAAGGCTGTTGAGGCGGTGCCTGTTACGAAAGAGATTGATTGGCGGGCCTCACCAGGAAATGTCGACATGGTTTCAAAGGAATGGAGGCAATTACAATTGAGCCCAGACACATCCCAGGACATGAAGACGTTTGTGAGTCGAGTGGTCTCTGGAATGAGAAAAGCTCTACAGTCGGGGAGTGTGTACTGGGCGGAGAGCGATGAGAGCCAAGAAGGGAAATCTCCTTCTAGATTTTTTCCTCTTGTGCATCCTACAATTTTTCTTGTGACGGATGGGAGTTGTGCTTCTGCTTGTCTTGATGCGGTTGATTTATGGCGAGCACTTGGCGCAGTCCAAGTTGGACGAGAAACAAGTGCGGATACATTGTATATGGATGAGCGAACGGATTTATTGCCTAGTGGGTTGATAATGCTGCGGCTGCCGATGAAGGTTTATCGAGGGCGGTTACGCGGTTCAAATATTCCTTGGGAGCCCGTCTATCATTATGATGGCGACATGCGTGATACGAGAACTATAGCGTCCTGGATTGCTCATTTACCGCTCAGTGCTGAGGCGCGTAAGAGGCCGTAAAGTATTATCTGTGGGGTAAGTATAGACGGTTATTCGACAGGATCGATAGAATACCAAGCAGCATTCTATCGATCCATAAAGGTCACGTCATGACCTTAATTTATTTCTTAGCGGCTTCTAGAGAGGCAAGAATGACTTTTCCTGCTTCAGCTTTATCAGCCCATCCTGAAACTTTTACCCATTTATTGGCTTCGAGGTCTTTATAACGCTCGAAGAAATGAGCAATCGCCTTGCGTGTGATCTCGGGGAGTTGATCCACAGAAGTGATATCGGAAAATTGTGGATGGATTTTATCGTGCGGAACGCAGATGATTTTTTCATCTTGTCCGCTCTCATCTTCCATTTTGAGCATGCCGATGGGGCGGGCACGAATAACACTTCCAGGCACCACAGCATCAGGGGTGAGAACGAGTGCATCGACAGGGTCTCCATCCGCAGCAAGGGTGTTGGGGATGAAGCCATAGGCTGTAGGGTACGCCATAGGCGTAAATAGAAAACGATCGACGAATAATGCGCCGCTTTCTTTGTCGATTTCGTATTTGACTGAAGATCCCTTAGGAATTTCAATCACAACGTTAACGTCGTTCGGCACGTCTTTGCCAGCGGAGATCTTGGAAACGTCCATGATATCGGCACCCGTTTAAAAAATGGCATGAATGGTCGAATGACCGTCACTGTTTCTATTGATGGAGAAGGTATTTGCCCAGGGGAAAGGGGCTTGAAATGAAGATAATTTGAATTTGTACGGAAAATTAAGGTATTATGGGGTTGAAAAAAACATCATCTTAGGCGATGTGACGCATTATTATGCGCCTGTAGCTCAATTGGTTAGAGCTGGCCGCTCATAACGGCTAGGTTGCGGGTTCGAGTCCTGCCGGGCGCAGGGAATGCTTTAATTTCAGAAAGCATACCCACCATAGTTTCACTGGGTTATACCACCATTGGTGGGGATAGCTCATATTTCCGTTACCCACCTGCCTACACGTTTAGAGGAGACCTGCCATGGCCGCCTATCAGTATGTCTACGTCATGAAGGACCTCACCAAGGCCTATCCAGGCGGGCGAGAGGTTTTTAAGGGTATTACATTATCCTTCCTCCCCGGGGTCAAAATTGGTGTCCTCGGTGTGAATGGTGCGGGTAAATCAACCTTGCTGAAAATTATGGCAGGGATTGAGAAGGAATATGGTGGTGAGGCTTGGGCCGCTGAAGGTGTACGTATCGGTTACCTAGAGCAGGAACCTCAGTTAGATCCTAATCTGACCGTAGGCGAGAACGTTGCGCAAGGTTTCGGTGAGTTGAAACAGGCCGTTGACCGTTTCAATGAGATTTCCGGTAAATTTGCTGAGCCGATGACCGATGAGGAGATGAATACTCTCCTTGCTGAGCAGGCCGAATTACAAGAAAAAATTGATGCAGGTGACGGTTGGGAGCTGGATCGGCGCCTTGATATTGCATTGGATGCTTTGCGTTGTCCCCCGGCGGACAGTTCTGTGACAAAACTGTCCGGTGGTGAACGTCGCCGCGTTGCGCTGTGCCGCCTCCTGATTGAAAAACCAGATATTTTGCTGCTCGATGAGCCCACCAACCATTTGGACGCTGAAAGTGTGGCATGGTTGGAGAAAACGCTGCGTGCTTATACAGGTACCGTGATGGTCATCACCCATGACCGTTACTTCTTGGATAATATCACGAACTGGATTCTCGAGATTGAGCGTGGGCGTGGGTATCCGTTTGAGGGGAATTATTCTTCCTGGCTTGAGCAGAAGCAAAAACGTCTTGCTCAAGAAGAGAAAGAAGAAAGTTCACGTCAGCGGGCTTTGGCCGCTGAAAAAGAGTGGATCTCAAGTTCTCCTAAGGCGCGTCAAGCTAAGAGCAAAGCGCGTATTACGCGTTATGAAGAGATGTTGGCGGCTGGACAGGAAGGTGCTGGTGGTCCAGCTGATATTGTGATCGCACCAGGGCCTCGTTTGGGTGGTACAGTCATTGAGGCAGAGAATCTCTCTAAAGGGTTTGGTGACCGCCAGTTAATTGATAATTTGAGCTTCAAGCTTCCACCTGGAGGTATTGTAGGGGTTATCGGGCCCAATGGTGCTGGTAAGTCTACGCTTTTTAAAATGATCACTGGTCAAGAAAAGCCTGATGCAGGGTCACTCAAGATCGGTGATACCGTAAAGCTGGGCTATGTTGACCAGTCGCGTCATGACCTTGATGATAACAAAACGGTTTGGGAAGAAATTTCAGGGGGTACAGACGTTATCCATTTAGGGAAACGCTCTGTTCCGTCGCGCGCTTATGTCGGTGCCTTTAATTTTAAAGGACCCGATCAGCAAAAGCGGTTGGGCGTGCTTTCCGGTGGTGAGCGTAATCGCGTCCATCTTGCGAAGATGCTTAAGGAAGACAATAACGTCTTGCTGTTGGATGAACCAACAAACGATCTGGATGTTGATACATTGCGCGCGCTTGAGGAAGCATTGAGCAATTTTGCTGGGTGCGCTGTGGTAGTCACCCATGATCGTTGGTTCTTGGATCGTCTTGCAACGCATATCTTGGCCTTTGAAGGTGATAGTCACGTCGAGTGGTTTGAGGGGAACTTCCAAGATTATGAGGAAGACAAGCGGCGTCGTCTTGGCCCAGATTCGACAGAGCCAGGGCGGATTCGCTATCGTCCAATTGCGCGATAAGAGATTGCTCCAGCGTTGGTTTCTCACGCATTAAGAGGAATAAGGGCGTGTCGTGCTAGGTGGTGAGCTGCGGACGGCTCGTCTGGTCCTTCGGCCCGTAAGTTGGGCCGATATGGAGGACATGGCACGTCTTAAAGCAGACGTGTGTGCTTTTGGCCCGATGTTGGGTGGTGTGCGTAATCGCGCTCAAGCCGAAGCTGAGATGGTTGACGATATTGTGCTGTGGGCACGCCGCGGTGTCGGTATCTTTGCTATTTTTGAAAATGGGCGCTTTGTTGGAATGACGGGCGTGCATGAGAGGCCTGATGGGCGGGGGTTAGGGTTGCGTATCGCAGTCTTTCCTTGGGCTTCTGGGCGTGGCATTGCTCGAGAAGCAGCGATGCGCGCTTTGTCTTTCGTGCTGGATGCTGGCGAGGAACGGATCGTGGCTGTAACACGTGAAGATAATATGGCATCACGTGTGATTTTGGGCAGTATTGGTATGACTCAAATTGAGCAGTTTGAGCGCGGTGGTCAGACGATGATTCTCTATGAAAAACGGCGTGAGCGGTTCCGTTGGTAGAGAAGTAAAAGGGAGAAGGTGGATGCCAACACGTATTTTCATTGATGGAGAAGCAGGAACGACGGGGTTGGGTATCCGCCGTCGTTTGGAAGAGCTGACCTCCCATTATGATATTGCGTTGTTGCGTATTGATTCTGCCGCGCGGAAAGACGCGGAGGCACGTCGTGCGCTTATGGCGCAGGCTGACATTACAGTACTCTGTCTTCCAGATGATGCTGCGCGTGATGCCGTGGCATTGGGAAAAGGTTTATCAACACGGTTTTTGGATGCGAGTACAGCGCATCGGGTCAATAGTGGCTGGGTTTATGGGCTACCTGAGCTTGAGAGAGATCAGGTTGAACGAATTCGTTCAGCGCAGTTTGTAAGTAACCCAGGTTGTTATGCGACAGGAGCCATTGCGTTGTTGCGGCCTCTGGTAGAGGCAGGGCTACTGCCAGTTGATCATCCTGTTTCAATTAATGCAGTCTCTGGATATAGCGGTGGCGGACGCTCTATGATTGAAAGCCATGAGCAGGAGGGAGGCCCGCCTTTTTTGCTGTATGGTTTGAATTTAAATCACAAACATCTACCAGAGATCACCCACTACAGTGGGCTAGCGCGTCATCCTCTCTTCGTGCCTTCTGTTGGGCATTTCCCACAAGGGATGATTGTCTCAGTGCCTTTGCATTTGGTGAATTTGCCGGGTTGTCCACTTCCGGAAGATGTAAAACGGGTTTTAGAAAAAGCCTATGATGGTGCTAAAACGATCCGCGTTTGTGAAGCAGATGAGACACGTTTGCTGGCTGATACACTCGCCGGTCAGGATGGGATGGAATTACGCGTGCATGGCAATGGAGGGCAGGCTGTTTTAACGGCGCGATTAGATAATCTTGGGAAAGGTGCGTCTGGTGCGGCGGTGCGAAATATTCTTTTGATGATGGGGCATGAAATAGATTAATTTTTTTACTATCAGGCACTAGTGCTTTGGGGGACGATCAATTATAGTGCCCTCACTGCACTGGATGTGCAGGTAAAATTTGTGCGAGAGTGGCGGAACTGGTAGACGCAGTCGGCTCAAAATCGACCGCCCTTTGGGCTTAGGGGTTCGACTCCCCTTTCTCGCACCATAAAAATATTCAAGGAGCTTTAAGGCTCCTTTTTTTGTGTCATAATGTCTTGTTTTGGAGTGTATTTCGCAGAAAGATCCTCACAGTGGGGTAAGAGCGTTCTGCGTCATCCATCGGTCAAAGGTAATAGATATGTCTTATTTTGAAAAATCAAAAATACAAGGAGAGGAATTAATCAGAATATTTAGTCTATCAAAGATCCATTTCACGTTTAGATTATTAAATATTTTAATTTCTGTATTAATAAGCTACATTTTATTTAAGGTTATTATTAATTGGTATGATGGTAATTTGAAAGATTTCAATGTATACTCACCTTATGTGAAGAAGGCATTTTATGTATTCTTTGTAGTATATGTCGTTTTCTATATGATATATTTAATCATTAGATATATCACAACAGAAATTGTCGTGAGTAATAAACGTTTTATCGTTAAATCTGGGTGGATATCACGCTCTGTGAGTGAAGTGTCTATTTCAAGAATCGAAGGGGTATCGCTCAAACAAGGGATTGTTGGGAGATTATTTCGCTATGGATCTGTTATCGTTCGCGGAACGGGTGGGAATTTAATTGTTGTGCCTATTGTGCATGATCCGATGGCACTTCAATCTACCCTACAGAATATGATTTCTGCTTATGGCTCTAAGTCATAAGGTATGAGGGTGCTACGATTATATCTTTTTCACTGAATCTGTTTACGTGTCGCGCTATGAAATGTTTTTGCGCCGAGGGTGTTGAAAAAAGATGGTAAGAAAGCTGTGTGTATGGGTGATGATGTGTGTTCAAGCACCTCTGAAGCAGCGGTAAAGCGCTTGGAAGAAGTGCTGCCAGTTGTGGACACACAGCAACGCTACAGAGACAGGGAGATACAACAGCTGGAAAGTAGAGGCTAAGCTAGAATATGGCTTTTCCTTGACGCTTTATGATGGCTGTGACACCTAGAGAAAAGAGTTCTTAGCGGGCGTTCCGCCTGGTAGACTGTCTCATGGGTCTGAGCGAAAGAGGGCTATACCTCTCGCGTGAGGGCCTTGCTGTGTTCTGTTAAACGGATTGATTCATCCGCCATGACCTTATCGAAGCCTACCCATCGTCCTAAAAGGCCCTTCTTTTCCTCTGGGCCATGTGCCAAGCGTCCAGGCTGGCACCCGGAAATTTTCCAGTCAGCGTTATTAGGACGGTCGCATCGTGCAGCAGAGCTACGCGCCCGTTTGCAAGAGGTCATTACACGTTCTCATAATCTCCTCGGTATCCCAGAAGGGTGGCGCGTTGGGATTGTCCCTGCTTCTGATACGGGGGCGGTAGAGATGGTATTATGGGCGCTTGGCGGCCAGCGTGGCATTGATGTGCTTTCCTTCGAGAGTTTCTCCAGTGTTTGGGCTGCTGATTTGCGCGATACATTGAAACTCGATGATGTCCGTGTTTTGAGTGCGCCTTATGGCGAATTGCCTGACTTGAGCCAGATTGATTGGTCGCGCGATGTCATGTTGACATGGAATGGCACGACTTCAGGGGTCTGCATTCCATCGGGAGGGGTTATTCCACTGCATCATGAAGGATTGGTGATTTGTGATGCGACGTCAGCAGCTTTTGCTATGGACTTGCCGTGGGACAGGCTCGATATCGTGACATGGTCGTGGCAGAAAGCGCTGGGTGGTGAAGCGGCTCATGGGATGGTTGCGCTTAGTCCTAGAGCTGTGGCGCGTTTGGAAGAGCCTTCGCCACGTCCGTTGCCGAAGATTTTTCGTCTGACGGGGAAAAATGGGCTGAATGAAGCGATTTTTCGAGGTGATACAATCAACACACCGTCCATGCTTTGTGTTGAAGATGCTTTAGATGGGTTGCGCTGGGCTGACGCTATTGGCGGCTTGCCAGTATTACAGCAACGTGCCCGGAGAAATTTAGCCGCGGTGACAGATTGGGTGTCGCAGCGTGATTGGATTGCTTTCCTGAGCGAAAAGGAAGAAACACGGTCGTGGACGTCCATCTGTCTAAAGATTGTGGCACCATGGTTCGTGGCTCTTTCCGATAAGAAAAAGGCAGAAGCAGTAAAGTTTTTAACGCACATTGTTGCCGAGGAAGAAGCAGGGTACGACCTTGCGTCCTATCGTGACGCCCCTCCTGGATTACGAATTTGGGGAGGGGCGACAGTCGAAACAGATGATATTGAAGCCCTTCTCCCATGGTTGGACTGGGCCTGTGCCCGCACGCAAGAGGTTTTTGAACAATGATAGCCAGCCCAGAAGCATCTAGCCCCGCTTTATTGCCGATGGGGTTTGTGGACCTTCTTCCTCAAGAGGCAGAAGCAGAGGCGCGCGGGATTGCAGAAGTCATGGCGGTTTTTGGGCGGTATGGTTATGAGCGTGTACGGCCGCCTTTATTAGAGTTTGAGAGCTCTTTACTGAGTGGCGCAGGGGAGGCTTTAGCAGAGCAAAGCTTCCGGATGCTTGACCCATCGTCGCATCGCATGATGGCTTTGCGTCCAGATATGACGACGCAGATTGCCCGTATTGCAGAGGTGCGTCTGCAAGATATGCCGCGTCCCCTTCGTCTGTCCTATGCGGGTGATTGTGTTGTCATTGGCACGCCAGGGCGTGAGGGGGAGCGACAAATTCCTCAAGCGGGAATTGAGCTGATCGGTCCAGATCGCGCTGAAGCGGATGCAGAAGTTGTGGTTCTCGGGGCCGAGGCTTTAAATGCTTTGGGGATTGAACAAGTTTCTTTTGATCTTTCTATGCCTGCATTGGTTTGGAACTTGGTCGATAGCGCGTTTGAAGGAGCAAAACGTGATACGTTGCTGCACGCGTTAGACCGTCGTGATGCGGCGGCCGTTGCCGAATTGGGTGGGGAATGGAGCCCTCTTTTGCTTGGCATGATGGATGCTGTTGGCTCTGCACAGCGAGCATTGTCTTGCTTGTCACGTTTGACATTCCCAGAGCATTTAAAGGTGCATGTGGATCGTCTCAAAGCGAGCGTTGATGCCATTCAAGCACGTGCGCCAGAGATACGTTTGACGGTTGATCCGGTGGATTTTCGGGGATGGCGTTATCACACGGGTGTGTGTGTGACGGTTTTTGCGATGCATTGTCGTGAAGAGCTCGGACGTGGTGGGCGCTATCTTGCTGGACAGGAACCCGCTTGTGGTTTGACCCTTCATCCGCAAGCGTTATTGAGGGTGGCTTCAGCGCTCCCGCGTCGGAAACGATGCATGGTGCCGCTTGGTGTGGCGAAGAAAGACTTGTCCAGTTTGCATGAGGCAGGCTATGCCACGGTCGCTGCGCTGGGTGATGAGACGGATTTAAAGGCAACGGCTCGTCGTTTGAGGTGCAGCCATATCTGGCAGGATGGCGCGATCGTTGCTTTGTGATTGTCGCATACTCTGTTTCTGTCGTGTAATGTTCTAGGGGAAGTCCGTTTTTATGTCCAATGTTACCGTAATTGGCACTCAGTGGGGAGATGAAGGTAAAGGCAAAATCGTCGATTGGCTCGCCAGTCGTGCCGATATTGTCGTCCGTTTCCAAGGGGGGCATAATGCTGGGCATACGCTGGTTGTCAACGATCAGGTTTATAAGCTCTCCTTGCTGCCATCTGGGCTTGTGCGTGGTAAAATTGGGGTCATAGGGAACGGTGTTGTTGTTGATCCTAAAGCTTTGATGAGCGAGATTGATCGTGTTGTCGAGCAGGGGTTGAAAGTAACGCCTGAAACACTTTGGATTGCTGAAACAGCGCCTATTATCCTTCCTCTTCATGGGGCTATCGACCGAGCACGCGAGGCTGTGCGCGGGAAACATAAAATTGGGACAACAGGCCGTGGTATTGGGCCGGCTTATGAAGATAAAGTAGCGCGTCGTGCTATCCGTATTTGTGATTTGAGCGAGCCTGAAACGCTTGACTGGAAGATTGATGAACTTCTACTTCATCACAATACTCTTCTAGCAGGGCTTGGTGCGCCGACCTTTACCAAAGAAGAAATTCTCGCTTTCCTTGGTGAGATAACACCGCGCCTGCTACCTTTTGCATGCCCTGTGTGGGACCGCCTCGATGAGGCTGATCGTGCAGGTAAACGCATCTTATTTGAAGGTGCGCAAGCCGTGATGTTGGATGTTGATCATGGAACATACCCGTTTGTGACAAGCTCAAACACGGTTGCGTCTGTGGCGGCTTCCGGGAGTGGCATGGGGCCGAAAGCCATTGGCTTTGTATTAGGTATTGCAAAAGCCTATACGACACGTGTTGGAGAAGGGCCTTTCCCCTCAGAATTGTTTGATGACACAGGGCGTGGCATTGCTGAGCGTGGTCGTGAATTCGGCACGGTAACAGGGCGCCCACGTCGTTGTGGATGGTTTGATGCGACGATGATGCGTCGCGCTATCCGCGTTGGCGGCGTTAACGGGATTGCGTTGACGAAGCTGGATGTGCTGGATGGGATGGATGAAGTGTCCATCTGTGTCGGTTACGAGTTAGATGGGAAAACGATACAGAGCTTCCCATCAGCTCCTGGGGCACAAGCAAGGGTGAAGCCAGTCCTTGAGACGATGAAGGGTTGGAATGAGACCACGGCAGGGGCTCGTTCCTGGGCAGACTTGCCGGCGCAAGCCATAAAATATGTGCGTCGTATTGAAGAACTCATTGGCGCGCCTGTTACCTTGTTGTCCACGAGTCCTCAACGTGATGATACTATCCTTGTGACGGATCCATTCGAAGGCTAAAGTATCTTCGTCTTAAAGAATGTAAAAATAGGCTGGCTTTCTTGGAGAGAGCTGGCCTATTTTTTAGGAACTTTCTCTTTGATTGGAACATAACCACATCGCGTGTGGTCTGTGTTTGTAGAGAGTGCGGTTGCGCCCTGCGTTTTTCAGTATTGGATGTAATGGGAGAGGGTGTGTATGTCGCGGTTGAGAAGATATGCTCATAGTGGTCTGCTCTTGGTCGTATGGGCTGGCGTTGGCGTTTCGGGTGCCCATGCGGAAGATGAAACACCTTTTCTTCAGGGAAAGAATTTTACTCAAATAGAAAATCTGGTTTTCCAGAATGCCTTGGAAACATGTTCTAGCTCGGAGAATGAGAGCACAACGTCTTCTACTCTCAGACAATCAGGATATGGGCGCTGTCTTCAAAATGCTGTGCTCCAGCAAATCACGCAGGAGAAGCTGCGGCGCATGACAAGTGCTGATTTAAGACGTGATTTGGCTTCAGCAACGCAAGCGTGCCGTAAAGCGCGTTCTGGAACGGAGAGACGTGTAGTGCAGTGCACGCTTGGGAATGCGTTTATTGGAGAGCAACGACGGCGTGTGGTGTCGTTTGGCGCCATTGCTGAAAATGAGGGCATTTCCCGGTAAATGACAGCATTATGGAGCCGAAAGGCTCCACATAAGCTTATTTTTGTGTATCTCCAACCAATCCGCGGGCGTAATCTTGTGCTGAAAAAGGGCGTAAATCTTCTGCTTTTTCGCCAACACCAACGAGATGAACGGGGAGTTTGAATTTTTCTGCCAGCGCTACGACGATTCCTCCGCGTGCTGAACCATCAAGTTTTGTGACCACGAGGCCGCTCACATTTACTAATTCTTGGAAGACGCGCACTTGCTCAAGGGCGTTTTGTCCTGTTGTGGCATCTAAGACGAGCAGCACATTATGAGGAGCTGAAGCGTCAAATTTTTGCATGACACGGATAATTTTAGCGAGCTCTTCCATTAAGGCGTTTTTATTGTGAAGACGTCCTGCCGTATCGACGAGAAGAATGTCGGTTTTTTCTTCCGTAGCGCGCTTAAGGCCATCATAGGCAAGTCCGGAAGCATCGCCACCCTGCTTTCCTGCCACAACAGGAGCGTTAACGCGTTCCCCCCATATTTGTAGTTGTTCAACGGCCGCTGCCCGGAATGTATCGCCCGCGACCATCATGACGGATTTACCTTCCTGACGGAATTGATGAGCCATTTTACCAATGGTGGTGGTTTTCCCCGTTCCATTGACGCCGACCACTAAGACAACATGAGGTTTCTTGGCGGGATCGGGGATGAAGGGAATCGCGACAGGCTCAAGAACGTGGGAGATTTCTTCAGCTAATGTTGCACGGATTTCGTCGCTCGTGACATTTTGTCCAAAGCTCTTTTCCCGAAATTTTGTGATAATGCGCTCGGCAACGGCAGGACCAAGATCCGCTGCAATGAGCTCATCTTCAAGTTCCTCGAGCGTATTATCATCCAATTGGCGTTTAACGAAAATTGCATTGATCCGCTCATTAGAACGAGACAAGCCTTGTTTGAGTCGGGAGAAAAATCCAGCCATAAATCCTACACTAAGTTTCTGAGAAAAATTTTACCAAGAGCTATGAGGGAATGGTGCGTGCCAGAAGCGTGCCATCATTATTTTGACGTGTAATGCAGCATGGTTGGAGCATTCCCCGTGTACTATGTTGAGAGTCCTCAAGCTGAACATTTGCAAATTCAGGTGTATGGCCCGTGGTCGCGCTTTCCATGAGAATAGTGGTTTCGTCACCGATGAAGCGTGAAAGAAATAGCGCACGGTTTGTGTCCCCAACTTGGCGTAATTGGGCTGCGCGCTCTTGCCGAATAGCTTTAGGTAAAGCCGGCATCCTTGCGGCAGGGGTATTGGGGCGCTCACTATACGGGAAAACATGAAGGAACGGGATCTGTTGTTCCAAGAGGAAGTCATGCGTCTCGTTGAAAAGCTCATCCGTTTCGGTTGGAAAGCCTGCAATAACATCTGCGCCAAAGCCAATAGTTGGGCGTAACTGGCGGGCACGCGCTATGAGTGCGGCGACACGCGTCGTGTTATGTCGGCGTTTCATACGCTTCAAAATCAGATCAGATCCCGCTTGGAGTGATAAATGTAGATGCGGCATGAAACGGGGTTCATTCGCGATAAGATCCCATAGGAGACGATCTCCTTTGTCTGGATCTAAGAGAATAGGATCAATTGAGGAGAGGCGTAAGCGATGAAGAGCGGGAATTTCTTGCAGTAAACGGTGGCAGAGAAAGCCTAGTCCTTGATCATCAATACGCCATGAGGCTAGATCGACACCCGTTAAGACAATCTCGTGGTGGCCGTCCTCGCTTAAAATGCGTCCGCGTTGGATGACTTCTTCTAGGGGTGTGGATGTGGAATCCCCGCGTCCAAAGGGAATCACACAGAAGGTGCAGCGATGGTCACATCCCTGTTGAACCTGCAGCAAGGCGCGAATATGGCGGGACGGGGGAGGCGTTGCAGAATGTGCGCCCCACAAGGCTGGCGTCATTTTATCGGCATTGGGGACAATACGCTGAACGCCAGGTAAGGCTGCCCATTGCGCTTTATTCCGTTCTGAAGCGCAGCCCGTAACGATGATACGCGCTTCAGGGTTTTTACGATGAGCCCGACGGATGGCTTGTCGTGCTTGACGTTCTGCTTCTGCCGTAACGGTGCATGTATTGACGATAATGGTGTCTGTCTCATGCGCGTCATTCGCTTGCCCCTGTCGAGCATAATGCGCCATGCTGTCACTTTCATGAGCATTGAGACGGCAGCCAAATGTCAGGAGAGAAATACTCATGAAAGCTGTCCGGTGAAGACGGCTGTCGCAGGGCCCGTCATGAGGACAAGGTCATCTTCTTCTCGCCAAAGAATAGTAAGGTCTCCTTTTTCCATCGTGACGGTGCAGTGACGATCAACAAGGTCGCGGCGGACAGCGTTGACAACAGCCGCGCAGGCTCCGGAGCCACATGCCAGTGTAAGGCCTGCTCCACGTTCCCAGACGCGTAACCGCATATGGCGTCGGGAAATAATTTCAGCGAATCCAATATTAGCTCGTTCTGGAAAAAGAGAATCGTGTTCTAGGATAGGGCCAAGTGTGGTTGCGTCTTCAATGGAGCGGAAAAGTGTGGCGTGAGGGTTCCCCATAGAACAGGCAGCAGCGTCATAAAGGGGAAGGTGGCGTGTATCGCATGCCGTGGCGAGAGGGATATCTTGCCATGAGAGGCGTGGTCTCCCCATGGTAACGGTAATGAGCTCGCCTTCCTGTTTTGTCGGAAGAAGGCCATTTAAAGTTTGTAAGGTCGGGTCATTGCCTAACAGTTGAGCGACGCAGCGGGAAGCGTTGCCACATGCCCCTGCTTCAGAGCCATCTGGATTGTAGAAATGGACAAAGACATCGGCTTCTGGATGTTTGGGGGGTGTCAGGAGGACAAGCTGGTCGCATCCGATCCCAAGATGACGATCACAGAGCGTGCGAATATGCTCATCTTGAAGAGTGATGTCTGTTGTTCTGCCGTCAATGACGATAAAGTCATTTCCCAGCCCGTGCATTTTTGTAAAGGCAAAGTTCATAGTCGCAATACTTTACAGGAGGTCTTGACGTCTGTCAGCCAGAGGCTCACGTCGAGAGATAGGGACGACATGACAGAATGGAAGAGGGGAGTCGGTGCAAGGACTTCATGAAAAGGCATTTTTACAGGCGAGTCATGAACCTGATGAGACGTTTTTCGCGCGTCAGGGCTTTGATTCGCTCATGGATATGGGAGCGCGTACCGCGATTACGGCGCTCTATCGTACGACTCTGCCTGTAGGTGGACGTACATTGGACCTCATGTCTGGTGCAATGAGCCACATGCCAGAGGATGCCGTGTTTCAAGAATTGATTGGCCTGGATGTGTGTCAGCCCGCTTTAGAAGCGAATAAAGCGCTCACACGATTCACGGTGCAGAATTTAAACACAAAACCGGAATTGCCTTTTGAGGACGAAAGTTTTGATGGTGTAGTACTGTGCGATGGTTTGGTCTATTTGACACAGCCCCAAAAAGTGATGGAAGAAATTTTTCGCGTTTTAAAGCCGAATGTTCCCTTGATTGTAAGTTTTTCAGACCGTTTTATTCCGGCTAAGGCTGTTGCGATTTGGCAGGCATTAGAGCCAGAAGATCGAGTACGCCTTGTAAGTGCATTGATGACACAGGCTGGATTTACGGACCTCGATACAGGTGAGGTTGTGCCGCCAGAAGATTTAACAGCATGGAAGGATACAGTGCGGGCTGTGGTAGGACGTCGTCCTGCGGGCCAATAATATTTATGGTTTCATAATTTGTTGTTAGTGGCCTGCATCATAACATGATTATGCAGGTGTTTCTTCGGGTGTTATGAGTATTCTCTGGCCTTTATCGGCATAAGAGGGTATTCAGCGCCTTTCTGGCTGCCCATTGTCTGTGGCGGCGTGTAGTTTGACCGAGTGTTCGTTAACGATGCCATTTCCTGATACCCATCCCGCTTTGACTCGTGCTCTAAAAGCGCGAGGCTATGAACAGCCGACTCCCGTGCAAGAGGCCGTTCTGGAGCCGGGATTGGATGCACGTGATCTTCTCGTTTCTGCTCAAACCGGGTCTGGTAAGACCGTTGCGTTTGGTTTGGCTTTTGCATCGACTCTTTTAGGTGAGGGTGAAACGCTCCCTCCCACAAAGTCTCCTCTGGCGCTTGTTATTGCTCCTACGCGTGAACTCGCTCTACAGGTGCAGTCAGAATTGACATGGCTCTATGGTGAAACTGGGGCACGTATTGCAAGTTGTATCGGTGGTACAGATGCACGTCGTGAGGCTCGTTCATTAGAGCGTGGTGTGCATATTGTTGTCGGTACACCCGGTCGTTTATGCGACCATCTCTCCCGTGGGAAGTTGGATCTATCGGCTCTGCGTGTTGTCGTGCTTGATGAAGCTGACGAAATGCTGGATATGGGCTTCCGTGAAGAGCTCGAGCAGATTTTAGATGCTTCTCCTGCAGACCGTCGCACCTTATTATTCTCTGCGACAATCGCACGTGAGATTGCGAGTTTAGCACGTCGCTACCAAAAGGATGCCGCGCGGATTGATACGGTATCTGGGCAAAAGCAGCATGCTGATATTGCCTATCGTGGTATCGTCATTGCGCCTAATGAAGTTGGGCGGTCTCTCGTTAACGTGCTGCGTTATTTCGATAGCCCAACAGCGATGGTTTTTTGCAATACGCGATTGTTGGTTGGGCAGGTTCAAGCTGAGCTTTTGCAGCGGGGATTCGCTTCTGTCGCTATTTCAGGGGAAATGGGGCAAAATGAGCGTTCTCGCGCTATTGAAAGTTTGCGTTCCGGAGCGGCTCGTGTGTGTGTAGCGACGGATGTTGCGGCACGCGGGATTGATGTACCGGCTCTTGGGTTGGTTATTCACGCAAGCTTGCCATCATCTTCTGAGACATTGTTGCACCGTTCAGGGCGTACGGGGCGCGCTGGGCGCAAAGGCACAAGCGTGTTGATGGTGCCCTTTAACCAACGTCGACGCGCTGAGCGTCTTCTTGGACAAGCACGGATTAAAGCAGAGTGGGAGCCCGTCCCTACGGCTGAAGCGATTGCAGAGCAGGATGCACAGCGTCTTTTAGCTGATCCAATTCTTGTTGAAGAACGCGAGGGTGAGCCTGATACCCTTGTGAAACAGTTGGTTGAGCGTTTTGATGCAACGAAGTTAGCTGCGGCCCTTGTGGGGATGTATAAAGCGAATCTTCCACGCGTCGAAAATATTCGCCCTGTTTCTGTGGAACCACCAAGTGCTCGTGATCGTGAAGGGCGCGGTAAGCCAATGGCCGGGACATGGTTCCGTCTGGGTGTTGGTCGTGGTGAAAAAGCAGATCCTAAATGGCTTATTCCGCTTATTTGCCGCCTTGGCGGGGTGCAGAAGAAAGATATCGGAAGCATTCGTATTCAACAGGACGATACGCTTTTCCAAATTAATGATGACAAGGTCGAGCGTTTTAACTCATGCCGTGCTGGAGCTGATGCCGACGAGGTGACCTTGGAACCAGCAGAACCACCGATGAGCGGCCCACCAATGCGTCGTGCTCGGAGTGGTGGTTTTGGCGGTGCCGGACGACGTCCTTCCTCTGCTGGGGGTGGTGGTCGTTTCGGCGGGGGGCGAAGCGGTGCTCCGCCACGTCGTCGTTCCGCTGGTGGGCGCCCAGGTGAAAAATCAAGTCGTCGCCGTTCGTAAAGCGTATTGACCTACCTGTTTGGTGTTAGGTTTCTCCGATTCATACAACGATAATGGATGAATCGGAGAAACCTCCCCGGACTTAATGTTCTTGGCGATGTACTGCTAATCCAGCAGGGGCCTGGCAGACAGGCATAATTTCCATACGATTAACATTCATATGGGGTGGGAGATGCAGTAACCAGGAGATGGTTTCTGCTATGTCTTCAGGAAGCAGCGGATCAGTTCCTTTGTAAACAGCCTCAGCCTTCCCTTGGTCACGGAGGCGGACTTGGCTAAATTCGCTGCCGCCACAAAGACCAGGTTCAATATTAGTGATGCGAATTGGGGTGCCGAGTAGGTCTGTGCGGAGGTTCTGCATAAACTGTTCGACGAAAGCTTTGGTTGCTCCGTAAACATTGCCGCCGCGGTATGCATATGTTCCAGCCGTACTGCCGAGGGACAGAATATAGCCTTTTTTACGTTGGAGCATTTCTGGTAAAAAGGCACGGGTAATCTCGATGAGGCCAGAGATATTCGTGTTGATCATGGTGTGCCAATCATCAAGATTAGCGTCGTAAGCAGGCTCCATACCGAGAGCAAGACCGGCATTGTTGATGAGTGCATCAATCGCTTGCCATTCCTGTGGAAGTGTATCTGGTAGGGCGCGAATGGCGTCGCGGTCCGTAATATCGAGTGTTACAGGCAATAAAGCATCACCAAGAACCTGATGCAGGGCGTTAAGGCGGTCCGTTCGCCGGCCAGTAGCGATAACACGATATCCATCATGAATGAGCCGTGTGGCGATTGCCTTCCCGAAGCCGGATGTTGCTCCTGTGACGAGAACTGTTTCAGAGGTGGTCATAGATTGACACTCCGCGAGAGAGTATAAGGGAGGACAAGTTGTTTTCTTGTCGTATTCCCCAACATGCCGTTCATTTGGAGAAGATGGAATGCCTTTTGTATCTCCTAACGAAAACCTTACAGGGCGTTTGCTTGTAGCGAGCCCGGTGCTGGCAGATACTGAATTTGCACAGACGGTCATTTATATGTGCTCACATTCTGCCGCGGGTGGTGCGATGGGGATGATTGTGAATCGACGTTTGACCCATCCAACCATGGCAGATTTGCTGAAACAGCTTAATGTTTCTCCTAATCCTCCCGAGCGTTTGTTCGGTCTTGGGGTTGGTGGTCCTGTTGAACCTGGGCGCGGCTTTATTTTGCATTCGCTCGAATGGCATGGAGCGGAGAGTATCAAAACAGGTGGTTTGGCCAATGTCAGTGCGAGCTTAGATATTTTGAAGGAGCTGGCTTCTGGTGGCGGGCCTCGTCGGGCTGTGATGCTGTTGGGGCATTCAGTGTGGGAAGCAGGCCAGCTGGAAGAAGAGATTTTGCGTGGAAATGCCTGGTACGTAGCTGACGCAAATGAAGAGCTGGTTTTTGGTGTTCATCCTAGTCGCAAATGGGAGACGGCACTGGCATCGCTTGGGGTAAATCCGCTGTCTCTGACCTCAATAGTGGGCGAGGCGTAAGGTAAAAGCTGTTCTCGTTCGAGTTGTTTTAGCGATGATCACGATGTGGTGAAAGAAGCACGAAAGGGGTGGCGTGGCCTGTGAGAGTGCTTACTCTCCTGCAAGAGGCCCGTATCTATGAACGGAGGAGCTCCTGTGGAAAACTTTTTTACGTAAGTCTTGAAGACCTGTGAATCATGCCTAAATATTAGGCACGTGTCGCTGCCATTGATGGGGTGATGTGAACATTCATCGTTGCCGTTATGGGACGAGAAGGAGAATAGAGAATGGACATTCAAAAGTTTACTGAGCGTAGTCAGGGGTTTTTACAAGCAGCGCAGACAATTGCATTGCGGGATTATCATCAGCAATTAACGCCAGAACATTTGTTGAAGGCGTTGTTGGATGATGAGCAAGGGGCGGGTGCTTCGCTCATTCGTGCAGCTGGGGGAGACCCAAAGCAGGTACAAAATGCGAATGATACAGCTCTAGCGAAGCTCCCTAAAGTGCAAGGTGCAGGGGCGTCACAACCACAAGCGACGCCGGATTTTGTGCGTGTGTTGGATGCTGCACAGGCGGCAGCACAAGCCGCTGGGGATAGTTTTGTCGCGCAAGATCGCTTGTTGGTTGCAATTAGTGCGAGTCAAACACCCGCTGGCGAAGCTTTACGGCAGGGGAAAGCGACACCTGAGGCGTTGGAGCGTGCTGTCGCTCAGATTCGCAAAGGGCGCAAAGTGGATTCGGCTGCGGCGGAAAGCACATTTGATGCCTTGAAGAAATATGCACGGGATGTGACGGCTATCGCCCAGGAAGGGAAGCTGGATCCTGTTATCGGCCGTGACGAAGAAATTCGTCGGGCGATTCAAGTGTTAGCGCGCCGTAGCAAGAACAATCCTGTACTGATTGGTGAGCCTGGTGTTGGGAAGACGGCCATTGTTGAAGGGCTGGCTCTTCGTATTGTCAATGGTGATGTGCCAGAGGCATTGCGTAATAAACGGCTTTTGTCGCTTGATTTGGGTGCCCTCGTTGCTGGTGCAAAATATCGAGGAGAGTTTGAGGAGCGCCTCAAGGCTGTGCTGAAGGAAATTGAAAGCGCAGAGGGGGAGGTGATTCTCTTCATCGATGAGATGCACACATTGGTAGGGGCGGGTCGCTCTGATGGGGCAATGGATGCGTCGAACCTGATCAAGCCGGAGTTGGCACGTGGTGTGTTGCATTGTATCGGTGCGACAACGCTTGATGAGTATCGCAAGTATATTGAGAAAGATGCGGCATTAGCACGTCGATTCCAGCCGGTTTTCGTGGGTGAGCCCTCTGTCGCAGATACGATTTCTATCCTACGTGGAATCAAGGAAAAGTACGAGCTGCATCATGGTGTGCGTATTACCGATAATGCGCTTGTAGCAGCGGCAACGCTGTCAAATCGGTATATTACGGACCGTTTCTTGCCGGATAAAGCGATTGACTTAGTCGATGAGGCTGCAAGTCGTGTGCGGATGCAGATCGACAGTAAGCCTGAGGCGTTGGATGAGTTAGACCGTCGTATCATTCAACTTAAGATTGAGCGTGAAGCGATCCGTAAAGAGGATGATTCTGCCTCAAAAGAACGTCTTGTGGCTTTAGAGAGCGAGCTTGCTGATCTGCAAGAAAAGTCGGATGAGATGAGTGCCTCCTGGCATGCGGAGAAAGACCGTATGAATGCGGTGCAACGCAGCAAGGAGGATCTCGATCGCGCACGGTCTGAGGTTGAGGTGGCGCAGCGTCAGGGGAATTTACAACGTGCCTCTGAGTTAATGTATGATGTCATTCCTAAACTTGAGGCCGGAATTGCCAAGGCTCAGGAAGTTGAAGCGAGTTCTGATAAAGCCGGTTTGTTTGCCGATACGGTAACAGATCAGGGAATAGCGTCTGTCGTATCTCGGTGGACGGGTGTTCCTGTAGATCGCATGCTGGAGGGTGAGCGTTCTAAGCTCTTACGCATGGAAGATGTGTTGAGGGAGCGTGTTGTTGGACAGGAGGCTGCTTTGGTGGCTGTGTCCAATGCTGTGCGGCGTGCACGCGCTGGGCTGCAAGACCCGAATCGTCCCATAGGGTCCTTCCTTTTCCTTGGGCCAACAGGTGTCGGTAAGACGGAATTGACGAAGGCTTTGGCTCAATTTCTCTTTGACGACGAACGTGCGTTGTTGCGGATTGATATGAGTGAGTTCATGGAAAAGCACGCCGTGTCTCGCTTGATCGGTGCGCCTCCAGGCTATGTTGGCTATGATGAGGGTGGCGTTCTCACAGAGGCTGTGCGTCGTCGTCCATATCAGGTGATCCTGTTTGATGAGGTAGAGAAGGCTCATGAGGATGTGTTCAATATCTTGCTGCAGGTTCTTGATGATGGTCGCCTAACAGATGGGCAAGGGCGCGTTGTGGATTTTCGCAACACGATTATTGTCCTGACGAGTAACTTAGGGTCCGATATCTTGTCTCAGCAGAAAGACGGGGAACCGGCTGAGTTGGTTCAGGGACAAGTGATGAATGTGGTGAGAAACCATTTCCGTCCCGAGTTCTTGAATCGTTTGGATGAGATTATTTTGTTCTCTCGCTTACAGCGGGCGGATATGGGCAAGATTGTTGAGATCCAACTTGGGCGTTTGCGTCAGTTATTGGAGGATCGCAAGATCGGCTTGCAATTGGACGATAAGGCACGTGAGTGGCTGTCTGAGGCGGGGTATGATCCTATCTATGGGGCGCGTCCGTTGAAGAGAGTGATCCAACGTGAGCTCCAGAACACGTTGGCTGGTGAGTTGCTGGAAGGCAAGATTCATGATGGGCAAACAGTTCATGTGTCAGCCGATCAGGATCATCTTGTGATCAGTGCTCAATAAGTAACGATTTATTGGTTGTGTTGTGAGTTGAGCGAGGCCGTTGCGCATGAGTGCGCAGCGGCCTTTGTCATGAGGCTGTAAAAAAACGTGACGGATGCATTACAGGGTTCGGTCTTTCGTTCTATGCCGTTGGGGATACATAGTGGCGGGTAAGAAAGCCGGGAATAAACGGCTATGACTAACGGTAAGAAGTGAAAGACTATTTATGGGTGAGCTCGTTAACGGCACGTGGTACGCCAATGGTTTTGAAACCACTATTTCTGGGAAAGGGGATTTTGCGCGGAGGCCATCTGTTTTCCGCAATCGTCTTGTCCCACCGGGAGAGGAAAAAAATCCGGGAGATTTCCCAGCAGAGAAGGGACGGTATCATCTCTATGTCTCTTTGGCTTGTCCCTGGGCGCATCGTACGTTGATCGTACGGAAACTCAAAGGATTGGAAGATTTGATCAGTGTTTCAGTTGTTCATTGGTTGATGGATGATCAGGGTTGGACGTTTGATGATGGTCCTGGTGTGATTCCTGACACAGTGA
Organism: Saccharibacter sp. 17.LH.SD; assembly: GCF_009834805.1. Taxonomy (GTDB): domain Bacteria; phylum Pseudomonadota; class Alphaproteobacteria; order Acetobacterales; family Acetobacteraceae; genus Saccharibacter. The sequence continues at coordinate 254,724 of NZ_WVHO01000012.1, forward strand.
ATGATTGCCACTTCATGCGGGAAATATACACGTTATCAGACCCTCACTGTACATCACGTGTGACAGTTCCTGTTTTGTGGGACAAAAAGACCAAGAAAATTGTGTCGAATGAATCCTCAGACATTATTCGTATGTTCAATGAAGCATTTGATACATTAGGTGCTCGTGAGGGGAATTATTACCCTAAAGAATTACGCACTGAGATCGATCAGGTGAATGATCGCATTTACGACAATCTGAATAATGGTGTGTATCGCTCAGGGTTCGCCACAAGCCAGGAAGCTTATGGAAAAGCTGTTACGGATGTGTTTGAAACGCTTGATTGGTTAGAAGAGCGACTTTCAACGAGAGAATATCTTGTTGGTGATAAGCTTACGGAAGCAGACATTCGCCTTTTCACGACTCTTGTGCGTTTTGATGCTGTCTATCATGGGCATTTCAAATGCAATAAGCGCTTACTGGCTTCCTATCCAGCGTTGCACGCTTATACGTCTAAGCTTTATCGGCATCCGTCCATTCATCCAACGGTTGATTGGCGGCATATCAAGAATCACTATTACCAGAGTCATCCATGGATCAATCCAACTCGGATTGTTCCTTTAGGGCCAGATCCGATTCTTTTATAATGTGCTGAGGTTCTAATAGAGAGGCCAACTTGGGGGACTGAGTTGGCTTTTTTGTTATGTGGTTTGTGTTTTTTGGGTGATTAGGAGGGTTGGGTATTTAACTTTTTGTGAAGGTTTATGATTTTTTTGATTAGAATCGATTGACGGTTTTTGAGTGTAGTGTATAAGGCGCTTCACCGGCGGCGCTGGGGCGGAAGTTCTGGGGTTGTTTGGTAGTGATCTTTGAGAATTGAAGAGAGACTGGAAGGGATATGTTGGCGGCGTTTTAGTGGTAGATTATCGCTAGGATGTCATGGCTGATATATTTCTGATGTAAGAATTAGAGATGCTTTATTTGCTATGTGCGTTTTGGTTGGATTGAACCTGAGAGTTTGATCCTGGCTCAGAGCGAACGCTGGCGGCATGCTTAACACATGCAAGTCGCACGAACCTTTCGGGGTTAGTGGCGGACGGG
>NZ_WVHO01000013.1 GCF_009834805.1 Saccharibacter sp. 17.LH.SD
CACACCTGAAGAGATCAGGAAATATGCGTCTCAGGGACTAGAAGGCCATGAAGTGGTCGATAAGATGTTCCAGAGCCTTGAGTTAGGGAAGCCAGATGCACGTCAATATGGTGTTTTCCAAGAAGAACTTGCCCGAGGGAACACACCTGAAGAGATCAGGAAATATGCGTCTCAGGGACTAGAAGGCCATGAAGTGGTCGATAAGATGTTTCAGAGCCTTGAGTTAGGGAAGCCAGATGCACGTCAATATGGTGTTTTCCAAGAAGAACTTGCCCGAGGGAACACACCTGAAGAGATCAGGAAATATGCGTCTCAGGGACTAGAAGGCCATGAAGTGGTCGATAAGATGTTCCAGAGCCTTGAGTTAGGGAAGCCAGATGCACGTCAATATGGTACCTATCTTCAGAAGTTAGGGGCGGG